>JABARQ010000008.1:919-106287 GCA_019186985.1 Prosthecobacter sp. | reverse complement strand
TTTGACCTGCTGCGCGATCCCACCCTGCCCTGCCAGCCCTGCGACCAGCCGACCCGGCCCGTCAACAGCTGCCAGAACACGGCCGAACCGATGGCCTGCATGAAACGCTGGACGGTGGAGAAGGTTCATCAGATGGCCTTGGACAAGCTCAAAGGCTCAGCTTGACCTCCGCCACCAGAGCGAGCGTGAGCTGAGCTGGAAAGGCACGAAGCCGGATTCAAACAGCACGCGCCCCATCAGCGCGGTCTCCTCCGAACCATGGGTTTCCGTGACCACAAAACGGGTGCGTTTCAGCACCTCACGGCCCCCCGCCAGGGCATGGCCGCCAAAGCCCTCGATGTCGCATTTGATCAGCAGCACCTCCGGCTCGGTGATCAGGCCGTCCAGACAGCGCACCTCCACCCTCCGCCGCCTATCACCCCTGCTGCGGGCGATGCTGGTGGTGCCTTCGAGAGGATCAGCAAAGGTGACCTCCATCGGCGCACCATCCCTGTCCGCCACCGCGCAGCAGACCGGACGCCACGCGGCCCCCGGATGGCAGAACGCCAGACGCTGCGTGGTGTAGTCGAGCGACTCCTGCATCATCTCCAGGCCCGTGACCCGGGCCTGCGGGTTCAGGTGAAACCACCAGCGCACGCTCATGCCCAGGTTCACGCCGAGGTCGAGGATGACGGGCGCAGGATGATCGCGCAGGGCCTGCTCCACCTCCGCACAGCGCAGTTCACCAAGGCAGAAGTTGTCCATCAGGCTGCGGGCCTCGTTGCGACGGACCAGCGGACCGAAGCCAGGCAGTGCCACCGGCGCGGGCAGCCCGGTGAAAACCAGGTCGCACCAGGCCAGCCAGGCGCCACGCCAGCCAAAGTTCCTCCACCCCTTGATCAAGGCGAGCGGCAGGCAGACCAGGATCTCCCGAAGATAGATGAGGAATCTGCGAAACATGAAGGGATCAGGGCCGGACGGCGGTGGCAAAGAGGTCGGGCTCGGCACTGTGAAGATCCAGCCCCTCCACGCCCCCCCCGCCACCGTGACGAAGCATCAGCACGACCCGGCACAACCGGTAGAAAAGAATGCCCAGCACGGCCCGCATCCTTCCGCCCGGCGAACCCGAGCCGTAGTGCCAGCCGCGCACCTTCGGCTGAACAAAGCCGCAGGCCCTCAGGCATTGGGCCAGGCTGGCGGGCGTGTGGCCTGACTCATGGGTGAAGTCGCCATAGCGCGTCGCCCCGGCCAGCGGGCTCTGCGCATTGAAGGTGAGCATCCACAGGCTGCCTCCCGGCTTCAACGCCTTGTACGCCGCCAGCAGGAAGCGGATGAACTCGTCCTTCGTCATGTGCTCGATCACATCCTTGGCGTGCAGCAGGTCATAGGTGCCTGGGCTGGCCTCCAGATGCTCGATCAAGTCCGCCTGCACCCAGCGGACGCCCGACCTGTCATGGCTGCGGGCGATGAAAAGATCCGACTCCGAGGCATCGACGCCCGTGAGGCTGGTGAAGCCCTTCCCCGCCAGCCAGCCCAGCCATTCCCCCTTTCCGCAACCCAGGTCCGCCACAGCCAGTCCAGGATTCTCAGGCAGCCCCGGATAGACCGCCTCATACTGCGCCACCTGCTGGCAGGGCGCGTAGGACTTCTGGGCGCTGAAGGCCGCCGAATAGTTCCGGTACAGGACGTCGCGATAAAGGCTCATGCAGGGACGGTTTCGAGTTCGCGGGTGCGGCGCCGGGCCAGGAAGCGGGCGCGCCAGCCCAGGCAGGCCGCCTCCAGCCGGACACCCCAGAGCAGCATGTTCAGCATCACCAGCAGGAACAGCAGCACGCAGGCCGGCCCGGGGCTCATCGACACCTTCCAGGCGTGCAGCCAGGCCACGCCCATGTCCAGAAGCACCTGGTGCAGGATGTAAAGCGGGTAGCTCAGCAGGCCGCACCAGCGGGCAACCGCCGCCAGCTTCCGCCATTCATCCCACGCAGCACCTCCCAGCACCGTCAGCAGCCAGCCGGGCGTCACGAGCCAGCCGAGCGCCGTCATGACCGTCGCCGACGCGCCCAGCTTCAGCGCCCAGGCGTTCGCGGCGTAACCCACGATGATCCAAAGCAGGCCAGCCGGCATCATCCAGCGCCTCACCGCCGGCCCCAGCCGCTCCCACTCCCCCGCCAGCCAGGCGCCGCCGAGCCACAGCGGAAACTGCGCGGCCACCAGCGCCATCGGCAGAACCCAAGTTCCCTCCGCCCCTGCCATCCAGCGTTTCCACACCCCCATCAGCACGGCGGCGCAGATCACGGAACCCACCAGGGCCAGCAGCACGGCCCTGCGCGTCCGCCAGCCACACAGCACCAGCACCAGCGGCCATAACGCATAATAAGCCGCCTCATAGGTCAGGCTCCAGGCGGGCTTGAGGGATGGCATCACACCGGTCACGCCCTGCGTCATCAGCAGGTGCGAGGTCATCCGGCCGCCTCCCGGCCAGCCTGAAAACAACAGCACCCAGACCAGCGCCACCAGATAAACCGGATACAGGCGCGTCAGCCGGGCCTCCGCATAAGCCGGCATCAGCGGCACCCCCCGTCGCCGCTGGGCGAGCACGGAGCGATGAATGCAGAACCCGGACAGGACAAAGAAGCCGTTCACCCAGAAGCCACCATGCCCCAGCGTGACCGTCAGCCACTCAGGAAGCGCGGCTTGTTCCGCCACCCGCAGCGCGGACTCCAGTGCATGAGCCGCCAGCACCATCAGCGCCAGCCCGCCCCGCAGCAGGTCGATCACGACACCGGCTGAACCTTCCTTGAGGCTGTTCGGCTCCGCCTTCATTTCATGAATGCAGCCTCCGCTGAATGAACTCCGCCCAGCGCCCGGCGACGGCTTCATGGGAGTACAGCCGGCGCGTGCGCTCCATCTGCTTCCCGGCAAGCCCGGCGCGCCTCGC
This sequence comes from Prosthecobacter sp., assembly GCA_019186985.1. GTDB lineage: Bacteria > Verrucomicrobiota > Verrucomicrobiia > Verrucomicrobiales > Verrucomicrobiaceae > Prosthecobacter. The sequence continues at coordinate 103,370 of JABARQ010000008.1, read as the reverse complement.
TTCATCCAGGCGGTGGATTTTCAAAACTTCACCCAGGGACGCGGCGTCGCTGTGCCGGAACACCGCCTCCGGAAAACCGATGACCTCGGCAATCGCACCGCTGTCCGAGCCCAGCGTCGCCACTCCGCAGGCCATCGCCTCGATCAGCACATGGCCGAACTGCTCCTCCCAGCAGTTCCTCATGGAGCGCACCGGCTGGCTTGCCAGCACGAACAAGTCGAGGCAGCGGAGAAATTCCGGGATCTCCCAGTGCGGCCTTGGCGGCAGCAGATGCAGCCAGGGCAGCCGCCGCGCCTGCTCCTCCAGCCAGGGTTTCATCGGCCCGGCTCCGAGCAGAGCCAGATGCACCGGCTGATTCTCCCCGCAGGCCTCCACCAGCTCCCGCAGGCCCTTCTCGGCCGTCAGCCGGCCGCAGTAGCCGACCACCAGGCCATGCTCCGGCAGGCCCAGCCGGCGCCGCAGATCCAGACGCTCCTCCGCCGATGCAGGGGCATGGCTGGCAAGGTCGATGCCAAGCTGTGCGTCCACATGCACCTCCGCCGGACGTGCGCCACGCTTCACCACGAGGGCTTTCGCGGCCCGGTTGCCGGCGATGATGAAGCCCGTCGTCGCCGTCATCGCACGGTAGATGAAGGAGAGCAGCCAGCCCTTCCAGCCCGGGCGCTCGACATTCTCCCAGGTGAACTCGCCGAACAAACATTGCGGCTGAAGCAGCCCGGCCAGCAGGCGCGCCTGCCAGCGCACCACAGCCCAGGGCTCGTTCTCGACCAGCACCACGTCGTATCGCCGGTGTCGCATGACCCCGGCCAGACCCTCATAAAAAAACGTCGTGATGCTGCGCCTGGAACGAGGCAGGCGGACCAGTTCGTAGGCCCGCCGGCAGGCATCGTTTTCATTGTCAAAGTCCGAGGCCGGGCGCCCCAGGATGACGCCGTCCTCCAGCGTCGAGGTGACGCAGGTGAGGTCAAAGTGCGCGGCCAGCGCCTGGACCTTCTTGCGGTTCTCCAGCGCAGCGTAGGGATGGCCGATGAGCAGCAGGGCGGGTTTAACGGACGACATGCGGTGCGGGAGCCGGCTCAACACGCCGGAAGCGGTGCGACAGGGCGGGGTGAGGCAGGGGCTCCGTCCTCACCGGAAGCACCGGAGGTGGAGAGGACGCAGGCGCAGGCACCGCCTCCAGCCGCTCCCGGGCGCCATGCAGCGCCAGGGATTCCACCATGCCGAGGAACAGGAAGGTGAGCAGGTTCAGCGGGAAGGTGCCGAAGACGCTGCCCTGGATGAGGGAGGCGACCAGGAAGCCCAGAGGCACCGCCAGCAGCAGCGCGGCGGCCCGGTGCTCGGCTGGGTTTTTCAACCTCCAGACACAGGCATGGAAATGCCGCAGCAGCAGGGCCCCGGTGAACAGCAGCGCCAGCAGGGCCAGCACGCCGTAGCGCACGAGCAGCGTGCTCAGCGGATCATGGTTGTAGAACTCCGGATCGTCCTGCCCGCCGCGATCAGGCCCGAAGCCCAGCAGGCTGTAGGCGCGCGGGTTTGCCAGCACCTGCGAAAAGCCGACGAGGCGCTCCGTGTAGGTTCCCACACGCAGCATTTGTTCGGCAAACTGGTTGCCGCCCGCCATCTCGGCCATCTTGTTCATCGCCGCAGGCATCTTCTCCAGCAGCCAGCCCGAGCTCAGCACCAGCATGACAAAGGAAACCGCCACCCCGGCGTAGAAAAGCCGCAGCCTCAGCCTGCCGTGAAACAGCCAGGTCGCCATCAGGCCCACCGGCACCAGCACGAAGGCGGAACGCACCGTCGAACAGGCCAGCGCGGCGACGAAGACCGGCGTCAGCACCACGGCCAGCAGCCTCGGAAAACGCACCCGCGCCGCCTTCATGTCGCGGTGCCCCGCCACCGTCCACAGCGCGACCAGGCAGGCCCCGGAGGCAAAGCCCAGGGCCGTGGGGGAGTTCAGGGTGGAGAACGCACGCACCTCGTTCGCAATGATCTGCTTCACCTCGATCGAAAGCCCGGTGAGCAGGTACTCGACCTCGAAGTCCTGAAACCCAACCGTCTGCTGAACGATGCCATAGACCGCCACCGGCGCGTAGACGATGACCAGCAGGCGCAGCGTGCGCAGCACCGCCGCCAGGTCCGGCAGCAGGAAGGGCACCACGAACAGCAGCAGCGAATACAGGCCGTTGTTCGCCACCTCCGAAAGGATCGTCGAAGGCCGCAGCCCCCGCTCCCGCGCCGCCATCAGCGCCACCACCACCATGCCCGCCCCGGCGGCGAACAAACGATGCAGATCCCTCCTCGTCAGCGGATGCCTGCCCAGCAGCGCGCCGCCCATGACGCTCAGGCACAGCCCGCAGAGCATCAGCGGATGCACGCCAAGGATGTAATACAGGTCGAGCTGAGTCACGTTGCCCGACATCACGGTCAGCCGCTTGACAAGGTCCATGTAGCCCGAGGAGACGATCCACAGGACGAACCCGATCCGGGGCGACACCAGGCAGAGGAGGAAGCCGCCCACCATGAGCAGGAAGCACATCTCGCTGATCGAGTTCCCCTGCGTCAGCATCACGGAGAAAACGCCGTAGAGGATCATGCACATCCCGATCAGGAGCGCGAGGATCTGGCCGCCGCGTGTGTCGTTCATGTTGTTCCCAGGATCTTGATATGCCGCCGCGCACCGGCTTCTACGAAAACAGCGTCCGCCAGTGCCGGAACAGCGGCGCGATGCCGAGCGAGGCAAGCTGCAGGCCGCCCAGCGGACGCAGCGCAGGCAGCAGCTGCGAGGTGATGAACCAGGCCAGCGTGTAGCCCGCCACCGTGGCCCAGGCCGCTCCGACGGCCCCGTGGGCGGGGATGAGCCACAGGTTCAGCAGCACGTTGAACACCAGCCCAAGGAGCACGCAGCGGATGCTCCAGGCCGTCTTCCGCTCGATGACCAGCAGGATGCCGCGCATCTCCCCGTGCAGCAGCGGCAGCGTCGCCAGGCTGTGAACCCAGAGCACGGAGGCGGCGGCGGAAAAGGCAGGTCCGTACAGCAGCTGCACGATCCATCCGCCCGCCACGCACCAGAGCAGCACCGCCGCGTAGCCGAGCAGCGTGCAGATGCCGAACAAGGCCTGCTGCCGGTTTCGGTAAAGGCCGCCGTCCTCGTGATAAGCCCTGGAGAGCAGCGGCATGAAGCTGGTGATCATCAGCGGCGCGGAGGCATAAACCAGTTCTGACAGCCGGGTCGCCGCCGCATAAATCCCCGCCTCCGCAGCCCCCCGCAGATGGAAGAGCATCATCTGATCCGACTTCAGCAGCAGCAGCGTGCCTGCCTGGGCGGCCAGCAGCGGCAGGGATTCATGCAGCAGGCCGCGGGCGATCCCGGCATCCCATTGCCGGAGCTGCGACAGCCAGCCACGACGCACACACCAGGCCAGCGCGATGAGGATTCCGGCCACGGATTCCAGCGCCAGGCTGAAGGCCAGCCAGCCCAGGGAGGCGCCCTGCCAGATCATCACCGCGCGGATGGCGGAGGAGAAAAGGTTCGCCGCCAGCGTCAGCTTCGCCGTGCGCTGCGACTGCTGCGCCGCATCCCAGCGCGCCAGCACGCTCTGGTAGGCGTTCAGCACCAGCGGTGCATACAGCACGAAGCCGAGCTGCAGCATCTCCACACCGCCCGAGGCCCAGGCCAGCAGGCAGCCGAGAAGCGTGCAGCCCAGCCCGGACAGCAGCATCACCCGGAAGGCGCTGGCAAACACCAGGCCGGCCGCCGCCGCCGGACGCACGGCCAGCTCCTTCACCAGCGCCTGCTTCAGCCCCAGCTCCGAGGCATGTCCCATCCAGATGCCGATCAGCACCGCCGTGCTCAGCACGCCGCTCTTCTCCGGCCCCAGGCTGCGCGTCAGCCAGGTTCCCACCAGGAAGCCCGTGGCCATGCGCACGACCTGCGACAGGGTCAGCCATGAGAGGTTTCTCAGGACCATGCAAAAAGGCGCTGCAATTCAGCGCAGAATTCACTCCTTGAACGCCGCCTCGACGTACTCGCAGAGCACATGCCCGGCCAGCAGGTGACATTCCTGGGCAAAGGCGGTCACCGGCGTGGGAACGCAGTAGGCGTGATGGGCCAGCGCCGCGCAGTCGGCGCCGTTCTGGGCCGTGAAGCTCACCACCACGCAGCCCTTCTCACGCGCCGCCCGAAGCCCGGCGACGACGTTTTTGCTCGTGCCCGAGGTGGAGATGCCCACCACCACGTCCCCCGGCTGCGCCAGGGCCTCGACCTGCCGGGCAAACACGGTTTCAAAGCCGTAGTCGTTGCTGTGCGCGGTGAGGATGGAGGTGTCCGTCGTCAGCGCGATGGATGGCAGGGCGCGGCGGTTGACGCGGTAGCGGACCACCAGTTCGGCGGCCAGGTGCTGAGCATCCGCAGCGCTGCCGCCGTTGCCGAAGAACAATACTTTGTTACCCGCCTTCAGCGCCGCGACCCAGGCCTCGGCAATCGCGGCGAGCACCTCCCGGCACTCCTCCAGTCGGTTCAAGGCGGCGAGATGGCCATCCAGGTGGCCCCGAAGCAGGGTGGAAAAATCAGACATGGCAGAAAGGGGAAACCTAATCTTCAAAGGCGGCAAGCAGCTCGTCCTTCATCACCCGGGCGGTGCCCAGCTTGCCAACGACAATGCCGCTGGCGTGGTTGGCGATGTCGGCGGCATCTTCCGCGCTCAGGCCGGCGGCGAGCGCCAGCGTGAGGAAGGCGATGGCGGTGTCGCCCGCGCCGGAAACGTCATAAACCTCACGGGCACGCGTCGGGATGTGATGCGGGTCACGGTCGCGCTGGAACAGCATCATGCCGTGCTCCCCCAGGGTGACGAGCACCTTGCCGACCGCCCATTGATCCAGCAGCTGCTCGCCGACTTCGAGCAGGCGCCTGTCCTGAAGCGGCGGCCCGGGGCTGCGCACGTCCTGGATCCCGGCGGCGGCAAAAGCCTCCAGCCGGTTCGGCTTCACCAGCGAGGCCCCGCGCCAGCTCAAAGGATTGCGCGGGGAAGGGTCGACCGTGACCAGCTTTCCAGCAGCCTTGGCGAGGGCCAAAACCTGGTCCACGAAGGCCTGGGTGACGAAGCCCTTGCCGTAGTCCTCGATGATCAGGCCGTCGAGATCCGGCAGCATGGCCTCGACGCGCCGTGAGACCTCCTCCAGCTCGGCGGCCGAGAGCTTTTCGATCGTCTCACGGTCCACACGCACCACATGCTGCTGACGCGCGATGATGCGCGTCTTGGCGATGGTCGGCAGCGTGTCGCTTTCCAGCATCGGATCCGTGTTCACGCCCTCCTCATGAAGCAGGCGCCTCAGTTCGCCCGCCGAACTGTCTTTGCCGACACGGCCCATGAGGTAGGCCTGCGGCGTGAAGGCGGAAAGGTTGCGCGCCACGTTTGCCGCACCACCGGGGAAGGTCGTCTCCTTGGTGACCTCGACGATCGGCACGGGCGCCTCCGGCGAGATGCGCCGCACCGCGCCCCAGATGAAATGATCCAGCATCACGTCACCGATGACGAGAATGCGGCAGCCCGACATGCGCCTGATGGCGTCACGGGCGGTGGCGGTGGTCAGCATGGGGAACGTGAGGTTCAGCCTTTGGCCCGGCGGGCGCGCACGGCGGCCGCCAGCTCATCGAGCATGGCCTCGGTGGTGGCCCAGTTCACGCAGGCGTCGGTGATGCTCTGGCCGTAGGTCAGGGGCTGGCCGGGCTTGGCGTCCTGGCGGCCTTCGACGAGGTGGCTTTCGATCATCACGCCGGTGATGGACCGGCTGCCGTTGCTCATCTGCTCGGCCAGCGACCTGGTCACCAGCGGCTGCTTGCGGAAGTCCTTCAGGCTGTTGCCATGGCTGCAGTCCACCATGACGCTGGCGGGCAGTCCGCGCGCGGTGAGCTGGCTGACCACGGCGTCGATGGAGGCCGCGTCAAAGTTCGTGCCGGCCTTGCCTCCGCGCAGGATGACATGGCAGGCGCTGTTGCCCTTCGTCTTCACGATCGCGGCCACGCCGTCCTTGGTCACGGACAGGAAGCAGTGCTGGCCGGCCGCCGCCTGGATGGCGTCCAGCGCGACCTGCACGCCGCCGTCGGTGCCGTTCTTGAAGCCCACCGGCATGGACAGGCCGGAGGCAAGCTGACGATGCACCTGGCTTTCCGTGGTGCGCGCGCCGATGGCGCCCCAGGACACCACGTCAGCGATGTACTGCGGCGTGATGACATCCAGAAACTCGGTGGCCGAGGGCACCGCCATGCGGGTCAGCTCGATCAGCAGGCTGCGTGCCTCACGCAGGCCGGTGTTGATGTCGTAGCTCTCGTTCAGGTGCGGATCGTTGATGAAGCCCTTCCAGCCCACCGTCGTGCGCGGCTTCTCAAAATAGACGCGCATGAAGACCTCCAGGTCCTTCTCATGCCTCTCGCGCGCCGCCTGGATGAGCTGGGCGTATTCCAGGGCGCTCTTGTGATCATGGATGGAGCAGGGCCCGACCACCACCAGCACGCGGTCATCCTGGCGGTTGAGGATCGCCTCCGCACTGCGGCGGGAGGCCTCGATGAAGGCCGCACCCGTCTCATTGAGCGGCAGGTCGTGCATGAGAAGCGCCGGCTGGATCAGCGGCAGGATCTCCGCCACGCGAAGATCGTCGGTAGGATGGGACTGGCTCACAAAACAGAAAGATGGGCGGGTTCAGCGAAAAAGGGCGTCAACATGGGCGCTTTGGGCCGCTTGGCAAGAAGGCGAATGATTCAAGGAATGCTGCCGCCCCCGGTCGGGCAGCCTGCGCCGCCACCGCTCGTGCCGTGGTGCAGTCCGCGTTCAGGAGCGGTGGATCAGCGCTCCCTAGGTCTGCCCCAGGCCGTTCGGCAGGGGTCATGCGGATTCTATGAATTACAGAAAATAGAGTCGTTCATTTATTTTGGAAAGATTTATATTCTAGTTCAGCGAGATTTTTCAACCGCACCAACCCCCGTGGAAAAAGGTGCGCTAATTAGCTCGGGATCCGCATTTTAAAGACCGCCATCACCTTCAAAATCAAACCTCCAGCTGGATGCCCAGCTCACATACCTGACGTGGTGGCAGGTCGAAGTAACCCGTGGCCGGCCGGGACATGCGGCTGAGGGTGACATAGAGCTTCTTGCGCCAGCGGGCCATCCGGCCGGGGCCGTTGGTCAGCAGGATTTCACGGCTCTGGTAGAAGGTGATGCCCGCCTTTTTCAGCTTGGTTTTGTTCGCCAGTGCCTGGATCAGATCCTCAAACACCTGGGGGGATTCAGCAAAGCCATAGCGCAGCACCACGCGATAGAACTCCTCGCAGTAGTCCTCCACCTCATGACGGCTGGTGTCGTCCACATACGGCGTGTCTTCAAATCTGACCGTCAGCAGGATGACCTGGCGGTGCAGGGCCTTGTTGTGCTTGAGATGATGCAGCAGTGCCAGGGGCAGGCCGTCGGCGCTGGCGGACATGAAGACGGCGGCACCGGGCACGCGGATGATGCGGTCCTTCTGGATTTCATCCACCAGATGCTGCACCGGCAGGCGACCACGCTGCATGGCCTGGAAAAGCACCGCGCGGCCGTCGGTCCAGGTCTTCATGATGATCCAGACGCCGCTGGCGATGACGAGCGGGAACCAGGCGCCGTCCTTGAATTTCACCAGGCTGCCGGAGACATAGCCGAACTCGATGCAGGCAAAGACCAGCACCGGCAGGAAGGCCTTCCAGAAGGCCCAGCCCCAGATGCGGCGGGCCACGAAGAAGAACAGGATGCTGGTCAGGAACATCTCCATCGACACCGACAGACCGTAGGCGGAGGCGAGGTTGCTGGAGGTCTTGAAGCCGATCACCAGGGCGATGCAGCAGACCATGAGGAGGAAGTTCACCTGCGGCATGTAGATCTGGCCGCGCACCTCGGGGTTTGTGTGGATGATCTTCAGACGCGGCAGGTAGCCCAGCTGCACGGCCTGCTGGGTGAGGGAGAACACGCCGGTGATCATGGCCTGGGAGGCGATGATGGTGGCGGCGGTAGCGAGGATGATCATCGGCACCAGCAGCGCCTGGGGCACCAGCTTGAAGAACGGATGCTCCACCGCCTTCGGGTCATGAATCACCAGCGCCGCCTGGCCGAGGTAGTTCAGCACCAGGCAGGGCCAGACCAGCAGGAACCAGGCGCGCTGCAGCGGCTTTTTGCCAAAGTGCCCGATGTCGGCATACAGCGCCTCACAGCCGGTCACCGCCAGCAGCACCATGCCCATGATGACGATGCCATGATAGCCGTGATGCGCCAGGTAGCTGACTCCCCAGTGTGGTGACAGCGCCTGGATGACCCCTGGGTGCTCGGCGAACCGATAGATGCCCAGCCCGCCCAGCGCCAGGAACCAGACCATCGTGATCGGCCCAAAAGCGACCCCGATCTTGGCCGTGCCGTGGCGCTGCACCAGGAACAGGCCCAGCAGGATCACCACCGAGATCGGGATCACCCAGGAATGCAGGCTCGCATTCAGCTGCTCCAGGCCTTCCACGGCCGACAGCACCGAAATCGCCGGCGTGATCATGCCGTCCCCATACAGCAGCGAGGCTCCGAAAAGGACCACCAGGACCACAAAGGCCTGCCCCCCTTTGCTCAGGGCCTCCTTTTTCGACCGCAGCAGAGACAGGAGGGCAAACATCCCCCCTTCCCCCTGGGCGGTCGCATTGCTCAGAAAGCTCAGGTACTTGACCGCCACCATGATGGTCAGCGACCAGAACATCAGGGAAATCGGCCCATAAACCATGTCCACCGGATCGCCGACCTTGTAATGAGCGTGGGCCAGGCATTCACGGAGGGCATACAGCGGGCTGGTGCCAATGTCACCAAAGACCACACCCAGGGCCACAAGGGCCAGGGACCAACTGTTGGAAGACTTGTGTTCAGACATGGAATGTCTCCGGCAACCCGCTGGGCTGAGGGGAGGCTTTGCTTAGCCGGGTGCCCCTGGTTTGCAACCAGCAGTCTGTGCGTTGTCCACCCTCCCTTGATCAATTGAACAAAGACTCTGGCTGCCCTGTCACAGCCCGGCCGTTGACAATCGCATGCTAACAGGTGAATTTTCACAAATGCCTCGGATAGACATCCCCCGCAAATCCATCTACCGGCTTTCCATCTATCAGCGCTGCCTCAGCAAGCTGAAGGAGAATGACGTGGACACGGTGTCGTCCGAAGCCCTGGCCAAGGCCGCCGGGGTGAAGCCCACCCAGCTGCGCAAGGACCTGACCTACTTCGGTCAGTTCGGAACCCGCGGGCTCGGTTACAATGTGGAGGCGCTCAGCAGCACCATCGCCCAGGTGCTTGGACAAAACCATCTTCAGCCGGTCATCCTGGTCGGCGTCGGCAATCTCGGCTCCGCCCTCCTCCGCTACGGCGGCTTCCGCAAGGAGGGTTTCGAGGTGGCGGCGGCCTTTGACCTCTCCCCCCGTCCTCAGATCGGCCTGAGCACTCCCATCCTGCCGATGCAGGACATGGCGGGTTTCATTGAAGCCAACCAGGTGAAGATGGCCATCCTCACCGTCCCGGCCAGCAGCGCCCAGGCGGTCACCAACCAGATGGTCGCCGCCGGCATCCAGGCCATCCTGAACTTCTCCCCCACCATCCTCGACGTGCCCGAGCATGTCGTCGTCAACAGCGTCGACCTGGCCGTGGAGCTGGAAAACCTCAGCTACTTCATCCGCTGACCCGCCCGGCTCATTTCAGCGTCTGGATGTAAAGGATCAGGCTCTGGATCTGCGATTCGTTCAGGATGCCCGCGTAGATCGGCATGCCGGTGTCGAACTTTTCAAAACCCTTCACCACCCGGGCGCCCGGGTTCAGGATCGACTCCTTCAAATACTCCGCATCCGCCTTCACCCGGCCCTTGATGCCCTTGGCGATGTCCCGCTCGCTGCCGAACAACCCCTTCCAGCTCGGCCCGACCTTGCCCACCGTGCTGCCGTCGGTGCTGTGACAGGCCATGCAGCCAAACATTTGGTACAACCGCGCGCCCTCCTCCGCCGTGGGCTTCACCTGGACGGCGGCGGTGGCGGCACGCGGCGTCAGATCGACCTCGATCCTGCCAAAGCCCTCCTTCTCTCCGTCAAACTTCGCCAGCTCCCAGGGGCTGAAGTAGGCGGTGTTCTCCGCCTTCAGGCCATCGACGCTCTTCAGCCCCCAGCCGATGCGCATCTGGCTGACACCCGCCTTCATGTCCGGAAAGCCGACCAGCACGCTCCTGCCGTCCTGGCTCAGGTAGGCGCTGCTCGCCGTCATGAACTCCTGCCCCGTGCTGCCGTCAGGCTTCAGATGCGGGCTGCCGTAGTCGGCGGTGCGCCTGTAGTTCCAGCGCTCGGCGCTGTAACTGGCGGGGTCGGTGGCCAGCTTCGCGTCCAGCTTTTCATTGAAGCGCAGCAGCACGCCCTTGTCGGTGGGGGTCACCTCCTTCAGCAGCACGCGCGGTTTTCCCGTCCAGCGCATCCTGGCCAGCCCGCTGAGCTTCGTCGCCACCGTGCCCCAGACCTGGAAACCGGTGATGTAAAGCTGGCCGTCCGCCGGATTGACCACGGCGTTCAGCGTCGGAAAATCGAAGTCGCGCGAGAAGCTCACCACGGCGGCCTGGGGGCGGGACAGGCCGGAAGACGGCTGCCTCTTCATGAGCACGCGAAACAGCTCGGGCCGGTTGTAGCCGATGTGGATCAGCTCGTCATTGACCGGCCCCATCTTCGCACCGAGCAGCCAGGTCTGCGTCACACCGCTCGGGTTCACGGGATGCGGGATCCAGGTCAGCGGTTCGGTGATGGTCTCCGGATACTCCTCCTTCGGCGCCACCGTCGGCAGGTGGCCGTAGAAATGATGGTGCTCGATGATGTGCAGCGGTGTCGAGGGCACGTAGTTGCCCTGCTGATCACTCGCCGTCACCAGACCAGTACGCGGGTTCACGCCGATGAACGGCTGGCGCAGGCCATAACCCAGGATTTCAAAAGACTTCCCGTCCGCCGCCACCTTGATGACGGTGCCGTTGTGCTTGCCGCGCGTGGTGCCCTCCTGGCCGCCCTTGGAGATGTAAAGCGCGCCGTCCGGACCCAGCTTCATCGAGTTGGGAAACTCGCGCGTCTCCGCCGTCTGCGCGAAGAGGTTGCAGAACATCTCATAGCGGTCGCACTCGCGGTTCTTGTCCGAATCCACCAGGCGCCAGACGCCGCTGCGGTCGAACACGAAAAGCTCTCCGTTTCGTGCCACGATGCTCATCGGCTCGTGCAGCCCCGAGGCGAAACGTTTCCAGGTGATGTTTTGAAGGTCGCCCTTCAGGCCGGAGATCAGCCAGACATCGCCGTCAAAGGTCACGCCCGCCGCATCGCCCTGGTCATTGAGGAAGGCGAGGTCCGCCAGCCTCACGTTGCGCTTCCAGGGATTCGGCACCGGCAGCGGGATCGAGTCGAGCACATAGGCGTCCTGCGAGGTGGAGAGGGTGGCCTGGGTTTTGACCACCTGTGACCAGTGCTTGTTCAGGCTGGGGCTTGCTGCCTCCGTGCCCCGGCCATCACGCAAATTTAAGAGCGAGCCGCGGAACAGGGTCGTTGTCACCTGCCTTGGAGCGGCGGAGGCCTGAAACCGCACTGCGGCATAACCAATGCCTGGCTGGATCTGTGCATCGGAGACAGATCCTAAACCACTCAGACCGCTACGGGCATTGATGTAGCTCCTCTGCTGTTCCTGTGTCATGGCATCAAACTGTTTTTGCTCGATGCCGCCATCCCCCTGCAAGACCAGCAGGAGAGGTTCTCCGCCGGCTGAAATATCGAATGTCCTTTCAACCAGGACCTCTCCTTGAAGAACGGCACGAAGCTGCTCACGAATGATGGTCTTGCTCACCTGATAACGCAGCCAGGCCCCCGATGGTCCCACCTCAACCCCCAGGAACCTGCCACCGCTCACCGGCCCACGTCCCGCCTCCTCCTTGCTCGGCGCCGGTTCGCGGGGATCCGTGAAGCTGGGTTTTTCACCCACCTGCCAGCCGGGATAAAGTCCGTTCGCCAGCCAAACCGTCCCCACCGGCTTCGGCAGGTGCTCCTGGCCATCCTTGGTCTTCTGTCCGGCAACGTGATACGAGCCCGGCGCCAGCGCCTCCGGGGTCACCGGCGGCTGGCCGGGCTCGCCCTGCCAGATGCAGGCGATGCGCAGCAGGTCGGTGTCAAAGCAGGCCCACAGGTTGTGCCCCAGGTTCAGGATGAGGCCGCGCGGCGTCAGGTTGTCCTTCGGAAAACCCTTCCCCAGGTCACGGCAGTCCAGGACGCTGCTGAAAAACGGAAAGTCCGGCTCCACCCACTCGCCCCAGGGCGAGGGATTGCCCCTGGCGTCCTTATGATCGGCCCCCGGCGAAGGCAGCGGCAGGCCGATCAGGGCGGCAGAGGCGAGAACAGACGGAAGGGTGAAACGCATGGCCTTTCAAAACACCCGAAACGAGGCGCGTCTGTCAATGTCGATCACCTGACAGAGCCCGCCGCGTGCGCCTCCGGTTCAATCGCCCGGACGGTCCATGCTGACATCCGTGGAGGTGCTGCCGGCTGACTGGCCGGTGAGCTGCGGGATGAGTCCAAAGCCGCCGCCCAGGAAGGCGGGATCGGTTTCCCCCGAAGCGGGCTGGCGCAGGATGCCGTTGAAGTTCACCGTGGCGGACTTGCTGCCGTTGGGAACGGTGAAACTGCCCGAATACACGCCGGTGGCCGGAGCGACGGTCATCTTGAAGCCACGGGCGTTTCCCTCCGGCAGGACGACGCCCACCTTGCCCGTGGCGGCCAGCGACAGCTGCGTGGGCAGATCACTGGTCAGGCCGGAGGCCGTTGCATCAAAGAGCGGCGTCATGTCACCGGAAAGGCCCAGCCCCAGACGCTGCAGAAGCGTGATGGCCGGATTGGGCGTCTTGGCGGCCACGGGCGGCAGCCAGGGGTCCAGGATGAGCGAGGCAGAAGCCTCCGGGAAGCCGTCACGGTAGTTCGCATCCTTGCTGGCGGGAACGGGCGCAGACTTGGCCCAGTAGGCGATCTGGGTGTTCGCGGGAATGCAGCCGCGGCCCGTCAGGTCCGGATGATCCACAAGGTCAAGCCAGGCGGCAAAGTAGCTGTCGGTGCGTCCGGAGTAGGGCAGCAGGTAGAGCCGGTAGCCGCGGTTCGCGTCGGGCAGGAGCGAGGCGGTGATCTTGGTGCCGTCCGCGAGCGCACCGGCCAGCGTCAGCTTGCCCTTCGAGTCAATCACCGCAGTGGCATAACCACTGCCTCCGGGCAGCGGCAGGACACTGGCGGTGAGATGCTCCGGCGGGTCGATGATCAGGGTGTGCGCCCCGGCATAGGTTTCGGCGGGTTTGCCGGAGGCCAGGCGCAGCTTTTCACCGATGCTGGTGTCGCCAAAGGCGGTCGCTGCGGCCGATCCCACCGCACGGGTCACACTGGCGGTGAAGCGCCCGTCCAGCGGCAGCGGGTTCAAGCTGATGCCGTAGGTCACGGCGTTGGATCCCGAACCCACGACCGCGTTGGCGCTGCCGGTGGCCGTCTCGGCATCCAGGTTGGTGGACAGCTTGCCCTTGAAGGAGGCGGCGGCGTTTTTGGCGGTGTAGAGCTTGCCGGTGAAGTCGATGCTGTTCGCAGCGACGGTGAACTCGATCTTGCCCACGGGAAGCTCTTCGCCGGGTTTTTCCAGCAGGGCTTCATACTGGCCGCCCCAGCTCTCGACCTCCAGGTTTCCGTTCACATAGACAAGGCTGTAGTTCGCCGCCGAGCCGCCCGCAGGAATGATCGGGTAGCTGCCGCCCGCGCTGGCCGGAGTCGCCTTCGTGGAGATCGTGGGCGGCTTGGTGAATGCATTGGAGGCGTTGTCGGATCCCAGGAAGCCGGAGTAGGCGAAGGTGAGCAGCGGGTTCGCCTGGCCGACAAAGCGGCGCTTGTCATCCGCCGTGATCGTGAGGGGCGCTTTGTTGATCGTGAGCATGCCGGATTTTTTCACCGCCGACGCCCCGGTGCCGCTGACGGCCTCCACCGCATAACTTCCTGCCGCCGTGGGCGGCGTGGTGCCCTTCACCTTGTTGACGGTGTAATAGATCGTGTCCGCCGTTCCACCGATCACGCTGATGGGGCGAGGCGTGCCGGTGTAGGTCTGCACGAGGTTGGCCAGCGTCAGGCTCGTGGCCGGAGCGCCGACCTTGAAGCTTTGAGAAACGGGCTTGGCGGGCAGGAAGTTCGCATTGCCAGGCTGCGTGGCCGTGATCACCACCGTGCCGGTCGCACCGCTCAGCGTGACCAGGCTGCCGGCGATGCTGGCCGGCCCGGAGGTCACCGTGAACGTCACCGGCAGGCCGGAGGTCGAGGTGGCGGCGACATTAAACGCAGCCTCGTTGGCCGAGCGCGGGGGCAGCGGATTGAAGCTGATCACCTGCGGAAGAAGCGCGGGCACGCCCTCAAACACCTCGAAGCTCTGATCCACAAAACCCGCGTCCGCAAAGTTCGCGTCACCGGCCTGCGTGGCCCGGATGGAAACCGTGCCGGTCACGCCCGTGAGCGTGATGAGGTTGCCGCTGATCGTGGCCGGCCCGCCAAGAAGCTGGAAATGCACCGGCAGTCCCGAACTGGTGCTGCCGCTGAGCAGGAAGGGCGCGCTGCCCGTCGGCCGGTCGATCATCGGCGCAAAGGTCAGGGTTTGCGGAGCCTTGGAAACTTCAATGGTCTGGGAAAGGCTGGCGGCCGAGAAGTTGTCATTGCCCGCCTGGGAAGCCGTCAGCACCACGGTGCCCGCACCGGTGAAGGTCAGCTTGCCGCCGGCAAGCGTGGCAGGGCCGCTGGTCACCACCGTCGTCACGGGCAGGCCGGAGGAGGAGGTCGGCGGCGTGATCGTCACCGTGTTCGCGGCCGCGTTGCCAGGCACAAAGGCGCGGTCGGCGATGTCGGCAAAGGTGATGGTTTGTCCGGGCTTCGGCTGTGTCCGGGAGTCCAGGTCACCGCCGTTGAGGATCACGAAACGGTTGCGGGTGACGCCGTTGTAGCTGGTGAAGTTGCCGACCACGAAGATGCGGCCGGAACCATCCACCTTGATGTCATTGATGCCGCTGTTGAAGCCCGTGCCGATGTCCATCGACGTGTCCAGGGTTCCATCGACCGGTGAATTGCGCGTGAACATGCCCAGGGTGCTGCCGATAAGCACCTTGCCATCCGGCTGCTGGGCCAGGGCGCCGACCGTGATTGGATGCGCGGTTGTGTAAGTGAACATGGCGCCGGTCGCACCGTTCACACGGGCGACGTAGCTGCCGATCCAGTTGCAGCCCAGCAGCAGGGACCCGTCCGCCAGCTTGAGCATCGTATGAACGATCGGGAAGCTAGGAAAGGTGCCTGGAGGCGTGAAGGAGGCCGTGCGCCCCCCCGCTGCGGAGACCAGGACCAGCCGGCGCCAGGGAGTGCCGGGGAAGAGGGTCGTTTCATTCCAAAGGTTGCTGCTGCCACCGACATAGAGGCTGCCATTGCTGTTGCGCAGCAGGGCGTAGGTCGTGTTGGACGCCCCGGAAGTGTAGCTTGAAGCCAGCGCACCGTTCGGCCCCAGCCGTGCGGTGAAATCATCGCCCGTGAATTTATCGGCCGTGGCACCGACTTTTTCAAAGTTGCCCGCGATGTACACCGAGCCGTCACCCACCGGGGCAAGGCTGTAAACAATGTCATCAGGACCGCTGGTGCTGGTGTCAAAGGCCGTGTCCAGAACGTAGCTGGAACCCGAGCTCACCAGCCTCGCCACATTGATGCGGTTGACGGTCGAGGTCCCGCTGGTCACGCTGGTGATAGTGCCGCCGATGAAGATCCTGCCGGCCGAGTCAACCTCCACGCAATGCACGCTGCCGCCCACCGTGGGAAAGCTCGTGTCCAGGGTGCCGTTGGCCAGGATGCGGGCCAGTCCGGAGCGGTTGGAGTAGCTGGACCCGCCATTCATTGAAACCGTATGAAAGGCACCGCCCAGGACATAGGAGCCGTCGGGAAGCAGGCAGATGGCGTGAACCTCGCCGTTGAACATCGGCAGCGGGTTCGTGCTGGCGGCGATGCCGCCGGGCCGCTTCTGCACGGTCAGCGTGACGGCGGCGCTGAAGTCCTCGCCCAGGCCGTTGGTGGCGCGCAGCTTGTAACTTCCGGCATCATTGAAGTCGATGTTCGTGAGCGTCAGCGTGTCACTGGTGGCCCCGCTGACACCGGCGCCGTTGCTGAGGGCCGTGTCATTGTAGAACCACTGGTAGCTGAGCGGCGTGGCACCGACGGCGGCTCCCGTGAAGGTGGCCGAACCGCCGAAATCCACGCTCTGCGCCACCGGATCCAGCGTGATCTCAGGCGCCCCAAGCACCTCAAGGCCGGCCACCCGGCTGGTGATGGAGCTGACGCCCGGACTGCTGACCACCACCGAATAGCCGCCTTCATCGCCTTCCTCGAGGCCCGAAATCGTGAGCGTGTTCGTGTCCACGCCGGAGAAGCGCCCGCCATTGCTGAGCGGCGAACCATTTTTATGCCAAAGATAGGTGAAGCCGTTGTTTCCCGTGGCGTGGGCCGTGAAGCTGACGCTGCCGGCGGCGTTCGCCACACGGCCCGTCGGCTGCGCTACAAACGCGAGCTGCGGCCCGGCGCTGCCCTGGATCACAGCAAAGCGGTTGGCCGTGCTGCCGTTGTAGGTGCTGAACTCCCTGCCGGTCACCCACAGGCGGCCGATGGGGTCGGAGCTGAGGCCGAGGATCTGAAAATTGTTGATTGAAGTCGTGTTGAAGCCCGTGGTGATGCCAAAACCACCGTCATCGCTGCCATCACTGGTGTTAACTCGGAAGAGACGGGCGTTCGGTGAAGTAAACTGTCCGGCATAAGCCAGCTTGCCCCCCGGCTGCACGACCACGGGGCCGACGAAGTTGTTCGGCACCGACTGCAGGTTGAAAGCCGTATCCACCGTCCCATCGGGCTGGAACCGGAGGACGGTGACGCTCGTGGCAGAAACGGACAGGTACAGGTTGTCGGCGTCATCCAGGGCCAGGCCGCCGATGTTGAACGGCGTGGCGGAGACGCTGGGCGTGTAGCTGGTGTCGATGCTGCCGTCCGCAAGAAAACGCAGCACCTTCGGCACGCTGCCGGAAGTGACGCCCACATAGCCGTCAAAGGCGCCGGCGACGATGAATTTGCCATCCTTTTGGATCACCACGTCCTTCACCTCACCATTGAGCTGGGGCTTGAAGCTGCGGTCCAGCGTGCCGTCATCCTTCAGGCGGACGAGGTAGTTGTAGCCCGGCAGGCTGTCGTAATTGATGAAGCCTCCCCCGAGATAGATGCGGCCGTAGCTGTCGGCAAAAACGACTCGGGCGGCGGCTCCCGGGCCGGTAGGGACGAAGCTGGTGTCGAGGGTCAGGCTGGCGTTCAATCTCGCCACACGGTTGCGTGCATTGCTGACGTTGGCATCCGTGAGATGGGTGGCAAAATCACCGGCCACAAGGATCCTGCCATCCCCCATGCGGAAGATGCTGGTTACCTCGCCCGTGGCACCGGTGAACTTTCCACCCGTGCCCGGCGTGGTCAGCCCGGGATGGCTCACAACACCCGTGGCGGACATCTCCACGAGATTGCTCGTGGCGGTGCCGCTCACACCGTTGAACTGGTTCTTCACGGCGAGCAGCGTGCGGCCGTCCGGCAGGTGCAGGACCTTGTTCGTGTAGATCAATGTGGAGCCGCCATTTGCCCCGGCTCCTGTGTAGGCCGGATCCAGGCTGCCCGGCGACTGGGTGACGGTGATGGTGGCAGGCGTCGAGGACGTGGAGCCGGTGCCATCGGTGACGGTGAGGACATAACTGCCGTTGTCCGCGCTGTTGGCGCCGGTGATGGTCAGGCTGGTCGTGGTGGCGCCAGAATAACGTCCGCCGTTGAGGATCGGCGTCGTGCTGTCACGCATCCAGGCAAAGGTGGCCCCCGGTCCGGCCGTCACCGAGGCGCTGAGCGTGACCGTGGCCCCATAGGCCGGCGTGGCGGAGGAGGGTGGAGTGTCGATGCTCGGGGCCGCATCGAGACGGGAGGCAACAGCAAGAAAACCGACAAACACAAAACCGGACAACACGCTTGGAATGCTCATGGGTAGTTAGGGGGGAATGAAGCCGAAATGGAGTAACCCGCCCATGAAAGCTTTATGCAAGCAAAAGAAAGCAACGAAGCCTGCCTGTTTGATGCATCATCTTGGCAGCCGAACTCGCAGTCGCACCAGACTACGCGTGCCACTGCTGCGGGCATTGCTCAAAGAAGCTCCGTTCTGGGCACGTTTGAGATGGCTGATGTTCTCCCGCCGCCTTCTCCTCATTCTTCCCGCCTGCCTCGGCGCCGCCCTGGCTCAGACGCAGCCAGCCTCCGCTCCGGCCCTCACTCTCAAGGTCGTGACAGATCGTGCGGATGCCACCTATCATGCCGGTGACACGGCGACGTTTCAGATCGAGTCCAGTGATCCGGCCCTGACTGCCGTGACGGCCAACATTTCCGAGGACGGCTGGAATCCGCGGCCAGCGCAAACCATCGCCCTGACCCGGGGCAGGGGCTCCCTCTCCGTGAAGGTCGGCAAGCCCGGCTTCACCCTCGTCCGCATCTCCGCCCCTAAGAGCACCGCCTCCGCCATGGCCGCAGCCGCCTGTGACCCGGACCAGATCAAGCCCAGCCTGCCTGTGCCGGAGGACTTCGACAGCTTCTGGGCCGCGCAGAAGGCCGCGCTCGCCAGGGTGCCGGTGAAGTCCACGCTGACGCCGGTGCCGACGGCCGTCAAAGGGGCGGAGGCGTTCGATGTCCAGGTGGACTGCCTCGGCGCTCCCGTTTCCGGCTACTACGGCCGTCCCAAAAACGCCGCCCCGAAGTCCTGCCCTGCCATCCTTTTTGTTCACGGCGCCGGTGTCGGCGGCTCCAGCCTCGGCGCGATGGCCTGGACCGAGCGCGAGGGCGGCATGCTCGCCATGGACATCAACGCCCACGGCATCCCCAACGGCAAGCCCGCCGCCTTCTACCAGGACCTGGCCGCAGGGGCGCTGAAGGATTACCGCTACGTCGGCCGCTCCGACCGTGAGAAAAACTACTTCAAGGGCATGTTCCTGCGCCTCGTCCGCGCCATCGACTTCCTCACCGCGCAGCCGGAATGGGACGGCAAAACCGTGATCGTCTATGGCAGCAGCCAGGGCGGCTTCCAGGCCTTCGCCGCCGGGGCTCTCGACGAACGCGTCACCTTCATCTGCGCCGGCGTACCCGCCGGATGCGACCACTCGGGCACGGTCGTCAACCGCATCAACGGCTGGCCCAAGCTCGTGACGATCACCGACGGCAGGCCTGACGAGGCCGAGCTGCAGACCGCGCGCTACTTCGACAACGTCAACTTCGCCCAACGCTGCCATGCCAAGGGTGCGGCGGTCACCGTGGGCTTCATCGACACCACCTGCCCGCCCACCAGCGTCTACGCCGCCTACAACGCGCTGGGCATTCCCAGGAAGATCCACATCGACACCCTGGCCGGACACAAGAACACCCCGGGGGCCACGAAGTTCATGCAGGACGCCGCCCTGGCCCACGTCCGCGAAATGAAGGCCGGCCGCTGAGCAGGGCCAGCCTGACATGACATCCGACAGGAGCCGCCATGCACCACCGTCCGCTGCTTCTGATTCCCCTGATGATCCTGCTCCTGCCCCTGAACGCGGCGGAGCCCGGCTCCCAACCTGTCCTGAAACCCGGCGGCATCTTCATGTTCGGCGACTCCACCACCGCGCCCCGGGGTGCGGTCAAGGTGTATGCCGGACTCATCCAGGCAGCCCTTCTGGAATCAGGCGCCGCCCCCGGTGTCCACAACGCCGGCGTGCCCTCCAACACCACCGTCAACGCGTTGAAACGCATTCACACCGACGTGCTCGTCCACAGGCCGCGGCTTGTGGTGATGCAGTTCGGCATCAACGACTCCACCGTCGATGTCTGGAAAAAACCGCCCGCCACCCGGCCGCGCGTCAGCCTGGAGGACTACATCGCCAACTACCGCCGTCTCATCACCCTGGCACAAAACGCAGGGGCTCGCGTCATCCTCATGACCACCAACCCGCTGCGCTGGTCCCCCAGAATGCGCGAGCTCTACGGCAGGACGCCCTACAGGCCGGAGGCCGAGGACGGCTTTGAAGCCCCCTTCCTCCTCAGCTACAACGAAGCCCTGCGTTCGCTGGCCCGTGAACTCGCCCTGCCGCTGGTGGACGTTCATGCCGCCTATCCAGCTTTTGCAAAACGCCATCAGACGGACGTCGCCGGCCTCCTGCCCGACGGCGCCCACCCCGGCGACCTCGGCCACCGGCTTGTCGCGGAGCTGCTCCTGCCCGTCATCCGTGAACAGCTCCAGCCCCTCACGCCGAACAAAAAGGATTGATGCCGCCCCCCGGACCGCCTGATCCTCCGGCCCCGCCATGCGCCATCTGCTTCCCGCCCTCCTCCTTGCCACCGCCGCCACAGCGCAGGACTCCGCCGCCTGGCTGGAGAAAAACGCCACGCTGGTCTTTCACGACGCCTTTGATCGCGAGGAGGACGGCAACCTGGCCGGGGCCATCGGCAACGGCTGGAACAGCGCGACCGCCAACCGCGTGCCGCAGATCAAGCAGGCGGACCTTGACCAAGGCATCCTGAAGGTGAGCAGCGCCTCGGAAGCGGCGAAACACTCCGCGCACATCCATCATGAGGCGGGCTTCACCGACGGCGGCGCGGTGGTGCGCTTCCGCTTTCCCGGGCTCAGCAAGGACGAGGGCCTGCAGCTCGGCTTTGTCGACCGGGAAACCACCCGGGGCGTCCACGCCGGCCACCTCTGCTACGGCATCCTCGGCCAGCGCAGCGTGACGCTCGTCGATCACAAGACCGGCATCATGAACCTGGAGAACCGCCGCCGCCGCGACGAGGCGCTGGCGAAGAAGCAGAAGATCCCCGCCGACCTGGAGGCGCTGCTGAAAACCAAAAGCGTGACCGTGCCGTTCAAGGCCGACACGAAATGGCACGAGCTCATCCTTCTCACCGTCGGTGATGAAATGCGGCTGACGCTCGACGGCAGGCTGGTCGCCTCGCATCACTCCGAGGGCTTTGCGCATCCGATGAAGCGCTGGTTCAGCCTCCTGATTCCCAGCACCGTCTGGATTGACGACGTGAAGGTGTGGAAGATCCGCTGAAGAGCAGCAACGCACGTCAGTGTGATTCGTGCCCCGGCACCGTATGATGAGGATGCCCCTGCGACACGCCTGCCTCGCCCTCCTCTGCCCGTTCCTGGCCGCCGCCGCCACACCGCCCTTCAAGCCCAACCTCGGCCCCGACCTGCCAGCCATCACCGTGACCTGCGGCGAGCTGACGCTGCTGCTCCGCCAGGCCTCGCAGTGGACGCCGGGCCGCATCGACTTCCGCGGCCATGCCATGACCACCGAACGCAGCGCCTACGGCACCGTGTTCTCCTTTCCTGACTGCGGCTTCATCGGAACCGCCCATCTGGAAAACGAGCCGGAGCCGCTGGAGTCGCTCGCCTTCATCCTCGATGGCAGGCCTGTCGCCACACCCGCTGCGGAGCTGAAGGGAGACAGCTTCCGGTTCGAGCGAACCTCCCGCATCCGGGGCATCAACCTTGCCTGCATCACCGAGCTGAAAGGCGGCCGCCTTCATGAAACCACCACCGTCCATGCCTTGAAGGAGGCGCCGTTGAAGCTGGTGTATCATTTCATGCACGCCTGGAGGCCGACCGTGTCCGCCTACTGCGCCGGCCATGACGCCGCACCTGAGAGGCTGATTTCAGGCGCGCTGGATGACGGCGCTGAAACCGCCCGCCGGTTTGTGATCAACCAGAAGGTGGACTGGATGGCGGTGTACGAGCCGGAGAGCCGGCAGTTTGCCGTCTCGCGGCTGCTGGAGGCGCCCGGGCAGGGCGGCCACATCTCGATGATCTGGAACGTTCCTGGCAGCTACCGGAAATACTACCTGAAGTGCTTCGAGAAGGCCTCCGTGCCCGCCGGCTTCCAGGGCACCTGGCGCATGGTGACGGGCTTTGGCGGCAGCGAACCGGAAAACTGGCGTCAGGCCGCGAGAACGCTCGCCAACCAGCTGCGTGACCCTTAGCCTGCACACTTCCCGTGATGAATTCACCGTCCCCTGACTCCACCGGCATCATCGGCATGGGCCTCATGGGCTCGGCCTTCATGGCGATGACCGGCGCGGCGCGTGGATGGGACATCGACCCCGCCCGCTGCATGGTCGCCACCACCGCGGCCCAGGTGTTTGAAAAAAGCGAGGTCGTCCTGCTCTGCCTGCCGCATTCAGGCATCGTCCGCGAAGTGCTCGCCGACGCACCGCTCCGGCGCGGGCTCATCCTCATCGACACCAGCACGGGAGACCCGGCGGAGATGGCGGCCCTCGGGGCGGAGCTCGCCGCACGCGGCGTCCACTATCTCGATGCCACCATCTCGGGCAGCAGCGCCCAGATCCTGAAGCGGGACGTGCTCGTCATGGCCGGTGGTGAGCAGGCCGTGTTCGAGCGCTGCCGCCCGCTGTTCGCACGCTTCGCGCGTGACGCAGTCCATGTCGGCCCCTGCGGCAGCGGCGCGAGGATGAAGCTTGTCACCAACCTCGTCCTCGGGCTGAACCGCGCCGCCCTTGCCGAGGGCCTGGCCTTCGCGGAGCAGCTGCATCTCGACCCCGCGCGGACTCTCGACGTGATGCGCCGCAGCATGGCCTACTCGCGGATCATGGACACCAAGGGTGAAAAGATGATCACCGGCGACTTCACACCTCAGGCCAGGCTTTCCCAGCACCTCAAGGACGTGCGCCTCATGCTGCAGGCCAG
Source organism: Prosthecobacter sp. (assembly GCA_019186985.1). Taxonomy (GTDB): domain Bacteria; phylum Verrucomicrobiota; class Verrucomicrobiia; order Verrucomicrobiales; family Verrucomicrobiaceae; genus Prosthecobacter. The sequence goes on along the minus strand of JABARQ010000008.1, from coordinate 80,503 downwards.
CCCGGTTCCGCTGCCGCTGAGCGAGGCCCACCGCGGGCTTCTCGAAAAGGCCGAGAACCTCGGCTTCGGCGACGCCGACAACAGCGCCGTCATCCGGGCCTATGCACCGCCGGACACAAACGAAGCCCCCTCCTGATGTCCTCCCTGAACACCCCTCAGCGAATCCTTGTCCTGGCCGTCAGCTTCCTCGCGCTGGTGTTTGACGGCGTCGAGCTCGGCCTGATGCCGGTCGCCTCCCTGTCGGTGTCGAAAAGTTTGTTGGGCGCCTCCTTCACGCCTGAGCTTGGCGGCGAATGGTTCGCGCGCTTCACCGCCGCCCTCATGCTCGGCGCGGCCTTCGGCGGCATCGTCCTCGGCAGCCTCGGGGACCGCATCGGCCGCACGCGCGCCATGGGTGTCTGCATCCTGTTCTACTCCGTCTTCGCCGCGCTCGGCGCATGGGCGCGGGACCCCTGGCAGATGCTGGCGCTGCGCTTCCTCGTCGGCCTCGGTGTCGGCGGCCTCTGGCCCAACGGCATCGCGCTTGTCTCGGAATGCTGGTCGGGAGCCTCACGCCCGCTTGTCTCCGGCACCATGATGGCGGGGTTGAACGCGGGCATCCTGCTGCTCTCCCAGCTGGCCAGGCAGTGGCCGGTCACGCCCGATTCCTGGCGCTGGCTCTTCCAGTTCGCCGGAGTTCCCGCCCTGCTCGGCCTCCTCGTGCTCGTCGCGCTTCCGGAATCGCCCCGGTGGCTGGACTCGCGCGGCGCGGCCAGGTCGCCCGTCACACCGCTGCGGGAACTCTTCCAGCCGGCCCTGCTGCGCCTCACCCTCGTCGGAGTACTGATCAGCTCGATCCCGATGATCGGCGCCTGGTCGGCCAGCAAGTGGATGATTCCCTGGGCGGACAAGGTCGCCGGGGCCGCGGACAGCGGCTACAAGGCGGCCACGCAGGGATGGTGGGCGCTGGGCGCGGTGCTCGGCAGCTTCGCCGGGGCGCAGCTCGCCAGCCGTCTCGGGCGCCGAACCAGTTATGCGCTCATCAGCCTTGCCACGGTGGTTGTCACCATCGCCATGTTCCAGGGCACCGCCCCCCTGCGTCCCGGGTTCCATGCCGTGGTGTTCACGCAGGGTTTTGTCGCCACGCTGTTCTTCGGCTGGCTGGCGCTCTACCTGCCGGAGCTGTTCCCGACACGCGTCCGGGCCACGGGCAGCGGTCTCGCCTACAACTCCGGCCGCTTTGCCACCGCCCTTGGCGTGCTGGCCGCAGGCTTCCTTTTCTCCGCCCTGGGCGGCGACTATCCACGCGTCGGCACCGTCTGCGCCTCCATCTACGCCCTGGGCTTGATCGTCATCTGGTGGGCGCCGGACAGGCGCTCGGACGACCTGGCGGACTGACACGCGCAGGAACAAGTTCACCTTCCGGGAGAAGGCCGGAGTGCTTCATGCGTATCCTCTGGATGAAGCTCCCTCTCCTCGCCCTCGGCCTGTTCCTTGCGCCCCTGCAGGCCGTCGAATTCCGCGCCGGTGCCGCGACCAGCAACATCACTCCGGAGCTGGGCAGCTCCATCAACGGCGGCTTCCAGGACGGCACGGCGGCCTACATCCATGACGAGCTTCATGCCCGCTGCCTGGCGCTTGACGACGGAAAGACCCGGCTGGTCATGGTCGTCGCCGACAGCTGCGTCATCGGACGCGGGATCTTCGACGAGGCGAAGATGCTGGTGCACAGGGCCACCGGGCTGCCGGAGGCGAACATGATGATGTCCGCCACGCACTCCCACTCCTGCGGCACGCTCCAGGCGGTGGGCCAGAGCGAGCCGAGCCCTGTTTACCAAAAGTTTGTTGCGCGGCGGATCGCGGACGGCGTGCGGCGTGCGCTCAACAACCTGGCCCCGGCGCGGATCGGGCATGGCAGCGCCCAGGTGCCTCATCAGGTCTTCAACCGCCGCTGGAGGATGAAGCCCGGCAGCATCCCGCCGACGCCGCTGGGCGTCACCACCGACCAGGTGAAGACCAACCCGGGCGTCAGGAACCCCGGCCTGCTTGAACCCGCAGGACCGACGGATCCGGAGGTCGGCTTCATCAGCGTGCAGCACCTGGACGGACGCCCTCTCGCCCTGCTGGCCAACTACTCGCTGCATTACGTCGGCGGCGTCGGCCCCGGCCACATCTCGGCGGACTACTTCGGCGCCTTCGCCGGAAAGATGGCGCGTCTGCTCGGCGCGGAGCAGCAGGAGCCGCCCTTTGTCGGCATCATGTCCAACGGCACCAGCGGCGACATCAACAACATCGACTTCCGCGGAAGCCAGGCAAAGGAAGGCCCCTATGGCCGCATTCAGATCGTGGCGGACGAGGTCGCCCAGGCCGTCGCCGACGCGGTGAAATCCGTGAAGCATCAGGACTGGGTGCCTCTGACCGTGGCGCAGAAGGAAGTCACGCTTGGGCTTCGCCTGCCAGGGAAGGGGGAGGTCGAGAAGGCGCGCGCCGTGATGAAGCAGTCGAAGCTGTTCCCGCGCATGGAGACGATGGAGCAGGTCTATGCGCGTGAAACCGTGCTGCTGGCGGACTTTCCTCCCACGGTTTCAGCGCCGCTGCAGGTCATGAAGATCGGAGACCTGCATGTGTCGGCGATTCCTGCGGAGGTGTTTGTCGAGATCGGACTGGAGCTGAAGAAGCGCCATGCGCCCACCTTCACCGTCTCGCTCGCCAACGCCTACCATGGCTATCTGCCGACGCCGGAGCATCATCGACTTGGCGGCTACGAAACCTGGCGGGCGAGGTCGAGCTGCCTGGAGGTCGATGCCTCGACCAAGATCCTGGCCGGGCTTGAGGAGCTGTTCCAGCAGCTGCCTCAAAGGGCGGAATGAAGGATGGCCGGGAGCCATCACACAGCTTCCGAAGCTCGGAGCGCAACACCTGAAGGTTTGGCTTCGTTTGTTGCCTCAGCAAAACGGTTCTCCCCCAGCCAGCCCATGTCCGCCAATCCAGCCGCCTCCGACTCCGCCTATCCCTCGCCCGGCCGTTCCACCGCCCGCTGGTGGCAGAACGAAGACTGGCTTGCCGTGCTGGCGGCCCTGCCGGTCCTGATCGCGGTGGCCGGCGGCTGGATGCCGAAGATGCCCTCCATGGGCTGGAGCGGTGCCGCCGAGGCGGGCAAGGCGTTCTCCATGGACAACCTGGGGCTGAGCGCCGTGCTGCTGATCGTTTTCCTGGCCATCTCCGTACTCGCCCTGGCGCCTTCGCTGGGCAGGAGATCCCTGCGTTTCCTGGGTGGAGCCACTGTGGTCTTTGTGCTGGGATGGCTGTCCCACTGGGTCGCCGGCAATGCCGCCGTCAAGGCCTGGGGCATTGAGTATGTGGTCTTCGCCCTGCTGATCGGCATGATTTGGAGCCACCTGCTGCCCGTGCCGGAATGGCTGCGTGAAGCGGTGCGCACGGAGTTTTTCATCAAGGTCGGCATTGTGCTGCTCGGCGCGACCATCCTGCTTCAGGAGATGCTGAAGGCGGGCCTGCCGGGCCTGATCCAGGGCGCCCTCGTGATTCCTGTCGTGTGGTATGCCTGCTTCTTCATCGCCAAGAAGCTGAAGGTGGATGACGAGTTCGGCGTCATGCTTTCGACCGCCGTCTCCATCTGCGGCGTGTCAGCGGCCATCGCCGCCTGCGGAGCCATCCAGGGCGACCGGAAAAAGCTGTCCTACGTCACCTCCATCGTGCTCATCTGCGCGGTGCCGATGATGATCCTGATGCCCGTGGCGGTGCAGAAGCTGGGCTTGTCCGAAGCTGTCGGCGGGGCGTGGATCGGCGGCACCCTGGACACCAGCGGCTCCGTCGCCGCCGCCACCGAACAGGTGGGCAAGGACGCCACCAAGGTCGGCGTGATCGTCAAGCTGTCCCAGAACGTGCTCATCGGCGTGGCCGCCTTTGTACTGTCCATCTGGTGGACCATGCGCGGCGGTGAAGGCGGGGCCGGGAAGCGCGAGAAACCCTCGGTCGGCGTCATCTGGGAGCGCTTCCCCAAGTTCGTGATCGGCTTTGTCATCGCCTCCATCGTCTTCTCCTACTTCGTGCCGGCAACGGTGGCGGAGGCCGCAAGCAAGCCGCTGAAGGGCCTGCGTGAGGTCTGGTTCGCCGCCGCCTTTGTCTGCATCGGCCTGGAGACGCGGCTGGGCGAGCTGTTCAGCCTTGGCGGTGGCAGGCCGGCGGCCGCCTTCCTTGGCGGCCAGGTCTTCAACATCCTCTGGACGCTGATCCTGGCGCTGTGGTTGTTTGGCAGATGAGGCGTCGGCCGTTCAGGGCGTGGCCGGGGACCGCTCGTTGCGCCAAAGCTCCGCCCACACCAGGCTGGCCCAGAGGAACGCCAGGCAGAAGACCAGCAGGCCGCTGAGCTGATGCAGCAGGGGAACCAGCGTGTTTGAACTGACCTTGGCATACAGGCCAAGGGCCACCTGGTTTACGGGCATGATCAGCAATGCCGGCGGCATCCATCGCAGGCCGCCCCAGGTCCAGCGCCGGGCACTCCACGCGGTGACGGCGGCCAGAAGCGCGAAACCGGCATCCACCCAGCCCTGCGCCGCCCCGGACAAAGGATGCCCCCAGGGCCAGAGCTTCAGCATCACCGCCACCACCAGAGGCGCGCTGAAGAAGCCCGCCTGGAACTGGCCCGGGACCGGCACGGCAAAGCGACGCCCATGCCAGGCCCGGGATGAAGTCAGCGCGATGACGCTCAGCAGGGCCAGGAACCCAAGGTCAACCGCACGCGGCCAGGGATCCTCAGGCCCCAGATGACCTCCCATGCGCAGGGCCATCATCGTCAGACGCAGGATGACCCAGAACAAGGCCGCCATGGTCAGGCCGCGCTGGAGCGGCCATTGCTGCGCCACCCAGGTGAGGAGCAGCCAGAGGACTGCCATGACCATGATGACGACGGGCATCAGCCAGGCACCCTTGAAGACCAGGAACAGGAAGCCTGCCGATGTCAGGCTGATGCCGGAAAACTCAAAAAAGCTCGGACGATGCCGGGCAAACTCCCAGAAGTACATCACCAGCACCAGGAGGTCGACCGACCGGTGCAGGAGAAGCTGGTTCGCCGGGGGCCAGGTGCTGGAAAACGCGAGGCTGACCAGCATGGCGGCGACCGCAAGCACGGAGGGACGGATCAGGGCAAGCCATGAACGGCCCGCACCCTCCGGCGCGTGCTGGCCTTCATGCTTTGCATCAGCGGCTTCACCTGACATCCAATGCGACTTACCTGAACGATTCAGGCTTGTAAACTCTGCAGCACGTCGCGACACCGCTCAGGCACGCGAACGTACGGACGCGCCCAGAAGCCAGAGAAAGAGCCCGCTGACCAGCAGTGAGGAAAGACCGATGTGCAGAACCTGGGCGACGGCAACAATCCCGACATGGGCGAGCACGATCCCCAGGAGCATCTGGGCCAGCACCAGCCCAGCAATCATGGCTTCCAACCAGCTGCGGGAGGCCAGCGAACGGCCGCCCAGGCGGAAGAAGAGCACGGCTGCAGCGACGATGAGCCAGGAGAAGCTCCGGTGAACCAGGTAGACCCAGCTTGCCTCAAGCTCGCCGATCCACTCGGCGCGTGAATGCCCGGCATGAGAGCGTGCAAGCTCATCGGTCAGCTCACGCACCTGGGATCCCATGACGCCCTCGACAACCACAAGGGCAAACAGCAGCCAGGCCACGGCGCGCAGCCTGTTGTCGGGGCCGGATTTCCAACCCAGGCCCCACGGGCTCCGGACTCCGCGCCAGGCGGTGTAAACGAGCACGCACTGGAGAAGGATGGCCAGCGCCATGTGCAGGGTGATGATGCCCGGCTTCAGGCCGCTGAGCACCACGCGCGCCCCGAGCCAGGCGTTGACGCCGACCAGCAGGACGGCGCCTGTGGCCGCCAGGAAAACACGCGCCCGGCCCCGCCTCCACTCCCCGAAGCTGGCGAACCACATCACCATCACGGACAGGCCCACGGGCAGGCTGGTGAGACGGTTGAGGTATTCAATCCAGGTCGCCACCGGATTGAACTCGGCCTTCAGCCTTTCAGGCGTGATTTCCGCAGGGTCACGGCCGAGGGCGGCGGCCTTGCGGCGGAACTTCTCCAGGTCGATCCGGCTGAAGTCGATCTCCTCCGCCGAGGCCGGCGGAACCCAGCAGCCATAGCAGAACGGCCAGTCCGGGCAGCCAAGGCCCGAACCTGTGGTGCGGACGATGGCACCGACAAAGATCAGGATCTCAATCGCCACAAAGGCGGTGAGGGCGAAGCGTTGGAAGCGGGTCATGAGATGATGACAACAGAAACGAACGGCGGAGCTTTGCGATCAAGGGTCGAAAAGAAAAAGAGCGGGGGACACCCGCTCTTTTCAGAATGAAATTTGGAAGTCCGGCAGAGACCCCGTTTGGCTCAGCGGGCAGCCACGGGAGCCGGGGCTGCATTCTTGGCCGCCGCAGCCGCGGACATCTCCTTGGCCCAGTCGTCGTATTCCTTGGGCTCCATGACCTCGATGACCGCCTTCATCTGGGCGTGGCCCGGACCGCAGAGCTGTCCGCAGATGATGTCCCAGGTGCCGGTCTTCACCGGCTTGAACCACATGTGGGACTTCACTCCAGGGCAGGCGTCCTGGGCGGCGCGCATCGGGACGATGGCCAGGTTGTGAATCACGTCCTTGCTGGTGACATCGACGATGACCGGGCGTCCGACCGGCAGCTTCATGGTGCCGGGGTTGACGAAGTCATCCTTGCCGTTCGGGTCGTTCAGCTCACGGCCGGTGGCGTTGCTGGGGGAGATGGCGCGGGGATTCCAGGTGCTCAGCATGCTGTCATTGCCCGGATACTGGAAGTTCCAGAGGAACTTCTCGCCCATGGCGCGCATCTTGATGGTGTCGGCGCTGGTGGGATAGTCGTCCGCCTGGCGGGACCAGAGGGGGAAGGCGAAGCCAAGAAGCAGGATGGCCTCGACGATCACCACGCCGATCTCGATGTGGGTGGAGGCGTGGCCGCGCACACCATGGTAGTCGGCCTTGGCGGTCCTGCCGGCGCGGTACTTCCAGAACACGTTGATGAGGAAGATGGACCATCCGATGAACAGGGCCAGCATGAACCAATGCACGAAGCCGAGCATGTGATCGACAAGGCCTCCGTGCTCGGAGGCGTTGGGCGTGGCGCCGAACCAGGTATTGATGTCAGAAATGCTCATGTCAGGGGAGGATGAAGCGGGGTGGAGATAAAGGAGTTCAGTGCTGCGGCAGGTTCGCCGCCAGGCGCTGCTGGCGGCGGACGAAGTTGTAGACGATCAGGGCCACGCAGAGCATGCCGACGGCCAGGAAGCCAAGCATCACGAGCACCGCAAGATCCTGAGCTTGGGCGATCAGGCTGTTGGGGTCGGCTTTGCAGGTGGCGCAGGCGAGGAGCATGGCGGTGGTCAGATGATGATCTGGCGGGACTTTTTGACGAGGTACCAGAGGAAGTAGCCGATCAGGAGCAGGCTGGTCCAGCCGGCGACCTGGCCGATGCCGGTGATGCCAAGCTCCTGGGCCTTTTCAGGCGCCAGGCGCGTCCACAGCCAGAACCCGCCGTCGCAGAGGACTGCGAAGAAGAGGAAGACATAGTGGAAGTGCTTCAGGGACATCGGGCCGTGCGGGAAAAGATCAGAACCTGGCGAACTCGAGAGGATCCAGGCTGGTGAAGTAGATCAGCAGGAAGATGGCGAGGGCGAAGACCGTCGTGAAGGCGAGGATCTTGTAGATGAGCTTGGCCTCGTGGTTCAAGTGCATGAACACCAGGGCAACCAGGGCCGCCTTGAAGGTGGCGACGATCATGCCGACGATCAGGTTCCAGGAGTGCGAAGGCAGCTCCACATAGGAAAGCGCGACGGTGATGACCGTGAAGACAATGAGGATGGCTCCGATCCAGAGGATCTTCCGAACTGCTTTTTGGATTTCTTGAGGGCTGTCGGCCATGGCGGGTGGTGGCGTTCGGGGTGGATTTACAGGAGGTAAAGAAGCGGGAACAGGAAGATCCAGACAAGGTCCACAAAGTGCCAGAAAAGGCCGCCGACCTCGACGCGGTTGGCGAGGCGCTCGGGATCCTCACGAAGCATGCGTCCGTTGCAGACCAGGAAGTAGGCCAGGACCAGGGCTCCGGCGACAACGTGCATGCCGTGAAGGCCGGTCAGGGTGAAGTAGATGGCGTAGTAGCTGTTGAGCTTGGGGGTGAAATTGGAGAAGAACTGCACGTCCTTGCGCTCGAGCTGAACTTCGGGGTGGTGGCTGGCGTGGGCTTCACCGTGGCCGGCAGGGGCGTGAGCCTCGGCCTTGTGCGCTCCATCAGCCCCATGCGACTCAGGCTTGGCGGAATGCAGGTGCATGAAGAACTGATGCTTCTGATGGGTCGCGCTCTTGTTCGGATCGCGTGTGGTGCCGCCCTTGCCGTCACCATACTTTTCATTGAACTCGGCAATGGCATGGTCGCGCTGCTCGATGAAGGCCTTCTTCCAGGCGGAGCCCAGATAATGCTCGTTCCAGGCCAGGGACTTCTCCTTGTCCGGCGTCGCACGAAGATCCACGCCATCCACCTCGAGGGTCATCTTGTCATTGATCATCCTGCCCTCGACGGAGGTGCCGTCACGGAAGGCGATCATCGTGGCGCCCGGGGCGGGCTTCGCGAGCAGCTTGGACGGCGGCACGGAAAAGGTGAGCGGGGCGGCGGCTGTCAGCTTGACGGACCAGTTCGGGACTTCCTTGAGCTGCTCGGCCTTCGCCTTTTCAACCGCCTTGGCGTGCGCCTCGGCCTTGAGCTTTGCGAAGCTGGCGGCGTCGAGGGTGATCTCCTCACCGGCCTCGGTCCTGAATTTCGGCACGTCGCCCTTCACATAGGGGAGGACATATTTCACCGGGTCGGCGTCCACGGCGCTGGTCTTGCCGGCGACGGTCAGGTTCAGGGTCTTCACATCACCGAACTCCAGGCTGTAACCGTGAGGCAGGTGGCCGGTGAGGATGGTGCCGTCGGTCAGGGTCACGCTGTAGTGCTCGAACTTGGCCTTGTATTCGAAGGTCTTGTTCACCATGAAGGTGGCCGCACAGAGCACGGTGATGAGCATGTAAAGCTTGTAGGCGCCGATCCTGCGGAGCTTGAGGGAGGCCCAGGCGAGCAGAACGGTCACGGAGGAGCCGATCAGCACCAGGGTGTTGATGAAGCCCAGGGTGACGTTCAGCTCATGCACCGGCCAGGGGTAGTCGGCGCCGACGCGGAGGAAGATGTAGGAGCTGAAGAGGCCGCCGAAGAGCATGACTTCCGAGGCCAGGAAGAGCCAGATGCCAACCTTGGCGTTGTAGAGGCCCGTGTCTGGGCGGGCGGTGACGGTGTAAGGGATGTCCATGTGAAGGTCGCGGTTTCGAGGTTCGCGGTTCGCGGTGAATCAGTGATGGGCGGCGGCGGCCGGAGCGGAGGGCACTGCGGAAGGTTCGGCCGCCTTGCCGGGCTCGGACTCCCACTGGGGGAAGTAATCCTGGTTCATGCCGGGGACGCTGTATTCATAAGGCCCGCGGACGGCGACGATGTCGAAGGTGAAGTTGCCGTGCGGAGGAGGCGTCGGGGTGGCCCATTCAAGGGTGGTGCAGTTCCAGGGGTTGTCGCTGGTGACTTTTTCACCGCCCTTGATGCTGAGGAAGAAGTTCAGGATGAAGGGCACCTGGCCGAGCATGAGGATGATGGCGCCGAAGGTCATCAGGACGTTGAGGCCGAGCAGGTTGTTGGGAACTTCCATTCCGAAGAGGCCGAAGAAGCCGGAGGTCAGCTCGGTGAACCAGTTGGAGGCGGAGGAGGTCTGCTCAAAGTACTTGCCGCCGTCGTACCAGCGGCGGTGGAAGCCGCCCATGCCCTGGATGAACATCGGGGCGAACACCAGGTTCATGCCGACAAGGGAGGGCCAGAAGTGCAGCTTGCCGAGGAGGTCGTTCATCTTGCGGCCGGTGGCCTTGGGATACCAGTGATAGACGCCGGCGAAGAAGGCGAAGATGGAGCCGGGGGCGACGACGTAGTGGAAGTGGCCGATCACATAGTAGGTGTCGTGCAGGGCAAGGTCGATGAAGGTGAAGGCCAGCGGCAGGCCGGTGAGGCCGCCGATGCCGAACATGGGCAGGAAGGCGGAGGCGAAGAGCATCTGCGGCGTGAAGCGGATGGAGCCGCCATAGAGGGAGATCATCAGGCCGGTGAGCAGGATCACCGAGGGCACGGAGATGAGCACGGTGGTGATCTGGAAGTAGGTGGACATCATCGTGCCCATGCCGGTGAGGTACATGTGGTGGGCCCAGACCAGGAAGCTCAGGAAGCCGAGGGTGAGGCCGCCATAGACCATGGCCTTGTAGCCCCAGAGAGGGCGGCGGGTGTTGGCCGGGATGACCTCGGCGAGGATGGCGAAGGCCGGCAGGATGAGCACATACACCTCGGGGTGGGCCAGGAACCAGAACAGGTGCTGGTAGAGCAGCGGAGAACCACCGCCGGAGATGTCGAGATGCTGACCGCCTTCCATCAGCCCCGTGGGCAGGAAGAAGCTGGAGCCGAAGACGCGGTCGGAGAACTGCAGCAGGGCGGCGACTTCGAGAGGCGGGAAGGCCAGGAGAAGCAGGAAGGCGACGATGAACATGGCCCAGCAGAAGAAGGGCATGCGCATCCAGGACATGCCCTTGGCGCGCAGGTTGATGACCGTCGTGATGACGTTCACGGAACCCAGGAGGGAGGCGGAGATGTTGAAGACCATGCTCAGCAGCCACCAGGTGTGGCCGTGCATCCAGATGTTGGTCACGGCAACAGCCGTCGTGCTGGCGAGGGGGGAGTACATCGTCCAGCCGGTCTGCACGGAACCGGTGCCGAGGAAGAAGCTGGCCAGCATGCCGACGCCGCTGATGAAGAAGAGCCAGTAGCTCCACATGTTCAGACGCGGGAAGGCCATGTCGATGGTGCCGATCTGCAGCGGCATCACGAAGTTCACAAAGCCGGCGAAGCCGAGCGGCACGATGCCGAGGAACACCATGATGGTGCCGTGCATGGCTCCCAGCATGTTGTAGAGTTCGCCGTTGACCACGCCACCGGGAGCCCAGCGGCCGATCATTTCATTGAAGATGCCGCCGATGACGGGAAGCCTGCTGACGATGTCGAAACCGGGGATGGGCTGGCCTGGATAGGCGATGCTCCAGCGCATGAGGAGCATGAGGAAGAAGCCGAACAGCAGAAACAGCAGGCCCGAAATGGCGTACTGAATGCCGATCACCTTGTGGTCGGTGGAGAAGACATATTTTCCAATGAATCCCGGCTCATGATGGTCATGCGCGTGATCGTGGGTGTGATCGTGGGTGTGGGCGGCGGCGCTCATAGAAGGGTCACGGTGAAACTAACTCGGCTTGAAGGGGGGTGTTGCTGCTGGGCAGGTTGGAAGGACGGAAAGGATCAGGCGAGCTGCGACGAAAAGCCGCGCCCGCCTTCAAGGTTGTGCCGTCGATCACATGCATCGTGCTGACGGCTTACTTGGCTGCGGGGGCGGCGGTGGCTCCAGGACCGGCCGGGACATCTCCCGGGACGTTTTTGTCAGCAAAGGGGGCAAGGTCGGCCTCGGTCCACTGCTGGGCACGTTTTTCATCCGAGCGAACCTTTTCGACCATTTCCTTGGTGATCATGGTGGCTTCGTTGCCCCAGCTGTTGCGGATGTAGGTCAGCACATTCGCAAGATCGCCGGAGGACATGGCCGCACCGAAGGGCTGCATGCCTCCGGGAGTGTTGTAGCCCTGGCCCTTGACCGTGATGGCACCGACCAGTCCGTGCTGGACGACGCGCACCAGGCGCTCCGTGCCGCCCGTGACCCATTCAGAGCCGGCGAGCGGCGGGAACTGGCCTGGGATGCCCATGCCGTTGCCCTGATGACAGCCGCCGCAGACAGCGTAGCCGGAGGCGCCCTTTTTCATGGCCGCCTGGAAGGGGTCGGCAGCACCTGCGCCAGCTCCGCCGCCAGGACGCGGATCAGGAGCAGCGGTGAAGTTGAAGGGATTGGAGGTGTTGAAGCTGTAGCCTCCGGTCATGACACCGAGCTGGCCGCCGGCGATGACGGCGACGATCATGCCAAGGAAGATGACAAGCATCGGCACGGGCTCGCGACCGGGCTGCAGGTCCGCCTTTTCACGCTTCACGGCGGAGTGAAGGCGGTCCAGGTCGGTGCTGTCGGGTTGGAAGCTGTTGGAGGGGGCGCTCATTGAGGACAGAGGGCGTTTACTTCTTCGCTGGAGCCGCAGCGGCGGCGGCCACTTCGGCCGAGACACCCGGAATGGGGTAGTCTTTCTTCAAGGACAGGAGGTAGTCGACAAGGGCCTCGGCTTCAGGAGTCGGGACGACCTCATCACCTTCCGCAGGAGCGTCCTTGCCGGTGAGCTGAAGGGCTTTGGAGCTGGCGGGTCCCTGGGCCTTGCGGACGATGTAAAGGCTCTTGAAGGCCGGCATGTTGGACCAGTCATGAATAGAGCGGGGCGCATACAGCTTCTGGTGGATCACGCCACGCTCGGGGGCACGCCAGCCGTAGTTGGCAAGGTCAGGACCGCTGCGGATGAAACCCAGGGGTGCGTATTTTTCACCCAGGTAGTCGCGCAGGGTGTTGGAGCGGACAGGAGCGGCCGGGCGGGCCTCCTGATCCTGGCCCCAGCCTTTGCGCCAGCCATCCAGGGCAAGCTGGGTCGGGCGGATCATCTGGGTGTGGCACTGGGCACAGCCTTCACGGATGTAGACAAGCTGTCCCTGGCCGTTGATCGGAGCGGGAGGATAGAAGCCTTCGACGCCATCCTTGTCCTTGTCATAGGCGGCAGGGGCCAGGCCCTGATACTTGATGACAGGAACAACGACGAGGAGGAGCCAGGGAAGGCCGAAGGTGGCGACGAGGCCGAGGATGAAGGTGCGGAAGTTGCTCATGCGTGGGCGGCGTGAGGGGTGTCATCATGCGCAGAATGCAGCAGCGTGGGTGCGGAACTGCGGCGGCCAAGACCGGCCACCATGAGCATGAGATGGATGAGGAACCAGATGTTGGACCAGGTGATCAGGCACCAGGCCAGGGCGCGGGCGATCATGTAGGGGCGTGCATTCAGTGAAAGCTGCATGAAGTCCTGATCCCACATTTCAGGGTGGTTCAGGTCACCGCCCTGCTGCACGCCGGCGACCAGGCTGGTCACCACGATGGTCGCGATGCCGTAGGTGGAGAACCAGAAGTGATTGCGGATCAGGCGGACGCTGAGCCATTCGCAGCCTGCGAGGCGCGGCACGATGTAATAGATGGCGCCGAAGACGCACATGCTGAAGAAGCCGTAGACGGCGACGATCTGGAAGCCGTAGGTGGCGTGGGTGAACTGGAGCGTGACGCCCGTGCTGTAGTTGGACAGCAGCGCCAGCACGATGCCGGTGACGGGATAGAACAAGGAGCCGAGGAAGGTGAAGCGCAGCGTCGGGGAGGATGCGACGAGGCTGTGCTTGCCCAGGGTGGTGAGGTGGTGATTCAACCCCACAACACCGACGGGGATCAGGAGGAGGGTGCCGGTGAGCGCGCCGATGGAGGGCATCCAGGCGGGAAGCGGCCCGCCCATGTAGGTCTGCATGCCCGTCCAGCCCGCCAGGACGGCCAGGGCCCAGAAGCCCAGCTTGGAAAGCTCGGCGCTGGCGATGGGCTGACCCGTGATCTTGGGGATGAAGTAGTAGGCGGAACCGATGGCCACCGGAGCGAAGAACAGGAGGATCAGGCCGTGAACATACCAGGCGTTGATGCCGGCGCCGAGGGCACCGAGGCCGGGCAGGCAGTGCAGGCAGACATTGGCGGTGATGAAGATCCAGGGGAACCAGAAGCAGGCGCCAAGGATGTACCAGGTGCTGACCATGAAGCCTTCAGGGCGGAAGGCGCGGCCGAACATGATCACCATCGGCCAGGCAAAAACCAGGAAGCTGGCCAGAAGGATGGGCCAGACCCAGCGCGGCATTTCCAGCCACTGCATCGAGGTGCTGCCCCCCATGAGGATGCTGAGCAGGCCGAGCGTCAGGGCGATGTTCCAGAAGACACCTGCCACATAGAGGAGACTTTTGCCGCTCTTCAGCTCCTGTCCGGAACGGCGGGCCATGATCCAGAGCATGACGCCCAGACCGGCCTGGATGCCCCAGCCATAGACCAGAGCGTTCAAGTGGGTCGGCTGAAGACGTCCGAACTGAAGCACCGGGCAGTCACCCAGGAACGAAGGAGAGAACAGCTTCACGGCTGCCAGAACCCCGAGGATCGTCGAAGCCATGAGCCAGAAGGCGCCGTTGAGGAAAAGAAACAGCACCGGACCCTTGACCGACTTGTCAATCGCCGCGCGGCGAAGGTTGTCTGCCTGGAGGTCCTGGTCTGCGGATGAAGGAGTCGTCTGCATCGGAAAATGGGGCGGCCGTTACTTGGTGGCAGGAGCGGCGGCGGCCGGAGCGGCAGCCGGAGCGGGGGCAGGCGCAGCGGCGGCCTGCTTGAGCTGGGTGGGCGAACCAGGCACGACCTGGGTGCTCGGAGCTGGCTTGCGGGAGGAGAGAAGGGCCAGGGTCTTGTCGAACACCCCACCTTTTTTGCCGGCATCATTCAGGCCCATTTTGGCGGTCAGTTCAGCCTGCGCCTTGAGGATCTCCGCCTTGTTGGCGAGGCGCTCGGGCTCACGAGGGTCAACCGGGGCGGGCTTGGCAAGGTTCAGGAAGATCGCCAGCAGGATGGCGAAGCTGGTGAAAGCACCGAACACCCACAGGAAGGGGGCGCCGGGTTTCGAGGTGGAGGCGGCAGCGGACATGATGAGGATCAGTTGACGACGTTGGCGGATTCGAGCAGGCGCGGGTCGCGGCAGGGATAAAGGCTGTAATTCGCCAGGCTGCGGAGGAAGAGGAAGCCAAGGGTGCCGACGACGCCTGCAAGGGCGACGATGTCACCCACCCAGGCGCCCGGAACCAGCACGCCAACCCCCAGGGAGGGGCCGCGTTCAGGAATGACGTTCCAGTACAGGTCGACCAGGTGCATGAACAGAATCCAGAGGCAGACGCCGATCATGACGGCGGGCTTCTTCTTGCGGGCCTGGGAGAGCAGGGCCAGGAAGGGGGCGATGAAGTGGCCCACCACGATGAAGATGGACACATAGCGCCAGCCTTCCGTGTTGCGGGTCAGGTAGAAACGCGTCTCCTCGGTGATGTTGGCATACCAGATGAGGAAATACTGGGAGAAGGCGATGTAGGCCCAGAACACCGTGAAGGCGAAGAGCAGCTTGCCCATGAGGTGGTAATGCTCCTCGGAGACGACCTTCTTCAGGTAGCCGAGGCTGCGCAGCCAGGTGACCAGCATGATGGTGACCGCCATCGAGGACCAGGCGCAGCCGGCAAAGATGTAGACACCCCACATGGTGGAGAACCAGGCGTAGTCGAGGGTCTGAATCCAGTCCACGGCGGCAAAGGTGACGGTCAGCGCGAAGAACAGCAGCCAGATGCAGGCGAACTGACGGGCCTTGACGGTGTGCCTGATGTCGCCATCGACGTCCTGCTTCACGGAAAGGCCGCGCAGCTTGCTGGCGATGAACCACAGGACGAAGAAGTAGAAGGCGAAGCGGGTGTACCAGCTGAACCAGGAGGAGATGTTCAGGTAGCCGAACTTGCTGGTCAGGACGTGCAGGTGGCTGTTGGACTCCGCCATGTGATGCAGGGCGTCGTAAACGCTGGTGCCGGCCTCATGGGCGTGATGAGCGGCCTCACGATGGTGGTTCATCCATTCGTAGAGGGGCTTCTGCACCGCCGGAAAAAGCAGCGGAATGCTGAGCACGGCGAGGGGAAGCACCATGTTGGCAAGCTGCTCCCAGAGGCGGCGGATGGCCACGCCCCAGCCGGAGTTTGAGGCGTTGTGGAGCATCACCCAGAAGACGCCGCCGCAGATGATGGTGAAGGCGAAGAAGATCGCGAACAGCCAGGAGTAGGCGAAGGTGTCCGTCTTCGTGAAGAAGAGCACGGCGGAACCCAGCAAACCCAGGGCGCCAAGCCCCCCGAGGGCATTGATGAGCTTGCCGCCCTTGGCCGGCTCAAACTTTTCTCCGCCCTGCGGCAGATCTTCAAATGTGACGTGGTGATGACCCATGTTTTGGAAAAGCGCGCGGGTTACTGGACGGAGACGTTGCCCTCTTTCACGGCGACCTGGAGGGCGCGGATGTAGGCCACGATGGCCCAGCGGTCACGCACGGTCAGGTTGCCGCCATAGGAGCCCATCAGGCCCTTGCCGTTGGTGATGACGTCATAAATGGCTCCATCCGCCCTGTAGGCGCCGGCATTGGCCGGATCCAGGCTGCCAGCCTGGTGGAAGTTGAAGGCCGTGAGGATGCCGTACTTGGAGGTGACACCCTTGCCGTTGCCGGAGGCACCATGGCAGACTGCGCAGTAGATGTTGTACTGGCGTTCACCACGCTCCAGCAGGGACTTGTCCGCCTTCAGCTCCTCAGGCAGTCCGTCGCCATAAAAGTCACCGATCTTGCCGGTGTTGTAATAGTCGAGACCATTGGTGAACCCATAGGCGACAGGCTTGGCACCAGGGTTCGAGGCGGGCTGGGCGGGCACTTCAAAGCCCATGGGCACCGTGTTTTTCACCGGCAGGCGGGCGGCGTGACCATCGGCAAAAAAGTCACTCTTCACCTGGTATTTCACCTTGGCCTGATGGTCCATGTCCGGGAAAAGCTCGATCGGGGGCAGCTCACTTTTGCTGCCGCGTGTGCCGAAGGCCGCCACGACGATGGCGGCGACAAAGGCGTAACTGAGGAAGAAGTATTTCAACATGGCAGGTCGGCAATGGCCGTTCAGGAGCTTGTGAAAAATTTCACAAGGAACCGCAGAGTAAAAACAGCCGCCGGGATTGCAAGGACGATTTCGACTTTTGTCAGCGTCAAAAAACCGGGTTTCCCTGTGAATAACTCCGCCCTGCTGCGCCGCTGGAAAGCGGCTTCCCCGCCCTGCTCCTGCCAGCATCCCTCAGCCCGGTCATGCCGGTGTCCGTCCCTTCCGGCCTGAAGAGATGAACCCCGTCATTCAGCCGCATTCAGCCGGTCACAAACGGCGGCCGCAAGGGCCAGGACGCCTGTTTTGATGGCCTCTTCATCGCAGTCATAAAGGGGGGTGTGCCCACCTGCGGTGATGCCTTTTTCCTCATTGGCCACCCCCAGCCGGAAGTAAAATCCCGGCACCACCTGGGCAAAAAAGGAAAAATCCTCCCCGCCCATGCCCGGGATGAGCTCCTTCACGTTGCCGGCCCCGAAAAGCCGCCGGAAGGCGGGCAGCGTGGCCTCCACCAGCTTCCGGTCATTGATGATGCTGGGGTAGGTCTTCCGGTAATCCATCTGGTAGGACGCGCCGTGCGCCTCCGTGATGCCCTTGAGGATCCGGTGCATCTGCTCGATGACGCCGTCCCGAAAGGCCGCATCATAAGTCCGCACCGTGCCGCCAAGCTCGACCTTTTCAGCAATGATGTTTTCGCGGTCGCCACCCCTGATGGTGCCGATGCTGATGACCAGGGGCTGCCGCGTGTTGGTCTGCCGGCTTTTGATCATCTGCAGCGCCATCACCGCCTCGGCGGCGACGGCGATGGCGTCCACCCCCTTGTGCGGGGCGGAGCCGTGGGCCATTTTCCCTTGGATGGTGATGTGAAAGCGGTCGCTGTTGGCGTTGTCGATGCCGGGCGTGAAGCCGACCTGGCCCGCCGTCAGGTAATGCACGCCGTCATCGGTGGTGCCGGCGGGCTGAACCAGGGCGGTGGTATGCAGGCCAAAGACCGCCACCGGCCTCGGGTGATCCATCACGCCCTCCGCCACCATGAGCTTGGCGCCCCAGTCGCCCTTGAAGGTCGCGGGCATGGCCTCCTCCGCCGGTTGGAAGAGAAACTTCACGCTGCCCCGGACCTGGTCCTTGTGCCGCGAAAGCAGCTCCGCCAGCCCCAGGGCGCAGGTCGTGTGCACATCATGGCCGCAGGCATGCATCACCCCGGGGTTCTGT
Source organism: Prosthecobacter sp. (assembly GCA_019186985.1). Classification (GTDB taxonomy): domain Bacteria; phylum Verrucomicrobiota; class Verrucomicrobiia; order Verrucomicrobiales; family Verrucomicrobiaceae; genus Prosthecobacter. The sequence goes on along the minus strand of JABARQ010000008.1, from coordinate 62,470 downwards.
GAGCGGTAGGGCGTGCTGCGCAGCTCCTTGATGGGCAGCGCATCCATGTCCGCCCGCACCGCCACGCAGGGTCCCTCCCCTGTCCCCTTGAGAAATCCGACCACGCCATGCTTCGCCACGCCGGTCTTCACCTCCAGCCCCAGCTTCCGCAGATGATCCGCGACCAGCCCTGCCGTGCGCACCTCCTCGTTGGAAAGCTCCGGATGCCTGTGGATGTCGCGCCGGATCTCGACCAGCTTTGGAAACATCTCCGTCACGCTCCTGGTGAAGAGGGAATCCCTTGGCAACGCGTCCTCGGCGAAGGCGGCGGACAGGCTGGCGAGGAGAAGAACGGCAAGGCGGAGAGGCTTCTTCATGGCCCCGCCAGTCAGGCTTGAAAGCCAGCGGCTGGCAAGCAGAAGCTCGGCAAGGCCGGGCGGTAGACTACCGCCTCAGCGTCCGCCCTGGATTCGGCGGCGACGGCGCATGAAGCCTGCACCGAGCAGCAGCAGCACGGCGCCGGAAGGCTCGGGCACTGCGGCGGTCTGCAGGTCAAACACACCGGGATTGCCGGTGTAGTCACCCGGCCCCTGCTGATCATGCAGGCCGCCGAAAACGACGGCGCTCGCGCCTGAAAGCCGCCACTCCAGAGGCAGGTCCGTCTTGTCACCCGGCACCGGCATGAGCCAGTCATCGGCGGCATTGCTGTCGCTCGAGTCATTGGTGACCAGCGCCCACTGTGTCTGGGCGGGGTCGATGTTGAGGACGTTGTAGACCCAGATGAAGGCCTGCTCACCGGCAAGGAAGGTGTAGGGCAGGAGCGGGGGCGATTCGCTGGACTGGCCGCCGGCGAGGAGCGTGGCGGTGGAGTTGAAGAAGCTGAAGGTGGAGTTCCAGCCGCTTCCGGCAGGCGCCTCGGCGCGGTCAAAGACCTTCCAGTGGGAGGCCCAGTCGGCGATGTTGGAGGCTGTCGGCGTGAAGCTGCCGAAGGTGCCGAGCTCGAAGGTGAAGGTGTCGTCGAGGACCAGGCCGGCGCTGTTGACCAGCGTGTCGGCGACGGCATTGCCCCAGTCGATCGTGCGCGCGGCGGCGGGCAGCGCGGAGAGGAGCAGGGCGGCGAGAAGGGCGGACGGTTTCATAGGCCGGGGGCGGTGTTGAAAGGGCGGGCGGGCGGGTGGATCATGGCGTCCAGGGCAGCGGCATCACATAACTGGGCAGGCCGCTGCGCATGCGGTAGATGACGCCCGTGGTGGGCTTGAAGAGCATCAGGTTGTTCTCATCCGTAAGCAGCGCATTGCCCTGCTCCGTCCACTGCTGGAGCGGACCCGAGCTCAGCAGGAAATGGTTGTAGTAGGCCATGGCCTGCGTGCTGGTGTAGCCCTTCCAGAAGAGCAGCTGGTCCGCCGTGGACGGGTCGCGGGTGCCGATGAAGCCGGCGCCGGCGGTCATGCCGCGCATGGCGGGGCTTTGATCCATGGGATAGCCGCTGCCGACAAAGGTGGGGCCGGCGACGAGCGGGCAGGCGAAGGCATTGGCGCGCACCATGCCGTGCCAGACAACTTCATGGGCGGTGCCGCGCGGATGCGTGTACCAGCCTTCGGTCGGATCCACGACGCGTCCGCCCTGGTCGGCGGCCGTGCCGTCACCGTTGAGCACCCACTTCGGACTGCCGCCGTTGAAGAGCAGCCAGTAGATGCTGTAGGTGCCGACGCCGCGGTTCATGAACATCAGGCGGTCGGCCGTGGCGGCGTTGTTGGTGGCGGTGAATTCAGTGCTCGGGAAGAGGTCGTTGAGCGTGTGATGCTCGCGGATGACCACCTTGTCTCCCGCAAGGCTGGCGGGAACCGACGCCTGGGTGTTGCGGCTGCTCGCGGCATCCAGCGCGATGGCCGTGGCGGTGGCGGCGGCCTCGTCGATGTCAAACCGGTGGCCGGCGTTGTCACCCGAGTACACCTCGATGAAATACTGCCTGTCGGGCACGAACTGTGCGGCGATGCTTTCCGAGCCGGCGCTGGTGGTGACATCGAGCATGTTGCCGACGACGGCGTCCACCGTGCCGCAGAAGAGCTTGTCCTTCAGGTAGGGATGCCCCGTCATGACGCATTCGGGATCAAAGGTCCGGCGCGTCCAGCCAAAGGTTGGCGTGTCCGCCGTCTCCTCGGGGACCATGTTGCCGTCCTCATCCAGGTCCACCTTCAGGCGCACGAAGCCCTGCTGAAGGCCCGTGAAGTAAGGATCGCTCTCGACATCCTCATAGGTGACCGTCTCGGTGCCGTCGCCGTTGCTGGTGACGGTGGGCACAAGGGAAAGCGCCGTCCATCCCGCCGGCGAGGCGCTGAGGGCGTTCAACCCCATGAGCGTGTAGGAGACGTCGTCGAGGCCGCCTTCCACACGGTCAAAGGACACGTCGATCCTGCCAGTGAGCGTGTTGTGAACGCCTCGGAAGACCGGGGCCGTCTGCACGCCGCTGGCGGGGTTCAGGTTCAGAGCATACTCAACGAGGTCGATGTAGCAGTCACCGTCTCCGTTGGAGTCCGGATCAGGCCCGCCGCCGGGCGTCACGAGCTTCCAGTATTGATACTTCTTCGGGGTGGCGAGGCGCAGCGGGATGTTGTTGTTGATGACCAGGGGATCTCCCGAGGCCAGGTCGAAGCTCAGGTACCAGGGATTGGCGCCTGCGGTGGCATCGGTGAGATAGCCGGGGTTCAATCCATCCTCTCCCGCCCCAAGCACCGTCGGATTGCTGCCGCCGGTCGGATCAAAGCTGGAGCCCGCCACCGGACGCGCCGGATCAATGATGTAACCGGAGGGCGGCGTGTAGGTGATCGTGTAGGTGCCGGCCGTGCCGTCGGTGATGAAGCTGTACTGGCCGCTGCTGCCGTCCATGACGAGGGTGACCGCACCAGGTCCGCCCACCGCGATGCTGCCTCCGGGGATGATCTGACCGGTGGTGACGTCATAGGCGTAACCGGCGGGGTCGACGGCGTCGAGGAAGTCGTTGCCGATGCTGTTGCTGCCCGCCAGAAGCACGCGGATCAGGTTGTCATTGGCGGTCATGACATCTGCGGTGCTGGTGGCGCCGGCGGGATCGACCTCCTGCACGAAGTAGGTGCCGCCCAGCAGGCTGCCGAAGCTGTAGGCGCCCAGGGCGTCCGTCGTCGTCGTGGCCAGCAGCAGGTCGGCGCCAGCGTCAAACACACCGTCGCTGTCGCTGTCGGCGTAAAGCCTCACCGTCACGCCCGGCACCGGCTGGTCACTGTCCGAGAAGCTGCCGTCCAGGTCGTAGTCGTCACGCACCTGGCCGCTGATTCTGAGCGTGCCGGCGGCGGCCGTGAAGCCGAAGTCGATGGTGCTTTCCACATCACCGGCCACCAGTTCAAAGACGGGGCTGTAGGTGTGCGCGCCGGGCATGACCTGGCTGCCGTTGTCATCATCATCCTGGCCGTCGTCGGTGTTGTTGGTGATGCTGGATGAAAGGATCAAGCCTGAGGGCGGCGTGCTGATGCGCAGGCGGTAGAGGCCGGGCGGCAGGTTGGTGAAGCCATAGGCGCCGCCACCGGAGGTGGTGGCCGTGAGCGCCTGGACGCCCGGCGCCAGCGGGTCGCCATCCACCGGGTTGTTGGAAATGTCCAGCAGCTCAACCATCACGCCGTCAATGCCGTCCTCGGACACATCCTTGAAACCGTCGTTGTTGGCATCATGCCAGACAAGGTTGCCCGCCATCGCAGGCTCCTCTTCAACAAAATCCGCCGTGCCGGTGCCTCCGGCGGTGAGCACGACCTCCACCTCGTTTTCCACACCACCATCCGTGTCGCTGACGCTCAGGAACCCGGCGGGCTGGGTCTGCATCACGCGATAGGTGCCGGGCAGCAGGTCGGCGAAGGTGAAGCTGCCGTCGATGTCCGTCGTCGTTGTCGTCGGCTGAATGCCGGGCAGGCCGGAGTCACTGTCGATGTCATCCCCGGCGGCGTCCTTCAGGGTGATCGTGACGTTGAAGAGCGGCACGTCTCCGAAATCATCGTTGTCGAGGTCCGCAAAGACCGAACCGGTGATCTGGCCGACCTGACGTTCGATAAAGTCGGCGGTCGCCGATCCGGCCGGCACCACGCTCAACGCCACCCGGTTGTCCGTGCCACCGTCGGTGTCGGTCACGCTGGTGAAGCCCGCAGGCTGGGTTTCCTCCACCACATAATCCCCCGGCGGCACACCAAAGAAGTCATAGCTGCCGTCCGGGGCCGTGGTCGCGCTGCCCCACAGGACGCCGTCAGATGGGTCGCCGTCACCGTCAGGGTCGGTGTAAACCGTGACCGTCACCGAACCGATGCCCACGTCACCAACGAGGTCGTTGGTGGTGTCCTCCATCACCACGCCGGAGATGCTGCCAAAGCTGCCGTCCGGCACGAAGCCGAAGTCCTTGCCTCCATCCGTCTCACCGGAGGCAAGCAGGACCACCGGGCTGCTGACCGGCGTGCCTGCGCCGCCTGCCTGGATGCCGTTGTCATCATTGTCCGTGCTGTCATCGACCGTAACGGTCACTGAGCTGGAAAGCGCCGCTGACAGCAGCGCGCCGCCGGAGCTGAAGTTCGAGGCCGACAGATAAAGCACATAGCCTCCCGGCGGCACCTGAGTGAACAGATAAGCGCCGCCCGAGGCCGTGGTGGCGCTCAGATAGGGAGCTTCCGACCCCGGTGTCTGCGTGCTGGTGTAAAGCTCCACCACGACGCCATCGACCCCGCTTTCGCCCAGGCCCTTGATGCCATCATTGTCGGCATCCAGCCAAACGCTGTCACCGATGCTGCCTAGCACGGCGGTGTTGCTGGTGTCGAGGTAGTCATTGCCAGTGACGCTGCCGGAGGGCGGCAGGGTGAGGGCGATGCGGTTGTCGTTCGGGTTCGCCGCGTCCGCCGTGCTGACATAACCCGCAGGATCGGTTTCCACCACGACATAACTTCCAGGAGGCACGAGCGTGAAGCTGAAGGCACCGCCGCCGTTGGTGACGGTGGTGGCAAGCAGGATGCCGTCGTTGTAGCTGCCGTCGCCATTTGGATCCGTGTAGAGGCCGACGGTGACGCCGGAGATGCCGGAGTCGGAGTCCGCCAGGCTGCCGTCGCCGTCCGTGTCATCCCGCACCTGGCCGCTGATCGACCCGTAGGTGGAGGTGTCGAGCAAGGCGTCGAGGAAGTTCCTGCCGGTGTGGGCGATGAAGCTGCTGATGCCGACGCGGATGCGGTTGTCGGTCGGCGCGCCCTCGGTGTCCTGAAGGCTGACATAGCCCAGGATGTCCTCCTCGACGACCACGTAGTCGCCCAGGTCGAGGTTGAGGAATTCATAGCTGCCGTCGGCGAGCGTGGTCGTCATGTCCACGAGCGTGCCGTCGGCGGGATCGCCGTCACCATCGGGGTCGGTGTAGAGGCGCACGGTGACGCCAGGAAGCGCTGTGTCACCGGCGCTGAAGATGTCGTCGTCATCATCGTCGTCATAAACCGTGCCGCGGATGCTGGCGGCCTCGGTCACCAGGCTGGCGGTGCTGTCCACCGGCGGGACGGGATCGCCGTTCACATCGACGGCATAAAGGATGGCGGCATGGTTGGTTGCCGGATTTGCGGCACCCTTCGCCCGCAGGGTGACCGTCAGCAGGTAGGACTCGCCGACACCAAGGCTGCCCGCGCCGGTGAGGTCGTTCCAGACCAGGCTGCCGCCGCCCTCACCATCGGGCGTCGTCGTGGCGGAGACGAAGTCAAAGAGGGCGCTGCTGTAGCTGTCCTCAAGCGGCACCATGGTGATGAGGGTGTCACCCGTGTTCTGAACCAGGATGTCAAAGACCACCTCGTCACCCTTGCCCGCCGGGCCGGGGTTCGGACTGACCAGGGTCTTGAGGATCGAAAGCGAGGGGCTGGTGATGATGACGTCCTCGGTGTCGGTTGCGGTCAGGCCGCCGCCCGCGTCCGCCAGCACGCTGTTGACCGCCGGTGCGGCCGAGGCCAGCGCGGTGAAGGTGACCACGATGTCGGTGCTCTGGCCGGAGGTGAGCGGCCCCACGTTGTTCCAGACGATGGAACCTGCACCGCTGCTGTCAGGCGTGACGGAGGCTGAGGCATAGGCCAGGTTCAGGGCCGGGAAGCTGTCCGTCACCTGGATGCTGCTCAGCGTGCTGCCGCCGGTGTTGGTGACCCGCAGGCGATACTGCACGGATTCACCGACCATCGCCTGGCCGTCCGCAGGTGAGAGCAGCGTCTTCACCACGCTCAATGAAGGTGCCGCCGTGGGCACGGAAGCCGTGTCGCCCGAGGTGTCGGAGGAGTCGTCCGGATCCACATAAGTGACCGTCAGCACGCTGCCCACCGGGGCGTGAAGCGTGCCGTTGCCGGGCGTGCCGCCCGTCGTGGAACTGGCGGTGACGCAGAAGCTGAAGGCGCCGGTGTTCACGCCGGTCTCCGTCAGCATCACGATTTCGCTGTCGCCGGAGCTGGAAAGGACGGTGACGAGCACGGTTTCAGCCGCCGCAGGATTCTGGTTCTGGTCGAGGTCGGTGGTGGTGATGCAGACGGTTTCATCAGCGGCATACACGTCCTTGTTGAAGACCGTCGTGCTCGGCGTTCCAAGGTCGAGCTCGGTGAGGGTGAAGGAGGAGGACTTCGAGGACTGGATGGTGTTCTCGTAGCCTTCCTTGGAGGTGGCGGTGAGGCTGTAGCCGCCCTGGGTCGCGGTGGTGGCCCAGGCGTATTCATAAACCTTCACCGTGCCGTCATCGGAGACGACCTGGCCGCTGCCCAGCGTGGTGCTCACGTCGCCCGCCGTTCCGGTGCCGTCGATGACAAGGTCGCTGCTGGTGATGTCATAGGTGCCAAAGGGATCAGTGACTGCGACGCGCACATAAACGGTGGATCCCACGGCGGCTCCGGTGACCGCGCTTCCCGCCGGATAGGCGGCGTCGTAAACGGACACGGTGAGCGTGTCGATGACCGTCGTGGTCGGCAGGTCGATGCGCGCCGGATAGGTCTGGCTGTCATAGAGCAGGCTCATCGGCGTGGCGGCGACGTTGTTCTGCACGACGACGCTGATGACATCACCACTGACAGCCGTGGTGGCGGAGCCCAGGGTCGCGGACCAGTCGAGCTGGTAGATGGCGTCGCTGCTGGCCGGGCGCACCGGCACAGCGGCGATGGCCCAGTCCTGCGAGCCATCCGTGCTTGAGTAGGAAAAGGTGACGGAGCTGGCGCCGTCCTCCGTGCTGGTGGCGCCGGAGGTCGGGCCATAGTTGTTGTAGAGCCAGCGCGAAGTCTGGCCGGAGCCGGTGGTCAGGGTTGGATTCTCATCCGCCGCCACGGTTCCAAACACCACCTGGCCGGTGGCCGAACTGACCGTGACCGAAGGCGTGCTGCCAAAACCACCCACCGAGGCGAAGGTGCCAAGCGGCGTGGTCTGGTCGACATTGTAGAAGGTTGTCGCACCGGCGGCCACCGCACCGTTGCCACCGAGGGTGACAACCACGTTCGCCGTCCCGACCGGAGGCGCCACCATGCGGTAGATGTAGGAGACGGTGTCATCATTGCTGCCGCCGGAACCTGAACCCTGGGAGCCGACCAGCGTCATCGCAGTACCGCCATAGGTCACACCTGTCAGGCTGGGAGGATTGCCGGTCTGGGTCGTCGCCCCCAGGGCCACGGCCACCAGCAGAAGCCGGTTGTCACCAGCCGCGACGTTGTGGGAGAAGCTCAGGCTGGAGGTGCTGGCGCTCTGCAGGCTGCTGGTCGTTCCCACGCTGATCGTCTGCGTGCCGCCGCTGAGAAGCGTCGCTGAAGGTGAGCTGAGCGTGGCAAAGGGCGTGCCGTTTTTCCGCACGGCGGCCGTGATGTCCGGCGTGCCCGGCAGGCTGCCCGAAGGAACCTGCACATAGGCGCGTCCGCTGAGGGTTCCACCGGACGGCAGGGTGAAGCTTGACACAAACGCCGGCGTCTGCGTGAACGTGGCGCTGGCACCGGTGGCGAGGGACTGGCTGGTGCTGGTCGTGGCGTCCGTGGTGGCGACAGGGTCAACGCGGTCCAGGTCACCCGTGGTGTCTGCGTCAGCGCCGTCGGTGTCGAGATAGAGCTGCTTGGTCAGGCCGGGGGCGTTGATGGTGGCCGTGTCCGAACAGGTGTCGGCAAACTGCGGGTCGAGATACTGGCTGCTGAGCGTGTTGCCGATCTGGACATTGAGGGTGCCGTCATCCGGATCGAGGCCGATCGTCGTCGAGGTGGCCAGGGCTGAAGTGTTGCGGAACACGCCGGTGTTCACGCCGGTCTCCTCCAGGGTGACAAACTCAGCGTCGCCATTGCCGCCATTGGTGACCACGACCTGCACGCTTTCCGCTACGGTGGAGTTGGTGTTCGCATCCGCGTCGGTGAGCGTGACATAAACGCCCTGGCCGGGAAGGTAGTCCGAAGGGCTGCCCGAGCTGTTCGTGAACTGCAGGGCGCAGCTGGTCGAGCCTCCACCCGACGGAACGTTCACCGTGTTCAGCGCGCGGACACCGGGATAACCAAGGACATCAGCCGTGTTCGTCAGCGTGCCGGAAGCCGTGATCGCGACCAGGAACTTCACCTCCGTGAACTCGCGTGAACGCACGATCGGCACGATCAGGCCGTCCTCATCCAGCGGAAAGGGCGACGTGCCGGCGTCGGCCACGGCGCTGCCGTCCTTCGTCGTGCTGCCGGTGACATAGCTCACGCCGCCGGGCAGGGTGTCGAGCACCGGCACGGAGGTGATGGAAACCAGCGACTTGTTGTCGAGCCGGATGGTGTACTCGAGCACGTCCCCGACGCTCAGCCCGGCGGGTGCGTTGTCCGTGGCGATGCGCGAGGTCTTGACCATGACCGGCGCCGGATAGGCGGGGATCGTCGTGCCCACGTCCAGGTAGGGATTGCCCGCCCCGGCCACCGCCGGATCCTGTCCCCAGGCACCGGTGATCAGCGTGCCGTCGAGCGTGTAGATGCGCATCGCCGTCTGGTCCTTGTCCGGATCGTAGAGACGCATGGACTCCAGTCCGGCGATGTCATAATGCACATCGTAATCCTGCCCTGTCGGATCCGTCAGGCCGCCGTCATGGTCACCGTCGTAGTCCACATAGATGCGGGTGGCCGTCAATGCGGTGACCCAGGCGGGGCTGCCGTTTTGTGAAAGGTCGGACGTGCCCGGCCCCCAGCCGACCACCAGCGCGGTCGTCAGGTTGTTCTGCGGCACCAGGGTGAAGCCCCAGTCATACACATTGTTGGAGCTTGGCTTGGCACCGACCGCCCCGACTCCGAAAAACGGCTGGTCCGAGATGCTGTCGTAATCAATGCCGGAGTTCTGCGGAAGCTGGTGACGGTAGGTGTCCCTGGCAGGAATGGAAAACGATCCGCTGCCGGTGCGCGTGGTGTAGTTGATCGTGATCGCCGAGGCGTTCGGGTTGTAGAGGAAGGCAAAGGCCTCGTGGCCGTTCGAGGCGGTGCCGACGGCGGAGTAGTAGCGGATGCCCCACTGGCTCTGCGGCGGGATGGCAAACCAGCGCGACTCGTAGTTCGCTCCGACATCCCCGGTCATGAGATGCACCTGCACCGGCTTGCTGGCCGACACCGTCGCCCCCTTCTGAACCCCGGAGGCGGTGAAATGCACTTCGCCTCGGTTCAGCGTCACCGTGCTGTCCACCGTGCTGTCGCCGTTCAGGTCGATCAGCACCTGCGTGCCGTTTTCCGCCGCCTGCACAAACAGGGACACCTTCTCAAACATCGAGGAGGTCAGCGGCGTGGGATAGATGACATCCTCACCCACGGGCATCACAAACGACGTGCCCCAGTCCACAACCGGGTAAACCTCCGTGGCGTCCGCAAGCACGCTGCCCGGGGTGGTGGCCCAGGCTGACCGGGAAACCACGATGGCGTTGGTCGCCCCCAGCCGGTCACGTCCATCATAAAGAATGGTGGAGGCATTGCGTGGCAGGGTCACGAGGTTGCGCAGGGCCAGCACCGCTCCCGCGCTCAGGCCGGAAGGATCGTTGGCAAAACCGGGGGCGATGCCGTTGGCGTTGCTGCCATCACCCCAGATCTTCGTCGTGGTCTGGACCGGATTGTTGAGATCCACCTCGTAGCCATCCTCCCAGTGATCGTAAATAACCCTGGTTCCCGAATTACCCACCGTCACTGAAATCACGGAGTCCAGGGTTGTTCCTGTGTTGCTGGCAAGGGACAGGAAATTCTGCCGGATCTGGGCCTCCGGCAGGGCGATATAATATTCCTGAACAACGACTTGCGCCTGAACCCCCGATATCAGAAACAGCCAGGCCATGAACCCGGCCAGAAGCTTCGCCCCGAAAAAGCAGGCCGCCTTGGCCGGAGAAGGAGGGATGACGGTGGACATGACGATGGCTGGCAAGGGTTGGTCGATTGTCTGGAAATTGTAATAATTTTGTTCAATCGACCCAAATTTCCAAATAGAATTATGAAAATTATGGATTTACAGGCTTTTAAGCAGCTGCTTATGCACCCTTGAGAGGCCTGTCCGAGCCTTTGGATGCGTTCTTTAGAACAGTACTCAGGCATCGGTTTTTATCCAACAGGCTGCGTCACTCAACGCCAGCATCCATGCCCGAAGGCCCAGAACGAACTGCTGGTCTTGAAGCTGAAGCCTGCTTTGAATTCAAAAAACGAGCCTGATCCTGGCTCGCTCAAAATCATCCCTGGGCGGCATCGCCCCAACCTTTCAGCGACACCGAAGGGCTGCACTTCCTGACTTCAAGCCGTCATTGATGATTTCATGTCCGCCCCCTCAGTAAGGCCAGCGATAGGGAGCGTTATGGATCAGCTTGGCCTTGGGATAGGGCGAAATGCGCACCTGATTTTTGGAGTTCCCGCTCAGGAGCCAGACGTTGGTGGCATCCATGGCATGGAGGAACCCGATATGGCCGCTGCTGGCCTGGTCCACGGTCAGGGGCTGAAGGATGCAGATGGCACCGTAGGTCGCCGCCACCGGCCTGCCCCAGCCCCACCAGTCGGAAACCTTGGCGCTGCCCCGAGGGCTGAAGCCCGACTTGAGGATGCACCAGTTCACGAAGGCGGCGCACCAGGCGGTTTCATCCTTCAGAAGGCTGCCGCTGATGCCGCAGCTGCGCAGGTATTCCAGGATCCTCGGATTGTCCCCCTGGGCCCACTCCTGCACCCCCTGCTCCATGATGGCGATCTGCATCCAGGGCGGCGGCGCGGCAAAGCTGGTGGGTGCTGCGGCAGGTTCGGCAGGCATGCCCGTCACCGCCCCGGTGACGTTCACGACCTGGCCGGGGAAAAGCACCTTCCAGCTGCCCGTGCCCCATTCGACCAGCCCCGGATTCGCCTGCTGGAACTGCGCCAGGGTCATGCCGAACTTCTTGGCAATCTTGCTCGGATTGTCGCCAGGCTGAATGGTGTATTGGGCCATGGGGCCAGTGTAAAAAAGGCCCGCAGAATAGCCAGCCGCATTTGCTGGCAGGCAGGAACGGAGCGGTCATAGTGGCGGGACTCATGAGCCTGACCATCCACGCCCTGCAACTGGACTCCGTCTGGGAGGACAAGGCCGCCAGCTTCGCCAGGGTTCACGCACTCCTGGAAGCCGCGCCACCCTCCCCAGGCTCGCTCCTCATCCTGCCCGAGATGTTCGCCACCGGCTTCTCCTGCGCCCTGAACATCACGGCCGAACCCCGGGGCGGTGAAACCGAGCAGTTCCTGAAAAAACTCGCCGCCGACTGGCAGTGCTGCGTGCTTGGCGGACTCGTCGTCCCCGGCCCTGGCGACAAAGCCCTGAACCAGGCGCTGGCCGTGGCCCCGGACGGACGCGAACTCGCCCGCTACAGCAAGATGCGCCCGTTTTCACTCGGCGGCGAGGCGGAGGTGCATGAACGCGGTACGGCACCGGTCCTGTTTGAATGGGGAGGCCTCCGGATCGCCCCGCTGATCTGCTACGACCTGCGCTTTCCTGAACTGGCCCGCGAAGCCGTGCGCCAGGGAGCCGAGGTGCTGGCCTACATGGCCGCCTGGCCCTTGAAACGCTACCATCACTGGATCACCCTGCTGCAGGCCCGCGCCATCGAAAACCAGGCCTATGTCATCGGCGTGAACCGCACCGGCTCCGACCCGCAGTTCCACTACAACGGCCGCAGCCTCGTGGCCGATCCCCACGGCATCATCATCGCCGACGCCGGCGAACGTGAACACGAACTCTGTGCCCGCCTGGAAGGCAGTGTCGTCCGCGACTGGCGCGCCCAGTTCCCCGCCCTGCGGGATGCGTTTGAATGAGCCAGGCCCCTGGGGATCAACACCCAATGACCAGGCTCCAATGACCCTGGAAGCCCCAAGCTCCCAGGCATGAGAACATTCAACCACCGACATGTCCCCAGGTCATTCGGGCCTTGGCTCATTCCTTGGTCATTGTTCATTCCCATCGCAGCCCCGGTCGAACCATGCCGCATTGAAGTCCTCCCACGCCCTCACGAGCTCAGGCTCATGACGACTTTGTTCCACCTGCCCCCGACCCCAACGGGCTTACAAAAAGAGGCCTCCAATTCAGCCTCAAAATGACGCTGGAACCCTTATTCCATCGGCTTCCAGCGCTAAGCCCAGCCTCTCTTTTGACACCTCTCCCCACGTCATGCATGACAAAAGCATGACAACTCGGCCCTCTTCCCCCAGGGCCAAAGGCAAGCCCGTGGCCGTCATCAAACAAGGTTCAGCTGCCGTCCCCATCTACTGCGGCTCCTGCCGGGGTGCCCCCAGGTTCACCATCGCCTTCTATCTCAACCAGCAACGACGCAGACTCACCTTCGGCTCGCTCGACGCCGCCAAGAACGAGGCACGTAAGGTAGCCCTCAACATCCAGCGCGGCATGAGCAACGACAACGATCTGCGCCCCCAGGACCGGGAAACTCTCCGAACGGTTCAGGACATGCTCAGCCCCCTCAGCCTGCCCCTCGTGTCCGTGGTCGAGGAATATCTCCAGTGCCGACGCAAGCTCGGCGATGTCCCCCTGCTGACCGCCGTCGAGGACTTCCTTGCCCGGTCACGCAGCTACCAGCCCGGCATCACCGTGCCCCAGGTGGTCGAGGAGCTCCTCCTGCTCAAGAGGCAGGACGGCTTGAATGAGCATTACCTCAGCCACCTATCTACCTACCTGCGCAACTTCTCCAGGACTTACCCGGGTGAGATCATGAAGGTCACGGGAGCTATGATCGACAGCTGGCTGCGCCGTGGCGATCATTCCATGGTCACACGCAACAACTGGCTCAAGCGCGTGAAGGAGCTGTTCTCCTTCGCCAAGCGGCGAGGCTATCTGCCCAAGAACGAACCCACGGTCGCCGAGGAGCTCAAGCGCGGCAAGCAGGTGGACACAGACGTCGGCATCTTCACCCCCGAGCAGATGGAGAAGCTCATGCGGGCTGCCTCAGCGGACCTGATACCCATCCTGGCCATTGGCGGATTCTCGGGCCTGCGGGGGGCGGAAATCGCACGCCTTAACTGGAATGCCGTGGACCTGGGCCGCAAGATCATCGAGCTGCGAGCCGGTCAGGCCAAGACGGCCTCACGCCGGATCGTGCCGGTCAGCGACAACCTCGCCAGCTGGCTGGAGAAGGTGGAGAGGCGCGGACCGGTGGTTCCTGACGCTGCCCTTTTCATGAAGGCACGACGTCTGGCCAGGAGCTTGGGGCTGGCATGGCCGCACAACGCCCTGAGGCATTCCTACATCAGCTACCGGATCGCGGTGGTGCAGAGTGCGGCCCAGGTGGCCCTGGAGGCAGGGAACTCCCCGGCGATCATCTTCAAGCACTACCGGGAACTGGTGACGAGGGAGGCGGCCGACCAGTGGTTCGGCATCCTGCCATGAACCTGTGGCATCCCCGATTGACATGCGAATTCCTGTATGAACCCAACACCCCCGACACACTCCCCTTTCATCAAGAAAAAACCGCTCGCCGCCCTGCTGGGGGTGAGTTCACGAACCATCGACAACTGGGTGGCACAGCGAATGATCCCGTATCTGGCGACGAGTCCGAGAATGCACCTCTTTGATGTGGAGGCGGTGAAGGAGGCACTGCAGAAGCGCTTCGGAGTGGAGCCTCGGGAGATGTAGCTGCGAGTCACCTTGTTGCGCAACGAAGTGCAGGCAGCGGCAGCACCTCCAGGCACCCCCCATTGACCGCGACTCAAGCCCCTCACCTGCCAGCATTTGGTGATGCAAACGGATGGATTCCCGAAGTCACGGTGACGAGGGCTTCCTCCATGGACCTTCCTGACCTTTTCCCCGCCAACCCCATGCAGTTGCGCACGCTTCGCGGTTACAACTTTTCCGAAGTCTCCTCGGCCATGCAGAAGGCCATCCGCAGGGGTGATGCCGCCCTGGCCGGGTACTGGGCCTTGGAGCTCTGGAGCAGCGGTTTTGGCAAGTATGTGTGGAAGCGCCTCTTAACCGTCAGCGCGGAAGACTGCTGGGGCATCCTCACCCAGGAAGTGAAAGCGCTGCATGATGCCTACCTTGTCATCAACGAGGGTGTGCCGCCGAAGCAGGCGAAGGGCCGCATCTTCATCAGCAAGGCAGTCATCCTGCTGTGCCTGTCCAAAAAGAGCCGTGACCCCGATCACTTGCAGAACATGGTGTATGACCAGCAGGCGGGGCTTGATCCTGACACGCTTGCGCTAGAGTTGCGCAGCAGTGGTGAGTACGTCGCCATCCCTGAGTATGCGTATGACTGCCACACGCGCGAGGGCAAGAAGCGCGGGAAGACGAAGGCGGACTTCTTCAAGGCGGAGCAGGCCGCATTGGAGCCGTTCCAGCCGGGGTTGTTTGATCATCTGGTTGGCTGATTTGGGTCCAACTCAGCCCCCCTGCATTCAACATCCAAAGACATTGCCGGAGGAGTTCGGGGCAACTCGTATCTTGCAGCAACTTGGCTGCACCTGAGACAAAAACTTCCATCTCCTGGTTGAGTTTATTGCGCACATCATCCTCAAGGAGGACTGCCTCCAATAGACCTCGAACCTTGCAGGTCATTTCGGGCAAGGCTGCCTTCGTCAGACGCATCGTTTTAGCCAAGTCCTGGTGATGATTGCCGATCATGGCGACCACGCGAATGGCTTCATCAACCACCGCATAATGCTTCTGATAAAAGGCATGCGCATAGTCCTTTGCAGAGGCCACCAGCCCAAGGAGCACCAGCATGTCGGCATTATCAGGAGCGCGCGGTGGCTGCTTTTTGCGCATAAAATCAAGGATCCCCATGAGGAAAGAGTCTGCTCCAGAAAAAAGCACTTTCAACCGAGCAGGTTGCTCTAACCCGCTACGGCTCCGTCAAATGGTGATCAAACGGCGCGACACACGCAATCACGGTGATGAGGCCAAGGGGCTATGCGCCGTAAAGTCCGCTATTCCTTTGGCCAGTTCACCATCCAGTCGGTTCGTGAACCCGTTGTTGATCCGGTCGTGTGCAATTCGCCTGACCGGCTCATGCAGTATTGGATCGACCACATCGAAACCTCGCCGCTGCATCAGCCCGACAAGGAGCTGTTCGCCGTGGTTCTTTTCAACACCAAGATCGAAGCCGTTGGCTGGCACCTGGTCAGCCTGGGCTCGTTGAACGAAACCTGCGCTCATCCGCGTGAAATTCTGCGGCCGGTGATCGTGGGAGCTGCCTATGCGTTCGCGATGATGCACAATCACCCGAGCGGTTGCACCGATCCGAGTGATGCCGACCGGCGCATGACCCGCCGCGTGCGTGAAGCCTCCGATATCATCGGCATCAACCTGATGGACCATGTGATTGTCGGTGCCCGCCCCGGGATGCCGCACAGCTACTTCAGCTTCCGCGAAGTTGGGCTCATCTGAGCTGCCGGAGAAGCGCGGTTGATGATCTCAACAAGACCTGCTGATGGTCGCATCAAGCTCACGCGCTGGGTCGGAATATCCTCATCCCCTGCCCTGGTTCGTGCCTGTAAAACGCATCCCAAGCGGTCATCCAGGCCGGTGATCTAGACCGCTTGCCGGTCTGCATTCTGGGACACCGCCACACGGTGTCATAAACGGATGGACAACGGCTTCCTGCACCTCCGGCAAATGGTGATCAAAACGGCGCGACGGCTCGCGGGATGGTGACGAGGCCAAGGGGTGCCCTGCATGGGGCCAGTCCTCCGAACCCACCCCTGACCATGAAGCCCTCTGACTCCCAAGCCGCCCTCATCCAGTGGGGCATTGAACTGGAAACCCGCCTGCCTGCCGCTGCCAGCGTGCCCGTCGGTGGCTACCACGCTGGCCTGCCTGTGGTGGCTGCCATCACTACCGCCGGAGTGCGCCTCAGCGCCCCGGTGTTCCACTCCGAAGCCTGGAAAGCTGAACGCGACGGCTCCATCCGCCGTGAACCCGGCCAGGTGCCCTGCGAGTTTGTCTCGCCCATCCTCCACGGCGAGGACGGTGTGGAGCACCTCGCCGCCTTCGTGGACTGGCTCAACGCCGTCGGTGCCTCGGTGGACCGCTCCTGCGGCTGTCACATCACCGTGGGCATCGAGTCGATCATCGGCACCACCGACCCAAATGCGGTGAGCGCCTTCCTCCGCAAGCTCGCCCACATCGCCCGCTGGCACGCCCGCAGCCTCTACGGCCAGACGGGCACGGATCGCCACCTGAACCACTACAGCCACCCGCTCTATGAGCAGACCGCCCAGCACATGCGCAAGCTCGTCACCTGCGAGGAGGAGCGCGTCAAAGCCGAGTGCGCCGAGCACTGCGGGCGCGGAATGGTGAACTTCAGAAAAGCCTTCCGGCGCGACCGCAACGGGCGGTTCGTCGGCGTGATCGAGTTCCGCGTCTTTGCCGGCACGCTCAACCTCGACAAAATCCTCCACCACCTCGCCAGCGTGCTCGGCCTGTGCCGCCGAGCCCACGAGGTCCAGTGCCTCGGCGGGTTCGGCAAGAACAAGGTGCAGCAGAAGCGCACCGCCACGGCGCAGGACGCCCTGCGCTTCCTCTGGGACTACCTGGGGTGGACCGGCAGCGCGCGGCCCGTGGCCCTGGGGCTCTTCGGCAGGCTGCACGCCGAGTTCCGCCACTACCGCAAGAGCGCGCAGCGGCTCTGCCAGCAGTTCGATAGCCGCTACCCCGACGCGAACCTCTAAGCCTTTGCCCGCGCTATACGCAGTCTGCGGATAGTCGGGCCAAACCCAAGAACAACGAACCTGAACCCAACTGAACCTGATATGTGTGTGATCCTGAGATGTCCTGAAACCGTGCGCCCGAAGCCCGAGGTGCTGTATGCCTGCCATGAAGCCAACCCGCATGGTGCGGGCGTGGCATGGCGGGAAGGTGGCCGCGTGCGCTGGCAGAAGAACCTGAGCACCAGTGAACTCATTACTTTGCTCAAGAAGCTGGAGGGCGAAGTGGTCATCCACTTCCGCTGGGCCAGTGTGGGCGGAGTCGATGCGCGGCTCTGCCATCCGTTCCCCGTCACCCCGAAATCCTCTGTCAGCCTCACCGGCATGGCGGAGACGGTGCTGTTCCACAACGGCACTTGGAGTGGGTATGCGGATGCCCTGCTGCGTCTGGAGCAGCACCGCAAGGAGCCACTACCAACCTCGCCGATGAGCGACACCCGCGCAGCGGCTCTCGTGGTCCACACCACCGGCCCTGACGCGCTGCACAAGCTGCCAGGGCGCTGGGTGTGGATGAATGCACAGGAGACGCGGCTCTACGGAGCGTGGGAGGAGTGGCGGGGGATGCAGGTAAGCAACACGCACTTCGTCCCACGCCTGCGCGCCGCCCAGGCCCGGCGTCACCACGCCAAGACCACCGATCACCGTCCCCTGAGCCAGTCCTGCCTCTTTGCCTGCTAACCCAAAACCCAAAACAAAACGAAAATGAAACTCTTCAAACTGATCGCCAGCCGAGCTGGCCAAGTGTTGTTCGATGACCGTGTGGAGGCTGACTCCCCACGCGAAGCCCGTGAGCAAATGAAAGCCCTGATGGGGCTCAACTCCCTGACCGGGGTGGTGTATGCCATCACGGAAATCCCCGTGGACCTCATTCAGAGCATCGTCGATGCGCGGCTCGTCGAGGCTCTGCAACGACTCAATGGCGGTCAAGCCCCGGCCACGGTCGAGCAGATGCTGCGGCCCATCGCCAGCGAGGCAGTCAGAGAACAACTCGCCAGCCTGCGCACTGTTCAGACGGCGGAGACTGCACCACCCGCCACGCCGCAGCGGTTCGATGCCTTTGCCGGTGGCGCGGTGGCTGAACAGATCATCGAACAACCTGCCGCTGTCACGCCCAAGCCCGGGCGCAAGCGCACTAGCGTGACCACCGATGGCACTGTGGTGGATTGGAAGGCTGTAAAGCGGGTTTACCGCCGCACGGGTTCCATCAAGCAGACCGCCGCGCAGTTTGAACTGTCGATCAACTCCGTGAAGGCGCGCATCCGCCGGGAGGGATGGACCCATGAGTGATCGCCTTTCCATCACCAAGTATGGCCAGCGGTATTGGGCCGTGTGGCTCGACGGCGAACTGCTGGCCGTCACGCTCTACAAGAAGGGCGCTCGCGCCATCACGGCTGCGATTATGACGCTCTCCACGACTCACGGGAAGGAGGTCCATCATGACATCCAAGCCGCGTGAACGTGCCCTCAAACAAGCTCCATCTGCACAGTCGCCGATGAACTGGCGACCGCCCACAGTGGAGGATCTGATCGGCCAGGCCAAACGTGTAGCGATGGCGCAGGCGACCAAGGCAAAGCGCCTCTCCCGTGATCCTTCAGCCACGATGAAGCTCCTGCTCTACGGTCCACCCGGCGTGGGCAAGACCAGCGTCGTCGAGTTGGTGGCGCTTCAACTGGCCGGCAGTCCACTCGCCATCGAGGACTACAATGGGCGCGAGGTAACGGTGGACCTCGTGCGCGAGTGGATGCGACAGCTTCCCTATGGCAGCCTGTTCGGATCGTGGTCGGTCAAGATCGTTAATGAGCTAGATCGCTGTTCTCGTGAAGCGCAGGACTTGTTGCTGACCTACCTGGACCGATTGCCACCGGGCCGGGCGTTCCTCGGCACGAGCAACCTGCAATTGGACCTGCTCACCGAGCGGTTCCAGACACGGTTCCAAGCCATCAAGCTACTGCCACCGACAACGGAGGAACTGGCGGCGTTCCTGAGCACGCACTGGGCCGTGCCAGCGGTGACGGCCAGCCAGATCGCGGTGGGCAGCGGCGGCTGCGTCCGGGCCGCGCTGGCAGATCTGGAGTCTTACCTGGACCAGCAACCCTAAAATCAACTCAACAAAGAAAACGACCGATGAAGAACATCCAGAAAATGATCGAGGAGCGAGGCGGCTATGAGGCCGTGCGGAAAGACTATCTGAGGCTGGAGAACCCGCCGTTCATGCGGCTGGTAATCGAGGTGATTGGCGGGCCGTATCCGAACGGCGCGTATGAGGTGAGCGTGGCTCACTATGGGGAACAGAATGGCGATGCTATGCGTGATCCCGAGATCACGTTCCTCGTGGTGCCTTCGACAGAGGGCACGACCTGGACACCGCTCACCTTTGAAAACAGTTACCTCGGAACCTACCAAGTCGTGGCAGAGGCGAGCCGTGATGGCCTGATCAAGGTGAAGCAGTCGCGGGCAATGAACGAACTGCGCAATTTCGCTAACCAGTGGGATCTCAACCTTAAAGCACAGGGATTTATCGAGGTTTTCCAGCGCCAATATGGTGATCAAATTGGTGCGACAACGGAAGGCACGGTGACGAGGCAAGGAGACGGCCCGCAAGGGCCATGAACCCGAACCCACCTATCCATGAGCAAGAAAGACATGATCGAACAATTGCGCCACCGCCTTGCCAGCAACGACCGCTGGGCACTGCGCGCCCTGATGCGCATCTACCAGAACCAGACTGCCGACGAGCAATGCCGCGAAACCACCATCGAGCGCAACGGCATCGGGTTCACCGGACCTGACGCAGAAATCCTCACCAGCTTCGCCCGTCAGTATCAGCGGCGCGGATGCCTCAGCCCCAAGCAGATGATCATCCTGCGCCGCCGCATCCCCGCCTATGCACGCCAGATCGTTCAAGGCAGCGACACCACACGAATCGAAGCCGCACTTAGCGGCACTTTAACTACGCAACCCACGGAGCCTGTAGCCTAAACCCAAACTGCACACCACCACCATGCCCACACTAACCGCCCCTGAAATTGAACTGCCACCCGATGCCGCCATCGCCGATGACCACCGCAACCCGCGCCGCCGAAGACGTGATGAAGAGGAACCGCTCCCTGATGTGGGGATGCTCGTGCAGCCGGAGCCCCGTCATGATCTCGACAAGATGATCCTGCATCCTGAGGTGAAGACGGACATCCACGCTGGCCTGCGAGCATTGGAGATCCGCGCTGACTTGGACCGCATCTGGAACCTGAGTGCCATTCAGCCTCAGCAGGGCCGCTGCATCCTCAACTTCTACGGCCCGCCAGGAACCGGCAAGACGCGTGCTGCCCTTGGCATAGCGCTGCGCCTCAGCAAGCCGCTCTACCAAGTGGATTACAGCGCGGTCATATCGAAATACCTCGGAGACACCGCCAAGCACATCAAAGCCGCTTTTGCTGCTGCCCGTGACCACGACGCTGTGCTGTTCTTCGATGAGGCCGACAGCCTGCTGTCCAAGCGCGTATCAACCGGTGAATCCTGCTCCACCAGCATCAACCAGAACCGCAACTGCCTGATGCAGGAGTTGGATCGCTTCGATGGCGTGGTGATCGTGACCACCAACTTGTTTGAAAACTACGACCCCGCGCTGCTCCGCCGCATCCAGCGCCACATCAAGTTTCGCAATCCCGACGCCTCCATGCGCAGGGAGCTGTTTGCCCTCCATCTACCCAATCCTGATCGGGTGCAGGCTGATTACGTGGTTCTCGCGGCCCTCTCACGCGGCCTCAGTGGTGGGGATATTCTGAATGTGTGCGTGAATGCTATCCATGCGGGGAGCATGGATGCTGATCCCGAGAAGTGGCTGGTGACTCACGAACTACTGGCGAACGAGATCGCCAAGGTGAAGAAAGCAAGGACGCAACATGCGGGGGAGACGGGGAAGGTGAGGCGGAGGATTGGGTTCGATGTTTGATATTTAATATAACAGTGATAAAATGGTTTCCTCATTCCGTGAAAAGTCGAGGTGCTCTGGAAGGATGTTTGCTTAACTCACGCCCCCGCAGCCAGAGGAAGATCACAGGCGTGACGATAAGGATGTGGACGAGGCTGGAGATCATGCCGCCGATCACGGGCGTGGCGAGGGGTTGCATGACTTCGGCTCCCTGGCGGTGGCTCCACATGATGGGCAGGAGGGAGGCGACGATGGTGGCGACGGTCATGACTTTGGGGCGCAGACGGAGGCGTGCGCCGTCTTTGACGGCTTGCACGAGATCGGCATAGGCGAAGGCGGCTCCGAGCTGGGCCATGCGGGCCTTCACGGTTTCTTCGAGATACACGACCATGACGACGCCGGTCTGAACGGCGGTGCCAAAGAGGGCGATGTAGCCGACCCAGACGGCTCCGTTGAAATTGTAGCCGAGCAGTTTTTGCAGCAGGACGCCGCCGCTGAGGGCGAAGGGCACGGCCAGCATGACGTGCGCGGCTTCCAGGGCGCTGTGATAGACGATGTAGAGCAGCACGAAGATGATGAGCAGCACGATGGGGAAGACGATCTGCATGGTCTGCACAAAGCGGCGCTGGTTCTCGTATTCGCCGGTCATCTTGTAGGTCATGCCTTCCCAATCAATGGTCTTGAGCTTCTGCTCGACCTCCAGCACGAAGCCGCCGAGGTCACGATCCTGTACGTTGGCCTGGACGTAGGAGCGCAGGCGGCCGTTCTCGCTGGCGATTTCGTTCGCGCCGACTTCGCGGGTGATTTTTGCCACCATGCCGAGCGGGATGTAGGTCACGGGCTGGTTGGAGGCGCTGGATGCCGTGCTGGAAGCTGGCGCTGCGGCTGCGCCTCCAGTCATGCCACCGCCACCGCCCATGGAAGGCGAACTCGGTGCGCTCATGCCCTGGCGTGTGGCGACGAGGATGCTGCTGAGCTTTTCGATGTCATCACGCTCGCCGCGCTGCACACGGATTTGGATGGGGAAGCGCTGACGGCCTTCGATGGTGGTGCTGACGTTCTTGCCGCCGATGGAAACCTCCACGGCATCGAGCACGTCCTTCGCACTGAGGCCGTAGCGGGCCATGGCCTGACGATCCACCTGCACGTTGAGGTAAGGTTTGCCCTGCACGCGAGAGGGCGAGACTCCGGCGGCTCCTTCGATGCTGTTGATGAGCTTTTCGATCTCGAAGGCCTTGCGCTGAATCTTGTCGAGGCTGTCGCCATAAATCTTCACGCCGACTTGGGCGCGGATGCCGGTGTAGAGCATGAGAATCCGGTTTTCGATGGGTTGCAGAAACGCGGGCACATAACCGGGCACCTGCTTCATTTTTTCCGTCAGCTCCGCTTTGAGTTTCTCGACCGTCATGCCGTCTCGCCATGCGGGATTGCGTTTCACGCTCCAGCGGCCATTGGGGATGTATTCAGGCTTGAGCATGATCGTGGTCTCCAGCATCTCGGTGGGAGCGGGATCGGTGGCGGTTTCAAAACGCCCCAGCTTGCCCGCGACAGACTCGACTTCGGGCGTGGCGGCGATCACGGTGTCCTGCCAGGACATGACGCGCTGGATTTCTTTGAGGCCGGTCTTCGGCATCATCACGGGCATGTAGAGCAGGCTGCCTTCATTGAGCGGTGGCATGAACTCTTTGCCAAAGCCCGTGACGACCTCAGCGAGTCGTGGATAGCCCGCATCGCGAAGCTGCTTCACGGTGGCGCGTGGCAGGCCAAAGGCGGTGAGCAGCGCGACGCCGAGGATCATCATCGCCATGCCAATGACGGTTTTGCGATGATTGAGCGCCCAGTTCAGCGTCGGTTCATACAGACGCAGCAGGAACTTCATCACGATGTTGTTTTCCTCCGAGTGGAAAGGCCCGCGCACGAGCAGCGAGCACAAAACCGGCACCAGTGTGACGGCGAGCAGCGTGGAGCCGATCATCGCGAAGGTCTTGGTGAAGGCGAGCGGGTGGAACAACTTTCCCTCCTGACCAGCGAGGGCAAAAACCGGCACGAAGGCGAGGATGATAATCGCCATGGCAAAGAAGATGGGCCTGCCGACCTGCGTGCAGGCGACGAGCGTGACATCCCAGGTTTCTTGAGCGCTCAGCCGCCCGCCTTTTTTATGTTCTGCCTCCTCGCAGTGTCGGATGACGTTTTCCGTGACCACGATGGCTGCATCCACGAGCACGCCGATGGCGATGGCGATGCCGGTGAGGGACATGATGTTGCTGGTGATGCCGAACTCCTTCATCAGCAGAAAGGAGATCAAAATGGAGATGGGCAGCGGCAGTGTGACGATGAGGATGCTGCGGAAGTGCCAGAGGAAAAGAATGTGGGCGAGCGTGACGAGAATGAACTCCTCCAACAGCGCGTGCTTGAGCGTGCCGATGGTGCTGTCAATGAGCTGGCTGCGATCATAGAAGGACTTGATGGTGACGCCCGGTGGCAGGCTGGGGGCGATCTGGGCAATCTTTTCTTTGATGCGCTCGATCACGGCCTTGGCGTTTTCGCCGGTGCGCATGACGACGGTGCCGCCCACGGCCTCATGACCGTTCAAGTCCAGCGCTCCACGCCTGAAATCACCGCCGATCTGCACGGTGGCGATGTCTTTCAAATACACCGGCGTGCCCGCCATCGCTTTCACCGTCACGAGTTCGAGGTCTTCCACGCTGGTGACGAGACCGATGCCGCGCAGCACAAACTCCGCGCCATTTTCCTCCACCACCTTGCCGCCGACATTGAGGTTCGCGTTCTGCACCGCCGTCATCACGTCCATGAGCGTGACATTCACCGCGCGCATCTTGGTGGAGTTCAGCTCCACCTGATACTGCTTCACAAAGCCGCCGATGCTCGCCACCTCGGCCACGCCTTGCACACTGGCGAGCTGGTAGCGCACATACCAGTCTTGCAGCGAGCGCAGCGCGGCGAGGTCATAGCCGCCATCCTGCGCCTGCGCGGGATCGACATGAAAGTAGTATTGATACACCCAGCCGAGGCCGGAGGCGTCCGGGCCGAGCTGCGGCTTCACACCTTCCGGCATGGAGGCTTGCAGGTAGTTCAGCCGCTCCAGCACCCGCGCCCGTGCGAAGTAGGTGTCCACCTTGTCCTCGAAGATAATGGTGATGAGTGAGAAGCCGAACATCGAGGTCGCCCGCACCTCCTTGACTCCTGCCAGACCTTGCAGGCCAGTAGAAAGCGGGAACGTGACCTGATCCTCGACCTCCTGCGGACTGCGGCCCATCCACTCGCCATAGACGAGCACCTGGTTCTCCGTGAGATCGGGGATGGCATCCACCGGCGTGAGGTAGATGGCCCGCACTCCCATCGCGATGAGCAGCAGGGCCGCACAGGCGACAAGGAAGCGATTTTTCAGGCTCCAATGGATGATGGCCTCGATCATGATCGGTGAATCTTGAAATTAGTGTGGCAGGACAAGTGCGAGAGCCGCCATTGCGAGCATGAGGCCGTCTTCGATGATGGTGACGGTGGACATGGGCAGACGAAAGACCGTGCCGAGGCAGGCGCAGCGGATGGCCCGCTTGGACAGCACGGCCCGCAGCACACCTGCGAGACTCACGGCCATGACGACAAGCGTGATGCCGTTCACGGCCATCGGTGCCACATTGGCGAGGTAGGCCAGACCCAGCCCTAGCTCGATGAAGGGATAGATGATGCCATACGCGGGCCATTTTCTCGCCACGAGATCATAACCACGATACGCGTCCGCGAAGCCGCGAGGATCGAGCAGCTTGAAGAACGAGAATGCTATGAAAAAGCCGCCCATGAAAAGTCGCATCGCAAGCGATGTGCTCCAGCCTCCGCTTGCCATCATCACCGCCGCAGTGACGGCGAGCAGGTAGATCAAAAGCAAAATCAGCGGGCGGTAGGTGGTGGCATCCGCAGCGGGGAGTGATGGCTCTGCCACGCTGGATTGGACGCGATAGTGCCCGAGCGGTTGCAGCCAGGTGTTCAAGTCATCGGCAGAGAGCATTTTCTCGACCTCGAATGTTGCTTCCGGTGGCTGCAAAGTCACGGAAGCCGATGAGATGGCGGGATGCTCGGCAAGACGCTTCTCGATTTTGGAGACGCAGTTGCCACAGGTCATGCCGGTGATGGGAAAGTTTTGTTTCATGGTGAGTTCAGTGTTTTGAATGAGGTGATGCGGATCGCTTGTGGTCAGCGTTTGATTTCCTTGGCGCAGTTGAGCATTTCTTTTCCGAAGAAGGGGTTTTCACCCGCTCGGCCCTGCTTCTGCACCCAGCGGCCTTTCTTGGGGGCGTTCGGGATGGCCTGATCGACCATGGCGCACTCCCACACGTCGAAGGCTGGCATGGCGGCGACCGACCGCAGCGGTTCAAGAACAGCCGTCGCGGCCACGGTGAAGGTGTGGAAGGCCAAACGGGCTTTTTGCAGGTCGTCGAAGCCGTGGAAGTGCCGGGCTTTGTCCAGCGCTTCCAGGTTTTCGTTCGTGCCCTCGGCGGAGCGCAGCAGTTCCACGAGATCGCCTGTTTTTATCATCGCGGATTCGCTGGCTTTGTTGAACCGGGGCAGGTCATCCGCCGCGAGCGCCGCTGCCATCGCATCCGCCATCTCGACGAAGGAAACAACGGCTTTTTGCACCGGCTCGGAAACCTGTGCGATGGGCTGCGAGGCGGCCTTCGGCGGCTCCACAGGCGACATGAAAGAGCGATTCATCTCCGCCTGGCCGTCGATGAGCAGATTGCCATTCGTGACCACCTTGTCGCCTTCCTTGAGGCCGGAAAGCAGCTCCAGCATCTTGTCGCCGCGCCGTCCGAGCTTCACCACCGTGCGGGCATACGCGCCGCCGCCTTGATCGAGATAAACGACCGCCTCGGGGCCGGTTTCTATCACTGCTGACTTTGGCAGGGCGAGAGTGGAGGGCATGTCCACTTTCACCGAGCCATCGGCATAGAGCCGATGCAGCAGCAGGCGGCGTCCGTTCACGAGTGGATTGGGAAGTTCCACACGCACCTTGGTGGAGCGGGTGGCCTCGTCGAAGTTTGGATCAATGAAGGTCACTTTCCCCTCAAAGGTCTTTCCTGGCATTGAGGGCGTGGTGACGCTCACGGTCTGACCCATCTCGATCCAGGGCATGTCCTGCTCATAGGCACGGAACATGAACCACATCGTCGAAAAGTCCGCGATTTCCATCAGTCGCTCGCCAGCCGTGACATACTGGCCTTCATAGACGCTTTGGGAAACCATGGTGCCGCCAATGGGCGAGAGAATCTGCGAGGTGAGTGCGTCCGAGGGCTTTTGATCGAGAGCCTCGATCTGCTTTTGGGTCAGTCCCATCTGGCGCAAGCGCAGGCCGGTGTTCTTTTTCAGCTCGCCGGTGAGCTGCCGATACTCGCGCTCTGCCTGGAGCAGCGTGGGGCTGTAAAGCTCCGCCAGCGGTTCTCCTTCGGCCACTTCCTTGCCGATGAAGTTCACATACAGCTTGTCGATGCGCCCGTCGATGTAGGCGGAGAGCACCCGATGCCGCGTGGCGTTGTCATCCATCATGCCTGCCACTTGCAGCGTGCGTGTGATCGGCTGGCGGGTGATGCCTGCTGTCTCGACATGAAGCACCTGGATTTGATTTTGTGTGAGCGCGACCACTTCGCCACCGCCAGAGGTATCTATGCCTTTGTCTCCTTCATAAACAGGCGTCAGCTCCATGCCGCAGATGGTGCAGCGGCCTGGCTTATCGCTCTTGATCCATGGGTGCATGGCGCTTTGATAAAACAGCACCTTCCGTTCGCTGGATGCGGGTGAGGCGGACATGGACATGCCGCCGAATTGATCGCGGAGGAACCAGCCTCCGGCGAGTGCGGCGATGATGAACAGCAATGTGATGAGGTTTTTCATGATCTTATCGGGATGAGGGTGAAACGGGGCTGCCGGTGAGCGATGCCAGCGAGTGAGCGGCGACGTGTTGCGCCGCGAGGGAACGTTTTTGCTCCTGCCGTGCCTGGAGCAGCGCACGGCGGGCTTCGAGCACTTCGAGCAGCGTGGCTTTTGAGGAGATCCATGCGTTTTGCAGCGTCTCCACGGTTTTCTCCGACTTGGGCAGCACCTCGCTCGTGTAGGCTTCCACCACGCGGCGGTTCGTCTCCGCCTCCGTCAGCAGTGCGGTGGCCTGGGTGAGCAGGAGGCGTTGTTCAGCCGCGAGATCATTCGAGGTGGCGTCACGCAGCTTCTCCGCTTTGGCGATGTCTGCCTTGTAGGCGGAGCGATTGAACCAAGGAAGGTTCATGCCCACGGTCAGCATGGTCATCACATCCTGGCTGTTGCCGCCCGAGTAGGAATTGACTTGCAAGCCGACGCTGAAGGCCGGCTTGCGCTTCTCGCGGGCCGCATCCGCGTCCGCTTGCGCTCCTTCCACCTGATGACGCATGGCGGCGAGCTTGGGATTCTGACGCTCCAACTTTACTTTCAGAGCCGCGAACGTGGAAGTGGGCAAAGGCTGCGCTGGGAGGGCGAGAGCAGGCCATCCACGTTCCACCGGGCGTCCGAGCAGCAAATTCAACGTGGTGGCATACTGGCCGCGCTGACGTTCAGCGGTGGCTAGGGTTTGTTTCTGCACCGCCAGCTCACTTTCCAGCCGCAGCGTCTCCGTGGCGGTCGCGTCCGGGCTTTTGGAGCGTTCCTCGGCGGTCTTCACGATGGTTTGCAGCCAGCGGACGTTTTCGCCCTGCAAGCGCACCACCTCATCCGCGAGGGCGAGTTCCAGCACGGCCTGCGCCACCATCAGGCCGAGTTCGTTCGCGGTCTGCTGACGCGAGGCTTTCAGAGTCAGTTCATCCGCCACCGCACGGCGCTTTTCCGCCTGGTAGAGCTTTGGGCGGGGGAGCATCTGATCAATGCCCACGGAGATGTCGCCGTTGCCCTGGCGGTTCATCTGGCTGGCGAACAGCGTGCCCAGGCCGAGCTGCGGGTCTTGCCAAAGCCTGATCGCACGGATGGCTGCGGTGGCGGCCTCTGAGCGCGCTCTCGCGGCTTGAATGGAGGGATGGCTGGCTACTGCCTCCTGGGCGAGTCGGCTGATCCACATGGAAGTAGCTGTGGCGGGCGTGTCCTCAGCGGCGGAGGCCGTGAGGCTGAGGCTGGCAAAGGCCAATGCCTGCAAAATGGGGAAGGAAATGCGTTTCATGGGTTCTCATCGAAAAAGGGGTGGAGCATCCGAGGTCGTTGCCCGTGGTGTGCGGGCACAATTCACCTGTCAGAGTCCGCCGTTTCAGATGAGAAGGGCGCAGTGCAGCGTCAGCGCCGCTGGCCGGTGTGGCCGTGCTGCTTCGGGCATGATGACAGCCCGAGTCTCCGGCGTGCCAGCCAGAGGCCGGAGACTTTTTTCCGCCAGAGGCAGCGCCAGTGGCATGAGCTTCGACACTGGCGATGTCTGCGCAGGCAGCGCGGGTTTGGGAGCCTCCGGCGTCTGTGCTGGAGCGATGCTGCATCCACATTCGCCGTTGATGCAGCACCCATGCTCACAAGGGGAGGCTTTGACCTCGCTGTTGCCGTTTCCTGCTCCAACTGCCACCCTGGCACCAGCGATCACCGCCATCCATAGGAAGGCAGTAATGAAGGTTTTGATCCAGGGGCAGTTCATGACGGAAAGAATCGTTCGTGCTGGTTCAACTCCGCTCCTTATACAACCCCTCAAGAATGTTTGAAAATATTTTGCGGGTTGCTTCACGCTGCCACAAATAGCTGACTCATCACCATGAGTTGGCGCGACGACGGACAGCAGCCCTATTTACCACCCGGCCGGGATGCGCGGGAAGTGGGATGCTCGGCACTGCTGGAGGGGTTCGCCGTCCATCGTGGCAACGGTCAAAGAGTCCATGCGTCGAGTGTGAGCAGAGATGACGGCCCTTTTCTCTGCCCCGGCTGCCTTTCCGACGTGATCCACCGGCATCCCTGGAAAATGCGCGACCATTTTGCGCATCACGCCCGTTTATCCCCTCTCGACTCCTCGCGAGAGTCCTGGCTGCATTATGAGTGCAAGCGCCGCATCTACGAAGACCTGCGCTCGGCCTGTCCTGGCTCCGAATGGTTCTGTGACACCAAAAAGATTCGAGGGAACCGGGAAACACGCCGCAAAGCGCGAAAGCCAGACATTGAGGGAACAATCAAGGGCAGGCGTGTGGTCATTGAAGTGCAAAAGTCCGCCCTGGGCATCCGCAGTCTCATTGCCCGCACCCGTGACTACTCAGAGCTTGGCATTGCTGTCCTCTGGGTGGTGCCTTTGACCCGCGAGATAGGCGAGGAGATTTTCCGCCCGAGGCTGATCGAGAGATACCTTCATGCGATGTATTTCGGGCGGGTCTATTACTGGCTGCCCGGCATGGGTGGCGAGGTTCTGCCCGTTCATTTCGCGGCGGCGACGCGCTCAGTGACATTTCGATCCAATGAGAATGGCTATTGGGAGGAGGCGGGCAGCTTCGACAAACCTTACAAGATCATCAGACGCCCCCGCCCTTACCGTGGCACCATCCCCATTCATCGCGCCTTCAGAATGCGTGACCGCGAGGAATTCATGCCGTGGGGAGAAACCAGGCCGGTGCCTCGTGCGCGGCTCTGGGTGGATACCGTCCGCCGTTGGTGGCCTGACGATGACGCCCCCTTTCTTCGGCATCACTATCCATCCACGTTCGGAGAGTTGGAGGAGGAAGATTAACCCCATACGAAATCACCATGCCAGTCAGTCTAACCGTAGTGAAGCGCCTGTTCGCCAAATCCGGCAACCAGTGCGCCATTCCCTGGTGCCATGCACCGCTTGTCGTGGAGGATCATTCCATCGCGGAAATCTGCCATATCAGGGCGAGGCGCAAAGGCGGGCCGAGATACGACCCCGCGCTGACCGCCGCTGAAAAGGACGACTTCAAGAATTTGATCCTGCTGTGCCCGACTCATCACACAGAGGTCGATAAATCGCCGGTTAAATACTCCGTCGATATTCTCACTGAGATCAAGGAGATGCACGAGCGTGAGTCTCAGAAGGAGATCACGCCGCGCATGGCTGAGCAAGCCGCGCTCATTCACGCCAAACAGTCGAAGAAGACCACCAACAGCATCAAAAGCAGCCCCGTTCACGGGAATGCGGATGCGCGGGCGTCATCTGGTGGTGTTGCCGTCGCCATCGGCGGTCACAACCAAGGCAAGATCAATATTCACGTCGGCAGCAAACCCAAAAAAGAGACTGGCAGATACCCGGCGAACAGCATCGGCGCTGACGCCAACCTCTCCGGCTATGTCGATTACCTCTGTGACCTGTATGTGAAGTTCATGTCACCCATTGAGCGAGATGAAGCCGCTTTGTGGGGCAAGATCGGCAAGCACATCAAAACAAAGTTCCGGCTCGTCAAACGTAGCCGGGGCCACATTCCCGCCGAGAAGTTCCCCAAACTGGTTGAGTTCCTGGTTTATGAAAAGCTGGCGAAAACTCCGGTCGGGCAAAAGCACGTCCGAAATGGAATGAGTCTGTGCAGCACGTTTCAGGAATGGCGGGAAGGTAAATGACACGAAAGATGTGTCTGCCGTTTCAGTGCAAAATCACAAAGCTGCCGTCAGGCAAGGAGTTTCGAGCGCCAACCCATGATGCCACGCTCCAACCGTGGGCCAATACATGCCAACAGCAGCAGCGTGGGCAGCAGTAACACCGCTGCGCGCGAGAATGGATGCGCGACAACTGGCTCAGGCAAATACGGGATCACAAGCCGCAACTGTAAAACGAGCAACGGCATTTGCAGTATATAGCATGGGTAACTGAACTGGCCGCACCAGCGTATCCACGGTTGCAGCCAAACGGGCGAGCTCAGCCGGGCATGGCGTGATCCTGCCAGCAGCAATACAAGTCCAGGCAGAGCCAGAAGGGCCGTGGAATCAATCACGGCCTGTGACCTTTCATTGAACTTGGCCCAGGCCAGGCTGAGTTCAGCCGCGAGACACAGAGGAAATGACATATACCAGAGTCGCCGGGTGACATGCTGGCTAACGCGCTGCCAATTTTCCGCCAGCCAAGCCCCGCCCAACCACAATGGGAACAGGACACAAACTGACCAAAGGCCGTTGATGGCAGTGCTGGTCTCGAACCGGCGCAGCACGGCCCAGAGCACCCCAATCAACAAGCAAACTAGCAAGGATGCCATTCCACCCAGAACAACGGCTTTAGAAGCCTGCCATCCCACAAGGCACAACAGCAGCGGCCAAGCTGCATAATAGATCATCTCATTGCTCAGACTCCACGAAGTCATGAAGTTCGGGAAGTTGCTGGTGAAAATGTGCAGTGACAGCAAGCTCGCGAAAAACTGCGGCCAGGGTCGTGTGGCATGTGTGCCACTGAGATCGTCTGTGAACCACCAGACAAGAATGGCGAGCACCAGCCCAAGTAAAAACAGAGGGTAAATCCGGGTGATTCGGGCCACGGCATAGCTACGCCAATTAAAAGCGCCCAGCTTGGTGCTGCGCATGATCGACAAATGGATGCAAAGACCGGAGACAACGAAGAAACACCATACCATAAAGCTGCCGTGACCTACACTCGCTCCCATCCATCGCCAGAATGCAGGTGCCTCTTGGAGGCTATGCCCATAGACGCCTCGAATACCGAAATCCAATGAGTGGGTGATAAGCACCGCCAGAGCTGCGAAGCCACGCAAGACATTGATGAATGCTTCGCTGTCTTCGTCGAGCTGATGTGACATGGAGGGCGAATTGACTCGTCAGTTGAGGATTCGGATGAGCATGGAAGCCGTTATTGCAAAATCACAAAGCTGCCGTCAGGCCGGGCGTAGGCGGCGGCGTAGCTCCAGACGGGAAGTTTTTCGCCATCACCGGAGTCCATGCTCTTTCCTTTGGCGTCGAGCAGTTCCCAATGGAGACGGCCTGCCTTGGCCCAGCCGGAGCCGGTCACGCTGGCGATGAGGGTCTGCCCTCGGTTGTTTTGCGCCAGCACGGGATGCTTGGCATCGTCCGCGCCGGTTTTGTCGTTCTTGCTGGCCGTTTCACTGAGCAGGGCGGTGATGATGCGGCCTTGATTTTCCCATGCGGCACGCAGTCCCCGTGCCTCGGGAACGAGGCTGGCGCTGCTCATCGGGCACATGGCGACATTCCAGTCATCCAGTTTTCTCAGCGTCGCACGGCCAGACTTGCTGGTGATGAGGTGCATCCCACGTTCCTTCGGCGCTGTGGCGGCGCGGTAGAGCACGCTGAGCGTGTCGTCACTGGCTAGATGTGCTCGGAGCGAGCAGCAGGCGCAAACGCCATGCTGGCTTGGATTGAGCGAGGCCGGAGGGGAAAAGATGCCGCCATCGTCGGCGGAATAGCGCACCCAAACGAGACGGCTCCGCTCCTCGGACGCACCGGCGGGTGAGGCGTGCCAGACGACGGCGACATGGCCCTTGTCATTCGCTGCGATGGAAGCCCCGCCATCGAGCGCGGTGGTTTCACCCAGCAGGTCTTGCTGCGGCGTGAACTCGCGTGCTCCTGGCAGCAGCCGGGCGTGGAGCAGCGGAGCCTGGCCTTGCTTCGCGCCTTTTCCGCTCGTGCTGCCGTTCCAGATCACCTGGAGGCTGTCATCCTTGCCGAGAGCGATCTGCGCCCCTCGGATCGTTCCGGCGGCGATGGCGGAGCGCGGCACGCTGTTCACCGTCACCGGTGCCGACCATGCGCCACCAGCGGCCTTGCGGGTGGCATGGCGGATGTCGCAGCCTTTCGGGTCGCCCTTCAAATAAACCACATGCACCAGCCCGGAGCCGGTCATGACGACCTGCGGCTGGATGCCGGACTCAGGCAGGGCTTCCACCTGCACCTGGGCATTCAAGGATGAGGTAAGCAGGAGAACGAGAGCGCAAAGATGCTTCATGGTGAGGGAGGATGAGAGGTTGGGCTGGATTCGATAAAAACCACAGACTGGCCGGAGGTGAATCCGACCAGTCTGGCACACACAAGAGACGAGGCCGATCAGTGCTGCTCGCAGCTCGCGCAGTGGGGTTTTGGCGTTGCAGGAGCCTTGCTGGTGCAACTGCTGAGGGCGATGGCGGCACCGCCGAGGATCAGGATTGAAAGAAGGAGCTGTTTCATGGCTGGATGAAGTCGTGGGTGAGTGGCGGGCGGCGCTTATTTCTTCTCCGCCGCTTTCACTTTGGCGACGAACTTGGCAGGCTCTTTGTTGAAGTCCTTCGTGCAGGATTTGCAGCAGAGATACACGTCGGTGCCTTCGTGGGTGACTTTGACGGCCTTGCCCATGGTGCCGAGGTCTTCGTCGGAAACGACGCACTTTTTGAGGGGATAGGTGGCGGGCACGCCAGTATCAGCGGCAGAAGCGAGTCCAGTGCCGAGCAGCAGGCTGGAAAGGAGGGCAAGGGTGAGTTTCATGATGGATTCAGAGTTTGGCTTTGTGGTTGTCCAAAGGTGCGGACGGAGGGTGCAACTCCACCGCCGGACCAACCCCTCAACATTTTTTAAATGAAGCGACGGCTGAAAATGAAGAAGCCGTCTGCGAGGTGAATCACAGGCGGCTCCGGTAGGCTTTCAGCGTGCTTAGTGCTGCGTGCAGTGGCGCAGTGCGCCGCCGCAGGATTTGCACACATGCTTGGTGAGGCTGCCGGTCTTCATCATGGCGATGACCTGGTTCTCACAATCCGGGCAGGACATGCGGCTGGCGTCACGCAGGGTGACGATGCCTTTGTTCCCCGGCCCGTAACCCGAGGACGGCGCTTTGAAGTGGACGGTGCCGCACTTGTCACAGCTCACGGCGGCTGTGGGGGCGGAGGATGGGGCCTGGCAGGACGCGAGGAGCAGCGTGCCGATGGCAGCAAGTCCGAGGAGCGAGGTGCGGATGAGTTTGATTTTCATGGTATGGATGCGTTTGGTTTGTGTTTGGTTTTCGGAGCGAGCGACTGACCCGCCCTCATCGTTTGCAACTCCACCTCCGTGAGAACCCCTCCAGCTTCACAATCCGCGCCTCATGCAGCGCAAGATCAGCGCGTCACAGGCTGGCATCGAGCATCTGACGAAGCATCTGACGTGCCCGATAAACCCGCACTTCCACCGCTTTGACTGAGCATCGCAACGCCGTGGCGATCTCGGCCTGGCTCATCTGCTCGACGGCGAACAGCAGCAATGCCTCCCGCAGTTCAGCGGGCAGCCGCTCGATGGCCTTGTTCACCAGCGCCGCCTTTTCGTTGAGCGTGGCGGCCTCGTCCGGCGTGGGTTGTGCATCGACCGGATCATGCGTGAGATTACCGTCTTCATCCTCCATCGGCACGGTGGGATGCCTGCCTTTCCAGCGGGCATGACTGCGGGCGAGATTCGAGGCGATGTGAAAGAGGTAGGTCGAGAAGGCGGCGGCGGGCTTGTAGCTCTTTCGACTGGTGTAGAGGCGCACAAAGGTTTCCTGCGCAAGATCGGTGGCCGTGGCATGATCTCCGACCATGCGGAGGAGGAAGGAGGCCACTCGATCCCGCCAACGGTGCATCAGCTCGTTCAAAGCCAGATCCTCGCCAGCGGCGAGCTTCTGCATGAGCGGGATGTCTTCCTCGTCTTGATAGCTCATGAGCGGCACGCGTGGTTTAATGCCCGTGGCTGACGGGTTCTGCCGCCGCGCCGATGACCTGCGGCAGCATGGCATCGAGATACTGGCGTGCCTGGGACTCGGACATGAGTCCTGCTGTTTGGTGAAGGTGCCGCAGGAGTGCCTTCTGACATTCGACGTGAACGGCGGCCTGCTCCTGCAAGGCGGCATCAAGCTCCGGCGAGGACAGGTTTCCTTGAGCAGCAAGCTGGCTGAGCTTCTTCCTGGCTGTCATCACTTTCATGCACAAGGCCTCGCAGGTGGGCTTGTAGGCGAGGTGCTGGGCTTTGACCTTCGCAAACTGAGTGTCGTCGAGCTTGAGTTCCTGGTGCAGCCATTCCAGCTCGGGCAGCATCGTCTCGCCATCATGGGAAGTGGCGTCCAGACGGGTGCCGCACTGGCATTGGTTGCGCGTGATGAAAAAAGCCGCCGTGGCGGCTGCCACGGCAAGCAGGAGAATGATGAGGCCGCGTTTCATTGCTGGGTGGCGAGATGCGCTGGATGCAGCGGATTGATGGAGGCGAAGTAGGCGGTGCGCTGGGCGGATGCGCTGCTCTCTCTCACGGTAAGACCGCCAAGACTCGCGCCAAAGACCAGCATCACCGCGATGACGGCGACCGCAGGCGCGGGCCTGGAAATCCAGAGGAACAACGCATCCGCAATCTCGCGCCATCCGCCAAGAGCGGACGCCGGGGAAGCCACGGAGACACGTTCCCAGACCTCGCGGTTGAAGGAGGCAGGCAGTTCCATTTTGGGATGAGACTGGCGGATGAGGGAGTCGAGTTCGTGATCGTTCATGACGCGGAAAGGTGTCGGATGATGAGTGGAAGATCAACCCGCCAGGTCATCCGTTCCTGGCGGGTCGCGGGTGTGCGGGCGGTTTAGTTCGTGCACTGCTTGCGTTCGGCGGCAGTGCAGCTTTTGCCAGCATGAGGAACGGCGCAGCCGGTGTTGCACACGATGCTCTTGTTCACCACGATGCCGCCTTTGATGCCGTTGCTGGTGTAGCGGGTTTTGCTGTCACAGCAGGATTTGAAGGCTGGGACGGAGGAGGAGCGGGCGGGGGTGTTGAATCCAGGAGGCAGGCCTTTCCAAGGATTGGCGCTGGCACTGGTGGAACTGAAGCCGACGAGGATCGTGGCGGCGAGGAGGGTGAGTTTCGTTTTCATGGTTGGGTTTGCTTTGGTTTGGTTGGGGACGCTTTGAGTGGCGTTCATGGGGTGCAACTCCGCCTGCGCGTGAACCCCTCACGCTTTTTGATCAAAAACGCGGAGGCGATGAATAGAGGGGAAGATGGCTCGTCCGAGAAGGCTCCATCCGATCCATCCATGAAATCCACACCTCGCTTCTCCACCAAAGCCACCGTCACGGGCATCGCGCTCGCGATTGTTCTCATCGTCTCTGCCGCCATGCCCGCTCAGGCGGCTCATGTGGCGCAAAAGGCGGCCTCAACCGCCCGCGCTGCCGTCATGCACCTCTGCACGCGGTTTTGCGGCAATCACCATCATCATCATCACGGCCACCGTTGGTGCGGTCATGGGGAGGACTACTGGTGCCCTGGGCATTGAGGTGGTGATCAGTGCTTGCCCTCGCTCTTTTCCATCACCTTGATGAATCGAGCGCCATCCTCGGGTGCCATGAGGCCGCCGATCTCCTGGTGGTGGCGGTGCGTTTCTTCCTTCTTGTGGACAGGCCGGAAGGAAAAGGGGCTGCCGGTGCCGTGAAAGTCGATCTCGATCTTCTTGATGCTTTCCACCTGCTCGTCGCTGAGATGATAAATCGATCTCCAGCCTTCAACGGTTTTGGAGATGGAGGCGCGTTGCTGGCGGATGGAAGAAAAATGCAGGACAAGAGCCGGAACCGCCAGGAGCAGGATCGGCACGCCGATGAGCATGGCCTTGTCACGCGGGGCCAAGGTGGTCGGCTTGGCGGCGTT
This sequence comes from Prosthecobacter sp., assembly GCA_019186985.1. Lineage (GTDB taxonomy): Bacteria > Verrucomicrobiota > Verrucomicrobiia > Verrucomicrobiales > Verrucomicrobiaceae > Prosthecobacter. The sequence goes on along the minus strand of JABARQ010000008.1, from coordinate 25,831 downwards.
TTTGTTTTTGCGTGATGCTTTGCTCATGGGGCGCTTGAGTTGAGGTTTGGCGTTCCTCCGAGGAGCCGCAGCGCGTTCATGATGACGAGCAGCGTCGCGCCGGTGTCGGCGAGGATGGCGAGCCACAGGCTGGTGTGGCCGGTGAAGGCGAGGATGAGGAAGATGGCCTTCACGACGAGGGCGAAGGCGATGTTGAACTGGATGATGCGCAGGGTGCGGCGGCCGAGTTGGATGGCTTCGGCCACGCGGGTGAGGTCGTCCTGCATGAGGGCCATGTCGGCAGTCTCGATGGCGGTGTCGCTGCCGATGGCTCCCATGGCGATGCCGACGCTCGCGAGGGCGAGCGCGGGGGCGTCGTTCACGCCGTCGCCGATCATGCCGACGTGGTGATGCGCGGCCATGAGGCGGCGGATGTGCTCGATCTTTTGCTCGGGCATGAGGTCGCCGTGGGCTTCATCTATGCCGGCAAGACGGGCGATGGCATCCACGGTGCGCTGGTTGTCCCCGCTGAGCATGACGATGTTTTCGATGCCTGCCTCATGCAACAGGGTGAGCGCGTCAGCGGCTTCCGGGCGCAGGGTGTCGCCGATGCTGAGGATGCCGAGCGCTGCACCTGCGCAGCCTTCATGCGGCGTGTGGCCGAGAATGGCGAGGGATTCCCCACGGTTTTCGATTTCCGCGAGACGTGCCTCGATTTCGGGCGAGCAGACGCCGAGTTCGTGGGCGAGCTTGTGATTGCCGATGAAGTGCGGATGACCTTCGATGGCGGCGCTGGCACCGCGTCCAGTGATGGAGCGATAATCCGCAGCAGGTTCGGGTGTGATGCCACGCTCCAGCGCGGCCTCCACCACGGCCTGGGCGAGCGGGTGTGTGGAATGGATGTCGATGGCAGCGGCACGGCGCAGCACTTCGTCTGCGTTGAGTCCTGCCAGGGCGATGACCCCGGTGACCCGAGGTTTCCCCTGCGTGATGGTGCCTGTTTTATCGACCGCGAGGGCACGCAGCCTGCCCACGGCCTCAAGATAAGCGCCGCCTTTGATGAGCACGCCGCGCCGTGCCAGTGCGGTGAGGCCGGAGACGATGGAGACGGGTGTGGCGATGACGAGCGCACAAGGACAGGCGATGACGAGCAGCACGAGGGCGCGATACGTCCACTCCGACCATGCGCCGCCCATGAGCAGCGGCGGCAGCAGGGCAACGAGGAGCGCGACAATAAACACAGCAGGCGTGTAGATCGTGGCGAACTTGTCCACGAAGCGCTGGGTGGGCGCTTTCTGCTCCTCGGCCTCCTCGACCAGCTTGATGATGCGGGCGAGGGTGGAGTCTGCGGCGGCTTTCGTCACCTGCACGGTGAGCGAGCCTTCGCCATTGATGGTGCCTGCAAACACGGTGTCGCCCGGCTTTTTGTCCACGGGCACGGATTCACCTGTGATGGGTGCCTGGTTCACGCTGGAGCTGCCATCGAGCACTTTTCCATCGAGCGGAATGCGTGCGCCGCTGCGGATGCTGATCTCCGCGCCCACAGGCACCTCCTTCACGTCCGTTTCGATCAGACTGCCATCCTTAGATCGCATCAAGGCCGTCTCGGGGGCGAGCTTGAGCAATGACGCAATGGCACGCCTGGCCCTGCCGACGCTCCAGGACTCCAGCAACTCTGAAAGGGCGAACAAGAAGACGACGGCGGCACCTTCCGCGCCTTCGCTGACGAGCCATGCGCCGGTGACGGCCACGGTCATGAGCACGTTCATGTCGAGCTTTGCTTTTTGCAGTGCTTTGAATGCGGCGGGAAAGACCAGCAGGCCGCCGGACAAGGTGGCGAGCGCAAACAGCGCCGTGTGCAGCGCGGCGGCTCCGACATCAAGGAAGCGCAACGCCATCCCGAGCGTGAGCGTCACGCCGGAGGCAATGACGAGCGCATTGCGCGGCAGCGGTGTGTCATCATGCCCGTGCTCGCAAGAGCCGCAGGGCTTGGATTCAGCGGGGAGATTTTCAGTGCTCATGATTCAAGAAAATAAAATGGTGTGTGGCTGAATAGCCGCGCTGGCGCTGCGTCCGACTGACATGCCGCACTTTGGCGGCGAACACTCAAACCCAACGCAACATGAAAAAGCTCATCACCCTCCTGGCGGTCACTGCCAGCTTCGCCGTCCTCACTCCTGCCGCTGTGCAGGCGGGAGATCATCATTCCTCCGGTCATGGTTCCAGCCACGGCGGGGGACACCATTCCGGTCATGGCTCCAGCCACGGCAGCGGGTATTACACGCCAAGTCACGGCTCCGGCCATGGCAGCGGACACTACACGCCGAGCCACGGCTCCAGCCACTACACCCCAAGTCACGGCAGCTACGGCGGGCACAGCGGCAACCGGTATTATGTGCCGAATCCGGGGCACGGCTCCGGCCATCGCAGCAGCAGCGGAGGCCACATCAGTCTGCCTGGATTCCATTTTGATTTTGGCGGCCGTGGCCGTCACTAAGCCAGGGAGTGGAATCCCTGTTTCCAAACAAGCCCGCCGGAGAAAGAGAGAGCTCCGGCGGGTTTTTTGCGTTTGATGGGAAATCTGGTTCATTAGGTCAATCCGTGCCGCCCATGAGTTTTTGGATGCTTGGCGAGCTGTAAGCCTCACCAGCGAGCTTGCCGTCCACAAAGGCCCGCACACCCCAGGCGTGGTAGCGGACGCCGGTGGCTTCGATAACCTTTGAACGTGCCCGTTTGCCGCTGCCGGTACGGACAGAGTGACGCGGTGTGAAGGTGAAATTGACGGGCTTGGTCTTGGCGACGGCCTGCTTGCTTTGGGCCAGCTCCACGGTTTCGGTGCCGCTGCCATGCTTGACCACTTTGTCCGTGTCGAGATTGTCACCAAAGAACGCCCATTCGAGGCGCACGGCGGCAGGCTTTTCGAGGTGAAAGGCGGTGGCGGAGATTTCGAGCCAGCGGTTTTGCACCTCCTGCGGATTGTTCCCCTTGGGGTCGTTGTGTTCGCTCTTGGGGGCGACCTGGAGCTTGATGCTGTTGTCAGCGAGCGCTGCCCCGGTGGTGGTGAGCAAGATGCAGACGATATGGGCGGAAATCCGGCGGAGCGAGGTCCGCCGGCGTTTGGTGGATGTGGGTCGAGTGTTCATGGTGTTGTTTAGGGTTGGGAAAATTTCGGCCAGGCCTGGCTGGCGATGAGTGCGGCCAGTGCGGCCAGTAAAATGCAGGTGAGATAGGCCGCACGGATGCGCAGCGCCGAGGCAGTCGCCTTGAAACGCCAAACCATGCGAAATCCCCAGGCACCGAGCGCCGCCGCGAGCACCATGGTAAGGGCCAGCCCGATGCCGAAGCTGGTGGCAACGGCCAACCCGAGAACCACCCGCCCCGATTGGATACATGCCAGGAGGATGCCTAAAGTCAGCGGACAGGGCATCATCCCGGTTACAGCACCGAGCAGAAGCATTTGCGTCGTGGAGGACTGCCTCCCGCGCTTTACCTCTTCGGTGAAATCCTGTGTTTCGGCATTTTCATCAGCGGCACCGCCGCCCCAGACCGCGAGTGCCTCTGTCTTGCGGACGCTTTGCCGTGTGCGGATGAAGATCCAAACCGCCACTGCCAATGTCACCAAGGCTGAGAGCATCTCAAAGTAGGGCTGAAGCCGCCCCAGGTTCCAATGGCTGCCATAATGAGATGCCAGCATGGCGATCATCCAGATCGTCAAAGTGTGCGACAAGGCTGCGGAAACACCCAGCAGGGATGCCTGCCACAAGCCGCCTCGTGTGGAGACGACGACGGAGGCCAGAACCGTTTTGGAATGCAGCGGTTCGATGCCATGAACCACACCCAGCAGCAGCGGGGCCAGAAAATACAGCAGTCCGCTGGCGTGGCTAAAATAATCAACAAGGATATTCATGGTACGATGGGGTGAAAAGCAGCGGTGCCACGCCACGCGCTGTAACAGACCAGCAGGACGAAGATGAGGATGAGCACCATGACGGTGATGGCGCTCCAGGTGGGGCCGCTGGGGCGTTTCAGCACGGCGACAAAGCCCGCAAGCCAGCTACTAAAGGCGAGAATGGGGCTGATGACGCGGCAGAGGACAAAAGCAATCATGTCGCCAGTCTCCTCCCCAGGGCGGTGATGACTGAGGCTCCCTGTCAGCAGACCGGTGATGAAGATGACCAGCGCCGATCCTGCGAGATAGATCGCCACTTGAGTCGGCAAGGGCAGTGAGGATGGGGATTCTTCGGCCATGATGGTTGTCATGATCACTTGCCGCCCTTTGACGCCTTGTCTTGCAGCAGCACGATTTGCTGCACATAGTCCGGGCCGAAAAGGGGATTGTGCAGCTTGATCTGAACCCTCATACCGGGTTTCAAATGAGCGGGAAGTGATTCCGCCTCATCGTGCCAAAACCTAGCCCATTCCGAGTAAACGAACTGACGCACGGGGCCGCCATCCTGAGCGAAAGTGATCCAGCGTGTGGAGTGATCGACAGTCTGAATGATGCCAGTCATCGTGGTGCCCATCGGGCGAATCGCGCTGGCGGTGGATGGCAGCCAGAAACAAGCGAGGACTGTTAGAGTGAAAAGTATAAGACGGTGTTTCATGGTCGTGGTGCGCGCAGCCAGCAGCGCCGCCCTCATGGGGGACGGCGCTGTGGCATGACGCAGGCGTGGGGGTTACTTCTTCTCCTCCTCGCCATGCGCACAGGTGCAGGCGTATTCCTTGTTCTTGCAGGTGGGGCAGTCGTTGAGGTTCAGGTTGAACTTCTCGATCACGGCCTTGGCACCTTCCTTCTCACGGATTTGCACCACGGTGGGCAGGTCGTTGCCTTCAGGGACGGCCTTGTCGGAGATGAGCTTGTCGCCGTCTTTGGTGAAGCTCAGCTTGGTGGGAGCGGAGCGGTCGCCAAGGGTGACGCTGATGACTTGCTCGCCTGGGGCGACGGCTTTCATGTCGTCGTCGATGAAGCGGATTTCGACTTTCTTGTCTTTGTTCACGAAGAACTCGACGTGAGGCTCGACTTCGGTGATGAGCTTGCCACCAGTAGGGCCGGCTTTGGCTTCATGTTCGTGGTCGTGCTTGTCTTTGTCGGCAGCGCTGACGGTGAAAGCCAGTGCGAGGGTGAGGAGGCTGGTTAGCAGTTTGTTTTTCATGGATTCAGTTATCTTTGGTTTGGTTTCTGTTTTGCCTTGGCGGCGGTGGCTCGGATGAGGTCGTCGCTTTGGAAATTTGTGTTAGGTCACGGTAGCTCTAACAGGTACGTCAATGCACCCCTGGCCTTCAGTATATGGATGGCAGTGACTGCGAGCCACGCCACAATGAACCAGGTAGCGTCACGGTAAGTGTGGTGGAAACGTTTTGGCGAAAAGCTGACCTCGTTCACTTCTTGAGCAGGCCCTAACAAAGGAAAAAGCCTGGGAACCCTGGCGAAGTAGTCTTCAAAAGCTTTGCCATACAGAACACGCAACTTTCTTTCTTCCGCAGCAATTGTGAAGTGGCAGATCACCCAATAAATCGAAGTAACAATCAGAGTGACTACGTAGCTGCCAGATGCTGCGGCTACTCCCATAACCGCAAGGCCGCTGTAAAAATACAAGGGGTTGCGGCACAAGGAATACGGGCCACAGGTAACTAAGGAACTATCCTTCCGACCGCCAATGAAAAGCGTGGCCCAGATCCGCCCGCGCACTCCAAAGTGAACCAGGAGAAGTCCAACTGCGCCCATGAACAAATCATTTAGACCATGCACGTCAGACGTGTGTTCGGTGAGCAGCAATATAGCAACAAATAAAACTGCTAATAGGCGCGAGACGATGATTCTCCCCATGCTTCTCCACCCTTGTGCTGCGGAATTAGAACCGTCTTGGGTATTCATAATCCTATGTGTTTCGAGTTAGTGTGATGCAGGAGCGTCGAGTGCGATGGCTTTGGCGGCGGCTTTGCGGCCGAGCAGCCAGAACATGGCGGGTGTGACGGCCATATCGAGGAAGGTGGAGGAGATGAGGCCGCCGACGATGACGACGGCCACGGGATGCAGGATTTCTTTGCCCGGCTGATCAGCGGCGAGCACGAGGGGGATCAAACCAATGCCTGCGGCGAGTGCGGTCATGAGCACAGGCACGAGTCGCTCCAGGGTGCCGCGCACGATCATCTTGCGGTTAAAGCCTTCTCCTTCATGCCGCATGAGGTGCAGGTAGTGGCTGATCATCATGATGCCGTTTCGCGCAGCGACTCCGCCTACGGCGATGAAGCCGACCAAGGTGGCGATGCTGATGTTGTTCAGCTTCAAGTAGGTGAAGGCAAGGCCGCCCATGAGGGCGAGCGGAATGTTCACCAGCACTTGCAGGGCCAGGGAGGCGCTCTTGAAGTAGCTGAAGAGCATGAAGAAGATGACGACGAAGATCATGCTCGAGAAAATGGCGATGCGTTCGGTGGCTTCTTTTTGCGCCTGAAACTCGCCCTCGAAGGTGATGAAGTAGCCTTCGGGCATTTTCACCTTCTCGGTGACTTCATCCCGCAGCTTGACGACGAGGTTAGACACGTCCTGCACGGTGGGCTTGATGGCGAGGGCAAAGCGGCGCTGAGATGCCTCGCGGAAGATGACGTTCGGCCCCTTGGCCTCACGCACATCAGCGACGAGGGAAAGCGGGATGTGCTGGCCGTCACCAGCCTCGATGGGCAGCTCGGCGATTTTGTCTGGCGAGTCGCGCCACTCGATGGGCAGCCGCGTGACGAGATTTACGGCTCGCTGCCCTTCACGCAACTCGGCGACCTCTTTGCCGCCGATCAAAGCGGAGAGCTGATCGTTGAGCTTGCCAGGTGCGATACCGTAGGCTTTGGCGCGATCACGGTCGGCCTCAATGCGGAGCTGCGGGATGGATGAGGTTTGGTCGAGCTTGCAGTCTTCAAAGCCAGGAATGCTCTTGGCGATGGTTTGGATTTCGATGCCGATCTGGCGCAGCTTGTCGAGATCAGGGCCGAAAATCTTTATGGCGACAGGGGCAGACACGCCGCTCATCATGTGGCCGATGCGGTCGGCCAGTGGGCCGCTGACGACGGCGAAGACGCCGGGCACGGTTTTGAGCTTGGCAGAAATGTCGGCCAGGATGTCTTTGCGATTGCGGCCTTTGCCTCCTCCGTGCGAGCCTTCTTCAGCGGGATCGCGGAAGTCCACGTCAAACTCGGCGGTGCTCACAGGAACGACGTGATCACCACGCTCGGCACGACCGAGACGACGGCCCACTTTGCGCACCTCTGGCACGGAGAGGATCTGCTGCTCGATGACATCGGAGATTTTATTCATCTCCTCCAGCGAGGTGCCTGGCGCAGCGGTGGCGGCGACGAGGGCGGTCTCCTCCTGGAACTTGGGCAGGAAGTCCTTGTTCATTTTCGGATACAACGAGAACGCCCCGACTAGCAGGGTGAGTGCGATTGCAAGAACCAGCAGCGGCTGACTCAGAGCAAAGCGTAGCAAGGTGTGCTCCAGTGTTTTCTTCATCAGCCGGGCGACGAAGCCGTCTTTGTGCTCATGACCTGCCTTTGGATTCAGCAAAAAGGAGCACAGCACCGGGATGGCGGTGAGGGAGACGACGAACGACGCCATCATCGAAATGATCGTGGCGATGGCGATGGGGGCGAAGAGCTTGCCCTCGACTCCGGTGAGGCCGAGCAGAGGCAGGAACACCAGGATGATGAGCACCGTGGCGTAGAGGATGGAGTTTCGCACTTCGCCGGAGGCTCTGGCGATGACTTGCAGGCGTGGCTGCGGCTGAGCGAGCGCCGCGTTTTCTCGCAGTCGGCGGAAAACGTTTTCCACATCCACGATGGCATCATCCACGACCATGCCGATGGCGACGGCGAGGCCGCCGAGGGTCATGGAGTTCACGCTAATGTCGAACCCCTTGAAGACCAGCATGGTGATGCCGAAGGAGAGCGGCATGGCCATGAGGGTGATGAAGGTCGTGCGGAAGTTCAGCAGGAACAGAAACAGAATGATCGTGACCATGATGGCCCCATCACGAATGGCTTCGGTGAGATTGCCGATGGCATTGTCGATGAAGTCCTTTTGCTGGAACAGCAGCGTGGTTTCCACGCCTTGCGGGAAGGTGGGCTTGAGTTCATCCAGCGCGGCTTTGATCTGCTCGGTGAGCTTTCGTGTGTCGAAGCCGGGAGCCTTGGTGATGGACATGATGACGCCGTAGGTGGCGGATTTTTCCGGAGCAACGCTCACGGTGGCATCGCCGCGCATGGGTTCGATGCCCCAGACGACTTCCGCCACGTCGCCGATAGAGATGGGGCGGTCATTGACCTTCTTGATGACGGTGCGGGCGATGTCGTCGAGTTCGACGGTCATGGCGAGATTGCGCACCATGATCTCCGTCGGGCCGGTGTTGATGAAGCCGCCTGTCGTGGTGTTGGCGGCCTCTGTGGCGGCCTGTTCCAGCTCGTCAAAGCTGACGCCATTGGCCTGCATCTTGTAGGGGTCGGGCTGAATCTCAATGCGCTTCACCCCGCCGCCCATGTTGAGGATTTCAGCGATGCCTGGAACGCTTTTCAACCGGCGCATGATCGTCCAGTCTGCCAGCGAACGCACCTCGCGTGGCGGGAGGTAGCCCGGCTCTCCTTCTTTGATGGTGGAGCGCACGCCGACGAGAAGAATCTCGCCCATCAGCGAGGCCACGGGCGTCATGAACGGCTGAACTCCGTCAGGAAGCTGACCACGGGCAGCCTGCAAGCGCTCCTGCACAAACATACGCGCCCGATAGATGTCCATGTCCCAGCCGAACTCGGCATAGACGAGCGAGAGCGCCACGTCGGAGTTCGAGCGCAGTCGTGTGAGGCCCGCCACGCCCATCAAGGCGGTTTCAATGGGTTGAGTGACGCGCGTCTCGACTTCCTCCGGCGCAAGGCCGGGGGCTTCCGTCAGGATGATGACGGTGGGCTTGGTGAGGTCTGGCAGCACCTCCACGGGCAGTTCCGTGGCCGTCTTCAAGCCCATCACCATGAGGATGAGCGCGGCTCCGATGATGAGCGCCCGGCTGGCGAGCGCCCAATGGATCATTTTGTTGAGCATGGGTTACGCAGCCTCCTTTTCAGCGGGTTTCGGGGCGGGAGCCTCGGCTTCGTCACCACGGTTTTTCTTGGTGAAGATGGAAAGCAGCAGGAGCACGAACAAAACGCCCGTGGCATACTTCCACAGCGGGCTGGCACCTTCTTCCTCATCGTGTCCATGTCCGTCTCCGCCGCCTTTTTTACCTTCCATCGCGGCTTTCTTCTCCGGCGTGAGTTCGGAGCCGTCGGCGGCGTGTTCGTGGCCGTGGGCGGCATCCAGCGCTTCCTTGAGCGAGACGCTGCTGGCTCCGGCGAAGGAGAGCGAGTAGGCACCGCGAGTGACGACCTCATCCGCAGGCAGCAGGCCGTTGGTGATCTCGACAAAGCGGTCATTGATCTCGCCCACGGTGACGAGGGTTTTCACGAAGGCGTTCGGCAGATCGAAGTCCTTCACATAGACGAAGCGGTTCCCGCCTTCGCCCTGCAAAGCAGCACGCGGCACGCTGACCACGTTGCTGCGCTTGCTCATGACGATGCTGAACTCCGCCCGCATGTCGGCGCGGAGCTGCCCGCCGGTGTTTGGCAGGCGAAAGATGGCATCAATGGTGCCGCTGGCCTTGTCCGCGCTGGTGCCAAAACGCAGCAGCTCGCCGTCAAACTTCTCATTCGGCAGCGCGGCCACCTTGATGTGCGCCACCGTGCCCGGCTTCATGCGTCCGGCCTGGTGCTCTGGCACACGGGCCACGGCATAGACTTCGCTGAGGTCGGTGATTTCCAGCATGGCCTTTTCAGGATCAATCGGATCGCCGAGACGCGCATCCACATGGGTGACGAGGCCCGCCAGCGGGGCTTTGAGAGAAATCACGGGTGGTGGATCACCGGGCTGACGGCTTTCCACCTTCGCGACTTCATCGCCCAGCTTCACGGTGTCTCCAGGCGACACTTTCAACTCAATGATGCGGCCTGGAATGCGGCTGCTGACAGCGGCGATTTTGCTGGGAATGGCCTCGATGCGGCCCAGCGAGAAGATGGTGGCCTCGAAGTCGGTTTCCTCGACCTCGACGGTTTCGATGCGGAGGTTTTTCACGCCGGTTTCATCCAGCACGACGGTGTTGGCCGCGCGTTTGGCGTCTTCGGCGGCATGGGAGAGGCCGGAGCAGGCCAGGAGCAGAAAGAGAGGGACAAGGGATCGTTTCATGTTCAATCGGGGAATGGGTTAGCGGCGTGTGGATGTGGGTGTGACGGGCTTTGGCGCAGGCGTTGCGGCGGGCACACTGGCGGGTGCGTGTTTCCCGATGGCGGTCTCGTAGCGGATGCGGGCGAGGTGAAAGTCACGCACGGCATCCAGCGCGGCGGCTTCCAGTTGCAGGCGTTGCTCGCGGGCGCGGAGGATGGTGAGGAGATCGGTCTGGCCGCTCTCGTAGGCTTTCTCCAGCTTGCCGGTCTGCTCGATCACGAGCGGCAGCAGCTTGTCGCGGGTCTCGTGGGCGAGATCATAGCTGCTTTGCATGTCTTTCCGCGCATTCTCCGCATCACTGCGGATTTGCTTGGCGAGCGCCGCCTGCTCCAGGCGCACCCGCTCTGCGGCGGCGGTTTTCTCGGCGATCTGCCCCTCGTTCTTGTTCCAGAACGGCAGTGGAAGCGAGATGCGGAAACCGATCACGCCATTGGTTCGTCGATCATCGCCCGAGGCATTTTGATACTCTGGCCCGGCGAAGATGCCAGCGCTCACGTCCTGCCACTTATTGGCTTTGGCGAGGCTGATGTCGGTTTGAGAAGCGATGACCTTGGCCTCTGCGAGCTGATAGTCGGCCCGCATCATCCAGCTAGCACCTTTGCCGGGCACGCCCATCTCTGGGAGGGCACCGGAGATCGACAGCGATTCATCGGGATCAAGGTTCAGCATGGGCTTGAGGGTGCCCAACAAGCTGCGGCTCTCGCCTTCGAGCTTGCGGGCTTCCACGATGAGGCGCTGTGCGTCCACTTGGGCCTGTGCGGCATCCAGCGCGGAGAGTTCGCCTGCTTTAGCCCGGCCTTGCACAAACTCGGAGAGCTTCGTCGCCAGCGCCGTCTGTTGCTGGCGCAAACCACGTTGCTGCTCGATGGCGAGAATCTGCACCGCCAAGGTCTGCGCATCAGAAATCAAACGTCGCTCGGCATCCCTCACCTCCAGCTCTGCTGCGGTGACGAGCTGCGTGGTGAGCTGCTTCTCCAGCCGCAAGCGCCTGGTGATGGGGAACGATTGATCGAGCGAAACCATGACCTCGCCTGGCGAGAGGAATGTTTCATTGCGCGAATCCAAGCCGACCGTGGGATTTGAGAGCCGTCCGGCACCAAGCTGGCGACCGCGAGCCTCCTCCACGGCCAGTCGGGCGGCTTTCAAAGTGGGGTGAGCTGCGCGGACACGCGGCCCGATGTCAGAAAGGGAAAGTGTGAGGGCTGGGGCAGATGAAACAGCCGTCGCGAACAGTGAGAAAGTCAGAGAGATGGAGCGAAGCATGGGAAGGGTGGTGGGTTGAGGTTTGCAGGCGTGGACATGCCAGGCCAGGAATTGCAAAAGGGTCGCCAGTGCGCCTCAGCCGTCAGTCGTGGACGGCGGCGCTGGCGGCCTGCCTCAAACCAAAATCACCATGCAACGTGCCACCTGCACAGCGGCAGATGGCGGACTCTCTCCCCCGGTGTCCAGGGGCATCTTCAATCGGTCGTTCTCAGCGAGAGTCTGAATCAGCTCCCAAGGATATACGGGAGCTTCGGCAATCAGCACTGCGACGAAGGTAGGCACAAAAGCGAGCGTCTGGTTCGCCGTAGAAGACTGAAGATCGACAGCCAAGGGTTGGTGGTGCTCTTTCTCTCCCTTGCCATCGCACTCGTTGTCGGGGGAGTCCTCGCAGGGAACCTCATGCTCGTGACCGTCATCCTGCACTCGATGGCAATGCTCAGCCTTCGTTTCGAGAGATGAGTCCCCATGGTCACAGATGTAACCGCGCTGCATCCCAAACACCTGCGCGCACGCCACGACCAAAACGGCCAGCGTGGTGAGGATGCGTTTGCGGAGAAAGGTCATGAACGGCTTTAAGATGATCCGATGGAGGCATTATTCAATTTTAATTTGAAGTTCCTGATCCCAGAGCTTGGAATCAGGAGCTTTCGAGCGGGTGAATCACTCGTCGCAGGTGCAGGCGTACTCGGGGTTGCCGCACTCTTTGCAGGTGTGGAGTTCCAGCTTGATGCGGAAGTTCTTGGTCTTGGCTTCGGGGGTGGACTTGGCCTGGAGGACAACTTGGTAGCCTTCGCCTTCGGGGAGCTTGGTTTTGGAGACGAGGAGGTCGCCTTTCTTCTCGAACTCGATCTTGGCTTTGCCGCTCGGGGCCTCGGCGGTGGCGGTGATGACCTCCGTGGTGGCGGCTTGGGGCTTCATGGCGGGGTCATAGACGGCGATGCTGATGGTGCGGTCTTTCTCGACGAAGAACTCGGCTTGTTTGCCGTCGAGGTCGAGGATGAGGCCTTTGCGGGGGCCGGCTTTGACTTTGGCCTCGGCGGCGAAGAGGGTGCCGGTGGCGAGGGCGATGAGGGTGACGAGGTGGAGCAGTGTTTTCATGGTGTGTTTGTTGGGGCGTTGGTTTTTCGTTCAATCCAGTCGTAGAGCACAGGCACGACGAGCAGGGTGAGGAAAGTGGAGGTGGCTGTCAGGTTCGAGGAGCCAACATGATGATGCCCGCGCCAAGCAGACAAAGGGAGGCACCGGAAATGTCCCAGACACCGGGAGTCTGTCCTTCAACAGCCCAAAGCCATAGCAGCGACGCGGCGATGTAAACGCCGCCGTAGGCCGCATAGACCCGCCCCGGCTCCCTCCACGGGATGAAGGGTAAGCAACCAGGCGAAAAGGGCGAGGAAGACGGCTGCCACAGTGAACCAGGCAGATGTGCGTCCAAGCCTCAGCACGGCATACATGGCATAGCAGCCAACAATCTCCGCAATGGCGGTGAGCAGGAATAGAAGAAAGATTTTCACGCGGTGGTTTCAGTCAGGTTTTGGTTTTTCGTTCAATCCAGTCGTAGAGCACAGGCACGACGAGCAGGGTGAGGAAAGTGGAGGTGAGGATGCCGCCGATGACGACGGTGGCAATGGGGCGCTGGACTTCGGCACCCGCGCCAGTGGCAATCGCCATCGGGACGAAGCCGAGACTGGCGACGAGGGCGGTCATGAGCTTGGGGCGCAATCGAGTGAGGGTGCCTTCGACGACTGCTTCGCGCACTTCGCGGCCTTCGGTGCGCAGTTGGTTGATGTAGCTAATGAGCATGATGCCGTTGAGGACAGCGATGCCGCTCAAGGCGATGAAGCCGACAGCGGCGCTGATGGTGAAGGGCATGCCGCGCAGATAGAGCGCAAAGATGCCGCCGGTGACGGCGAGCGGGACACACATGAAGATGAGCGTGGCTTGCCTGAATGAGCCGAAGCTGAGGAAGATGAGCACGAAGATCAAGGCGAGCGCGAGCGGGACGACGATCATGAGCCGGGCCTTGGCTTCCTGGAGGTTTTTGAACTGGCCGCCGAACTCGAAGTAGTAGCCGTCGGGGAATTTTACTTTGTCATGGATGGCCTGGGTGGCCTCCTGCACGAAGCCTTCGGTGTCGCGGCCTCGCACGTTGATGAGGATGCTGACGCGGCGCTGGGCATCCTCACGGGCGATCTGCACGGGCTGCGGCACGAGGACGATTTTGGCGACTTGGCCGAGGGCGAGCATTCCGCCGTCTTCGGTGCGCAAGGCGAGGCGTTTGATGCCTTCGAGGTCGCTGCGGCGGTCTTCGCCGAGGCGGACGACGATGGGGCTGCGCCGGTTGCCTTCGATGACGAGGCCGACCTCCGTTCCAGCGAGGGCGGTTTCAATGAGGCGGTTCAATTCATCGGCGTGGACGTTGAACTTGCGCATGGCCTCGCGGTCGGGCTGGATTTCGATCATGGGATTTTTGCCGATGCTGTCGAACTCGGTTTCACCGCCGCCGGGGATGGCGGTGATCGCGGTGCGCACTTCGCCAGCGAGGCGTTCGAGTTCGTCGTAGCTGTCGCCAAAGATTTTGCATACCAGGTCGGCGCGTGCTCCGGCCATGATCTCGTTGAAGCGCATCTGGATGGGCTGGGTGACGAGAATGTTTTGGCCGGGGACTTGATCGAGCAGCGCTTTCCGCATGAGTTCGCCGAGGTGCTCCTTGCTGATGGGCTTGCCGTTCTCTTGCCGCCACTGGTCACGCGGCGTGAGCATGAGGTAGGTGTCGGCCACGTTGGGGTTCATGGGATCGGTGGCGATCTCGGCGGTGCCGATGCGGGAGAACATTTCTTTTACCTCCGGGAAGTCGCGGCGGATGACGGCCTCGCTTTGCTTTTGCAAATCAAGCGAGGAGGACAAACCGGCGCTGCTGCTGCGGATGAGCTGGAAGGCGAAATCGCCCTCATCAAGCTGCGGGATGAACTCGGAGCCGAGGCGTGAGAAGACCCAGAGCGAGGAGCCAAAGAGCACGAGCATAGGCAGCACGATGAGCACCTTGAACCGCAGGCCAAAGCGCAGCAGCGGCGTGTAGAGGCGCTTCGTGAGGGTGACGAGCCAGTTGTCTTTCTCCTGAATCTTCCCGCCAAGCAGGTAGGAGCACAGCACGGGCATCAAGGTGACAGCGAGCACGAGCGAACCGCCGAGCGCGAGCATGACGACGAGCGCCATGGGCTTGAACATTTTCCCCTCGATGCCTTGCAACGCGAGGATGGGCACATAGACGACGGTGATGATGAGCACGCCGAAAAACATCGGGTTGGCGACTTCTTTGGCCGATTTGAGCACTTCCTCGGTGCGCTCGCTGACGGTGAGCCTGCGGCCCAGCGCGTGCTGTCGCTCGCCAAGATGCCGCACGATGTTTTCCACCATGACGACCGCGCCATCAATGATGAGGCCGAAGTCGATGGCACCGAGGCTCATCAAGTTTCCGCTGATGTGCCAGCGCACCATGCCAGTCATGGCAAAGAGCATGGAAAGGGGGATGACGAGGGCGACGATGAAGGCGGCGCGGAAATTGCCAAGCAGCGCAAAGAGAACGACGACGACGAGCAAGGCACCCTCAGCCAAATTTTTCTCCACCGTGGCGATGGTGCGGCTGACAAGATCACTGCGATCATACAAAGCACGGATCACGATACCTTGCGGGAGCTTCGGCTGTATCTCGGCGAGCTTTGCCCGCACGGCCTGGGCGACGAGGCGCGAATTTTCACCTGCGAGCATGATGGTGGCTCCGATGAGGGCTTCGCTGCCATCATCCGTCGATGCGCCGGTGCGGAAGGCGCTGCCGATGCTGACGGTGGCGACTTCGCTGAGCAGGATGGGCTTCACACCGCCTGCGAACTTGAGCGGGATGGCGAGGATTTGCCCGATGTCATTCACGCGGCTGGTGGCGCGGATGATGAGCTGCTCGCCGCCGATCTCGACGTAGCCGCCGCCCGCGTTGCGGGTGTTTTGCTCGATGATCTCCGCCAGAATGTCGAGCGACATGCCGCGTGCGGCGAGGCGTGCGGGATCAGGCTGGATGACGATCTGCCGCTGATAACCGCCGCTCGTATTGACCTCCGCGACACCGGGCGTGCCTCGCAGCAGCGGCTTCACTTGGTATTCTTGGATTTGCGCGAGGGCCATGAGCTGCTCCTCGCGGGTGGCGGGCTTGTTCGCGGCGTCTGCGGTGTAATCGAGACTGTAGTAGAAGATTTCGCCGAGGCCGGTGGCGACAGGCGCGAGCTTGGGCGTGAGGCCGGGCGGGAGTTCATCGAGCACGCTTTGCAGGCGCTCGGTGACGAGCTGGCGCGTGCGGTAGATGTCCACGTCGTCCGCAAAGACCATCGTGACCTGCGAGAGGCCGAACTTGGACAGCGAGCGCAGCTCCACCATCTGCGGCAGGCCCGCCATCTCGCTCTCAATCGGGAAGGAGACGAGTTTTTCGATCTCCTCGGGTGCCAGCGCATTGACGGCGGTGTTGATCTGCACCTGCGGGTTCGTGATGTCCGGCACGGCATCAATCGGCAGATGAATGGCCGACCAAGTGCCAACGCCGATCAAGATGAGCGTCGCGAGCGGCACAGCGGCCCGGTGCCGCATGGCGAGCGTGATGAGATGGGTGAGCATGGTGCGCTGTTAGTGGCCGCAGGTGCAGGCTTTGCCGCCGCGCAGCACTTGGAGTTCGGCGAGCCAGAGGGCCATGACGGGCGTGGTGACGATCTCATCGCCGTTGTAGAGGCCATCGGTGATCTCGACGTGATCGCCGCTGCGTGCGCCGACTTTGACCGGCGTGCGGAGGAAGAACTCGTCGTTCCTGGCATAGACGAAGGTGCCCTCGGCGGTGGTGAGCAGCGCGGCCTTTGGAATAGCGGTCACAGCATCGCCAGCAGGGAAGCGGAAGGTGGCGGTGATGGCGCTACCCGCCTCAATGGGCGCGGCGGTCTGCACGGTGACTTCAAAGTCGCCGAGCGTGGCATACGCTGCCTTCTCGATGCAGAGCACGCTGCCTTTCGCGGTGCCAAGCCCGACCTCCATGCCGGGCTGCACACGCGCGGCTTGATCGGCGGTGAGCCATCCGCTGGCCTCGGTGCCACGCTGCATGGCCTGCAAGCTGACGGCGAAGGCAGGAGCGATCTTTTCCTCCTGCACCTCGGCGGTTTGCAGACGAATGGACTCGGCCATGAGCGCGGTGAGCGCCACGCCTTTGCCTTCTTTGAACTGAGCGCCGTTCTCCGGCGCGGTGGTGTGCTCGGTGGAAGGGCTGGCGGTCGATTCGCTGCAACTGGTGAGCGCGGCGGCGGTGACGATGAGTGACAGGATGAGCAAGAGTTTCATAAAGAGATGAAGTTAGTTTTTGGCGGTGATGAGGCTGCCGGGTGCGCCGGTGAGTTCTTCAAGTGTGAGCGCGGCTTCGAGAGCTTCGGTCTGCGTGCTGTGAATGGCCTCGACGGCTTCGAGATACTTGTCCTGAAGCTCCACGAAGGTGCTCATGGGCACGGCACCGAGCCTGAAATGCCTGTCTGCAAGCGTGGCGGCCTCGCTGAACTTCGCGACGGCATCGCTCTTCCACACGGCGAGCCGCGCCTGCTGCGTTTGATAGATGAGCATGCTCTCTGTGACCTGCCGCTCCACCTCGCGCTGCGCGGCGGCGAGCGTGGCCTGCGCCTGCACTTGGCGTGCCTCGGCGGTGGTGACCTCCGCTTTACCATTCTTCCAAAACGGCAGCGGGAAGGAGATGCCGATGCCTGCGGTGGTCTGGTCATCGAGCGTGCGCGTGTTTTGCACCTGCACGAAGGGGCCGATGGTGAAGGCAGGATAACGCTCGTTCTTTGCCAGCTCGACCTTGAAGCCCTGCTGCTCCAGCTCAGCACGGCGCAGGCGGAGTTCATAGTGGTTCTTCATCGCGGAGCCGAGCAGGGAGAGCAACGCAGGCGCAGGCTTGGCATCCAGCGGGCCGCGCTTCACGATGAGCGGCGCATCGGCACGGCGGCCCATGAGCTGGTTCAATTCGAGAAGCGCTTTTTGCACCACAACCCCCGCTTTCGCTGCCCGTGACTCCGCCACGAGCGCCGCCGCTTCGATGGTGGCTATCTCCAATTGAGGCGCGATGCCTGCTGGCTCACGCTGCACCATGACCTCACGCAACGAGGCATAACGCGCGGCGACTTCGTTCGCAGCATTGGCGAGGTCTTGCTGCGCGGCCAGCGTGAAGGCCAGCACACGGACACGAGCCGCGAGGTGAAAGCGAAACCGCTCCAGCCCCAGCTCCGCCATGGCGATGTCACGGTTCGCGATGGCCTTGCGCAAACCTAAGCGCCCCGGCCACTCGATGGGCTGCGCCAGTTCGGCGGAGAAGGCCAGGCCGTTCGAGCGGCTGTCCGCATTGGATATGCGGTTGTTGCCGACTTGCAGGCTCAACTCGGGATTCGATTGCCTGCCTGCCGTGCTGCGGGCGGCCTTTGCCGCCGCGACCTCCGCCTCATAGAAGCGGATTTCAGGATTCCCCGCGAGCGTGCGGCCCACGAGTTCAGCGATGGACGAGGCGGCAGGCTTGGAATCCGCCGCGAGAAGCTGCGGCACGATGGCGAGCAGCAGAGATGAAAGGATGAATGAGCGCATGATGAGAAAGGATTCGGTTTTCGATGGAGGCACGACAAAGCCACGATGCTGCTGTGCGAGCGGTCGCGGTGGGAAGCCCCTGCGTGGATGTCACCGCCTACATGGGCGGACCAACGCACGGAACTTTAAGCCTGGATCGAAGGCGCACGCACGGGCAGCGCCGTGCGGTGCCTGAAATGCCACGTCCCTCGCATCTCCGGCGGCGCGGTGGTCATCGGTAGCCCGGAAGACTCCGTGGCCATGGCGAGTTCGTCTTGTAGACGGATCATCGCCTGAATCAACTCCGCCAGCTCCACCATCTGCATCGCAGGAAGCATGACCGGCGCGGGAACCTGGCTATGGGAAATCGTATCGCTCGGGCAGGAGACGGGCGCGTGAGGCTCATCGCCATCATGCTGCCCGTCATGGCATTCGGAGCAGCAAGCCTCCACCACGCATCCATCCGCCCCATAGCAGCACATCGAAGCCGGGACCATCAAGGTCAGCATCAGAAGTGCGAGGATTTGCGAGAAGCGTTTCATTAGAGGGAAGCGGCGATAAGACTCGCCGACATCATGGGATGGTCAAGGTGCGATGTTATTCCAACCTGCATTGAGCGTGGAAACCTGGATGCATTCTCTGTTGCTCCGCACGGTGTCGCCCGCCGACATCGACCCGAGTAGATTGTGATTAAGTGTTTGTAGGCGACCCGTGTAAGGAAATCTCTTTCCGAGATCGTCCGTGTCCTTGGGTTTGCGCCCCACCACGCAAATTCCATGCGAACGCAATTTTCGCACTTCCCACTTTTTTCACTGACTGCCCACTCGATCCCCGCTCTCAACGGCTTTCGCCAGCAACGCAAATACCTCTTTTCCAACGGTTTGCATTTCATCATCCCCCACGCTCCTCGCTCCTGAGCCGTTTCCGTGCAGTGTAAAGCTACCGTCTCCCGATGTCATTTTTCCCACCTGCCTGAACACCACTTTGCTGCTCTCTTGGGGCCATTCAGTCTCCGGCCCGGCTCCTGCGCAACGACCCTGAACAATCGTGCTGCACAACCCTGCTCGACATGCCTGTAGGCAGGCTACCAGCCCCCGCTGCCGGCTGCCCGGCTTGTCCCTGCCCGTTCAGCTTTGCTCAGCATCGTTGCGCAACAAGGTTGTCGAGGCAGTCTGTTCCCCCCAGCGCAGCAGTTCCTCAGACCACTCATCCGGATGAGAGGCCGCCTCGTCCAGCACCTTCAGGCTCTGCTCCAACCGAGCCACCCACTGCCGCATTTCCGTGCTCGGCTCATCCAGGAGATGCGATTGCCCCTGTTTGATGGCTTCGTTTTCATGGTGCCTCAAGCCCTGCCGGGCAGCCTCCAGCAGGTGATCCAGGTGACGGCGGATGATGGCTACCGCCTTCGTCTTTGCCTGCAAAGCGAGCTCAAGGTAGGCGTCGTGCAGCACGCGATAACGCTGCCTGGTCAGCCGTTCGTCTGCCACCACGCCCAGCCGCTGTTCGTTTTCCAGAGTCGGCGAGGCGAGAAAGACCTTCAGAGCTGCGGCCTGATCGGCCAACACCTGCTCTGGCGTCAGTTGGGCCATCCGCTGCGTGTGGACACACCATTGCTGATGCAGGGCTTTGAGGGCAGCGACGTCGGCTTTGCTCAGAGGCGGGAGTTCTTGTTTGGATGTGAGGGTTTTCATTGGGATCAGAGAAGCGGGTGAGAGCGAGTCGGCGTCTGGCGCAGCGGTGGAGCGGAGGACGCCAGAAAGAGCGGCAACTGCCGCCCGGGGCCGATTGCCAGCCACGCATCCGGAACCACGCGGCCGTCCTTCACCCGAATGAGCAGGGTGGCACGGTTGCGTCCCGTCAGTTGAGCGAAACGATTAAGAGAGACGAAGCAGTCGTGTTCAGTGGCCGGGCGGTGCATGCCCTGTGCCTGCTGTCAAAAGCGGGTGTCTTCAGGCAGGCAAAGGTAGGCCTGGCGACAGGCCGATCTCATTTTTCGCCCCAGTGGGCGCAGACTCCCGCTTCCACCTCAATGGGCACCTGCGGGAACAGGGCGGCCATCGCCTCGATCATTGCCTGGCGGACCAGCTCGCAGACCGTGCTCCCCTGCTCTTCTGGCGCCTCGACGATCACCTCGTCGTGCACGGTGGAGATCAGGCGGGCACCATCGGGCAGGCGCTCCGCGATGAGCACCAGGGCCTGCTTCATGCCATCGGCGCATCCGCCTTGAACGGGCGTGTTCACCAGGACGGTGAAGCGCTCCCATTCGGAAGCGGTTTCCGGGATGAGACGACGGCGGCCCAGCACGGTTCGCACTTCACGAGCACCCTCGTCGGCCTTGTTGCGGCTGACGCCGTGCCATTGCCGCAGGCGGTCGTAGGTGCGGAAGAACTGCCGGCGGATCTGCTCTGCCTGCTCCAGCTCCAGATGCACGCCGTAGCTCGATGCGGCGTAGCGCACGAGGCCCGGAGCGCTCTGACCGTAGAGCAAACCGAACGATGCTAGTTTGCCAGTCTGCCTCTCTTGCTTTGTGATGTCGCCCACCGACTTGCCGAGAACCACCGCTGCGGTCTGCTTGTGCAGGTCGGCTCCCTGCTTGTAGGCCTCGATCATCTTGGTTTCACCAGCGATCACCGCCGCAGCTCGCAGTTCGATCTGCGAGTAGTCGGCCACGATGAGCTTGCGACCAGGCTCAGGCACAAAGCAGGTTCGCAACTCGCCTCGACCAATGTTTTGCAGGTTCGGGTCCTTCGATGAGAACCGCCCTGTGGCCGTGCCTGTCGGATCGAAACGGCCATGGATGCGTCCGTCCTGCTTCACGCACTCCAACAACGATGCCGCCTGCTGGGCGAGCTTTTCAGCGCCTCGATAGTCGAGGATCAGCGGGATGATCTCACCATCGTCCGCCGCCTTGAGCGTTTCCTCGTTGGTGTTCTCCAGCTCGATGCCAGCAGCCTTGAGCGCTTCAAGAAGCTGCTGAGGGCTGCCAGGGTTGAGCTTAGGCTGGTTGAGCTTCTGCCGCAGCATCCCGGCATGGTCGGAGGCGGAGGAGCGTGCCCTCGTTTCGATCTCTCGGAGCCTGGCTTTGTCCACGGCAATGCCAGCCGCCTCCATCTCAACGATGACGGGCACGAGATCGAACTCCAGGCGCGCCACCCGGTCGAGACCCTCGTGTTCCAGTTCACCCCAGAGCTTGTTGGAAAGCGCCTGGAGGTGGAACACATCCCGGGCGGCATAGGCGAGCTGATCCTCGGTGAGGAACATGGAACCCCAGTCCGAACGGCTGTGATCCGGGGCGGGAGCAATGCCCAGGTAGCGTTCCAGGCACTTGTCGAGGTCGTTGCCGGGTTTGGTGCCAGCAGTCAGCAGGCGTGCGGCAGTGAGTGTGCAGAACACCTTGGAGGCGCGCAGGCCGCATTTCACGCGCAGCCACAGCAGGTCGAACTTGGCGTTGTGGGCGATGATCTCGGTGGATTCGAGAATGGGCTTCAGCTCGCCAAGGTCGTAGCCGATGGCCCGCAGGTCGAGCGTCCAAATCGGACCGCCCTCGCGGCAAAGGGAAAGCAGCCGGATTTCCCCCTTCCAGGGATCGAGGCCGTCGCCCTTGCCTGCCCCGCAGGTTTCGATGTCCACCGAGATGCCCGAGGCCCCGGCCAGGTCCGCACCAATCCGCTCCAGGTCACTCCGGGCGGTGCAGAAGACCGCCGACAGTGAGGTGTGAGGTGCAGTGAGGTTTGGCTGACCGTGATGTAGAGACTCATTAAATGTTCTTTCATTTTCTGAAATTGCTCCGCATTTTTCCGCGCACGCGGAACGACTGAAAAAACCTCCCTCCACCTCACACCTCACTGTTGGGGATGCCCCGGAGGAAATCAGGGCGGCGGGTTCCGAGGGGCGGAGAAAGCGGTATTTGCAGCAGTTGGCCGATGTGCGCTGGACGCCAAAGACCACGCCCCCGAGCTCCCGGCCGTCGAACTTGGCGAGCAGCTTGGCGAAGGCGACCATGCCGCGCTTCTGCGTGAAGTCGATCCAGTCGAACAGCTCCTGAACCTCCTCCACCTCCCGCACCCACTCATAGACCGTGTTCTTGGGCGTCCATTCGCTGCCAAAACGGTCGTGTCCCAGGCCGAAGAACTGACGCATGGCACGGGTGTCCTGGTCGCCGGAGGACTGGCTGTCGGCGTGCGGCTGGCAGGGATCCGGCAGCCCACAGGCGGCCAGGATGCCTCCAACGACCCTGCCCCAGTCCGGAAAGGAGGTGAACGGACTCGGTCCGGGCGGGCATCCGTTGCCAACCCACTGGGAGACCAGGGTGGCAATCGCGGAAAGCAGCTCGGAGCGGTTCTGCCGCAACCAGTCCAGGAGGTTCGGCTGACGGTAGCGATGCCCGTTGATGTCCTCCGGCGTGAACCTCAGCCGGATGCGGCGGCAGCGGCGCTCGATGTCCGGCTCCCAGGTGGCGTTGTTGGCCGAAAAGCTGAACTCCGTCTCATTGGGCAGGACCAGGGTTTCGCTCACGCCGAGGCGGCGGTCCTCCCAGATGCCCGAGTTGTCGGTGGCCGCCTCAAGGGCGGCATAACGGACGTGCCCCTTCATGTTGGCGAGGTGGAAGAACCGGCTGCCGGCCATGAGGGCGGAGGTGATCCGCTTGCGCATTTCCTCGTCACCGTCCTTGGAGAGCGGGGCGCAGATGATCGAGCGCCCGGTGTAAAGGACGTGCGTCACATCGGCGCAGGTGTCCTTGCCGCAGCCCTCCCGGTTGCCGTCATAGATCCAGAGGGGCGTGCGCTTCCAGCGCATCAGCCCCCGGCAGAACGGCGTGATGAGGCGGGCCAGGGCATGCACCCTGGCCTGTTCGTCCTGCCACCAGAACCCGCCCTCCTCCGGCTGGCAGAACAGCTCGCCCAACAGCAGGCGAAGGGCCTCCTCAAAGCCCATCGGGCGCAACGTCGGTGCGTCGGGGCTCAGCCAGGTCCCGAAGCGCTCGTCATAGCCGGGCCTGGGATAGACCACCTGTCCTTCGTGAAGGACCGGCACCGGCACGTCCAGCAGGCGGACGATCCTGGGCAGCCGCGAGAGGAACTGCCGGGCCGAGAGCACCACACGCGCGTCGGACTCAGCCATGCTCTTCTGCATGAACACGCTGTCGCCTGCCTCATCCTGCCTGAGCACGCCGGTTTCCACCGAGCGCTCGGCGGCGGTCACCAGGTCGGCCGCCTTGAGCGTGTGCAGCATGGTGCCAGGGATCGCGCCCCTGGCGTCGGACTCCTTCACCATCGTGATTTCAACGACGTTTCGGGAGAACTGAAACAGATCCAGCCTTGGTCCGATCACCTCCCCCAGCTCGGTGGCGAACTCGCTGTGGCTCCTGCCGGTGCCAGGAAGCTCAATCTTCGGACGGGCGCCCGAAGGCCGCACGCCCGGCTGCCAGACGCGCAGACCGGTGCAATGAGCGGCAATGATCCCAGGGCGCTGCGACTCGCACCATTGCACGAAGTCAGGCAGACCACGCTCGTCGCAGTGGGCATGCAGGCAGCGGAAGGCCGGCAGTGTGCCGGGCGCGTTGAAGAGCACCGTATCAGATCCCGGTTCGCCCTTCGCCCGTTCGCTGTGCTGGTCCTGCCACGGGCAGCGCACGGCCCACTTGCCGGTGTCCGGATCCAGGCAGCCACCTAGGATGTCCAGTTCCCCGGCCACCTTCACCAGATCCAGCGTGCGCAGGTCTTCCCGCCATTGGGACCACCAGGGCTTTTCCTTCGCAGGGCGGCCCGGCTTCCTGACCTCCGGCGTTGCAAAACCGAACCACCTCCGCAGCTGCTCCCAGCTCACCTCGGGGATCGGGCCGGTCACCTCCCAGGTGTAGCGGTGGCCGCTTTTGTGGACGGAGGGACTGAGCACCAGATTGAGGCCGTCA
Source organism: Prosthecobacter sp. (assembly GCA_019186985.1). Classification (GTDB taxonomy): domain Bacteria; phylum Verrucomicrobiota; class Verrucomicrobiia; order Verrucomicrobiales; family Verrucomicrobiaceae; genus Prosthecobacter. Next base: position 1,763 of record JABARQ010000008.1, on the reverse strand, counting down.
AAGTAGAGCTCGGCACTGACCTGAGGGGTGAGCTGGCAGGTGAGGGCTTTCCTGGACTTGAGCACGCCTTCAGGCAGGTCGCGGCAGATGAAATGCAGGTGGGCACCTCCTCCGGTGCGCTCCCGGGGCACGGCGGCGAGGGCCGGATGAGCTTCCAACCAGGCGCGGACCGAAGCACCGCTGTCAGGCTTGCTGTCGAGGTCCACGGCGACGAAGGGCGGGCGGACCACGACACCGAGGTTGTAGGGCATTCGGGAGGAGAACACCTCATGAAGGTCCTCCGGGGTCACGTCGGCAGCCTTGTGGTCGCGCCAGCCTTTGGAACAGGGCTTCTTGCCCCGTTCTTTGTCATCGCCGCGATCGGGCGGCACGAGGGGATGCACGGCCCAGCCGAGCTGCTGGTGGTAGAAGGAGGCAGCACGCAGACGGTCCCAGGAATGAATGTCCTCAGGAATCACCCAGCCATGGCGGGGAGTGGAATCAAACTCGGTCTGGCCGGCAGGTTTGATTCCACGGGTTGATTCCAATTTGGAATCAAGTTCGGGCCGGTTGATTCCTTTGATTCCATCCTGAGCCTCGGAAATGGAATCAAAACCGATCTGGCCGGAGGGTTTGATTCCACGGGTTGATTCCAAATTGGAATCAAGCTCGGGCCGGTTGATTCCTTTGATTGCATCCTGAGCTCCCGAAATGGAATCAAAACCGATCTGGCCGGAGGGTTTGATTCCACGGGTTGATTCCAATTTGGAATCAAGTTCGGGCCGGTTGATTCCTTTGATTCCATCCTGAGCCTCGGAAATGGAATCAAAACCGATCTGGCCGGAGGGTTTGATTCCACGGGTTG
>JABARQ010000008.1:0-909 GCA_019186985.1 Prosthecobacter sp. | reverse complement strand
GGTTTGATTCCACGGGTTGATTCCAATTTGGAATCAAGTTCGGGCCGGTTGATTCCTTTGATTCCATCCTGAGCCTCGGAAATGGAATCAAAACCGATCTGGCCGGAGGGTTTGATTCCACGGGTTGATTCCAAATTGGAATCAACTTCAGGCCGGTTGATTCCTTGGATTCCATCCTGAACCCCCGAAATGGAATCAACCGCAGCGTGCTGCTTCCACTCTTCGCGTGCCGCCCGCTTGAGCAGTGTGGACACGGACACGCCAAACTGCTCAGCCACACGCCTCAGAGAGCTGCCGCCGCCTTCATAGCTGCTGCGAATCTGGTTCCAATCCACGCTCATCGTGCCACCTCCCCTCCAGCCTTGGAAGCGCGCTTGGTCCGCTCAGAGGTAAGCTTCCGGTTGACCTTCAGGTAGCCGATCACCTCCACAATGTCGTAGCGCACCACAGACCCCAGCTGGAAGTGGGGCAGACCCACCTTGCGCAGGTTGATGAGGTGCCGCACGCTGACCTTGAGCAGTTTGGCGAGTTCAGGTTCAGTGAGCCACACTTGTGGCCGGGGAGGTGCAGGTTGGTTCATACCCCCCTGGAAGGGTGTCAACCAACGTGGGCTGAGCGGCCCTGGTGATGTTCGTTGCGCAACGAAGATGGCTGGTTGGTTGACATCGCCCCCCGTGCATGAGCAACAACATGCAATCAGGGGCAGCCACGCCTGAGGAAGCGCAAACGAGGCCAGTTTCACCCCATCTCTGGACCGCACGCGATGTGGCACGTTACGCCCAGTGCAGCCTCCGGCAGGTCGGGTATCTGCGGTCGGAGGGTCTGCCTTTTGTGCGCATCGGCCGCCTCATCCGCTTTGATCCTCCTCAGGTGAGAGCCTGGCTGCTGGGCCATGCACCGGCCAACCTT
>JABARQ010000005.1 GCA_019186985.1 Prosthecobacter sp. | reverse complement strand
AGTCGGCCTCCGGCCTTCTTCCGTTTGGCAAAATCGGAACAAAGACAACACGATACAACAAACCAAGTCCCACCCGATGCCTCATCGACGCTGAAATAAAATGTGCGAAACTTGACGGACACTACCGATTTGAATCTCCGACCTGAGTGTGAGGTCAGCCCCCGCGCAGATCAGCACATCAGGCAGCAAAACAACCTTTCGCAATGCAGGAGTGTTGCTTGGCACCACGCTCACCTATCCCCAAAACACCAACGCCACTCCGCGAAGAGTGGCGTTGGGTTGAGGGCGTGTGCGGCCGGGCCTGACGGGGTCCGGCTTTTCGGCTCTTACTGGATGAAATAGAACTGGCGGGTGTTCAGGGCGACCCAGAGGGCGTCGCCCTTGCCGGTGACGGTGTTGTTGCCGATCACGGGCTTCAGCAGCTCACGCTCCTGGGCGGTGGGCTGGCGGCTGAAGAGACTGAGGTAGATGCGCTCAATCGCTTCGTCGGAGGTCTCCGCCTTGCGCAGGCTGCGGGAGATCATCGTGTAAGGATTCATGAGGTTGGTGAAGGTCTTGCCGTTCAGCACCATGAGCGCCTGGCCGACGGTCGCGTCCTCATTGGCGTTCTCGACCAGCTCGCGGTCGCTCTGGCCGAACTCGCGCAGGAAGTGGCCGTTCGGGGCCGGGCTGCGCAGGTCGGCGGCACGGATCATGAAGGTGTCGCGGTAGTTCTCCCAGGCCTTGAGGGCGGTGAGCTGCTCCTTGCCCTCGGCCTTCATCAGCTCGGCATCGCGCTTGAGGCGGGCCTTCTGCTGGGCTTCCAGGCGGGTGCGCAGGCCCTTGTTAAAGATGGCGAGCGCCTCGTCGATGCTCAGGTCCGCGCCTTCCTTGCCCTTGATGGCGGTGGAGATCTCGCGGGCGAACTCGGGATCCTTCACCTGCTCGTCCAGCTTCCCTTCCCGGGCCAGCTCGGCGAATTTCCTGAAGCCGGTGGTGTAGACGACCTGCTCGGCGGCTTCATCAATGGCGCGGCGCTGGTTGCTGATGATCTTCTTGGCGGCGCGGATGGCATCCTCGTCCTTGGACTTGGTCGCCTCGGCCAGGTTCTCCTGGGCCTTGCGGACGGCGGCGGCCAGCTCCTTCTGCTTGAGCGCCACCTCGGCCGTGGCCTTGGTCAGCTCGGCGGGGGTGAGGGCGTTCAGGGAACGATCCAGCCACTCGATGCGGCGGACGGTGGAGTCGCGCTCGATCTGGGCGTTGATGCTCGGGGCGTCGGGATTGGGCTTGTAGAGGGCGACCATGCTGTCCCAGATCTGCTCGGCGCTCATGCGGCGGAGCAGCGGGCCGGGGAAATGATAGACTTCGCCAAGCTCGACATCCTTGCTGTAGGCGGCGCGCTGATAGGCGGCGCTGTTGAAGATGAGGCTGAGGTAGGCCTTCATGTCGTAGTTCAGGTCCTTCAAGGTCTGCTCCAGGAAGGTCATGAGCTGCGGGTTGCTCGGCACGGTGGAGTCGGTGATCTCATCCACGGGCTCGATCAGGCCCATGCCCATGGCCTTTTTCCAAAGACGGTTGGCGATGACCGTGGTGAAGCGCGGGTTGTCCTTCGAGGTCATCCACTGGGCATAGGAGTTCACCGGCTTCTCATTCTCCTTCACGATCTTGCCATCCTTGGAGAAGCTGGCGGGAATGACCGGGGCGACCACGGACTTCGGCTTGGCGTCATCGTACTGGTAGTCATGCGGCAGGGCCAGCGTGCGGCGGTCGGTCTGGTCGAGGACGGTGTTGTAGCGGAGCGGGCGCAGGATTTCGCTCATCGCCTTGCTCATGTCCTTGCGCTCCACGCCTGCGGGAAGCGCGGCCATGGCAGGGACCTTCTTGCCCTTCTTCGTCTTGCTGACCTTGCTGCCGTAACCGCCGCCAAAGGCGCTGGCGAGCAGCGGGTTGCTCAGGCCGTTCGTGCCGGTCATGCCGTAGGTGTGGGCGGCCATCTGGTAGTAGTCCATCTGCGTCCACTTGTCGAAGGGGTGGTTGTGACACTGGGCGCAGACCATGCTGGTGCCGAGGAAGACCTGGGTGGTCACCGCCATGTTGTCGAGCGGCATGTTGTAGTCGCGCAGGTAGAAGCCGACCGCGCCGTTCTCATAGGTCTTGCCGTCGGCGGTGACCATCTCACGCACCATGACGTCGTAGGGCTTGTTGTCGTCGAGGCTCTTGCGCAGCCAGTTGGCGTAGGCAGCGCCGGCGGGCTGGCTGTTGCCCACGGCAAGCTGGGAGCGCAGGCGCAGGATGTCGGCCCAATAATTGAAGAAGTTCTGCGTGTAGCCGTCGGAGGCCAGGAGCTCGTCGATGAGCTTCGCGCGCTTGTCGGCGGCCTTGTCCGCCAGGAAGTCGGTCGTCTCCTTCAGGGACGGGATGCGGCCCGCGATGTCGAGGTAGATGCGCCGGACGAACACCTCGTCGGAAACCGGGGCGTTGGGGGTGATCTTCTGCTTCACCAGATTGGCGTCCACCAGCTTGTCGATCTGCGCAGCCTTGGCCTGGATTTCAGGCAGGGTCAGGGCTCGGGCGGGCAGCAGAGCGGCCGCGGACAGGAGGACGGTGAGAATGACTTTCATGGGGGGGGAACAGGCTTTCGCCGCCCCTTAACGCGTCCCTCCGGGCTCTCTTTCACGGCGGTGAAAAACCTTTCATCCTTGGTTAGACCGGGGTGCCCGGGCGATCTGCGTTTGCCTCCGGCGCGCCTCGCGCTAAAGCCATGCCGCCATGCGCATTCTTCTCGCCAGCGACAAGTTCAAGGGCTCGCTCACCGCCACCGAGGTCACCGGAAGCCTGCGACGTGTCCTGGAGGCGCAGCTTCCCGGTGTCGAGTGCGACGTCTGCCCGATCGCCGACGGCGGTGAAGGCACCACGGAGGCGCTGGTGACGGCCCTGGGCGGCGAGTGGGTGGAGGCCTCCGCGTTTGACGCCCTGGGAAGGCCGGTCAGCGCCCGCTATGGGCTGGTCACGGCCGAAGGACAAACCGAGGCGGTCATGGAGATGAGCGCCGCCTCCGGCCTGGCCATGGTGGCCGACCGGCCTGCGGACCCGACCACCGCCAGCACCTACGGGACCGGCCTGATGATGCAGGACGCAGTTGGGCGCGGCGCCCACAAGATCCTCATCGGCATCGGCGGCAGCGCCACCAACGACGGCGGCACCGGCATGGCGCAGGCGCTCGGCCTGCATTTTCTCGACACCTCCGGCAAGGCCCTGGAATGCCTGCCGCGCGACCTTGACCAGCTGGCCCGGATTGTCCCCGCACCGTCTCCCTGGCAGGTGCCGGTGAAAGTGGCCTGCGATGTCAGCAACCCGCTGCTCGGCCCCCTGGGCTGCACGCGTGTTTATGGCCCGCAGAAGGGTGTCACCTGCTTTGATTTCTTCGAGCACCGCCTGCAACGGCTGGCCGAAACCGTGAAGCGCGACCTCGGTCAGGATGTCGCCGACATCCCGGGTGCGGGCGCCGCCGGCGGACTGGGCTACGGCCTGATGGCGTTTTGCGGGGCGGAGCTGGTCAGCGGCTTCGACCTGGTCGCCGAGGCCGTTCAACTCCGCGAACGCATCGCCGCCGCCGACCTGGTCATCACAGGAGAAGGCCGGCTGGATGCGCAGACCCTGCATGGCAAAGGCCCGGTCGGAGTCGCCCAGATGGCGCGTGCCCTGGGCAAACCCGTGGCCGCCTTTGCCGGGGCCATCGATGAATCGCCGGAGTTGAAGGCCTGTTTCGACCTCGCCGTGGCCATCAAGCCGCCGGAAATGTCCGTGGCCGAGGCCATGGCCGCCGGAACCCGGCTTCTGGAAACCGCTGTTCTCGGCCATGTGCCCGCGATTCGTCGTTTGCTCGGGCTTGCGTGACCGGATCCCCTGCCCCAATACTCGCGCCCCACGGGTTACCCGGCCCGTTCATTCTCAACCGTCCACCCGATCCCGTTCTGTTTATGTCCAAATCCGCAGTTCTTCTTTTCGCAGGTCAAGGCGCCCAAAAAGTCGGCATGGGCAAGGATCTTGCCGAGGCCTTTCCGTCCGTGCGCGCCCTGCTCGAGCAGGCGGACGCCGCCCTGGGGTATTCGCTGACCCAGGTCATGTTTGAAGGGCCCATGGAGGAACTGACGAAGACCAGCCGCTGCCAGCCCGCCCTCTACGCCCACGGCCTCGCCATCCTGAGCATCCTCAAGGAAAAAGTCCCCGGCCTGCAGATCGCCGCCACCGCTGGCCTGTCGCTGGGTGAGTTCACCGCCCATGCCGCCGCAGGAACCTTTGATTTTGCCACCGGTCTGAACCTCGTCTTCCAGCGCGGCAGCTTCATGGAGGAAGCCTGCGAAAGCACCCAGGGTGCCATGCTGGCCATGCTTGGAGGCGAGGAGAGCGCCATTCGCGAACTCGCCGCCGAATGCGATGTCGACGTCGCCAACCTGAACGCCCCGGGCCAGATCGTCCTGAGCGGCAGTGCGGACGGCATCCATGCCGCCGCCGCCAAGGCCAAGGACAAGGGCATCAAGCGCGCCATCCCCCTGCCTGTGGCTGGAGCTTATCACAGCCGCCTGATGAAGAGCGCCCAGGACAAGCTGGCCGCCGTGCTGGCCGGAGCCGCCATCCAGGAACCTGCGGTGCCGGTGGTCTGCAACTTTGAAGCCCGCGCCGTGAAGAGCCCGGACGAAATCCGCGCCACGCTCACCGCCCAGGTGACCGGCAGCGTGCGCTGGGTGGAATCCATGCAGCTCCTGCGCAGCCAGGGCCACGAACTGTTCATCGAGCTCGGTCCCGACGCCACCCTGGCTGGCCTCATGGGCAAGATCGACAAGACCGCCAAGGTGATCTCGATCAAGGATCTCGCCAGCCTGGAAGCCGCCGTGGCTGAGCTGAGCTGAGCCCATCCATCTGGGCCTCACGAAAGGACATCGAAGCGGCCCAAGACAGCCTCCTTGGACTGCGACAGCCTGCTGCCGCCTTCATCCCGCAGCCCTGCTGCGGAGGAGCAAAACTCCGCTCCACCCCCAGTCTCCGAACCACCGGAGCGCAGATCTGCCATGCCCACGAAAGTCCAGGGCGGTTCACGCCAGCAGGGCTGGCTCAGGAAAGCGGCAGCAGGGCTGCCGCAGTCCATGTGGAGAGAGCCTGCCACATCGACGAATCCACGAGCAAACTCCATCGTCACGTAGAGCGAAAGGGATCCGGGCGGCGACAGCCGCTTTGGACTGCGGCAGCCTGCTGCCGCCTTCACCCCGCAGCCCTGCTGCGGAGGAGCAAGACTCCGCTCCACCCCTCAGCCTGCGAACCACCGGAGCGCAGATCTGCCATGCCCACGAAAGTCCAGGGAAGTTCACGCCAGCAGGGCTGGCTCAGGAAAGCGGCAGCAGGGCTGCCGCAGTCCATGTGGAGAGAGCCTGCCACGCCAACGAACCCTGGAGCAGGCTCCATCGTCGTTCCAAATGCCGGGGCTCCAAGTTCGCTCAAACCTGCCAGATTTCGGGCATCTGCCCGACAATTCTCGGACTCAGGCCGATGTCGCTGAACGGTTCCAGAAGATCCATGGGCATGACATGCTCAGGGTGATCGATCTCGAAATAGACCAGGTCGTGGTGGGTGTCGATCTTGTAGCGAACCTGCGGCTGAAGGTCCATCTGGCTGCAGAAGGCCTTCAGGATGGATTCCTGGCGCAAACCCGGAGCGTAGATTTCGAGCTCGATCATGCCCGAGGTTTTAGCGGGATCCCTTGGTAATCGGCGAGGAAAAAATCCACGGCACGCCAAATCTCAGCCCCGTCCGCGCTCGTTGAAACGGGCCACCACACGCTGGGCCTCGCGCTTGACCTCCTTCTCCTTCATGGCCTCGCGTTGGTCGCCCTTGTTTCGACCACGGCCCACGCCGAGCTCGATTTTCACCCGGCCGTCCTTCCAGTAGGCACGCAGGACGGGCAGGGCGAGCCCCTTCTGCTGGGTGTCTCCAAAGAGCTTCAGGATCTCCTTTTTATGCAGCAGCAGCCGGCGTGTGCGACGTGGCTCGTGCTGGGTGAATCCGTTCGCCTTGTCGTAAGGCTGGATGTCGAGGTTGTAGAGCCAGACCTGGCCGCGTTCCACCCGGGCGAAGGCGTCGCTGATGTTCAGACGCCCCTGACGGATGGACTTGACCTCAGTGCCTCTGAGCTCCACTCCGGCCTCATAGCGCTCGAGGATCTGATAATCCCGGAGAGCTTTTCGATTGGTCGCGATTTCTTCAGTCATGCGGCAGGGCCGGAGCCGCCGGAACTCAAGGTTCAGGCTTCGTCAGCCAGGTCCTCGATCTTGATCTTGCCGTGAATGATTTCCAGAAGGGCAAGGTCCGCCTCACGCAGGCCGGGGCGGCGCTCCACGAGCGGGGAACGACCGCTGTTGAGCTGCTTGACGCGCTTCGAGACCATGTTGATCAGGATCGGCGGGTCTTTGACGATCTGGGCGGCTTGTTCGACGAGTTCGGCTTTCATCGGCTGGGGTGGGTCGTTGAATGCCCGAAAGGGTCGGGCAGAAAGGGGTGCAGAGAGTAGTGGCGTCTGCCAGTCTGGCAAGCGGGAATTGGCGGGCAATGTTTTCAGCCTTGCCCTGAGCAAAGGCAAGCCGCCCGCCGCCAGGACCCTCCCGATGCGACAGGTCTGCTGGGGCGACCCATTTCGATTTTTCAGTTTTCCAAGTTCAATTTTCAGTAGTCCGATCCGCAACCCGGCTTTATGGCATGCCTCCCACCCATGTTCGCAGGAACCCACACCGCCATCATCACCCCCTTCCGCAACGGCCAGATCGACGAGGAAGCGCTGAAAAAACTGGTCGACTTCCAGTTTGCCAACGGCGTGACCGGCGTGGTGCCCTGCGGCACGACCGGGGAGTCGCCGACGCTGGATTACGATGAGCATGAGCGCGTGGTGAAGCTCACCGCCGAGTTTGCCCGGGGCCGTGGCATCGTCATGGCGGGCACCGGCTCCAACAGCACCCGGGAAGCCGTCGAGATGACCGAGGAGGCCGAGGCCGCCGGAGCCACCGCGATCCTCCAGGTCGCCCCTTATTACAACAAGCCCACGCCGGAAGGCCTGTTCCAGCATTTCAAGGCCGTGGCACAGAGCACCAGGCTGCCGATCATGCTCTACAGCATCCCCGGCCGCTGCGGCATCGAGATCGGCCTGGATGTGCTGGTCCGTCTCGTCGAAACCTGCCCGAACATCTGCGCCATCAAGGAGGCAGGCGGCAATCCTGAACGAGTGAACCAGATGAAGCAGGTCCTGCCCGCCAGCTTCGAAATCCTGTCCGGCGACGACAGCCTGACGCTGCCCTTCATGGCCGTTGGAGCGGTCGGCGTGGTCAGCGTGGCCTCCAACCTGATTCCCCGTCAGATCAGCGACATGGTGAAGCTGGCCCTGGCAGGTGACTACGCTGGCGCAGGCAGGCTGCATCATCAGTATTACCCGCTGCTCGCCGCCTTCCTGAAGCTCTCCACCAATCCGATCCCCATCAAGGCGGCGATGTCCCTGGCAGGCCATTGCGCCAACGAACTGCGCCTGCCCATGGTCGCCCTGGAGGACGCCAAGCTGGCGGAACTGAAGGACACCCTGCAGAAGCTGGGCCTGCTCTGATCCTCGGACCTAGACCGCCAACGCCCGAATGCCCGCCCACATCCGCGCCGTGCTCTTCGACTTCGACGGCCTCGTCGTCGACACGGAGAGCACCGGCTACCTGACCTGGAAGGAAATCTTCGACGCACACGGCCATCACCTGCCCGTCGAACGCTATGCCCAGGTCGTGGGCACGGACTTCAGCACGAGCTACGATCCCAGGCGCGACCTTGAGCAGCTGACGGGCCGCAGCTTTGACTGGGACGCCGTGGAGGTGACCCGACGTGCCCGAGAAGCCGAGCTGCGGAAAGGCCTCACCACGCTGCCTGGCGTGCGAGACCGCCTGGCCGAGGCCCGTGGACTTGGCATGCGCACCGCCATCGCCAGCAGCAGCCCTCGCTGGTGGATCGACTCCTGGATGGACCAGCTGTCCCTGCACGATCACTTCGACCACTTTTCGACCGTCGATGACACCGGCAAGGTGAAGCCCGACCCCAGCCTCTTCCAGCACGCCGCCGAAAGCCTGGGCATGTCCCCGGACGAGGTGGTCATCTTTGAAGACTCCCTCAACGGCCTCAAGGCGGCCCTGGCGGCGGGCATGCGCTGCATCGTCGCCCCCGGCCCGATGACCCGGCACCTCGACTTCACCGGCGCCTGGCGTCAGAAGGAGTCGCTGGCACACTTTTCGTTAACCGACGTCCTAAGCTGGGACTGAACCTGAACCCGGCACCGATCGTGATGACTCCCCTGCCTCTCGCTGATCGGTACTCTCGCTTCAAAGAATTTGTTTTTTCGGGACTGGAAGAAGCCCCCTCCATGCTTCCGGGCCTGGATGTTCCTCCTTCGGAACTCGACTTGCAGAGCCTTTGGTTCGCCGGGGCCTTCGGCAGGGAGTTCGTCACCTCCGACGGACACGCGGTCAAGGTGGTGGACTTTGGCGTCTGGAACTCCGGCGCGGGTCCGGATTTCGCGGAATGCGTCATCGAACATGAGGGAAAGACACGCCGTGGGGCGATCGAACTGGATCCCGATGCGCGCGACTGGGAACGCCACAACCACGGCTCCAACCCGGATTACGCGGGCGTCATCCTGCACCTCTTCCTGAACACGCCTGAGGAGCGCTTCTTCACCCGCAACTTCCGTCATGAGGAGATCCCCCAGGTCCGTTTGAGCCTGAGCCTGCTGGACGCCTCGGCGCGTCCGATCCCCGGGCTGGCGGCCGCGAGGCTCGGGCGCTGTGGCATTCCGCTGCGCAGCATGGACGACGCCAGGGTGCAGTCGCTCCTCGAAGCCGCCGCTCAATATCGGCTGGAAAGGAAGTCGCGCCGCCTGCACCGCAGCATCGAGGCCCAGGGGCGGGCCCAGACCCTTTATCAGGCGCTGGCCCAGGCCCTGGGCTATCGTCAGAACCAGCAGGCCTTCCTGCTGCTCAGCCAGCGGCTTCCCCTGAAACGGCTGCTTGCTGCCTCTTCAGAAAGCCGCGAGGCCCTGCTCTTCGGCGTCAGCGGCTTTTTGGAATCCGTGCGCTTCGAAGACACCGAGTCCGAAACGCGCGACTATCTGCGCGAGCTCTGGCAGGAATGGTGGAGGCTGCGGGAGCCATGCAGCCGCTGGCTTGCCCCGGCACAGCTCCCCCCCTGGAAAATCGCAGGAAGCCGCCCGGGCAATCATCCACAACGTCGGTTAGGCGCCCTGAGCACCATGCTCAGCGCATGGAGCCGGGTGTCGGCACCGCTGATGGAGGCTTCACGCTGGAGCCAGGCCGCCTGGAAGGACACCTTGTCAGGCCTTTCGCACCCGTTCTGGAACAACCATTACACGCTTCTGGCGGACACGGCGGGCAGACCCCTGGCGCTTGTGGGTGAAACCCGGATCCAGGAGATGCTGGCGAACGTCGCCTACCCGCTGCTCATGCCGGAGCGCACGCGGCTCTGGGTCGAATACCTGGAACTGCCCGCCATGCTGGAAAACCAAAAGGTTGCCCGGGCTTCGCTGCGGCTCTTTGGTGACGGGCCCCGGTCGGCCCTTTTTCAGAAGAAGCTGCACCACCAGCAGGGCCTGCTGCAGCTTTACGAGGATTTCTGCCTGCAGGATGACAGCGCCTGCAAGGACTGTCCCTTCCCGGAACGGCTTCAGGAATGGGCATGACCCGGAACCGGCCGCCTGCTCAGCCCGCGAAGGCATCCGCAGGCACTCCCCTGGCCCCCGGGCGGCAGGCGAACAAACGACCGGCGAGCTCTTCCTGAAGCCCTGGCTTCAGCCCGGTGGTGACGTAGAGGTCAGCCAGATCAGGCCCCCCAAAGGCGCAGGCCGTGGTCTCCACGCAGGGGAAGTCCACCTGCTCCAGCACCTTGCGTGAGGCTGGGTCAAAGCAGACGACCTTGGCCCCATGGCAGAAGGCGACCCACAGGCGGTCCTCGCTGTCAATGGTCATGCCATCCGGGCTGCTCGAATCGGCGCAGGTGTCCCAGACCACGCGTTCGTTGCTGATGGCGCTGCTCGATTTGTCGTAATCGAAGGCGCGGATCTTTTTGCTCGGCGTGTCGATGTAATACATGACCGACGCGTCACGCGTCCAGACGATGCCGTTGGAGTTGGTCACCGGGGAGAACTTCTTCTCGATGCGCAGGTCGGTGTGCAGGCAGTAGAGCGAGCCTTCCGGCTGTTTTTTCAGGCAGATGCTGCCCGCCCAGAAACGCCCGGCGGGATCGCACTTGCCGTCGTTGAACCGGTTGTCCGGCAGGCCGGTCTCGGGATCGCCAATCGCAGTGCTGACACCGGTGGCCTCGTCGAGGAAATGGAAGCCGGTGTCGCCGGCCCAAACCAGGCCGCCCAGGGCGCGCGGCACGACGGTGCCGACGCGCTCGCCCACGTTCCAGATCTTCTCCTCACCGGTGACCGGGTTGAAGGCGATGATCTTGCAGGCCTCGATGTCGACGTAAAGCAGGCGGTTCTGATGCCAGATGGGGCCTTCGCCCCAGACGGAGACGTGGTTGCCGACGGGTGTGACGGGGATCATGGTGGACTGCGGGGGGATCAGGTGGATTGAAGCGTTTTTTGGTAGGCCGAGGCGAGGCTGGAGGAAAGCTGGCGCGGCAGGGAGTCCGGGGCGTGCATCTCCATCTCCACGGGCTTCTCGGCCAGGTTGGCCTCGTTGAAGACCCTCACCGCCATGAACAGCTCGCCGTCCTGGAGCCAGGTGTGCGCACCCACCGGCGTCTGGCAGCCGGCGCCGAGCAGGCGCAGGAAGTCGCGCTCGGCGATGACCCGCGTCTCCGTGTCGGCATGATTGATGGCGCGAAGCAGGCTGCGGCCGGAGTCGTCCCCGGCCCGGCATTCAATGGCGATGGCCCCCTGCCCGGCCGCGGGAAGGAACTGACGCGGATCCAGCGTCAGGCCGTGCAGGACGGCCCCGTCGACCTCAATCCGGTCGTCCTTGAGAAGGCCCAGCCGGATCAGGCCGGCGGCGGCGAGAAGCACGGCGTCCAGAGGTGCCTCACCCAGCACTTTTTTCACGCGGGTCGGCACGTTGCCGCGGATCTCGACGATCTCGACATCGGGACGCAGCCACTTGAGCTGGGCGGCGCGGCGGACGCTGCTCGTTCCCACGCGGGCGCCTTTTGGCAGGGTTTCCAAGGTGCAGGACTCACGGGTGATCAGCACATCCTCGATGGGTGCACGCGGCATGACGGCGGCGATTTCAAAGCCGGGGGCGAGGTCGCTCGGCACATCCTTGAGGCTGTGAACGGCGGCGTCGATCTCGCCACGCTCGAGGGCGATCTCGAGCTCCTTGATGAAGATGCCCTTGTCCACCTGGGCCACGCCCGCGAACTCGGAGAACCGCAGGTCCTGGCGCTTGTCGCCGCTCGTCTGGATGATGCGGCGCTCGACGGCCAGGCCGGGATGGGCGGCTTGCAGCACGGCGGTGACCATTTCGGTCTGCTTCAGGGCCAGCTCGCTGCCGCGAGTGCCGAGGATGAGGGGGCGGTTGGACATGGGAGCCGGAAGGTTTGCACGCGAACCGGCGGCCATGCAAACAAAGGCTTGCCGCACTTCACAAGGCAGGGTCACTTCTCGATGAGGGAGGTTTTGCAAAGGTTCGCGTAGAGGCCTCCGTGGGCGAGCAGCTCGTCGTGGCTGCCCTGCTCGGTGACCCGCCCCTGCTCCAGGACGTAGATCCGGTGGGCATGACGCACGGTGCTCAGACGGTGCGCGATCACAAAGCTGGTTCGGCCTTCCATGAGCCGGTCGAGCGCCGCCTGGATCTGCCGCTCGGTCTCGGTGTCCACGCTTGCCGTGGCCTCGTCGAGCAGCAGGATCGGCGGATTGCGCAACAGGGCGCGGGCGATGCTGAGGCGCTGCTTTTCACCGACGCTGAGCTTCACGCCGCGTTCGCCGACATGGGTGTCGAGCCCGCCGGGCAGGCGTTTGACAAACTCCTCCGCATTGGCGCTGCGCAGCACCTCCCAGAGCTGCTCGTCCGTGGCGTCGCGCCGGCCGATGCGCAGGTTCTCGCGCACGGTCCCGTTGAACATGAAGCTCTCCTGCGTGACGTAGCCGATCTGACGTCGCAGCGAGGCCTTGTTCAGCTCATGGACCGGGATGCCGTCGATGGTGATGACTCCCTCGTCATATTCATAAAAGCGGGTCAGCAGGTTGATCAGGGTGGATTTCCCCGCCCCCGTGGGGCCGACCAGGGCGATGGTCTGGCCCGGCCTGGCCTCAAGCGTGATGCCATGCACGGTGGGCATTTTGCCGGTGTAGCTGAATCCGATGTTTTCAAACCGGACATGGCCGAGCACCGGCGGCAGCTCACGGCCTCCCCGGGTGTCGCTCTCCGGCTCGGCGTCGAGGATGTCAAAGACGCGCTCCCCGGCGGCCCGGCCGCCCTGGATGATCTGGTTGAGCTGATGCAGGCTTTCGATGGGGTCGTAGAAGAACTTCAGCAGCAGCAGGAAGGCGGCGAGGTCGCCCTTTTCAATGCGTCCGTCCTTGAGCGCATGAGCCCCCACCCAAAGGACGATGACCATGCCCAGGCTGCTCAGAAAATGCATCCCGGGCCGGTAGACGGCCCAGATGCGCATGACGTGCAGGGTCGCCCTTTTCAACGCGCCGCTGGCCGCGTTGAAGCGGTCATGCTCCTCGCGCTCCATGGCGTAGGCCTTGATCTGGCGCATGCCCGCGACGTTGTCATGCAGCAGGCTGTTCATGGCGCTGCTGGCCTTGCGGACGGCGCGATGCCTGTCGCGGGAGGTCATCGTGTAGCTCATGGCGCCAACAGCCAGGAGCGGGATGGGAATGAGGGCGTAAAGGGCGAGCTGCGAGTCCGCCTGAAACATGAAGGCGCCCACCACGATGATCTGCAGCACGGCCACCAGGCCCTGTTCGATGCCGTCGATGAGCACGCGCTCGACGCTGGGGATGTCCTCGCTGACCGTGGTCATGATGTCGCCGGTCGGGCGGTTGTCGAACCAGCGCAGAGGCAGGGTCTGCAGACGCTGGTAGATGTCGCTGCGCAGGTCGTAGATGACCTTCTGCTCGAAGGTGTTGTTAAGCTGGATGCGCAGGGAGTTGAACAGGTGCTGGGCGAAATAGGCGCCGAGGGCGGCCAGGGCGAGGGGCGTCAGCCTTTCCCACTGCGCCTGCGGCACCACCACGTCGAGGACCTCGCGGGTGACTGCGGGAAACACAACGACCATGAGCGTGCCGGTGATGGCGCAGAAGAGCTGCGCCGAGGCCATGAGCGGATAACGACGCAGGTAGGAGAAGACACGAAGAACCGTTTTCACAAGGAGGTGCGGAAGGAGAAGCGGGGCCGCCGGCACCGAGAGGGGGGCGGGAAGGCCGATACGATCAAAGCCCCCTCGTCAGCAACCCGAATCTTGGCCTGAAACCAGGCGAACACCGCCACCCAAGGCTGCAGCGGCCTAGCCCTCCACATCCGCTCGGAGCTTGTCGAGCTGGTGGAACAGGATCTCATAGCGCTGTTCCAGATGCGGCTCGGTCAGAAGGCTGGCGGCGGCGGCGGGGTCGCGGACGAAATGATAGCTGAGGATGTCGCAGACCAGGTCCGGACATTCCATGTCCGAAAGCAAGGTGCGCAGCTTCTGCATGGCCTCGCCACATCCTGGAGTGACGGGTGGAAGCTGACGCAGCGCGCGGTCACGCAGGGCTTCGAGGAAATCCTTCGAGCTGTCCATGAGGGTGCTGAAGGGCTCGATGGTGGCGATGCGGTAGGGTTTCTCCTGCACCCAGCCGGTGAAGCGCACCCGGGTCACGCCGTAGAGCATGACGTGCGAGGTGCCGTCCAGTCCCTTTTTGCTGGCCCGGATCAGGCCGAGGGTGGTGACTGGAAGGAGCTCCCCGTCCACCATCGTGCCAACGCCGATCATGCGCGAACTGGCCAGGGCGTCCTCAAGCATCAGGCGGTAGCGCTGCTCAAAGATGTAGAGAGGCAGGAAGCAGCCCGGGAAATGGAAGCAGTCCTCCAGGACGATCAACCCAAGCGTGTCAGGAAGCTTGAAGTGCTGGGGAAGGCCGGAAAGCGCGGTTGCCATGGTCGTTGTCTGCGAGAGTGTTACGCCAGAACGCGGCGCTTCGGCGTCGTGTTTTTTCACCACTGCCCGATTGATGCAGAAACCCTGGCTTCAACCGGCCCGCCGTGCCTGGTCAACGCAGCTTCAGGGACCGTCGAACCGGGGAGCCTCCGAAAAGGCGTCCAGGGAGGCGGCGCCTCCCTTCTTGTGCGGCACGCCCTCGGCCTTGCGGCGGCGGGCCTCGGCAAAGAAGTCCTTGAGCACGGCGACGCATTCCTCACCCAGCACACCCTGGCTGATTTCGCAGCGATGGTTGAGGTTAGGCGCCTGCAGCAGGTTCCAGAAGCCGCCGGCGGCGCCACCCTTGACGTCGGGGCAGCCGAAGATCACGCGCCGGATGCGGCAGTGGACGATGGCGCCGGCGCACATCGGACAGGGTTCCTTGGTCACATAAAGGTCACAGTCCGCCAGCCTCCAGTCCTCAAGGGCGCTTTCCGCCTGTGTCAGGGCCAGCATCTCGGCATGCGCGGTGGCGTCCTTGAGCGTCTCCACCTGGTTCCAGGATCGCGCGATGATGCGGCCCTGGTGCACGATGACGGCCCCGATGGGCACCTCGTCAAGCCGTGCCGCCTTGCGCGCCAAACGCAGGGCCTCACGCATGAAGTGCTCGTCGTTGTTGAGCATGTCAGGCGGCGGGACGATGGGGGAAAATTCGCTCATGCAGGGCAGGTCGTAAGCTCAGGCGCAGGCACCGACAAACGGATTCTCCTCACGCTCGCGGCCGATCGTCGTGTCATCGCCATGGCCTGGATACACCACCGTGCCGTCCGGCAGCGGCCAGAGGTGGCGTTCGATGCCCTGGGCCAGCTGTGTGAAGGATCCTCCCGGAAAGTCCGTGCGCCCCACGCCGTCGAGAAACAGCACGTCCCCGCCGAACAGGATGCCGGATTCAGCCAGGTGATAGCAGACGCTGTCCGGCGAATGGCCGGGCACATGAAACAGGTTCATTCTTGCGCCCAGAAGCTCAAGCTGCCCCCTGCCCTCCAGAACTTCGGTCACCTCAAAAGCGGGCACTGAAAAGGAACTCCCCGTCGCCGCGCCGAACAATCGTTCCAAGGTCAGGTCCGGTGAATAGGCCGACCAGGCCAGGACGGGACAGCCATGCTCCGAGGCGACGGCGGCCGCATCCAGCACATGGTCAAAGTGCTGGTGGGTCAGCAGCACTGCGTCCACCTTGCTGCCCTGGCTGCGGATCCAGCGGGCCACGCCCTCGGGTGCGTCCACCAGGGCGGTGCCCCCGGGAAGGGTGATGAGATAGCCATTTGTCTGGGCGATGCCGCCCGTGAACATTGAGATTTCAGCCATAGTGCGCGGCGTGACCCATCCCCGGCAGCACCGCTTTGTCAAAGCCTGGAGCCCGGCAAGTTGACGTGGACGGGGAAAGTGACCAGCAAGGAAGGCGTGCCCGTCCGTCGTTTGCCTGAAAGCATCGCCAGACCAGCACCCAAACGCCATGAAAGCACCGGCCCTCACGTTCACACTTTTTGCTGCCGCCATCATCGGCGGTCCCCTCCATGCCCAGCAGACCTCCCTTCAGAAGAAGGACGTCGTGCTGGCCCCGCCGAAAAACCTCCGGACACGGCTCGCCCCCGGCTACACGATCCCCGTCGTGGACATCAGCGGCGAGAAGTCACGCCAGGTCATCGTGGACCGTGAAGCGGGCCAGTATCTCGGGCACCCGACCACCGTGCTGCTTGAGGACCAGAAGACGATGCTCACCGTCTATCCCAAGGGCCACGGCCGCGGCGCCATCGTCTACAAGCGCAGCAGTGACGCCGGGCTGACCTGGAGCGTCCGCCTGCCGACGCCGAAGAACTGGGAGACCTCGCTGGAGGTCCCCACCCTGCACCGTGTGGTCGATGCCGCCGGCAAAAGACGCCTCATCCTGTTCAGCGGCCTTTATCCCATCCGCATGGCCGTATCCGAGGATGACGGCGCGAGCTGGAGCGGGCTGAAACCCATCGGCGGCTTCGGCGGCGTGGTCACCATGGCCTCCGTCATCGACCTGAAGACGCCCGGACATTACCTGGCCTTTTTTCATGACGACGGACGCTTCATCCGCGGCGGCGATGAGAAGAAGTACTTCGTCAAAAGCCCGCATGCCGAGGACTATGTCGGCACGGCGGCCAAGCCCTGGCGCTTCTGGGTTTACACCACCCTGTCCAGGGATGGCGGCCTGACCTGGAGCATGCCCGCCCCCATCGCCATGCTGCCCGACGCCAGCCTCTGCGAACCCGGCGTGCTGCGGTCGCCCGACGGCGGCCAGATCGCCGTGCTGCTGCGTGAAAACTCACGGAAGTACAACAGCTTCGTCATCTTCTCGAACGACGAAGGCCTGACCTGGACCGAACCGAAGGAACTGCCCGCCGCGCTCACCGGCGACCGTCATGTTGCCAAATACACCCGCGACGGACGCCTGTTCATCAGCTTCCGCGACACCACGCACGTCAGCCCGACGAAGGGCGACTGGGTCGGCTGGGTCGGCCGCTACGAGGACATCGTCAACGGCGACGAAGGCCAGTATCGCGTCCGCATCATGGACAACACCAAGGGCGCCGACTGCACCTATCCCGGCGTCGAGGTGCTGCCGGACGACACCATCGTCACCACCACCTACGGCCACTGGACTGAAAACGAGCCCGCCTATGTCGTCAGCGTACGCTTCAAGCTCGGCGAACTCGACGCAAAGCTGAAGTGAACCGTCATGAGGCGGGCCTGGGTTTGCCTGAATCACAAACCTGCGGTATGCGCGGGAAGTGAACGACTCAGCCCCCACCCGTCCCTTCTTCATCACCGGCCCCACGGCTTCGGGAAAGTCGGGCGTCGCCGCCGCCCTGGCCGAACTGGCGGGCGGCGAGGTGGTGAACGCGGACGCCTTCCAGCTTTACAAGGGCCTGGACATCCTCACCGCCAAGCCCTCCGCCCAGGAGCGCCGGCGTGTGCCGCATCATTTGTTCGGCGTGCTTGAGCCCGGGGAGGCCTGTGACGCTCAGAAGTATCGCGACATGGCGGCGCCGGTGATCGCCGGCATCCTTTCGCGGGGACGCCTTCCGGTCGTTGTCGGCGGCTCCGGGCTTTACATCAAGGCGCTTTCGCACGGCCTGGCCGGCCTTCCTGCGGGTGATGAAGCCCTGCGCGAACGGCTACATGCCCTGCCCCTGGACGAGAAGGTCCGGCAGCTTCTTGAGCTGGATCCCGACGCTCCCGGCAATGTGCCGCTGAGCAATCCTCGTTATGTCGAGCGCGCCCTCGAAATCTGCCTGCTGACCGGGCGGCCGCAGTCCGCACTCCGGCGGACCTTTGAAGACACGAGGCCGGAGGGGGACGGCGTCGTCCTTACCTGGGATCGCGACACCCTTCATCAGCGGATCAACCAGCGTGTCCTCGACATGGTCCGCGAAGGCGCCCTGGCGGAGGTCGCCGCGCTGCATGGCGACACCGGCGTGGCCAGGGCCATCGGCGTGCGGGAGCTGCGCGCCCATCTCGCCGGGAAATGCAGCCTTGAAGAAGCCGTCGCCGCCATGCAGCAGGCCACCCGGCAGTATGCCAAGCGCCAGGGAACCTGGTTTCGCAGGGAAACGTGGCTGCAAACGGTTTGCCTGGACGCCTCCACCACGCCAGAATCGGCGGCCCGACACCTCATCGACCATTTTCCATGCCTGAAGCCACCGCCCAGCCCGCCCACTCCGTCCACGTTGACCTAGGTTCACGCAGCTACCGTGTGGACGTGGGCCCGGGCCTGTTGAAAAACCTCGGTGCCGTGGCGAAGGAACGCTTTGGTGACCGCAGCGTCTGCGTGGTGATCACCGATTCCAAGGTCGGGCCGCTCCATGCCGGCACCGCCCTGGAAAGCCTCAAGGCTGCGGGCATCCACGCCAGCCTCATCACCGTCCCTTCAGGGGAGTCCAGCAAGTCGCTCATCGTCGCCGAGCAGGTCTGCGGCAAAATGGCGCGCAGCGGCCTGGACCGGAAAAGCTTCGTCGTGGCGCTTGGTGGCGGCGTGATCGGCGACCTCGGCGGCTTCTGCGCCAGCATCTATCAGCGCGGCATCCCTTACATCCAGGCGCCGACCACCGTGCTCAGCCAGGTGGACAGCAGCGTCGGCGGCAAGACCGGCGTCAACCTGCCGGACGCCAAGAACATGGTCGGCGCCTTTCATCAGCCCGCCCACGTCATCGCCGACACCGACACGCTTTCAACACTGCCGAAACGCGAGTTCAACGAAGGCTTTGCCGAGATCATCAAGCATGCCTGCATCCGTGACGCCGCCATGCTGCCGCTCATTGATGAAGTGGCCTCCGGCGCGGGCGGCCTGGCGGAACTCATCCGCCGCAACATCGCCATCAAGGCTCGTGTGGTCGAGGAGGACGAGTTTGAAACCACCGGCACCCGCGCCCTGCTGAACTTCGGCCACACGCTCGGTCATGCCATCGAGGCTGCGGCGGGTTATGGCGAACTGCTGCACGGCGAGGCCATCTCGCTGGGCCTGCGGACGGCGGCGGTGCTTTCGGCCAGGTTGTCAGGGCTGGACCAGGGAGACGTTGAGCGCATCGTCGGACTGCTGAGGCGCTTTGAGCTTCCCACCGTGCTCTCGCCTGATTTTGAAACCGAGGAGCTCCTGCGCATTGCAAAAA
This sequence comes from Prosthecobacter sp., assembly GCA_019186985.1. Taxonomy (GTDB): domain Bacteria; phylum Verrucomicrobiota; class Verrucomicrobiia; order Verrucomicrobiales; family Verrucomicrobiaceae; genus Prosthecobacter. Next base: position 161,797 of record JABARQ010000005.1, on the reverse strand, counting down.
TGGACAAGAAGTTCGACCAGGGCCGGATTCGTTTCGTGCTGCTGCGCAGCCTGGGGGATGCCTTTGTCAGCAAGGAAGTCAGCGAGGAACACCTGCGCGAAGCCCTGGCGGCGATCCGCTCCTGAGCAAACGCCGGATCAAGGGGCGTTTGGCGTTGGCGAGGCCATCTTCATGACCGGCACGCTGCCGAGCTGCTGCGGCAGACCGTTCACGGGAGACTGAGGCAGCGTCGGGTTGTTTTCCGAAGGCGTCACCTGGGCGGGAAGCTGGGGCTTGGGCTCCACCAACCCCTGCTTGAACCGGCTGATCTCCTCCTGCGTCGGCATGATGGCCTTGCGGATGATCACCGGACTGGCCGGAGGCGCAGGTGCTGGCGAGGCAGCCGCCGGAACATCGGTTTTCAGACGGGGTGCCGGAGATTCTGGCGCCTTGACGACAGTTGCCGCAGGCGCCGGCGTTTCAGGAGCTTTGACGGAATGCAAGACCGCCACCTCAGGCTCGGCCTTGCGCACCGTCGGCGCCATCAACGGCCCGGCAGACGGTGCCACCACCTCCGCCTTCGCAGGTTCGGATGCCTTCTCAGGCTTTGATGCAACGACAGGTGTCGTGACAGCAGGTGCAGGCATCTCAGGTTCGGGCTTGCGAACCGCGGCCACGGGCTCAGGCAAGGGGGGGGCCACCTGCATCTTCGCAGGCTGGGGAGCCGTCCCAGGCTTCGATGCGACGACAGGCGCCGTCACGACGGGAACCGGCATTTCAGGGGACTTGATGGGCTTGACCACCGCCGCCTCAGGCTCGGCCTTGCTTGCTGGCATCGCGACCACCGGCCCGGCAGACGGAGGCAGTTCCGGCATCTTCACCCGTTCAGGAGCCTTCACAGGAATGGATGCAACGACGGGAGGCGTGATGGTAGTTTCAGGATCCGGACGCTTGGACGTCACGACTGCGGGTTCAGCCGGGGCGGCAGGTTTGGCCTGACCAGGCTTCGTCTCCACCTTGGGAGCCTTCGGGCTGGCAGCCTCAGTAGCAGCGATCGTCTTTTCAATCTTGGGAGCCCCGGCTTTTTTCACCGGCTCAGCAACTGGCGCCGAGGGGGCCGGGGAGGAAGCTGCAACATCCCCTGAATCCAGGGATGACGCAGGCATCAGCAGCCAGCCCAGGAAGGCTCCAAACACCACGGCGGCGGCGGCAAGCACCGGCCCTTTTTGCACGCCCCTGCTTGGAATCCTTTCGAATTCATGAGCGTGCAGCCGACGGGAGATCGGGGAGACGGGCATCTCCACTTCAGCATCGCCGCCGAAGTGCTGGTCATCATCAAAGTCAGACACGCTGCCGGCACTTTCCATCTCCTCCACAGGCACCACGGATCCCCGCAGGCGTGAGGCGAGGTCCGGCATGGCAGGAGCGGACATGGCGGCTTCAAACCTGGCCACCATGTCGGCGGGAGAGGGCGTCAGGCCGCCGGCGCGGGTCGCCTCGAGAATCTCGCGCATGAAGGCCGCCAGGGTTTCGGGCACGGCTTCGGAAAACACAGGAGATCCCCCGGCCTGACGCTGTCCCGTCAGCAGGTAGGCGGCCAGGGCCACAAAGGCCCGTGCACGATCCTCCTTGTCGGCCAGGTGCTCGTTGTCGAAGCGTCCGGCATCGGGCGGCTCGGCAAGCGGCGGCTCATAGAGATGGCGCATGGTGACATGGGCGCGCAGCTTCACATGGAAGGGCGGCCAGGCGTCCAGGCGCTTTTGCATCAGGCGCTCATGCTCGCGAGCCAGTGTCGGGCCGTTTTTGCCGACGCGAAGAAAGAGGTTGGAAGGATGCAGGTCCAGGCGCTGGACGCCGCAGTCAAGCGCCTGCTCGATCCCCGCCTGCACCTGGCGCAGCACGACCAGAACCTCCGCAGGATTCAAGGCAAGCCGTTCGGTCAGCAGCCGGCTCAGGGAGAATCCGGGCTCGCGCTCCTCGGTGAGGAAGCTCCACTCGGGGCTCTCCCAGAGGCTGAGGCTGCGCAGGATGTTCGGATGCTTGTCCGGATTGAAGCGCCAGCTCTGCAGGGGCACGGCGTCATACAGGGTTTTTTCAACGATTCGTGAGGGAGGCAGCAGATGAACCGTGATCGGCTGCTCGTTTTTCGAATTGAGGCATGGGATCGAAAACGGATGGCGCCGGGCGCTCTCCTCGTCCTCCACGGTAAACCGGCTGCCCAGCACACGCTCCACCGGCACGCCTTCCAGCAGGAGGTCCTGGAGCTGGGAACGTGGCTGAAGGGCTGCGGTCAGCACCAGCTGCTTGCGTGAATTGCGTGCATGAATGCTGCTGACCAGTGAAGTGTAGGCTTCACGCACATCGTCACGCAGCTTCTCAATCGAGACTGAGGCACTGCCAGGATCCACAAGGGCGGCACGCAGGCTGGTGCGCAGGCTCATGGGCAGGGCGGTCAGCGCCGGATACCTGTCCGGATTGTCTCCGTTGTAGGCCTGGCCGGTCAGCAGCAGGAAGATCAGCTGGCAAACCTGGCTGGCATGCCTGCCATCATTCCCCGGCAGTTCTGGATGGCCCAGGCCATAATCAAAGAGGCGCAGCTGAAGGAAGGTGTCCTCAACCGTCGCCACCATCGCCCGGTCCATCATCAGTTGCGGAACCAGCCGCTGACGGTCCCCCATCAGCAGGACATCATCCAGCAATTGCAGCAGCAGAGCAAAGGCCGTGGCAGGAGGAAGGGCTCCTCGCCGCGTGACATAATCAAGGGCAAACTCCCCTTCGTTGAGGTTGCTGGTGTAATAAACCACCTCTTCCTCCTCACCGACATCCAGGATGCGCATGAAGCTTGATCCGCGGATGCCGGCGGCCGCCGTCGCCCGTTCGATGGCGGCCTTCCTGGCCTGGCTCTCCATCGGCTGGCCGGATTTCAGCAGGTGCAGCTCCACCAGCCTCTTGATCTGCGTGTCAAAGGCCAGCAGGACCAGTTCGTCAGCAGAACGAACAAGCCTGACCGTCTCACCGTTGGCACGACGGGAGAGAGTCAGATGGCCGAAGTTGGCATTTTCAGTGACCATGGATCATGAAAGGTGAAAGGAGCGCAAAACGTGCCGACCAAACAGCGGGATCATTGAGCTGCTTGCACGGCAACAACTCAAACTTTCGCAAATTCTAAAACTTGTGGCTCATCTTTGCAACTATTTTCACAAAATTACAGTAATTAAGGCATTGAGAACGGTTCGATAATATGGATTTTATCTATTAGATGTAAAATATGGTTAATTTAACCTTCTCTTCAAACAATGCAAATCCGACTTCTTGCTTGAGAGCTTGCCAAACAGGTCTCCCAAGGCCCATTTTCCCCTCTTCCTCATGTCACAATCCCCTGCACCAGCCGAAGTCCGCAGCCTGAAAGATCTCACGCCTCATCAGAAACGTTCGGGCATTGCCGCCTGGCTGGGCTGGCTTTTCGACGGCCTGGACATGCACATCTACACTTTGGTGGCGACGCCGTTCGTCGCCGCCCTCCTCATGCATGATGGGCTGGCGGCAGAACCGAAGGACGTGGATACCAAGGCCTCGATCATTCAGGCGGCCTTTTTGGTCGGCTGGGCGCTCGGAGGAGGTTTTTTCGGACGGCTGGGGGATATCTTAGGCCGTAGCCGGACCCTGGTCCTGACGATTCTGTTTTACGCCGGCTTCACCGGGCTCTCCGCTTTTTGCACGGAGTGGTGGCATCTGCTGATCTGCCGCTTTCTGTCAGCGCTCGGAATCGGGGGTGAGTGGGCGGTCGGCGCTTCATTGCTGTCGGAAACCTGGCCGAAAAAGTGGCGCCCCTGGATCGCCGCCACCCTTCAGACCGCCGTCAACATGGGCGTTTTGCTGGCCTGTGCCGCCGGAGCCATTTTTGCCTGGGTGGTCAACCAGGGCTGGATGACCGAGGCCATGAGCCACCGGGTGGTCTTCCTGGTGGGCATCCTGCCGGCCCTGATCACCCTTTGGATTCGCAAGGCGGTTCCGGAAACCGAGGAATGGGCGCACGCCGCGAAGGACAGGAAGCCGCCCCGGATCCGGGAGTTGTTCGGCCCCCAGGTTTCCGGGACCACCTGGCGCGTCCTGATCATCTGCGCCGTCTCGCTGACCGCCCACTGGGCCTTCATGTTCTGGCAGCAGAGCCTGATCCGTGCGCTGCCTGAGGTGAAGTCACTGCCCGGCCCTGACCAGACTCATGCGGTGGTGGAAGCCCTGGTCTGGATCATGGGCGGTTCCATCCTGGGCAACTATGTGGCGGGTTTTTTCGCCAAGCTCTGGGGTTATCGTGCCTCCATTGTCATCATGCTGCTGGGCTATGCCGCCGCCATGATTGCCGCCTTTCACAGCTCCACGGCCTGGACTCACGAACAGATGCTCTGGTGGTATGCCGTCATCGGGCTTTGTCAGGGGGTGTTTGGTCTGTTCACGATGTGCCTGCCGCCCTTGTTCCCCACCCTGCTGCGGACCACCGGGGCGGGTTTCTGCTACAACATCGGCCGCATTGTGGCAGCCGTGGGCACGGTCGTCTTCAAGCTGTATGCGCCGGTGGGCGACTATCACCGCGCCCTCTACCTGGCGGGCATGCTGTTCATCCCCGCAGCCGTCATCGCCCTGCTGCTGCCTGAAGAGAAGGAAGCCGCCGGCGCTGTCGATCAACCCGCTGACTGACCTCCGGGGAACACCTCAAGCCAGGTGACACGCCGATGCTGCGGATTTGGAAATCCGCGCTCCGGCGCTGGCGCGAGGATCGACACGCAAGCTCGAAAGCCAAAAAGGAAGCCGGCTCCTTGCGGAACCGGCTTCAAAGGATTCAGAAACCAGGGGCCGGGATTACAGGCCCTTGGAAACGATGTACTTCACGAGGTCAACCACGCGGTTGCTGTAGCCCCACTCGTTGTCGTACCAGCTCACCAGCTTGAAGAAGCGGCTGTTCAGCTCGATGCCGCTGCCGGCGTCGAAGATGGAGCTGCTCTGGTCGTGGATGAAGTCGGTGGAGACCACTTCATCGTTGGTCCAGCCCAGGATGCCCTTCAGGTAGGTCTCGCTGGCCTTCTTCATGGCGGCGCTGATCTCAGCGTAGCTGGTTTCCTTGACGGTCTTCACGGTGAGGTCCACCACGGAGACGGTCGGGGTAGGCACGCGGAAGGACATGCCGGTGAGCTTGCCCTTCACTTCCGGGATGGCGAGGCCGACGGCCTTGGCGGCGCCGGTCGTGGAAGGAATGATGTTGATGGCGGCGCTGCGGCCACCCTTCCAGTCCTTCTTGGACGGGCCGTCCACGGTCTTCTGCGTGGCGGTGTAGGAATGGACGGTGGTCATGAGGCCTTCCTCGACGCCGAAACCTTCCTTCAGGAGCACATGCACGATCGGCGCGAGGCAGTTCGTGGTGCAGGAGGCGTTGGAGATGATGTTGTGGGCGGCGGCGTCATACTTCTCGTGGTTGACGCCCATGACGACGGTGATGTCCTCGTTCTTGGCGGGAGCCGAGATGATGACCTTCTTGGCGCCGGCGGCAAGGTGGCCCTTGGCCTTCTCAGCCTCGGTGAACAGGCCGGTGGATTCGATCACGATGTCCACGCCGAGCTCCTTCCAGGGGAGGGCGGCCGGACCTTCACGGACGGCGAGGCACTTGATCTCCTGACCGTCGACGACCAGGATGTCGTCCTCGGCCACATCGGGGCTGCTCTTCTTGGAATACACTTCCTCCTTGGCCTTGCCCTGGGTGGAGTCGTATTTGACGAGGTAGGCCAGGTTGTCCGCAGGGACGAGGTCATTCACGGCGACGACCTGGATTTCCTTGCCCAGGAGGCCCTGATCACAGATTGCACGAAAAACGAGGCGGCCGATGCGCCCGAAACCATTGATGCCGATTTTGACCATTGATATGAGGGGGTGGGAGTTGAGAGAACCCGGAGCAAAAACCGCGCCGGGATGCATTGCATAATCGCCAGGGAGGGGGTGTCAACCCGGGTTTCACGGCCAAATGAGGCTCCCTCACTTTGCCACAGTTGGCGGTTGTTCGGCGGCGTTTGCCGTGGTTGATAGAAGTTCTCCGCCGCCTGCGGACTGGATTTCCCCGACCAACTCCCCCGCCCCGCCATGTCCCCCATCATCCCTCACGAAGGCTGGATCGTTCAGCACCTGTTTTACAACATCGACCACGGCTTCTGGGCCGCCCTGACGCCGGAGGAAAAGGCCGAGCGCAGCGCCCGCCTGAACGAAACCGTGCAGCGCATCCGCAGCCACCCGAAGACCCAGCTTCTGAGCTTCAGCATGGTCAGCCCCAAGTCGGAGCTGGGCTTCATGCTGCTGACGCCCGACCTCCAGGACGCCAACCGTTTTGAAAAGGAGCTCAGCCTGGGCCTCGGCCCTGACGTGCTGAACCCGACCTACAGCTACCTCTCCATGACCGAGTGGACCGAGTACAGCGAGAAGGAGGAGGAGGCCTCCGAACGCATCCATCGCACCGAAGGCCTGGAGCCCGGGTCCGAAGCCCATGCCAAGCGCATGGCCGAATGGAAGGGCCACATGGACAAGTACTACAGCGACCGCCTCTACCCGAACATGCCCGACTGGCAGGTCATGTGCTTCTACCCGATGAGCAAGCGCCGGAACGTCGGCGCCAACTGGTACGCCCAGGACTTCGCCAAGCGTCGTGAACTGATGGGCGGCCACGCCAAGACCGGCCGCAAATACTCCGGCAAGGTCCGCCAGCTCGTCACCGGCTCCACCGGCCTCGACAGCCATGAGTGGGGTGTCACCCTCTTCGCCCACGACATCTTCCAGATCAAAAGCATCGTCTATGAAATGCGCTGGGATGAAGTGACGACCCAGTTCGGTGAGTTCGGCGACTTTTACATCGGCATCCAGCTGACGGTCGACGAACTGCTTGAGCGCGTCCAGCTGACCTGACCGGCCATGCCCAACCAGCCTCTCACCATCGCCGGACGCAGCTTCCAGTCCCGCCTCATGCTGGGCACTGGCAAGTTTGCCTCCAGAGACCTCATGCGGCAGGCCATCCAGGCCTCGGAGACGGAGATCGTCACCGTGGCGCTGCGCCGGGCCGACCTCAGCGGCAAAAACGATCCGTTTGCCAACATCCTCGACTTCATCCCGAAGGAAGTCCTGCTGCTGCCCAACACCAGCGGGGCGATGAATGCCGAGGAGGCCGTGCGTCTCGCACGTCTCGCCGTCGCCGCCGGACTTCCCAGCTGGGTGAAGCTGGAGATTCATCCGGACCCCCGCTACCTGCTGCCGGACCCGATTGAAACCCTGAAGGCCGCCGAAATCCTGGTGAAGGAAGGCTTCACCGTGCTGCCCTACATCAACGCCGACCCCGTGCTGGCGCGCCGGCTTCAGGATGCGGGCACCGCAACCGTCATGCCCCTGGGATCCCCCATCGGCTCCCATCAGGGCATCACGACCCGGAAGCAGATCGAGATCATCATCACCCAGGCGACCGTGCCCGTGGTGGTGGACGCAGGCATTGGCGCACCGAGCCATGCCGCCGAAGCCCTGGAAATGGGAGCCGACGCGGTGCTGGTCAACACGGCCATCGCCATCGCCAGTGATCCTCCCCGCATGGGCCGGGCCTTCAAGGCAGCCGTTGAGGCAGGACGTGCCGCCTATGAGATGGGGCTGGCAGAACGCGGGGATGAGGCGGTGGCGACCAGTCCCCTGACCACGTTTCTTTACCAGGCCTCCTAGCCCGGTCCAGGACAGAAACCGCAGCCGCATGGCAGGCAGGGAGAAATCGTTGACGCTCGCGCCGGGTTCCCGCTAGCATCCAGTGAGCATGAAAAAAATCTGCACTGCCGCCATGGTTCTGGGCATGACCACGCTTGCCCCATGGACGGCGGCCCAGCAGGTTGAACTGAAGGCCGACCTGGATCCCCTGCTGAATTTTCAGGCAATCTGGACCACCCCGGCGGAGAAATTCGAGCAGATCTATGTGCCCAGGACCGAAGGTGGGCAGGAGCAGCCGCCGCAGTTTGAGTGGCTGGACGCCAGCCGCAGCCGGGCCCGCTTTTCGCGGCAGATGTTTGTCGATGCGAAAACCGAGCTGAGCCTGTTCGGGGGTGTTGTGAAGGCCGAGGAGGCCGTGGTCGAGTTCACCAACGGCCGCGCCTCCCGCGCCACGGTCTCCATTTACAACCGGGGTGACTCAGGACCAATCAGCATCAAGGACTTCGAAGGACTCTTCCGCAGGACAGGCCAGGAGATCGGCGGCATCCTGAAGGTGGCCCCCAAGCGCCAGCTCACCGCCGGCGCATCCGCCCTGAAGACCGTGACCTGGGCCTGGACCACCCCTGCCGGACTAGCCCTGCTTGAGCACAATGACTTTCAACCAGGCCCGGGCGGACCCCAGGGAAAGCCCGAGTTCCTCCGGCTGAAGCTCGCGGCGCCGGACCAGGCGGACTGGAGCATGGGCAGGATCAGCATGGGCGTGCAGCGCATGGCGGTTCAGAAGAACGTGGTGAAGGAGCCCGAAGGGGATGTCTTCATCTCCGGCGTGCCGATGGTGGACCAGGGCGCCAAGGGCTACTGCGTGGCCGCAAGCTGCCAGCGCCTCTTTGAATACATGCGCATCCCCTGCGACCAGCATGAGCTTGCCCAGCTGCTCAACGCGGATGCCGACAGGGGCGTCAACGCGCTCGTCATGCAGAAGAGCCTGACACGCCTCAACGGCAGGTTCGGCACCACCTTCAGGCCCATCGTCGACCCAACCAACTATTATTCCGGAAGAAGCCGCCGGGTCTCCTTCAAGCGCTTTGAGAGCGAGCTGGTCGAGCAGGTTGGCAAGGGCACGCCGCTGCTGTGGGCGCTCGAGCTCGGCATGAAGGATGAAGTCCCGCCCCTGCCTGCGGGCGGCCAGGTCAGCGGCGGCCACATGCGCATGATCATCGGCTACAACAGCGCGAAGAACCAGGTCATCTTCACCGACTCCTGGGGGGCCGGCCACGAACGGAAGTACATGAACATCCTCGACGCCTACGAGGTGACGCTTGGCCTTTACACGATGATGCCGCGCGGCTTCTGAGCCGTCCGCCGGGTCAGAGCGAGAGCCTTGAACGGATGGCGTCCAGGCTGGTGTTTTTCAGGACGATCCTCCCCTTGGGGTCGAGCAGGTAGAAGGTTGGGAAGCTGCGCAGGTTGAACATGCTGGTGATGGGACCGCTGGTGGTGCCGTCCGACCAGTTCCTGAAGTTCACCTTGAAGGTCTCATAGGCCTTCCTGGCCTCCTCGGGCACATCCGTGTTGACGCCCAGGACCACCACGCCCTTGTCCGCGGTGGCCGTGGCGAACTGGTTCACCAGCGGGATCGCATCATGACAGGCATGGCACCAGCCGCCCCAGAACATCAGCACCACATGTTTGCCGCGATGCTCGCTGAGCTTGAAGGCGGCGCCGTTCAGCTCCTTGCCCTCGATCTCCGGGCACTCGCTGCCCACGGAGAGGTTGGCCAGCTCAAACATGGTCCTGCCGGCCTGCTCGGCGATGGGAAAGCCGTTGATCGTGGTGCTGGCGTAGCGGGCGCTGATCTCCTGAAGATATTCCATCGCCTTCTCCTTGTCCGCAGCCCCGGCCTTCGCATCCACCGCCATCTCAAACCGGCGCAGATGCTGCATGCCAAGCGCATAGGTGGCCGCCGCCTTCTCCGCAGCGTTCGGGTTCTTCTCCCGCACCGCCTTCAGGATCGGCGACGCCACTTCAAAGGGATAGTATTCCAGCGACTTCACCGCTTCAGCAACCCCCTCCATGGCCGCATGCGAGGTGCCGAGCATCTGCAGCGCCGTCTGTCCTTCAGGAAAGGCCGCCGCCTGCGTCACCAGCCAGGAGACCCCACGGGCGGTTCCGGGCTCGTTGAGATGCTCCTGGACGATCTTCAGCACCTTCTTCGCACAGGGTTCGGCACTCGGCACCGTGGCGCGGTGCTTGTTCTTCTCCTCCTCAGTCTTCGCCTCGATGATCTTCATCGTGTTCGCCCGCACGGAGTTTTCATAGTCGTCGATCGCGGCGCGAATGGCCTTGGCGGTGCCATCGGTCTCCCGGGCGGAGGCGGCGGTCAGCATCATCAGGATCAGAGGCAGGAGTGTCTTCATGGTCTTGGATGGAAAAAAGGGTCAGCAGGAGCGGCTTCGCGGACGGAACAGCAGGGCGACAAGCATCAGCCCCAGGCTGCCGGGTTCCGGCACGGCGATGAACGAGGCGTAGACGTTGTCGTAGAATGTCACCCAGGAGGGGCTGGTGGGCGTGCCATAGTTCTCCTGCCAGCTGTTGAGGCTGAAAAGCCGGGCGGCCTGCCCCGTCTCCGGCGCTTCGACCCGGTAGGTGACGCCTTCAGAGAGCCCGGCCAGGCTGATGTTAAAACCGCCCGCACTGTTGGTTTGTCCGGAGGCCACCAGCGCCCCGTTGCTGTTGTCGTAAACAAACAATAGCACATCAGCCAGCCCCTCTCCGGGTGTGTAAAACGAATCGGCCAGCACGCTGTCGTTGATCACGGATCCCGTCAGAATGGCGTCAGAAACCAGACCGATGCCGTTCGAACGGATCGTGTTGGCCATGTGCTCGGTGATGACCAGGTCACCGGTCACACTGACGTTGGTGAGCGGGATGGCGATGGTTTGAAAGCCGATGCCGAACTCCTTGAAGAGAGGATCCATGAGCGCCGCACGATGGCTGGCTCCACTCTGGATTCCCGTGCCGCTGCCGCCGTCCGGGCCCCAGTCGACCGCCAGCGCGGCGTGGGCATGATTCAAACCCCCGGCCGTGGCAAAAAGCAGCTGGGCCACATCCCCCCAGTTCGCCGAATACCCCGCGCTCACCAGCCGCTGGGAAAGCGACACGCCTCCGAGCCCGTGAGCCTGCTGGTCCAGGTTGATCATCAGGTCGGAATACAGGCTGCCCGCCGCCGCCAGCGAATCATTCCAGGCCACCGGTGGCGCAGCGACCAGGCTGCCCCATTGCGAGGCCAGCGCGCTGGCGCTCACCTGATAAAAAGATAGCGCCGCAGCCACCAGCGGGTCATCCGACATCGGGCTGCCCCACACGCCCGGTAAGGACATGTTCACCATTTTCTCCAGTTCATCCGCCGGGCTCATCCTCAGCCGGTTCACCAGTTCGAGCATGTATTGCTGCTCCGCCGTCGGGGCCGCTCGAACGACGCCAAGCACAAGCCAAAGGCAGGCGACCACCTTGGCGGCAAGGTGCCAGATGCCTGGGCTTCGTCTGTCAGTGAAGTCGATCATTAACAAAGCTAAACTTATAGTAATTATAACACCAGGCAAGACCGAACTCAATCCCCTCTCATCACCAGGGTTGCGGTGGGTTCTCCGGGTTGCTAAAAACCACCTCTATGCCTCGCCCGTTCCTATTCGCCCTTCCCCTGCTTGCCTGCATCACCAGCCTCCAGGCCGCCGAGCCGCTGAAGGTTCTGATCGTGGATGGCCAGAACAACCACAAGTGGGAGATCACCACTCCGGTGCTGAAGCATGCGCTGGAAAGCAGTGGCGCCTTCCAGGTCAGAGTGACCACGACCCCGCCGAAGGGCGCCCCCGCTGACGCCTGGAACGCCTGGCAGCCCAAGTTTGCCGATTACGCGGCGGTGGTCAGCAATTACAACGGCGAGCCCTGGCCCGCCCCGGTCCGTGCTGACTTCCAGGCCTACGTGCATTCAGGCGGCGGCTTTGTGTCCGTCCACGCCGCCAACAACTCCTTTCCTGAATGGAAGGAATACAACCAGATGATCGGCGTCGGAGGCTGGGGTGGTCGCAACGAAGTTTCCGGCCCCTGGCTGTATGTGAAGGACGGCAAGCTCTTCCGCAACACCAGCGCAGGCTCTGGCGGCGCCCATGGCCCTCAGCATGAGTTCGTCGTCGAAATTCAAAACCCGGAGCATCCCATCACCCGGGGCCTTCCCGCCCGCTGGCTGCATTGCAAGGACGAACTCTACAGCCGTCTGCGCGGACCTGCGGAGAACATCGAGATCCTGGCCACCGCCAAATCCGACCTGACGGCAGAAAACGAGCCCAACCTGATGGTGATCCAACATGGCAAGGGCCGTGTCTTTCACACCACCCTGGGTCATGCCGACTATTCCATGCTCGACCGGGGTTTTTACGAAACCCTCCAGCGCGGCACGGAATGGGCCGCCACGGGTGCAGTCACCCGCACGGCGGAGGTCCCAGCGGATTTCCCAACGGCTGAAAAAACCTCACCGGTGCTGCTGGAAGGCCATCCGAAGCAGGCCCCGCCCGCGGCCAAGCCTGCCAGATAAAGAAGACGGCCTCACCCCTCGGCGACAAGATCACCGCGCTGCAGCTGGCGGATGAGCTGCTTCACGTCGTGCGCCCTTCGCATGTCCCTGAACCGCACCTCGACTCCGGCGGTGCCGGCCGATGACACATCGAGCGTGCCAAGTCCAAGCAGCCCCTTCAGGCCGCTTTCATGCACATCGATGCTGCGGATGTCGCAGACTCGCACTTCCTTGGAACTGCGTCCCAGGATGCCCCAGACATGCTCCACGCGCTCATCGGTGACAATGTAATCCTGCGAGGCCCTGGCGATGGCGATGCAGATGAATGTGGCGATCCCTGCCAGCACTGCGACCAGCGCATATCCCTCGTCGATGTTGACCAGCAGCCCCGCGGCCACCAGAAAGAGCAGCATCAGGAACAGCGCCTTCCAGTAGCTGAGCCAGGACGGATGGGCGAAGGAGTAAATGCGTTCGCCGCTTTCGCTGAGCCTGAACTCCGGGGCCTTCTCCTCCAGCGGCTCATCTTCCTCCTCCTCATCGCAGGTCTCCAGCGCCTCCTCATAGGGATCATCGGCGCGAAACTCCTGGTAGGCAGGCCTTTCCACCCGCGCCGGCGTGCGGGCACGGGGTGGCCTCATGCCGCTGATGACCTCGCCGACGGTGTGATCCCTTCCCGTCTGCACATCCGTGCACAGGTCTCCTCTGGCCAGAGAACCACGATCCACCAGGGCATACAGATCCTCCTTGGACAGCAGGCCGGGAAAGGCCGGATGATGATGAAGAAGGTAGCGCATGGATGAATCGAAACGCCGCTGTGGTGACCGATTGCACACGCCTCGGGGCGAATTGAAAACCTCAAAATGCCGGGCGGCTAACTTTCCGGCGGAGGCGGCAGCAGATCCTCACGCTTCATGAGGCGCGGGATGTCCAGCAGCAGAAGCTCGCCTTTCGGGGTGCGGCAGACCTCGCTGAGAAAGGGCGTCAGGCGGTCCGTCTCCGCCACCACGGCATGCACCAGGCCCGCGATGATCCGCGGATCCGCCTTGCCGGCCGGGAAGATGTTGGTGACGCGGAACATGACCACGCCGTCATCCCAGTCCGATTCAAAGTTCCCCACGTTCAGCTCCTTGTTGGTGCGCATCAGGAGTTCGCAGACCGCCAGGCGATGCGTCGCAGGCACCTTGGAGGGAAGCCGTGACACGACGCTGATGACACCGGGGCCGCCATGCACCTGCACATGCAGCGGCACGCGGGTGTGGTGGGCTTCAAAGTCCGCCTCGATCACTTCGAGGCCGCTCACCTGCCGGAAGGCCCAGCCCTGGGCCTTGAAGGCGGACAGCGTGGTGGAAAAGAGTTCGGAAACCATCGGAGGATGCAGTGGACGTTCCGTGCGGGAAACGTGGTCGGGACGGCGAGATTCGAACTCACGACTTCTTGCTCCCAAAGCAAGCGCTCTACCAGGCTGAGCTACGTCCCGAAACAGGCCTCCAGTTCGGAAGCGGGCGGGATAGTGGGGCACATTGCCTCAAGCGCAAGGGGAAAGGCCATCAATTCCGCTTTTGAAACAGTCCCTTGAACCGGGTCAGAAACCCCGGACGGTCCATCTCGCCATTCAGCCGGGCCGCAGGATCCGCCACCATCTCCGGCATCGGAGCGGGCTGCGAGGCCTGCCAGCCGCCCCCCAGGGCCTTCACCAGGCCGACGGTCGCAATCAAGCGCTGCCCGGCAATCTGGGCCGTCGCCCGCTGGGTGGCCAGCGTCGTGCGGTTGGCTTCAATCACGTCCAGATACGGACTGGTGCCGGCCTCATAACGTGTCTTGGCCAGCTGCGCCGCCCTTTCCGCACTGGTCCTGGCGCGCCCCTGGGTCTCGGCCTGCCTGCCCAGGTTGTGAATCGCGGAAAGGCTGGTCTCCACGTCGGCGATGGCCGAGAGAAAGGCCTGCCGGTAGTTCGCCAGAACCTCGTCATGCACCGCCTTCGACTTGCTCAGGTTCCAGCGGTTCTTGTTTCCTGAAAAAAGCGGCACGCTGATGTTCGGCCCGACGCTCCACATGAGCGCCCCCGGCTCAAACAGCAGGTCGATGTCGCCGCTCTGAAATCCGCCGCGCCCCAGCAGCTTCACGCTCGGGAAGAACTGCGCCTTGGCGACGCCGATCCGCGCGGTTGCGGCATGAAGCTGACGCTCCGCCTGCGAGATGTCGGGACGACGCTCCAGAAGGTCGCTGGGCACCCCGGAAGGAATCCGTGGCGGCGACTGCAAGCGGCCCGAAGCCTTGCTGATCCGGAAGCTGGCGGCGTTCGCTCCGGTCAGGATCGCCAGCACGTTTTCAAGCTGGTCACGCTGGGCCTGAAGCGCGGAGATTTCCGCCTCGGCGGTGGCCACCTCGGTCTCGGCCTGGGCGAGTTCGAGCTCGCTTCCCGCCCCCGCCTTGACTCGTGCAGCGGCGATGTTCCGGGCCTCCTGACGCCAGCCGACGGCCTCCGTCACGATGCGCATCTCATGGTCGAGCGTGCGCAGCTTGAAGTAATTCACCGCCACCTCGGCCTGGATGCCGAGGAGAATGTTATGCACCGCATCACCGGCGGCGGCGGCATCGGCGCGCGCCCCTTCGTTCTGACGGCGGATCTTGCCCCACAGGTCCAGCTCCCAGCCAAACTCAATCGGCGCGTTCAAGGCCGGCCCGACATAATGCAGGCCGTTCAGGGGAAACGGCGAGGGCATGTGCTCCGAGGTGCGCTGGTTCTCCACGGAAAGCGGCAGGCTGGCTGTCGGGAAGAAGTCGCCGCGCGCCATGCGGGCCGCGGCTCTGGCCTGGTCGAAGCGGGCCACGGCGGCCCTGAGCTGCTGGTTGTTTGCCGTGGCGGCGGCCATGAGGGCGCTGAGCCTGGAATCCTGGAACACCGTCCACCATGTTCCTTTCGGCAGATGCGCGGAGGGCGTCGCGGCACGCCAGGTCACGCCTTTGAAGGCGGGAGGTGTGGCCGTGGCCGGACGCTCATAATTGGGGCCGACCTGCGCAAGGGCGGAGCCGGTGACGGCAAGAAGCAGAAGAGGGCGCATGACGAGGTTCATTGAGGTTTGTCGTGGGCGTGAACAGGAGCGTGGCGGGCGGCCTTTTTCTTGCCGATCATCACCAGCACATAAAACACAGGCGTCAGGAACAGGCCGAGCAGGGTGACACCGATCATGCCGCTGAACACGGCGGTGCCCATGGCGCGGCGCATTTCGGACCCCGCCCCGGTGCTGACCACCAGCGGATACACCCCGGCGATGAAGGCGATGGAGGTCATCAGGATCGGACGCAGACGCAGGCGGCAGGCCTCCAGCGCCGCCTGGACGGGCGTCAGCCCATGGTCATTCTTCTCCTTGGCAAACTCGACGATGAGGATGGCGTTCTTGCAGGCCAGGCCGATGAGCACGATGAAGCCGATCTGGGTGAAGATGTTGTTATCCCCATGCGTGAGATGCACACCTGCAAGGGCGAACAGGAGACAGAGAGGCACGATGAGGATGATCGCCAGCGGCAGGCGCAGGCTTTCATACTGGGCGGCCAGCACCATGAAGACCAGCAGGATGCAGAGCGGATAGATGTAAACCGCCGTGTTGCCCGCGATGATCTTCTGATAGGTCAGGTCGGTCCATTCAAACTCGAAGCCTGCGGGCAGCACCTCGCGCGCCAGCCCTGCGATGAGCTCCTCGGCCTGCCCCGAGCTGAGCGGCGGCAGGGGCGCCCCGTTGAGATCGGCGGCCAGGAAGCCGTTGTAATGTGTGACACGGTCCGGCCCAAAGCCCTCCTTCACCTTCACCAGGGAGCCGACCGGCACCATCTCACCGGCGGTGTTGCGGGTCTTGAGGCGGGTGATGTCGCCGACGTCATCACGGAACTGCGTCTCGGCCTGCGCCACCACCTGGTAGGTGCGGCCGAAGCGGTTGAAGTCGTTCACGTAAAGGCTGCCCAGGTTGATCTGCAGCGTTTCGAACAGGTTCGCCAGCGGCACGCCCTGGATCTTCGCCTTCTCACGGTCCACATCAGCCTCCAGCTGCGGCACGTTCACCGTGTAGCCTGAGAACACCTGCGTCAGCTTCTGGCTTCCATAGGCCGCCCCAACCAGCTTTTGCGTCGCCTGGTAAAGCGCGGAATAGCCCAGGTTGCCGCGGTCCTCGACCATGAGCTTGAAGCCGCCCGTGGTGCCGATGCCGTTCACCGGCGGCGGCGTGAGCATGAGCACCAGGGCGTCCTGAATCGCCATGTACCTGCCGTTGAGCGCGTTGGCGATGGCCTGGCCGCTGAGCTCCGGGGACCGGCGCTCCTCAAAGTCGTCCAGGCCGACAAACACGATGCCGGCGTTCGGGCTGATGGTGAAGCCCTGGATGCTGAGGCCCGGGAAGGCGATGGCGTCCTTCACCCCCGGATGATCCATGGCGATCTGCGACATGCGGCGCATGACGTCCTCCGTGCGGTCCAGGGAGGAGCCTTCCGGAAGCTGCGCGAAACCGACAAGGTACTGCTTGTCCTGCCCTGGCACGAATCCTTCGGGCACGATTTGAAAGCCCTTCCAGGTCGCCCACACCAGGCCGCCGTAGATCAGCAGCGCGATGACGCTGAGCCGGATGGCGCGCTTGACGATGCCGACATAGACGTTGGACGACCATTCGAAGAAGCGGTTGAAGGGACGGAAGAACCAGCCCAGCAACGCATCGATCAGGCGCGTCAGGATGTCCTTCTTGTCATGATGCCCCTTGAGCAGCAGGGCGGAGAGCGCCGGGGAAAGCGTCAGGGAGTTGATCGCCGAGATGACCGTCGAGATGGCGATGGTGACGGCGAACTGCTTGTAAAACTGGCCGCTGAGGCCGCTGATGAAGGCCGTGGGGATGAACACGGCGCAGAGCACGAGGGCCGTGGCGATGATCGGGCCCGTGACCTCCTTCATGGCCTGCTTGGTGGCCTCCAGCGGACGCAGGCCGTTGCGGATGTTGCGCTCGACGTTCTCGACCACCACGATGGCGTCATCGACGACGATGCCGATGGCCAGCACCAGGCCGAAGAGGCTGAGGTTGTTGATCGAGAAGCCAAGGGCATGCATCACCGCGAAGGTGCCGACAAGCGACACGGGAACCGCGGCCAGCGGGATGATCGAGGCCCGCCAGGTCTGCAGGAAGATGACCACGACGATGACGACCAGGAGGATCGCCTCGATGAGCGTGTGGATGACGGCGTCGATGGACTTGCGAACGAAGACCGTCGGGTCGTAGGCAATGTCAAAGTCAACGCCCTCCGGCATCTTCTTCTTCAGCTCGGCCATGCGGTTGCGCACCGCCTCGGAGACCGCCAGAGCATTGGCCCCGGGAAGCTGGAACACGCCCATGCCGACGGCCTTCTTGTTGTTGATCAGGCTGCGCAGCGAGTAGTCACCGGAGCCGATCTCGGCGCGGGCGACATCACGCAGGCGCAGCTTTTCCCCGTTCGGGCCCGTCTTGACGATGATCTGCTCAAACTCCTCCTCCGATACAAGACGCCCCTTGGCGTTCACGGTGAGTTCAAAGGCGGAGTCCTTCACCGGCTGCTGGCCGATGGTGCCCGCCGCCACCTGGATGTTCTGCTCGCGGATGGCGTTGACGATGTCCCCGGAGGTGAGGCCGCGTGCCGCCGCCTTGTCAGGGTCAATCCAGATGCGCATCGCATAATCACCGCCGCCGAAGATGTTGACCTGGCCGACGCCGGGCAGGCGGGACAGCTCATCCTTGACGTTCAGGGTGGCGTAGTTGCGCAGGTAGATCTCGTCATAGCGGTCGTTGGGGGAAAGCAGGTGCACCACGAGCGTCATGTCCGGGGATGACTTCACCGTGGTCACACCAAAGCGCCGCACCTCCTCAGGCAGCTTCGGCAGCACCTGGGAGACGCGGTTCTGCACCTGCATCTGCGCCAGGTCGAGGTCCGTGCCGATCTTGAACGTGACCGTCAGCGTCATCACGCCGTTCGCGGTGCTCTGCGACGACATGTAGAGCATGTTTTCGATGCCGTTGATGGTCTGCTCAAGCGGAGACGCGACGGTTTCGGCGATGGTCTTCGGGTTGGCCCCCGGATAGGTCGCCGTGACGATCACCGTCGGCGGGGCAACCTCCGGATATTCGGAGATGGGCAGTTGAAAAAGCGCGATCGCCCCGAGGATGAAGGTCAGGAGGGAAAGCACGCCCGCGAAGATCGGGCGGGTGATGAAGAAGGAGGAAAAGTTCATCGGAACAAAAGAAGGCGTTTGAAAAAACAGAAGCCGGGGAGGCATCAGGCGGGATTGCTCAGGCCAATGCCTGGCTTCAGGCCCGTCCGCAGCCGGGGGGGGGAGGCGCTGGTCATTTCGCCGCGGCCTGCTTCGCCGGCTCGCCAGCCATCGGCGTCACCGGCATTCCTGGCTGTGGCAGTCGGGCCTGGCCGTTGATGATGATCTTGTCGCCGGGCTGCAGGCCGGTGCGGATGATGCGCCTGCCGTCGATCACCGGGCCGATGCTGACCGGCTTGTAGACCGACAGCGCAGGCTGTTTCGATTCATCAATGCCGAGGACATACTTGTTCGCCTGATCGGTGAGGATGCTCTTTTCATCCACCAGCAGCGCCTTGTACTTGCCGGTCATCGGCAGGCGGATGCGGGCGAAAAGCCCCGGGGTCAGCTTGCCGTCGGGATTGGCAAACTCAGCACGCAGGATCATGCTGCCCGTGCCTGCGTCCAGCCGGTTGTCAAAGGACTCGACATGCCCCTGGTGGGGGAAGCCGTTTTCGTTGGAGAGCTGAAGCTCCACCGGCACCCGCTTGTCACCGTTGGTGAAAAGCTTCTTGTCCCTCAGCAGCGCCTGCAGCTTGAGCAGGCTGTTTTCGTCAATGTCCGCATACACATAGACCGGATCCACCGTGACGATGGTCGTGAGCAGCGTGGCGCCAGCCGTCACATAGTTGCCCGTTGTCGTGATCGCCCGGCTGATGCGGCCGGAGATCGGCGCCTCGACGGTGCTGTGTTCAAACTCGATCTCGGCGCTGTGTTCCGCAGCCCGGGCGGCCTCCAGGGCGGCCTCGCCCTGCTTGAACATGGATTCTCGCGTCTCCGCCTGCTCCGGGGCGATGGCCTTGGCCGCCAGCAGGGCGGACACACGGTCGAACTCACGCTTGGCCGCCTCGGCGCCGGCCTCGGCTCGCGCCACCTCCGCCCTGGCCGCACGCAGGCGGGTTTCAAACGGACGCTGGTCGATGGTGAAGAGGACATCACCTTTCTTCACCAGGGCACCTGCCTGAAAATGCACCTCGGTGATGTAGCCGGAGACCCGTGGTCGCAGTTCGACGGTTTCAACCGCCTCAACACGTCCAGTGAACTCCTCCCACTCAACGAGTTCCTTCTGCTCCACCTGAGCGACCGTGACCGGCGCAGGGGGCATCAGACCGCCGCCATGACCAGCACCTTCGGGGTGCTGACCGCAGGCGGCGAGGAACAGGGTGAGTGGGAGGAGGGTGCGGGGGGGCATGGTGGAATGGGTTCTAAGTTTAAGTTGACCAGTTGGTTAATTTGAAATCAAAATAAAGCGGCTAATACACTCAGGAATCCGCCTCTTTCACCCCCAGGATGCGGCGGGCGCCAGCCTCCATCTCATCAAGGTGTCCAAGGTCGTTCCAAATCCGGGCGTGCAACAGCAGGCCCTCTCCATAGGCGAACAAAATACGTGCCAGGGCCGGGGCGTCAGGCGCTTCAATGATCCCCTGGTAATGAGCGTCGCGGATGGCGCTCTCATAATAGCGGATGAACTGGGAGAGGATCTCCTGAAGCTTGTCGCGCAGCCGGTCGTCCGTTGTGCTGACCTCGGCTCCGAGGCTGTGAATCGGGCAGCCAAGGACACGACCATGCTTCTTCAGCATCTCCTCCTGCTCAAGGCGGAAGTCCTGAAAGCATCTCCAGATGCGCTCCAGGGGCGGGTTCACCGGCGAAAAGGTCTGGTCCAGCAGCTTGCGGTGCTCCGACCAGCCATGCTCCACGCTGGCCACGGCAAGCTCGGCCTTGGATTCGAAGAAGTGATAGAAGCTCCCCTTCTTCACCCCGGCCTTCTCACAGATATGATCCACGGAGGTCGTGCCGTAGCTGCCAGTCCAGATGAGTTCCATCATGGCTTCCAGCAGACGTTCTTTGGCATCGGAGGTTCGTCCCATGAGAGCCCTTAAAGCGCAAACTAGACGAACAGTCAACTATAATTATCCCGCTTTCATAATATCAGCATGCAGTCGCCGTAACTGTAGAATCGATATTTGTGCTCGATGGCCTCAGCGTATGCCTTGAGAATCAGCTCCTTGCCAGCAAAAGCGCTCACCAGCATCAGCAGAGTCGATTTCGGCAGGTGAAAATTGGTCAGCAGCGCGCCAACGGCCCGAAACTGGAAGCCCGGGTAGATGAAAATGTCCGTGCTTCCAGAAGCAGCCACGATGCGGCCATGGTCGCGGGCGACGGTTTCCAAGGTGCGCATCGAGGTCGTGCCCACGGCAACGATGCGTCCTGCAGCCGCAATCCGGGAGGCGGTTTCAGAGGGCACCTCATATCTCTCCGAATGCATTTGATGCTCCTCCACCTTGTCCACTTTCACGGGCTGAAACGTGCCCACCCCGACATGCAGGGTGACGAACGCATGGGGCAGCCGGGCCAGCAGCTCCGGGGTGAAGTGCAGTCCCGCCGTGGGGGCCGCAATCGCCCCTGCGGCCCGGGCGAACACCGTCTGATAGCGTTCACGATCCGACGGCTGGTCGTCACGTCCCATGTAGTGAGGCAGCGCCAGATGCCCGTGCCTTTCCTCGTCCACCGGCTGATCCCAGGCGATCAGGCGGTCGCCATTGTCCAGGATTTCCCTGACCGTGCCCGTGGCACCACCGACACGCACCTGGTGACCGACGCGAAACTTTTTGCCTGGGCGGACCATGCAGCGCCAGAGCATGGGCTGAAGCGTGTCCACGCGCAACAGCTCACGGCCGCCGTCTTCGGAGAAAAATCGTGCGGGCACGACGCGCGTGTTGTTGAGCACCAGCAGGTCGTCAGGACGCAGGAACGAGGGCAGGTCGCTGAACAAACGATGCTCCAGCAGGCCGGAGCTGCGGTGAATCACCAGCATCCGGGAAGCCGAGCGCTCGGGCAGCGGCTCGCTGGCGATCAGTTCAGGCGGCAGATGGTAGTCGAAGTCGGAAGTCAGCACAGGATCAGCGGAGGAGTCGGCCGTTGGGCGGCTCATGTTCTATTCACCACAGGACCGGCAAGCGCCACCCCATTCCTTCCGGGATCGCCCGGGATCCTACCACTTGTACTTGCCACGCAGACGGCGGCGCAGCCAGATGGAGGCGGCCGCCAGGCCGGCGACCAGGAGAAGGAAGACGAACACCGAGCCATACTGGGCGCGTTCCGAATATTCGTTATGCGGGATCCGGGCAGCGAGAGTGTAGATGTGGTACGGCAGGGCCTGGACGGATTCGGTGAAGATGCCGAGGAAGCGCTCCACCGCCTGCTCCCAGTTGGCAAACCAGCCGGCATCGGCAGGCAGGGGCGTCACGTCCTTCTGCCAGGGAAGCTTGTCCTTGAAGGCCAGCGCAGCGGTGAACATGATCGGCGCGGTTTCACCGGCGGCGCGGGCGATGCCGAGGATGCTGCTGGTGAGGATGCCTGGGGTGGCGAAGGGCAGCACGGCGCGCCAGATGGTCTGCCAGCGCGTGGCACCGAGCGCCATCGAAGTTTCCCGGAAGCCCTGTGGCACGGCCTGCAGGCACTGCTCACTGGCGGTGATGATCACCGGCAGGATGACGAAGGCGAGCGTGAAGCCGCCGCTTAGCACGCAGGTGTCCCAGCCCTGGAAGCTGAGCGTGGTGAAGCCCAGGGGGATGGCCAGCAGAGTGCGTTCATGCGGTGCATCGGTCAGCACGGGCGCCGTCAGCACGAAGGCCCCGAGACCGAACAGGCCGAACACCACGGATGGCACGCCGGCCAGGTTCAGGATGGCCAGTCGGATCAGCTCCACGCGCCTGCCCTTGCTGGCATATTCACTCAGGTAGACGGCGCTGGCCACGCCCAGGAAAAGCGCCACGGCCACACTGACAATCACCAGCAGGGCCGTGCCGACGATCGGCCCCAGGATGCCACCACCTGAGTAGGAGATGGTCTTCTCCTCCCGGAAATTGTCACCGAGCTGCTTCTTGATGACGTCGGCGCCATTGACGTCGGTCTCAAACGCCCTCCCCTGCTTGTCGACGATGACATGAAGCGTGCCCGGCAGCTCCGTGAGGAACTTGACGTTCACAAATGGAAACTCGCTGCGGAAGGTGATCGGCGCTCCCTTGATGAAGATGTGGGCCACGATGCTGATCGTGACCGCCACGATGAGCAGGGTGCTGCCCCGCAGCAGCCAGCGCACGGCGGTCTCACGACGACGGACGGCGGACTGGTCCCCGGCGAATGGATTGGCGGTCAGGTCGCTCATGCTTTTGGAAGTTCAAATCGACGCACCACGGCCCGGGCGCAGGCATTCACCCCCAGCGAGATCACAAACAGGACGATGCCGACCATGAACAGAGCCTGCCAGTGGGCGCTGCCGCGCGACACCTCGCCAAGCTCCTGGGCGATGATGCCCGTCAGGGTGTGGGCCGGCTGAAAGATCACGCCCGGACCGCTTGAGAAATCAGGAATCGCAATGCGGTTCCCGGCGACCAGCAGCACCACCATGGTTTCGCCGATGACACGGCCGAGCCCCAGCAGAATCGCCGCAGCAATGCCGGAAAGGGCGGCCGGAACAATCACCCGGAAGACCGTCTGCAGCTTCGTCGCACCGAGGGCGTCGGAGGCGTCGATGTAGGCCTGAGGCACGTTGTTCAATGCGTCCTCTGCAAGGCTGAACATGGTCGGCACGGCCATCAGGGCCAGAAGGCAGCCGGCGTTGAACATGTTCAGGCGTTCCTGGATGGGAAAGCCCGGCAGCCAGCTCAGCCAGGAGAAGCCGCTGACCTCCTTGATCAGGTCGCCCACCAGGGTGATGCCGATGAAGCCAAGCACCACGGACGGGATGGCCTGGATGAATTCGATCACCGGCTTGATCAGCTCCTTTTCACGCTCCGAGGCAAACTGGTTGGTGTAGATGGCGGCGGCCACGCTCAGCGGGGTGGCAATGACAATGGCGATCAGCGCGATCACCAGCGAACCGGCCAGGAGGGGCACGAAGCCGAAGAAATCCTGCCAGGAGGAGTTCGTCAGCCAGTTGGTCCCGAAGAAAAAGGCTCCGACGACGGTGAAGATCGACACCGGCTTGTCCTGCTGCCACTGGCGCAGGGCGTCCACGCTGTCGCGCAGGGCTTTTGCATGAGGAGGCAGGGCTTCACGAACTTCCGCAAGGAGCTTCGTGGCCTCAAGCGTGCCGCCCTCCTTGGGCAGATGCAGGGCTGCAGAGTCAATGGCGGCGGCGTAGGAGACCACCTTTTCAATCAGCTCATCGCGTCGTTCCAGCACAGGGGCCATGCTCCCGACATAGTCAGGCTCGGGAGTTTCCGAAGCCTTTGCCTCTTCCAGCAGCGCCTGCTTTTCCTCCGGATCTGCAGCCGCTTCGGCGGCCTTGAGAAGCTTCTGGCGGCCCTCCTCCAGGGTGAAGTGCGTCGTCGCCTCCTCCTTGGTGGCCAGCACCTCCTCCTTGAGTTCACCCAGCACCTCCCGAAGTGATTCGGGGGCCTCTTCGAGCGAATCGGAAGCCTCCACCAGCGGACCAAACCTGGACTTGGCCTCCTTGTCCCTGGCCGTGAAGGCGGCGCTCAACTCCATCAGCATGGGCGGCATTTCGCTCACCTCGGGGCTCAGCCTGGCAAACTCCGCCCGCAGCCGCCGGGCTTCCTCAGTGGTGAAAAGACCGGACACCTGCATGGATCCGACCACCTTGCCCGTCGCAGCCGCCAACTGCCTCCTCAAGGCCTCAAGCTCGCCGACGGACGGCACCGGTTCTTTTTCCAGCGCAGCCTCCAGGGCCTCCCGGGGAATTTTGGCCTGCTCCTCCACCTCACGCTTCAGCAGGAAGGCGGCATCACGCCTGGCCCGTGCAGACTGAATCAAAGGATCCAGGCTCGATGTGACGGCCCGGCGAAGCTTGGAGGACAGCTCCTGCTGATCGGCCAGCGGACGGTCCACGATGTCGCAGAACTCCAGCCCGGCCCGGCGGTAGATCTCCAGCTCATGCTTGTAGGTGCCAAGGAAGCCCGCCCCCTCACGCAGGAGGAAGATCATGATCATGGCCAGCACGATGATGGTGACGCTGGCGTTGGTCGCAAAAAACACCCGGATGCCGCGCTGCGGGTCCAGGCCCAGAAGGGTGCCCCTCTTCTTTTTCAGGATGAGGCTGTGAAGCGGTGGGCGGTCAGGAGACACGGAGTTTTGTGTCGGAGGGTGGCTTGCGTGTCAAACGTCTCAAAAGCACGAATTGGGCAGAATCCAAACCCGCATCATCGTGGAGAGGCGGGCACCCCCCGGCTCCACGACGATCAGAAGAATCCTGCACCCGGTTACTGGGCGACCGACTTCGGCACGAAACCAACCTTGCCCACGATGCCATCGCCCACCGGGCTCAGGCAGTAGTCGATGAACTCCTTGGTCGTCCCGGCAGGTTCACCATTCGTGTAAAGGTAGGTCGGACGGGAGTAAGGGTAGTCCTTCACCGTGGCGGCGCTGGGCATCACCCCATCAATGGTGACCACCTTGGTGCCCTTTGAACCAATGTAGGCCAGGCCGACATAGCCGACGCCGTTGGCATTGGAGCCGACTTCCGAGGCGATCTGCTCATTGCCAGCCATCTTCTGGCTGTTCTTGCCGTACTCACGGCCCTTCATCGCACGGTCGATGAAATCCTTGTAGGTGCCTGAGGAGGTGTTGCGGGTGTAAAGCGAGATCGGTCCGGGCGTGCCCCCCACCTCACTCCAGTCCTTGATGTCGCCGGCGAAGATCTGCAGGACCTGCTTCTTGCTCAGGTCGGAAACCGGATTGTTCTTGTTCACGAGGATCGCGATCATGTCCCAGGCGATCTCAAACTCCGTCAGCTTCACGCCCTTGGAGCGGCAGAGCGCACGCTCATCCGCCTTCACCTTGCGGGAGGACATGCCGATTTCCGCGGTGCCGGCCGCGAGGTTGGTAAATGCCGTGGAGGAGCCTTCGGCCGCGATGTCGAAGCTGACCTTGCCTCCGTTCTTCTTGAAGGCTTCGGCCAGCTGGGGAACCAGCTTGGCGCCAAGCGTGTCGGAACCACGGATGCGCAGAGTGGTCTGGGCCTGAAGGCTGGAAGCAGCCGCCACAGCGAGAAGTGCCAGGGTGTAAAAAGCGGATTTCATGGGTGTTGTTGGGATGTGTTGGATGGACGAGGCGTCCTATGGGCGGCAGGAACAAGCCCGCAAAACCCTTCGTGTGACGAGTTTGTCACACAAGCCGTCAATGTGACAAAACAACGTCACGAAGCACGACCGCCCCGCCCACCCAAAGGGCCTCAAACCGTTGAAAACGTTTTTGTTATGGCAGGCAGAACAGGACATGCCGCAATGTGACGAACATGTAACATTCGAAGGGTGGCGCGGTTTGTGACGAGATTGATACATCACGGTGCTGTCACGCAGGCCAGTCGGCTTGTGTGACAAAAACGCCTGAACTTCAGGAAGCCTGGACCCTCGACGACACTCCATCATGCTCCGCATCAACCCGACACGACTCCGCTGGAGGCTTTGCAGCCTCTTCACCGCCGCCACGGTGGCTCTCACCCCAACCTCCCCCGCCCTGGCCAGCCAGGCCATGGAGCAGCTCTTCGGCATCCTGAAGGCCAGGGGCAGCATTTCCCCGGCCGAATATGACCTGCTGGTGGCGGCGATGAAGGCCGACGAAGCCAAGGCTACCGCAGGTACGCCTGCCGCCACGCCCCCAGCGTCCGCCCCTTCCCCCGCCTCCAGCACCACGTCCGCTGCGCCAGCCGCCAGCACCGCCGCCCTGGAGGCCAGGCTGGCCGCCCAGGAAAACCGCATCAAGCAGCTCGAATCAGCCCTGAACGGCACCAAGACCAGGGTCGAGCAGATCGCCGCCAAGACCTCCGAACCCGAAGCCACGGGACTCGCCGGCAAGGTGGAGAAGCTGGAGGACATCCTGATGGGCACCAAGGGCCAGGTGGAGGAGCTTTCCCGCATCACCGACAACACCTCGCCTTCCACCCTGAACAAGGCTGAGCTGGATGACCTGCTGGCCGACAAGTGGTATGAACGCATGAAGCTGCGAGGCTACGCCCAGTTCCGCTATCACGGCGTCCTGGATGAGGAAGGCGGCACCCTCAACGTGCCCAACGACGCCCTGGCAAATGACCTCCAGACCTTTGGCCTGCGTCGAGGACGCATGGTGTTCAGCGGTGACGTGACCAACCATCTCTACATGTATCTTCAGGCCGACTACTTCGGCAACCTGAGCGGCACCAACGCCCTTCAGGCCCGCGATTACTACGCCGATGTCTCCCTGGATTCCGCCCGCGAGTTTCGTGTCCGCCTCGGCCAGTCCAAGGTGCCTTATGGATGGTCCAACCTGCAGTCCTCCCAGAACCGCCTCGCCCTGGAGCGCGCGGATGCCATCAACTCCGCCGTCGAGGGCGAGCGTGACATCGGCGCCTACCTCATGTGGGCTCCTTATGAAATCCGCAACCGCTTCAAGGACCTCGTCAAAATGGGCCTGCGAGGTTCCGGCGACTACGGTGTCGTGGCCATCGGCGCCTACTCCGGCAACGGCCTGAACAGGGGTGACAACAACGGCCAGCCCCATTACATCGCCCGCCTTGCCTATCCCTTTGAATTCCCCAACGGCCAGTTCTTCGAACTCGGCGTCCAGGGCTACACGGGCAACTTCCTGCCCAGCACCCAGAAGTTCAGCGATGCGGCGGCGCCCACGGTGGATCCCAAGGGTGTCCGCGACCAGCGCGTCGGTGTCAGCGCCATCCTCTACCCGCAGCCCTTCGGCATCGAGGCCGAGTGGAACTGGGGACGCGGCCCGACCCTCAGTGACGACCTGAAGACCATCACTTCGGACAGCCTGTCGGGAGGCTACATCCAGGCCAGCTACCGTCACATCTTCGCCGACCAGCAGGAGCTCATCCCCTTCATCCGCTGGCAGCATTACGACGGCGGCCGCAAGTTTGCCACCAACGCCCCCCGCAACCAGGTGGACGAGCTTGGCATCGGCCTGCGCTACGTCCCGTATCCTGAGCTTGAACTCACCCTGATGTACACCCACGGCAACCGCATCAACACCTCCAGCAGCGACAAGGTCAGCGCGGCCAGCCACTATCCGGACGTCAAGGCCAGCTACATCGGCATCCAGGCCCAGATCAACTTCTGATCTGCGCCTCCAGGCAGCATCAATCCCCTCGGAGACCGGAGCCGCGCTCCGGTCTCTTTTTTGCCAGGCTCAAGCCGTGAACTTCACCGTCTGGCACATGAACTGCCTGGGGTTGTCCCAGGCCACCTTCTGGATCATCTCCGCGCTCCAGCCACGCTGACGCATGGCCTGCATGGTCTTCGGCACGGCCAGTGGATCGCTCACGCCCCAGTCGCAGGCGCTGTTCATCCAGATCCGCTCCGCACGCCGATGCTCCAGCATGTCGATGGCCCGGTGTGGCGTGCACTTGCTCTCCGGGTAAAGCGTGATGCCGGCCCAGAACCCCTGGTCAAGCACATGATCAATCGTGTGCTCCTCCACATGATCGATGATCACCCGTTCCGGCTTGATGCCGGAGAAGTTCTTGAGCGCCTCGACGATCAGCCGCGTGCCCTTCAGCTTGTCCTCCAGATGCGGGGTGTGGATGAGCACCAGCTGGTCGTGATCCTGGGCAAGCTGCACATGCTGCTCGAAGATCCTCAGCTCATTGCGGCTGTTTTTGTTCAGGCCGATTTCTCCGATGCCAAGCACATTCGGCCTGCCCAGGAACTGCGGAATGAGCGCGATCACCTCCTCCGCCAGCCTCGTGTCCTCCGCCTCCTTGGGATTGATGCAGAGCCAGGAGAAATGCTGGATGCCAAACTTCGCCGCCCTCTTCGGCTCATATTCGGTGATCTGCCGGAAGTAGTCGTAAAAGCCCTGGGCGGAGGCCCGGTCAAAGCCTGCCCAGAAGGCCGGCTCACAGATCACCTGGCAGCCTGCCAGCGCCATCCTCTCATAATCATCGGTGGTCCGGCTGACCATGTGGCCGTGGGGTTCAATGTAGGGCATGGGGGAAAGGGTGAACGGTGTTGGGGCAGGGCGGAAATGAGCCCCGGCTGCATTCGGCGTCAATCCGCAAGAAGCGCACCTGCTGAAGAGGCGCCCTGGCAGCCGGGCCGCAGCCCTGCCCCGTTGCCTTGACCAGAGCCTCGGGATTCCTCAAGCCGGTTGTCATGGGGAGGTTGCCGCCGGCTTGGCTGCACCAGCCGATGAAGACTGTCCTGAGCTTCCGGCGGAAGAAGACGAGCCGCTGCTGGAGGAGCCTGACGAGGCGGCCTGGGAATCCTGCTTAGCCGCCGCCTTGTAGGAATCACTCCGGTAGTCCGTGATGTAGAAGCCGGAACCTTTGAAGATGAATCCGGCTCCGGCTCCGATCCGTCGCTTCACGGGTCCTGGACAGCCCGCCTGGGGGCAGTCCGTCAGGTGTGGGTCCTTCATCGACTGGCGCGCTTCGAACTGATGACCGCACTTCGTGCATTCGTAGTCGTAGGTGGGCATGATGGGGGATTGTGGGGGTTGAAAGGCCAGCAGCTATGAGGGATTCGCCGCTGCGGCGCAAAAGGATTTTTCGTCCTGCCACCCACCCGGTCAGAACGATGCGGTACGCAGGAAGCCTGGATCAGGGTCTGCCCAGGACGACCCTGCCTGATTCTGGATCGAGGTCGCCGGGGCGGTTGCTGATGAAATACCCATGACCACCCTTGCCGCCCCCCTTCTGAATGAGGATGCCCCTGAAGGAAGGCTTCGCCGCGGACGCAGGTGTCCAGTTTGGGGTGAACGTTCCGCCAAAGGTCCCCTGCCCCTGGCCCAAGGTCAGGGTGAAGCTGCTGTTCGTGGCTGGTATCTTCGTCACCACGCTCGTGCCGGCCATCGTGCCTGGGGCAATGTTGAACCGGGTCACGCCGACCATGCCGACAGGGTCTCCCAAAAGCCATCCCCCGGTGAACTCAAGCCTGCCGTTGCCATCGACTGGATTCACCGGATCCAGCCCCAGGGCGGTTTTCACATCAACCGTCTTGTCGTAAAGGGCTCCGACGGCATCCAGGACAATGCCATCCGGCCAGCCCGCCGTGTAGAGCTGTGTCGCCTTCGCCAGCGCCGCCGTGCCAGGCATCTGCGTCACCGCCGGGCGCATCCACTGAAGATCCACGGCGGTCACATCGCTTTCGGGCCCGGACGCAAAATGCAGCACTCCGCCAAGCCGCCCGCCCTTGAGGGTCAGCGGCTGCCCGGGCGTGACCAGGGCTGCGAAGACCGGACATTCATCAAGCATGACCAGCCCGCTGCCGGACGTGAACGTGCTGCCGTCGGCCAGCGTGCCAGCCCAGGTCACCGCCCCCACATCGGACAGCGTGATGCTGCCAAAGCCCTCTCCCTGCGGATAGGCATGGATGTCATGTTCAGGCGTCTGCCCCTTCGCCGGCATGGCAAGCGTGAAGAAACCCCTGTTGTCCACCGGCGCCGTGACCGGCACTTTTTGATTCAGCAGCGCCGCCGGCACCTTGTTCGTGCTGCTGTAAACCGCACGCGCCGCATGGCCCCAGACCAGGTTCATGCCCATGTCTTCGCTGAGCATCGCCACGATGCCATGCATGCCGTAAAACATTTCCAGCCTGCGGGCTCCGATCCAGTGCTCGTAGCTCTTCACGCCCGCCACGCTGTAAAGGATGCGTCCGTCGCCATAAAACCGGCCGGTGACGGCATGGGAGGAGCCGTCCAGAAGGATTTTGCCGGTGAAGCCGCCCGTAGACGGCACCAGGGTGCCGGTGATGAAGCCGATGATGGCAAGGTCGGGTTCACGCTGGAGCAGCCCGTAAAAGCCGTTGCCCTCGCCCAGGGTGGCCAGAAAGCCGTTGCGGACAAACACGGCCTCCGCATCAGCGTCTCCGGCAGGCATCACAAGGCTGGCCACATGCCCCAGGGCCACGGCTCCCGGCGGCAGGCTGCTCCAATGGCTGAACACATAACCAGGCCTGGGCGTGGCGGTCAGCTTCACGGGTGTCCCTGGAAGGATGGCGCTCCACTTAGGACTGGCGTTTACAGCCGCCGGGCTTTGAGCCGAAGCCGCTGCCGCCGGCGTGGCGGTGATGGCCACCGAGCCTGCCGAGCCAGCGGCAGTTCCTTCCGGCACCACACGCCGGATGGCCAGGCTGTAACGCCGGGTGAAGGTGAAGCTTCGACTGACGGTGACGGAGGCGTTGCCGCGCAGGTCGTAGGCTGTGACCGCCAGCGTGTTGGTGATGCCTTCGACCGGCTCGATGCCGAGACTCCACGGAACCAAGGTGCTGGAAGTGGCGCTGCCGAGCGAGGCGGAAAGCACCGCCGGAGAGCCGTTCAGCACGACCTCCACCCGGTCCACTCCCCTGGCATCCCCGGCGGTTCCCTTCACCAGGAAGGGGCTGGTCGTGCTCAACGCCGTCACCGTGGCCGCCGGTGAAATCACCGCCAGCGCCGGCCTGGTCGTGTCGGCGGCCAGGATCCGCACCTCGGCGCTGCTGATGGCGCCCAGGACGGCGCCGCCCGCAGGACCGGACAACGTGATGTTGAAACGTTTGTTAGGCACCGTCGCGCCCGGCCTTGGAACCAGCCCAAGCGTGACCTCCCGGACCATCTCCCCTTCGGCGAAGTCCAGCACGGCGGACTGCGCCGCATAATCGGCCCCCGCCAGCGCGGAGGCAAAGGGCGGCACCGTTCCTGCGATGCCGTCAGCCGTGCCCAGCGTCACGCTGGCGGGCAGGCTGCCGCCGGTTCGCGTCACCATCACCCGCAGGCTGTCAGCGCCCTGGAAGGCCGTGTAGGTGGATGAGGAAAAGTTGAACTCACCGGCAGACAGTCCCGTGCCGGCCACGAAGACGACGAAGGGGTTTTCATCGGCATCATTGCTCAGGATCTCAAAGGTGGCCGAGGCAGGTCCTGCGGAATCCGGGGCAAAGGTCAGGGTGAAGGAAGTCTGCCCTCCGGCGGGCACGGAGGCGGCTGGCGCGGAGGTCAGTTCGAAAGAGGCGCTGCCATCCGTACGGTTCACGCTCAATCCGGCCAGGACTGCCGTCCCCGTGTTTTTCACCGTGAATTCCAGAACGGAGTCATCACCTGGCGCCACCGCACCAAAGTCAACGCTCGAAACGCCGCCCGCCAGCGCATTGCCGGACGGCTGCTCCACCGCGAGCTCAGGCGCCGGAAAGGTGATCTGCCAGACCACCATTTGCTCAGCAGTGCCATGCAGGCTGCCATCCACCCCAATCTCGGGGCGGCCGCGGGGGCTTGCCGCCGCAAGACCGTCCAGGGAACACAGGGTGGTCAGCACACCTCCAGGCGTGACCTTGAACACGGTGCCGGCCCCATGAGCCCCGCCCTTCGTGGTGGTTCCATAAAGGCTGCCGTCAGCCCCCTGCGTCAGTCCCGACCACGGGTAGGCACCGTTCGCCTGGTTGAAGGAAACCAGGGTCGTCAGCACACCCCCCGGCGTGATCTGGAAAACGGTGCCATAACCCACGGCGCCGCCTTGTTGAGTCGTGCCATAAAGGTTGCCGTCCATGCCCTTCAACAGTTCTCCATAGGGAAGCGCGCCATTGGTGGACTGAAAGGAAACCAGGGTGGTCAGCACACCCCCCGGCGTGACCTGAAACACCGACCCCATGCCTCCTGCACCGCCGGCGGTTGTGGTGCCGTAGAAATGACCATCGTTGCCCTGAACCACCCCGCCCCAGGGGTTCGTTCCACTGTTGTAGGTCAAGGAGGCCAGCACCGAAAGGCTTCCTGCCGGGGTGATTTGAAACACCGTTCCATAGCCGTTCACACCTCCATATTCGGTCGTGCCGTAGAAATTGCCATCCTCCGCCAGATGCAACGCACCACGAGGATGCCAGCCGCTGCCTGGATTGAACGATGCCAGCGTCGTCAGCACGCCCTCCGGAGTCACCTTGAAAACCGTCCCCTGGTTCGTGGCTCCTCCCGCACCCGTGGTCCCGTAGAAGCAGCCGTCGACGCCCTTCACCAACGACGCCCGTGGATTCGCACCATTGGCACCTGCAAACGAGACAAGGGTGGTGAAAGCGCCCTCAGGAGTGATCTTGAAAACCGTGCCCAGTCCGCCGGCGCCGTCGTTCTCAGTCGTGCCGTAGCAACTGCCACCACCGTCCTGCACCAGTCCGGACCAGGGGTGGGCTCCATGCACCGAGTTAAAGGAGGCCAGCGTCGTCAGAAGACCACCTGAGCTGACCTTGAAAACCGTGCCCTGGCTGCCGACAGCCCCATCGGCGGTCGTTCCATAGAAGCTTCCATCAGCCCCCTGCACCGGCGTTGCATAGGAGGAATGGCCGCTTGTGGAGGAAAATGAGGACAAGGTTGTCAGCGCTCCGCCCGAAGTGATCTGAAACACCGTGCCAAGGTTGTTGGCTCCGCCTGTCGTGGTGGTCCCGCAGAAGCTTCCGTCCAGCGCCTGGGTGAGCCCGGCACGGGGATTGGATCCACTGCCACCGTCGAAGGAGTGAAGTGTTGTCAGGGCCCCGGCGAGGCTGACCTTGAACACCGTTCCAGAACCGTTCGCGCCCCCCTGGTCGGTCGTGCCGTACAAAAGCCCGTCCGCCCCCCGCGCAAGACCTGCTTTTGGATAGGCACCGTTGCCGCCGGTGAATGACAGCAGGACTGTCAGGTCACCTGCGGGAGTCATCCTGAAGACCGTCCCCTGGTTGTTTGTCCCGCCCTGCTCCGTCGTCCCGTAATAGTTTCCGTCCCCGGCCTGCACCAGGGCAGCCTTGGGGTAGGCGCCATTCGGGCCGGTGAACGACACCAGCGCCGACAAGGAGCCTCCGGAAGTCACCATGAAAACCACTCCTTTGTCGGCAGTTCCACCATACAGGGTCGTCCCGTAAAAGGATCCGCCGGCACCCTGGACCAGCCCGCCATAGGCGTAGGAACCATGGGTTGAATCGAAGGATGCCAGCGTTGTCAGCAGCCCTCCGGCCGTCACCTTGAACACCACTCCCAGGTTGTTCGCCCCGCCTTGATAGGTCGTGCCGTAGAAGCTGCCATCCTCCCCCTGGACCAGCCCTGCATAAGGAGCGGCACCGTTGGTCCGGTTGAACGAAACCAGCGTTGCCAACACCCCGTCCGGAGCAATCCGGTACACGGTTCCCTCGCCCTTCGCACCACCTCCATAGGTGGTGCCGTAGAAGCTGCCGTCGCCGCCGGGCACCAGGCCCGAATAGGGGTTTCGTCCGCTGTTGTCCGCAAAGCGAACCTCGAAAACCTGGGCCGAGGCCTCCATCGGCGGCGCCAGCATCAGCAGGACAAGCCCGGCCTTCAGCACCGCACGCTGAACGGAGGAGCGGCAAAGGAGCCGGAGGAAGGGATGAAGGATGTGCGCAGCCTTCACCGGTACGACGGAGGGTTGGTTGTTCATGCCCTCAACCTGGGCTGCCTGCGGCGCCTCCGCCATTCGTAGCCTGCGCGAATCAGGCCCTAGTGGCCTCCATTAGGCCCGCCAGCCCAACCAACAATAAAACAAAACTGTGAAGGTGCGTGCGCGGGGCCGCAGGACCGTGCTTCTTCGCCGGCCGGGTCAGGCCCGGCCTACGGCATCCGTCCTGCGTGCAAACCAGGCCAGGAACTCCCGGTTGCCGTCCGTGCCCTGGATCGCGGATTCCACGATGCCGCGCCACTCCAGGCCGGGCCGTTCCTTGACAAACTCCTCGACACGCCGGCAGGCACGCTCATGAAGGGCCGGATCACGCACGATGCCGCCCGGGCCGATGTCCTCGCGGGTGAGCTCAAACTGGGGCTTCACAAGCACCAGCGCCTGCCCCCCGGGCCTGAGCGAGGACAGGGCTCCCGGCAGCACCAGGGTGAGCGAGATGAACGACACGTCCGCAACGAGGAAATCCACAGGCTCGGGAATGTCCGTCGCCTGCATGTGGCGCACATTGAAATTTTCACGGCAGATCACCCGCGGATCATTGCGCAGCTTCCACACCATCTGGTTGGTCCCGACGTCGAAGGCATGGACCTTCACGGCGCCACGCTGCAGCAGACAGTCGGTGAACCCTCCTGTGGAGGCCCCCACATCCAGGCAGACGAGACCTCTGACATCGATGCCAAAATGCTCCAGGGCCCCCTCCAGCTTCAGGCCTCCGCGGCTGACAAACCTGGGCGGCTGCCGAACCGCGAGCACAGCGTCCGGACGCACCAGCCAGCCGGGCTTGGTGATCACCTCCCCCTCCCCCATCATGACCTCCCCGGCCATGATGAGTCGCTTCGCCTGCTCACGGGAAGGGGCAAGCCCGCTTTGCACGAGCGCCTGGTCGAGACGGATCCGCGCCATCAGCGTACGACGGGCTGAATCACATCGTCACCCGGTTCAATGCTGACGCCGGGAGGGACGGAGGAGATGTCGAGATCCGCAACCGCCTCGTTCTCCTCAACGGCGTCGGAAACCTTCAGCTTGCCAAGGATGCCGTTCTCCCGCCTAACCTCAAGCTGCTGCCCCTTGGCAATGCCCTTCTTGGAACCTGCATCGAGAATCACAAAACCCTGGTCCTTCACCACCGTCTTCACCTTGGCAAGCGCAGGAGCGGCCAGGACGAGCTTCTGAACCGGGGTCAGCGTGTTGGTGTTCACCCCCTTGGCCTCGGCCTCCGTGACCGTCTTGGGAACCGTCAGGCCTCCCCCAGGCAGCTCGGGAGCCGATGAGGATGAAGCCGGGGAGGGGCTTGCGGAGGCAGAAGCCGCGAGCGAACCCGGGGCCGGCGGAGTGATGGAAGCCGCCGGGACTGACGGAGTCACGGGAATCGGCGCGAGACTGTCGCCCGAAGGATTGGCAGCCTCCCTTGCAGCCTGCTTCTTCTTGAGGAAATCAAGCTCCTCCCGGGCGCCGCGAGCCGCCTGCTGGCCCTGCCAGGCCAGGTAAGAGGTCGCGGCAAGAAGCAGGACGGTGAGCAGGTAGGCAAAATGAATCAGTCGCATGAATTTCCATTGTCACCCCGAACGCTGAAAAGCAAACCTGGAATTGAACAAGCCTCATCCTTGCACCTCGGGTCATGCGTTTCACTATGACGACCAGAACATGACAGACATCGCATTTTTCAGGCTGCCCGACGGCAGGGCGTGGATAGGCCAGGGCCCCTTTGAATCCCTGGCCGAAATGCCTGCCGAAGGAGGGGCCTTTTATGTCAATGACTTCAACTTAAGCGACCCCCGCCCCTGGAAAAGACCCGCCAGGCTGGCTCCCGTCACGGAAGCAGGCCTGCCCGCTGAAACCGGCTGGAATGGAGCCGTTCCGCCGCACATCACCTGGGCCAAACCAGCCACGGAATGGTTCAAGATGGCCTTCCGACGCATCCGGCGTGAGGTGCTGTCCAAGCGTCTCGAAAAGATGGTGCCCGTGCTCACCGAGCGCGGCTCCGTGGTCAGCGGCAGTCCTGTACGGCTGCTGGAGAGGGTCATGTGCGCCCCCTCCAACACCTGGGGCTATGCCTGGATCCAGGGCACGTCCGGCTTTCTGGGCGTCAGCCCGGAGCTTCTGTTCAGGACGGACCGGCAAACCGTGGAAACCATGGCCCTGGCGGGAACCGCGAAGCCGGGAGCCCATGAGGCCTTCCTGAACGACGTCAAGGAGATCGAGGAGCATGAGATCGTGGTGCGCTACCTGATCGAACGCCTTTCCAGGCTCGGCACGGTGGAACGTGACCCGCGTGGATTGTGCAAGGCTTCGAGGCTGCTGCATTTCCAGACCAACCTGCGGGTCAGGCTCCAGTCACCGGCTTCTCCGGACCAGCTCGTCCATGAACTTCACCCAACCCCTGCGGTCGGCTGCCTGCCCCGCGAAGAAGCCTGGCTGGAAAAGCTCAGGGAATACCGGACTCAGCTGAAGGTGCCCGGGTTCTTTGGAGCCCCCTTTGGCTTTGTGGAGCCCGGCGGCGGCCCCTGCCACATGGTGGTCGCCATCCGCGGCATTGGCTGGCAGGACAATGAAGTCCAGCTCCCCAGCGGCTGCGGCATCGTCGGCGGCAGCGCCTTTGACCATGAATGGCGTGAGCTGCGCCTGAAGCGCGAATCCGTCATGGAAATGCTGGGGCTCTGAAACGAAGGGGCCCTCACTCCTTCTTCCAACCGGCCTCGCCTTGAAAAAGCGGGGCTCAGCCGAATGGATGAGCCCCGCAAAGGATCCTGGGTGGCTGACTTGCCCTTACTCCTGCGACGCAGGAGGCGGCGGCCTTTCGTGATGGTCATCGTCGGCATGATGGTCATCATGATCATGCTTGTCCTCACGCGGATCGTGCTCGTCCTGATGCTTGATGTCCGCCTTCGCGGTCACGCCCTTGAGATGGGTCTTGAACTTGCGGTGCCTCTGCTGTTCCGGCAGCGGGCTGATCTGCATGTTGATGTTCCGCCCCGCCATCTTGGGCTCCTGATCAACATGGCCCATGTTGTGCAGGTCCTCCTTGATCCGTTTGGCCAGTTCATGCCCCAGCTCCTGGTGCGCCATCTGCCGCCCCTTGAACTGAAGCTGGATGCGCACCTTGTGTCCTTCCGCCAGGAAGTCCTCCGCATGCACGATCTTGATGTGATAATCGTGGGGGTCGATGCCGATGCGGAACTTCAGCTCCTTCACCTTGCCGCCCTTGTGATGCTTGTGGGCCTCCTTCTTGTGCTTTTCCTGAAGGTATTTGTACTTGCCGTAGTCGACGATCTTGCAGACCGGGGGCTCGGCGTTCGGCGCCACCTCCACGAGGTCAAGCCCGCGTTCACGCGCCATGCGGATCGCCTGGGCCGTCGGCAGGACGCCGTACATCTGGTTTGTGACACCGTCCACCACCCGCACCTTGGGCGAACGAATGCGCTCATTCACGCGTGTCTGGTCGACATAACGCCCGTTGTTGGGACGACCGCCTCGATTGGGACCGCCCCCACCCATCGGCCGTGGACCTCCCCCCATTGGAGGACGGTTGAAACCACCTCCTGCCTGTCCGCCGAAGCCTCCAGGCCCCTGAGGACGCGGTCCCTGGGGAGGTGGCGGCGCCCCCGCTGGTCGAGGTGCTGGACTTTGACTGCCCTGGCCCGGCCTTCCGGCGAACTGGTTGCTGTTAAGGCTTTGGAATGGATTGCTAATGGGATACCTCCTGGATGGATTTGGGAATCAGGGCACGGCAGGTGCCGATACCCCGAAAGGTTTTCAAGCTGACAGCACGGGATACAACAGGCATATCAAACCGTGCGGACTAGCTCAAGCATGCACGCCCCGCAACAGTCCCGATCATGCGGGAAAGGTGGAAGAGGGCGGTTGCGGATCATGCTGAATGGGAAAGTCGCGAAAAAATCGGCGTCGTGAAGGCAGCCCTCCAGGCGAAGCACGCTGATACAAACGCGCTTGTAACCATTTTCTTAGCACGAGCAAGATGATTTCCGACAAACTGTCTGCAGGCGGCAGGTCATGGACACACCAGTTCAAGGGCAACAGCCGGCCTGATGCCGACATCTCCCCGCCTCCGGAAACTGCAGGGTGGTCTCGGAGGTGGTGAAAAAGGCGCCTCTCAAGGATCAGTGCTTCAGCAGCCAGTCGGTTGTACGCGGGTTGAAATCCCCCAGGCACTCCCAGTGGAAGGCATGACCGGCGTTGTCGTAGAGGTGGAGATCAGCGCCGGGAATCGCGGCAGCCACCTCCTCGCCCATCCAACGCGGGGTGAATGTGTCGTTCTTGCCGCCGATCACCAGCGTCGGGCACTTCACGTTCTTCAGCTCACTGATGGTGTTGTGGGTGATCGCCGCGGCGCTCTGCGCCTCCATGGCATGCACCGGCTGCGGAGCCGGGTTGATGGAGGCGTCCTTCAGCCCCTGCTGCATGTTGTTCCAGCAGTCGTCATTGTCGAACCATGGCTTGGTGAAGATGAGCATCTGCACATAGTGCATGAAATCCTCGGGGCGCATCGTCGCCTTGCACTTCATGAGATGCTGCCAGGTGTAGAGGCCAAAGCGGTCCTGGCGCGCCCAGGTGCACATGAGGATCATGCTGCGGACCTTGTCCGGGTGGCGGAGCGCAAGCTGCTGGGCGATCACGGACCCCAGGGAGCAGCCGACAACCCGCGCCTGGCTGATGCCCAGGGAGTCCATGAGCCCGGCATAGTCGTCCGCCATCATCGCCGTGGTGTAGGGTCCCTCGGGCTTGTCCGTCTGACCGACGCCGCGGTTGTCCCCGAGAATGCAGCGGAAGTGCTTGGACCACTCGGCGGCATGGGCCTCCCAGACGCCGCCCGGAGCGGTCACGCCCATGATGCAGACCAGCGGGTCGCCGCTGCCGCGTTCTTCATAAAACATCTGGATGCCATTGGTGCTGACGTGGGGCATGGTGGTGGGGTGGTTTGAAATGGATTCGTGCCGAAGGGCCGCAGTGCTAGCGAATCCACCCCGGATTGCCAAGGAAAATGACACGCTGCGGCCAGCTTCGCCCCGGCATTCTGATGAACCATCTTTGCAACAAGGCGGGCAAGAGGAGCGGCCTGCCGCAGCGTACTAGGAGGCATGATCCTCGACCGCCGCCATTTTCTCTCCGGTGCCTATGGAATGGGCACCATCGCCCTGGCTTCACTGCTGAAGCAGGACGGCCTGCTTGCAAACCCCGCCCTGGCCGGCGGCGGACAGCATTATGACCTCACGCCCAAGCCCGCCCATGGATTTGGCAGGGCCAAGGCCATGATCTCCATGTTCATGCAGGGCGGGCCGAGTCACATCGACCTCTTTGAACCCAAGCCCGAGCTTGTCAGGCTGGATGGCAAGGACTTCCCCGGCGAGGTGAAATATGACGACGCCGCAGGTGCCAGCCGCGAGGTCATGGGGCCTCAGTGGAAGTTCAAGCCGCATGGCCGGAGCGGCATTGAAATGAGCGAACTCGTGCCCTTCATGGGCGCCATCGCCGACGAGATGACGCTGATCCGCTCCATGCACACCGGCGTGAACAATCACGGCCAGTCGATCTACTCCCTCATCAATGGCCAGATTGTCGGAGGCCGTCCGACCCTGGGAAGCTGGATCACCTACGGCCTCGGCAGTGAAAACCAGGACCTGCCGGCCTATGTCGCCCTGACCGACCCCCGGGGCCTTCCCGTGCTTGGCGTGGACAATTTCTCCAACGGATGGCTGCCCTCGATGTTCCAGGGCACCGTCGTCAGGTCCAAGGAGCCCCGCATCCTCAACCTCGACCCGCCGATGTCACTCAAGGGCGAAGCGCAGGCCCGCTACCTGAACTTTGTCAACCGCATCAACCGCGAGCATGCCGAGGCGCGACCTGGTGAAACTGACCTGGAGGCCCGCATCCAGAGCTTCGAACTCGCCGCCAGGATGCAGACCGCCGCCAAGGAGGCGCTCGACATCTCCCAGGAAAGCGAGGCCACGAAGAAGCTCTACGGCATCGACAAGCCGGCGACGGAGGAGTTTGGCAAGCGCTGCCTGATCGCCCGCCGCCTCGTCGAACGCGGGGTGCGGTTCGTGTCCATCTTCACCGGCAACCAGACCTGGGACCACCACAGCAGCATCCTCACCGGACTGCCTGCCGCCTGCCTGCAGGTGGACCAGCCTGCCGCCGCCCTGGTCATGGACCTCAGGCAGCGCGGCCTTCTTGACACCACCATCGTCCACTGGGGGGGCGAAATGGGGCGTCTGCCCGTGATCCAAAACCGCGCCGGAGCCAAGGGCCGCGCCAGCGTCGGACGTGACCACAACACCTATGGATTCAGCATGTGGGTTGCGGGCGGCGGATTCAAGGCCGGCCACGCCCACGGCGCGACCGACGAGTTCGGACATCACGCCGTCAGGGACGTCGTCAACCACTACGACTATCATGCCACGCTCCTTCACCTGTTCGGCCTGGACCCCAGGAAGCTGAGCTACAAGAGGAACGGCACGGACCAGGTGCTGGTGGAAAACCCGAAGGCTCGCGTCGTCACGGAAATTCTGGCCTGAAAAGGCCGGCGGACCCGAGGCCCGGGACGACCGGCGCCCCCCGGGCGACGGGCTCAAGGCCCTGCTCAATTCTGGTTATACTGGGCGCTGTTCAGGATGACCCTGCCGGAGAAGATGGGCGATGTCGTCGGCGTGGTGGTCGGCGGCCCGGCGCTCGGAAGCTGTTCCAGGAGGAAGAAGCCGTGCCCCCTGCCCGTACGCCTCAGGAAGACGCCGTTGTAGCTGACGTTGCGGTTGACCGTGGCCGGGCTGGCACCGCTGACCGGGTTCGAATCACTCAGCTTGAAGGTGCCGTCAAACTTGAGGGTGCCGGCGTTAAACTTGAAGGTCAGGGACCTGCTGTTGGAGGGCATGTCCACCGTGAAGTCGCTGTTCAAGGTGAAGGGCTGGCTGAACGAGGGGCTCAGCCCGCCTTCATCGAACCCCAGCAGGGCATTGGATGAGGAACCCGGGAAGTACTGGCTGACCAGACCGCTGCCGGGAGATGACGAGGGAATCATTTCACCCAGGACGGAGACACCATGCCGCCTGATGCCATAACGATAATTGCGCACGGACGACGAGGCCGGGGCGACCTTCATCCAGCCAAGGCAGCCGTCGACGTAGTTCATCATGTAGGGGGAGGTCTGCACCTGGGCCTGTGTTGCGGCCGCACCTGTGGGCTGCATGAAATAGTCCGTGGACACGGTCAGCCAGCCCTGCGTCGAACCCGTGTTCGTGTACAGCATGGAATAGATGGGGATCTCGTTGTAATAGTAGTTGTCGTAGGTCGCCCCGAGGATGCTGCTGCCGGTGACGGCGGTGCCGTCCGCCAGCGTCATGGCCCAGGTCACCGTGCCGTCAAGCCTCACCGTGAGCGTGCCAATGCCGCTGCCCTGCGGCACCAGCGAGGTCATGCCGGTGAATTCATAGCAGGGGCTCGTCGCAAAGTTATACGTGCCCGCATAGTAGCTGGCGGGAGGATTGAAGCATTCATAAGGGGTCGCCTTGCGGGTCGAAACCGGATGATAACTGTCATTGCCCCAGGGGTTGCGACGGGCGCGTACATCAATCTGGCAGGCGGTGCCAGGCTGTCCGAAGGAAATGTTGTGAAGCTGGCTGTCGGAGACATAGAGGGCGCCGCCGAGCCAGACGATGCCATCCAGTTCCATGAACGAGGACGGATCCTCAATGCCGCAGCAGTCATTTCCCTTGGATCGCGCGCCAATCCTGACATCGGAGCTCAGATGATCGGTGCTGGTGTCACACTGGCGGTTAAGCGTGGTCACGATCCCAAGGGCGCTGACCTGACGGACCGACCCATTGCCGCTGTCGGTGATGTAGAAGTTCCCCTTCGCGTCCACGGCCACTCCCCGAGGCGTGTTGAAACGGGAGTTCACCGGCAGGCCGTCGCTATCGCCAGAAACTCCGAGGGCGCCGGCAAAAACCGTGACGGCCCTGGTCTTGATGACCACCTTGCGGAGGCAGTGGTTGGAGGAGTCCGCCACGACCAGGTATTCGCCCAGCTTCTTGTCGTTGTAGGCGGTGATGCCTGAAGGTGAGTTGAA
Source organism: Prosthecobacter sp. (assembly GCA_019186985.1). GTDB lineage: Bacteria > Verrucomicrobiota > Verrucomicrobiia > Verrucomicrobiales > Verrucomicrobiaceae > Prosthecobacter. Next base: position 119,790 of record JABARQ010000005.1, on the reverse strand, counting down.
CTGGGCGCTGGTTCCCGAACCATTGACCGCCCCGGCAACGCCAGCCTTGCCCGCCAGGGTGGTGACCACGCCGGCAAGCGTGACCTTGCGGATGTTGTGGGCTCCGCTGTCGGTGACATAGAGGCTGCCGTCGCTGGCAAGCGTGATGCCGGAGGGGGACATAAAGCTGGCCGAGACGCCCGTGCCGTCGGCAGTGCCGGAGGAGCCGGAGCCCGCCAGGGTGGTGACCTTGCCTTCGCTGCTGATGGCCCGGATCACCCGGTTTCCTGTATCGGCCACATAAATGACACCGTTCAGATCCACCACCAGTCCGCGTGGCAGGTTGAGGCGCACCTCGCTTCCACAGCCGTTCACCAGGCCCGCCTGTCCGGCAACTCCCGCGAAGGTGATCACCTCTCCTCCGGGGGAAATCCGGCGGATCACATGGTTCAGGGTGTCGGCGACATAGATGAATCCCAGCCGGTCCTTGGCCAGACCCCTGGGCCCGCTGAATCGCGCCAGGTTGCCAAAGCCATCCAGGCTGCCGGAGAAGGTGGGACTGCCGGCGAAGCTGCCAAAGTCCCATGGGGTGCTGGGAGAGGCTTCAAGAAGCGTGCCGACCAGCCCGTCCGAGGACGGATTGATTTCAAAGCTGAACCTGAGGTTCTTGTAGGGCTTGTCCCTCGCCACCGTGCAGGTGACGGCGATCCCCGCCGTGTAGCCTTCATAGACAAAGCTGCCCGCAAACGGCAGCTTCACACCCGCGATGCTCAGGAAGCCCGAATAGGTGGCGGTCGGCAGGATGTTCACCTCCACATAGCCGCCGAAGCCTCCGTTGATCGCACCATCCCGTTCAATCAGGCCGATGAACCGTCCCACATAACTGCAGTTCAGCCCTTCAATGTAGAGCTGCTTGGTCACGGGAGTCGAGCCCTTGGCGTTCGTGGCGGTGATGGTCACCATGTAGCTGGCATTGCCGGCTCCGGTGGGCGTTCCCGAAATGACTCCGGTGGTTGCGTTGATGGTCAGGCCGGGAGGCAGGCCTGTGGCGGCAAAGGTCGCCGGACGCAGAGAGGGCGACGAATTCACCGGAACCTGGAAGCTGTAGGGGTTGGTGATTCGGCCGGAAGGCAGGCTGAAGTCTGAAAACTGCGGAGCGCCGGTGATCACGGACAGGTGGTGAATCCCTCCGAACATGCTGAAGCCGCCTCCGGAGACAAGGCAGGAATAGGTGCCGCTGTCCAGGGAGTTCAGGTTGCTCACCGTCAGCGTCTTTCCATCAGCGGAGATTGCATAACGCCCGCCCGCCGTGACCGGTGTTCCATTTCCCACGACCGGCTCATTGTACCTGACAAAGAACCAGGAATAGGTCAGGCCCGCACCCGCAGCCTCGACCTTCATGGTCGCAGTCAGCCCCTCGGCGACATCCAGGCGCTTCTCCTGGGTGTCGACCACGTACAGGGACGCCGGAGGGGCATCATCATGACCATGCACGTTGACGGCACGCACGCTGTAGGTGCCGGCGCTGGAAAGCTGCGCCTTGAAGCTCAGGGTGCCCGACTTCTTGCCGGCCAGCACCCCGGTTCCCTTCTTCCACTGGTAGGTTGGAGTGGGAACGCCGGTGGCACGTGAGTTCAGGCGGACGTTCTGACCGAGGGGCACCATCTGGGATTCCGGAACAATGACAAACTGCGGCGCCTCGGCCCCGGGAACCGGCACCACGCCGACTCCGCTCAGCAGGAGGCTCATCGAGGGACGAGCCGGATCATTGCTGGTGATTTTCAGGCTCGCCACCTTGCCGCCCTCGCTCTTCGGCTTGAAGACCACGGTCACCAGCACGGAACCGCCAGGCGGCAGGCTCGCCGGCAGCGGCGACGACAGGGAGAACATGGCTGCATGAGTCCCGGAAACCAGCCCCTTGAGGTTGCTCAAGGGGGATGCGCCCAGGTTTTCAAGCAGGAAGCTGTTGCTGCTTGAGCGTCCGACAAGGACCTCGCCAAAGTAAATGCCGTCCCCATCCACAAGCTCGTTCAACGGAGGAAGCTTTGTCGACGGATCCACCAGACGCACGGCAACCCTTGGACCGCTGGAGGCAAACACGCGGAAGACGTACACCACGCCGAGGTCTTCGACTGTCACATTGTTCCAGCCGGGGGCATCCGCCTGGAAGGCTCCGATCACAGCAGTGGTCTGGTCAAAGGCGACCGCGCCCCCGAACCAGTCTCCCTGCACCCCGGCATCGTCCTTCAGCTTCGCCTGCTGGCTCCAGGTGCTGGCGCCCTCGGAACTGAACAGGTAGGCGCTGCCCTGGTCCTGATTCGTCAGATCGTCCCCGGGGGCGCCGATCAGGATCGTGGTGCGGTGCAGGCTCATGGACATGCCGAAGGCATCCCCCGCGGCGGCGTCAGACGCCTTCAACTCCTGCGTCTGAACCCAGGTGTTTCCTGAGCGTCCAAAAACATAAGCCGCACCTGCGGCGGAATCACGGCCCGGAGCGCCAACGACGGCCCTGGGGAAGTCCAGCACCATCGAATCTCCAAAAAGGTCACCGGCTGAGCCTGCGCTGTGCGTCAGCGTCTGAACCTGGAGCCAGGTGGAGCCCGCCAGTTCAAAGGAATACACCGCACCGCGGGCGGAGCTTCTCAGGGGCGCGCCGATGAAGGCCCTGCCCCCGCTGACCGCCACCGCACCCCCAAACCCGTCGCCAGGCTGCGCATCACTCGCCTTCAAGACCGCCTTCTGCGTGCAGGTGGTGCCGCTTTGCGTGAAGTGGTACGCAGCCCCGCGTCCGTCGGAGGCGGTCGGCGAACCAATGATGACGTTTCGGCCGTCAATCGCCACGCTCTCCCCGAACCAGGCGCCGGCGGACGCATCCCTGGCCGTCAGCTTCGAGGTCTGCGTCCAGAAGCCGGACTTGCGCGCAAACATGTAGACGGCGCCGGCGTCAGCCTTGCCGGGGAGGTCGGCCATGCGGCAGCCCACAAGCACAAAACCACCGCCAATTGCCGCAGAGCCGCCCAAACGATCACCCGGCCTGCCATCAGCAGCCTTCAGCTTGGTCACCAGCGACCAGGTGGTTCCTGAACGCTGAAAGAGGTAGGCGCCTCCGGCATCCGTGCCACGCAGGTTGTCATCTCCAGGACTGCCGACCAGCGCCAGGTCGCCGACGATGTCCACAGCATGCCCGTAATAATCGCCGGGCTTGCCACACTCAAGCTCGGCCCTGGAAAGCTTCGTCTCCAGGGATGTGAAAAGCGGGTCGATCACGACCGGGTAGGCCGCCCCCGCATCAGCCACAAGGATGCTGATGCCATCCTGGATCGGTGACATCTCGGCAGCAAGCCGCCTGCCCGTGGCATCCCAGACCTTCAGGCCGTCATAACGCATGACACGCTGGTTCTGGGCATCCGACAGAACAACGGCATCGCCGTCCCGGCTTGAGGAAAGGCCGCTCATCCGCATGTCCACACGCAGCCTGCCTGAATCCGCCCGGGGATCCGGACGGCTGCGCACCGTCACGCCATGCTCAATGCCCGCCGGCTTGTTCTCATACCACTCCACCAGCGAGCCGCGCTCATAGCTGACCCTGCCGCCATCGACCCCGGGCTCCACCTGGGCAGGAACAGCAGAGACAGCCTTCTCCGTGCCAACGGCACTCACGCTGACCTTCGCCTTCCAGGCTCCCGCACGTTCGGATCCAAGCACGGCCCCCTGGTCGGTAAACCGTGCCGAAAGCTCCTGACGCGGGTTGGAGATGAAGTAGCGCACCCCGGCGTTGCCAGGCAGCGCCGCCTCTCCCTCATCAGGCCTCTGGATTTGCAGGAGCGCCCGGGCGAAGGCCTCCATCAGCGATTCCTTTTCACCAGCATTTCGCGTTGCTGCAACAGCCTCCTCCTTTCGAACCTGTCCTGACACCACCTGCTGCTCCGCCACGGCGTTTCGAGGTGCCAGAACGGCGGAACCAGCAGACGCCTTCGTCAGGTCCGCAGCCCGTCCGGCATCCCTGTCGGCCTGCATTTCACGCAGAGCCGACCAGGATAGGACAAGCCCGAGGACGGCAATCCAAAGCACCCTGTTTTTAACACCACGAAAGCACGTGGACAGCCTGCTGATAAGCGGGAGTTTCATAGCGTATTCGAAAAAATTGTCGAAGGGGGGACGGGATGCACGGCCTGTCGTCTCACACGGAAATCACGACCTGCCAGGGCGGTGTCATCATCCTCTTCTAGTACCGCCTAACGCAAGTTAAATCCCAGAAAGATTACGGGTATTTTTGAGGCGCTTTTTGTTGCGCCTTCAGTGTCTCGACGAACTCCGCGAACCGCTCCAGGCACTCATGCCCGGCCCGCCACGCCCACTTTTTCCTGACAAAGTTTGACACCCAGGATTCTCCGAACGTAATCCTTTTCCTCTTTGCCAACCCTACATGCGCACGCCGCCTTCATTGTTACCGGAGAAAGCATTCCGCTCCCATGCACCCGGCTATTGGAGGGACGCCGGCATCCGGCCCGAGGACTGGAACAACGCATCCTGGCAGCTTCGCAACCGCATCACCAGCCTCGCGCAGCTCGAACAGCACCTGGAACTCTCCGAAGAGGAGCGCGCCGGCGTCCTGCTCAGCGGTCAAAAGCTCGCCCTGGCGGTCACGCCACATTATTTCAACCTCATTGACGCGGAGGATCCGGAGTGTCCGGTCCGCCGCCAGGTCATCCCGCGGATCGAGGAAACCTGGGACGATCCCGATGAAATGACCGACCCCTGCGGTGAAGACAGCCACATGCCCGTGCCCGGCCTCGTGCACCGCTATCCTGACCGTGTGCTGTTCCTCGTCACCGACCGCTGCGCCTCCTACTGCCGCTACTGCACCCGCAGCCGCGTCGTCAGCGGCGTGGGCGAACAGGAGCTGCACACGGACTACGAGGCCGCGTTCCGCTACCTCGAACGTCACGATGAGGTGCGAGACGTGCTGCTCAGCGGCGGCGACCCCCTGCTCTTCAGCGACGCCAAGCTGGAGGGCATCCTGCGCCGCCTGCGCAGCATCCCGCACATCGAGTTTGTCCGCATCGGCAGCCGGGTGCCCATCTTCCTCCCCCAGCGCATCACGCCTGAGCTCTGCCAGATGCTGGCCAAATACCATCCGCTGTGGCTCAGCATTCACACCAACCACCCGCGTGAACTGACCACGGAAGTGAAGGAGGGCCTGGAAATGCTCGCCAATCATGGAGTTCCCCTTGGCAACCAGAGCGTTCTCCTAAGAGGCGTGAATGACAGTCCCGCAGTGATGAAGAGCCTCGTTCACAAGCTCCTCATGTGCCGCGTACGGCCATACTACCTCTACCAGTGCGACCTCATCCAGGGATCCAGCCACTTGCGCGCAAGCGTGTCAGCCGGCATCGAGATCATTGAACAGCTCCGTGGTCACACCACGGGTTACGCCGTCCCTCAGTTCGTCATCGACGCCCCTGGAGGCGGTGGCAAGGTGCCGGTCAATCCCGACTATGTCCTGCTCAGGGACGAACAACGGACGCTGATCCGAAACTTCGAGGGACGCTCCTTCGAATACCCGGAGCCTGCCCTCATCAGGGTATGATGCCCCCGGCTGATCACTCCTGACACTTCCAAGACAGGTGCCCTGAGCCTGAAGGTCCGCCCCGGTCTTTTCAAAAGGACGCAGCAGAGACCCCTTAACGATTGCATCATCAACGAGTTAACGACTCGCTTTGCACCCCCATGCCGGGCTGTTGAACAATCAGCAACAGCGGATGATTTGGTTTCATTTAATACTTGCTCTTTTTATTAAAAATCATAATTTCCAGCAATAAAATAACTGTCATTATAACCCCACCTCCATGATGCCCCTGATCCAGAACCTTCTGGCTGAAGCTGGTTGCGCCGACAATCCAGCCGTCGCCGAAGCCATTGATCAGGCCTGCTACAATCAAACCTCCTTCGTCGAGGCAGTGCTGGACTGCGAGGGGGTTCGTGAACGGGACTTCCTACAGGCGCTCGCCAGCACGTTCGGCCTGGAGTGGTGGGAAGGTGCCGCCGACAAGCCGGCCGAGGCTGGCTTGCGCCGCCATCTGCCCGCCGAAATCGCCCTCCGTCACCGAGTCCTGCCCGTGAAGTTTGAAGAGGCGGCTTCCGATTCCACCGAACAGAAAGCCCCCCACGGCACCCTGCATCTGGCCACCTTTGATCCGCTGAACCTCGTCACTCATCAGCGCGTGGCGTCCAGCGTTCCGCATAACATTGTCTGGCATGTCGGCCAGCGCACACGCATCGCCGAAGGACTGCAGAAGCTTTATGGCCTGGGTGCGGACACCTTTGAAAAAATCCTTCGCGGCCGCGCCGACTGGGGCGGTGATGAACTCGCCGATGAAGTGACGGTCCTGGACGGCCCCGAGGATGAGGAGGCAAGCGTGGTGCGCTTTGTCAATCAGATCCTGCGCCGCGGCCTCGAACAACGCGCCACCGACATCCACGTCGAACCGCAGCAGGACCGCCTGCGCATCCGCTACCGCATCGACGGCCGGCTGGAGGAGCTGCCAGTGCCGGAAAACATCAAGTCCCTCCAGGCCAGCGTCATCGCACGGCTCAAAATCATGGCCCGGCTCGACATCGCCGAAAAACGCCTGCCCCAGGACGGCCGCATCAACCTGGAGCTCGACGGCCTGCCCATCGACGTCCGCGTCGCCACCATCCCCAGCGTCGAGGGTGAAAGCGTCAGCCTGCGGCTGCTCGCCCAGCAGGCCATGACCCTCAACCGCCTCGGCATGACCGACACCATCCGCCCTGTCGTGGAGGAGCTGCTCAGGCTGCCGAACGGCATCATTCTCATCACCGGCCCCACCGGAAGCGGCAAGTCCACCTCGCTTTACGCCTTCCTCACCGAGCTGAACCAGGCCCACCGCCGCATCGTGACCATCGAGGATCCGGTGGAGTACAAAATGCCCGGCATCGTTCAGATCGCCGTGAAGCCGGAGATCGGCCTGACCTTCGCCACCGGCCTGCGCAGCATCCTGCGCGGCGACCCCAATGTCGTCATGATCGGGGAAATGCGCGACCTGGAGACCACCGAGATCGCCATCCGCGCCGCCCTGACCGGCCACCTGGTGCTCAGCACCCTGCACACCAACGACGCCATCGGAGGCATCACCCGACTCGTGGACATGGGCGTCGAGCCCTTCCTGGTGTCCAGCGCCGTACGTGCCTTCTTCGCCCAGCGCCTGGTCAGGAAACTCTGCCCGGAATGCCGCCAGCCCGCCCAGGTGGAGCGCGAGTACCTTCAAAGCATCGGCTTCCCGCTTGGCACATCCGGCACCATCATGCGGGCCGTCGGCTGCGAATCCTGCCGGGGCAGCGGCTACCAGGGGCGGCTTTCCATCTACGAGGCCGTGCTCGTGACGCATGCCCTTCAGCACCTCATCAACACCCGCGCCCATCCCGCCGACCTGCACCGCCAGGCCATGAAGGACGGCTTCATTCCGATGCGCGGCTATGGCTTCCAAAAAGTCCTCACAGGCGAAACCACCATCGAGGAAGTCCTCAGCGTCACCTCCATGGACCGAAAGGCCGAGGAAGCCGTGGCGCTGAAACCCGTGATGCCGCCCTCGCGTCAGGCAGCCTGAGAATGACCAGGTCCAAGCTCCAATGACCAGCCACCCCAAACCCATTTCTCAAGCTTCAAACCGCCCCGGAATCTCCTGACTCCCTGATCCACCATGCCCACCTTCGCCTACAGCGCCAACAGTCCCTCCGGTGTCATCACCGGCGAGATCGCCGCCGCCGACCGCTCGGAGGCCATGGCCCTGCTTGGCAGGAAGCGGCTCAGCCCCTTCCGACTGGAACAGTCCGGCACAGCCGCGCGTCATTCGGACAAGACAACTGCCAGGGCGCGTGAGGAAACGGCATCGGCAGCCAGCGGCCCCATCAGGCTCAAGCCCCAGCAGGTGCTGCTCTTCACCGAGGAACTTTCCGACCTGCTCAACGCCGGCATCCAGCTCGAACCCGCGCTCGCCACCATGGAGCGCCGCCGCGAACTGTCCGGCGTCAAGACGCTCGCCACCGCCCTGCGCGCCAGGGTGCGCGACGGCCTGCCTTTTTCCAAGGCCATCGCCGCCACCAGCCCGAGCTTTGGCGGCCTCTATTGCGCCCTCGCCAACGCCGGCGAGGCCAGTGGCACGCTGCCCGCAATCCTGCAGCGCCAGGTCGGCTACCTGCGCTCCCTTGCCGCCCTTAGGTCCAAGGTGCTGTTTGCCCTCATCTACCCCTCCTTCCTGGTCGTCGCCGCCATCGCCGTGACGCTGCTGTTTGTCGTCTATCTCATCCCCCAGCTCATGGAGCTGATGGACAGCACCGGCGGCAGCCTGCCCATGGCCGCCCAGCTCATCCTGAAGTTCAGCGAGCTCCTGAAAAGCACCTGGTGGATGATCCTCATGGCCCTCACGACCGTCTTCATCGTGGCCAGGGCCGTGCTCGCCCGCCCCGAATCGCAGATTCCCTGGGCCCGCTTCAAGCTCCACCTGCCGCTCTTCGGTGAAGTGCTGCGCACGCGCTTTTACGTCCAGATGCTCGAAACGATGGCCAACCTTCTCGGCAACGGCCTGCCCATGGTCCATGCCATGCAGCTCACCCAGCAGGCCGTCGAAAACCCGCACTTCCGCAAGGAGTTCGAACGCATCATGAGCCTCGTCGCCGAAGGCATGAGCCTCTCCCGCGCCCTCGACCGCAGCGGCCTCTTCCCCGCCCTTCTGCTCGACATGGTCAACGTCGGTGAACAGACCGGTGACATGTCCGCCGCCCTCGCCAAGGCCGCCGAACGCTTCGATCGCGACCTCGGCAAGAAGATCGAGAAGCTCACCGCGCTCGCCCAGCCCGCCATCGTTTTCCTCATGGCCGGCCTCGTCGGCACCATGGCCTACCTCATGATGACCGCCATCTTCCAGACCATCGGCAACATCAGCAAATAACCCCCGGCTTTCCTCCATGAAACACACCCTCCAGACCCCCGGCCGCCTCCGCCCCGCAGGCTTCACCCTCGTCGAGATCATGCTCGTGCTCGGCATCATCGCCCTGCTCGTCGGCGCCGGCATTTATTCGCTTGGCGATGTCACCAGCTCCGGCAAGCGCACCCGCGCCAAGGCCGACATCAACACGCTCACCGCAGCGCTTCGCGGCTACGAAGTGGACAACACCTTCCTGCCCACCACCGAGCAGGGCTTGAACGCCCTCGTCACCAAGCCCTCCTCCCGTCCCAGCCCCCAGAACTGGGTCGCCAAGCTGAAGAAGCCCCTCCTCGACGGCTGGGGCAATCCCTACCACTACCGCCGCCCAGGCACCAAGGACAAGGGCGGCTTCGATGTCTTCTCCGCCGGCCCCGACGGCCAGCCCGACACCGCCGACGACATCGGCAACTGGGACCTTTGAAGCCAATCGTCCGTGAAGAAGCCCAGATGACAAACTTCAGCACACTCTTGAAACCCATGACAACCAGGCCAGCCCCCAGGCCTGGTCTTCGTCATTCAGGCTTCACCCTCATCGAAATCTGCATCGCCATGGGCCTCTGCATGCTCATCCTCGGCATCGGCGTGCTTTCCGTCACCGGCATGCAGGACCAGGCCAGGCTGAAAAAAACCGCCGCAGAGATCGAAGGCACCGCACGTCGCAGCCTTCAGGAGGCCGTCATGCAGCAGCGCCTTGTCGAACTGGCACTCGACGGAGGCCTTGGCGGCGATGGCGGCCGTGTCCAGATCCGGCGTGTCGGCGACAAAACCTTCCGCAACGCCCGCCAGGGCGAGACCTGGGAATTCAACCCCACCGGCATCTGCGAACCCATCGAGGTCCGCATCACCAGCCCCGCAGGCACCATCGAACTCGCCTTTGATCCCCTCACGGCCTGCGCGGTGAAGAAAAACGTCATCGTGAACTCATGAAACCCTGCTCCATGCAACATGACAGGACTCGAATTCGGAACGCCTCCGGCCTTCCGAAGCTCCGCCTTCTCGTGCCGCATTCCGGATTCGCCCTTCTCGAAATCCTCCTCGCCATGGCGCTCTTCGCGCTTGTCGCCGTCGGCATGACCAGGGCGCTGGACCAGATCGCCCAGACCACCAAACGCTCCCGCCAGGAAGCCCAGGTCCTGCGCGTGCTCGAATCCGTGCTCGCCGAAGTCGCGCATCAGCCGGAGCTGAAGCCGCGCACCGTCAGCTTCCCCAAGACAGGCGATGGGATCGACGCCGCCGCAAGCATCGAAAAAGTCCGCCTCTTCACCCAGGACAAGGTGGAGCTCGACAAGATGTTCCTCATCCGCGCCGAGGCCTGGCTGGCCGAAGGCAGCAGCAGGCACGCCCTCAAAAGGCAGATGGAAACCTATGTTTACTCACCCTCCAGCCCCTGAAGAAATTCAGCGCAGCCGCCTTCATGACCGGCGGGCCGGAAACCTCCGCCGCCATGGCTTCACGCTCATCGAGGTCATCCTCGCCATGGGCCTGATCGGCCTGCTCATCGGCGGCGTCTACAGCATCGCCAACGGCGCCCTGCAGCTTGGCACCTCCATGAACAACGCCCGTGTCGCCGAGACACGTCTGACCCATTTCACCGCCGCCTGGCGTGACTACCTGGAAAACCTGCCGCCCGGCATCCGGCTAAGCTGCGGCATTGAAAAAGCCAGGCGCGGCGCCGCTGGCAACCTGCTCATCGAAGGCGGCCAGCCCCCCTTCATCTGGACAAGGCGCGTCCGGCTCGCCGACGCGGTCGAGTTTGCCATCACACGATCCCAGGAGCAAGGAGCCCTTCAGCTCAATGTCCGCCATCTCAGGCGCCTGGAGAAACCCAACGCCTTCGACGCCTACGAACAAATCGCCGAACTGCCCCTGCTCCATGGCCTGAAGGAGTTCCGCTGGGAGTTCTACAACGCGGAAAAGAAACGCTGGTTCGCCAGTTGGAACCCGGAAAAAGACCCGGTGCCTCCGCTCTACATGCGGCTGCACTTCCAGTTCCTCAAGGATCCCCGCGAATACGATTTCACCTACTGGATCGCCAACGACCTGGTCGCCTTGAAATGACGAAGCCCCAATGACAACCGCCACCTCCAGCAGCGAGTTTTCCCACGAAGCGCCCCCGGCACTTCCAGGGAACCCGCGTGCCTCCGGCGGCGGGCTTCAGACTCCGGGCCTTGGATCTCGGGCTTCGAATTTCGGACTTCACCCCCATTCCACGCGCCGCGGTTCATCCCTCATCGCCGTGTTCTGGATGATCACGGTCATGGGCATGGTCGTGCTCGCCGGCACCAAGGCCCTGGATGCCGACACCCGCGGCACCCGCGAGCTGCGCGGCCGCACCTTCGCCAAACGCCTCGCCCAGATGGGCCTCGAAGTCGCCAGGCATCCGGCCATCAAGATCGACGACCCGCTCCTCCACTACACCCTGCCGGACGGCAGCGGCTACGATGTCAGGCTCACGACCGAGGAGGCCCGGCTGAACATCAACGCGCTCCTCGCCAGCGGCGACAAGGTGCTGCTGCCACGCCTCCTCGCATCCTGGGGCCTCAGTCCCGAGGCCGGCTCCGCCGTGATCGACTCCCTTCGTGACTGGATCGACGAAGATGACAAAACGAGCCTCAAGGGCGCAGAGAAGCGCGACTATCAAAAGGCGGGCCTCGCCGGGCTGCCCTACAACAGGCCGTTCCGCGAAGTTGATGAAATGCTTTTGGTTCGCGGCATGGACCTCGTCAGCAAGCTCCGCCCCGACTGGCGCGAATGGTTCACCGTCCTCGGCGACGGACGCGTGGACGTCAACCAGGCCCGCCCCGAGCTCATCGCCCTGATCGCGAACGTTCCCGTGGAGCGCGTGATGCCGCTGATCACCTTCCGCGCCGGCAAGGACGGCGCCCAGAACACCCGCGACGACAACCGCCTCGCCTCCCCCGTCCAGGTCGCCCAGCTCCTCGGCGTCTATCAGCCCCAGACCGTCGAGCTGCTCACCCGCTGGGTGCAGTTTGCCGGCCCCATCAAACGTCTGGAAAGCACCGGACGCTGCGGCGACGTCCGCCGCCGCCTCGTGCTCATCGTCCAAAACCAACAGGCCATCTGGCGTGGCGAACTCCCCCCTCATCATGGCTCGTAACCGCAAGTCCAACCTCGAACTCCTCATGCCAGGCGCCTCCGGCTGGTGCCTCTGGTCGGGCCAGGAGAACTCCGGCTGCACCCTCGACACCGGGTCAGTCCAGGGCACGGGAGCCTTCTCCCGCGACGCCCAGAGGCGTGTCCTCGCCCTGCCCGCCTCCCACGTCTGGGTGCTGCCCGCCTGGCTGCACGGCCAGCCCGAGCACCTGCGTGACATGGCCCTGCTTCATCTCGAACGCCTAGGCGTTCGGGTCGCCGATCCCGAACACAGCCTGCAGGTCCTGATCCTTCAGGAAAAGGACGGCGCCTATCTGACCACCATCATCGCCCTGAAGGAAACACCCGCTCAGGCCTGGGACGGGCAGCGGCTTCCGGACGAAGTCTGCATCAGCGCCCGCTGCCGGCCCCTGCCTGCCGACAGCATCATCCTTCAGAGGGAGATGGGACGCCTCACCGTCACCATCACCCATGGGGCTGAAATCGTGTACGCCAGCCCGCTCTCCGCCCATCACCTCGACGACAGGGCGCTGGGCGAGCTTAACCATCTTTGCGTCCAGCTCGGCTTCCAGCGCGTGCTTGGCAGGGTGGAGGGCATCGTGCTCTGGCTCGACGAGGAGGGCGACCTCGGGCAGATCGAACGCATCACAGGACTCTCCGCACGCCGTGAACAGGCCCCGCCCCCCGTGCTGCGTTCCAGCAGGATCAGCACGCTTCAGCCGGCGGAGATCCTTGCCGCACGCCGCCGCGAGGAAGCCAGGGCCCGGACCCGCGTCACCGCCCTCGGCGCCGGCATCGCCCTCGCCGCCTGCATCGCCGTGATGATGGTCCTCATCTCCAGCGCCGCGCGTGAACGCGACCTGCTGCGTGACAGGGTCGCCGAACTCACCCCCCGGGCCTCACAGGCCCTCGATCAGAAGAAGGCCTGGATCGAGGCCGCCCCCGCCGTCGACCCCGGCCTCGGCCCGATGCAGGTTCTGCTCGACATCATGCAGCCTTCCGCCAGCACCGAGGTGGGCATGACCAGCTTCGAGTGGACGCCCGGCAGCCTGGCCCTTCGCGGCCGCACCCCGGACGTCTCCCTGGCCCTGCAGTACATGCAGGAGATCAAGGGCGTGGAAGCCCTCTCCCGCTACGCCTTCGAGACGCCCGACCCGCAGATCGCCAGCGATAACAGCGCCACCTTTGAAGTGAAAGGAGAGCGCCGCCCATGAAACGCAGCGAAAAAATCCTGCTCACCCTCTTTGCCGTGCTGTTCCTGCTCATCATCGGCGGCGGGGGCCTCGCCATGGGGGTGCGCCACTACCTCGCCATCCTGCAGGAAAACGAAGGCCTGCGTGACCGCGTGATCGAGATGAACGAAGCCATCTCCCAGGGAAGCGAATGGCAGCGGAAATATGACTGGCTTGACAAGAACGTCCCGGGCTTCGCCTCCCGTCAGGAAGCCTCCAGCCGCCTGCTTGAAACGATCCAGAAGGAAGCCGAGAAGCTCGCCCTGGCCTTCGCCGACAGGCAGTTTCTCGAACCTGTCAGGAAGGTCGGCCAGGACGGACTGCCCCTTGAGGAGGAAGGCGGATATTATGACCAGGCGTCCGTCAGGGTCACGCTCAGCAAGGTCAAGGAACAGGCCGTCTTCTCCTGGATGCACGCCCTCCAGTCCTCCGGCCGCCTTGTGGGCATCACCCGCCTGCTGATCACTCCGGCCGGCGAAGGAAAAACCATCAACGTGGAGGCCGAGGTCACCCAGTTCTACCACGAGAAGGCCCCCGCAAAACTCTCCAAAGCCGACTCACCATGAATCATCGCCGACATCCGTTCCGCACCGTGCTGTGCAGCATCGCCTTGATGGGCGGCATTTCCGCCTCCCCCGCCGCCGACCCGGCACCGGTTGAAATCCCCGCCCTGAATCATTACTCCGCCCTCTGGGAACGCTCCATCTTCACCACCAAGGACCTGCCGTCCCCCGACACCCCCGCCGGCCCCATCTTCACCGACAACCTCGGCCTCTCCGGCATCTATGAAGTGGACGGCCAGGTCGTCGCCGTGCTCGTCGACCGCACCACCAGCCAGTTCAGTGAAGCACGCATCGGCAGCGAGAACGAACAGGGCATCAAGATCCGCAAGGTCCAGCCCGGAACCAGCATGGACAAGACCCGCGTCCAGCTTCAGAAAGGCGACATCGCCGGCTGGGTGACCTTCAGCGATGCATCGAGCACCCCCGCAGCGGAGGCAGCTCCTCAAATCCGCCCTGCGCAGCCGGCCCATGCACCCGCAGCCACTCCTCTCCTGCCTGCCCCAGCCGCCCCACAGCAGGCTGAACCCCGTCGTCCCCAGTCCGTCAACGACGTCCCCCTCCCTCCTCCGTAACTTTCCATTCTCCGCGCAGGCATGTGGGCCGTCTGGGACAACCGAGCCTCCAAAGCCGCCGCTTCCTGCCCCACAACCCTCCATTCCCCCCTCACAGAGTCCATGTGCGACATTTGAGTCATCTGCGGATCCTGAAAGGTAGGCCCCCGGTTGATTTTCAGGTTGCCAGTCTCCCTGTCGAAGAGGATTTTGCCAGGCATGTCCGGACTACTGGAGACTCCCCCGCACCAACTCTTCGCCGCCTTCCAGGTGTTCTTTGCCCTTTGCATCGGACATGCCATCATGGACTTTCCGCTCCAGGGTGAGTACATCGCCACCGGCAAAAACTGGCGGCTGCTGAAAAAGCTCGCCGACCCAGCCAGGCCGGAAGAGATTTGGTTATGGTGCATGGGTGCCCACTGCTTCATGCACGCCGGCGCCGTCTGGGCTGTCACCGGCTCCTTCATCCTGGCCGCCACCGAGTTTGTCATTCATTGGGCCATCGACGTCGCCAAGTGCAGCGGCAGGACCAATTTTCACCAGGACCAGATCCTTCACTACCTCTGCAAGCTGGCTTACGCAGGGCTGGTCTTCCTAGGCTTGGCCACAGCCTGACCTGCCAAGCTGATAAGGCAACCCGACCCAATGCGTTTCAAAACGGGCCTGTCCCAAGCGCCGCAAGCCGCCAGATTGGCGGGCTTTTCGCAAAACTTGGAGATTGCAGAAATACTTAACATCTATTAAGAATATTGGATGATGTTTGTGACTCCGCCCTCCTCCATCGCCTTCAGTCGGCAGAAGGTTCGCGGTTTGATGCGTCTGCTTCTGGCGGGTTCAGCCCTGTCCATGGCCGCCTGCAACAGCGTCGGTCCCAAGTCAGAAATCGTGGTCAGCGTCAAGGATCAGAAGCTCGGCCTTTACCAGGATGGCGAACTGAAGAAAGCCTACACCATCTCGACCTCCAAGTTCGGCATCGGCGACCAGCCTGGAAGTTATCGCACCCCCCTGGGCAAGCATGAGGTGATCGCCAAGATCGGCCATGGCCTGCCCACCGGCGCTGTCTTGAAAAGCCGCCACTGGAACGGTGAAGTCCTGAAACCCAACGCCCCCGGACGTGACCCCATCGTCTCCCGCATCCTCTGGCTTCGCGGCATGGAGAGCAACAACCGCAACGCCATGAAGCGTTTCATCTACATCCATGGCACCACCGAGGAAGGCAACCTTGGCAAGCCTGCCAGCTTTGGATGCATCCGCATGGGCATGCATGACGTCATCGATCTTTTTAACGACGTCGGCATCGGCGCCAAGGTCGAGATCACCCGGACCAAGCTGCCTCACGGCCATAAAAATGCAGCGCCCAAGCCGACGCCAGAGGCCGAACAAGTGATTGCCGCATCGAAGCCCCAGGAATCAGCGGAACTCCCGGCTCAACCTCCGGCCAAGTCCGAAGTGAAGCCTGAAGCCAGGGTCGGTCCTGAAGCTCCGACGCCTGAAAAGCCCGCGACGCCCGAACTTGCCGTCGCTCAGCCCGAGGCTGTGGAAAAGGCAGCCGGCGCCAGTCGTGAAGGCTGGAAGTTCTGGCCCTTCGCCAGGTCAAGAACTGCGGACGCCATTGACGTCACTGACACGGCCGTCATCAATCCCGCCGCCACACCTCAGGCGGACATACCCAGCCCATCCAAGTCCGAAAAGCCCGCCGAATCGCCCATCGCCAGGTCCAAATCCAGGAAAGGCGGTGCCTACAAGCTGGAAAAAATCACCACCAGCAATCGTCGCGACACTGCTAAAACCAGCCACCTGCACGGCTGAGCCGGAGTTTAAAGCTCCACGATCCGGCACAAGCGCGTGAAAATCAGGGCCGCACGGATCTTATCCTGAGCTAACCCGGTCAGCTTTGACAAAGCCGCCCGATAAAGCCGGATCTGCGGTCCATACCCCTCACGCTTGGCCTTGAGCGACGCCTCATCAGGCACGTCGTCCGTCTTGAAGTCCACGATCCAGGCCGACACCACCCTGCCTCCGCCATCGCGCCGGACCATCACTCGGTCAAAGACGCCGGACACCCACTCGCCGTCCATCACCAGGTCGAAAGGACGCTCGCGCCAGACCTCGGCCTCCCGCACGGCGGGCGCGAAAATTTCACGCCCGGCCTCGGATTCCAGCACCCTCCGCACCATGAGGCAGGCCTCGGCTTCAACACCTTCAGCCCCCTCGGCCAGATCCTCCGGGGAAACCAGGCCGCGCTCCAGCCAGCGGGCCTGGACTTCATCCCAGGGCCGCTGCCATTCGATCTCGGCAAACAGCTCATGCACGCAGGTGCCCAGGCGACGACCGGGTTCACGGCCCGCACTGAACAGCACGGAACCTTTCACCCGGAAGCTCTCCTCACCCGACGGCGTGCGGCGGCGCGGCATTGGCTGGGTCCGCCGCAACACTTCACCCAACGGCTCCTCAAACACCACCGCCTCCGGCACGCGCGCAGGTTCACGCATCTCCATCACATGCCACGCAGGATCGCCCGTCTGCCATTCGACTTCGTAAACCGGTGACGGCGACTCGCAGCCGCCTCCGCCAAGCGTCTCCCTCAGCAGGGCCGACTCCTTGACCGCCGTGGCGCTTTTCTTCCGGGGCTCGACCACCAGGTAAAGGGCACGTTTGGCCCGGGTCATCGCGACATACAGACGGCAGAGCGATTCAAAGGCGCCACGCCTCCTGGCCTCCGCCAATTCAGCCTGGAGCACCGGGTCAAAGTCCGCAAACACCCGCAGCGGCGTCTGCAGCACCCAGCGCACGCCCCCGGCGTCGCGGCTGACGAGCAGTTCCTCGCGACGCAGCTTGTCCATGGCATCCCCGTCCAGCTTCGGCAGCATGACGATGTCAAACTCCAGGCCTTTCGACGCATGGATCGTCATCACCTGGATGGCCTGGGGCGACCCGCGGACTCGCAGCGGACAGTCACGCGCATGACGCAGGAAATCATCGATGTCGCGGCTGCCCGAGGCATCAAACTCCGCCGCAATGTCGGCAAACTGGGCAAGCCGGCGCCCATGGAAATCATCCAGGGAAATCCCCAGGCCGTGCAGCAGCTCCAGCCACTCTTCGGCAAACGCCGCAAAACCCTCCTCGACCACCCGTCTCTGAACGGCGGCGGTGTGATAACGCCAGCCCTTGCCCTCGCGAAGCAGCAGCGGCCACATCGGCGTCATGCGCAGATGTTCCAGTGCCTGCCCGTCTCCGGGATGCGCCGCCAGCTGAAGCACGGACAGCAAGGCCAGCGTCACCGCATTGTCCGTGCAGGGATGCTGGTCGGATTCGCACACCACCTCCATGCCCGTCCTTTCCCGAAGGGCCTCGGCCATCCTGGTCGCCTCGCTGTTGGAACGGACCAGCACCGCGCAGGACAGCCCGCGCCTCAACGGCTCCAGCTCCTGCAAAAGGGCTGCCAGCACCGCCGTGGTGTCGTTTTCCTCACCCCCCTCCAGCCTGGCGGGTGAAAGCAGCGCTGCATGGCCGGTGAGATGCTTTTGCGCCGCCGTGTGAGGCTGAAACGCGAAGCCCTTCAGGCAGCCGCGGGGCAGCATGGATTCGATCACCTCCGTGCTGCCAAACACGGCGTTCACCGCATCCAGCACCGGCTGCGCGCTGCGAAAGGACTGGCTCAGCGGCTGCGTGTGCAGCCCGCCATCGGGATGCGCCGGATAAGCCTTCTGAATGTCTTCAAACAGGTCCGGCTCCGCCTGCCTCCAGAGATAGATCGACTGCTTCGGGTCACCGACCGCAAAGAAGCTGCGCCCGCCCTCCGCATCCTGGATCACCTCGTCCACCAGCGCCCCCAGAACCTGCCACTGCGTCCGGCTGGTGTCCTGAAACTCGTCCAGCAGCCAGTGGTCATGACGCCCGTCCAGCCGGTACCACAGGTCGCCCTCGCCACCCAGCCAGGGTGAGCGATCCCTGACCGCCGCCGCCAGCACCCGCTGCACATCAGCAAAGGAAAGCCTGCCACGTGAACGCACCTGGCGGTCGTAGTGCACGGCCAGCATCGAGGTGACACGCGCAAGGCCGCGGCTGCGGTCGGCACGCACCAGAAACTCACGCACCATCAGCTGCAGCGCCAGCTCACGCCAGGCCTGGGCGGAGGCGGCATCCAGCGGCAGCCTTTTGCGCATCCACAGCAGCTCGCCGCAGCCGCGCCCCAGCTCCTCCCACTGCTCCGCCAGTTTCTTGAGCAGTTCCTCCACCCGTTTTGGCATCGGCTGCCCCGGCCGGGTCTCCGTCACAGCTGCCAGGGTCTGGTCCAGCAGTTCCCTGCCGCCCTCATGCGGAGGCACAAAGGCGGCGCGCACCGCCGTCACCACCTCCTCCATCGGCCTGACCTTCGGCAGACCGCCACGCCAGATCACATTCGCCTCCCCCCAGCCGTCCGCCGGACTGTCCTGCCACAGTTCCAGTCCGTCCAGCGCCCACTGCTGCAGCGTGGATTCAACGCTTTTCTCGCCCGCGCCAAAGGTGGCCTGCTTGTAGGCCTCGGTCAGCAGCTTCAGCGGAGCATGATCCTCGGCGGCAAAGAGCTCCTGAAGCAGGGCGTCGAGCGCCTCCTCCCTGGCCATCGCCGTCTCATCCTCCTGCATCACACGCGCACCGGCGGCCAGCCCCAGCTCCAGCGGGAAACACCTCACCATGCCCGCAAAAAAGCTGTCGAGCGTCCCCAGGCGCAGCCGGTGCAGCCTGCGTGCGACCTGCCGAAGCAGTTTTGGATAGTCCGTGTCGTCCGGCGCCTCCGGCACGGCCCCCTGGAAAAAGGCCTGCGCCCTGCCCGGATCGCGTGCCAGCTCCGCCAGACGGCGCAGGATGCGGTTGAAGAACTCCCCGGCCGCCTTGCGCGTGAAGGTCATCGCCGCGATCCCCTCCGGCCTCGCCCCCAGCGTCAGCAGATGCGCAAAGCGCCGCGCCAGCTGATAGGTCTTCCCTGATCCAGCCGAGGCGTTGATCAACAAGTGCTGAAGAGGCGCGGGCATGGTGGGGAAATCAGATGCTCGCGTGCAGCCGGTCCGCCTCACGCGCCAGGGAAAAATCCAGTTCCGTCAAGCCTCCGGCGCTGTGCGTGCTGACACGCATCCTCACCTTCCGCCATCCCAGGTGCAGGTCGGGATGATGATTCATCGCCTCCGCCTTCTCCGCCAGCCGGCGGACAAACGCCGCCCCCTCCAGGTAGGAGGCGAAGCGAAACTCCTTCGCCAGCTCACCGGCCTCGAGGGTCCATCCGGACATCGACGCCAGCGCCTCCTCCAGCTCCCCAGGAGTTAACAGACGATGCTTCATGACGCGAGGGTGCGGAAACCGTGTTCCTGCGCCAGCCGCAGGCACTCAGCCACCGGCCGCAGGCCTTCGGAAGGCGTCGGGTGCGTCAGGCAGGCCGCAGCCGTGCAGACCGCCAGCGTCAGACGCTGCGCCGTGGGCCAGCCTTCGTGAATCCCGTGCAGATACCCGGCGGCAAAGGCGTCGCCCGCCCCGGTCGCCCCCACGATGAACCCGCCCGGCAGGTTCAACGAAGCCTGGGTCGTGACGCCGCCATCCCTGTCCGCCACCACGGCTCCCGCTTCAAAGTGTATCACCACCTGCTGATGCACGCCACGCGCCAGCAGCGCCCGCGCCGCCTCGGAGACCGCCGCCACGTCCACAGGCACCGTCTTCAGGCTCATGCCCGTGATCTTGCCCGCCTCCACTTCATTGATGATCAGATAATCCGTGTGCGGCAGCGCCGCCTCGGCGATGGCCCTGAAGTCCGGGTTCTCCGTGCTGACGATGTCCACGCTCGTCACCAGCCCGGCCGCGCGCGCCTTCTCCAGCACCCGGGCCGCCTGGGTGCCGCCGTCCGGCAGCAGGCGGTCCATTTCATCCAGCAGCATCAGGTAGCCCAGATGAAAAACCCGCGCCTTCGTCGTGGCAAAGTCGAAGTCCGCCTCCCCCAGCAGCGCATTGGCCCCGCGCTGATGAAAAAAGGTGCGCCGTCCGGTCGAGATGACCGTCATGGCGTCCGTGTAGGAGGTCGGCGCACGTTCCGTCTGACGCAGCTGCGTGGTGTCGATGCCTGCCTTCGCGCAGTCCCTGAGGATCCAGTCGCCGTTCGCATCCCGCCCCACGAGCCCGGCGGCGGAAAGCGGATAGCCCGCCTGCATGGCGGCCAGGTCCTTCAGCACGTTGTAAGGACCTCCGCCGTTGCTGGAGGTCTCGCTGCGGATGTCCGCCAGCATGTCCTGCTCCGGGTAGGCGTTGATGAGCTTGACGTAGTCGATGATGAAATTGCCGCCAGAAAGGATGCCGCTGCGCATGATGAATAATGAAGGATCAATGAGGGATAAAGAGCAGGGCCGCAGCCGTCGAGGATGAAATCAGAGCGCCGCCATGCCGCGCATTATTTCAACCACCTGTTTGCCTTCCGCCACTTCATCGGCAAAGACCTGCCCTCCCCTCCCCCATGCTCTCCGTCCACAACGTCAGCAAGACCTACGCAGGCCGCACGCTCTTCAGCGGCGTCTCCTTCCACATCAACCGTGGCGAGAAGATCGGCCTCATCGGCCCGAACGGAGCCGGCAAGTCCACCCTTTTCTCCCTGCTGCTGCGCGAATCCACGCCCGACGACGGCCAGGTGACCATGGAAAAGGGCCTCAACTTCGGCTTCCTCCCCCAGGAAAGCGCCCCGGTGGACGATGTCACCGTCCTCCAGCTCGCCACCGGCCATGTCGATGAACACCACCGCTGGGAGCTGGAACCCAAGGCCAAGCGCATCCTCAAGGGCCTCGCCTTTCGCGAAAGCGACTTCGATCGCAACGCCCGCACCCTCAGCGGCGGCTGGGTCATGCGCGCCCACCTCGCCCGCCTGCTCGTCCAGGAGCCCGACCTCCTCCTCCTCGACGAACCCACCAACCACCTCGACCTCGAATCACTGCTCTGGTTCCAGGCCTACCTGCAGACCTATCCCGGCGCCATCCTCATGATCTCCCATGACCGTGAGTTCCTCAACGCCCTCTGCGACACCATCCTCGAGATCGCCCACTCCAAGGTCATCCGCTACCGCGGCAACTACGACGACTACCTCCGGGAGAAAGCCGCCCGCGAGGAGCAGATGCAGTCCGCCTTTGAAAACCAGCAGCGCGAGATCGCCAAGCTCCAGCAGTGGGCCGACCGCTTCAAGGCCAAGGCCAACTTCGCCTCCCGCGCCCAGGACAAGCTGAAGATGATCGACCGCATGGAAAGGGTCGACGCCCCCCAGCAGGCCGCCAAGCAGGTCAAGTTCCGCTTTCCTCAGCCGCCCCGCAGCGGCCAGCGCGTGCTGACGCTCAAAAACCTCTCTTTTGGTTATGGGCAAACTCCCGTCTATGAAGACCTCGACTTCGAGGTCGAACGCGGCCAGCGCCTCGTCCTCGTCGGCCCCAACGGCGCCGGCAAGTCCACCCTGCTCAAGCTTCTCGCCGGCGCCCTCACCCCTCAGTCCGGCCGGCGTGAACTCGGTCACAACGTCAAGCCCGGCTACTTCGCGCAGTACCGCGGCGACGTCCTCAACATGCGCCACACCGTGCTCCAGTCCGCCATGGACCTGCCCAGCAGACCCGGCGAACAGCTCGCCCGCACCCTTCTCGGCAGCTTCCTCTTTCATGGCGACGACGTCTTCAAGCCCGTCGGCGTCCTCAGCGGTGGTGAAAAAAGCCGCCTCGCCCTCGTCCGCCTGCTGCTCGACCCGCCCAACCTTCTCCTCATGGACGAGCCCACCACGCACCTCGACATGGGCAGCATCGACGCCCTGATCCAGGCCCTGGAGGATTACGAAGGCACACTCGTGTTCATCAGCCACGACGTTCACTTCATCCGGGCCATGGCCCGCAGCGTCCTGCATATCGCCGCCGGCGTCCTCACCCCCTACGCCGGAGACTACCAGTATTACCTCGACAAAACCAGGTCCACCTCCGCCCGCGAAGCCCTGACCGCCAGTCTCACCAACGCCCAGCCCGCCAGCTACGGCAGTTCCAACGGCGGCGGCAAAAACATTTCATCCACTGCGGACGGCACGACCGGCGGCGCGAAGACCAAGGAGCAGAAACGTGCTGAAGCCGAGGCCCGCAACGCTCGCAGCCGCATCCGCAAGGAACTGGAGGAAAAGGTCTCCGCCATCGAGCAACGCCTCGCCGGCCTGGAGAAGCGCAAGCTGGAGCTGGTGGAGCTTCTCCAGGACGGCGCCACCTACGCCGACGCCGCCAGGTTCCGCGCCCTGAGCGAAGAACTCGAACAGATCGAACCCCGGATCGCCCAGGAAACCACCGCCTGGGAAAAAGCGGCCGAAGAACTGGAACGACAGACCACGGCAAACGCCTGACGAACTCGGCCCCGGGCAAGGCACGCCCAGGCTTCCTGCTTCTCCTTACTCCTCCAGCGCCCGATAAAACGCCTCCGTCTCCCCCGCATCCGGCAGCACTTCAATGAGAAAGGCGCCATCCGGGATGGCTTCCAGGTGCTCCGGCCGCGTGGCGCGGATGTATCCCAGGCCCCACATCTGCGCCCAGGGCTCAAAGCTCACCCGGTGGCGGTTTTCGATGATCTGCCTGGCCTCGTTTGACAGGCTCCGCAGGCTTTTGACGTGGGAGAAGATCTTGCCGCCCTGGTTGTTGATCACCACCAGCCGCCGATTGCCCTGGGGCAGCTGGGGCATGATCCATGGCGCAGCGAGATCGTACATCGCGCTCAGGTCACCGACAACCAGCCAGGAACAGCGTGAGCTGGCGCTCGCGCCAAGCCAGGTTGAAACAAGGCCGTCAATGCCGTTGGCGCCGCGGTTGGCAAAGAACTCAATCCCCTGCTCCGGCAGCCTGAGCGCCAGGTTCATCTCGCGGATCGGCAGGCTGTTGCCGATGAAGACACGGTCATGGGGCTTCAGGCGCGAAAGGATCTCCCGCATCCAGGCCGGTTCGGAATGGGGAAACTCGGCAAACCTCGAACCCAGGGGCTTCTTGTCATGACCGAACACAGCCGGACGCAAAGTTCGTTTGGCCAGCATCTCCAGCGCATGCCAGGGCAGCGTCTGCACATGCTCCTTCCGGGAAAGCCCAGGAAAGGGCAGCCGGGAGATGTTCGTCACCCAGACCTCGGGACGCTTTTCAAGATCGCGCCACCAGCGTGACGAGGGAATGCCGCCGATGCGGATGACCTGGCGGATGTCCAGGGCGCGCAGATGAACCTCGGCGGCAGGCACCAGGAGATGCTCCAGTTCCGGATGCTCAGGCCAGCGCTGCCAGAGGTTGGAGGTGGACTCCGCCAGCACGGGCAGGCCCAGGTTCGCCAGGACCGGAGCGGCCTCCCGCGCCTCCGAAGGATGCAGGCCACAGGCCAGGACGGCCGTCGGTTCGCCGGAGAGGATGAACTCGGGCACCTTCGCCGGCTTGAGCGGCTTCTGCGGATGATGGCTGAGGAAGTCGATCCCGCTGTGCTCAACCTCCAGCGGCTCGTCCAGGCAGACGTTGATGTGCAGCGGCCGGTCGGCGATCCGGGTGGGCCAGGCCACGCTGGCCCCCTGCTCCACGTCGATGCAGGCGCTGACGTAGGGGCCGAACAAATCCTTCTGCTCAATCGCCTGCGGTGCGCCGCTGCCCCGGAACCGGCGGGGGCGGTCGGCCGTGACCAGCACCAGCGGCAGCCCCTGATAATGGGCTTCAATGACGGCGGGCAGCAGCTCGGCGGCGGCCGTCCCTGACGTGGTGAGGACGGCCACGGGCCCGCGGTCGGCCATGATGCGCCCCAGGGCAAAGAAAGCCGCGCTGCGCTCCTCGAAGAAGCTCCACAGCTTCACGCCTTCACATTCCACCAGGGCGCTGATGATCGGCGCGTTGCGCGCTCCCGCCGCCACGCAGACCTCGGCCACTCCGAGCCTTGCCAGGGCGGTCAGCGTGGAGCGGATGAGGAGGTTTTTCATTCGGCGGCGGCAGGGTCGGCCTGGGGCTTCAACACCCTCAGCGCCGGAAGGTCGTGCAGGACGTTCGAGCTGCGCATCAGGGTCTCGCCAACCAAAAGCGCGTCAGCACCGCAGAGGGCCAGCCTTTCAGCGTCGCCCACGGTCTTGATGCCGCTCTCGGCGACCAGGATGATGTCGTCCGGCACCTCCTCCGCCAGGGACTCGGTGGTTCCCAGGTCGACGGTGAAGCTCTTCAGGTTGCGGTTGTTGACGCCGATGATGCGCGCGTCGGTCTCCAGGGCGCGCTCAAGTTCGGGCAGGTCATGCACCTCCATCAGAACGTCGAGCTGAAAGGTGTGGGCGACCTCCAGCAGGCGCACCAGGGTGGGCTGGTCCAGGGCCGCCACGATCAGCAGGATGGCATCCGCCCCGGCGACCACGGCCTCGTAAATCTGGGCTTCGTGGATGATGAAGTCCTTGCGCAGGCATGGGATGTCCACCTGCTCACGAATCAGCGTGAGGTAGTTCAGATGACCCTGGAAGTACTTCTCATCCGTCAGCACGGAAAGGGCGCTGGCACCGGCCTTCTCATAAGTGCGGGCGATGGTGAGCGGGTCAAAGTCCTGGGCGATGGTCCCGGCGGACGGTGAAGCACGCTTGACCTCGGCGATCATGCCCAGGCGGGTGGGATCGGCGCGCAGGGCGTCTGCCAGCGAGCGAAAATCGTCACGCAGGGTCGCGGCGGCGCGAAGCTTCTCCAGGCGCGGCAGGAGCTTCTCAACTTCGGTTCGTTTGTGGGCGATGATTTCGTCCAGCTTGTTCATGGGGCGCGGACAATGGGGCGAGAGTCCACCGGCGCAAGGTGCAATGCAGGTGCAAAAGACCTATTTCCCACTCGCCAAACAAGGTATTTGTCGAACTTTCCACCCCTGGTTTTACTGCTTGCCACCCTGGCGGCACTCCTGATAATGCGCGCCCGATTTTCCACCGCCATGAGCGTCCCCGAAAACCCCGACATTTCCTTCGAACAGGCCATGGAGCGCCTGGATGAAATCGTGTCGGCCCTCGAAGGCGACCGCATGCCCCTGGGGGACCTCATCAGTTCCTATGAGGAGGGCATGCAGCTTTTGAAAACCTGCCGTCAGCACATCGAGACCGCGCGCCGCCGGGTGGAGTCCATCACCCTGAAAGCCGACGGCAGGGCTGAACTGGCCCCTTTTGAGGCAGGCAAGGACGACCCCCAGGAGGACAAGACGCGCGGCCCTGTCCGGCGCCGCCCCGCCTCCGCCGCCAAGCCCGGAACGGAGGCTGCCGACGGCGAAATACGACTCTTTTGAACCCCATCATTGTGGATACTGAACTACCCCCGATCACCAGCCCTGCCGACCTCAAGGCCCTTCCGCCCGAGAAACTCCCTGATCTTGCCGAAAAGATTCGTCAGACCCTGATCTCGACCCTGGCTGAAACCGGAGGTCACCTCGGCCCCAACCTGGGCGTGGTGGAGCTGACCATGGCCATGCACCGGGTCTTCGACACCCCGAAGGACAAGTTTGTCTTCGACGTCGCCCACCAGGGTTATGTCCACAAGATGCTCACTGGTCGCTGGGACAAGATCCACACCATCCGCCAGTATGAGGGCCTGAACGGCTTCCTGCTGCGCAGTGAAAGCGAGCACGACTGCTATGGCGCCGGCCATGCAGGCACCTCCGTCGGCGCCGCGCTCGGCATGGCCACCGCCCGTGACCTGAAGGGCAGCGACGAGCACGTCGTCTGCGTGGCGGGTGACGCCGCCTTCACCTGCGGCCCCGTGTTTGAGGCGCTCAACAACGTCGCCGCCCACACCAAGAAGCTCATCATCGTCCTCAACGACAACGAGTGGAGCATCGACAAGAACGTCGGCGCCATCGCCAGCTATTTTAACAGCATCGCCACCCACCCCGGCTTCGCCAGCCTGCATGACAAGACGGCGAAGCTTGTCGAGTTCCTGCTCGGCGACGGCGCCCGCAAGCTGGCTGAACGCGTGGAAAAGACCGCGAAGGGCCTCCTGCTCCCCCAGAGCGAAGGCCCTCACAACCGCAGCACGCTCTTTGATGAGTTCGGCATCCGCTACTACGGCCCCATCGACGGCCACAACCTGCCGCTGCTGATCCAGACCTTCGAGTTCCTGAAGAATCAGAACGAACCCGTCATCCTCCACATCCTCACGGAAAAGGGACGCGGCTACAAGCCCGCCCTGGAGGACCCGCTGAAGTTTCACGGACTCGGCAAGTACAACGTCGAGACCGGCGAGACCGCCGCCACCGACAAGCCGACTTACTCCCAGATCTACGGCCGCAGCGTCACTGACTTCGCCAAGGAAGATGAACGCATCGTGGCCATCACCGGCGCCATGCCCGGCGGCACGGGCCTGATGGTTTTCAAGAAGGAGATCCCCGAACGCTACTTCGACGTCGGCATCGCCGAAGAGCACGCCGCCCTCTTCGCCTGCGGCCTCGCCACCCAGGGCCTGCGGCCCTTCCTCACCATCTACTCCACCTTCATGCAGCGCGCCTATGACATGATCATTCATGACATGGCGATCCAGGACCTGCCGGTGCGCCTTTGCATGGACCGCGGCAGCCTCAGCGGCGACGACGGCCCCACCCACCACGGCCTCTTTGACATCGCCTACCTCCGCGGCGTGCCCGGCCTTGTTCACATGCAGCCGAAGGACGAGGACGAGTTCGTCGACATGCTCTGGACCATGGCGAACTACGACAAGGGCCCCATCGCCATCCGCTACCCTCGCGGCAACGGCCCCGGAGCCACCCCCAAGCCCAGGCCCCAGCTCCTGGAAATCGGCAAGGCAGAACTCGTCGCCGACGGCAGCGATGTCGTGCTTATCGGCCTCGGAGAGATGTTCCCCGTCGCTCAGAAGGCCAGGGCCGAACTTGAGGCGAAAGGCCTCTCCGTCGCCCTCATCAATCCGCGCTGGATCAAACCCCTGGACGGCGCCCTCATCGAAGCCGCAGCCCGCAAGGCAAAGGTCGTCTGCACCCTCGAGGATCATGTCCTCATGAACGGCTTTGGCTGCGGCGTCATCGAGCACCTCAACGACGCAGGCATCAAGACCCCGGTGGTCCGCATCGGCTGGCCGGACGCCTTTGTCGAGCACGGCAATGTTCCCGCCCTGCGGAAAAAGCATGGCCTGACCGTGGAAAACACCGTGGCGAAGGTGCTCTCGAAACTGACCCCACTTCCATCGTAATATCGCGCCAAACCATACGTTTGTCCTCATCCTCCAACATCAACCACAGCCAACACCCCATGGGTCTCAACATCATCTCACGCCGTCACTTCCTCGGCCGCACGGCCGGCCTCGCCGCCGGAGCCTTCACCGGTCCGAACCTCCTTCTCAAGGGCCAGGACGCCGCCGGCAAAAAGCTGCGCATCGCCGTCATCGGCGCCAACGGCAAGGGTCAGTCCGACACCCAGGGCGTGACGCTCGACCACACCATCGTCGCCCTTGTCGATGTCGACAAAAAGCGCCTCGAAGAGGCTGCCAAGAAGCGCGAAAAACATCACCTCGACTCCGGCCAGGCCGCCCCGAACGCGCCGAAGCTCTACCAGGACTTCCGCAGGATGTTCGACGAGATGGCCAATGAGATCGACGCAGTGATCGTCTCCACCCCGGACCACACCCACTACGTGGCCGCGATGCACGCCATCAAGCACAAGAAGCACGTCTGCGTTCAGAAGCCCCTGTGCAACTACATCAGTGAAGTCCGCGACCTGCACCGCGCCGCCAAGGAGGCCGGCGTCGTCACCCAGATGGGCAACCAGGGCCGCACCATGGAAGGCCAGCGCCTTGCCAAGGAGTGGATCGAGCAGGGCGCCATCGGCACCCTCAAGGAAATCCGCCTCTGGACCAACCGCCCCATCTGGCCCCAGGGACCGCTGAACAAGATCGCCGCCGAGTGCCCGCCCGAACTCGACTGGGACCTCTGGCTCTCCAGCGAGGCCAGCGAGCCCTACTTCCAGTTTGAAATCCCCGCCGGTGCCAACGGCAAGCGTGGCAACAGCGTGCATCCCTTCTCCTGGCGCGGCTGGTGGCAGTTCGGCTCCGGCGCCCTGGGTGACATGGGCTGCCACATCATGGACTCCTCCTTCTCCATCCTCGGCCAGCTCATCCCCGAGAAGATCGACGCCGTCTCCAGCCCGATCTCCGACACCTGCGCCCCGGTCTGGAGCGACCTCGTCTACCACATGCCCGCCGGCAGGCACCCCGCCCTCACCGTCTCCTGGAACGACGGCTCCAAGGACGGCAAGCCCAACAAGCCGGAAATCTCCCCGCACATGACCAGCGACCTCGCCAAGAAGGCGTTCGAGAAGGCCAGCAGCGGCATGATGTTCATCGGCACCGAAGGCACCGTCTTCGAAGGTGAGGCCTACTGCTCCAGCCCCGTCATCTACAACGAGGAGCGCTACACCCAGGTCCGCCTCGACATGAGGTCCGGCAAGATCAAGAAGACCGAAACCCGCTCCGTGATGCCCAACAACCCCCAGGGCGAGTGGGCCCACCACATCGTCCATGGCGGCTCCCCCAGCTCGAACTTCGACTACAGCTGCCCGCTGACCGAGTTCGTGCTCCTTGGCAACCTCGCCGTGCGCGCCCAGCAGAGCGTGCAGTGGGACAAGCAGGGCATGAAGGTCTCCAACGTCGAGGCCGCCAACAAGTACGTCTCCCGCCCCGCCTACCGCGACGGCTGGAAGGCCTGATCCCGGTTCAACCCCTTGAAAGCCCAGGCTGCGAAACCAGCCTGGGCTTTTCTTTCCTGGATTCAGCTCCACGCCGCCCAAGGCTTGCGGGATCCCAGCCAGGCGGCACCTGTGCCCCGCCAGCAACGCACGACATGACCGCCGCCCCGACGATCTACGTTTACGAATACCTCCTGCGCAGCGGTGTGGCGCTCAACTCGGCCTCCCACCGTCGCGTCTTTCCAGGCGCCCTCATCCGCGTCGGATCCGGCTTCGGCTGCATCCATCCCTGGCCGGAGTTCGGCGACGCCCCGGTCGAGCAGCAGCTCCTGCTTCTTCAGGAAGGCGTGACCACGCCGGTGTCCGCCATGGCCCTGCGCTGTGCGCAGGCTGATGGCGCCGCACGGGAGGCCGGTGTCAGCCTTTTCGAAGGCCTGGAGATCCCGCGCAGCCACTACTCCTGGAGCTTTGCCAGCCCGGCCGACCCCCAGATGCAACGTTTGTTAAGCGAGGGCTGGCCCGCCCTGAAGGCGAAGGGCTTTGCCAACTACGGCGAAACACGCCGCTTCCTGGAGCAGTGCGCCCGCCTCGGTGAGTCCTCAGGCCTGAAGCTGCGCGTGGACTTCAACGGCTGCCTCGACGCACGCGGCTTCTCCCAGTTCATCGAGTTCATGCCGCTGCGCACCTATCAGCGGCTGGACCTCATCGAGGACCCCTTCCCCTATGATGCCGCCGCCTGGAAGCAGGCCCAGGACCGCTGGGGCGTCCGTCTCGCCCTCGACAAAGGCTGGCAGAGCGGCACCGAAGGCTTCTCCACCGTGGTCGTCAAACCCGCCCGCCGGGACTGGCGCACCGTCGCCGCCAGACATCCCCGCCATCCCCTGATGATCACCTCCGCCATGGACCACGCCCTCGGCCAGATGTTCGCCGCCCACGAGGCCGCCGTGGCCCGCAGGGAACTGGGCGACCGCATCGGCCTCTGCGGACTCTGCACCCAGCACCTGTTCGAGCCCGATGGATTTTTCGAACGGATTCAGTCGCCGGGCGGCCTGATTCAACCGGACCTTGTCGGCGGCGGCCTGGGGTTTGGCGACCTGCTCGAACGTCTTCCCTGGCGCAGGCTGACCTAGCCACAACTTCATCCTTCAACACCATGCGCCGCCTCCTTTTCATCCTCATTCCGGCAGTCCTTCTCCTGAGTCTCGGCTGGTTTTGCTGGCGGACCTTCGGACGCTCGCCGGAGGAGCAGCTCCAAGACCGCCAGCGGGCATTTCTGCTCGCCGTGGAATCCCGCGACTGGGGCGAGGTCCGCTCCATGCTGGCCGATGACTACAGGGACGACTACGGCAACGACCGGGAGAGCGCCGTGGAGGGCGCCCGCCAGGTGCTGGGCTCCTTTTTCAGCCTCACCGTCAAGCCCCGCATCGTCCGGCTCCAGGTGCTTCCTGACCTCGCCATGGTGAAGATGCAGATCCGTGTCGAAGGCCGCGGCGCCGGCTTCAGCGAAGCCGTGCTCTCACAGGTCAACTCAATCGAAGACCCCTGGTTCTTCCACTGGCACAAGAAAGGCCGCTGGCCCTGGGACTGGCGCATCGTCCAGATTCACAACGACGGGCTGCACATCCCCCGTTGAGGCGGTCAGACTGCTCAGCGGATAGCCACCTTGCGCTGGAAGATGCCAGGAGTCGGCAGACCCGCCGCCTTCTTGGGTTTCGGAGCCGGTTTCGGGTCCAGGTTCTGCCCCAGGTCTTCTTCGGAAACCTTCGAGTCCACGCCTGCGGCAGGCACGTCCATCTTTGTCACCCAGAGCAGAGCGTTGAGAATGGTCCTGCGGAAGTCGTCGTTGCCCCAGTTCTTATGGAAGTGCCCGCCGGTGAAGCCAAAGCCTCGGCCGCCGTCCGGACGCTCGACGCTCCACATCGTGGCCTCCGGCGCGCCCTTCTCAGCCTGGATGTGCGGATAGGGGCCCTTTGGATAAACATAAGGGCCGTCACGCACCGCATCCGAAGGTGTGGCCACCAGGATCGGAACAAACTTCGTCCCGGCATCCTCCGCCGGCACAATGCCATCCTTGAATGCCGGACGGAAACGCATGTTGATGTACCATTCGTCCTCAATCCGGAAGGGCTTCACGCCCCGGGCTATCGGGTGTTCGGGCAGGCTGGCAAAGCTCGGCTCCCAGATGGGGTTGCAGGAAAAGGAGTTTTCATAGTGGCCGCCCAGCCAGGACTTGAACTCCGCGCCGCCCAGGTCGGCCACGACCTCCACGCCATAATGCATGCAGCCAAACCCGACCCCCTTGTCGATCAGCTTCTTCAGGGTCTCCAGATGATTTCCCTGCACGGCAGGGTGGCCCTTTCCACCATCGGCGTAGATCACCACCGCATCGGCATCAGCAAAGGTGGCCTCATCCTTCACCCAGCCCATCTCATGACGGTCCACCATCAGTCCGGGCACGGAGGCCAGGCACTTCTCCAGCAGCAGCGTGCCGGCCCGAAACTCATGCATGCCCGGCGGATGGGAGGGCTTCCCGGCGATCAGCACCAGCTTGTGCCGTCCGTCCGGCGTCAGGGAAAGGGCTGCGGAAGTGGCGAACAAAAAGGTGAGAAGGGTCAGCGGGCGCATGGCCTGCCAGCATGACGGAAAAGCACCGCGCCTGACAAGGACAACTTCAACTTCATGTGCTTTGGAACATTGCCGTTCATGCTGCGGCGGCCTGGAAGAACACGGCATCCGGCAGCGTTGCCAGCCGCTCCATGAAGCCGATCCAACTATGTGTCCTCCTCGCCTGCCTGTGCGCACCCGCCGCCCCCTCGGCCGCCCCCGCCGGCATCATCCTCATGATGGGCGACGACCATGGCTGGGAGGAGACCGGCTACAACGGCCACCCTCATGTGAAGACACCGGTGCTTGACGACATGGCCGCCACCGGCCTGAAGCTTGAGCGCTTTTACGCCGCCCACCCCAGCTGCTCCCCCACACGCGCCAGCTTTCTCACCGGCCGCCATCCCAACCGCATGGGCACCTTTGCCCCAGGCTGGTCCTTCCGACCGGAGGAGGTCACAAGCGCCCGTCTTCTCGCCAGGGCCGGCTATCACTGCACCCACCTCGGCAAGTGGCATGTCGGCGCGGTGAAGAAGGAATCGCCCGTCAGCCCCCTCGCCATGGGCTTCCATGAATGCCTTTCCCATGACAACTTCTTCGAGCTGAACCCCTCGCTATCCCGCAATGGCGGCGCACCGGAGCAGTTCCAGGGAGAAAGCTCCGAAGTCCTCGTCCGCGAGTCCATCGCCTCGATCTCCAGGGCGCAGAAGGCGGGCAGGCCCTTTTTTCAAATCATTTGGTTCGGCTCACCTCACGAGCCTTACAGCGGCCGGCCCGGGGACCTGGCGCTCTATGACGACCTGCCTTCGAAATACACGAAAAAGGTGAAGCTCACCTCGAATGAAACCGGCGGCCCGGTCACAAGGCCCCAGGGCGAGGTGCTGAGGGAGCGCTATGCCGAGATCACGGCCATGGACCGCGCCATAGGCATGCTGCGCAGGCACCTTTCTGAATCCGGCCTTCGCGACAACACGCTGCTTTTCTACTGCGGCGACAACGGCACCTCTCCCGACGCATCACTGGGCGCCCCCCATCGCGGCACCAAGGCCACCGTCTATGAGGGCGGCATCCTGGTGCCCGGCCTCATCGAATGGCCTGCCCGCATCCCCAGCCCACGAAGCACACGTTTTCGCGCCTCCACCAGCGACCTTCTGCCCACCCTCGCCGCCATCGCCGGCCAGCCGCTTCCAAAGCGCCCGCTGGATGGCATGGACCTCACTCCGGTGATCGACGGCACCCTGGCCGAACGCCCGGCTGCCTTGCATTTCTGGGAGTTCAACACCGCCTCGCTCATCAAGGCAAGACCGGAGCCTTACATCGCCCCGGCCCTTCAGCAGGGCACCACACCCCTGGTGAAAAAAATGGGCGGCAAGGCCACGCGTGACTTCACCAACTACCACCAGCCAGCCGGCACGGAAGCCGATCACCTCGGCCCGCGTTCGATCATCGATGGCAGTCACAAGCTCGTCGTTCACGAGCAAAAATCCGGCAGACCCCTGGTCGAGCTTTTCGACCTGGACAAGGACCCTGGCGAAAGGACCAGCATCGCCTCCGAGAAGCCCGAACTTGTGCAGAAGCTTCAGCAGCATCTGCGCGAATGGCAGGACAGCGTGCTGAAAAGCCTCTCCGGCGCTGATTACTCACTCTGAACAGCGTTCGATTCAGTCCGCGTGATGGCATTCCACCTGCTGCCATTTGCAGGCAACATCGAGCGAGAAGGACGCCGCTGCCGTGCCCGGATCATCTTCCGGAGAGCTTCGCCCCTCTCCCAGCCGCTCGATGGGCGTCTCATCATGTCCATCGACCTCCCGTTCCTCCATCGTTTCCGCAGGACAGCCCTGGTCCTCTTTCCTGTCGCCACCTTTCACAGCCCTCCTCATGCCCCTGACCGGGCGGAAGGCGGCCCGGACACGGCCAAATTCAGCGCAAGCTGCCCGGCACCAGTGCGTTTGCAGGGAACCCATGAAGCTGCACCGCGCCCTGGCATTCCTTCTTCTCTCGCTCGCTCCGCCCCTCGTCATCTCCGCAGCCGCGGCTGGGAATGACCGGCCTAACATTCTGTTCATCCTCGCCGACGACCTCGGCTATTCCGACCTGGGCTGCTACGGCGGTGAAATCGCCACGCCCAACCTGGACTCGCTCGCCGGCAACGGACTGCGTTTCACCCAGTTTTACAACACCGCCCGCTGCTGGCCGACGCGCGGCGCCCTGCTGAGCGGCTACTACGCCCAGCAGATCCACCGCGACGAGCTGCCGGGCGTCGGTGGTGGCGGCCAGGGTGTCCGGCAGAAGTGGGCGCGCCTGCTTCCCGACTTCCTCAAGCCCGCCGGCTACCGCTGCTACCACAGCGGCAAGTGGCACATCGACGGCAGGGTTCTCGACGGCGGATTCGACCACTCGCTCGACATGAAGAACCAGGGCAACTTCTTCACCGCCGCCGGAAACTCGATTGATGACGTGCCCGTGACACCGCCCGCTGACGAAAAGGGCTATTACGCCACCATCGCCACCGCCGATCACGCCATCGGGCTTCTCAAGGATCACGCACGGAACCATGCCGGCAGTCCCTTCTTCCACTACATCCCCTTCATCGCCCCGCACTTCCCCCTGCACGCCCTGCCGGAGGACATCGCCAAATACCGCGACAGGTATCTCGACGGCTGGGAGAAGATGCGCGAGGCCCGCTTCGCGCGGCAGAAGGAGATGGGCATCACCCGCACCACCCTCTCCGCCCTCGAACGGGAAATCGGCCCGCCCTACGCCTTTCCAGATGCCCTGGAGAAACTCGGCCCGGGCGAGGTGAACCGCCCCCTGCCCTGGGGCGATCTCACCCAGGAACAGCGCCGGTTCCAGGCCGCCAAGATGGCCGTTCACGCCGCCATGGTCGACCGCATGGACCAGGAGATCGGGCGCATTCTCGGCCAGCTCAAGACGATGGGAGCCTTTGAAAACACCCTCATCTTCTTCGCCTCGGACAACGGCGCCAGCGCCGAGATCATGGTGCGCAACGGCGGCCATGACCCGGCCGCACCCATGGGAAGCGCCGCCAGCTATCTCTGCCTCGGACCAGGATTCTCAAGCGCCTGCAACACCCCTCACCGCCGCCACAAGACCTGGGTTCACGAAGGCGGCATCAGCACACCCCTCGTCGTTCACTGGCCCGCCGGCATCACCGCCAGGGGCGAACTCCGCCACAGCCCGGCCCATGTGGTCGACTTCGTTCCCACGGTTCTCGACCTCCTCGGCATCCAGAAGCCCCGTGACTGGAACGGCGAACCCATCCCGGAGGCCCCCGGCAAGAGCCTCGTGCCAGCCTTTGCCAAAGACCAGACCATCAGCCGTGACTCCCTCTGGTGGCTGCATGAAGGCAACCGAGCCATCCGTGTCGGCGACTGGAAGCTGGTCGCTGCCAAAGGGGACGCCTGGTCTCTCTACGACCTCAGAACCGACCGTGCCGAGCAGCATGACCTCGCGGCGCAGATGCCCGAAAAGGTGCGGGAACTCTCCACGCTCTGGCAGAAGCAGACCGACGACTTCACCGCCCTGGCAAGGCAGACTCTCGCCGAACAGCCCAAGGGCAGGGCAAAGGCCAGGGCGAAAAAGGCGAGGAAATGACAGGCCTCATGCCGGACCGCTCCTAACCAAGTTTTAATTCAAACCGCAGCCCAGGCATGAACCGCGCCCTCATCCTCTGCGCCCTGGCAGCCCTGGCGTCAGCAGAGGCATCGCCCAACATCGTGTTCATCTATGCCGACGACCTCGGCTTCGGCGACCTCGCCTGCCACGGCCATCCTCGCATCCGGACGCCAAGCCTTGACCGGCTTGCCCGTGAAGGCACGGACTTCCAGAGCTTCACCGTCGTCAGCCCCGTCTGCTCACCAAGCCGCACCGGCATCGTGACCGGCCAGTTCCCCTCCCGCTGGGGCGTGCACCAGCACTTCGCCACGCATGAGCAAAATGTGGCCCGCAACATGCCGGACTGGCTGGATCCCGGCGCCCCTCTCCTCCCCCGGGTGATGAAGCAGGCGGGCTACAGGACCGCCCACTTCGGAAAATGGCATCTGTCAGGCGGAGCCATCGACGGCGCCCCCCTGCCCCCGGCCTATGGATATGATGCAGCAGCCGTCTGGACCGGCCCCGGTGCGCATGTTTTCGATGGAACGGACTACGGGCTCAAAATGGGAGACGCCTCGGCGCACGACCAGCACGCCGCCTCCTGGATAAGCACCGCCGCCACGGATCACGCGCTTCGCTTCATCCGTGAATCAGGCGGCACCCCCTTTTATCTCAACCTTTGGCTGCACGAAACCCATCACCTCGTCTCCGCCACCGAGGATGACAAGAAACCCTATCCGGACGTACCTGAGCCACAGCGAACCTATTATGCGGCAGTGACCAGGGCCGACAGGCAGGTCGGCCGAGTGCTTGCCCTGCTGGATGAACTGGGCATCGCCCGCAGCACCCTGGTCATGTTCTCCAGCGACAACGGACCTGAGAACAGCCACAGCCAGCCCGGGCAGAAGTTTTACTTCAGCCAGGGGAGCACCGGCGGCCTGCGCGGCCGCAAACGCAGCCTGCTCATGGGCGGAGTGAACGTCCCCTTCCTCGTTCGCTGGCCCGGCGTCGTTCCTGAAGGCCGCGTGGACAAGGAAACCGCCCTGGCCGGGGTCGATGTCTTCCCCACCGTCCTGGCGGCCTGCGGAGTCAGGCCCCCGGAAGGATACAAAGGCGATGGCGAAGACATGCTGCCCGCCTTCAAGGGCGAAAAACAGACCCGCACCAAGCCGGTCTTCTGGTGGTGGCAGGGCGGCCACTCCGGTGACGACTGGCCGGCCTTTGCCATGCGCGACGGCCGACGGGTTCTCATCCTGGATGAAACGAAGGAACGCGCTGAACTCTATGACGTCATCGCCGACCGCACCCAGTCCGGCAACCTGGCCGAGGCCCGGCCCGAAGTGGTGAAAACCATGCGCGAAGCCATTGATGCCTGGCTGGCAACACTGCCCAAGGCCGTCAACCCGGCCCTTCAGGCAAAGGCGGCTTCCAAACCATCCAGGCCTGTGGCAGTCCGGACGACACCCGTCACTGCCGAGACCCGCAGGCGGGCCTTCAAGAACTGGGACAAGGACAAGAACGGTGTCCTCACGCTTGAAGAATACCGCAACGGTCTGGCTCAGAAGGACAACGCCGAGTCGCGCTACCGCCAATTTGACAAGAACAAGGACGGCAGGCTGACCCAGGAGGAATTCACCAGCCAGCAACCCTGACAAGCCCGCCTTCAACGGGCGGAAACCTGGAACGATCCGCCCTGGCACCGCCGTTTGCACGACACTCGAAACCCGCTCATGAAACTTCTTCTCCTGCTCGCCGCCCTTCTGGCCCTCCAGCCCATGCTTTCAGCCCGGCCAAACGTCGTCATCTTTCTGGCGGATGACGCGGGCTGGGGGGACTACGGCCATTCAGGCAATAGGATGGCGGTCACGCCCAGCATCGACTCCATCGCCAGATCCGGCGTGTCCATGGACAGGTTTTTTGTTTGTCCTGTCTGCGCCCCGACCCGGGCCGAATTCCTGACCGGCAGGTATCATCCCCGGGGCGGCGTCCGCGGAGTCTCCACCGGCCAGGAGCGCCTGGACCTCGGCGAAAAAACCCTGGCAGACGCTTTCAAGGCCGCAGGCTACTCAACAGGCTGCTTTGGCAAATGGCACAACGGCAGCCAGTGGCCCTATCACCCGATGGCACGCGGCTTTGACGAATACTTCGGCCATACCTCAGGCCACTGGGGCGAGTATTTCGACGCCCCGCTGGAGCAGGACGGGCGCATGATCCGCACCAAGGGCTACATCGTCGATGTCTGCACGGACCGCGCATTGAACTTCATCGACCGCAACAAGGACGGCCCCTTCCTCTGCTACATCCCCTTCACCACGCCCCACTCCCCCTGGGCGGCACCGGAGGCAAGCTGGAGAAAGTTCAAGGACATGCCCGTCACCCAGAAGGCGACGCTCGCCGACCAGGAGGTGGCGGATGAAACCCGCTGCGCCCTCGCCATGCTTGAGAATCAGGACATGAATGTCGGACGTGTCCTTTCGCGCCTGAAGCAGCACGGCCTCGAAGACAACACCATCGTCGTCTACTTCTCCGACAACGGACCGAACAGCAACCGCTGGACCGGCGGCATGAAGGGCAAGAAGGGCACCACCGATGAAGGCGGCGTGCGCTCCGTCTGCTACATCCGCTGGCCCGCCAGGCTTCCTGCAGGTCACACCGTCACCCAGATCAGCGGTGCCATCGACCTCCTGCCCACCCTGACCTCCCTGGCGGAGGTCAAACGCGTCGGCGACAAACCTCTCGACGGCCGCGACCTCTCCCCGCTTCTGACCAGGCAGAAGGTCGAATGGCCGGATCGCATGATCTTCTCGACCTGGGCCATGAATGCCAGCGTGCGCACCCAGACCCACCGCCTCGACAACACCGGCATGCTTTATGACATGGCCGCCGATCCAGGCCAGACCAAGCCCGTCAATGACCAGGCCCCTGAACTGGCCGCGGCCCTTGCAGCCGCCATCCAAAGCTGGCGTCAGGAAATGTTCGGGACCTCCGAAGCACCAAGGCCCAGGCCCAAGGGAGGAAAGAAGAAAGGTGGTGAAGCCAATGCCGTTGATCCACGTCCCATACCTGTCGGCTACCGCGAGTTCCCCACCACCATGCTGCCCGCACGGGATGGAGAACCACGCGGCGGAGTTCAACGCAGCAGCGGAGCCCCCAACTGCTCCTACTTTGTCAACTGGACGGCCAGGGAGGACAGCATGGTCTGGCTGCTCGATGTGCACACCGCAGGCAGGTATGAGGTCACTCTTGACTACACCTGCAAGGTTCCCGATGCCGGATCGCTCATCGAAGTCAGCTTCAAGGAGTCAAGGCTGAGCGGCCGGGTGGAGCCGGGCTGGGATCCGCCGCTGAACACCAACCAGGACACCCTCCCCAGGCCTCATGGCGAAAGCCAGATGAAGGAGTTTCGCACCCTGAAGCTGGGCGAAATCCTCCTTCCTTCCGGCCAGGCACCGCTGACCCTCCGGGCCCTGGAGATTCCAGGCGCTTCGGTCATGGATGTCCGAAGGGTCACGCTCACCCTGCTGCGCTGAGCCTCGGCTACTGACGCTGGTTCCAGTAGATTTTCAGGTTCTTGGTGGCACGCCCTGCGGCCACGATGTCCACGTCACGGTCGCCATCCAGGTCCGCCCCCATGGCATCTTCACAGGCCATGGTGTTGTCATCCAGCAGATGCTGCTGCCAGCCGCCGCCATCCTCCTTGGTGGTGTAGAAAAGCTTCACCCCCACGCGGCTGCCCAGCTTGTGATGCGCCCTCCAGCCGACGACGACCTGCCGGTTGTTCAAACCCAGCAGGTCATGGCAGGCAACCGCATGCCCGTCGACCAGCGAGTCATCCAGCACACGACGCTGCCAGAGACCGTCCTTGGGGCCGTTGGCAGGTGGTGTGTAGATCACCACCTGGTTGCCATGCATGGGTTCAATCGTCGCCACATACGGCTGCCCCCCGGCAAAGGCCCCCCAGCGCACCTCCCCGGCCCCTTGCAGGCCCGGCTGGTCATGCCTGCTGATCCAGCGTGAACGCCACCCTGCATCTGAAGGGTCCAGCCTCAGGACACCTTCCTTGCCACAAAGCAGCAGGGATTCAGCCTCGGCTGAGGAACCCGCCGGCACAATGTCCAGATTGTGCGTCATGTGCATGGCATCCGTGACCAGGCTGGTGTTCCAGGGCTGGCTGGCATCCTCAGGCTTGTGATAGGCCAGCACCCGCACCCCGGCCCCTTCACCGTTCTTGTTGCCCCGCCCATGCAGCGGCACCACGACTAGATCGTAGCGTCCCGCTTGATTGCGAACCCACTTCATCCGATGCGTCGTGGGTTCATGAGACAGCTTCACCGGACTCCAGCGCTGGGTCCGGTCCGCCGGGGGCATCAGGTAAAAAACCGCACCGCTCCCCACGGTGTCCCCGGGATTCCACTCGGCCCCGATGGCGATTTCGCACCTGCCGTCACCATCAATGTCACGCGCAGCGATGCAGACATGGTCCTTCTCCGTCAGTTTCTCGACGATGACATGCTTCTGCCAGGACGGATTCTGGTACCAGACGATCGCATCCTTGTCACACAGCAGGATGTCATTGCGGGCATCACCATTGACGTCCGCAATCGCAAGCCCGTAGCCAATTCCAACATTGGAATCGATCTCCTGGGACCTGAAGCCGGGGGTCACGTCGGCGGCTGCGGAGATGGAGGCGAGAAGAAGGGCGAGGCAGGATCGTTGCATGGCGGACAAAAATCCTGCCGGAATTGCCAGCGAAGGCGAGAAAAGTTTTCCGGCCAGCTTAAGGATTGACTTTGTAATCACAAGACGGGTATTCTTTTCGAGCAAACAACAGGTGCAGGTTTGTCTCATCAGGCAGACCTCACTCCCATTCCATGCCCCTCCTCCCCCCACCTAACCAATCACGTTCAAAAAACCTGAGCAGGGCATGCGTGATTTTTTTAACCGCCCTCTCACTTGCTGCTATCGCCGCTCCTCCGGCGGCCCCCACTGTCACCCTGGTGGATTTTTCAAAGGCGGGCATCGACTCAGCGGGGCAGATTTATGTCGGCAGCAGGCAGTCCTATGTCGTGCAGTGGCAGGACAACTCGGTCGACGAGGAGGGGTTTGAGATCAAGATGAAGGGGCCCGAGGGGGCGGCCTTCACGGCTGCGCGCGCGGCTGCCAGCAGCACCCAGGCCCTGATCACGCCTGTCAGCGCACTGGAGGCCGGAAAAGCCGTTCAATTCCAGGTCGTTGCCTGGAAGTACAACGGAACAAGGATTGAAACCAGCACCTCGCCGGCCTTCAGTTTCACCATTCCTGAAGGAACGGCCTCGGACCTCACCTCTCCGGGCTCCCCTGCCGTGAGCAACATCAATGACGGCACCCTCAGGCTGAGCTGGGTGGACCGCAGCAACTCGGAGCTGTATCATCAGGTTGACTTTCGCGAAGTCAAAAACCCGGCTGTGGAGTTCCAAACGCTGGGCTTCACGAACCTCTCCGGGAAAAACTTCACCGGCCAGTCAACCAGCAACTCGGTCAGCCATCAGTTCAGGGCCAGGCTCATGCCAGGAGCCAGCTATGAATTCCGAGTTCGAGCCACGCGACAGGCAAGCGCCGGCACTTCGAATGCCTCAGGCTGGTCCAACATCGTCCCTCTCCAGGTTCCCGAACTCGCCGCCCCCACCCAGCTGAGCGCCACCAGCCTGCGGGAAAACGCC
Source organism: Prosthecobacter sp. (assembly GCA_019186985.1). Taxonomy (GTDB): domain Bacteria; phylum Verrucomicrobiota; class Verrucomicrobiia; order Verrucomicrobiales; family Verrucomicrobiaceae; genus Prosthecobacter. Next base: position 78,754 of record JABARQ010000005.1, on the reverse strand, counting down.
CTGCGTCTGAACTGGCTCGACAACTCGGCCAATGAGACCGGTTATGAAATCCAGTACCGGGATGCAGCTTCGTCAGCAGAGGACGCCTTCACCGTTTTTTCGACTGCTTCGGAGGATGCCACCAGTGCGCAGTTTTTCCTGCCGCAGGGAGCTTCTTATGACTGGCGCGTCGTCGCTGTCTACACCTACACGCCCTCCGGCAGCAGCACGGCGACCACCCTCCGCAGCGCCCCTTCAAACATCGTCTCCAGCAACGGCTCGTTTGCCGCACCCACGGAGCTGACCGCCAGCACCTCAGGCATGGCCCGCGCGGCCAACCTGGCCTGGAAGGACAATTCCACCACCGAAGTCGGCTTCAATGTCTACACACGCCCGCAGGGGACCCAGGACTGGTTCTTCGCCAGGGCGGTCAGGGAGAACGTCACCAGGGTGAGCGTCAATTCACGCCAGGACGGCCAGGATGCCGATGGAAAACCCGTGTTTGTCTCCCTCGAAGCCGGCACCCTCCATGAATTCGTGGTCAGGGCCGTGGGCAGCAATGAAACGACGTTTTCCGCCGACAGCAACACCGCCGCAGCCACGGTGATTGATGGATTCACCAGCCGCAACCACCACCCCGGCCAGGTGGGGGTGTCCTTCTCCTATCAGGCGGCCACCTCCAATGCCGTCAACCGCACCAGCTGGAACATCAGCGGCATGCCCGCCGGCCTGGCCTTCGATCAGGGCACGGGCATCCTCAGCGGTACTCCGACCAGCCCTGGCGTCTTCCACTGCACGATGACCGCCAGCTTCGTCGACGCCCCGACCGCCTCCGCCCCCCTGACCCTGAGAATCCTGAAAACCGCGACTTCCCCGGCCGTGGTGCCCGGAAAGCTTCCCAACCTTCTCCTGGGCATCGGCGCCAAGCTTCGCATCCCCCTTTCTGACAAGTTCGTGGACGCCGATGCCGAGTCCGGTGTCCGCCTGGAAACCACCAAGGGCAACATCGACATCCAGCTCTTTCCCAGCCTCGCCCCCGATGCCGTGGCCAACTTCCTGTCCTATGTCGAGTCAGGCGATTACGACAATGTGGTCTTCCACCGCCTTGCCAGCGGCTTCGTCCTCCAGGGAGGCAGCATGAGGGCGGCCGCAATCCCGCGCTCCTTTGCAGGCGTTGCCCAGCGCCCATCCCCCGTCAATGAACCTGGCATCAGCAACGTGCGAGGCACCGTGGCCGCCGCCAAGCTTGGCGCACGGACCTCCTATGCCGCCCTTTCCTCCGGCACGGTCGCCAGGGATGAGCAGTTCGGCTATGTCGGCAACCCCGACAGCGCGACCACGGATTTTTTCTTCAACCTTGGCAACAACGCGGAAAACCTGGACAACCAAAACGGCGGTTTCACCGCCTTCGGCCGCCTGAGCAACGCCGCCATGAGCGTGGTGGACTCCATCGCCGCGCTGCCTGCGGGCACCTATCAAGACACCAACAGCGACACGTCCTATTCACCCAGCCTCGACAAGCGGGTCGTGGTCGACGGATCCCTGACGCCGCTTTCCGGCATCCCCATGAACGCGGCCACAGCCCCCGCCGACATGGACATCAACAAGACCATCCAGATCAGGAAGGCTTACCTTGTGCCTTCCATCCGTTATATCGTGAACTCCAATCCGACCGGCATCGTCCGCGCTGAAATCGATGGCAATGACCTCCTCCTCACCGGACTGATCCGCGGCCTGACATCGGTGACCGTCAGCGCCGTCGACCTCGACAACCGATCCTCCAGCCAGAGCTTCACCGTGGAGACGCGCACCGGTTATGCACCGGCCGCCATCACCAGGCATCCCGTTTCAACAGCCGTGCTCCAGGGAGCCAAGGCCACTTTCACCGTCACCGCAACCGGGGCCGAGCTTCAGTATCAGTGGCGCAGGAACGGGCTGAACGTCGGCACAAACAGCAAGACCCTCGTGATCGAAAACGTCCAGCCGGCTGATGCCGGAAGCTACGACGTCGTGGTCAGCAACGGCAGCGCCACGAGAATCAGCGCCCCGGCCAGGCTCGACATCCGAACCCTCCCCGCCGTCGGCGCTCTGGAGGTGTTCAAGGTGGTTGAGGCCGGCAGCCCGCTCACCCTTCAAGTCTCTGACGTCACCGGGGCGCCAGCGCCTTCGATCCTGTGGAAAAAAGGCGCGGCGGCAGTCGCGGGACAAACCAGCTCCACCTTGAACATCAAGTCCGCCAAGCTTGCGGATGCAGGCGTTTACACGGCCACGGCCTCCAACAGCGTCGGCAAGTCCTCTCCCAGCAATGAATCCAGGGTGTTTGTCGTGGACAAGTCCGCCAGGACCGTGGTCCAGAAGCAGGGCGCCGTGGCGGTGCTGAAGGCGGAGGCCGCAGGCCCTGACATCCAGTATCAGTGGCGGAAGGCAGGGGTCGACATCCTCACCAACAGGGAGAGGTTTTCAGGAGTACAGACGCCGTCCATGAGCATCAGCGCCTGCACGGCCGAGGACATTGACCAGTACGACTGTGTCATCACCCTGCCCGACGGGCTGGGCACCATGACCACCGGTGTCACCCGGCTGCTCTGCGTCACCGATCCCGTGCTTCCGGCACTGACAGGCCTCAATGCGCCGCCCCCCGCCTACATCGGCATCGAATACCGCTGGATGCTGCCTTATTCCAAGTTCGACATCCACACCCCCTCTCGCTTCACCCTGACCGGCCTTCCTCCTGGCATGAAGTTCGACACCCGAACCGGTGTCATCAGCGGACGCCCCACGAAGGCCGGAACCTACAAGCTCTCAGCCACCGCTTCCAACCTGGCCGGCACAAGCGCACCTGCGGCACAGGGAGACCTGGTGGTCACCGCGCTGCCGCCCGCAAACACTGGAATCTTTGCCGGCACCGTCGGCGCCTCCGATGCCTTGAATGGCGGCAGGGGCGGCCGGATTGATCTCACCGTCACCGAAACCGGCGCCTACACGGCCAAGATCACGCTTGGAACCGAGGTGCTCAATGCGGCAGGTTCACTGGGAATCGGGCTCGGCCTGTCAAACCCGTCCAACTTGAGTTATCAAAGCCTGGTCAAGTTCACCCGCAAGAACAAGACCGTGCTCACGCTCAGCTTCGAAGCAGACTCGGCCTATGGATACATCACCGGCCTCCTGAGCGACGGCACCCACTCGGTCGGCATCAGCGGCTTCCGCCTGCCCTGGCATGAAACCTGGAACCCCTGCCCCTATGGATCAACCCCGACCCAGATCATTTACAACATGGCCCTCGACCTTTCCTCCGAGGATGACATCGGCGACGCCAGCATCCCCCAGGGCAGCGGCTATCTGTCCATGAAGGTCAACGGCAAAGGGCTTGGCACCATCTCCGGCAGGCTGGCGGATGGAACCAGCATCACCTCCAGCTCCCTGCTGGGACCCGGAGGCGAGACCCTGCTGTTTGCGATGCTTTACAAGAACACGGGCTCCATCATGGCCCGGCTTGACATCGGCGACAGCCTCCTGACCAGCAGCGAAGGCGCCAAGCTGAGGGTGAGCGGTCAGGCGCGCTGGAACAAATCCGTCCAGCCAGGCTCCGAGCGAAACTACCAGGCAGGCTTCCCGGAGGTCTTCCTCAACATCCTCGGAACCATTTATGTACGCCCGCCGACCGGCAAGATTGTCATGAGCCTCCCCAACACATCCTCCAATGCCGAGGTCAAGTTTGCCCAGGGAGGCATCGGCTCCGTTTCACGAGTTCCTGACCGCACCCTGAGCATCAGCACGCTCCAGGGCGTCAGCTACCCGACGTCATCTACCGCCAAGACCACCCTGGCCATCAATGCCGCCACAGGAACCTACAGCGGCAGGTTTGAGCTCAAGGACGGCATCAACAATGAGATCCGGAACGTTGCCTATCAGGGCATCATCATTCCCACCATTCCCACCACGCCTGAAATCAAAAATGGCAGCGGCACGGTGCTCGCCAGTGAAATCCCTGGTTCGGCCGGACGCGGAGCGGGTTACTTCCTGCTTCCCGAACTTAAGACAAGCCTGACACCGCAGAGGATTCATTCAGGCGTCGCCCTCCTCCGCGGCATTCCGCTCACCATCACAACCCAGCCGGTTTCCAAGACAGTCAACCCTGGAACCCCGGTCTCGTTCACGGTTGCCGTCGCTGTCTCCAGCCAGGGTGTCGTCACTTATCAGTGGCGCAAGAATGGAACCTCCATCGTCGACGCCACCTCCGCCACCCTCTACCTGAGCAGCGTCACCAAGACCAGTGACGAAGGCACCTACGAATGCGTCATCACCAACGGCTCCAGCGTCGTCACCTCATCGGCGGCCACCCTGAGCGTCAACACGCCGGTCACCACCGTCTCAGCCTCCCGATCACCCGCGGGAACCACGCTCGCCACCGGCACCAAGGTCACCTTCACCGCCACGGCGAACGGCACCTCGCCTCAATATCAATGGAGGCTCAACGGCAGCAACATCACCGGTGCCAATGCATCGACCTATGTCATCGACTCGCTCACCCTGGATCATGCCGGCTCCTACACCGTCGCCGTGACCAATGTCGTGACCTCCACGGAGGTCGTCTCAACCGCCGTTCCTCTTGCCGTTGCCCAGCCGGTGAACATCACCTCGGTGGGACGAACGCCTTCAGATGCCGATGTGGCTCCGGGTTCACCCGTCACCTTCTCCGTCACGGTCACGGGCTCCACACAGGACCTGACCTACCAATGGCGCAAGGGCACCATCGCCATCCCTGGCGCCACGGGGCCGACTTACACGATTGACTCGGCGGACACCTCCCATGTCGGAGGCTATGACGTGGTCGTCAGAAACATCGTCACCACCGGAGGCGTGCTGAGCAACACCGTCTTCCTCGGAGTCCTTGCCCCGGTGACGACCGTGACCCTGAGCCGATCACCGGGCACTTCCGCCGTCGCCACGGGAACCCAGGTCACGTTCACGGCGGTTTCCGACGGCAGCTCGCCGGTCTATGAATGGAGGCGCGATGGGGAAATCATCAGCGGGGCAAGCTCCGGCACCCTGGTGATCAACCCGTCTGCGGAGGCAGACAGCGGCACCTACACCGTCACCGTCACCAACAGCCTCACCCCTGCCGGCGTGACCTCCTCCGGCGTGCCTCTCGTCGTGGCCGCTCCGGTGAACATCACCAGCGTGGGCCGCACCCCGGAGAATGCCTCCCTGCCCGCAGGAAGCGAGGTCACCTTCGCCGTCTTTGTCACGGGCTCCACGCAGAACCTCACCTATCAGTGGCGCAAGGACGGCTCCCCTGTTCCCGACGCCACCGGCCCCAGCCTCGTCATCTCCTCGGCATCCGAGGAGGATGAGGGAAGCTATGACGTCGTGGTCAAAAACATTGTCTCCACCAGCGGTGTCACCAGTTCCGCAGTGCCGCTGGTGATTGATTGACAAAGCTCTCCCAACCTCTTTTTCCTAAACTCGATCCCGTGACCCCAGCATGCCTGATCCAGGCATGTCCTCTCTCATTTTTCCCCATCCGCCCCTGACATGAACACCCCACCTCCGGCGGTCCGCCCCATCCCCTGCCTGCTGCTCCTCCTGACCGGCCTGATCCATTTGATGACAGGGGATGCCGCAGCCGTTCCTCCTGCGGCACCGTCCGAGGGACATGTGGAGTTCACCCGTTACGGCTTCCCGTACAACAACACGGAAAACACTCCCAGCGGTGCCTGGTATTCCTGGTATGTGACCTGGAAGGACAACGCCATTGATGAAGACGGCTACCAGGTCTTCGTCCGCTTTGGTTCAAGCGGTCCTTTTTATCCGGTCAGCCAGCTGGCGCCCAACTCCACCTCGATCAGGGTGTCCACAGGCATTCCCAGCTCGGGCGCGGGCACTCCGGTTCACTTCCAGGTTGTCCCCTGGAAGTTCAATGGCTCCACGACGGAGGCAAACGCCTACACCATCGCCACATCCATCCCCCCTGCCGACGGCAAGTCGGCCCTGGCGCCGCCTGACGGCCTGACCGCCACCAGCCTGGATCTCGATCCCTCCCCAACCAATGTTGTGGCCGACGACGGCCAGGTGGTCCTCACCTGGAACGACAATTCCTCCCAGGAGCTTCACTACGCCCTCGAGATGCGCGAATTCACCGGCACCGACGGTGCATGGACCTTCATCGGCGTGGTTCCCTTCAACACCACGACCACCACCCTTTCCAACCGCACCGTCCTGCCAAGCTCCACCTCCACCCAGGTCAACAGGCTGCAGCTTGTTCCCGGCAAGACCTATGAGTTCAAGGTCAGGACAGGACGAGGATATGTCGCTGGCGTGCCGAACTTCAGCGAAGGCGCCAACACCAGCAACCCAGCCCAGACCACGTCCCCCCACTTCACCGTCCCCGCCCTGCGCGCTCCCAGTGACCTCTCCGCAGCCGCCAACGGCGAATCCATGATCACGCTCTCCTGGAAGGACAACTCCAGCAATGAAACCGGCTACGAAGTCCAGTATCGCACTCTCGGCGACACCGCCCCCCCCTGGGAAACCCTGGGCACCCTGGGCGAAAACGTGTCCAGCGTGAACGTCCCCGTGCCACAGAAAGCCACGGCCGAGTTCCAGGTGCGTGCCGTCTACAAATATCGTCCAACCGGGGCCACCTCCGACACGACCCTTTATTCGGGGTTCTCCCCCATTGTCACCTCCGGTGCCGCAGATTTCCTGCCACCGAGCAACCTGACCGCCGCGCCTTCCGGGGTGGCCCACACCATTGACCTCACCTGGACCGACAAATCCTCCACCGAACAGGGTTTCAACATCTACTGCCGTCCGGCGGGAACCACCGGCACCTTCAACTTCTGCCGGGCACTGCAGCCCAATGTCACCAAGGTCAGCGTGGATTCCTACACCACCGGCAATCCCCTGACGGCCAACCCGCCGACGACGCAGGATCCTGGAGGCACTCTCACCTTCACGTCGTTCACGGCCGGGAACGCCTACGAGTTTGTCGTCAGGGCTGTCGGAACGAACGAGTCCTCCGTCTTTTCCCTCGACAGCAACACGGCTGTTGCAACGGCGCGGGATGGTTTCACCAGCCGGCTTTATCAGCCCATCACGCAGGGCCAGGCATTCACCCACACTGTCACCTTGTCCAACCAGGCCGCCGTCAGCCCGTTCACAGCGACTGGGCTCCCACCCGGCCTGTTGTTCAATGCCAGCAACGGTGAGATCACCGGCACCCCCTCCGAATCAGGTTATTTTCCGGTCACGCTGAGAGCCACCTACAGCGCCGGCCACACGGCGGAGGTGACCCTGATGCTGCGTGTCCTGCCTGCCCCCGGAAGTCCCGTCATGGCTGAGGACGCCGGGATCGGAGACCGCACCGTCGGCCTCAATGACCCCATGCTCATTCCTCTCAACGGCCGGTTCACGGACGCCGACACCGAATTTGCCGTCAAGATCGACACGACCAAGGGGGCCATGGACCTTGGCCTCTACTACAGCCTGGCACCCGAAACCGTCACCAACTTCGCCAACTACGTCCTGAACGGCGACTACACCAACATGGTCTTCCACAGGCTGGTGCCCGGCTTTGTTCTTCAGGGCGGCTTCCTCAAGGCGGTTGCGGCACCACGCAGCTTCACCCGTGTCACGGCACGCCCCTCCCCACCCAACGAACCCGGCATCAGCAACCTTCGCGGCACTGTGGCGGCCGCCAAGCTGGGAGCCCGGGATTCCACCGCCTACCGGGCCGCGACCTCCTCCACCAACCCGAGGGACGACACCTACGGCTATGTGGGCAACCCTGACAGCGCTAGCATCGACTTCTTTTTCAACCTGGCCAACAACAGCACCAACCTGGACAACCAGAACGGCGGCTTCACCGCCTTCGCCAGGGTCGCAACCCCGGGCCTGTCCGTCATGGACGCCATTGCCGCGCTGCCAAGAGGCTCCTACATCGACAACAACTCCGGCAGCACCTACAATCCTGACCTCGACAAGCGGATCATCATCGACGGCAGCCTGACCCCCTTCTCCGGCATTCCCATCGACGCCTCCACGGTGCCTCCGGACATGGACATCACCAAGACCGTCAGGGTCAACAGCATCAGCTTCATCAACCCGGTCACCTACACGGTCGACAGCCAGGCGACGGACATCGCCACGGTGATCGTCGAGAACGGCAGCCAGCTCCGTGTCACCGGCCTGAAAGCGGGCACCCGCCCCGTCATCCTCACCGCCAAGGACATCGATGGCAACACGGCGACCATGAACTTCAGCATCAACGTGCAGCCGGGCTACAAGCGCCCCGTCATCACCAAGCAGCCCGTTCCCGTGGTGGCCAAGGCAGGCACCAAGGTCGTCTATACCGTCAAGGCCGCAGGCACCAGCCTGGTCTACCGCTGGCGCAAGGATGGCGAGGAAATCCCCGGCCAGACAGGAGCAGGCTCCGCCACCTACACCATCCCCTCCGTCCAGGTCGCCGAGGAGGGCCTGTATGACGTCATCGTCTCCAACGACGCCGAGGCCGTTCTCAGCAGCCGTGTCAGGCTGGATGTCGTCAAGCCTCCGGTCATCGGTGATCCTCTGCCCCACAAGCTGGTTGAAGCCGGGTCTGAACTGAAGCTGGAAACCGACCTTGATGCCGGATCCCCAAGTCCGTCCTTCACCTGGAAACGCGGCATCTCCACCGTCAAAAACCAGACGGGCAGGACCCTGCTCATCAGTTCGGCGACCCTGGCGGATGCGGGCATTTACCAGGCTTTTGCACGCAACTCCGCCGGCACGGCCACAAGTACTCAGGCCACCGTGGTCGTCATCCAGAAATTCAACCAGCTGCAGGTCGAAAAACCCGGCACCCTGGTGCGCATCAACGCTCCTGCCGCCGGCCCCGATCTTCTGTATCAATGGTACAAGGACGGAAACAAGATCAATGCGGGCACCGCCCGGTTCAGCGGCACCCAGGACGCCGTGCTGACCATTGAATCCGCCGATCCAACCCTGGATGTCGGCGTTTACACCTGCGAGATCGAGGCCCCCGAAGGACTTGGGACCCACATGTCAGGCGAAGTTCAGCTGGCCCTTTCCAACAAGCCCATCCTCAACCCCCTGACCGGAGCTTATGCATTGCGCGACGGGATTGTCGGCAACGGCTACCAATATTATCTCCCCTATGACCGCACCGCCAACAACAACGCCAGCAGCTACACGATCACCGGCCTGCCACCGGGCCTGACCTATGACAAGACCAGCGGCCTCATCTATGGCCGACCGACCAAGGCGGGCAGCTTTAACATTCGCGCCACGGCGGCCAACAAGGCGGGCGCCAGCGACCCGGTCACGGGAGTTCTGCGCATCTACCCGCTGGGGGCAGGCCTCTGCGGCACCTTCGCCGCCAACGTGTCTCCTTCCACCGCCCTGAATGACAACAAGGGCGGACGCATCCAGGTCACCGTGACTGACAACGGCTCGTTCAGCGGCAGCCTTCAGATGGGCAAAGACTCCTACAACCTCAAGGGCACCCTGGTGATTTATGACACCGTCACGGATTCCAGCGGCAACTCCTACATCGCCTACGCCGGGCTTGTGCAGCTGCCCCGCAAGGGACAGGCCACCCTCAACCTCATCGTCCAGATCATCGAAGGCACCAACAGCTTCAGCGGCAGCATCTATGACAGCTCCACCACAGCCACCTTCAGCGGTCACCGCCTGATCTGGGACCGCACCCGCCGCCCGCTGAGCAGCAGAACGGAGATCTTCAACATCGCCCTTGAGCCGGAGACCTCACGCGTGGGGCAGCAGGACACCCCGCAGGGCGCCGGCTATGCCAGCCTCACCCTGAATGGCTCGGGAACCACCTCGCTGGCAGGCAAGCTTGCCGATGGCACCACCCTCACCTCCAGTTCCTTCGCCAGCCAGACCCTGGCTGCCGAAAACGAAGCCCAGACCACCACGCGACTGGAGATTCAGACCGACTTCTTCCTGCGCCTGAACAAGGACACGGCGTCCTTGATGCCATCCTTGAAGCTGGTTCTGAACAGCACCAGCCGGCAAAACCTGACCGGCCAGTCCTTCAACCGGGTCGTAGGCCAGGCTCGTTGGATCAAGGCCCTCCAGCCGGCTTCGGAACGCACCTACCAGCCCGGCTTCAGCGCCACAACCCTGAGTGCCACCGGCGCCTTGTATGTTCCCCCGGGCACCAACCGGGTTGTCATGGGCCTGCCCAATGTCGCAGGCAATGCCATTCTCGGTTTCAGCGAAGGAGGCCTTGCTTCCGCCGCCCCAAATCCCGACATCCCGACCTTCCGAATCACCTCCTCCCATGTGGGCAGCATCACCGATGCCAACCCCGCCGATGTCAGCTTCAGCGTCACTCCGTCCACCGGCCTGTTCCGGGGAAGCTTCAAGCTTTCCGACTCCCGCAAGGTGGGCTTCGAAGGCCTCTGCATCAACGACAGCGTTTCCGACCCTGAGTACGGCAGCCCCTACCGCCCTCCTTCAGGCGCCGGCTTTTTCCTGCTGCCAGGAACCACTCCTTCTCTCTCGAAATCCGCCATCCTTTCAGGCAGGGTTTCCCTCAAGGCGCCCACCATCACCTTCACCACGCAGCCGGCCTCCCAGATCGTGGATGAATCCACCCTCAGTCAAAGCGTCACCGTCAGCTTTACCGCTGCCGCCACCGGCCTCCCAGGCATTGTTTATCAGTGGTTTCGCAATGGCGAGCCGATCACGGCCGCCACCGGCCAGACCTACACGATCGTGGGCGTCGGCGCGGCCCATGTCGGCTCCTATGTCTGCGTCGCCAGTTCCGGCGTGCTCCAGACAGCAAGCAACACCGCCACGCTGAGCCTGAAGACCCCCGTCACCTCGGTGACCATCACCCGCAGCCCTGCCGACGCAAGTGTTGCCGCCGGAACGGCCGTTACCTACACCGCCGCAGCGACAGGCTCCGAAGAGATCTTCTACCAGTGGTACTTCGGAACCAACCCCATTGAAGGCGCCACCGGCAAAACCTACACCTTCGTGGCACAGACCGCCAGCTCAGGGGCCTACAAGGTCACGGCACGCAACGCCAAGAACGCCGAAGGCACCTCTGTCGCAAGCGAACCCGACAACCTGAACGTCATCGAACCCGTCACGGTCGTCACAGCCACCCGCACGCCCGCCAACACCGCCCTCCGGCCCGAGACAAGCGTCACCTTCGAGGCAGCCGCCAATGGCACGGGCACCAAGGAATATCAGTGGTACAAGGGGACCGACCTGATCACGGGAGCCACCTCAAGCACCTACTACATCGCCAGCCTGAACTACTCCGACGCCGGAACCTATCGCTGTGAGGTCAAGAACGAAGCCAACGGAAACCCTGTCTCCAGCAATGATCTGATCCTCGAAATCCGCGACCTCATCTACAACGTGGTGGCCTCACGAGAACCCCTCGACGAGTACGTCGCCGTTGGAACCGCAACCGTCACCTTTGGCGTTGATGCCCAGGGCGGAGGCGTCCGGACCTACACCTGGAAAAAAGGTGGACAGGCCGTCCCCGGAGGCGACTCCCAGTTCCTCACGCTCAACAACGTCGCCGCCGGTGATTCAGGCATCTACGTCTGCCATGTGAGCAGCGACCTTGACCCTGAAGGCATGGACAGCAACCCGGTCCAGCTGCTGGTGATCGAGCCAGTGACAACCGCCACGCTGACACTGCAGTCACCCGCTGTCACCACCGTCGCCCCCAACACCACCCTCACCTTCGATGTTGACTCGGACGGCGGAGGCACAAAGACCTACATTCTCAGGCGCGACAACGTCGAAATCAAGACGGAGACCTCCAGCACGCTGACAACCGACGTCGGGGATGTTCCAGGCACCTATGTCTACAAGGTCCAGGTGATCAACCCGATCACACCCGGCGGCGTGCTCTCCAACAACATCACCATCATCGTTCAAGCCCCCTGATCAGCCGCTTCGCCTCTTGCGAAACAGGCTTTTGCCCCAGGGGTCGCCAACCTGCGTGCCCTGCTCCGATCAAGGCAGCCTGAGAATGCCCGCCCCCACCTGGCTGGCCGGCGCCCCGGTCCGATAGGCATTTTGTGACAGCACCTGCGGCACCCGGGCAGCCTGGTAATGCCGGCTCAGCAGCGCCGACACCGCCCCGCTCGTCAGCGCGGCCGCCTGCGAGGTGCCGCTGCCGATCACGGTCTTGCCCTCGCTGTAGGCGGACACAATGCCCACGCCAGGCGCCGAGATGAACAGCCCGTCGCCCGAATTGGAAAAATAGGCCTGCCTTCCCTGCGCATCCACGGCGGCAACGCTGATCACTCCGGCATAACCCGCAGGGTAGGCCAGCTGCGACACCTGCTCATTGCCGGCAGCCGCCACCACGATCACCCCTCGGGAAATCGCATATTCAACCGCACCACGAAGCATGGCCGTGTCAGACGGGGTGCCCAGGCTGATGTTGATCACACGCGCTCCGGCATCCACCGCCTGCAGGATGCCCTGGGCGACAAATCCCACGTTGCCCATCCCCTCGGCATCCGCCACCCGGATGTCCAGAATCTCGCTGGCAGGCGCCACTCCGCCGTCCTGGCCGTTTTGCCCGGCAATCAAGGAAGCCATCGCCGTCCCATGCCCGTTATAGGCCTGTCCGTCCTTCACCAGATCGACATGGGTTATCCTGACGTTTCGAAGCGAAGGATGATCCGTCACACCGGTGTCCAGCACGGCCACCTTCACTCCCTGTCCCCACCGGCCCCTGTCCACGACGCCTACGCCGAGCATCTCCAGCCCGCTGCTCTCAAAGGCGGCCAGCCCCCCCGCATTGGCCGCGTCCTTGGGCGGCGGCTCCGGGGTGCCTGGCACCCAGATCAAGGAGTTCGGACCGATGTTTTCATAGTCCGCTCCATGTTCGACCAGCTCCTCCGCAAGGCGCGCGGCGTCCTGATATCGAACCCGTGCCGCATTCAGACGCGAGTCGCTGTAAAGAACCTGGACGCCCGCTTCCCTGGCCCGCAGACGAAAGGCCGCCAGGGCCTCAGGCGAGCGGAAGGTCAGCAAAAGCTCGCCGGGAACAACGGCCTTGGAGGCGTTCAAGGCAGCCAGCTTCGATATCAGCCCTTCATGGCCTGCCAGGACCTCCGGCCCTTCTGTCAGGGCGGCGGCCCCTTCGGCAGGTCCTCCTGAAGATCTCCCCGGCGGCAATACCGGCGCAAGATTTGAAAATTCGGGAACGCCGGCTTCACGTCCAGCTTCGGTGGTCACAAAGGCCAGCCATCCAAGTGTCCCCAGGGACAGGAGGCAGAGGACGACGCAAAGGGTGATGACACACCGGAGCCAGGAATTCATGATTCAGGGAGCTTTAAGACCATCTGGCAAGCATCGTGTTTCATCTTCATCCGGCAAGGCGGCATTTTGAGCCTTGTCGGCATGATTCGTTCTTTCTAGCCTGTCCCTTATGTCGAGAAAACAAGAAGCCTGGGGATCACGTCTCGGAGTCATCATGGCCGTGGCTGGCAGCGCCGTCGGCCTGGGCAATTTTTTGCGCTTTCCAGGGCTGGCCGCCCAGTATGGCGGCGGGGCCTTCATGCTTGCCTATGCCATCAGCTTCCTGATCATCGGCCTGCCCATCGGCTGGGCGGAGTGGGCCATGGGCAGGCACGCAGGCAGCCTCGGCTACAACTCGGCGCCAGGGGCTTTCGCCGTCATCGTCCGCAGCCGCTGGGCGAAGTTCGCGGGCATCATCGGCGTCATCGTTCCCGTGGTGATCTACATGTACTACGTGGTCATTGAATCCTGGTGCATCGGCTACGCCTTCAATTTCTGGAGCGGCAGGCTGAACCTCCAGGACTCCAGGGACGCCGTGGGATATTTCGCCTCCTTTGTCGGAGCCGGTGCCGATGCCTCCGCGCTTGAACTCAGCAGCCACAAGGCGCTGCCCTGGCTGCTCACGGTCTTTGTCTTCAACTTCTACCTCATCTACCGGGGGCTCTCGGCCGGGATTGAAAAGATGTGCAACATCGGCATGCCGCTGCTCATCCTGCTCGCCCTCGTGATCCTGGCCCGCGTGATGACCCTCGGCGCCCCGGATCCCTCCCGCCCGCATGACAACGTCTTCAACGGCCTCGGCTACATGTGGAACCCGGGCAAGGTCCAGGTGGTCAGAACATCGCCGCCTCCTGGAGCCCCCCCCCGGGAGGTGGTCGGGGCCGAGGCCGTCGCCGAAGCTGAAAAGGAGGTGGCCGCCAGCTCCGGGGCCCTGAAGCTGGTCCGGCTCTCGCCCTGGTCCCAGCTCGGCAATCCCAGCCTCTGGCTCGCCGCCGCAGGCCAGATCTTCTTCAGCCTCTCCGTCGGCTTCGGCGTCATCATCGTCTACGCCAGCTACATGAAGCCGAAGGATGACGTCGTCCTGAGCGGCCTGACCGCCAGCAGCGCAAACGAATTTTGCGAAGTGGCGCTCGGAGGCCTGATCACCGTGCCCGCCGCCGTCGCCTTCCTCGGCGTCGCCGGCATCGCGGGACAGGCCGGCGTGGGACTGGGCTTCAAGGTGCTGCCCCTCGTCTTCTCCAAGATGCCCGCTGGCGCGTTCTTTGGCGGGGCGTTCTTCTTCATGCTCTTCCTGGCTGCGGTGACCAGTTCCATCTCGATGCTTCAGCCCGGCATCGCCTTCCTGGAAGAATCCCTCGATGTCGGCAGAAAGGCCTCCGTGGCCATCCTTGGCCTCCTCACCACCTTTGGCACCGGCTTCGTCGTTTATTTCACCTCGGACCTGAAGGCCCTCGACACGCTCGACTTCTGGGTGGGCACCTTTCTCATCTTCCTGCTGGCAACCATCCAGGTCATCCTCTTCGGCTGGGTCTGGGGCATTGACCGGGGGTTCAAGGAGCTGAACCATGGAGCGGCCTTCCCTGTCCCGCCCATCTTCAGGCCCGTCATCCGCTGGCTTTGTCCAGGCTTCCTGCTGGGCATCTTCGCCCTTTGGATCCTGAAGGAGATCCTGGGCTACGACCTTTCCTCAGGCAGCGAAGGCGCCGTTTCCGGCTACGTCACCGACCTGCTCGGTGACAAGTCCAACCTTGCCGCCCAGCTCAGCATCGCCCTGGTGGCGGCATTCATGGTCTTCTTCGGCCTGATCACCGCCCGCAGCAGGGCCTTCCGGCGCGCCGAACAGGGCCTGCCCAAGCACGACTGATTTTTCCGACCTGCCAGCCACTCCAAGCCTTCCCTTCCCATGACCCTCTCCGGCCTGCTAGTCATGCTCCTCTCCGTCGGCACCGTCTGCATCCTCTTCGCCTGGTGTGTCTTCAAAGTGCTGACCACGCCCCAGGAAACGGAAAAGGTTCATGCCGTGGAACTCCACACGCCCGACATGAACGAGCCTGACTGAGCCTTTTGCCTCCTGCCTTCCGGCATTTTTCGGGAGCTTCACAAGAGCGAACAAAATGCTTGCGCACGAGTTTCCATCATCTACCATCGCGGCCCGTTTCCAAACGGGACAGATGTTCCTGAGTAGCTCAGCGGTAGAGCGGGTGGCTGTTAACCACTAGGTCGTAGGTTCGAACCCTACCTCAGGAGCCAATCAGTCAAGTCGGCAGAGTAGCTCAGGGGTAGAGCAGAGGACTCATAAGCCTTTGGTCGGGAGTTCAAATCTCCCCTCTGCCACCACTGGTGGCCATGTCCAACAACCCCTGTTCACTTCACTTGGTGGCCTTGTACAACGAGGCGATCCCGAATGAAAGCCTGAAGGATTCCACGCTGCTGAAACCGCAGGAAAGCATCAACTCCTCCATTTTGCCGCCCGAGGGAAACTTCTCAATCGAACTGCACAGGTACTCATAAGCCGCCCTCTCGCCCGTGATCCAGCCCGCGATCCTCGGCATCACATGCTTCAAATAAAACAGGTACGCCTGCCTGATGCCGGGCAGGCCGGGCAGGGAGAAATCCAGGACGAACAAGGCTCCCCCCGGCCTCAGCACCCGGTGCATCTCGCGCAATCCTCCGGGCCAGGAGGCCATGTTGCGCAGCCCAAAGGCAACCGTCACCACATCAAAGCCACCTTCACGGAAAGGCAGGTTCATGCCGTCTGCCGCCACCAGCTTTTGCAGACGACGACGCTGCGCCTCCCTCATCATCGGCACGGAAAAATCCGCCCCCAGCACCCAGGCCTGCGGACACGCCGCCTGAACCGTCTCCGCCAGATCACCACTGCCCGTGGCAAGATCCAGGATGCGCGCAGGAGCCAGTTCCGCCACCAGCCCCGCCGTCCTGCGGCGCCATAGGACATCAATCCCCAGGCTCAGCACATGATTGGCCAGCACATATCTCCGCGCGATGCCTGCAAAGGCTTGTTTGACAAATCCTGCGTCCTGCATGGGCAAAAACATCCCCGTGTCAGGGATGGTGCGCTTGAGAGGACTCGAACCTCCACGATGTTACTCACTAGAACCTGAATCTAGCGCGTCTACCAATTCCGCCACAAGCGCAGGGATTTGAACGGGCCGTGATAGTTGACCAGAGCGCCGACTTCTCAACCAAAAAAATCAAATACTTCGAAACTTGAGCCACCAAGTCGATCCCAAGCCTGTTCGAATACATTCCACATGTCTTCTGTCTGAGGAAGGTTGGCGGGAAGAAATGACTTGAACCGCAGCAAAAGTTAAGAACTCTTAAACATATGAACAGCATTTCCACTCCACGCCGTGTGGCCTTGATGCTTGGCATCGCAGCCCTTGCCACCCACGGACAAGGACAGCCCTATGGCTATCCCCAGCAGGTCCCGGCACCTCAGCCATATGCACAGCCTGCTCCCGGCTACCCCCAGTATCCCCAGGGTTACGTCCAGCCACAAGGCGGCGGCT
This sequence comes from Prosthecobacter sp., assembly GCA_019186985.1. Classification (GTDB taxonomy): domain Bacteria; phylum Verrucomicrobiota; class Verrucomicrobiia; order Verrucomicrobiales; family Verrucomicrobiaceae; genus Prosthecobacter. The sequence goes on along the minus strand of JABARQ010000005.1, from coordinate 61,940 downwards.
ATTACGCAACGCCACCTCAGCAGCAGTCGCAGTATGTCAGCCCGCTGCAGTTCCTGCCCACCTTCGGCAAAAAGTTCGGCGAGATGTTCCGCCGCGTTTTTTATGGTGACGCCCCGGCGGCCCAGCCCTACTACCCGCCGCAGGGCAGGCTTGACCAGCCTCCACAGGGTTATTCAGCCCAGCCACGCTACCAGCAGGTGCCTCAATATCAGCAGGTGCCTCAATATCAGCAGGCGCCCCAGTATCAGCAGATGCCGCAGCATCCGCAGCCACCACGTTATGAAACGCCGCCTCCTCCTCGCGGCAGCCAGCCTTCCGCCGCGCCTGACAGCCGATTGAACCCCGGCTCCATCCAACCGCCGGCAACACAGCGCAAAAGCTCCGCTTCCGGCACCTCCGCATCAAAGACCAGCGAAGCCAGGACCGACAGGAAACCGGCAGGCAACTACAAGCCGCCGACGATCACGCGTGAACCAGGACAGGTGGACCAGTCCCCGCCTTCCCTCCCCAGGTCGGACACGCTGGTCGGCAATCCCGACAAGCTTCCTGGCAGCAAGCCCCAGGCCTCCACAAGCACGGCGGACGGCTCCAGCAGCGGCAGCAAAAAGCCGGCGGACAGCCCTGCACCTGGCAGCGGTGGATTCCTGAGAGGCAAGAAGACCGGCAAGGAAGGCCGTGTCATCAGCCCCTACCCACCTTATCGCGAGCTGGATGTCAGCGGCCTTTCCAGCGGCTCCCTGGCGCTTGATCCAACGACTCAAAAGGTGTTCGAAGTACCCTGAGCCACGACGGGCCGCACTCCTCGTTCAGCCCTTGGTAATCGTCTCATCCAGGTTCAGAAGCGCCGTCGCCACCGCCTGCCAGGCCCGGGTTTCATCCCCGTTCCTCATCTGCTGTTCAATCAGTGCTTTGAAGACGCCCAGCTCTTCAGGCCTGGGTTCGCGTGCCAGGGCCAGGCGCACCGCATGACGGATCCTGGCATCCACACCGGCACCAGGCGTCTCCTTTAAAAGGCGCGCGGCAAAGGCACGCGCGGCTTCGACATAAACCGGGTCATTCAGCAGCGTCAGCGCCTGAAGAGGCGTGTTGGACCTTGAGCGCTTCACCACACAGGCCGTTCGTGCCGAGGCGTCAAAGTTCACCAGGCTGGGATAGGGCGACCCCCGCTTCAGGACAATGTAAAGGCCGCGACGATGCTGCTCCGCCCCAGGGCTGACCTCATACGGATACTGCTGCCCGCCCACCTTCGCCCAAAGCCCGTCCGGCTGGGGCGGCCGAATGGGAGGACCGCCCTGCCTGAGGTTCAACAGTCCGGAGACCGCCAGGGCGTTGTCACGGATCATCTCCGCATCCATGCGCAGCCGGGGCCCGCGCCAGAGCAGGATGTTTTCCGGATCCGCCCTCAATCCGGCCCCGTCAAACCTGGACCTCTGACGATAAGTCCGCGAAGTCACGACAAGCTTCAGGACATGCTTCATGTCCCAGCCGCTCTCCATGAACTCCACGGCAAGCCAGTCGAGCAGCTCCGGATGCGACGGTGCCGAACCTTTGATGCCAAAATCCTCCACCGTGGCGACGATCCCCCGGCCAAACAGTTCTGCCCACCAACGGTTGACCGTCACACGTGCCGTCAGCGGATTGCCCCGGCTGACCAGCCAGCGGGCCAGGCTCAGCCGGTTCGGCGGCCCTTCAGCCTTCACCTGGATGACCTCCGGCGTGCCAGCCTTCACAGGTTCACCCAGATCCGTGTAAACTCCACGTTTGAAAACGGCCGTCATCCTGGGCTCGGGCAGTTCACTCATCACCTCCGTGGTGGCAGCCTTCAAGCTGGCAAGCTGCTTCTTCAGACTGCTGATCTGACGACGAATCCCGACCTCCTCCGAAGGGCCATCCCCCTCTGCTTCCTCCTTTTTTTCAGGCTCCTCAGGAAGTGCGGCGAGCACTTCCCCCTGGATCGCGCTGACTCGCAGCCGTCCGATCACCCGGCCGCCCCCGTAGCCCTGCACCAGCCGCAGACGCAGCCTGGCGCCAGCACCTGCCGTCATGGGTTCAGCCAGCTCCAACGCCGCCCAGTGACTTTCTCCAAAACGCGGCATGATGGCCCAGCCTGTCTGGGGGTCCGCATCCACAAGGCCCTCCACCGGAAAGTTCTTCTGGGAAAAGTCCGCATGCGCGGTGCTGAAGCGCAGACGACTCCCGGCTGCATCCTTGCCACCCCCACCCCCGGCCACCAGCGCGGCCTCCAGGTGCTGCAGCACAAAGTTGGGCCGGGCGGCGGCACCACGCCCGGGCCCCCTGCCCGGCAGTGAATCGTCACTCAGCGCCTCCACCAGAAGTCCGCTCAGCATGCCGCCTTCCGGCAGTTCATAGTCGATTTCATACACGTCCTTGTCCGGCGCCTCGCCGGTGAACAGCAGGCTCTGATCCGGCTGCTGCTCGGCCTCCGCACCGCTCTCCGTCTCAATCGAAACAGCCTTCAGAACCTTCGCACCTCCCCCGCCCCCGGCTGGAGCGGCGGGCTCCTTCGACTTCGCCTGCACGTCCGCCTTCCTTTCCAGGCCGGCAATCTGACTCTGTAGCTCACGGCGGCGCACCTCCAGCGTCGGGTCGGGCAGCGCCGCCGCCACACCGTCAAACTTGATGCTGCCAGGCACCTTCGGATTGGCGCGCTCAGCCTCCTTCCGCGTGTTGTTGAAGTAGGCCAGCAGTGAATAATAATCGCGCTGGCTGAAGGGGTCATACTTGTGGTTATGGCACTGGGCGCACTCCAGCGTGGTCCCAAGCCAGACGGTGCCCGTCGTGTTCACACGGTCCAGCACCTGGTTGATCCGGCTCTCCTCCGGCTCCGTGCCAGCCTCGACATTCGTCGGCGTGCAGCGATGAAAGCCCGTGGCGATGACCTGCTCCGGCCGGGCGCCTGGAATCAAGTCGCCCGCCACCTGCTCAATGGTGAACTGGTCAAAGCGCATGTTGCGGTTCAGCGCATCCACCACCCAGTCGCGAAAGCCCCAGATCTCACGAAGGTCGTCGCGCTGAAAGCCGTGCGAGTCCGCATACCGCGCCGCATCCAGCCAGGGACGCGCCCAGCGCACCCCGAACTCCCTGGAGGATAGCAGCCTGTCCACAGCCCCGTTCAAAGCGCGCTCTGAATCCTGCCTCCAGGCCTTCACAAAGGCATCCACCTCGGCGATCGCAGGCGGCAGGCCGGTGATGTCCAGGGACAGCCTGCGCAGCAGCACCTCAGGTTCGGCCTCCGCAGAATGCGCAAGCCCCTCCTTTTCCAGACGCGCCGCAACAAAGATGTCCACCGGGTTCCTGGACCAGGCAGCCTCCTTGACCTCGGGAAACGCCGGCCGGACCGGCGGCACATAACTCCAGTGCCTGCCCGCCTGCACGGCCTCCGGCCATTTTGCTCCGGCCTCGATCCATGACCTGAGCGCCGCAATCTCATCCGCCTTCAGGGGCTCGCCACGCCTCGGCATGGCCTCCTTGTCCGTCCTTGGCAGGGTCACACGCCGGAGGATCTCCTGATGATCCGCCTTCGCCACGGCCTGCCTTTCGTGCAGCCGCAGCCCGCCCCTGCCCTGCTCGGCCCCATGGCATTCAAAGCATGCACGTTGCAGCACGGGATGCACCTCCTTCGAAAAATCCACCGCCATCATGCCTGCGGCAGGCAGGAAAAAAGGAAGGATGGAAAGGCGCATGAACATCAAGACTGCGACAACGCCGGCCGGACACCCCGCCTTTCCACGATGAACGCCTGACGATTCCACGAAAGGGCGGTGGTCCTGGACCGTTGAAGCCCGGCCATGCGCCTGCTCCTCACGCTTCTCGCCACCGCCGTCCTCCAGGCGGCCGGCCGGCCTAACATGATCTTGTTTCTGGCCGATGACCTCGGCTACGGCGACCTCGGCTGCCAGGGGCATCCCGTCATCAAGTCCCCCAGCCTCGACGCCTTCGCCCGCCAGGGCGTGAGGCTCACCCAGTGCTACTCGGCAAGCGCCGTGTGCAGCCCCTCCCGGTCAGCCCTGCTCACCGGCCGCACACCTCACCGCAACGGCGTCTACACCTGGATCGCCGAAGGCGCCGAGGTTCATCTCCGCACCCGTGAGATCACCCTGCCCAGGCTGCTGAAGGAGGCAGGCTACAACACCTGCCACAGCGGCAAGTGGCACCTCAACGGCCTGTTCAACAATCCCGCCCAGCCTCAGCCCGGCGACCATGGCTACGAATGGTGGATGGCCACCCAGAACAACGCGGCACCCACGCATGAAAACCCCGTCAACTTCGTCCGCAACGGCACGCCCGCCGGCCCCATGCAGGGCTACTCCGCCCCTCTCGTGGTCGGCGAGGCCATCACCTGGCTGAAGGAGAAGCGTGACCCCGCAAAGCCCTTCTTCCTCGCCGTCTGGACCCACGAGCCCCACTACCCGATCAAGTCCGACCCGGCCTTCAAGGCCCTCTATCCGGACCTCGCCGACGACGTGCAGCGCGAGCATCACGCCAACGTCACCCAGATGGACCACGCCTTCGGCCAGCTGATGAAGGCGCTGGACCAGCAGGGCCTTGCCGAACAAACATTTGTCTTCTTCACCTCCGACAACGGCCCAGAGGGCGATGGCGAGAAAAGCCCCGGGCGCGGCAGCACCGGCGGTCTGCGCGGCCGCAAGCGCGACCTTCATGAAGGCGGCATCCGCGTGCCCGGGATCGCCCGCTGGCCCGGCAAAATCACCCCAGGAACCACCTGTGACATCCCCGTCATCGGCAGCGACGCCTTTCCCACCCTGCTTGGCATCGCTGGTGTCTCCGTCCCGGCGGACCGTGTCCTTGACGGCGTGGACGTAATGCCCCTCCTGACAGGCAAGGCCGCCGAAGTCAAAAGGCCGCAGCCCCTCTTCTGGCGGCTTCACATGGCCCCCAACGCCAAGATCGCCATGCGCGAGGGGGACTGGAAAATCCTCGCCAACGCCGAACTCACCGAGTTTGAACTCTACAACCTGAAGTCGGACGCCCTTGAAACCACCGACCTGAAGGACAGGGAATCCCGGCGTTTCCATGAAATGAAGGGCAGGCTCATCGAGCACAACACAGCCATCGACGCCGAAGGTCCGGACTGGTGGAAAAGGCTCAGCCCGAACGGCGGCAAGCCCAGGGGTGCGGATGCCCCGAAGAAAAAGGCCAAGGCCGGAAAATCCGCATGAACCACTCACTCATCACCCCCCTCCTGGTCACGCTTGCAGCAGGCGCAGCCAGCCTCACTGCGGCCGAAAAGGCGCGCCCGAACGTGCTCCTGCTCATGTCGGACGACCTGGCCGCCACGCTCGGATGCAACGGGCATCCGCTGGCAAGGACGCCGAACCTGGACGCCCTGGCGAAACGGGGCGTCAGCTTCAGCCGTGCCTACTGCCAGTTCCCCCATTGCAACCCCTCACGCTCCTCCATGATGAGCGGCCTGCGGCCAGAAAGCACACGGGTGACCAACAACGAGGACAACCTTTACACCAACATCCCGGACGTCCTCACGCTGCCGCACCATTTCCGCAATCAAGGTTATGCCACGGCACGCTGCGGGAAGATCTTCCACCTCGGCGTGCCCACCGGCCTGGAAAGCATGGATGATCCGCAGGCCTGGGACTTCGGCACGCCCTTCAAGAGCGAGCTTCCCTTTCCTCCGAGGCGCCTGAGCGCTGTCGATGTGAAGACCGGCAAAAAGCAGGGCCTGAGCTGGCAGGAAATCCCCGGTGAAGATGAACAGCTTGTGGACGGCGCCTTCGCCTCCACCGCCATCGAATGGCTTTCCAGGCACGACAGGGCGAAGCCCTTCTTCCTCGCCGTCGGCTTCCACCGCCCCCACCTGCCGCTGGTTGCCCCGGCGAAGTACTTCGACCTTTATCCCTTTGAAGAAATCCGGCTGCCTGATGCTCCGGATAATGACGAGGCGGACATCCCGCCGCCGGCCCGCAACGGCTCCGTCCCCGGCTACACGCTCAGCGCCACACCGGAGCAGCGCCGCGCCGCCATCCGCGCCTATCTCGCCTGCGTCAGCTATGTCGACGCCCAGGCGGGCCGTGTGCTGGGGGCGCTGAAGCAGTCAGGACTGGAGGACAACACCATCATCATCTTCACCTCCGACCACGGCTGGCATCTCGGCGAGCACGGCCTGTGGCACAAGCGCAGCCTCTTTGAGGAGAGCGCCCGCGTCCCCTTCATCCTCGCCACGCCTGGCATGAAGTCCGCAGGCAGGCAAAGTGAGAGCCTCATCGAACTGCTGGATGTCTTCCCCACGCTTTGCGACCTCTGCGGCATCCCCTCGCCCGCCCAGCTTCAAGGCCGCAGCCTGCGCCCCTTCCTGGAAGACGCCAGCGCCAGCCTTCACGACGCCGCCTTCACCCAGGCTCGTCGCGGACCCAATGCCGAGTTCTGGGGGCGCAGCATCCGCACGTCACGATGGCGCTGCACGGAATGGGATGAAGGCAGGAACGGCGTCGAGCTGTACGATCACGACAAGGACCCGCATGAATACACCAACCTCGCCAGGGACCCGGCCCACGCCGAAACGCTCCAGGGCCTGCGGAAGCGGCTCGCTGAAAAGCTGCCACCGATCAGTCGACCGTGATCACGGATGGCTGGCTCATGGCCGGGTGATGTCGGGAGACGAAACAGATGTAAGAAGGCCCAGTGTCCAGGCTGTAATGACCAAGGAATGCCCCAGGTCACGAATGTCCAAGAACCACCGCACTGGACGGCATCGTGATGAATCTGGCGGTGACCTGCTGATTTGAACCTTGGGCATTCCCCGGTCATTGGATCCTGGTCCTTGGTCATTCAAAACCGGTCCTTTGCAAAATGACCGCATTTGCTTCGTTCAAGGCGCGCTCATGATCCGCCGCCTCGCCCTTCTTGCTCTTGCCACGGCCTGCCTGGCCCGTCCCTCCGCCGCCGCCGCCGACAGGCCAAACATCGTTCTTTTCCTGGTCGATGACATGGGCTGGATGGACAGCGGCGTGTACGGCTCGAAGTATTACGAGACGCCGAACATCGACCGCTTTGCCCGACAAGCGATGCGTTTCACCAATGCCTACGCGCAGCCTCTCTGCTCCCCGACCCGTGCCTCCATCCTCACCGGCCAGTATTCCGCCAGGCACGGCATCACCACCGCCAGCGGACATCAGCCGCCACAGCCTGCCGGTCACGCCTTTCTCAAGGAAACTGCGGCTCCCGGCGTGCCAATGCTGACCCCTGAAAGCAAAAACTATCTCGAGCCGTCCCAGGTCACCCTGGCGGAAACCCTCAAAGGTGCGGGCTACCGCACCGCCCACATCGGCAAATGGCATCTCGGCCTCATGCCCGAGCACTGGCCGGAAAAGCAGGGCTTCGACGTCGCCTTTCACTGCCACCCCGACCCCGGCCCGCCCGGTGAATACTTCTCGCCCTACGGAGTGAAACCCGAAGGCAGGCCGACGGCCAAGAGCAAGGTCGGCACCATCACCGACGGACCAACGGGTGAATACATCGTCGACCGGCAGGCAAAGGAGGCGGTGAAGTTCATCCAGCAGAGCAAGGGCGGCCCGTTCTACCTCAACCTCTGGTGCTACGGCGTGCACGGCCCCTGGGGACACAAGGAAGAATACACCCGGGCCTTCGCCGCGAAAAAGGATCCCAGCGGCAGACAGGGCAATCCCATCATGGCCTCGATGCTGCGCAGCGTGGACGAATGCTTCGGCACCATCCTGGCGGAACTCGAGAAGCAGGGCATCGCCGGCAACACCCTCGTGATCTTCACCTCGGACAACGGCGGCAACACCCACAGCAACACCATCGCCGAAGGAAAAAAATCCGCCAATGAGGCCTGGCAGAAATGGGCGGGCCTTCAGCCGCCGACGATGAACACGCCGCTGCGCGACGGCAAGGGCACCCTCTATGAGGGCGGCACACGCGTCCCGCTGATGTGGTCCTGGGCGGGCAACATCCAGCCCGGTTCAACCAACGATGCTGTCGTCGGCTGCATCGACATCTACCCGACGGTGATCGACCTGCTCGGCGTGCAGCGGCCGGAAAAGCAGCGCTTTGACGGCGTCAGCTATGCAGGCGTGCTGAAGGGCCTGGGCAGCCTGGAGCGCACCGCCTATTTCAACTACCATCCCCATGCCGGAGCCGCCAGGGCCGGCGGTGTGTGGGTGCGCAGCGGCGACTGGAAGCTCCTTCGCTGGTTCGGCAATCCGGACACGCACGAACTTTACAACCTCGCCAGCGACCTCGGAGAATCCAATGACCTCGCGGCGAAGATGCCGGACAAGGTGAAGGAGCTCGGCGCCTGGATCGACGGCTTCCTCAAAGACACCGGTGTCCAATACCCGCGCCCCAACCCGGCCTACAGGCCGGTTGCCGCCAAGGCTCCTGGAAAGGCTGCGGCCAAGGCGGACCCGCTCGAAGGATGGAAGGAGCGTCAATGCAAGGCCACGCCTCACGATGGCATCCTGACGCTGAAAGCCACTGGCAGGCCGGGCACAGCCTTCCTCGGCCACGCCATGGCCAAGATGCAGGCTCCGGCGGTGCTAAAGCTCCGCCTGCGCAGCCAGGGCGGCGGGTCCGGCAAGGTGGATTGTTTCCCGAATGGCTCCGCCGATGAAACCGGCATGTCCTCCACTCCCTTCGAGGTCGCTGCGGGGGACTGGCAGCACATCACCGTCAGCCTCGCTCAGAAGGGCGCGATCGGCACCCTGCGGCTCTACCTTCCGGACTGCGAGATCGACAGCATCGAGGTCACCCCCAAGGACGGCGCATCGGCCCGGTGGAACTTTTGATTAGGCAACCCGGGAAGCCGCACTCAGAGGTCGTCGTCTGAAACCAGCGCAAAAGGGTCCGCATGCTTGCGAGGCAGACCGAGGCGCCAGACCCTGGCATCCGCCACCGCATCACGCAGATGCCGGTCGCTGTCGATCATCGCCGGTGGCAGCGGCGCCAGCAGGGCGTCGATGATGCAGGGGCTGCCATCCGGCTCGCGCATGATGTTGCCGGGATGCAGGTCGCTCATGATCCAGGCATGGTCGTGCATCCAGAGCACCCAGACATTGCGGCGGAAACGTGCCTTGCAGGGCACGGCCTTGACGCGCTCGATGGCGGCCAGGCGGTCCGCCTCCAGGTCTTCATAAGGCTGGGCCAGAGGCTGTTTGACCACCAGGTAATCCCCCTGGTCGTCGATGCCGACGATCTCCGTCGGGTGCGCCCCGGCGTCGTGCAGCAGCATCAGTTTTTCCATCGTCTCCGCCAGCACGGCGTCACGCACGGTCATTTCAAAGCCGTGGTCGTCGGCCAGCTTCTCAATCTCAAAGGTCTTGCCCAGACCACCGGTGGCATGAAGCGGGAAGAGCTTGTAGACCACCTGCCAGTCAGGGTCCATGAAAGGACTGGCCTCAGCCCCTGTCTTGAGCGGAACCATGGACTTCGAAACCAGGATGCCATCGGGATCCCGGACGATGCCAAGACCGTCGAGCCGGATCAGCGGCACGGCCCATTCACGTGCTCTCGCGGCCACCAGGGCCGCCCAGACATCCGGCGAAAGCGACCGCCTCGAAGGCGCCATCCGCGCCGCCTCCGCGAGTCCCTTGGCCCTGAGACGGTTCAACATGGAGCAGGCCGCGCGCTCCGAGTCATTCACAACCGGACCCGCAATGGCCGTCTCACGGCCGGTGCGGAAATCAAACTGGGTCTGGCTGCTGGGAAGTTCGGTAACAATCACTGAACCCAAAACTAGCACTGGCCCGCTCTGGTGACAAAGAGGTCGTCCGAAGAAAAACCCACGAACGTGATCTCATCAACCCATCGAATCCCTCATGGGCTAGGCATTCCCCACTCCTGGCCGGCTCCATCTGACTGAACCCGGAAACGAACGGATACCATCAAAGAGGAAAGTCACCCCGGCAGAACAAGCCTCTGTGGCTTCGTTTAGAAAATTCAAGGAGCTGTCAGGATGCCGTCATTTCAACTCCCCATCCCCGGGCTCCTCCGGCAGCAGGGGCTGGCCGAACATCAGGCGCAGACGGTTGCCTGGATGAAGCTTGTCGAGCTGCCTGCGCGATGCCTTGCGCTCATGCTCGCCCAGGGGCAGCGCCAGCTGGTCGTTCAGCCTCGCCGACGACCGGCCCCGCGAGGCGGGTTTCGCGTCCGGTCCGGAGGTCGATGGGCGTTTGCGCGGTGAGGAGTCCATTCAAGGCCAATGGTATTGAAGGGCGGCGACGTGCAAGACCGGATCCAACTCAAGGTGAAAATTCTTGTTCACAGAACGCTGTCAACAAAACGGCCGGACTCAGAAAATCTCCGGCTCCGGCACAGCAGGACCATGCTGAAGGAAGTCAAAATCCGCGCCCTCGTTGGCCTGGGTCACATGCTCAACGAAAAGCTTGGCATAACCACGATGGTAGCGCGGCGGCGCGGGCTTCCATTCGGCACGACGCCTCGCCAGCTCCTCGTCACTGACGTGCAGGTGCAGGCGGCGGTTTTTGACATCGAGTTCAATGAGGTCGCCGTTCCTGACCAGGGCCAGCGGGCCGCCCACGGCGCTTTCCGGCGCGATGTGCAGGGCGCAGGCGCCATAGCTGGTGCCTGACATGCGGCAGTCGCTCAGGCGCACCAGGTCGCGAATGCCCTGCATGAGCAGCTTCTTCGGAATCGGCAGCTGCCCCCACTCCGGCATGCCCGGTGCACCGACAGGCCCGGCATTGCGCAGGATGAGCACGGTGTCCTTGGTCACATCGAGGTCGGGATCGTCGATCTTCGCCTTCATCTCCGGATAGCTGTCGAACACCAGCGCGGGACCGGTGTGCTGGCAGAGCTCGGGAGTGGCGGCGGCATGCTTGATCACCGCCCCGTCCGGGCAGAGGTTGCCACGAAGAATCGCCGTGCCGCCATCGGCTTGAAGCGGATTGGCCGGCGTGCGGATGACGTCGGCATCGTAGATCTCGCAGCCCGCGACGTTTTCGCCCATCGTCAGGCCGGTGACGGTGGGCACGTCCATGTGCAGCAGCTCCTTCATGCCGTTGAGCAGGGCCTTGATGCCCCCGGCGAGGAAGAACTCCTCCATGAGGTATTTGCCGGCCGGGCGGAGGTTGGCGAGAAGCGGCACGCGGCGGCTGATCTCGTCAAACTTCTCCAGCGGCAGCTTGATGCCGAGCCTGCCCGCCATGGCCACGAGGTGCACGATGGCGTTGGTGCTGCCACCCAGGGCCATGTCCACGGCGATGGCGTTTTCAAAGGAGCGCTCGCTGACGATCGTGGACGGCCTGCGGTCCATCCAGACGTTTTCAACCATCTGCCGGCCGGCCGCCGCCGCGATGCGCGTGTGGGCGCTGTCCACGGCAGGGATCGACGACGCACCGGGAATGACCAGCCCCAGGGTCTCCGCCAGCGCGGTGAGCGTGGAGGCCGTGCCCATGGTCATGCAGTGACCGGGGCCGCGGGCGATGCCGTCCTCGATTTCACACCATTCCTCCCAGCTCAGGTTGCCCGCACGTTTTTCATCCCAGTATTTCCAGACATCACTGCCGCTGCCGAGCGTGGTCCCGCGCCAGTTGCCCTTCATCATCGGGCCGCAGGGCATGTAGATCACCGGGATGTCCATGCTGAAGGCGCCCATCAAAAGGCCGGGCGTGGACTTGTCACAGCCGCCGAGAAGCACCGCTCCGTCGAGCGGATTGGCGCGCAGCACCTCCTCGGTCTCCATGGCGAGCAGGTTGCGGTGGAACATCGCCGTCGGCTTGGTCAGCATCTCGCCGGCGGAGAGCACCGGGATTTCCATCGGATGACCGCCCGCCTGAAGGATGCCGCGGCGCACGGCGTCGGCGGTCAGCTTCAGGTGCATGTGGCAGGAGTTCTGTTCCGACCAGGAGTTCAGGATGCCGATGACCGGCTTGCCCACGTAATCCTCAGCCCCCCAGCCGGCCTGCTTGGCACGGGAACGATGTCCAAAGGAGCGCAGTTCATCCCGGCCATACCAGCGCCAGGAGCGGAGTTGTTCAGGAGTTTTTCGGGGCATACGGAGCGCTTATTGTCTCGAAAATCAACCGGCACGCCACTGGAGATTCCGACGAACATCCCAAGTTCGTCCTGCGTCACCCAGGCAGGATTCAAGTTGCCAGCGGGACACTAAAAAGCCTACAAGGAAACATGATCTGGCGATTGATGACCCTTTGCCTGGCTTGCGGCACCGCACTGTTTGCACAAACCCCGGCACAGCAGGCGGCGGGAAGGATCAATGAACATTCCTGGCAGATGTTTCAGGCATTCCGCCAGATGACAAAAGGGAACTTCAGCTACTCCCCCTACAGCGGGCACCGGCTGGCCTCCCTTCTTGCCGAGGCTTCCTCGGGTGAAACTCAACGGCAGCTGATTGATTTCGCCAAACTGAATTCAGGGACACATGAGCGAGCGAAGGACGAAGCAGCCGTCAGCGAGGCGCTTCGAACACGAAATCCAGGCATGGCGTTGGAGGTCTGGAATTCCATCTGGGTGCCTTCAGCGGCAACTCTCGCCCCAGGCTTTACGGAGCTAGCCAGCCGGCTGTTTTCCGCTTCCATCCAGAAGCTGCCCGGTGACGAAGCCGTGACCAGTGCAGCCAGCATCAATGCCTGGATTCACAACAAAACACGCGGGAGAATCAGCGACCTGGCAAGCCCCCGAAGCTTCGCAGCAGGGACAGGTTCTGTCATACTGGCAAACACCCTGCATCTACAAATGGCATGGGCGCAGGACTTCGATCCTCGGCAGACCAAACGCCAGGCCTTTCTGCAGCCTTCAAGGGCGCAGATCGCACTTCCGATGATGAAGCTGGAAGGCCGCTTTGATTATGCGGAGGGGCCGGCCTGGCAATGCATCGAGATGCCTTTTATCGGCGGTGATTTTGCCATGATCTTACTGCTTGCCAGACCGGACTCCGACCGGGACTCCGTGGAGTCCGCATTGGACATGGGTGCCTGGGCCAGGGTTGTTGCAGGCATGGGATCGCGCGATGCCGTCATCAGCATGCCACGCTTCAGTTTCAGCACACAGCTTTCACTCAATGAATTGTGGCGGTCCATGGGTGTTCATGATGCCTTTGTTCCTGGGAAGGCGGACTTCAGCGGCATGATTCAAGGCAGCCCCGGCTTCATCGGGGACATCGTCCATCAGACCTCGGTGGAGGTGAATGAACTCGGGGCCAGGGTGGCTGCGGCCACTGTAGCTGCCGAACCCTTTGGCGACTCCCCCGGTTCGTCCGCTCAAGCCCGCCCGGTGATCTTCACCGCCAACCGCCCGTTCCTCTGGTTCGTCCGACACCGCCCCAGCGGACTGATTCTCTTCATAGGACGGTTTGCAGGCGAATAATTGGCCGCAAGCCTGCGTTTCCCACCCTCCCGCCATGCCGACCACCCGACGTCAGTTCATCGCTGAAACCTCCGCGCTTGCCGCCAGCACTCTCCTGCCCTCCTCCCTTGGCGCCGCCGAGCCCGAACCTTTTCAAAGCCGCTGGCAGGAGGATCTTGACCGCACCTGGCTGGGCGGCGCCTTCTGGGCGAATCCGCTCCAGGACTGGCAGGTGCGTGACGGCAGGGCCGAATGCATCGCCGCAAAGCCTGACCGAAACATCCACGTGCTCACCCGTGAGCTGGCCGACCAACCGGGCGACCTGCACATGAGCGTCACCATCGGCCGGGTCGGCGGCGGCAGGCTGGCCGGTGACGGCAGGGGCAGCGCGGGCTTCAAGATCGGCGTCCTGGGCACCCTTCGCGACCACCCAAAGCTGCGTGACTACCGCAACAACCTCGCCTTCTCCTCAGGCTGGGACGTCGGCTTCACCGCCAAAGGCGGACTGTTCTTTGGCGATGCTCGACAGCCGCAGTCCATGATCGACCTGGGTGAAACCGAAAGCGTGACGCTGCGCCTCAGCATCGAGGCCAGGGGCGGCTCACACAGCCTGACGCTTGCCGCGCATGACGCACGGGACGACCGGCTGCTCGGCGAACTTGTGAAGAACGAACTGCGGCCCAACCAATTAATCGGCAACCTGGCGATCGGCTGCAACTTCGGCCCCGAGGGCCCGCGTGCCGGGGCGAAAAAAAAGAAGGCCGAGGGCGGCATGGAAGTCGGCAGCGGCCTGTTCTGGTTCAGCGACTGGACGATCCGCGGCAGCAAGGTGGTCGCGGATGAAAGCCACCGCTTCGGCCCCCTGCTCTTCAACCACTACACCCTCAGCCGGGGCATCCTGAAGATGACCGTGCAGATGCCGCCGCTGGGCGAGTCGGACAACCGTGAGGTCCGCCTGGAAATCGAGGACGGCCCGGGCTGGAAGGTCATCAGCACCGCGCAGATCCACTCCCAGGCACGCACCGCCACCTTCCGCATCACCGGCTGGGACGACAGCCAGGACACCGCCTACCGGCTCAGCTACGTGCTGAAGTCCAGCAACGGCACCCACACCCATCATCTGAACGGCACCGTGCGCCGTGATCCCGTTTCGCCCAACGTGCTGAAGGTCGCGGACGTGTCGTGCAACATCCACACCGCCTTTCCAAACGCCCCCTATGTCGACGCCGTGGCAAAGCTCGACCCCGACCTGCTCGCCTTTGTCGGCGACCAGTTTTATGAAAGCACCGCCGGCTATGGCGTGCAGCGCGACCCGCTGGAGCCCGCTGTTCTCGACTACCTGAGGAAATGGTATTTCCACGGCTGGACCTGGCGCGATCTCACCAAGGACCGCCCCAGCGTCTCGCTGCCGGATGATCACGATGTATATCAGGGCAACCTCTGGGGCGTCGGCGGTGAAAAGCAGACGAAGAGCCAGGAGGCCGGAGGCTATGAAATGATGGCCGGATGGGTCAACGTCGTGCACCGCACGCAGACCTCGCACCACCCCGACCCTTACGATCCGAAACCCTGCAAGCAGGGCATCAGCAACTACTATGGCCCGATGAACTACGGCGGCATCAGCTTCGCCATCCTGGCCGACCGCCAGTTCAAGTCCGCCCCGGAAGGCAACGTGCCGCCGACGGATGAACGGCCGGACCACATGATCAATCCTGATGCCGACCCGAGGCTGTCCGATGTCGAGGGTCTTGAGCTTCTGGGCGGCGGCCAGATGAAGTTTCTTGAGGAATGGGTTCGCGACTGGCAGGGGGCGCAGATGAAGGCCGTCATCTCCCAGACCATCTTCACCGGCATGGCCACCACCCATGGCGGCGAGCGCCAGGTGCTGCGCATGGACTATGACCAGAACGGCTGGCCGCAGAAGGCCCGCAACGCCGCGCTGCGCCTCATCCGCAAGGCCCATGCCTTCCATCTGGCGGGCGACCAGCACCTGCCGGCCGTCGTGCATTATGGCATCGACGAGCCGCGGGACGCCGGCGTCGCCTTTGCCGGTCCTGCCGTCAATGTGGGTTATCCCCGCTGGTGGGAGCCCACGGAAAAGGTCAACGGACGCAGGCCCGGCCAGGGGCTCACCGGCGACTTCATCGATCATTTCGGCCATCCCATGACCGTGCTCGCCGTCAAGAACGGCGCCCATCAGCCGCCGAAGGAGACGATGGAAAACCTGCGCGCAAAGACCTCCGGCTTCGGCCTGGTGAAGTTTGACAAGAAGCAGCGCACCATCACCTGCGAATGCTGGCCCTTCGACGGCATCGGCGGGCCGCAGTTTGACACCTGGCCGGTCACCTCCACCGTCCGCGACCAGTACGGTCGCAAGGCCGTGGCGCAGCTGCCGAAGCTGAAGTTTGCGGACACAGACAGCGCCGTCGTCGAGGTGATTGACGCCCGCACCGGCGAGCTGGTCTACGCCCTGCGGCTCAACAGCGCCGAATGGCAGCCGCACACCTTCGCCGAGGGCGACTACAACCTCCGCCTTCTCGAACCCGAGGCAGGAGCCGTGAAGGAGCTGACCGGCCTGCGCGCCAGCCCAACCAATTCTGAAACCATCGAAGTGAGGCTGGGCTGACTGCCGCCCGGCGTCAGATCCGGAGCGCCTCCACCAGCCCGGCATGACGTTCGCAAAGCGAGCGCACCTCCGCCTCGTCCATGATCATGAAGGCCGTGGAAAGCGCGTCGGAAAGGGCGGCGGAGGGAGCCAGCGCATAGCTCCGGCTTTCCTTCACCGGCACGGGACGCAGCGTCCGCGGGTCCATGATGTGCGCGCCCTTGACCTGGAAGCCGCTGCCGCTCAGGGCGCGGTCCTTCAAGGTCAGCGCACGCGCTCCATCCGCCAGGGTGACCTGCCAGGCGGCCTCTTCGGGAGGATGGCCGATGGCCAGAAGCGTGCTGTCGCCAGCGTTCAGAAAGGCGTTTTCAATGCCCCAGTCCTGCAGCAGGGCGGCGGCTTGGTCGAGGGCATAGCCCTTTCCCACCGCGCCCAGGTCAAACACCATCCGGCTGGCTTGCACGGTCACTTTCAACTCCGACTCATCGAGCTCGAACAGCTGTGACCCCACGCTCTGCCGCGCAAGCTCCAGCCTCGCAGGGTCGGGCTCATGCAGGTTGCCTTCGGCATCGCGCCAGAGCAGCATGAGCGGACCGATGGTGATGTCGAAGGCACCTTGCGTCTCCTCCCAGACCGCCTTCGAGAGCGTGAGGCAGTCCCACGCCGAAAGACAGACGGACAGACTCTGCCCAGGTTCCAGCTGGCTCAGCCTCCAGATGTCACTCGTATGCCGGAACCGGCTCAGTTCCTCCTCCAGCCTGGCGATCTCCATGAACACCGCCTCGGCGGCCTGGGCTGCATATCCGGCCTCCTCATGCACGAGGATGACCTCGAACGTGGTCGCCATCGCCTCGGTGCTGAAACCATGCATCTGGGCCGGACCGCTCATCGGAAAGGCAAATCAGGGCTGGGTTGGCGAGGCGGGCTGAACCGGAGCCGGCCTGGGCAAGGACGGCAGCACGGGCACGTTCGGAGTCAGGGTCGGCGGCGTGGAGATGGTGCTGGGTGCAGGCATGTCACCGGAAGGGACCGGCAGGCTGACCGGCGCGTTCTCAACCGACCGAGCGGATGCATCCGCCTTTTCCTTGGAAACCAGCAGCCAGAGATGAACCCCCGGCCTCAGGCCATAGGGGCCCGTTTCCTTGTATGCAGACGACCTGTCACCCAGCCGGGCCTTCAAGTCGGGAAGCAAGTCGGCCTCCACGATGATCACCGGCGCCTCCACCTGCGCGGGGATTTCAGTTTGATACCCCACCTTCGACAAAGCCCGCCAGTACCAGGGCAGGGGCCAGCCCGAATCACGGTTGATCACCTGGGCGCTGAACCCGGAGCCCAGGTCTCCAGCCACCTTTTCCACCTCCGAAACCAGGCGCATCAAATCCGTCGTGGTGTGCGAATAGACATAGGGGTTGCGCTGATCCGCACGGTATTCCTCGTTGGCAAACTTGCTCTGGCCGCAGAGGAAATAAATGCCCAGGCCCACGGCCACCTTATAGACCAGGCGGGCGACACCTCCCTGGCAGGCGTGCCAGAGCCAGGAGGCCCCCACTCCTGCAAGAAGCGTCAGGCTGTGCTGGGCGGAAAGAATGCACCAGGGGGTCTTGTAGGACAGGAAGGAATAAATGACGAACAGCACTCCCGTGTAGCCCGAGAGGAAGACCAGGAAAGCCTGGCGCGCCATGCTCTTGTGTTCACCCAAAAAGGCGTTCAGCATCCCCAGCAGTCCCAGGCCTCCGATCATCGCCTCGCTCCAGACCAGCCCATCCTTTCTCCAGAAGATCAGGGCCAGGTAATAATGCCAGGGCTTCTCATGACCGCTGCCGCCGCTGCGTTCCAGGTAGTTTGCGTAGGTGAGCACGCTGTCCTGAACCGCCTTCCAGTCCTGGAACCCACCGGAAAATGAAACCACGGAGACCAGCAGGGCGGGCACCAGCACCCAGGCCCACGGAGCCGAAATCTCGCGCTTCTTCGAGCGTGACATGAGGCTCAGCGAGTTGGACTGGCGCGGTGAAAACTCACCGACGAAGATTCGGGCCAGCACCCAGCCCGCCAGGGCCGCCGCAACATTGATGATGAAGGTCTCCTTGGTTGCGTGCGCAAAGCCGAGGGCCATGCCCCCAGGCACCAGCCAGAGCCGTCCCCCTCCCTGGGAATGCCGCCAGAAGCAGCCCAGCGTCAGCGCCATCAGCAGCGTCAGCTGCATCTCCATGATGAAATAGCGGCTGTAATAAACCATCATCGGGGAGACGGCGGACATCATCAGCGCCAGCGCCGTGCCCAGCCTCCCCAGCGCGTCGGCAAACAGGAACACGCTCAGCATCACGCCCAGCCCCGTCAGGACCACGACAAACCTCAGGTCCCCCTCTTTCCAGGCCGCCGGATCCGACTCCCAGCCCGTCAGGCGGCCCCAGGCCATCGATGTCTGATGCAGGCCCGGCCCATGATAGTCCTTCGGATCGTACTTGAACTGTCCGCCCTGCCAGTAATCCGCCAGCTTCACCCCCAGAATCGCCTCGTCCGCATGCATCGGACGGCGCTCCAGCCCGGGCAGCCGGTAGAAGAAACCCAGCCCCAGACCGAGCAGGACCAGGATCAGAAAGGAGAACAGGGAGATGGTGACCTCTTTACGTACCGCCATGAGAAGGGTGGTCATCATGGAGACATCTGAGGTGAGCGCAAGAGGTCGCTGCACCCTCAAATATCACTGGCGCGGCCACCTTTTCGGCTTAAAGACGCGACGCTATGTTCACCGGAATGGTTATCGCCGCATTTTTCCTGACCCTCGGAGTCGTCGTCTTCACCTACCTGCAGAAGGCCTGACCGCCCCTGCCTCGGATTCGGGCGACTGCGAGGTTTCTCTTTGACCCATGAGGGCCACGCGGCTACAACGGGCGGCCTTTCCCTCGTATGGCCGCCTCTGACCGTCAGCACACCCTCGCCAAATCCGCCTCAATCACCGGGATCTCCCTGCACACGGGAGAGCAGGTCACCCTGACCCTGCAGCCCGCCCCTGAGGACTTCGGATTCAAGTTCCGCCGCATTGACCTGGAGGACAAGCCCTTCATCTCCGCCCTGGTCGAAAAGGTGCAGAAGGTGGAGCGCGCCACCACCATTGCCGAGGGCGGTGTCAATGTACACACCGTCGAGCATGTGATCTCGGCCCTGACCGGCATGGGCGTGGACAACGCCATCATCGAAATGGACGCCAACGAGCCACCCATCGTCGATGGCAGCTCACAGCCCTTCGTGGAGCTGATCAAAAAGGCCGGCATCGTCGCCCAGAACGCCCCCCGCAAGATCTTCGAGATCCGCGAACCCATCTACCAGGAAACCCGCGACGGCACGATCCTCACCATCGTGCCGGACAAGAAGTTCCGCATCTCCTGCACCAACGTCGGCCCTGGCGGCCGCTTCACCCAGTACCTCTCCCTCGAGATCACGCCTGAAACCTACGAGAAGGAAATCGCCCCGGCCCGCACCTTCGTCTATTACGAGGACATCGCCCCGCTCATGGAAAAGGGCCTGATCAAGGGCGGCACCCTGGAGGCGGCCGTCGTCGTCCGCGGCGAAACCCTGCTCTCCAAGCAGCCCCTGCGCTTCCAGGACGAGTTCGTCCGCCACAAGATCCTCGACATCGTCGGTGACCTCATGCTCTGCGGCCGCCGCATCACCGGCCACGTCATCGCCGTCCGCCCCGGCCACGGCCCGAACACGGAGCTCGCCCGCTCCATCGACTCCCAGTACAAGGCCATGCGCAGCATGGTGCCCAACACCATCTACATCCCCACCGGCGACGCCGTGCTCGACGTCAACGAGGTGATGAAGATCCTCCCGCACCGCTACCCCTTCCTGATGATCGACCGCATCATCGGGCTCGAGGGCGAGACCAAGTGCACCGGCGTCAAGAACGTCACCATCAACGAACCCTTCTTCCAGGGGCACTTCCCCGGCCACCCCGTCATGCCGGGCGTCCTTCAGCTTGAGGCCATGGCCCAGGTGGCCAGCATCGTGCTCATGCGCATGCCGGAAAACCAGGGCAAGATCGGCTACTTCATGAGCGCCAACAATGTCAAGTGGCGCAGGCCGGTCTTCCCGGGCGACACGCTCATCATCGAGACCGAGCTGCTCAAGGTGAAGCGCAGCATCGCCCAGGCCTCCGGCCGCATCTCCGTCAACGGCCAGGTCGTCTCCGAGGCCGACCTCATGTTCAGCGTCGTCGACCGCTGATCCGGCGGCCCCTCGGCACCGAACCCACACGGCAAAGCTCCAGGCAAGCGCAACGAAAGCATGATCCATCCCACCGCCATCATCGACCCCTCCGCCCAGATCGGCACCGGCTGCCACATCGGCCCCTACTGCATCATCGGACCGGACGTCGTGCTCGGCGATGACTGCCGCCTTCAGCATCATGTGACGATCATGGGGCCGTCCAGGATCGGCAGGGGCAACCAATTTTACGCCTTCACCTCCATCGGCCAGCAGACCCAGGACCTGAAATACAAGGGCGAACCCACCTGGCTGGAGGTCGGCGACCACAACACCTTCCGGGAGTTCTGCACCGTCCACCGCGCCACCTCCCCCGGCGACAGGACCGTCATCGGCAGCCACAACAACTTCCTCAGCTACGTCCACATCGCCCACGACTGCGTCGTCGGCAGCCATGTGATCTTCTCCAACAACGGCACCCTGGCCGGGCATGTCACGGTCGAGGACCACGTCATTCTCGGCGGCCTCAGCGCCATCCACCAGTTCTGCCGCATCGGCACCCGCGCCATCATCGGAGGCTGCTCCAAGATCGTACAGGACGTCCCGCCCTTCTGCACCGCCGACGGCAACCCTGCGCGCGCCCGCGGCCTGAACATCGTCGGCCTTCAGCGCGCCGGCTTCAGCAGGGAGCAGATGCGCGCCCTGCGCCAGGCCTTCCGCAAGGTGTATCGCGAAGGACTGAACAACGCCCAGGCCGTCGAAGCCCTGCGCGCCGGCGAACTGACGCCGGAAGCCGCCCATTTTGCCGACTTTGTCGCCACCACCAAGCGCGGCATCGTCGCCGGCGGCAAGAACCAGGCGGACGACGAGGACTGAGCCGAACGCTGGGGAAGCCCGGAGCCACCCTCCAGCCTCTTCGACTCCCGCGCCCTTCATCGGATTGGAGCAGGAGCAAGGAATCCCCCCCTTTGGCCGAACCACCCTGCTGCAGATTTGGAAATCCGTGCTCCGGCGCTGACGCAGGAAGCGAACCATGACGGTGAATGGATGGGATGATCTCCGTTTCACGCGAAATTCCCAATCCCGCCCCTGCTCTGCCCGCCCTTCTCCATCCGCCTTTTCACACCACGAAGAAGGGCGGACTTGCGTCCGCCCTTCCAAAGGTTGCAGAAGACCTGAAGCGATCAGATTTCCTCGCCCACGGCGTAGCGGACGAAGCGGCGGATGACCAGGTTTTCACCGAGTTCGGCGATCTTGCTCTTGACCAGGTCACGCACGGTGAGGTCAGGGTTCTTGATGAAGGCCTGGTCGAGGAGGCACTGCTCGGCGAAGATCTTGTCGATCTTGCCGCCGACGATCTTCTCGACGATTTCGGCAGGCTTGCCCTTGACCTGTTCAGCGGCGATTTCGCGCTCCTTGGCGATGAGGTCCTCAGGCACGTCTTCACGCTGGATGTACTTCGGCGAGGAGGCGGCGATGTGCAGGGAGACGTCGCGGACGAAAGCCTGGAAGTTTTCGTTCTTGGCCACGAAGTCGGTCTCGCAGTTCACCTCGATGAGCACGCCGATGCGGCCTGCCATGTGGATGTAGCTGGCGACGATGCCTTCCTTGGTCTGGCGGTCGGCCTTCTTTTCAGCCTTGGTGATGCCCTTCTTGCGAAGGATGGTCTCGGCCTTCTCCAGGTCGCCGTCGGCTTCCTTGAGGGCGGCTTTGCACTCCATCATGCCCGCGTTGGTCTTTTCGCGGAGGGTCTGGACGAGTTTGGCGGTGATTTCTGCCATGGGTCGGTCTGTTGGGGTCAGGGTTGAAAGGATTACTTCTTCTCACCAGCGGCGGCGATGACCGGGTCGATCAGCTTCTGCAGGATGATGCGGATGGAGCGGATGGCGTCATCGTTGGCCGCGATGGGGTAGTCGATGAGGTCCGGGTCGGCGTTGGTGTCCACCAGGGCCACGATCGGGATCTTCAGGCGGCGGGCTTCGTTGACGGCGATGTGCTCACGCGCGCTGTCCACGATGATCACGGCGTCCGGATACTTGTCCATGCCGCGGACACCGCGCAGGTTGCGCTCCAGCTTGATGCGCTCGCGGTTCAGGGAGGCCAGTTCCTTCTTGGACATGGACTTGAACTCGGGCTTCTTCTCGATCTCCTCCAGGTAGCCAAGGCGGGCCACGCTCTTGCGGATGGTTTCGAGGTTGGTGAGGGTGCCGCCCAGCCAGCGGTGGTTGACATAGAACTGGCCGCAGGCCTCGGCGGCCTCACGGATGGCCTCCTGGGCCTGGCGCTTGCAGCCCACGAAGAGCATGCGCCTGCCCTTGCGGGCGATTTCAGACAGGAAGGCGGCGGCGACTTCGACCTGCTTGACGGTCTCCTCGATGTTGAGGATGTGGATCTGGTTGCGGGAGTCGAGGATGAACTGCTTCATCTTCGGGTTCCAGCGCTTGGTCTGGTGACCGAAATGGACACCAGCTTCGACGAGTTCGGCGAGGATTTGGGACATGTAGTGTTGTTGAAGGTGCCTGAGTTCCGCACACACGCTCAGCGGGCGCATGCTCAGGGCAGCGAGCCCTGATCCGGAAAACCTGCGGGTTGAGGTTTGCTGAATCCCCCGCCAGGAACGGGCCGGGCGGAAGGGCGCGCATGGTAGGGGCGAACGCCCTGGCGGCAAGCGCTTTTTCAGGCACATTCCACCCCAAGCCCCCCGAGAATCATTCTAAGATTGTCATTCTGGCGGCGTTTTGAACAACGGCACATGCGTACACCCACCGGTCGCATTCACCAAACCACATCAACAAACCTATGAAGAAAGCACTCACCCTCATCGCCCTCTCCACCCTCGCCCTCGGCTCCGCCTACGCTGGCTGCGGCAAGGTCGTGACCAACGAAGGCAAGCTGAAGTCCTTCGACCCTGCCACGAAGAAGCTCGTGGTGGAAGGCAAGGACGGCGCCGCCGCCACCATCACCCTCACCCCCAGCACCAAGGGTGCCGACGAAGCCGAGAAGCTCGTGGGCAAGAAGGTCAAGGTGGACAGCGAGCATGGCAAGGCCACCAGCATCGCCAAGGCCTGATCAACGCCTTCCCGAACCGAGATAACACTGTCAAAGCCCGGCACACCCTGCCGGGCTTTTTCATGCCCGGACACCTCATTTCCAGCCCAGTTTTTCCCGCAAAAACTGGTAGGTGCCGACCCCATGGATCATGTGCCCGGCGTCAAAGTGCTCGATCAAGGTCCGGTCTCCGATGCCCAGCTTGTTGTAAAGCCGGCGCACCTTGGCGAACTCATAATTCACCCATTCATCAATGCCCACCCCGTCATTATGGCCGCGTTCGACCATGAAGGGCCGGGGGGCGATGAGGGCGGCCATCTCGGCGTAGTTGAAGGTCCTCCCCATGTTCCACTCCCAGATTTCATACTCATGGGTGTGGATGTAGCTCATCGGCAGGTCGGTCGAAACGCACTTGCGCACCCATTCGTTGAAGTCGCCGCTGCAGATGCTCAGGCAGTAGTCCTTGAGCACCGCCGGAGTGCGCATCGCCGACTTCCCTCCATAGCTGAGCCCGTAAAAAGCGATCTTGTCCGGCTGCACGAAGGGCTGAGCCTTCAGCCATTCCAGGATGCGCTGGTGCTGGCCGTTGATCACGCTGTAAAGCGTGAGGCCGAGGGGATTGAGCTTCCTCTGCAGCGTCCGGAAGGCATGCATGCCACGGTAGGGGTTGTGCGGGGCAAAGGTCACATAACCCTGCTCCGCCAGCCGCAGGGTGAAGGCCTGATAGGCGCCAAAGGCCCGCTGGGCGGGATCAATGGTGATCGTGTCCTCGGGCAGGCCTTCAAGACCATGCTGGCAGACCACCACCGGACGGCGCGCCGTCCCGGCAAACACCGCCTCATTGCCGCCGGCTCCGCCCTTCAGCAGGTCCTTCGGCAAACACAGCCAGCCCCAGGCAAAGACATCCTGCCAGACATCAAGCGTCACCTCATAGATCGCCACCTTGTCCGTCTCCCGCACGAAACGGCTTTTCGCATTCATCGGCAAATCGGGATCCGGAAGGCGGCCGATCACATCGTTCCAAAAACGGTCACGTTCCCCGGCCGCATGAGCCTCAAACTCCTGCAGTGACTTGAGCGGCAGCTTCTTCCAGAACTCCTGGTTGCGCTCGGCCTCGGTGCTGACCAGCAGCCGCTGGGTGAAGGCCTCCATTTCACGAATAAGCCGCCTTTGACGTGCGGGATCCGCCGGAATGACCGGCGCCTCCCCTGCCGCCTTCAAGCTCAGCCCATCGGTGACCGGCAGCAGATGCCGAACGATCTCCTCATTCGCGGTCTCCTGGGTCGCTGCAAGAACCCTGCTTGTCGGCGCAAGTGCCTTCGCCCGCGCGATCTCGGCTTCAAAGGCCTTGTAGTCAGGCTTGGAAAGCCGACCCGGTGCGGCAATGGCACGCGCCCCTTTCTCAGCCTCCATCGAAACCACGTTGTTCGGATAAAACAGGTGCTGCAAAACCACCGGACGAGGGGCGACCAGGCTGAGGATCTCGGCATCCCCGAGGTCACGCAGCAAACCGTAGACATTGCGGTCCAGGGGCTCCTGCCAGACGCCTTCACGCGGCCCGAAATAACCGGCGGAATACACGGAGTCGATCCGCTCGTCCAAGGCTGCCGCATGAAGGGCCAGCATGCCGCCTTCACCCACCCCTGCCACGATCACCGGCACCGGTTCAGGCCGGGACTTGAACCAGTCCACCACCGCCAGCGCCTTCTGCACTTCATAACCGATGACATGACGCCCCAGCTCGTAGCTTTGACGATAAATCCATTCACGGTGCGGCACGTTCGTCCGCACGCCAAACTTGTCATTGGTGCTGAACTCCGTGCCCCGGCTGATCAGGGCCGGGATGACCACCTCCGCACCGGAGGCCAGCAGCATGGCATCCACAAGCTTCTCCGGAGCACCGGAGGCGTCCGGCATGTAGACCACACGCGCCACCACCCGGCCCTTCGGCTGAAGGTAGAGCCCCTCGCCATGCATGCCGCCGAAAACCGGCCAGCGCACCCGGAACACCCGGCACGTCTCCGTCTCATGCAGCAGCGCCGGATTGGCGGTGTCGCCGACAAGCTCCAACGCGGCAACCTTCACCCGCTCATCCACCAGGCCCAGCGCAGCCCGCAGCTTCTCACGGCTCGGCTTGCGCCCGCTCCGTGACTGCTCGATCAACCGCAGCGCCATCTTGTCGATCCCCGCCACCATGTCGGCGGAAAAATCAGGCCGGGGATCCAAGGGTGCCGTCCCCGGCAGAACCTGCCCCTGAACCTCCATGCCCAGGATGCATATGCAGAGAGACAGGCGGCAGACGGATCGGAAATTCCTCATGTTCATGACTCCCTCATACGCCATCCCCGCCCCCGGACTCTCCATCATTCCGCATTCCGCATTCAACTTCCCTCTTGCACCACCCAGCGCCTCGGGCTTCATGCGCCAGCATGCCCCCAGTCTCGCACGAAACTCCCCTGATCCTGCCCTCGCTCCTGGCCGCCGACTGGTCCAGGGTTGGGGATGAGGTCAGGCGCGCCGAGGCCGCAGGCGCCCGGTGGCTGCACCTGGACGTGATGGACGGAGCCTTCGTGGACAACATTTCGTTCGGCCCCCAGATGGTTGGAGTCGTAAGGCAATGCACCTCCATGTTCCTGGACGTGCATCTGATGATCCACCGTCCAGACCATTACCTGGAGCGCTTCCTCAAGGCCGGAGCCGACAACATCACCATCCATGTCGAGGCACGCTACGACACCTCCGTCGAGGCGACCCTTCGCCGCATCCGTGAAGCTGGCATCCAGTGTGGCATCGCCCTGCATCCGGACACCCCCTTTGACGCCGCCCTTCCCTATGCGGACATGATCGACCTGCTGCTGGTGATGACCGTCGTGCCCGGCTTTGGCGGCCAGCCCTTCATGGAAAAGGAGACCATGCCCAAGCTCGCGGCCGCCAGGGCTCATCGTGACGCGCATGGACTGAAGTATCACCTGGAGGTCGATGGCGGCATCTACGCCCACACCGCCCCCATCGCGAAAAAGCACGGCGCCAACCTTTTTGTGTGCGGCACTTCCTTCTTCGGTCCGGCGGAAGCATCGGCCGCCATGAGCGAACTGACTTCTGCGGTGGCCTGAAATCAGGCAAAGGGTCATTTTTACCCTTGTCGCCCGCAAAGGATGTACGCAGACTGCCCGTTCATCTCCCCCCAGCCACCGCGGTCATGAAACCCTCACGCACATCCTGCATTGTCCCTGCCCTCTTGTTAGCCGTCCCCATGCTTGCCGCCGCCGAGGTGCGCAAATGGACCAGCAAGGCCGGCACCACCCTCGACGCTGAAATGACCGGAGTGGACGTGGCGGCGCGCACAGTCACCCTGAAAAAGGCAGACGGCACGCCCCTGACCATCCCCATCGACGCCCTGAGCGACGCCGACAAGGCCTATGCCGCCGCCGAATGGAAGAAGATGCAGTCCATGCCTGCAACACCGGCAGCACCAGCCCCGGCCGCCACACCAGCGGCTCCAGCTCCGGCAACCGCCACCACGCCTGCTACACCACCGCCTGCGGCCCCCGCGCCGGCAGCTCCCGCAGGCAAGCCCGCCCCGCCACGCCCCGCCCTGACCATCATTCCGGCCAAAGGCTTCAAAACCCCCAACAGCGCCGACTACATCAGCAAGGTCCTGAAGACACGCCCCCGCCTCATCCACGCCCAGCCAGGCTGGACCTACCTCAAGGGCCTGATCGCCACGGACCCCGCTTTCGCCAAACTGGTCACCACCCTGAAATCGGGTGCTGAAAAACTTCTCGAAGCCCCCGAACTGACGCGCGTGTTCGGTGAACAGCGCGGCACCAACACACCGGGCTCTCAGGCCGTCTTCCGCCTCGCCACCCTCGGCACCCTCCACTTCCTTGACGGCGATCCCCGATGGAAGGAGCGCGGCATCCGCGAAATGATCGCCATCACCGACCCCGCCACCTTCCAGAACTGGTATGTTGATGAACCGGAAGTGACCGCCGACTTCCTCATCGCCGCCTGCCTGGGCTACGACTACTTCAAGGACGGCTTCACCGCCAAGCAGCTCGCCGACGTCAAGACCTACATGCTCGAAAAGGGCATTGGCGCCCTGGCCGCCCACATCAAGGGTGACCCCGTTCCCGAATCCGCACGCGGCAAGGCGGCCGGGGTCGAATCCGCCCCCAAGGCCAAGGCCCCCGCCAAGGGCGCTCCGAAGAAGCAGGAAGATGATGAACCCGATGAAGAGCACATGCGCATGGCCTCCGCCCTGTTGATCGCCGCCATCTGCTTTGCCGATGACGATCCCGGAGCCGCCCGGCAGGCCGTGGACGGAGCCGCCAAGGTCTTCGGCAAGGGCATGACTCGTTTTGCACCTGCAGGGCTCTGGCCGGAGGGCATGGAAGCAGGCGACAACGTGCTCGACTACGCCATCATGGTCATGCAGACGCTTAAAACCAACATGGGTGGCGACTTCGGCTTCAGCATGCTCGAAGGCCTGCCCCAGGCCGGCCTCGCCAGGCTGCACCTGGTCGGTCCCAGCGGAAGCCTCTTCAACTATGGCGATAGTGACACCACCCGGCTTTCCCGTCCCTGGGTCTCCACCTGGCTTGCCGGCCAGCACGGCAACTTCGGCATGAAGGCCCTCAGACCAGGAGCCGCCCCGACGGCCACCACCAACAACCTCGACCTCACCGGCCACATCCTTTACTACAACGCTTATGCGGCGGGCGATGGCACGGCCGAAAGCATGGATTATGGCGTCACCGGCGGCCAGATCGCCGCCATGCGCTCCGGCTGGGACGGCTCCTCCTACTACCTCGCCTTGAAAGGAGGCGACAACAGCATCCCCACCTCCCAGCTCGACCTCGGCACCTTCATCCTGGAAGCCGGCGGCAAGCGCTGGGGCATCGAACTCGGCTCGGAAATCGACCGCGCCCCCGGCTTTGAACCCAAGGCGGCCGATCGCAGCAAGCGCTACCAGCTCTACATTGAGGGTACCCCCGGCCAGAACACCCTCGAAATCGGCCAGGAAGAAGAGCTGCCCGCCGCCAAAAAAGGCGCGCCCCCGCCCAAGCCGGTCATCAGCACCAATCAAAGCCTCGACGCCAAGGCCGCCATCACCTTCATCAAAAGCGCGCCCGATGTCAGCATGGCCGCCGTTGACCTCAAGGACGCCTACTCCAAGGCCGCCAAGCAGGCCTATCGCGGGAGCATGCTGGTGCGTGGTGCCAAGCCCTATGCCGTCATTCAGGACGACCTCGTCATCAAGAACACCACCAACATCACCTGGAAGATGCACACCCACGCCGAGGTGGCCGTCGACGGCAAAAGCGCGGTGCTGACCGACGGCAATCAGAAGCTGCATGCAGTCATCCTCTCTCCGGCCGGAGCCAGCTTCACCACCGAGGCCGCCCCGGAACCCGCCAGCGAACAGTCCAAAAAACTGACCAACATCAAGATCCTGAAAGTCGCCCTTCCCGAGGTCAAGGGTGAGCAGACCATCAGCATCGCCTTCGCCCTCAACGAAGCCCCTCCCGCCCATGTGGTGAAGCCGGTCGTCGAATGGCCTGGCAAAAAGTGATTCAAGGACAGCTCAGGTCCCTAACGCCATGCTCCGCCAAGCCACGCTCGCCCTGGCCGCCCTCCTGGCCGCGCCGCTCCTCGCCGACACCCAGGCGCCCGCCTCCTACAGCGGCGACTTTGTCATCCAGGTTCAATACCGCTACCTGATCAGCAGGCCCGAAGGTTATGAGGCCGACCCCGGCAAGAAATGGCCCCTGGTCATCTTCCTCCACGGCAGCGGTGAACGCGGCACTGACCTGGAGATGATCAAAAAGCACGGCCCGCCCAGGCTCATCGCCGCAGGCCAGAAATTCCCCGCCGTCATCGCCAGCCTCCAGTGCGAGCCGGACAACCTCTGGAATCCCCACGGCGTGAAGGCCGTCACGGACCACCTGCTCAAGACGGAGCACATCGATCCTGCCCGCGTTTATCTGACAGGCCTGAGCATGGGCGGCTTCGGCACCTGGGAAACCGCCTTCGAATACCCGGACACCTACGCCGCCATCGCCCCCATCTGCGGCGGCGCAGGCGTCCGCTGGGTCACCGCAGGCCGAATCAAGCACCTGCCCGCCTGGATCTTCCACGGCGACAAGGACGGGGCCGTGCCGGTGGAAAACAGCCACAAGATCCATGATGCGCTGAAGAAGCTGAATGCACCGGTTCAGCTCACCATCTACCCCGGCGTGGGACACGACTCCTGGACACAAACCTACGCCAACCCAGAGTTCTGGAACTGGTTGTTCGCCCAAAAACGCGGCGCCTAACCCGCGAAACAAGGGACCGCACCGCTTCGTACTAGCGCCATGCCATCCTCCCGTCGCTCCTTCCTCCAGACCTCCGGCTGCGGCTTTGGCTGGCTGGCGGCCTCCGCCCTGGCCCAAAACCAGGCCTTGGCCGCAGGAGGAGCCTTGTCCGTCCGCCAACCCCACCACACCGCACGAGCCAAGCGCATCATCTTCCTCTTCATGCAGGGCGGCGTCAGCCAGGTGGACTCCTACGACTACAAGCCGCGCCTGCTCCGCGACGACCAGAAGGTCATCGACATCGCTGACGCCCGCACCATCGCCAAAACCGGCAAGGGCTCCCCGCAACGGCTGAAGAAACCGCTCTGGGACTACGCCCAGCATGGCAAGACCGGCCGCTGGGCCTCCAACCTCTTCCCCAGCATCAACCGCCACGTCGACGACCTGTGCTTCCTCCACGGCATGCACACCGAAGGCGTCGCCCACGGCCCGGCCACCCTCTTCCTCCACACCGGCACCACGAGCTTCATCCGGCCCAGCATGGGCTCCTGGGTCATGTATGGACTCGGCGCTGAAAACGAAAACCTGCCCGGCTTCGTCACCCTCAGCCCCAGCCTCGGCAACGGCGGCCCGCGCAATTACGGCAACGCCTTCCTTCCCGCCATCTTCCAGGGCACGCCCGTCGGACGCAGCGGCCTGCCCGCCAAAGAAGGCACCATCAGGAACATCACCAACGACATCTGGACGCCCGAGCAGCAGCGCCGCCAGCTCGAGCTGCTGCGCCGCCTTGGCGCCGGGCAGCTCACCCCCGGCGACCAGGAGGTCGAGGCCGTGCTTGAAAGCTACGAACTCGCCGCACGCATGCAGACCCGGGCCCCCGGCGTCATGGACCTCAGCGGCGAGTCCGAGGCCACGCTCAGGCTCTACGGCATCGGCGACAAGGTCACCGACAACTACGGCCGCCAGTGCCTCATGGCCCGCCGCCTAGCCGAACAAGGGGTTCGTTACATCCAGGTCAACTACGGCGACAACTCCAACAACCCCGCCTGGGACCAGCACAGCAACCTTCCCAAGCACGGCGACCACGCCGCCGCTGTCGACAAGCCCATCGCAGGCCTTCTCACCGACCTCAAGCAGCGCGGCCTGCTGGAGGACACCATCGTCTGGTGGGGCGGCGAATTCGGCCGCACCCCCTATGCCGAACGCAACGGCACCGGACGCGACCACAACCCAGGAGGCTTCACCGTCTGGCTGGCCGGCGGAGGCGTCAAACAAGGCTTCGCCCACGGATCCACCGACGAGCTCGGACACATGGCCGTCGATGGCAAGGTTCACATGCACGACCTGCACGCCACCCTGCTCCACCTCCTCGGACTGGACCACGAAAGGCTCACCTTCCGCCATGCCGGACGCGACTTCCGCCTGACCGACGTCCACGGCCATGTGGTCCACGAGATCATGGCCTGATCATCCCTCCGGCGAAAACCGCCGCCCCGGATGCGTATGCCTGGAATGCACCGGCTCCCCATCCTCGCTGCCATCCTTCTGGTTAACGCCCTTCCTGCCGCCGAGATCCCGCCCCTGCGCGGCCTCAGCCGCACCCGGCTCCTCGAATACCATGACGCCGGCGGACACATCCAGACCGCCGCCAGCCCCTCCCAGTGGGAGCTGCGCAGAACCGAGGCCCTGAAAGCCTTTCAAAGCGTCGCCGGCCCGCTCCCCGGCGAAGCCATGCGCTGCCCGCTCGATTTGAAGGTCGAGGAGGAGGCCGACTGTGGAAGCTATGTCCGGCGCCTCATCAGCTACCAGTCCAGCCCCGGCGGCCGCGTGCCGGCCTACCTATGTTTGCCGAAAAGCACCCGCGGCGGCAGGCCCGCCCCCGCCGTGCTCTGCCTTCATCCCACCGAGAACACCATCGGCCACAAGGTCGTCGTCGGCCTCGGCGGCAAGCCCCACCGCCAGTACGCCGCCGAACTCGCCGGGCGCGGTTATGTCACCCTCGCCCCGAGCTACCCCCTGCTCGCCCAGTATCAGCCCGACCTCAAATCCCTCGGCTTCACCAGCGGCACCATGAAGGCGATCTGGGACAACATCCGCGGCCTCGACCTCCTCGAAACCCTGCCCGAGGTGAAGAAGGAAGCCGGCTTCGCCACCATCGGCCACTCCCTGGGCGGTCATAACAGCATCTTCACCGCCGTCTTCGACAAACGCCTCAAGGCGGTCGTCTCCAGCTGCGGCTTCGACTCCGTGCTCGACTACTACGGCGGCAACATCAAGGGCTGGGTCCAGGAACGCTACATGCTCAGGATGGGCGACTACCTCGGACATCCCCAGGACGTCCCCTTTGACTATTACGAGCTCATCGCCGCCCTGGCCCCGCGCCGGGTCTATGTGAACGCCCCGCTCCGGGACGCCAACTTCAAGTGGGACAGCGTCGACCGCATCGCCGCCGCGGCCGCCGCCGTCTTCAAGCTTTACGGCGCTGGGGAAAACCTGGCCGTCCGCCATCCTGACAGCGACCACGACTTCCCCGACCAGGAACGCTTCGAGGCCTACCAAGTGATTGAACAAACCCTCGGAAAACCCTGAGCCGCCAGGATGACGGTTGACCGCACGCCCTTTTCCAACCAAGGCTCCCGCCCACCTCACCGACCATGAAACGCCTCCTGCTTCCCGTCTCCCTGCTCGCCGTGCTTGTCACCTGGACGCTCGTCGCCGCCGACGCACCGCGCCCGGCCCCGCTCAAGGTCCTCATGGTCACCGGCGGCTGCTGCCACGACTACGAAAACCAGAAGATGATCCTGGCAGAAGGCCTCAGCGCACGCGCCAACGTCGAGTTCACCATCGTCCATGAAGAAGGCCCCGAGGGCAAAAAGGACAAGACCCACCGCATCAGCATCTATGAAAAGGCCGACTGGGCCAAGGGCTACGACGTCGTCCTGCATAACGAATGTTTTGGCGGCGTCACCGACGTCGCCTTCGTCGAACGCATCGCCAGGGCCCACCACGATGGCGTCCCCGCCGTCATGCTGCACTGCTCCACCCACAGCTACCGCGCCGCCGCCACCGACGAATGGCGCAAGTGCATCGGCCAGACCTCCATGAGCCACGAGAAAAACCGTGACCTCCTGGTCAAGAACATCGCCCCCGAACACCCGGTCATGAAGGGCTTCCCCGCCGAGTGGCTCGACGCCAAGGACGAACTCTACAAGAACGAGAAGCTCTGGGAGAACTTCGTCCCCCTGGCCAAGGCCTACGGCGAGGACACCAAGCAGGACCACCACCTCGTCTGGGTCAACACCTACGGCAAGGCCAGGATCTTCGGCACCACCATGGGCCATAACAACAGCACCATGGAGGCCCCCGTCTTCCTCGACCTCGTCGCCCGCGGCCTTCTCTGGGCCTGTGGCAAGCTGGACGAAAACGGCAAGCCCCTGCCGGGCTTCGAAGCCGTCCAGAAATAGGCTTTTCACGAGCCTTTTCACAGCCAAAGCCTGGCTCAAATTCGGCACAACCGCAGACAAATTCGGGGCGTTTTCACAAAATCTGCACCCCGAAAGACAATCCACGAAGATTTTTTGCGGAATTGCAAGAACCCTGCTGCCCCCTCGTATTTCGACCTTGTTCACAATCATCCCCCCTCCTCCCCTCCCATGAAAATGCATCCCAACTGCCAGGGCAACCACCTTGACCTCCGCTCCGGCGTCAGCCGTCGCGACTTCATGTATGTCGGCATGCTTGGCGGCCTCGGCCTCACCCTGCCGGACCTCCTCCGTCTCCAGGCCGCCACGGCGCTGCCGGAAGTGGAGACCTTCAAGCCGATCGCGGATTCTGTCATCCACATCTACCTGCCTGGCGGCATGGCCCAGCACGAATCCTGGGATCCGAAGCCCTTCGCCTCCCCGGACTATCGCGGCCCCTACACCCCGATCAAGACCTCCATCCCCGGGGAGTATGTCGGCGAGAAGTTCCAGAACATCTCCAAGATCATGCACAAGCTGTCGGTCATTCGCAGCATGACCCATGGCGAGGCCGCCCACGAGCGTGGCACCCATAACATGTTCACCGGCTACCGCCCCAGCCCGGCCATCAAGTTCCCCAGCTTCGGCTCCATCGTCTCCCACGAACTCGGCAGCAGGAACAACCTGCCGCCCTATGTGGCCGTGCCTAACGTCTTTGCCCCTGAGCAGGGCACCGGCTACATGAGCAGCGCCTTCGGCCCCTTCGCCCTCGGCAGCGATCCAGCCGACAAGAACTTCACCGTCCGCGACCTGCTCACCCCGAAGGACATTGATGAGAAGCGCTTCGACCGCCGCCGCAGCCTGCTGGGCACCGTCGATGAATACTTCCGCACCGTGGAAAAGGCCGACTCCATCAACGCCATGGACAGCTTCTACCAGGCCGCCTACGGCCTGATCAGCTCCACCCAGGCACGTGAAGCCTTCGACCTCTCCAAGGAGTCCGACAAGCTTCGCGACGAATACGGCCGCAACACCGCCGGCCAGCGTTTCCTGCTCGCCCGCCGCCTTGTCGAAGCCGGTGTTCGCATGGTTTCCGTCAACTACGGAAGCTGGGACCATCACAGCAACATCAAGAGCGCCTTCGACGGCCAGGCCCCGAACTTCGACCAGGCCTTCGCACGCCTGATCCGCGACCTCGACGAGCGCGGCATGCTCAAGAAGACCCTCGTCATCGTCAGTTCCGAGTTCGGCCGCACGCCGAAGGTCAACGGCACCAACGGCCGTGACCACTGGCCCCGCGTCTTCTCCGTCGCCATGGCCGGCGGCGGCGTCAAGGAAGGCTACATCCACGGCGCCTCCGACGCCCTCGGTGGTGAACCCGACCGCGATGCCGTCGGCCCGGAAGACCTCGCCAAGACGATGTACCGACTGCTCGGCATCAACGGTGAAAAGCGCATCGTCGCCGACGGCGTCCGCCCCATCGACATCGTCAACGGCGGCCGCATCCTCAGCGAAGTGCTGGCCTGATCGGCTTTCCTGGCTCCATTCACGGCGGCGCGGCTTCAACCGCGCCGCCTTTTTATGCCCTTGCCTCTCCCGAAGGAGGCTGGCCCGGCATCTCACTCCTCCACCAGCACCCCCTGCTTCAGCACAAGACGGCGGTCACCGCGCCGGGCCAGGTTCTGGTCATGCGTCACCACCACCAGCGTCTTCTTGGATTCATCGACGACCTTCAGCAGCATGTCGATCACCCCTGCTCCTGTCGAGGCGTCCAGATTGCCAGTCGGCTCGTCAGCATACAGGATGCCCGGATCATTGATCAGCGCCCGGGCGATCGCCACCCGCTGCTGCTCCCCGCCCGAAAGCTCCGTCGGCAGATGGCCCAGCCGCTGGCTCAAACCCACCCGGTCCAGCAGCTCACGCGCCCTCGCCTCAGCCTTGCGACCACCGATCATCGCCGGCAGGCAGACATTCTCCAGCGCTGTCAGTTCCGGCAGCAGGAAGTAGTGCTGAAAGACAAAGCCCATCGTCCGGTTGCGCATCTCGGCCCTGGCCTTGGCCGCCCCATGGTAGAGCGACTTTCCATGCACCTGCACATCTCCCTGGGACGGCTTTTCCAGTCCGCCGAGCACGTAGAGAAGCGTGGTTTTCCCCGCCCCGGACTGGCCGCAGAGAAACACCTTCTCCCCGGCCTGCACCTCCAGGTTCACCCCGCGCAGCACCGGCAGGTCATGCCCCCCCAGGTGATAGGTTCGATGGACGTCTTGGGCGGAGAGCGGAGCAGCCATGGTGGGAACGGGCGGCGGCAGGAGCCTGATCTGCCGGCACACCCCCTGAAATGGCACCGCATGGCCATCAGTCAAAGTTTGTTTACAGCGGTTTGCCGCCTGGAGGAAATCCACGGCCGCCCATGCAAGACACGGCATATCCTGCCATCCGCCGCATTCGGATTGACTTCGCCACTCGACCCTGGTCTTTCGCAGATCCCGCATGTCCCCCGCTGAATCCTTCCTTCAACAGTCCTCCCGCCTCATCGGCTGCGTCCGCGGCCAGCTCCCTGTCATCCAGGAGGCGGCCGACCTCTTCGCCAGGACCATCCTGGCCGGACAAATGGTCCACGTTTTTGGTTCGGGCCACAGCCGCATCCTCGTGGAGGAGATGTGGCCGCGCTACGGCTCCTTTCCCGGCTTCAACCCGATCGTCGAACTGTCCCTGACCTTTCACAACCTGGTCGTCGGCGCCAACGGCCAGCGCCAGGCGATGTTCCTGGAAAACGTCAGCGGCCTCGCCGCACGCATCCTGCGCAATTTCGACCTGAAACCCGGCGACAGCGCCCTGGTCGCCTCCTCAAGCGGCTGCAACGTCGTGCCCGTGGAGATGGCCGAGGAGTTCCAACGGCGCGGGGTCAGGGTCGTCGCCCTCATTTCCAAGGACCATTCCGAGGCCAGCACCACCCGCCATCCCGGCGGCAAAAAACTCCAGGACTTCGCCGACCTTGTCCTCGACACCGGCGCCCCGGTCGGTGACGCCATGGTCAAGATTGACGGTCTCGACACGCCCGTCGCCCCAGGCAGCACCGTCGGCGGATGCCTGCTGGTGAACGCCATCAAGGCAGAGGTCGCCGACCGACTCACCCGGTCCGGACATCCACCCAGGGTGCTGACGGCAGGAGCCGTTGTGGGTGCGCAACGAGCCACGGAACTCTTTGAAGCCGCCTACGACGAGCACGCCCGCCGCATCGCTCCCTACTACGCTGGCTTGGGTGCCTGAAGAAGCCGGACTCGCGCTCCGATGAGCGCCAAAAACCACCTTGCCACCCCTCCTCCCCGCGTGCATTGACTGCGCACTTTCCTCTCCAGCCCATGCAGTTCGTTTTCCCCACCCACCTCCAGCTTGGCAACGAGCACAGCGACGGCTTTCACCAGGAGCTGCTGCGTGGCCTGACCCACAAGCTGAACAACCTCCTCGCAGTCATCCAGGGCTTCAGCAGCCTCGTCCTCATGACCGAAGGACTGGATGCGGCCATCGCGGAAAACATGCAGCATATCCGTGAAGCCTCCGTCGGCGTGTCCAACCTCAGTGAACGTGTCCGCGGCGCCGGTGGCTGTGCCAAGCTTCAGCCCCAGGCCTTGAACCTCAACGAATACCTCGGCGTCGTGCAGACCGCCCTGCTGGAGCCCTTCACCAAGAACAACGTCCAGCTCGAGGCCGATGTGCAGCAGGGCCTGCCAGCCGTGAGCGTCGATCCCACCAAACTCAAGGAGGTACTGGTGGAGATCCTCAAAAACGCCGCTGAAGCCGCCGGCCCCGTTGGTGGCCGGGCCATGCTTAAAATCGTCGGCCCCGGCGTCATCACGCCTGCGGAACAACGCCGCGTGGACATCCTGGTCAGCAACACCGGCACGACCCTCACTCCTGAAAAGCTCGCCCAGATGTTCCGCCCCTTCAGCGGCTCCAAGTCCAGCAATCATCTCGGCCTGGGCCTGACCATCGCCGCCATGCTCTGCCATCAGATGGGCATCCAGATCGGCATCGCCTCGGAAAACAACACCACCACCGTCTGGCTGAGCTGCCCGATGGCCTGAGGCACTGCGGCTTCCCCCAATCTCCGGCTGACTGAACCGGCATCCTCTCGGATTCATGCAGGATTTCCTGGTCATCTCCGAAGCCCGCAAGTCCTACGGCAAAAAGCCCGCCGTTGATGGCGTGAGCCTCGAAATCCACGCGGGTGAGGTCTTCTCCCTGCTCGGCCCCAGCGGTTGCGGTAAAACCACGCTCCTACGCATGATCGCCGGCTTTGAGCCTCCTGATTCGGGCCGCATCTCGCTGAATGGCTCGGACATCACCCACCTGCCGCCCGAGAAGCGGCCGGTGAACACGGTCTTTCAAAACTACGCCCTCTTCCCCCACCTCTCCGTCCGTGACAACATCGCCTTCGGACTGCGCATGGAACGCCGCAGCCGGACGGAGATTCAAAGGGCGGTGGATCACATGCTGCACCTCACTCGTCTGGAGGAGCACGCCCGGAAACATCCCGCCCAGCTCAGTGGCGGCCAGCGTCAGCGAGTGGCCATCGCCCGCGCCCTCGTCAAAGGCCCGCAGGTGCTGCTGCTCGACGAACCCCTCGCCGCCCTCGACCTCAAGCTGCGTCAGCACATGCTGCGCGAACTCGGCGCCCTGCACCGGGAGGTCGGCACAACCTTCATCTATGTCACCCATGACCAGGGCGAGGCCCTCAGCCTGAGCAACCGCGTGGCGGTGATGAATGCAGGCCGTGTGGAGCAGGTGGCGGATCCGGCCACCCTCTACGAAGCCCCCGCCAGCACCTTCGTGGCCGACTTCATCGGCGATGCCTCCTTCCTCCAGGCCAGCGTCCACGAAATGATGCCCGGCGGCCAGGTCCGTGTGCACATTGAAGGACTCGGCCACCCTGCCGTCACATGCTCCTCCGAATGGCGCCACGGCGACCTCGTCAAGGTCATGATCCGGCCGGAAAACCTGCTCATCTCCCAGGAGAAGCCCGCTGCCTATGCCCCCGGCAACTGCTTCCAGGCCGTCATCACCGACATCGCCTTCTTTGGCGATCACGAACGGTTCAGGCTCAGGGCAGGCGGCCAGGTCCTCAGCGTCCGCCGCAGCCGTGACGGCAGTGGATTCAGGCCCGCCGTCGGCGATGCCTGCTGGGTCCGCCTTCAACCTGAGGCCGCACGCGTCGTGGACGCCTGGTCATGACCAGACGCCCAGTTTAACCAATTGCCTGGTCGCCATGCCCGCCCAGTCACGGTTGGCCGCCGGGCTGGCAGGACTGGGATGAAGCACACGCCCGACCTGAAAGCCCGCGCCCAGGGCATCCCTGGCGCGCAGCGCACGCTCCTCGGCAAAGGCCCCCACGCCGATCACCCAGGCCGGCTTCAGCGTCGAGATCACCGCCTGCAGATGCTCGTCGCAGTGCTTCTCCATCGCCGTCACCTCCTCCACGGGCAGCTTGTCCGGGGTGCGGTTCCGGCCGCTGTCCTCCATGAAAACCAGCGGGCAGTAGTTGGCGACGAAATGATCCTGGAAAAAAGCCTCCGCCCTGCCGAACCGCTCCTTGAACAATCCCCACAGGCGGCGGCCGCTCACCTCGGACTGCGGACAGTCAAAACCGAGCACCGGGCGCTTCGGATGTTCATGCTCAGGCCTGCCCACCGGCTCACAGATCCCCATCCAGTCACGCACGGCGGCGATCTCGCCAAACGGCACCCCGGTCTGCGTCATGCCAAACGGCCCCGGGTTCATGCCGACCAGCACCACCTTTTTCCTGCCCGCGCCAAACCGGCCCAGGTAGGCCTCATGAGCCGCCCAGGCATAGTCCAGCGGATTGTAGATGTGGGCCGTCGGCGGCGCAAAACGCAGCGGGCGCAGGGCTTCTCGGAGCTTCAGGGCGGCGGTGATGAGTGACATGACAAAAGGCTGGCTCCGAATGACCCAAGCACAGCCCTGCGCTCAAGCATTCTTCTCGTCAGTTCAGCGCTTTTTTCATCGGCCTTGATTCGTTGACGCCGCCCACCTCCTCCGCGTATTGCACACTGCCGATGAAGAAACAGCCCGCCCCTGCCCCCGCCACGCCCGCCTCCAACGCCCGGGCCGGCCTTGTGCTCGGAGCCGGCCTGGCGCTCCTCATCGGCCTGATCGCCTGGGCCCTCTGGCCGGGGCCTAACTACACGTCCGTTCCCGTCCCGGCCACGCCGTCAAAACCCGCCG
Source organism: Prosthecobacter sp. (assembly GCA_019186985.1). Lineage (GTDB taxonomy): Bacteria > Verrucomicrobiota > Verrucomicrobiia > Verrucomicrobiales > Verrucomicrobiaceae > Prosthecobacter. The sequence continues at coordinate 22,740 of JABARQ010000005.1, read as the reverse complement.
AGGCCTTTGTCATGCCGGATGAAAAGGCCGCCTTCGCCCAATATGCTGGCTCCGCGAGCTGCAAGGCCTGCCACGCGGAACAGTTCGGCAAATGGCAGGGCTCCCATCACGGCCTCGCTGAACGCCTGCCCAGCCAGGAACTGGACCTCGCCGCTTTCGCACCGCCCAAAGCCTTCGCCAGCGGCTCCCAGAAAACCGAGGCCCGGCAGGGCAAGGACGGCTTCGAAATCGTCGCCCTCGGCTTCGGTGGCAAGACCGAGCCCTACCGGGTCCAGCGCGTCATCGGCCACGATCCCCTCCGCCAGTTCCTGGTCGCCGGAGAACGCGGCGCCCTGCATGCCATGGAAGCCTGCTTCGATCCGCACAAGGGCGACTGGTTCAACGTCTACGGCAACGAGGACCGCAGGCCCGGCGAATGGGGGCACTGGACCGGGCGCGGCATGGTCTGGAACCAGATGTGCGCCTCCTGCCACAACACCCGCGTCCGCAAAAACTACGACGAGTCCACCGACACCTACCACACCACGATGGCCGAAATGACCGTGAGCTGCGAATCCTGCCACGGTCCGATGAAGGCGCACAACGACTGGCATTCGGCGCACCGCGGCAGCGGCGAAAAGGATCCCACCCTCGTGAAATGGAGCCGCGACCAGCACATCGACAACTGCGCCGGCTGCCATGCCCGGCGCGGCGAGATCACCGGCGACTTCGTTCCCGGCGACTCCTTCTGGGACCACTACCTGCTCACCATCACCGACGGCGGCGACATCTATCATGCCGACGGCCAGATCCGCGACGAGAACTACGAGTTCTCCAGCTTCCTCAGCAGCCGCATGCACCACGCCGGAGTCCGCTGCATGGACTGCCATGACATGCACAGCATGAAGCCCCTCCTGCCCGGCAACCAGCTTTGCATGCGCTGCCACACCCAGGGCGGCTTCCCCAACGCTCCCGCCATCCAGCCCGAGGCGCACAGCTTTCATGGCGTCAACAGCACCGGCAACCAGTGCATCAACTGCCACATGCCGCAGACCACCTACATGCAGCGACATCCCCGGCACGACCACGGCTTCACCATCCCTGATCCGCTCCTCACCCGGCAGTTTGGCATCCCCAACGCCTGCAACAAATGCCACACCGACAAGGACACGCAATGGTCGCTCGCAGCGGCTGAGAAATGGTGGGGTGAACGCATGAACCGCAGGACCCGCAGCCGGGCCACGACCATCGCCAGGGCACGCCAGGGCGATCCCTCGGCGCGCGACGACCTGCTGGCCCTGCTTCAGAGCGATGAAATCCCGCATTGGAAGGCCAGCGCCTGCCTGGTCCTGGACCGCTGGGCCACCGATCCCGCCGTCATCAGCGCGCTGCTTGCCCAGCTCGGCCACGACCATCCGCTCGTCCGCCAGTCGGCTGCCCGCACGCTTGAGCCCTCGCTCCAGGCCCCGGGCGTCCGGCAGGCCCTTGAAAAGCTTTTGGTTGATCCCGCCCGCAGCGTCAGGGTCACCGCCGCCTGGGCGCTCCGCGAATCCCTCGACGCAGGCTCCATCGCCGCCAGGGACCTCCAGCACATGCTCCACCTGAACGCCGACCAGCCCAGCGGCCAGATGCAGCTCGGCCAGTGGCACTTCGCCCGGCACGATGTGCCATCCGCCATCCGGCACATGGAGACCGCCATCCGCTGGGATCCCAACTCGCCCCCCTTCCACCACGACCTCGCCCTGCTGCACAATGCGGCGGGCAACACTGCACAGACGATCCAGAAGCTGCGCGACGCCATCAAGCTGGCGCCCAACGAAGCCCAGTATCATTATGAACTCGGCCTCGCGCTCAGTGAAACGGGAGACCTCGCCGCCACCGTAGCCGCCCTCGGGGACTGTGTCCGCGTCCAGCCCCGCTTTGCCAGGGCCTGGTACAATCTCGGCCTCGCCTACAACCAGCAGGGACAGGCCGCTGAAGCCATCGCCGCCCTGAAACAGGGCGAGGCCGCCGGGCCAGGTGATCCTTCCATCCCCTATGCCCGGGCCACCATTCATGCCCAGCTCGGCCAGAAGGCCGAGGCCCTGGCCGCCGCCGAACAAGCGATTCGCATCGACCCCGGCTTCGCCGAAGCCCATCGTCTGAAAATGATGCTGAGCCGCTGAGGCCCGTGAAGGACACCCACGCCTTTGAAAGCAGACCGGGGCGCGGGTTTCCGAATCCGCAGCCGGCCCGAGCACAGGTCATGCCCGGCACAATCCCCGATGTTCCTCGGAGACTCCGGTCGTTTCATCGCTTGAAGCAGGCGGCAGGAAGGTTTCAAAAACATGCGGACGAACCACCTTGCTGCGGAGCCGGAACTCCAATCAGCGCTCCGCCCCCTCGGGGCCGTCCACCGGCGAGGACAATGCAGGAGACGGCGGCGTCATCGTCTGCGTCGCCGGCTTGGAACGCTGTATGGCGCTGCCATAAAGGTCAATCGTCCGCTTGGCGATGATGTCGATCAGCGCCGGCTGAAGCGTGCGTGCCGCGACGTTGGAAACCGCCACGCCTGCCCAGGTCACCGGCGACTTGAACTTCAGCACCTGCCAGACCGGCAGCAGCCGCTTGTACCATTTGCCCACCGACTGCATCGTCTCGTGCGTGGCGATCTTGTGCGTCATCTCCCAGGTCTTCAAGGCCGTGCTGGCGCTGACATCCACCAGGCGGCCGATGCTGCGGGTTTGAAGGAAGTCAGCCACGTCCAGGGCCGTCAGATGCACCGCCCGGGAGAACTGCCCGAGCCCGGGCGCCAGCAGCGGATCCGGATGCTCGGGATAATAGATGGCGGCGATCTCACGCACCAGCTTCGGCACCTCCTCGACCAGCGGCGGCAGCCATTCCGGATTGAGGCGCTTCTGCCAGCGCAGCCGGTTCTTGCAGTCTTCCACGGCCTTGTTGGCGGCGATGTCCTTCGGATGATCCGTGCCATCGTGGTAGTGCGCCACCGCGGCACGCGCCGCCTTCAGGTCGGAGGCGAACCTCAGCCCCAGCCAGATCAGCCACGTCGCCAGCCCAACCAAAAATCCGGCAAGGAAGGTCAGGAAGTAGGCCATGGGAAAAAGGGGCGGCTCTCGATTCTCTAACTTCCAACTTCGAATTTCTGACTTCTATCTTCGGCTTTCGAGCTTCGAATTTCCGACTTCACTCCCCTTACATCTCCAGGAAGTTCTTCAGCAGCTTCTTGCCATCCTGGGTGAGGATGGACTCAGGGTGGAACTGCACGCCATGAATCGGCAGCTCCTTGTGCCGCAGGCCCATGATCTCCGACTCATCATCATCACAGACCGCTGTGACCTCCAGGCAGGAGGGCAGCGTGTCCCTCTTCACCAGCAGGGAATGATAGCGTGTGGCAGTGAAGGGGTCGGGAAGCCCCTTGAAGACCGACTGCCCCTGGTGACGGATCTTGGAAACCTTGCCATGCATCAGGCGCCCGGCACGCACCACATCACCACCAAAGACATGGCCGATGCTCTGGTGCCCCAGGCAGACGCCGAGGACAGGGGTGCTCCGGCCAAACTTCTCGATCACCGCACAGCTGATGCCCGCCTCCTTGGGCGTGCAGGGGCCGGGCGAAATGCAGATGTGGTCCGGATTTTTCTTCGCAATTTCCTCCAGGGTGATCTGGTCGTTGCGGTGAATCTCCATCTGGGCCCCCATCTCGCCGAAGTACTGGACGAGGTTGTAGGTGAAGGAGTCGTAATTGTCGATGATCAGGAGCATGGGATGGGATTCCGTTCAGGGTGTTTACCGTCGATGGCGCGGCTTTGCAATGGCTTCGCCAGCCCCTTCCCTGTTCTCCACCCTCCCAGATCCAGCCTGCAGCGGCTTCAGAGCAGGCCGCACTCCCGAAAGCTGAAATACGGCTGCAGCCGCCCCTCTGCCGGACAGCCCACGATAAGGTGATCCGTAAAACACAGCCCCAGCAGGTCGGCGGCCTCTTTCAACCGCCGCGTCAGCCGCTTGTCAGCATCGCTCGGCGACGGGTCGCCGGAGGGATGGTTGTGAACCAGGATGAAGGCCGGCACGCGATGCACCAGGGCCTTGGTGACAATGTCGCGGGGGTGGGCGGTGGATTCGTTGATGGTGCCCCGGAACAGCTCCTCCTGCCGCACCAGGCAGAGCCGCTGGTTCAGCAGGATCACCCGCACCGACTCATGGCTCAGGGCCTGCATCTCCGCACCGATGAACCGGTACACCAGCTCCGGCCTGTCCAGAGGCAGCTCCCGGGCCGCCGCCTGCTCCGCCCGCCGACCCAGTTCAAACGATGCCGCCAGCAGAGCCGCCTTGGCAGGCCCCAGCGCCCGCATGTGAGCCAGCTCGACCGCCTCGATGCGTGACAGGTTTCTCAGGCTTCCCTGCTCCCGCATCAGCCGATGGGCCACCTGCAGCGCGTTTTCACCTTTCATGCCCGTGTTGATGAAGATGGCCAGCAGCTCCGCATCCGAAAGAGCCCCGGCCCCCAGGCGCATCAGCCGCTCCCGCGGACGGTCTTCTTCAGGGATGTCATGGATGCGGGACATCGTTTCAATCAGGCTGGCCTTGCACCTTCAGAACCACCGGCCGGCCTCAGCCTTCGATCTCCACACGATACCTTGGCAGGCTCGGATCGACCTCGCGGCTGTAGGCGTCGATGCCTCCGGCCAGGCACCTGGTGTTCGTAAAACCGTGCCCCAGGAAATAAGCCGCCACGTCCATGCTGCGGCCGCCGGTATGATCATAAAGGACGATCAGGGTCTCCTTGGGCCAGGTGTTGAAGGCTTCCTGCACCTGCTCCTGGGTGACCAGCACCGCCCCAGGAATCTTCACCGCTTCATGCTCCTCACGCGTCCGGGCATCCAGCAGTTTCAGCTCGGCCCCCGCCTTCAGGCTTTCCGCCAGCTCCTGCGGACTGACCTGCAACCGGATGTCCTCACCGTGACTGGACTCGATGTGCTCGATGACTTCGGGAACCGAAAGCTGGTTGCGCACGCAGAGCTGGGCAATCGTCTCCGTCGGCTGGTAGGCGCAGGCGCTGCAGCCGCCGACATGATACCTGGCAAAAAGCGCCCGCTGCGCCCCGGGATAAGCACGAAGCACCTCGGCAAGCGTGGTGTCAGGGGAAAGGGAGGAGGCTGGGACGGAACTCATGAGGAAAGTGTCAGGCGCAGCATCCAAACCCTCCCCGACAACAACGCAAAACAAAATTCCTCCCTGCCTTGATTGTCTCTCGAATTAAAGGCCGCATGAGTTCTGGGACATCCCCCGGACGGAGGGCCGCTTCCAGGGGGTCTAACGAAAAGATCGACATCATCCGCCGGCCAAGGTAGCCTGCGCATGATTTTCCGGCCGTTTCAGGCCGGAGATGCCGCATGTCCCCACACTCTACCTTCATGAAAACACTGCTCACCACCCTCGTCCTGTTCGCCTCCACCGCCCTGGCGGCTGACAAGTGCCCCATCAGCGGCAAACCCGCTGACTCCAGCATCACCGCCACCGGCAAGGATGGCAAAACCGTGGCCTTCTGCTGCAACAAGTGCAAGGCCAAGTTCGAGAAGCAGAACAAGTAACCTCCGCGCCACTTGTTTCCGAGGCGGAGCCGGGCATCCGGCTCCGCTTTCTTTTTGCCCGGGTTCCGGGGCGCTTACTGAAACTGCACCTCGGTGCTCACCATGGCATCACGGTCATCCGTGACGGTCATGAACCAGGTGTTGGCTTCTGCGGGTGGCCGGGGCGCCCTGACCCGCTGAACCTGGAGACGAAGGCCTCCGTTGGGTTCAGGAAAAGGCACGGAAACCGACGCATCCACCGTCGTCCACTGCCGCTTCGACCGCAGGCCGGTGTCGGTGGTGTAATGCAGCGCCGCCTTCTTCAAGCCGCCGGGAGCGGTCGTCCTGACGCTCAGGTTGACGTCCTCGCCCTCGATGCGCGGCCTGCCCGGAACCGGCAGCGGCCTGCCGCCGATGCATTTGGAATCAATGAACAGGCCGATCTCCGCCGGGGCCCAGCCGGGCGGATGCCCGTGCGCCATGTTCATCTGGATGCGGATCTGCTTCTCCCCAGGTACCACCGCATAGCTCTTCATGTAGCTGTCGAGCGGGTAGTGAATGTCATGGGTGCCGTTGACGAAGAGGATGGGAACCCGGCAGCGCGGCAGCAGCGATCCCGGGTCATATTCCCTGACCCACTGCGCGGCGCGGTCGCCCAGCCTGTCGATGGACGGCTTCTGCACCGACTCGCCCTCATGCAGGAAGCCGCAGCCGTACACCGGCACCGCCGCCTTGAAACGATCATCGAGGGAGGCGGCCAGGCAGGTCGTGTAGCCGCCCCAGCTGATGCCGGTGACGGCGGTGCGCTCCGGATCCACCTCTGAAAAGCTGCGCAACAAACTATGTGCCCGCAGGACGCATGCGGCGGCATGGAAGGGCCAGTCGTCGCTGGTGTCGCCACCGATGCTGCCAAACTTCTCCGGAGCCCCGTGCGGCGGCCCGCCGTCCGGAAGCCTCTGGCGCTCGCCCCGGTGCCCGTTGCCGACGGCCATGCCCGTCTTCGCGTCAAATTCAGGCTCCGGCGGACGCGAGCCGTTCAGGTCCATGGCAATCGCTGCGTAGCCGCGCCTGGCCCAGAGATGCACCCAGTCGGCGAAGGCCGTGCCCCCGCCGCCATGAATCAGCACGACTCCAGGAAACCGGACGCCCTCCTTCACCGTCTCACCCAGCGTCTTGGGCGACGCGTAAAAGGCGAACACGCGGGTGTCACGGCCCTGGTACTTCTCCCCGGCGTAGGTCAGCGAATGAATCGGCTGGTCCTGCCGCACCCACTTCACCGCAGGCACGGTGTTTTTGAGCGATGTGAGATCCCACGGCCCGACCTGCTCGGCGGCCAGGGATGAAAGGGCAAGAACGGCGGGAAGGGCAAGGACGAAACGGAGCATGCAGTCCCGGAATAACGTTTCCAAAAGCGGCCGTCGATCATGTCGCGCATGGCATGTCATTGACCCGCTCTTGACGAGACGCCCAGCCAGATCACCCCCCAAGGGGTCCTGGCCCGCCCTTCAACCTCCCGCCGAGTGACAGCGCCAGAGGGTCGGAAAAAAATGCCTTTCCGCCATGATTCAGGCGCAGCACCGGCTACTTCACCACTTTTGGATAGGGCGCCCGACGCACCTCCGCGACCTCCGGCACCTGCCTGTTCATCGCGTCAAAGGCGGCCTTCAGACGCTTCACCTCCCCGGGATGCTCCGCCGCCACGTCCTTCTGCTCCCCTGGATCGTTTTGCAGGTCGAACAGCTGCATCGCCTTCGGCTCCACCCCTGTGGTCAGCCCCGGGGGCGCATCCAGGTTGTACTGCTCAAAGGGGGCCAGGATCGTCACTCCATCCGGAGCCCTGGGATCCTGCCAGCGACCATCAGCCCCGGGCTTCAACGCCATCATCCGCGGCGGCAGCACATGCAGTTTCCAACGGGCGTCCCGAACGGTGGCAAGCCGGGGCCCCTGATGGCCGAAGATGAATTCATGCGGCGACCCGGCATCGCGGGTGAACAGCGGCATGAGATCGCGGCCGTCCAGCACACGGTCATCCGGCATGCCCGCATCAGCGGCCTTCAGCACGGTGGCGAAGATGTCCATCATGGTGGCAAGCCCATCGCTGACATGACCGGCTGGAATACGCCCCGGCCAGCGGGCGATCATCGGCACGCGGTAGCCGCCTTCATAACTCGTGCCCTTCATGCCGCGCAGACCGCCGCAGCTTCCGCCGAACCAGGCCCCGTTGTCACTGGTGAAAAGCACCAGCGTCTGCTCATCGACCCCGGTTTCCTTCAGGGCGTCCAGCACGGCCCCGACACTGTCATCCAGGTCCGCCAGTGCGTCGCCATAAAGCCCCGCCGCTCCCTGCTTGTAATGCTTCTCAGATGCGGCCAGCGGCTTGTGCGGCATCGCCTCGGCAAAATAGAGGAAGAACGGCCCGTCCTTCTGTCGCCGGATGAAGTCCGCCGCACGCCGGGCATAACGGGTCGTCAGCGTCGCCTGAACCACCGGATATTCCGCCACCTGCGCGCCCTCCAGCACCTGCACGGGACGCATGTCGTTCGAGTAGGGAATGCCAAAATATTCGTCAAAGCCGCGGTCCGTGGGCAGCGTGCCGGGCTTGTGCCCCAGGTGCCACTTGCCGACCATGCCCGTGACATAACCCGCCGACTTCAGCACCTGGGCCAGCGTCAGTTCGGACTTCGGCAGGAAGAGGGCATCAGCCTCAGATCCGCCATCCGGCGCAGGATTCTGGGTCATGCCGCAGCGGAAGGGCTGGCGTCCGGTCATCAACGAGGCTCGGGTCGGGGCGCAAAAAGGGGCCGGGCAGTTGAACTGGGTCAGCCTCGCGCCCTCCGCCGCCATGCGGTCGATGCGCGGCGTCTTAAACCGGGGGTTGCCGTAGCAGCCCAGATCGCCGTAGCCCAGGTCGTCCGCGAGGATGATGACCACGTTGGGACGTGCGGCCTGGAGGCAGGTGACGCCGAACAAAAAGCAGAAAAAACGGACCCGAAAGCGCATGAAGCCATAACGTCGGCATCACGCCCGTCTGTCTGGTTTCACCTTGCCCCATGCGGCAGGCTGGAGCCGCCAGCCCGCTCAGGCGGCAAGCTTCCTGCGGCTGCGCCTGCTGCTGCCTGCCGGACTGACCGGCTTGTCGGCGTCCAGCTCCTTCTGCAGTTCAGCGGCGCGTTTTTCCAGCTCGGCGATCTTCTTCTCCTTCTCCGCCTTCTTTTCGAGGATGCGGCCGAGCTTCTTCCAGTGCTTCTTGTCGAGGATGTAACCCACGCAGGACGGCTTGCCACAGCGGCAGGGATGCTCCTCCCAGGTTTCAAGGTCGAACCCATAGTTGTAGGTCAGCTCCTCGCCCTTCTGGATCGCCTTCAGCGAGTAGATCCAGATGCGGCCCTTGATGATGTAGGCCTCGCAGTTCGGCTCGCAGGAATGGTTGATCAGCCGGGCCGGATTGCCGGGGAAACCGCCGTCGATGTCGTAGCGGCTGTTCAGGGTGAAGATGTAGACGGCGGCGCCGCCGGTCTTGCGCGCCTTTTCCTCCAGCGCCTTGCCCCGCCTCTGGCTTTCCGCCTTGGTGATCCTCTCACCCACATATTCGATGATGGGCGCATCTTCAGGAATGTCGGTCCTGGCGAAGAGGCCGCGGCTGTGGATGGAGGAACCGCGGACGACCCAGTATTTTTTCTCGGGAGCTTGAGGCATGTGGGGTTGGGGAGCGGATGTCATGCCGCCTCCTGACCTAAAGTCAAGAAAGCGCCTGAAAAGCCTGCAACGGCTCCGTGCTTGCCTGCTGGAAGACGGTCCCCTATCTTATTCCAGATATGCAATTAAGCCCATCCCGTGTCTGTGCTGCCCTGCTTTTCACCTTCCTTCCCCTGAACGCCCAGCAGGCCCGCGCCCCGCTGCCGCCGGACGTGGTGGTGCAGGCCCAGGAGGTCCAGCAGCTCATGCAGACGCAGAAATACGCCGAGGCGATGGACAAGCTGGACTCCCTGGAGGCCAGGCATCCCGACCGGCCCGAACTCATCAACATCCGCGGCTCGCTCTACATGACCAGCGCCCTGCGTGACCTCGCCAAGGCCGAGGAATGCTTTGACCTGGCTCTCAAGCTGGCGCCGGGGGAGTTCCCCCTGCTCTTCAACAAGGCGGAGATCCTTTTCGTCAAGCATGACTGGCCGGCCGCAGCCCTCGCCTTCCAGAAGCTGCTCGACGACAATCCCAAGCTGCCGCTCATCTACCGCCACATGGTGCTCTTCAAAAAACTCGTCTGCGAGGTGAAGCAGGACCGCCTGGCCGAAGCGGAAAAGATCCTCAACGCCCACTTCACCTTCATGGACGACACCCCCGCCTTCTACTTCAGCAAGGCCGCCATCGCCTTCCAGAAAAAGGACGTCCCAGGCGCCGAGGACTGGATCAAGCGCGCCAACGGCATCTTCAAGCCCGCAGAAAGCAGCACCTACACCGACTCACTCATGGAGGCGCGCTGGATCGCCAACATCTCCCTGCCCGAGGCCGGAAAAAAGGACTCAAACTGACCCCCGCCGCCGAACCGCACCGCTCCGGCACTTTTCCAGATTCCGCCTAGGCAAGCCCGTCTGACGCGCTACACTTCCCCTCCCATGATCGAGCGCGAACCCCGCATCTATGTGCTGCCGACAATGATGACCGCAGGCAACATCCTGTCGGGCTTCGTCGCGATCCTGCAGATCTTCAAAGGCCGCGAAGGCGAGATCACCGAACACTATTACTGGGCCATCATCGCCATCCTGGCCGCCTGCCTGTTCGATGTGCTCGACGGCCGCGTGGCCCGCCTTGGCGGCCAGGAATCCCCGTTCGGCCGCGAACTCGACTCCATCGCCGACATCGTCAGCTTCGGTGTCGCACCCGCCCTGCTCGTCCATGACATCGTCCTCAAGGACATCGAAACCCCGGCCGGCCTCGGCTGGCTCATCGCCTCCGCCTACCTCGTCTGCGGCGCCCTCCGCCTCGCCCGCTTCAACTGCCTGGCCGCCAGCGACAGCAAGACCAACAGCAAGCACTTCCGCGGCTGCCCCATCCCCGCCGCCGCCGGCGTCATCGCCTCCCTCACCCTCCTCATGATCTGGCTCGATGAGGGCCAGAAGCAGATCGGCCCCTGGAAATACGGCCTCGCCGGTCTCATGGTCATGCTTTCCTACCTCATGATGAGCGACCTGGAGTACCCAAGCTTCAAGTCGATCAACTGGCGCACCCGCCGCTCCCCCGCCTGGGTCCTCATCTCCATCATCCTCGTCGCCTTCAGCGTCCGCAACTGGCAGTGGATGCCTTCCGTCCTCTTCGTCAGCTACCTCATCTACGGCCTCGTCCGCCCCTGGATCTCCCGGCAGATGCGCCAGACCATCGAGATTGAAAGCGAGGCCTGCGACGCCCCGGAAGAACCGGTCACGGAAGAGATTTCCACATCGGAAGTTGACGCAGGGGACACCGTGATGCCAAAAGACGCCGCCTCCCAAATCTAGGCGTCCTTTTCCACCCTCCCCGCTCCCGACCTCCCGACCTCGAATGGCCGACTTTTATCAGCACGCGCGCCTGCCCACGCTGCACCACCTCGCCACGCCCGACAGCACCGCCCGCGACGCCGAACTGGTGGCCCTGACTCAGCAGAAGCAGGTCGCCCTCCTGCTGCCCGCCCTGCACACCGAGGTCACCCGCCCCGCCCTTCCCTCCATCCTGCGACAGGTCGCCGAAGTACCCTACATCGCCGAGGTCGTCCTCAGCATGAACGGCATGGACGAGGCTCAGATGCAGTCCGCACGAGCCAGGTGCCGCGAATGGATCGGTGACAAGCCCCTCACCCTCCTCTGGAACGACGGCCCTGCCCTCCAGTCCGTCCACGACCGCGTCAACGGCGCCCATGTCCATGGCAAGGGCGCCAACATCTGGGCCGGAATCACCTACCTGCGCGCCAAGGGCCATGACGGCATCGTCGTCAGCCACGACACAGACATCCTGAACTACGGCACCAGCCTGCTCGCCAAGCTGGTCTATCCCGTCGCCCACCCGCGCATGGCCTACCGCTTCGCCAAGGGCTACTACAGCCGCGTCGCCGACCGCCTCTACGGCCGCGTCACCCGCCTGCTCATCTTCCCCCTCGTCCAGGCCTTCCAGGAGGTCCTCGGCCCCCAGCCGCTCCTCGATCACCTGGAAAGCTTCCGTTACCCGCTCTCCGGCGAGTTTGCCGCCGACATCGGCACGCTCTCCCGCTTCAGCATCCCCTCCGCCTGGGGCCTTGAGGTCGCCATGCTCTGCGAAGTCCACCGCCACCTCCGCACCCATGAAATGTGCCAGGTGGACCTCGGCTTCCACTACGAGCACCGCCACCGCCAGCTCGACCCCGGCGCTGTCGAAACCGGCCTTGTCGCCGCCGCCGCCGACGTCGCCCGCTGCCTGGCCTACCAGATCCTGCGCGACTCCCAGGAACGTGCAGCCGAGTCCCTGCTGCGCGTCGTCCTTCAGCATTACAAGACCCGTGCCGCAGAGTGGATCGACCGCTACGAGCACGTCGCCCTGCTCAACGGCCTCAGCTTTGACCGCGACGAGGAGGGCATGGCCGTCTCCGCCTTCACCGAGGCGCTGGAGACCGTCGTGCTGAAAACCGGCGCCCAGGGCCTCATCACCCCCGCCCTGCGCCCCACGCCCGAATCCTCCCTGCGCACCGACCCCTCCCTGCAAAACGACCTGCTGTCCGCAGCCCTGGCCTGCTGATCAGGATATCACGAGAGGGAAACCGAGCCCTTGGCTTCCTGCCAATGTGGGGCAGCTCAGGGAGCCGCAGGCCGCCGCACCCGGATCGACTGAACGGTCGCTTCCGAACCAAAGGCCTGGACCGAGAACGGCCGGTCAAGGCCCGAGTAATCTCCCTCATGCTCGAACCGCTGTCTTCCATCGACAAAGATGACCTGCCTCCGTGCTGACGATCTCACGCCGTTTGATCCCGTAGGGCGCGGCCTTCGCTTGCGGCGACACTTTCAGGGTGTGATCCACCCAGTCGCCTTCCAGCATCAGCATTCCCTTTTGGCCCGAGTGACTTTGCGCAAGCTGCCTGGCCTCCAGAGCGGCATCGGTCCTGCCCGAACGTGCCAGCTTGAAGGCCAGGGCATCGAGCTGCCGCACCAGTTCCGCCTGCAAGGGCTCGAGCTTCCGCAAGGTGCTGGTGCGTAGGGACTGCATCGACTCCACATGTTTCCGCCGCAGGTTGGGAAGGGTCTTCAGGCTTGGCGACAAACCCGGCAGATCCTGGGCATTGCTTCCCGCCACCGCCTCCTTTTCCGCCTTCACCGCCGCCGCCTCCTCCAGCTTGCCGGCAAGGGTCGTTTCCTGCTGCAGCCTGTCCAGGGCCTTGATGTAGCTCTGGCTCAGGTCACTCTGCGCCTGTACCAGCGGCATCTCCACATCCTTGTTCACCCGTGCCTTAAAAGCGGCCAGCAGGGCTTTCAGCTCAGGATCCGACGGGGCCGCCTGTCAGCAGAGATCCCCACAGCCAAGAACTGCCACTGCAACTACGCCCAGGATCACCTTCTGGCAGGCTGAAATGACAGCCCGGATAGCTCCAACCTTCTGGGCAACCTCGGAACGACGCATGTAATTAATGTCTGTGAAGGAAACCATCACGATAAACCCAAATCCAAAGCATAGCTTCCAGCCCCAGCCTGCCATTATTATTTACGGAGCGACACAAGTGGAACTGCCCTTTTGAATTAAGCAGGTCATGAGCGGCCAATGCGTCATGATGCCAGCTGGCAGTGCCGTTTCCGCAAGGTCTGCCGCTGTGACCTGTCAAAACCGGCCCCAGGCCGAGCGGTGGCTGCCCTGGCCGGAGGCAACGCGGTAGCCGTGGGAGTTCGCCCAGGCGACGCCGCCTTCATGCAGCTGGTCGGAGCCGGAGTTCAGGTAATCCTCCGCCATCGGCTTGTCGCCATACTCCTTGAGCACGGCGTTCAGGTCCGCCTCCGATCCCTCGATGCCGAGCTTGATCGCCAGCAGCAGCACCCGCGTCCGCATGTCGGGCCTCGAAATCGTCTCCTGGCACAGGATCATGCTGACCGCCTTTTTGTTCGCCGCCTTCAAACGTCCGTATAGCTCGGTCGCCTTGGCCCGGTCCGACCATTTGCCATCCTCGGAAAGCAGAGCGCAACTCGCCAGGATGTCGCCATTGATGATGCCGAAGTCTTCCTGCGAAACCTGCTTCGTCACCGTCACGGCCTCCTCGCGTCCCTGTTCGGAGGCGATGAGGCTGTAAATCTCCAGCCGCTCCTGGTTGGTCGGCTTCCAGTCGAGCCGGGCCAGGCTCTCCAGCGCCTTGCGACGAAGCTGCGGTGTTTCCGAAGACTGACGCGCCACCTTGGAAAGCGCGGCCTGGTTGCCCTTGCCCTCCCACTTGCTGATTTTCTTCTCGGTCGTCGAACAGCTCGAGACCAGCAGGATGGCAAGAAGCGGCAGAAGGCGGGCGGTTTTCATAAAGAACGGCGTTTTCACCGAACTCAAGGCTAGGTGAAGTCCCTTGGCGCTGTCAAACCTTTCCCCAGACAGGTCATCACGGTGGACGAAGCCGGACAAGCCTGGCATCCATGCTGCAAAGCCTGTGGCAGTTTCCACGACAAGGCATGTGCAGCCGGGGGCTATTGCCGCCCTTCAGCCTTTGTGATTCAACGCCTGGATGCGCCCTTCCCTGCGATGGCTGATCCTGGTCCTGTTCCTGGTCTCCGGAACCTCCGCCCTGGTGTACCAGGTCGCCTGGCAGCGGCTGCTGGTGCTTTTTGCCGGCGGGGATGTTGCAGCCATGACCATCATCGTCACGGCCTTCATGGCAGGCCTGGGCCTGGGCAGCCTGGCCGGCGGCTGGCTGGCGGACCGTGCATCGGTTCGGACAAACCTCGTGCTTTTTGCCGTGGCGGAGCTGCTCATCGGTCTGTTCGGATTTTACAGCGGCAGCTTTTTTCACGACCTGCTTTATGCCCGCCTGGCGGTGCTGGTGGAGTCGCGGATGATGATGGCCGTGGTGCTGTTTTCCTGCCTGCTGCCGCCCACGCTGCTGATGGGGCTGTCCCTGCCGGTCCTGGCACGGGCGCTGACGGACTGCTCTCCTGCGGTGGCGGGCCGGATTGGCGGGCTGTATGCGGCCAACACCCTCGGTGCCGGTCTGGGCGCCCTGCTGGTGACCTGGATGCTGCTGCCGCTGGGTGGCATCGAAGAAACCCTGCGCTGGGCGGCTCTGGGCAACGCTGCCTGCGCCCTGCTGATGCTGCCAGTTATCTGGAAATCGCGGCCTGCGCAGGAAGCTTCTGCATCGCCGCCCCAGCCCGGCCCAGGACAGGAAGCGCCCAGGGGGATCACCGCCTGCCTCGTGGTCTTTTTCATCTCGGGCTTCGCGGCCCTGGCGGCGGAAATGGTCTGGCTGCGAGTGCTCGGCGCCATGGTGAAATCCTCGGCCCATACCCTGGGCACCCTGCTGGCCGTTTATCTGGCCGGACTGGGTGCCGGAGCGCTGTGGGGTTCCCGCTGGGTGCGTTCCCCCCGCGATGCCTGGAGGCTGTTCCTCCGCGTCCAGGGCCTGGCGATCCTGTTTGCCGCCTGTGGTGTGGCCCTGATCCTTGAAATCCTCACCCTGACACCCCTCGTGACCTACCTGGGCAGCTATGAACCGGTGGACGCGGATTCCGCCGTCCGGCTGCTGAGAAGCCTGGGACAGGGCGAACTGGGCGACGAGGATAAAGACAGGGTCTGGCTCTATCCCCTGCTGCATCTCGCCGTGCCGCTGCTGGTCATGTTCCCCTCCACGTTCCTGATGGGGGCCGGGTTTCCCTGGATGCAGCGGGCGGCACAAACCGATGCCCGCCGCATTGGCTGGCGCACGGGATTGCTGCAGGCGGTGAACATCGCCGGCTGCATGGCGGGTGCCGCAGGTGTCTGCGCTTTCCTGCTGCCCGCCTGGGGAAGCGCTGGCGTCTTCAGACTGCTGGCGCTGCTGGGAGGCGCGTTGCTCATCGCCGGCACACGCCGCCATGGTCGTCTGGCCTCCGTGCTGGCGACAACCGGCCTGCTCCTGCTGCTGCCGGGCCAGGAGCATCTGTGGGCCCAGGTTCATGGCACCGAGGCGGAGCACATCGTCCTGGCTGAGGACGGCTCCGGTGTTTCCGTGCTGAAATAAGGCGCCGGCGATGAACCCGTGGGCGTCTACATCAACGGCGTCGGCCAGAGCTGGATCCCCTACGGCGGCGTGCACACACAGCTCGGCGCCCTGCCCATGCTGCTTCACGACCATCCGCAGCGCGTGGCCCTGATCGGACTGGGCTCGGGCGACACGCTGCACGCCATGCTGGCGCGTCGGGAAACCCAGGAGGCCTGGTGCGCAGAGATCGTGACGGCCCAGGTGCAGACCTTGAAGGAGATCGCCAAGGAACCCGGCATGGCGGCCGTGGACGACCTGCTCAAGGAATCCCGCAGCCGGATCTACGGCGGCGACGGCCGCATGATGCTGCTGCGCGACAAGACCGGGTTTGACGTGATCGAGGCGGACGCCCTGCGGCCCACCAGCGCTCATTCCGGCACCTTGTATTCGCAGGAGTACTTTGAGCTGCTGAAGTCCAGGCTGAAGCCGGGCGGCATGGCCGTGACCTGGCTGCCCACCCCGCGAGTGGCGGAAACCATGGCCAGGGTCTTCCCTCACCTCTCCGTTTTCGGTGGCATGATCGGCATCGGCACCGTCGAACCGCTGCGTGTGGACAGTGCACGGCTTCAGGCGAGGCTGAACGACACCGGCATCCTGGCGCATTACCAGAAGGCTGGCATCGACCTTCACGCCCTCCTCGAACCGGTGATCGGCCCCAGCGCCAGGGTACAGTCCATCGGGCCGGACTTTGACCGCACTCTTCTCAAGTCCATCAACACCGACCTCTTTCCCCGTGATGAAATGATGCTGCCGGGCCTCTGGACGGAGGCGCTGGACTAGCAGTCGCCTGAAATTCACCGGTGAACGCCTTGGAGGTTGACGCGGGGCGGTCGCACACTAGGACAAGCGCCCCCTGCCATGTCCGTGAAAGTACGCCTCGACACCGCCTCCGCCACCCGCCTCGTCCTTGCCAAGATCGGCCACGCCCAGCGCGGCGAGCCGCTGCAGACCTCGCGGGCCGTGCACAACATCCCGGACGATGAGCAGGAGAAGCTGACGGCCATCTTCCTGAAGCCTTTCAAGAACCTCATCCCCCACCGCTTCACCCATCACGCCGCCCTTGACCAGCACGAGTTGAACACCTGCGCCCGGGACATCTTCGCCACGCCGTCCGCCTTCCTCCAGCGCGGCACGGAAATCGCCCGCCGCCTGCACGCCAAGTCCAACCATCCCAACATCAAGTCCGGCGACCTCTGCATCATCCACCTCAAGGAAATCCATGTCGATGGCGAGCTCGTCCAGGGCATCTGCATCCTGAAGTCGGAGAGCATCATCCCCTTCCTCACCATCACCGCACGCGACGGCGACCTGGAGATCAACACCGTGGAAGGCATCCACCCGGAGAAGATCGACAAAGGATGCCTGATCGTCGACACCCTCGGCACCAAGGGCTACTATGTGCTGACCTTTGACCGCACCGGTTCCGACGCCCGCTTCTGGGCCCGCGACTTCCTCGGCGTGGAGCCCATCCCGGACTCCGCCTACCTGACCAACGCCTACGCCAGGATGGCCGTGTCCTTCCTGGAGGAATCACGCCCGCCGGAGGAGGAAAGCCCGCCCTGGGAGACCGCCCGCGCCGCCAAGGACGCCCTGGATTACTTCGAGGATCGCGAGCGTTTCGACCTCCAGGAGTTCGAGCAGCAGGTCCTGCGCAAGCCGGAGACCATTGAGCGCTTTCAGGAGCACCGGACACGCGTCGAGCAGGAGCAGGGCAGCCCTCTTGAAACCCGCTTTGAAATCTCCCAGAAGGACGTCAGCAAGGCCAAGAAGCGCATTCATGCCGTGCTCAAGCTCGACACCGGTGTGGAGATCCACGTCAAGCCCGCCGCCGGAGAGGCGGACCCGCTTCTCGAACGCGGCTTCGACGACCAGAAGGGCATGAAGTACATCAAGGTGTTTTATCACCGCGACCTCGCCGCCGTGGAAACACCGCCTGCCTCCGCCTGAGCAGGCCGGGGTTACTTCACTTCCTTCGCCGGCTGGTCGCCAAACTGAAGCGTCGGCACCTTCGCCTCCGCGCTCACCGTCAGCGCCACCCAGTGCCCCGCCACGGCATGCGAGGGAAAGCCGCAGGCCAGGGCATACTCCCCGGCTTCATCCGCCACAAAGCTGAACTCCGACTTGCCCATCGTCTGGCCGGTCAGGTGCTTCGGCGTCGCGCCGCCCGGGAACCAGGGTTCCGGCACCTGCAGCTTCTTCGTGTCCGGACGGTCGATGACGATGGCGCTGTGCGGCACCGGGCTCGGATTGATGAAGGTGACGTGAACCTTCGTGCCAACGGGAACGGTGAGCACGGCCTTGCCATGGGAGTAGCCGTTGAAGTTCATGCCGTAGTTGGCCGCGTTGAAGGTCGCCACCAGCGTCACCTTCACGCTTCCAGGCTCGCTCCCCGGACGCAGCAGGTCATCCGCCGTGATCCCGGCAAAGAGCTCCTTTTTCAAACCCGGGATCTCCACCCCATGATCATGGCCAGGAGGCGGTGATGCGGGTGCCTGGGCGGAAACCGTGGCGGCGACGAGGGCGGTCAGGCAGAAAAAGATCGGTCGAATCATGGTGGCTGGCGGAGGTTGGCAGGAAGTCCGGCAAGGTCAACGCGTCATCGGCGTGGAATATCACGGCGGACGCAATGCTGAATCCCGCCGGACGGCGGAACAGCACGAAAAGATGCAAACTCCGGCAAACCGACGGCCTGCAATACAGGTCCAGCAAGCCTGGACACAAAATTCAGCGCAAAAATCGAGGTGCCGCTTGCCTAGACATGCCGTATGCCCATGATGAAAATCCTCTCCATGAGCGCTGTTCTCGACTCTCTCTCCCGCTTTTACGCTTCCTCCATCGGCAAGAAAATCCTTGTGGCCCTGACGGGCGCCGCCCTGGTCCTCTTCGTCCTGGGACACATGATCGGCAACCTGCTCGTCTTTGCCGGCCCGGAGGCGATCAATGAATACGGCCACATGCTCCAGACCGCCCTGCACGGCGGCGGCGTCTGGATCGCCCGCCTGGGCCTGCTGGCAGCCGTTGCCATTCACATCATCGCCACCATTCAGCTCACCCGGCAGAATCGCGCCGCACGTAATGATGCCTACGGTCAGCACAAGGCCCAGGTCAGCTCCAAGGCCTCCCACACGATGATCTGGAGCGGCCTCACCCTGCTCGCCTTCATCGTCTATCACCTCCTCCATTTCACCGTCCGCGCCGGCAACGGCTTCAACGGCGCCGCCTACAAGACCGAGCTGCACGGCGAGACCGTCCACAACGTCTACAAGATGGTCATCGACGGCTTTTCCTGGGCTCCCGCCTCCCTCTTCTACATCATCGCCATGGTGCTGCTCTACAGCCACCTCAGCCACGGCGTCAGCAGCCTGTTCCAAACCCTCGGCCTCACCACCCACCGCACAGCCCCGGTTTTCAAGGCCCTCGGCCACGCCTATGCCACCCTGATCCTCGTCGGCAACTGCTCCATCCCCGTCGCCATCTGGCTCTTTGGCTACGGCCGCTGATCTGTCCGCCCTTCGCCCCTTCCTGAATCCGCCCCCTCCCCTTCCCGCCATGCCTCTCGACTCCAAGATTCCCTCCGGCCCGATGGCCATGAAGTGGTCCAAGCACAAGCAGGACTCGAAGCTGATCAACCCGAAGAACAAGCGCAAGTACACCGTCCTCGTCGTCGGCAGCGGCCTTGCCGGCTCCTCGGCCGCCGCGACGCTCTCGGAACTCGGCTACCAGGTGAAGTGCTTCTGCTTCCAGGACAGCGCCCGCCGCGCCCACTCCATCGCCGCCCAGGGGGGCATCAACGCCGCCAAGAACTACCAGAACGACGGCGACAGCGTCCACCGTCTCTTCTACGACACCGTCAAGGGCGGCGACTTCCGCGCCCGTGAGGCCAACGTCCACCGCCTCGCCGAGGTCAGCGTCAACATCATCGACCAGTGCGTGGCCCAGGGTGTGCCCTTCGCCCGTGAATACGGCGGCGGCCTCGCCAACCGCAGCTTCGGCGGCGCCCAGGTCAGCCGAACCTTCTACGCCCGAGGCCAGACCGGCCAGCAGCTCCTGCTCGGCGCCTACTCCGCCCTCAACAAGGAGATCAACCGCGGCGGCGTGAAGATGTATCCCCGCACCGAGATGCTCGACGTCGTGGTCATCGACGGTCACGCCAAGGGCATCATCACGCGCGACCTCGTCACCGGCAAGATCGAGGCCCATGCCGGTGATGCCGTGCTTCTCTGCACCGGCGGCTACGGCAACGTCTTCTACCTTTCCACCAACGCCATGGGCTGCAACGTGACCGCGACGTGGCGCGCCCACAAGAAGGGGGCCTACTTCGCCAACCCCTGCTACACGCAGATTCACCCGACCTGCATCCCGGTCAGCGGCGACTACCAGAGCAAGCTGACCCTCATGTCGGAGTCCCTGCGCAATGACGGCCGCGTCTGGGTGCCTAAAAACGCCGCCGACTGCGGCAAGCCCCCCCACCAGATTCCCGAGGAGGCCCGCGACTATTATCTCGAGCGCAAATACCCCAGCTTCGGCAACCTCGCCCCGCGTGACATCTCCTCCCGCGCCGCCAAGGAAGCCTGTGATGACGGACGCGGCGTCGGCCCTGGCGGACGCGGCGTTTACCTCGACTTCGCGGAGTCCATCCAGCAGTTCGGCCAGAAGACCATCGCCGAGCGCTACGGCAACCTGTTTGACATGTATGAGCGCATCACCGGTGAAAGCGCCTACAAGCAGCCGATGCGCATCTACCCCGCCGTTCACTACACCATGGGAGGCCTCTGGGTGGACTACAACCTCATGAGCAACCTGCCCGGCCTGCACGTCCTGGGTGAGGCCAACTTCTCCGACCATGGCGCCAACCGCCTCGGTGCCTCCGCGCTCATGCAGGGCCTGGCCGACGGCTACTTCGTCATCCCGACCACCATCGCCCCCTACCTCGTCACCCAGAAGCCCGGCAGCATCACCACCGAGCATCCCGAGTTCAAAAAGGCGCTCGAAGAATCCAGGGCACGCACCCACAGGTTCCTCAACAACAAGGGCAAACGCAGCGTCGACAGCTTCCATCGTGAACTCGGCCTGCTCGTCTGGGACAAGTGCGGCATGGCCCGCGACAAGGCCGGACTCACCGAGGCCCTCAAGCGCATTCCCGAACTGCGCGAGGAGTTCTGGCAGAACGTGCTCGTGCCGGGCTCCGGAGAAGCCGCCAACCCCGAGCTCGAAAAGGCAGGACGCGTGGCCGACTTCATGGAGTTCGCCGAACTGCTCTGCCAGGACGCCCTGCATCGCGAGGAGAGCTGTGGCGGCCATTTCCGCACCGAGCATCAGTATCCGGACGGCGAGGCCAGGCGCGATGACGAAAACTTCTGCTACGCCGCCGCCTGGGAGTACACCGGCAACCTCGCCAAGCCGACCCTGAACAAGGAACCCCTCAACTTCGAGGAAGTGCACCTCGCCGTGCGCAGCTACAAGTAATCCTCAGACAGACCTGAACGACCTCGCAAATTCACCGGCCCATGTCCCTCCTCAATCTTCATCTCAAAGTCTGGCGTCAGAACCGTGGTCAGCCCGGCCACTTTCAGGACATCGAAGCCAAGGACATCCCCGACCACGCCTCCTTCCTGGAGATGATGGACATCGTCAACGAACGCCTCATCCAGGCAGGACAGGAACCCGTGGCCTTTGACCATGACTGCCGCGAAGGCATCTGCGGCATGTGCTCCATGCAGATCAACGGCATCCCGCACGGCCCCGAAAAGGCCACCACCACCTGCCAGCTGCACATGCGCAAGTTCCGCACCGGCGACACCATCTGGATCGAGCCCTTCCGCGCCACCGCCTTCCCGGTCATCAAGGACCTCATGGTGGACCGCGGCGCCTTCGACCGCATCCAGCAGGCCGGCGGCTTCGTCACCGTCCGTACCGGCGCCGCCCCTGACGCCAATGCCATCCTCATCGGCAAGGAGGTCGCCGACGCCGCCATGGATGCAGCCGCCTGCATCGGCTGCGGCGCCTGCGTGGCCGCCTGCAAGAACGCCAGCGCCATGCTCTTCGTCTCCGCCAAGGCCGGCCAGCTCAACTCGCTGCCCCAGGGCCAGCCTGAGAAGGACCGCCGCACGCTGGCCATGGTCCGCCAGATGGACAAGGAGGGCTTCGGCAACTGCACCAACCAGTACGAATGCGAGGCCTCCTGCCCCAAGGAGATCAGCGTCCGCTGGATCACCAAGCTCAACCGCGATTATGCAGCCGCCGCCATGAAGGAGGCCTTCGTCGGCAGGCAGGAAAGCTCGGATGGCGGCGAATGACCGTCCTCCGCTGAAGTCATCCAAACCTCCTTTCACGCCCGGCCCCGCAAGGTGCCGGGCGCTTTTTTGCCTCCAGTGGGCCGCAGGCATCGCAAGGCTTGCGCAAGAAACGCGCGACCTTAGAACGTGCTCCCCGCCTCCATGAAGGGGCGGGCAGGCTCTCACGATAAACAGTTTCTTCCAATCCTGTGAATCACGCCAACCCCGAACCCCCGGCATCCAAAACCTCACAGAATTGAGTGCGTCAGCTCTGCGTCGGCGAACCTGCGGCAGCATGGAAGCAAAAGTTGGCACGGGCATTGCTAATACATCTTCCATCCGGATTCCCGGATGAAACCATCCCATCCAACCCGTCGTCTCACTATGCACTCCCTCCGCTTGATCCCAAGCTGGCGCACGACCACGTGCGGCATGCTGGCCTCCCTGTTCCTGTCCGCCGGTCTGCTGTCCGCCCAGGACGCCGCCCCAACGCCGGCCCCCGCAGCTGCGCCTGCGCCTGCCGAACCCGCCGGCCCCACCCTTGAACAGCGGATCTTTGACCTGGAAAAATACGTCACCAACGGCCAGGCAGGCAAGGACGGCGACAAGGAGTGGAAGTCCAACATCGCAGGCCCCGGCCCCGGCCACAACGCCTGGCAGATGACCAGCACCGCGCTCGTGCTCTTCATGACCCTGCCCGGCCTCTTCCTCTTCTACG
>JABARQ010000009.1 GCA_019186985.1 Prosthecobacter sp. | reverse complement strand
GCTGGAACTCATGAGCCTGCGTGCAGCAGCCAACTTCTGACCGGAGAGCCGGATGCGGGAAACCCGCCCGTCCGGTTCGGAGGGAGGGGCGGCGCGGTCAACGCGCCGTTCCTACCCCTATCTTTGCCAGCGCCTTCATCAGGGCGTCTGCAATCGCCGCCATGCCCTTGTCGCCGGGGTGATTGGCGACTCCGGCGTTCTTGAATTCGCGTTCGGCGCGGCCGTAGAGGCTCTGGTCCTTGCCGAGCGTGCTGATGTCCGCATGGATGCCGTTGACGGCCTTGCAGGCGCCAAGCAGGGCCTCGTCCTTGGCCTTGTTGGCCCAGAAACAGCTGCGCACAAGGATCGTTGGCTGGCGGCCGCCCTGAACGGCCTTCAGCAGCGCGGTCACATCGGCCTGAAGCTGCGCCTTTTCGTCCGCATTTCTCAGCCCGGGCACGTTTTCACCGATGGCGAGGACGATCAGGTCCGCTTTGAAGTCGATGGCCTCCTTCAGCTTGTTGGCGAAGTCATAGCCCCGATGCGCGCGCTCGAAGTCGGCGATGTTTTTGACGTGAATCTCCGGCGCGGAGCCCTGCTTTTCGGCCATTGATTTCGTGAAGACATGCACATAGTCCTTTGATTCCGAGCTCGCCGCCATGCCCCAGTTGCCGGTCCAGTCGATGTCGGCCTTCGGCCCGTGTTTGGTGATGCTGTTGCCGAGAAAGAGGACTTTTTTAAACGAGCTCTGTGCGGCGGCCGGGAGGCTGAGGCAGGTCGCGAGGAGGCAGAGAAAGATGAGGTGTTTCATGAGGGGTGGAGGTTAGTCTTGCATGACCCAGTCCCAGCGTTCAGCGGCCAGTTTGAGCTGCGGTTCAAGATCAGTGTCTGAGAGGAAACGCCGCTCAATGAGCTTTTCCACGGCGCTTTTAACCTGCTCAAGGTAGGCGCTCCTGCCGCCGTAGCGTTCCTCCAGTGACAGGCGCGGGTCGCTTCTGGATAATCGTTCGGCTTTCGTTCTGGCAAACGGCACCCAGGCACCACGCAGCAGGTAAAACTCATGGGGCGAGCCAAAGGCCGCCGGCCGGAACACCCAGCCGGTGCCAGTGCCGAGCGGCACGTCCACCTCCGGCATGCGAATGCCGCCGAGATCGTTGCCATCGGCATCGCACTGCGGCACGAGCAGAGGCAGTTCCGTGCCTTCGCCCGCACCGCCGGGAAGCTGAGGGTTGCGCACCCGGCCTCCGGCCTTCACCGCGTTTGGCGCCGCCATGCCGGGCACCTTGGGCCATTTCACCTCACGAGCTGGAACGAGCGTGCCGTCGCTGAGCTTCGGGTGCGCGCTTGGCGGAGGCTCGACGCCTTCGCTGACCCAGCGGTGCATTGCCAGACGCAGCGCGAGGATGGCAGGGTTGGCGTTCACGGGGTTGGCAAGAGGCGCGCCTTTGACCTGGGCGACCGGTGGAAATGGCGAGGGGCCATGCGAGGTGCTGGCGAAGAAGTACGAACGCACGTTCTCCGGAAACGCGATGTCCTTCCCGCCGTCCGGCGTTGTGTGCGTTAGCGCCGCCACGCGGCCCGCGCCCCAGTATTCAGCGGCCATGTTGGTGTAGAAAATTCTTGGCGCATGCTTCACGCGCGGGTTGGTGAGAACACCCTCGCTTTGACCGCTCACCGGATCCGGCTGCGCGGTGTCCGCGAAGGGATACGAGGCCGTGTAGTAACCGGCGATGGCGCGCGGTGTGGACCCTCGTTGATTCAGCACCAGCCTTCCCGCCCCGGCGACGTGCGACAGGATGCCATCGAGCGCCATGCGGTTTTCTTCGTCGGTGTTGAAGCCGAGATAAACGAAGTCGCGCAGGAATCGTCCGCACTGCGAGGCGCCGAAGGCATATGCATGCTTCACCTTCACGGGCGAACCGGGGTCATGCTTCAGCCAGGCCACGGCATCGCGGATTGCCGCGTAGCCCAGCCCTGCGACCGGAGGGGATTCGGAGAGGTAAAAAACCTCGTAGGTCTTGCCCGGCTCAAAGCCCCCGTCGACATGGAGGCGGCCGTCCTTCAGATTCCATTGGTTGCGAGGCACCTCCTTGCCGGCCGGATAGGCCGCCTGGTTGCGAATGATCAGACGGCTGTCCTTGCCATGGATGTCCGCCGGCGGGTAGTCCGCGAGGTCGGTCAGCTCCTTTTCCTGCACGGGTTTGTCAGGGGTGAACAAGGCGCTCACGACTCCGCGGATCGGGCTGCCGTCCATGCTGCGTGTGCGCGGCACCTCAAGACGCATCTGATCTTTCTTCGCCGGCACGTCGAACTCCCAGCCGACATTCAGCATCGTGAAGCCCTGCTCCATCAGCGTCGCGGGCAGGCTCGCCCTGCCGCCGCGATTGGGGATCTCCACCCATGCAGCGCCGTTGCTGCGCGAATCATCCTTCGGCTTCCAGAGACGCAGGTCGGCCGTGAAGCTCACCTTGCCCGCCGCATTGACCGGGGCGAGATCCACGTCCGCGATGACTGCGTTTTGTGGCAGCCTGGGATCGATTTCGAAATGCAGTCTGCCGGTGAGGATCTCGTAGTCTGACTTGGGAACGTCGGTGCGTCCGCCGAACTCCAGCCGCACCACGGCGGCATGGGTGGTGTGACTGAAGATGGTTAGGCAAAGGCTGGTGAGTAGCAGGCGCGGAATCCAGGGCATGACGCCACTACGCCGATGGGAAGAGGTTTTGGCAACGCCAAAACAAAGTCGTGAAGGGCTTCAGCCCATCACGGAGTTGAAGGAGGAGAAGAGGACGTGGGGGCTTCGGCGCGGTCGCGGGCTGAAGCTCATGACTGATCTACATCAGGCCGACGTGCTTCAGGGCCTCGACAGGCGGGCCTTCGAAAGTGCCGGAGGGCAGGTTGCCGGTGTAGCCGATGGCCTTGGCGCCTTCGGGCGTGGTGTAGTAGCCGCCGGCGGTAAGATCGCGGAAGCGTTTGAAGAAAGCCGCGGCCTTCTTGAGCGCGGACTTCGGTTTCAGGCTGGCGATGTCATCACAGATCGTGGTCTGCTGCCCGGATGTGAGATCGGCGAAGGGCTTCTGAAACCGGTGCTGCGACTCTTCGTCGATCCACTTCAGGCCGTCGAGGATCGTGCGGCGGTCGCCGGCCTGCGCGGGGTAGGGCGAGCTGATCCATTCATCAATGAAGTCCGGCACGCCGACGGCGGAGGCAGCGGGCGAGGTGTCGTCAGCGGGGATGATGAGGTCACACAAGGCGTGGGCGGTGCGGCGCTGCGGCTCGGTGAGCGTGAGCGGCCACACGTCGCCGGGCTGGTAGATTTTCACCATGCTCGGGTCAGGGCCGTAGCCTTTTGCGGTGACGACGGGATCGGCGGCATGAAGCTGCCTGTCACGAGTGGCCAGCGCGGCAGTGGCCCCGAGCACCCACTGGAGGGAGACGCGTCGGCTGATGCGGGGCGGAGAAGCAGGGGCGCTCATCAGAGGTTCTGTTTCTTGAGCTCACCGACCAGGTGGTCCGCCATGCGCCAGGCGAGCGCCATGATGGTGAGCGTGGGGTTCTTGTCCGCAGTGCTCGCAAAAGGAGCGCCGTCGGCGAGGAAGAGATTCTTCACGTCCCAGGTCTGGCTCCATGAGTTTGTCACGGACATCGCCGCCTCCGCGCCCATGATTGCACCGCCGACCTCGTGGATGACGGTGCCGCCCTGGCGGATGGCCCTGGCGGGGTCGGTCTCGGTCTTCGACACCTTGCCGCCCATGGCCTCGAGCAGATCGCGGATGTGCTGCTGCTGGTGTTTCACGAGATTCAGCTCGGCCTCGGTCCACTTCCAATGAAAGCGCAGCACCGGAATGCCCCACTGATCCTTCACCTCGGGATCAATCTCGGCAAAGCAGCCGTCATTCGGCAGCATGGTGCCCTGGGCGCCGATGCCTAGCTGGCTGCCATAGTGGCGGCGCGCCTCCTCCTTGAGCCTCTTGCCATAGAGCACGCTTGTGCTGCCGGACCGGGCATCGACGCCGCCGGCCGCGTTCATCGTGGGCATCTGCCGGCCGGTGGTGAACTCCAGATGGTAGCCACCGGGGAAGCCGAGCTCGGCCTGGCGGTTCTGCGCGTGCCGCGTCCAGGGAACGTAGGCGTGCGGGCCGCCCGCTCCGTCCTCATTGTGCAGCGGCATGTTTTCGAAGGCCGGGATGTGGGCGCTGAGACTCGATTGCACGGAGTCGGTGATGTATCTGCCGACCTTGCCGCTTGAGTTCGCGAGGCCGTTGGGAAAGAGGTTCGACTTCGAGTTCAGCAGCAGGCGTACGGATTCCTGCGAACTCGCCGCCAGCACCACGACACGGCCTCTGGCATGGCCTTCGCGTCCGGTGGTCTTGTCGATGAAGGTGACGCCGGTGGCCCTGCCATCCTTGCCGACAGTGACCTCGCGGGCCATTGCGTCGGGCAGGATGTCGAGATTGCCCGTCTCAAGCGCCGGTCGCAGATGCACGGTCTGCGAGTCGTAGTTGGCGCGGATGGCGCAGCCGCGATGGCAGTCCGTCGCCCAAAAGCAGGGGGCGCGGGTGCGCATCGAGTCGGCGAGGATGCGCTGGGCCCTGGCGTTGCCGGGATGCAGCTTCGCGGGGATCGTGTCCGCGTCCTGCGGCTTTGTCAGCACGGCGCGATGGATCGAAACGACACGCGCACCGACCTTCGGGCCATGCTTCTGCATGAAGAGCTCGCCCACGCGCAGCTTCGGCGCTGGCAGCAGCACGCCGGGCGACGAGTCGGGCGAGTTCTCCAGGCCCTCGTTCGTGCCAAAGACACCGATGAGCATCTCCACCTTGTCGTAGTAGGGGGCGAGGTCGTCATAGCCGATCGGCCAGTCGAAGCCCATGCCCCAGTGTGAACGCGGTTTGAAGTCGAGCGGTCCGTTGCGCAGGGAGATCCGTCCCCAATGATTGGTTCGGCCGCCCATCATGCGCTGCCGCCACCACCTGAACTGGTGCTGCGTCTCCGGATGCGCGTTCGTGTAGGGCTCGCCCGGGATCTCCCAGCCGCTGTGGATGGAGCAGTCATGGAAGCCGTACTGCTTGTCCGGCGTCTTTTCGCCGCGCAGCGGCGCATGGCTCGGCCACTGCAGCATCGCCGATTCGGTTGCCACATCAAACGAGCGCCCGGCCTCCATGACGAGCACCTTCACGCCCTCCATCGTCAGCGTGTAGGCCGTCTGGCCGCCGCCCGCGCCCGAACCCACAATGACGACGTCGTATTGCTTCTGCAGCTTCTCGGCGGTGATGACGGGCATGGAGGGAGAGCCTGGGGTTCAACGGCGTTGTGTCACGCCCGCGCGTTTGAAGGCGTCGGCGAGGTTCTTGTAGCAGGTCCGGGTCGCCGCCGCCGCGTCATAACCTTTCGCCTTCCAGATCTGGCTGCTGACCTCGCAGCAGAAATCGCCCCGGTAGCCCCCGGCGACGAAGGCCTGGATGATTTGTGCATGGTCGAACTCGCCGCCTTCACCCGTGAGGGCGAAGGCCGGCTTGCCATCCTTCATGACCGCGTCCTTGGAGGCCACGTAGGCCGTCCATGGAAGGGACTTCGCCACTGTGTCCGCGATCGTCATTTCCGGCTCGCGGCGGTGAAAGTGGCTGTAGTCATAAACCATGCGCAGCCGCTTCGGCTCGCCGAGCTGCTGAAACAGCCAGATGGCGTTCTCCGGGCGGCTCATGGCCTGCATCCGATGCGGCTTGATGCAAAACGTAAATTTCATTTCGTCCGCCAGCTTCACCCAGTCAGCCAGGCGTTTCAGGAACAGGGTTTTCGACGTCTCCCAGTCCTTGCCGGCAAACACCGTCTGAATCAGCGGCGGATCACTGGGTGAGAGGTCATGCCCGAGCTCGGCCAGGCTTTTCAGAGACTCCGTTTGTCTTTGGTGAACCGCATCATCCGAGTTTGGATGAAGGTCCGTCATCAGGGCGGAGAGGCGAAGGCCCTTGTCCGTAATCCGCTGCCGGAGGCTGTGACGCCGCTCCCCGGAGACCCGCCCCGGGTCACCCGTGAGCTTCTCCATGGCGGCGATTTCAAGGCAGTCATAACCTGTTTCAGCGATCAGGCTGACGGCGGACTCCAGGTCCATGGACTGCAGGCCGTAGGTGCTGATTCCGAGGCCGCAGGCCGCAGGCGAGGCCGGGGCGGCGCGGGAGGCGGATGCGGCCAGGGTGATGGCGGCGGTGCCGAGAAACTGGCGTCGATTCCACGAGGTCATGAGATCAGTGTCGGAAACAACATGACTGCGTCAATCCTGGCTTCAGGCCGTCTCGGGCATGAAGGTGGGGAAGACAATGCCCCTGGCGGATGGGTCAGGCGCCGTGGACTGGGCGACATGCAGCTCCACATTGCGGGCGCCCCAGGAGTAGGCGGTGCGCACGAGGCCTGTGGAGGAACAGGGCGCCAGGAAGACGAGACTGCGGCCACGGAGGCCGTCGAGAGCTTTCCACAACAGGGCGATGGCGGCCTGTTCGTCGGCTGCGACGCCGGGGCCGATCATCGTGCAGGATGGGTGAGTGCTCATGCCGAGAAAGCCGTTCATGCGGCCTTTGGCATCCTCGGAAACCAGCACGTGCCACGAGCCGGCATCGTTCCGCAGAAAGAAGTGGAAGTCCTTTTCGCGACGAATGCCCTGCTGGGAGAATTCAAAATCGGCGATGCGTGCGACATCTCCCGTCCTGGCCTCGCGCACCTGCTCAACGCCCAGGGGAGGCGGGGAGGTCATGCCGGTTTCAGGCACGGCGATGAGCAGGTCTTGAAACGTGGCTCCTGGCACAAACCCGAGCCGGGTGTAGAGCGAGAAGGAGTCCAGGTTCATCAGGCTGGAGACAAGCCGGGCCGGCTTGCCAAGCCGACGCGCCTTGTCGAGCACGAGGGACATCATCTTTTTCGCGATGCCGCGACCACCCGCCTCGGGGGCCGTGGACACGATGCCGATGGCGACATGCGTTTCGCGCTCATGGGAGAAGCAGACGCCGAGGATCCTGCCGTCCGAATCGCGTGCCGTGACGCATTCGCCCGGATCGAGCGCTTCATAGACATCGGGGAAGAGCAGGAAGGGCTCATGGCTGTCGCCAAAGCGTGCGCCCTGTCCGAGGCGTGACTCATACCACTGCACCAGCGAACGATGCAGAAGGCGGGCGACAGGTTCGCGGTCGCCGGGGGTGAGGGGGGTGAAGGCAATGTGCTCGCTCATGACTCAGACGACCTCCCAGCCCTTGCGGTAATCTTCCTTGATGAATGCGTCGGCGGCAGGCAGGCCGCGCGCCTTCATGGCGGCGGCATCCCAGTCCACGGTCTTCTGGGTGCGCAGCGACAGCACGCCAAGCAGCGCGATCTCGGTGAGATGGGCGGCGTAGGAGAAGGGGCTGGTGGCCGGTTCACCGCCCTTGCAGGCGTCGATCCAGTCTCGGTGATGACCATTGGAGCGCTTGAGTTTCGGAGCGGGCTTCTGGTATTCGGCACGCAGCCTGTCGGGGAAAAGACGAGGGGGGCCGCCGCCGCCGTCGCACTGGATCACGCCTTTTTCGCCGATGAACAGGCAGCCGCGCCCAGGCAGCGGGAAACCGCCGAGCGCCTCGGGTTTCTGCGGCATCAGGCCGCCGTCGTACCAGGTCATGCGGATTTCCGGGCGGGTACCGGCGGCGGGGAAGGTGTAATAAATGAGGGAGCCGTAGGGTGCGATCTCACTGTTGGTCAGGCCGGCGGCATGAGCTTCGATCCGGGAGGGCACGGGCAGGTCAAAGGCGCGCACGGCGGTGTTCATGTCGTGGCAGGCGAAGTCGCCGATGCCCGTGCAGCCGAAGTCCCAGAAGTCACGCCAGGCCACGGGAAAGTAGGCCGGGTTGAAGGGGCGCTCCTGGCGCGGGCCGAGCCAGAGGTCCCAGTTCAGGCCGGCGGGCACCGGCGGCGTGTCGGAAGGCCTGCCGGTGAGCGTGGGGTTCCAGCGCTTGGCGCCGACCCAGACATGGATCTCCTTCACCGCGCCGATGGCGCCGTCCTGGATGTATTCGATGGTCTCGCGCGTGCCTAACGAAGAATGCCCCTGGCTGCCGAGCTGCGTGGCGACGCCGGTTTCAGCGGCGACCTTGGCGACATGACGCGCCTCCCAGATGTTGTGGGTGAGCGGCTTTTCGCAGTAGACATGTTTTCCGGCCCGCATGGCGACCACGGAGCAGTAGGCGTGCAGGTGGTCGGGCGTGGCGACGAGCACGGCGTCGATGGACTTTTCCTTCTCCAGCATCTCGCGGAAGTCCACGTAGCCGGCGCAGCGGAAGTTCGGAGTCTTCTCCGCGTAGTGCTTCTCGATCTCCGCCTTCACCGGCAGGCGGCCGCCCATGCCCTTGAAGTAGAAGTTTTCGAGGCTGAACGACTCGGCCGGATCGGCCACGGCGATGATCTGGCAGTCGTCGAGCGGCAGCAGGTTGCGGACATTGGTGCGGCCCTGGCCGCCGGTGCCGATGATGGCCACGTTGACCTTCTCGCTGGGCGGCACAAAGCGCGGCCCGCCCAGGACGTGGCGCGGCACGATGTTGAAGGTGGCGGCCGTGGCGGCGGCAGTTTTAAGGAAGTGGCGGCGTGAGGACGTGGCGGGCTTCATGAAGGTAAGACGATACGCAGCAGCCGGAGAGAGTTTTCGTCGGGCAGGGAACTCTCCGGCCTCTTCGCTGAAAGGATGTTCTGCGGCGGAGCGACTGCGTTGGATGAATCGCCGGAAGCTGATTGCCTCATTGGCCGCCCTGCCCGCCACGGCAAGCTGGGGCGCGAACGGTGGTGGCAGGATTGAAAACCCGTATGCGGAGGTGGACTGGGACACCTGGGAGCATCTGCATTCCATGTCGCATCAGCATCAGGGGCAGACGGACGCCTCCCGCGACGGCTTCCTGGAGATGGGCTACGGGCACTTCGCCTTCAGCAACTACTATCCTTCGGCGCCGACCTACCCGTTGCCTGCGGAGTATGCGGCGAAGCATCCGCAGCTGGTCGCCGCCCCGAATGCGGAGCATCATTCGTTCACGGACACGGGCCTGCATGCCAATGCCCTCGGCAGCCTGCTCGCCACCGGTTACGGCAGCTCGGTGAGCGCCAGGGAATGTGCCGTGTCGCCTGTGGTGCATCGCTTTGAAAACCTGAATGTGTTCGATGCACAAAAGCCCTGGCTCGGCGTTTACCGCCTGGACGTCCGGCTGGAGGCCAGGGATGGCAAGCCCGCCGCAAGGCTCAGCATTGAAGGCGCGAACGAATGCGATTTTCGCAAGGGTTTTGCGGACAAGGGGCCTGTGCATGAGCGCGAGCTGGCGCCGGGAAACCACACCCTCCATCTGCGCACCAAGGCGGCCGGCATCGACGCAAGGCTCGAGTTTGACGCCGGTGCGATGTCCGTGACGCAGTATCGCCTCATGCAGGGCACGAACCGTTCCTGGCGGGATGTCTTCCGTGAAGCCTTTGACGCGCTGCAACACCCTGATGGAGGCGGCATGACGCTCAATCATCCGACCGGAAAGCTCGCCGACTACCTGCCGATGCTGGACTTTGATCCGCGCGTGCTCGGCATTGAAGTGTGGAACCAGCTCACGTCGGGCTTTGGCTCCAGCCGCGGCTTCTACGACCACGGCGGACAGCCGAACCTGCATTTCTACCAGCTATGGGATGACATCCTGCGGACGGGGCGACGCTGCTGGGGATTCTTCGTCAAGGATCACAACACCCACGGCCGCGGACGCAACGTGCTGCTCGTGCCAAAGCCCGGTTCCCTGTCCGTCGGCGAACGCGAGGCCGCCGCCCTGCGGGCCTACCGCCAGGGCGCCTTCTTCGGCTCCGTCGCCTCGCTCGCAGCCAGTGATGAGGGTGAAGTCACCGCCCCCTATGACCGCAGCAGCTTCGGCTTCAGCCGCATCACCGTGGACAGTGACACGCTGCATGTCGCCGTGGCTGGAAACGACGCCAGACGTCCCAACGTGCAGATCCGCTTTATCACTGATCGAGGCGTCGCCAGCATCGTCGACGCCGCCCAGGGCGAGTTTCCTCTCAAACGTGATGCCGGCGGGCGTCTCGAGGCCGCCTTCGTGCGCGTGGAGGCTTTTGCGTATCCGAGCACGCACCAGCAAGGCAGGCCGCTGTCTGCTGAAATGTTGCGCGGCATGAACGTGCATGACATTTCGCTCCTGCATGATCAAAAGGCCCTTCGCGGTCCCGCCTTCGCGGGCATCGATCCCGCGCTGCGCACCCCGATCCCCATCGTGGACATGATCTTCTCTCAGCCGCTGCGGCGCGTGTGACTGATGAGGAGGGGCTGTGGTTTTGCATGGCCGTGCTGCCCGCCTGAGTTCTCGGTGTCATGCTTGGCACGGTTGGTGCGTCGACAAATGCACCCATGAATCACCGTGTCCCCCCCCACGCTCTGATCGAGACATGCCCGCAGGCTGCGTTTCCGGCAGCCCAAGGGTGGCAATGCTTTCAAAACGACGGACTTCAACCCCGCGAAAACGCAGGCGTGAAGATCGTCCCCGCATTCCGGCTTGCAGGCTGACCGGGTGCCGTCTTCGATGATGGCAGTGCCGGTGCTGAAGCCGGTTCTCGAGGAGCCCTCTCCGGACGCCGCCGAAGAAGTCGTGGCGTGCGAGGTGGTGTGCGGCGGGGATTTTGGCTGTGTCTGGCATTGTCATCCGGAGTTTGAAATCACGCTTGTGCTCAGGGGTGGGTCGGAGCGCAACGTGGGCGGGGTGCGCACGCCCCTGCCGGCCGGTGACCTGGTGTTGCTCGGCCCCAGGCTGCCCCACGATTTTCGCAATGATGCCATTCCAGGCCGGGGGAGGGATCCTGTGAAGGCGGTGGTTGTGCAGTTTCTTCCCAGCCTTCTTGGCGGGCAGGACTGGTTGAAGCCGGCCTCCATGCACAGGGTGCGCCTGCTTTTTGAGCGGGCGGACCGCGGTCTGGAGGTTGCCGGCGTCACAAGGGAAAGGGCCGCGCGCATACTTCAGAGAATGCCCGGGGTTCATGGTCTGAAGAGGCTGATCCTGCTGCTCCATCTGCTGGAGCTTCTGGCCGCTTCAGATGAGGTCCGTGAGATTTGCGCAGCACCCGCGGCCGCCATCCGCCCTGCGCAGTCGGATCGCATCAGCAGGGTCTGCGGCTACATCGAAGAGCACCTCAGGGAGCCGATCTATGTGGAGGAGATGGCGCGGCGGGCAGGGCTTGGGCGGAGCGCCTTCAGCAGGCTGTTTAAAAAGTCGACAGGACGCACCCTGCCCCAGCATGTCAATGCCCTGCGGATCAGCCATGCCGTGCGGCTGCTGGCGGAGACGGACATGACCGTCAGCCAGGTGGCCTATGAATGCGGCTTTGTGTCACCAGCGCATTTTCAGCGTGAGTTCCGCCGCCAGCTGAACTGCACGCCGCTGGCCTCCAGGAGAGGGCTGCAGGCCGCGGATGGCAGGGCGTCCGGAATGCACAAATAGCGACTGCTTTGCGCCATTTGGGGTCTTCGAGGCGGTGTGGGGTGGCCTCGCAACTGCTGGTTAGTCAGGCGTCCGTCCCCCCCCGTGATGCAAACATTGACCGACCGCCATGATCATGGCCGGCCTCGTGCCGGTCTCAACGCACCCATTTCATTCAAGCCGCGCGGCAGGCTGGGCGGATGGTGGAGTCAAATCAAGCCCGGCCTGCTTGCCGCCGCGCTGCTTTCAGTCGGAGTCCTGCCTAGGCAGTCGGCCGCACAGAACCTGACGTGGGATGCCAGCACGGGCACCACGGCCGCACAGAACGGCAACGGCACATGGAACATTTCGAACACGAACTGGTGGGATGGTTCGACGAATGTCTCCTGGGTCAATTCGGCGGCGGCGATCGCCAGCTTCGGTGTGCCGGGGCAGGTCAATCCGAGCAGTGTCACCGTGGCCTCCGACATCCAGCTCAAGGAGCTCAGGTTCATGCCGGTTGTGGCCAGCGGTTCGGTCTCCAGCGGCTCCCAGTATGTGCTGAATGGTGATGTCGCAGGCAGGGTGCTGGATTTTGGTTCCGGCGGACTCATCCAGATGGATGAGCGTTCGTCGGGCGGCTCGCAGTTTGTCTCGCTGGGCGCAAACCTCCGGCTGAAGGGTGAAAACCTGCGGATCCAGAAGTTTTCAGGCAGCACCTTTCAATATCTGACGCTGGGGATGACCACCAACCCCGACCTGACGGGGACGCTCACCATCGGAGGGAGCATCTATGCGACCATCACGGGACCTGGCACGATCCAGTCCCTGAGCCGTGTGGTGGTCGAGGCGGGCGGATCAGCACCCCTGGGAGGAACCAACCCGGTTTATACGACGCCATTTTCGCTGGCGGGCTTTGGCAACAGCCTGGCCTTTTCCGGCACCTCCTACGGCGCAATCCGGTTTACCTCCAACAACACGACGATCTCCGGAGGAATCCTGCTCACGGCGGATGCCGGCGTGCACACGAACTTCAGCGCAGCCAATGCGGTGACCGGAATTGTGATCAATTCACCGATCACGGATGACGGGAACAGGCGTGCCTTTCACCGCTTTGCCTTCACCCGCGGCAACGGCACCCTGACGTTGTCCGCTGCAAACACCTATGGAGGCGCGACGGTGCTGGGGCGGGCGCTTACGGGAGGCTATTCCGGCGGCATCACCATCCTGGATTTCACGGCGGCGACGGCGCCTGCGGATGACATTCTTTACAACGGCTTGGCCGAGCCTGGAAACCTGAGCTTCATCGGCGGCAATTCTGCGAGCGTGCTGCGTCTTCTCGGCAGGGACGGGGCCACACACAGCCAGCGCCTTGCCACCCTGCTCGTCAACGGCAGCCACAGTGTCCTGGAGCTGCAGGCGGGTCTGGGCGGTGCCATGAACATCAGCTTTGCGGGCATCAGCCGCACGGACGTCCTGGCCACGTTTGACATCAGGGGGCCGTCTGCCGGTGTCATCTCGACCAGTCAGCCGTCCGGCCCCCTCGGGCCATGGGCAAGCTTCACTTCCGGGGCTGGATTTCGCAGCTGGGCGCAGGTGGTCGCCGGGGCGCTGACCCATGGCAACCTTGGACGTCTTGAATACTCGACGGGGGACAGCCTGGCGGCATCACCTTACGTGGCCGGGACCGATCTTCGCATCAGCGCGGCCTCCTCAGGGACGCTGGCGGTGGGTGGATCACCCGTGCTGCTCAACACGGTTTCAATGACGGACTCCAGGGCGGACCGGCAGGTGTCCACCGGGGCGGGGCAGGTTCTGCGGCTCGGAACCGCCGGGGGCGTTCAGCTGGTCAGCGGCGCCCGTGACCTGGTCATCGGCACTGCGGGGGCGGCAGGAAGCCTGTCAGCCGGAGGGGCGGCGGGTGACACCGCCGGCCAGGTGTTTCTCAGCAACCATTCCTCCTCGTCACGGCTGACAGTGAACTCCAGCCTAACCAACAACGGCGCCGGAGCCGTCACGCTGGTTGTGAACGGCGCGCCGGGCTCGCGCACGGTCCTGAACGGGGCGGGCAGCCACACCGGAGGCACGCAGCTGTCCGCCGGCATCCTGGAGCTTGGCGTCAACACGGCCCTCGGCACGTCGGGAACGGTGACCGTGGTGGATGGCGCGACGCTGGCGCTGCCCGGGGACCGCACCATCAGCCGGGCGCTGGCGGCCGTGGGTGGCTTTGGCGACGGTGGCAACGGTGCGCTGCGCAGCATGTCGGGCGCAAACGTGGTGACAGGAACCGTCACCCAGTCAGCCCCGGCCTATCTGGCGGCTGATGCCGGGTCAACGCTGACCTTCCAGCCCGCCACACCTGCCACCATCATCCTGAACGGTGGTTATGCACTCACTCTTGGCGGACCGGGCACGGTGATTGTCAATGGCAGCATTGGCGTCAGCTCCAGCGGCATCATCAAGTCCGGGAACGGACTGCTGGTGCTGAACGGAACGGCAAGCACCTACACGGGGACGACGACGGTGAATGCGGGTGTTCTGAGGCTTGGCACCAGCCAGGCGCTGGGCACGACGGGTGGTGTGGTGATCAGCCCGGGCGGCACGGTGGACATGAACGGCCAGTCCACCGACCGATCCTTCACATCGGTTGGCGGTGCGGGGTCTGGCAACTCGGGCGCCCTGGTCAACAACGGTGCCGCTGCCTCGAACATCACCGGCACCTTTGTCCTCTCCAGCGTGGCCAGCCTGGGCGGCGCGGGCAGCATCACGATCAGCAACTCGACAGGGGTGACGGGCAATGTGCTGCTGACCAAGTTTGGAGCCGGCACGCTGACGGTCATTGACTCCACCACCACCAGCGCCAGAACGGGCGCCAATCAGATCAATGAAGGCATGCTGCGTGTGCAGTCGGGGATTGCCATCGCGCCTCTTGGAACTGGGGCCTATGCCTTGAACGGTGGCACGTTGAGCCTGGGTTTTGACGTGTCCAACACGATGACCAACGCCGTCAACCTGCTCACTGACAGCACCATCGTGGCGGACCGCGCGTCGGCCGGCGCCGGAGGTGTCGCACATGTGCTTGGGACGACGACCGTCGGCGGGGGCACGCTGACGGTGAAGGCCGGCGACAATGTCACGAGCGGAACGGTGGGGCTGACGCTGGGAACCCTCAGCATCGGAGGCGTGGCCATGAGGCCGGGCAATCCTGTGTTTGATGTGCAGAGCACGGCTTCCGCCGCCGCAGTGCTGACTGTGGGTGCGCTGAGCGACCAGGCCATCGCCGCGCGGACGCTGACGTTTCAAAACAGCGGTTCGGCGGCGAGCACGGTCACGCTTGGCACGGCGGCCTCCAGCCTGGTGGATGGCACGCTGGTCAACATCGGCGGGGGCTCCGGGGCGCTGCAGGTGAACGTCAACAATGCAACTGCGCTGGGCGGCCTGGCAAAGGTGAATGTCGGGACGGGCGGCACCCTGACGGCAGGCATCTCCGGCATCGTCCTGGGCTCCCTGTCTGGAAGCGGTGCGGTCAATGCGGGCGGAGCGTTCACGCTGACGGTGGGCAATGCCCTGAGCAGTCCGGCGAAGGATGGAGCATTCAGCGGCGTCCTGTCCAACGGAGCCGGCACCCTGACGCTGACCAAGGCGGGCAAGGGAACGCTGACGCTTGAGGGTTCGGCTTCGAATTCGAACACCGGACTGACCACGGTGAACGCCGGCACGCTCGTGCTGGCGAAAACAGGAGGAGCGACCGCCCTTGGAGGCAGCCTGACCATTGGCCTGGCGGCGGCAAGCACGGCAGGTCCGGCCACGGTCCGGCTGGAAGGCTCCGACCAGGTGGTCAGCACGGCGGCCTTGATCATGCACGGCGGATCGACGCTGAACCTGAACGGCTTCAACCAGACCTTCCTCACCTTTTCCTCGGCCTTTGGAGCCACGGTGACCGGCGGCGGAGTGCTGGCCATCGCCAACTCCAGCGGCACCATGACCTTCACCGGGGTGAACAGCATCAGCAGCGCGCTTCAGCTCACGACGGGTACTGCGGCGACAAGGACCATCGCGCTCACCAATGTCACCGATGTGCTGACCCTCGGCGGCGGAGTGACCCAGGGGACGGCCAGTGGTGCGATCACCAAGACAGGCAGCGGCACCCTGGTGATCAGCGGTGCCGGCAGCCAGGCTGGGCTGACGACCGTCAGCGCCGGCGTGTTGAACATCCGGCATGGGAACGCCCTGGGAACCACGGCTTCGGGAACCACGGTCAGTGCGGGCGGTACGCTGCAGCTTCAAGGGGGCATCACCACCACGGCCGAGGCGCTGACGCTCAGTGGCACAGGCTTTGCCGGGGCAGGCGGGCTTGGCTTTCAAACGGGCGCGCTCGTGAACGTTGGCGGGACCAACAGCTATGCGGGGCTGCTCACCCTTGCCGCTGCAGCCACGGTTTCCTCCGACGAGGGCACGTTGAACCTCGCTCATGCCGGCACCATCACGGGTGCCACGTTTGGCCTGACCCTGGCCGGTGCTGGCAATGGCAGCATCGCCAGCATCATCGGCATCACCTCGGGGGGGGTCACCAAGAATGGCGCCGGCACATGGACGCTTTCAGGGGTGAACACCAGCACCGGCGTGATCACCCTGAATGCAGGAACCCTGGTCCTTGGCAACGGCAGCACGGGACGCTGGAGTACTGCTCCCGGCATGTCGTTCACGGGCAGCGGCAGGTTCCAGTATGCCGGTGGTGCGACAGGCTCCACACAGGCCTTTGGTGCACTGACGCTCACCTCGGGCGCGGGCACCCTCCAGGTGGATGCCGCCGCCTCGGGAACCAACGCGCTGACCTTCACCTCAGTCGTCATCCCGGCTGGAGGCGGCTCCCTCAACATCGTGTCACCTGCCGGCACCGCCGTCACGCTCACCGGAGCCGTCGGCGTCAACGGCATCATTCATCCACGACTGACCTACAACGGCGCCGACTTTGCCACGTCTGTCGGCGGCCTGGTCGGTGCATCCCCCACCA
This sequence comes from Prosthecobacter sp., assembly GCA_019186985.1. Taxonomy (GTDB): domain Bacteria; phylum Verrucomicrobiota; class Verrucomicrobiia; order Verrucomicrobiales; family Verrucomicrobiaceae; genus Prosthecobacter. The sequence goes on along the minus strand of JABARQ010000009.1, from coordinate 167,312 downwards.
CCCCGGCGGCCTCCGGCCTCAGCGCGGGAAACACGAGCCCTTATTTGATGCAAGGTTCGTTCGTCCAGCCGGTCTCCGTGGCGGTTTCCGCCGGGCTGAAGTTTGCAGGGCCTGAAACACTGACCCTGGGCTCGGGCGTGCTGCTCACCCTCAACAATGGCGCCAACACCGCCGGGGGCATCCTGGTGACCGGGGCGGTTGAGGCGGTGATCGCCGATGCAGGCGGTGCTGCAGGACTCACGACGGACGGTGCGGGTGACCTGGTGATCCGTACCGACGGCGTTTCTGACAAGCTTGTCCTGCAGGTCCCCGTGACCGCCACCACGACCGGCGGCCTGACTAAAAATGGTCTGGGAACCCTGGTGCTCGGGGCCGCCGGCGCCTACTCAGGCGTCACCAGCATCCATGAAGGCACCCTGCTGCTGGGAAGCGCCCAGGCCATGGGAGCATCTGCGGCCGCGGTCGCCACCGGCGCCGTCCTTGACCTGAACGGCATGAGCGTAACCAACAGCGTGACTTTAAACGGCACGGGCGCTGACGGTGCGGGTGCACTGGTCAACAACGTGGGAATGGCTGCCGTCGGAGCCCTGGCCGTCGGCACGGGGTTCGGTTCCGGAAGCATCGGCGCCAGCATCGGCGGGGCGGGTGACATTCAGTCGACGGGAGTGCTTTCGGGCAGCAGTCTCCTGGTTAAAACTGGCTCGGGGATGCTGGTTCTTGGCGACAGTTCAGGTGTCGCCCAGCCCAGCGTCCGGACCGGGGCGACACGGATTGACGCCGGCGTCCTGCGCATCAGCAACTCCTCCACCGCGCTCGGCGCCGCCACGGCGCAGCTGGTGCTCAATGGCGGCACCCTGAGCCTCGGAAGCAGCGCCAGCGTGGCGGCGCACCCCCTGGCGGTGACTGCGGACTCCGGCCTTGTGTCGGACTCTTTTGCATCGGGTGCCGGGCTGACGCACACGCTTGGCACGCTGGTGATTGGAAGCCGTGCGCTGACGGTGTCCGCAGGCGAAAACGTCACGGCTGACGCGACCAATGCCGGAGTGACATTCGGCGCTGTCACCCTGACCGGAAATCCGGTCCTTGATGTGAGGAGTCCTGCCTCCTCCTCTGGCGGAACCACCACGTTGACCCTGGGTGCGCTGAGTGACCAGGGGGTCGCCAGGACGATCACCTTCACCAACGGAGGCGCCATTCCGGTCAATGGTATCGTCACCCTTGGGACTGCGGCGGCCAGCCTCATGGAGGGCACCACGGTCAGCCTCGGCGGCGCGTCCGCAGGAGTGACCCTCAATCTCAATGCCGCCTCAGCCCTGGGCACCCTGGCGCAGGTCAGTGTGAACAGCTTCAGCCGCCTCAACCTGGGTGCGGCGCAGACCCTCGCCTCGCTCAGTGGAGATGGCACCGTGAGCGCCTCTGGCGCCTTTGTCCTGACGGTGGGAAACGCCAACAGCAGCCCCTCCCTGAGCACCAGCTTCGCCGGCTCCCTGGTGAACGGCGGCGGCACTCTGGCGCTGACCAAGAACGGGCTCGGAACACTGACCCTCTCCGGCAGCAACAGTTATACTGGAGCGACGGTTGTCAGCGCGGGCGTGCTGAAGCTTGGCAGCACCACCGCGCTGGGAGCCACGAGCGGCGTCACCGTCAGCGCAGGGGCCACGCTTGACCTCAACGGCCTGGCTGTGGACCGGAACCTGTCTTCCCTGTCCGGGGTCGGGCATGAGGGAGGGGGTGTCCTGGTCAACAGCAGCAGCACCACGGCGGTCATCACCGGCACCACCGTGCTGGGCGGTGCCTCCAGGATCGGGGGCGGTGGCAGCATCACGGTCAGCAATGCGGGAGGCATCACCGGCAACTCCCTGCTCACCAAATTTGGCGCGGGCACGCTGACCGTCACGAGTCTTGCCGCCAGCGCCCGCAGCGGCGCCAACCAGCTTGATGAAGGAACTCTCCGGCTTCAGGCCGCCACCGCCATCGCGCCGGTCGGCACCGGGGCGATGGTGATGAACGGCGGCACGCTCAGCCTGGGTTTTGATGCAGGAGGCACGGTCGGCGGTGCGGTGAACCTGCTCGCGGATTCGACGATCATCGTGGATCGGCAGAGCGCGGGTGAAGGCGGGTTTGCACTGACCCTCGGCGCACTCACGCTTGGAAGCGGCAAGCTGACGGTAAAAGCCGGGGAAAATGTGACCGGGGGCAGCATTGGCCTGACTCTTGGCACCACGCTTGTGGGAGGCGTCTCCCTGGCGGGTGGGAATCCGGTCTTTGATGTGCAGGGCACCGCCACTGCAACGGCGGCCCTCACGCTGGGCAGCCTCTCCGACCAGGCGATCACCCCCCGTCTCTTCACCTTTCAAAACAGCGGCACCGGGCCTGGCATGGTCACACTTGCAACCTCGGCTGGCAGCCTGCTCAATGGCACCAGGGTGCGGCTGGAGGAAGCCGGGGCGCCGGTGACGCTCAACCTGAATCACTCCAACGCCCTGGGAGCTCAGACGCAGTTCTGGATGAGTGCGGCCGGCACGCTTTCCATGGGTGCCTCCGCCACGCTTCTTTCCCTGGATGGATCGGGCGCCCTGACATCATCCGCAGCTGCGGTGCTGACCATCGGCAACCCGGCCAGCCCAGCGGTGGTGGACTCCTCCTTCGATGGGGTGATCTCCGGCCCGGCCCTCTCCCTGGTCAAAGCCGGGCCTTCGATCCTGAGCCTTGGCGGCGCGGATTCCAACACCTTTGCCGGTGCAGGCGGCATGGTGGTCAGTGAAGGCACGCTGCTGCTCGCCAAGACTGGAGGAGCCATCGCGGTGCCCTCCAGCCTGACGATCGACGCTGGATCCGCGATCACCCGCAGCGCCGTCGTTCGTCTCCTGGCCGGTCAGCAGATCAGCTCCTCCGCCATGGTGACGATGCGTCTGGGTGCCGTGCTTGACCTCAACGGCTTTCATCAGGACCTGGGAGTGCTGGGCGGCAATGACGGCGGAGTGATCCTGAACAATGCCAGCGGCACCGCCAGCCTCCTGACAGTCGGCGTGGGCGGAGCGGGAGGCTCTTTCCTCGGACGCATCATCGACAGCACCCAGGGCACGGGAACGGTCTCCCTGGTCAAGGCTGGCGCGGGCACCCTGGTCCTGGGCGGGGCTAACCAATATTCAGGAACAACGGTCGTCCAGGCGGGCGTCCTCCAGGCCGGGGCCGGCGGTGTCGGCCAGACGGGCTCCGGCGCGGTCAGCCTGGAAAACGGCGCCGTGCTTTCGGGCACGGGCCTGGTGGCCGGCGGCAGCTTCACAGCGGCGGCTGGTTCGACGGTGCACGCAGGCGACGGCACGGCCCAGGGTGTCTTTGGAACGCTGACCTTCGCGCCTTCATCGGCTTCGGGGGTGATTGACTTCCAGGAGGGAAGCCTGGTCGTGCTCGGGATCAACCCGGGCTCAGTCTCGGACCGGCTCAGCTTCATCGGCGGCGGCGCGACATCCCTGCTCTTCAACGGCGGCCTGAGTGTCACGGCATCCTCCTATGTGCCGACAGCGCCGGAGGTGTTTGACCTGCTCGACTGGACGGGCCTGACCGGCGGGCCCTTCTTTGCCTCCAGCTACGCGTACACAGGTTTTTGGTTCGGCAATGACGATGAGGCCGCCGGGATCGACCTGCCCGACATCTCCGGCACGGGCTTCGCCTGGGACTTCAGCGCTTTCATGACTTCCGGCAGCATCGCCGTGGTGGCGGTGCCCGAACCGTCGCGCGCCCTGATGCTGGGCGTGGCCCTCCTCATGACCGCATGGAGGCGCAGACGGCAGGCTTTCCCCCCAAACCCATGACCATGACAAACTTGAACTATCGACTCAACGGCCGGTTTCCGCCGGTCAACTTCGAAGAGCTGGAGGCCGTGCCGGGCGTGCGCACCATCGCCGTTCATCTGACCCCGGCCGCGGCGCGCGCTCTGCTTGAACGCAACGTCCACAACCGCCGGGTCTCCGAAAAGGTGGTGCAGAAATACACGGCGGAGATCAAGGCCGGAGAATGGCGTCTGACACCGGGAGGCATTGGTTTTGACGACCGCGGAACCCTCGTGGACGGCCAGCACCGGCTCCATGCCATTGTGCGTGCCAATCAAAGCGTGCCGATGCTTGTCACCCTCGGCCTCCCACCGGCAGGCCAGGAGAAGGTGGACCGCCACCGCCGGCGCACGCTGTTTGACGCCCTCTACCTCGCCGGGCTTGCCAGCCGCAGGCAGGAGGTCGAGATCGCCACCTGCCTGACCCGTCGCTCCATGCAGAGCGACAGCGGCGTGGTTCCCAGTGACTCCCTGGTGAAGCAGACGCTCGACTGCCATCTTGAGCACATCCGTGCGGTCATCGCCCTCATGAAGGGGGACAACAAAAGCCGTCGCGGCCTCAGCCAGGCCTCCTTTCTGGCCGCCGCCGTCCTTTATCATGAGCTGGACAGCGCCAGGTGCGCCGAGTTTCTGGAAGGCGTGAGGACAGGCGCCATGCTGATGCAGGATCATCCGGCGATGAGGCTGCGCAGGCTGCTTCTGGGGGAAACCTCGCTGATCTCGATGCCACGAGGAGGCGCCAATCAAAGCTTCATCTTCCGCAGATCCGTCTATGCCATGCAGGCGCATCTGGAAGGCCGGAACATCAACGGCCTGCGTGAGGCGGAGGATTTCGACAGGAGCAGGCTGAAGCAGCGCGCAGTCTCCTGATCCTTCAATCCCATCCCTGCCCGGACTCTTCCCTGGCAAGGATGCGGGCGGCGTCTTCATCAAGCAGAAGTCCGTCTTTCCGCAGTGTTCGCACGGCCTCGCCGAGTCGTGACAGGTAATCCTTCCGCGTTGGATAGCGCTCCTCCAGCGAGAGGCGCGGGTCGCCTGTCTTCTCGCGTTCGGCCCTGGTTCTGGCAAAGGGGATGAACATGCCGTCGAGCGGTGAGAGCATCGTTTCGGCGCCAACCTGCGGCGAGCGAAGGTTCCAGCCGGTGTAGGTGCCGAGCGGCACGGCGACTTCGGGAAGCAGGATGCCGCTCGTTTCATTGCCGTCGGCATTCACGGCGGGCAGGAGCGTCTGAAAGGGCTTTCCGGTCTTCGGCGGGATGATGTCGGCGATGCCTTCGCGGTGAAAACGCGGGCCGAAATCGAGACGTGGAGGCTGGTAGGCATGAGTGGGCAGATTGTGGCCTGGGATCTTTGGAAACTGAGATTTCCACCTGTCGAAGGTCACGAGGCTTTGATCGGCGAGACGCGGATGACGGCTCGGAGGCGGTGTCCTGCCGTCTTTGACCCAGTCGACGAGATGCATGAGCATGGCTCGCAGCACCGGGCCCCGGTCGTCGAGCGTGTTGCGCGGCTGCTGGCAGATGCCTGGTGTGCCGTCGCTTTTCCCAAGATGCTGCGCCCCTGCCACGAGATACACACGGACATCGTTCGGCAAATCGAGGTCGGTTTTTCCCTCCACATCCGTGTGCAGCAACGAGGCGGCGCGGCTCCAGTACTCGGTGGAGCTTTGGGTGAAGAGGATGCGCGGTGCGTGCCCGGACTTCCGCGAACGAGCGAGCGAGTCGCCGGATTCGCCTGTGACGGGATCGGTTTGCAGTAGCGGGGCCAGCGGGAAGAGCTCGCTGCCGGACAGATGGCCCTCGTGCTGCGTGCCATACTCCGTGCTCATGCGGAACCGATGGTTGAACATGCCCTTGCCGGAGCCCGCGACATGGATCAGGGCGCCGTCGAAGACGATGCGGCCCTGCTCATCGCCGTTCAGGCCTTCAAAGAGGAAGTGATGAATGACCCTGCCTGACTGGGAGATGCCGAACACGCAGGCCTTCTGAATTGCTCCCGCCAGCGGATTGTCCTTCGCCGCCCCGTGCCTGAAAAACGCCACGCAGTCCCGCATCGCGGTGAGGCCGAGGCCGGTCACTCGGGGTTCTTTCGCCGTGTAAACAAGGTCGTAGAGCCAGCCTGGGCGAAAACCCGCCTTCACGTGGAGATTTGTCGCGTCGGGAATGAGCTTCTCATTCTCCCAACGTCCAAACGCCCACTCCGTCCGCGGCACCTCGATGCCTTCAGCTCCGCGATGTGGCCGCATCGTGAGCGTGGCGTCGACGTTGTCGAGGCTCACGGAAGGAAACGCCGCGCCGACGCCCCACGGGCTCCACGAGAAGGCGCGGCTGAAGACCTTCTCCGTGCTCGTGATCTCCAGATGCGCCCTGCCGGTGATCGTCTTGCCATCGTCCGTCGCGACGGGCAGGCCGCACAGCAGGCGCTGCGCGTCATCGGCCTGCACTTCCCCATTCCAGCCGCACCACAGCACGGAGAAGCCATGCTTCATGAGGAAGCCATGGCCCGCATGCGCCTCCGTCTTCGGATCGTTGGTGCGTTCGCCATCGTTGAAGGTCCACAGCGCCAGCATGTTGCCGCGGTTGTTCACGTCGTAGAGAAGCACGCCGTTGCCCTGGGTCGCATCGACAGGCTTGAGAAGGAAGAAGTCCGTCCAGCTCTCCACCTTGCCACCGGCATTGCGCGGTGCCCGCTGGAGGTCGCAGATGCGCTCGTTGGCCTGGTTCGCCGCATCGGTCTCGATGAACATCCGGCCTTTGAGGCGTTCGTAGGCACCGGCGGGGCCGAAGACCTTGCCTGCGGCAAACGATGAGCGTTCGGTGATCTCGATGCGTCTCACCTCCGCTTGCGCACAGGAGGCGACAAGACAGAGCAGAAGGCTGCGGTAGAGCGTGGTCATGGTTTTTCGATCAAAAATCCCGCTTTCTCATCAGGCCGGGCCACGAGCACTTTGGCCTGATTTTGCTTTGTTTTGCCATCCGCGCCCATCACGGCGGTGTTTTGCGCGATGAGAAAACGTCCGTCGCTGATCGGAGCAATGCCGACCGAGGCGTTGAACTCCCATCTGCCGTTGAACCGCAGGTTTTCATCCGCACGCAGCAGCACGGCCGGTTTGCCGTAACAGCCGAACCACCACGCGCCGTTGGCCTGCACGACGGTTTGGATGCCCATGAGCGTGTAGCCGCTGGCGAGGGTGTGGCGCTTCTGGAAGCGGAAGGATGCGTCGTATTCATAGACATAGTTTTCATCGGCTCCGGGAGGCAGGCCGCCGACGATGAAGAAGCGACCGTCACGCCAGGCCATGCCGCCCGCCCCGTGCACGAGCTCAGGCACGCGATGCCTGGCCAGCTCTGCGAGCGTGTCCGCGTCATAGACATAGACCCACGAGTCCGCCTCGCCTGCGGGCCGGTTGAACTTCGCGAGGTTCGTGGCGACATAGACACGTCCATCGTGGAAACAAAGGTCTCCATGATGGTTGGCCACCGGCACCTTTTTCAGCACCCGGCCGTCCGTGTCGGTCTTGACCAGGAAGTCCGTCCAGCACCAGTAGATGGCGTCCTTGTCATTCGTGCAGATGCCCTGGAGGTGGCGTGGATAGACGCCTTCACAGGTGGCGGCATGGAAACCCGCCGCGTGGAGCGGCTGAAGCGCGAGGAAAAGGAAAGCCAAAATGAGGAAACGCATGGTGTTGAGGGGTCGAATACGCGTCAGCAAAGTAGCCATCTTGCTCCGCAAGATGAGCTTGGGGCTTTCGTGGCAATGAAACGTCAGTGGCAGCTCAAAACGTGTGCTGCAGCTGGCGCCCATTGGCTGCCCTCGCGGAACGAGGGGGCTACTTTGCTTCGCCGTGGGCAAGCTTGTTGTTGGCAAAGGTGTTGTCCTCGCCGCCTTCGACGCGCAGCGATGGGGCGGGGTGACGGTCTTTCCGTCGATCGGCAACAAGGCAGCCGGTGACGAGGCTGTGACGCATGTTTTGCAACAAGAGGCCCGCGCCGTCGCTGTCGAGGATGGTGCAGCCGGAGATGTTGAAGGCGTCTCCGTCAATGACCTGAACGGCGGCGGGATGGGAGCGCACGCCGTCGATGTGCAGGCCGGTGAGGGTGATGTCGCTGCAGCTGCGGAAGACAAGGCCGCCCTTCACCCCGGCGGCCCTGCCTCGGTAGTAGGGTGGGTTGCGGTCAAAGGTGTTCGGGCCGATGGCGATGTTGCTGCAGCCGGCCGCGAGAAGGTCATGCTCGAAGCCGACGCCGAAGGTGTTGCCGGTGATGACGGCTCCGCGAACCTCCTGAAGGTCGATGTTCACGGCGACATCGCTCAGCACATTGTCGCAGATGCTGAGGTGACCCCAGCGTGCGGTTTCATCACCGCCGTAGGGCCTGCCTTTGCCGATGAAGCGCACGTTGGCCGAGCCTGGCGACTCGCTGTTGTGCTGGATCGTGCAGCCGGTGATGCTGACCTCGGCGGTGGAGCCGCCGGTGCAGTCGATGAGCACATTGGCCGTGGGCGGTGTGTCGGGCGTCATGTTGCCCTCGATGTCACAGGTGCCGATGTGAAGGTTGCGGACCCCGCCGCCGCGTGCCACCACGCCGCCTCCGGCGTTGTAGCTGATGTGGCTGCCGGTGATGTTCGACTGGTGAAGGTCCACCTGGTCGTAAAACACGCCCGCGCCGCTGTTGTGATAGAGGTGGCAGTCGCTGATGATGACGTTGCGGTTCCTCACCGTGAGATGAACGCCATGCCGGGCTTCATGAACTGAAACACGGGTGATCGTGATCTGCATCGTGCCAGTGGCCTCGATGCCGTCCGCCTCGGGATGGGCGCCGGTGATTTCGATGCCGTCCACCATCGGCGTGCGCTGCCGGGCGAAGATTTCAGGCTTGAGGCTCTTCGGATCGGCGGTGCCGCCATGCGTGCCCTTGAAGTGAAAGGCCGGTCCCGCGCCTTCCATGACAAAGCGCGCCACGCCGTCGCCGCTGAGGGAGACAAAACCGGCCTTGTCGAGGTCAACGACGGCCGTTTTCGTCAGGCGGTAGGTGCCGCGAGGGAAGCGCACCGCGCCGCCGGCATCGATCATCGCTTGCACCGCTGCGGTGTCATCCGCCCTGCCATCGCCAACGGGTTGGGCTTGCAGCGGGATGGCAAGGGCTGTCAGAGTGAGGAATAAGGGGCGCGAGATCATGGCAAGACCTCATACGGTGACCAAGCGGTCGATTGCGCGAAGCATGGCAGCCATCTTGCTCCGCAAGATGAGCCAGGCGCTTTCGCAGCAAAGGAAAGCCCTCGAAATTTCCACACGCATCATGCTCATCTCGCGGGGCGAGATCTACTTTGCGGCAAAATACGCCTCGAAGGCCTTCGCGAGCCCTTCGCCAAACGTCACCCAGTGCCTCCCCATGGCGGGCTGCTTGAGGCCCTCGATGTAGTTGCAGTTGAACTCAAGGATGACGGCGTCGATGCCGAAGCGTGAGAACCAGCCTTCGCCGAGCGTGCCGGGGTTGTGGAAGCCCGGCTTTGTCGAGCCGACCGTGAACCAGGTGTGGTCGCGCAGGCATTGCTCGAAGCGGGCCATGCGTGCCAGATAGGCGTCGATGTCGGGAGTGTCCGGGCGGCTGATGTGCAGCATGCCGTTGCCGTCGTTGTGCAGGTCCATCGCAAAGGTCGGGCGCCGGCCCGCCTTGATCTCGCCTTCGAGCCAGTGCTCCAGTGCGGCGTTTTCCGGGGCGAGCTTCGGGTCGGCGGGCTTGTCCCATTTGCGGTTCAAATCCCAGCCGCCAAGGTTGAAGCGGGTGCCGCCTCGTTCGACGCCGTCCTTGTTCGCCATCGGCAGGATGCACACATTGTAACGCTCAAGGAACCTCTCGGCATCCGCGTCGCCTTTCAGAAGCCGTCGCACCAGGCCCTCGGTCACCCAGTTGCCCACCGGCTCCCACGGATGCGCCCTCGCACGGATGAAAACATGGTTCGGCGCATCATCATTGCCAATGCGGATGATCTCGATTTCGCGCCCCTGCACCGTTTTGCCAATCGGGGTGATCTTCACCAGCGGGCTCTTTCTGACCTCATCCAGGAAGCGGTTCAGGTCCGAGACGCGATATGGCTCCGCGCGCGCGACGAAGAGGGACGGGCCGGGCATCTCCAGGGTGACCAGCACACGATCAGGCTCCGGAAAGACGGTCGGCACGGGCGTCCAGCTTCTGCCATCCTCCGACACGACGACCTGCCTGATCTCCTTCGCCACCGAGCCCGCCTTGCTGTTCCAGACATTGGCGAGGTTCCTGAGCTCCAGCGTGACCCTGCGCCCCTTGGCGGCCTGGATGCGGAAGTGGAAATGCCCTGCCGCGCGGTTGGGCGAGAGGCGTTCCTGGTCGTAGTTCAGGTTGACGATCACCGTGCCGTCCGGGGCAAACTCATACCAGAGCGGCGAGGCGTTCTCGAAGCTGGTGTCGATGAAGTCGAGCGGTGCAGGTGGCGGCGCTGGCGCTGGATCGGCGGCGAAGGCGCAGGCGGCGAAGGCGAGCAGCGGGGCAAGGAGGCGTGTCATGGGGGAATGTGTCGGGTAGTGAAACGGCATCGTCAATCAGGCCAGCAGGTCGCGCATGGCCTGCATGAGCGCCTTTTCCACCCCAGGGCCCACGCGTGAGACACGGTCCTCGACCTCGTAGCCGCCCTGGGTGTAGGCGATCTCGGTGCCGATGTAGCTCGGTGCGTTGTCGCCGTAGGCGGCCATGGCGATGAAATCATCCGGCCGCATCTGCTGCGCGGCGATCTGGTATTCGATGAACAGCTCGGCGGGCATGTGCAGCACATGCGCGGAGCCGATGCGCAGGCATCCAAGCGGGATCGTGCCGCCGGCGGCCATGCGGCGGATGAAAACGATGTCCCGTGCGGCGAAGGCACGCTGGGCGAAGGTTTTCCCTGGATCGGCGAGCGTGGCGAGCAGGCGTGGTTCGCCATCAGGGTGCCTCACGGGCAGGGCGACAGGCTTGACGCGCCATTCGATGCCGGCGGCGGTGACGGGCTGCTTCTTCTGTGATTCCCATGCTTTTTTCATGCCGGCAAACACGCGTTCGGCGAGCACAGGCCGGTTTTCCGGCCTGCCGTCGTTGTATTTGCCAGCGGTGATGTTGCCTCCCGCGCCGTTGAAATGGATGAAGCGCACCCCGGGCGCCTCCTTGTCCATCAGTGAGCGCGCTGCGCCGATGAAGTCCCAGTTCACGCCGCCCTTGCCATAGTAGCTCATGGGATGCGTGGCGTAGTAGCTGAGCGCGGCGAGGGGGCGTTCATCCTGCCAGAAGGTCACCATGCGCAGGAGCGGATCAATCGTGCCCTCGGGCGCTGTGGCGGCCAGCGGATGCTTCGACGCGCTCATGCGGGTGAAGGCCACCTTGCCATCCGGGCCGAGCACGCGGCGGTTGGAGGCCACTTTCTCGATCTTCCCCGAACCAAAGCCCGCATGAGTGACGACCTCCGCCTTTGTCAGGCAGTCCCGCGCCGCATCAGCGATGGACTGGAACAGGCGCAGGTCGAGCCGTGCGTCGGAAAAACGACCGCCGAGGCCGTGCTTGGCCAGCAGCTCCTCCGTGTCGAGGTCGCTGCCAGGCGCGTCATGCTGATGCACGGTATGCACGGCCACCTGTTCACTCGTGGTGCCGACGGCTTTCGCGATCATTTCGCGGAGGGTCACGTTGCTGGCATTTGCCAAAGCCACCCAGTCCATCGCACACAGCACGACGGGCTGCCCAGAGCCAAGAATGACCATGCCACGAGCCAGCAGCGGCGTGAGGATCTGCTGCACCGGCATCACGTTCCCATGACACAGAGGCGACTCCAGCGGCGGCGTGACATCAGCCTCAAACGTGGCGATGCGCAAACCACCCTCCGCCGCATGAAGATTCAGCAAGGGGGAGGTGACAAGGCCTTGGGCGAAGCGGCGGCGTTTCATGGGCGGCTGATGGTTACTGGCCGGGCTTTTTCGAGGCGTGGGCCTGGATTTCCGTGCCTGTGAGCACGCGACGATGGATCTGCAAATCACGAAGCTGGCCGTTGAAGGGGCCGTTCATGCCGTTGCCGAGGCGCAAGGGGGCCTCGCTGTCGAGATTCCAAGCGGAGGCGTCGAAGCCGGTGCTCTCGGCGACTTGCCTGCCATCGACATGCAAGGCGAGTCTGCCTGCCGTCTTCACGGCGGCGATGTGATGCCAGCCTGGAGGCAGCGCGTGGTCCCAGGTGACCTGCCGGCCATGCCTTGCCGCCCAAACCTTGCCAGATGGCAGCGTCGAGCAGAAGACCTCGCCAGCATGCTCGGCCATCGTCCACGCGCGGCGGTACTGCACGTTGGGAGTGTGATCGAGCCTCCGCCAGAGCGTCCACCGGCCATCGCCGTCGTAGGCATGGACCTCTGCGTGCGGCAGCGTGCCGGCGATGAGGCGGCCGTTGTGCACCATCATGCCCATGACCTCCAGCTCCTCGCCGAGTCGGCCGATGTCCGTCCAGCGTCCAGCATCTTCCTGGCGAAACACGCGTCCGCTGCGCCAGGTGGCGACATGCAAGGCGCCCTCGTAGCTGGTGAAAGCGTAGGTCTGGGTGTTGTCGCCGACCTGTCCGCAATCGGTCCACGCCCTGCCGTCGAAACGATAAACCCGGCCGCCGTCGTAGCTGCTCGCGTAGAGGTAGCCGTCGTGCACGGTGAGCGAGACGACGCGCTTGGGTGTCGATGCGCCCGTCTGGACGTCCGGCCCCATGGCATCGGGCAGGCGTGTCCATGTTGTGCCACCCTCGTAGCGGAAGAAGCCCGCCGGCTTGTAGAGAGACGAGGCAAAAAGCCGCCCTTGAAACACGACAAGCCCGCCCACGGCCTCCGTGTCCGGCAACCGACCGCAGTCCACCCAGCTCGTGCCTCCATCGTAGCGATACACGCGTCCTCCGGTCTGAGTGTTCTCCGATTCCGGCAAGGCCGAGCCTGCCACGCGATACCTGCCCGTGCCGGCATAAAGGGCGCCTTCATGCGCGGCAAGCGCGGTGACGGAGTTGCTGCCGTCAAGGCTGCCGCAGTCGGTCCATTGCTCGCCGCCCGCGTAGCGATAAACGCGGCCCGTGTCCCCGGCGCCAGGCTCGCAGGTGCCCGCATACAGCGCGCCTTCGTGCGTCGCCATGGCAAAGGCGAAGAGAGCCCTGCCCGGCCGCCCGCAGTCACGCCAGGCACCCGGTTTGTCATCGTCGATGCCGAACTGCAAATGCCGCCAGTTCGCCTGGCTCGCGGTGACCCCGGGATGGCTCTTGAGCGTGAGATGAAAGCCGCGCCTTTTCTGCGGATCATACTGGCTCACCAGATCGCCTGAGATGCGGTCCGCAGCATCCGCCCGTGCCCATACGGAGATCGAAAAGTCGTCACGGCCAGGCTTCGGGGCCTGGCCTGCGGGAAGGACGAGCGGCTTGTCGACCTGCGGCCAGGCTGCCGCAGGTGGTTCAGCGGCGGATGCAGACAGGCCGCAGGCCACGACCCATGGAAGCAAAGAAGGGGTGAATCGGGTGCGCATGTTCTTGAGGGGCGTGAACTCCGGCTTCAGGAGGACTTCGGGGCGAGCCCGGGGATCGGCCTGCCGTTGTTCACGATGGGCACGGGGCGGCCGTTGAAGTCGTTGATCGTGGTCTTTGCGGAGTCGATGCCGAGGTGGTGGTAAAGGGTGGCGAGAAAATCGTGCGCGCTGCAGGGGCGCTCGGTCACGTCCTCGCCGCGCTTGTCGGTGGCGCCAATCACGCCGCCTGTCTGGATGCCGCCGCCGGCCCAAAGGTTGGAAAAGGCACGCGGCCAGTGATCGCGGCCCGGCTGCAAGGTTCCTGCCGGCCCGCTGGCATCTCCAGCGCCGGTGCTGCGGTCGAAGGTGATTCGCGGCGTGCGGCCGAACTCGCCGGTGACGACGACCAGCACGCGCTTGTCGAGGCCGCGCGCGTGGATGTCCTCGATCAGGGCGGAGACGGCCTGGTCATACCAGCCCATGCGGAAGCGCAGCGCCTCGAAGATGTGATGGTCCACGGCATGATCGTCCCAGACCTGGGTGCGTCCGCACAGCGGGCCGTGCAGGCTGCTGGTGATGATCTCCACGCCGGACTCGACCAGCCGTCGTGCGAGCAGAAGCTGCTGCCCCCAGCGGTTGCGGCCGTAGCGGTCGCGTGTTCTGGCGTCCTCCCTGCCGAGGTCAAAGGCATCGCGCGCCTCCGGGGACGTGAGCAATGTGGCGGCCTGTGCTTCAAACTCGTCCAGCGCCTCCAGCTCGTGCTGCCGGTCAAATGCACGCTCCATGCGGTCGAGGCTTCTGCGCAGGGCGATGCGGTCGCTGAGCCTGCGCGCCTCCGCCTCATCATTGAGGCCGATGTCGGGCACCTGGAACTGCGGGCGGTTCGGGTCCTCCGTCACCGAGAAGGCGGCAAAGGCGTCACCGAGATAGGCGGGGCCGCAGTAGGCGCCGTTGATGGGCTGGATGCTTGCGTAGTTGGGCAGCGCATTGGCACGACGGCCCTCTTTGGAGCGCAGGTAGTGCGCGACAGACATCCAGTCTGGCAGGCGCGGCGCCGGCTTGTCGCGGGTGTCCGTGTCTCCGGAGAGCATCTGCATGGTTCCCGCCGGGTGGCCGCCTGCGGTTTGAAACATGGAGCGCAGAACGGTGAACTTGTCCGCGATTTTCGCCTGCATGGGCATCAGCTCCGTGAAATGCAGGCCCGGCACCTTTGTGGGGATGGTCCTGAACGGCCCGCGATACTCGCTGCTCGCGTCCGGCTTCGGGTCGTAGGTGTCGATATGCGACTGGCCGCCCGGAAGGAAGACCAGGATGACCGCCGTGCGCTCTTGGTGGGGCTTCAGCGCATTCTCCGCCCGCAGCCGCATCAGTCCCGGCCAGCTCAGCGAGGCCATGCCGCCAAGGCCGACCTGCATGAAGCTGCGCCTCGACACAATTGGTCCATGGCAGCGGACCCGTGATGGCGATGAAAGATTTGAAGCCATGGCGGGAGCTACCTACGGAGGCTGCGGCATTGTTTGTTCGGCGTGTTCAGGCTGGATGATGCGGCCCGGCTGACGCGCAGCTCAGGGCCCGCCCTTCAAATGCCTGTCAAAGAACCCGAGCACCAGCGGGCGCAGGTCGCGCTGCTTCGGCTGGAGGTGGAAGCTGTGCGGGGCGCCGGGGATGATCTCGAGCTGAAAGGCCGCGCCTGCGGCCTTCATGGCGGCGGCGAGCGCCTCGGAGTCAGCGACGGCGACGGTCTTGTCCGCCGTGCCATGCAGGATGAGGAGGGGCGGATCTTCTTTGTCGATGTGCGTGCGCGGATCGGCCTGTCTGTAGAGCTCCGGGGCGTCGGCCCGCGGCTGGCGGAACATGGAAAGGTCACGCTGCTCAAACCAGAGCACGGGTCCGTAGAGATCGACGGCGCACTGCACCCGGCAGTCGCCTTCGCCAGGGGGATCGAGTGCCCCGCCGGTCAAGCAGACCATGGCGGCGAGATGGCCTCCCGCGCTGCCGCCGATGACGCCGATGTGATCGGGATCGACCTGAAGTCGTTCCGCATTCCGGCGCAGCCAGCGTACGGCGGTTTTGCAGTCATGCAGGTTCTGAGGCCAGGTGGGGCCGGGGTGGTCCTGGTTTGCCAGGAGGTAGTCGATGCTCATGCCGACGTAACCGTTGAGTGCGAGCGTCGTGCCGATGTTGATCTCGCGTGCGGCGCGTTTTTCACCGCCTGCCCAGCCGCCGCCATGAATGATGACCACGGCGGGATGCTTCCGCCCGGGCTGTGGGCCGGCCGGCAGGTACAGGTCCGCCTTCTCCTTCCGGCCGCCGCCCAGGAAGTCCACGTCATGCTCGGTGCGCACGCCGTCAGCGGCGAGGGAGAGGGTGGTGATCAGGCAGAGGATCAGGGGTTTCATGAACAGGGGGCAGGGTGGGGCTAAAAACCTTCAGGTGCGCGGATTTCAAAGTTCAGCCCGAGCGATTTCAGGCCTTTGGAAAGCTGCGCCAGGCTCCAGCCTCTTGGGAAGGCTCCGCTGGAATCCTTCTTCATTTCGGCGAAATACACAATGAGCTCTCCCTGCTTTTCGTCCCAGACCTCCATTGCAACCGCTGGCTTCCACGGCTCAAAGAGCGCCTTCACCCTGGCGGCGTTCGGCGCATAATCCGGAATGCGCAGCTTCAAGGTGGCGATGTAGGGTGTGCCGTGGAGCCCGGGCGCTTCGCGCACGGCCTGGGCGATCTGATGCTCGCTGACGAGCTTCGGGTCATAGTCCACGCGGGCATAACCCTCCACGCCCTGAATCACTTCAACCGCCGTGACTCCCGCTGTGTGTGAAAGCTGGTTCTGCACCATGTAGACGCAGCTCCCGCACTCGAGGCCGGAGACGACAAACACCGTCCTGGCCGGCGCGGGCTTGTCCTCGGCGCGCAGGACGAGGCCGCCCAGGAGAATCATGGCTGCTGCCGCTCTCATTTCGCGCGTTTGGTGAAGGTTTTGCTGTCGAGCACGCGGCCGTCATCCAGGGCCTTGAGCTCGGATCTGAGCGTTCCGGCTTCGCGGTCGAGTGTGAGGAGCTGGTAGCTCGCGGCTTTGTCGGAGAAGGCGGCGAGCGGATCGTGCCCGAAGGTGCCGTTGCCACGCACGGAGCTGTTGTAGTAGGTCATGCCGTCAACCTCGGTGCGTTCGGCGTGATAGCACTCGCCTGAGATGGCGAGCGTGCCGCGTTCGAGCACGCGCTTCCAGCCGCCCCCGGCATGGCGGCGCACGGTGCCGCCGGTTTCACCAAACACCGTCACGACGAAGCCCGCTTTCGTGGCGTTCATCGTCTCCTCGAACCATCGGAACTGCTCGGAGTCCTTGTCGAAGGCGTGGCAGGCCTGGTTCGGCTTTCCGAAGTCGCCCGTGTGGCTCATGTCCACGCTGATGATGCGGAGATCAAAGTCCGGCACGTCCCAGGCCCAGAGCCACTCCCTGCCCGGCAGAGCGAAGAACTTCCGGTAGCCCGTGGCCTCGATGTCATAGCCCGGCTCCCCCATGCTGAGGCCGTTTGGACGGATCTTGCGGTCCAGATTGCCGAGCGAGACCATCAGCGGAGTGCTTTTGAAAAGGTCCGCCTGCGTGTCGATGGCGGTGCTGTGTGACTTCGTGGCCTCCTTGTCCGCCTGCATGGCAAACTGATACTGCATGGCGGTGTCGCCCGCCGAGATCAGCAGGTGCGGGTCGTCCTTCTTGATCGCGGCGAAGTTCAACTTCGCATCCGCACGGATGTTGGCGACAATGGCGATGCGAAGCAGCTTGGACGGATAGCCCTTGAAGGTGTTGATCTCCGAAACCTGGTCGCCGCTGCTCACGCGGTAGTGATAAACGGCATCCTTCTGCGGGATGGGAATCTCGACGTGGTGCAGCGTGCGGCTGCCGTCGGCCTTGACGCTTTGGCCGAGCTGCGCCGACGTGCCGAACTCGACCACGGATCCCCCTGGGTCTGTGGTCTCCCATGAGATGACAATCCTGCTGTTGTCCGGCGACTGATGCGTCATCCAGATGCGCTCCACCTTGGCGAAGGCGGCGGTGCCCAGAAGAGCCAGCGTGAGGGTGAGGAGGATCGGTTTCATGGCGGGCTGGCACAATACGGGCGACCCTCCTCGCTTTTCGCGCAAAACCCAGGAGCGGAAGCCGCATCATCCAGGTTTCTGCACGGTCTGAATCAGGCCAGGATTTCCTGGATCACGTTTCCAAAATCCTGCTCCAGGCGCTGGCGGCCCGGGTGCATCATGCGGTGGTTGAGGCCGAGCTGGTGCAGCACGGTGGCATGCAGGTCGGTGACGTACTGGCGGCCCTCGACGGCGTGGAAGCCAAGCTCGTCCGTCGCGCCATGAACAAAGCCGCCTTTGGTGCCGCCGCCGGCCATGAGGCAGGTGAAGCCGTGCGGATGGTGGTCGCGACCGGAGCCGCTGACGTTTGAGTCACGAAACTCGGCGCCCGGCGTGCGGCCGAACTCGGTGCCCCAGACGACGAGCGTCTCGTCGAGCATGCCGCGCTGCTTGAGATCGTGGATGAGGCCCGCGACGGGCTGGTCAATTTCCGCGCACATCGGAGGCATCAGTTTGGCGATGTCCCTGTGATGGTCCCAGCGCCCGGCATTGCCGCTGTAGCCGTGGAAGAGCTGCACGAAGCGCACGCCCTGCTCGACGAGACGTCGTGCGGCGAGGCATTGCGAACCGAACGCAAGGCATTCCCTGCGATCGAGGCCGTAGAGGCGCTTCACATGCTCAGGCTCCCTGGAAAAGTCCATGATGCCGGGCACGGCCATCTGCATCTGGAAGGCGAGCTCGTAGGCCTTGATGCGCGCGTTGAGCTCGGCGTCGGTCGGGTAGTCAATGCCGGAGATCTGGTTCAGCCCACCGATGAGGCTGAAGGCTTCACGCTGCTCGTCAAAGGTGAGCCTGGCATCGGCGGGATGCACGAAGGACAGCGGATTCTTCGGGTCCACCTTCAGCCGCACGCCGCCGTGTTCCGGGCCGAGGTAGGCGCTGCCAAAGGTGAAGGAGCGACCGCAGCAGTCGGCGCTGGGTTCGCCGAGGACGACGAACTCAGGCAGGTTTGCGTTGAGCGTGCCCAGCCCGTAGCTGGCCCAGGCGCCAACGGTGGGATGGCCGGTGTCGCCGATCTTGCGCCCGGTGTGGAAGGTGAGCTGTGCGCCGTGGTTGTTGTCGATCGTCCACATGCCACGAAGGAAGGAGATGTCGTCCGCAACGCCGCCGATGTGAGGGAAGAGGTCGCTCACTTCGATGCCGCTGCGGCCGTACTTCCTGTGTCCGGCGATGAGCGGCAGGATTTTTTTGAAGACCTCGCGCTTCTCCTTGCCCGGCTCGGCGAGGATCTTGTTGATCCTGTCCTGGTTCGCCGCTTCGCGGTAAGGCGTCTCGTCGATGGACTTGCCCGCGTACTTGGTCAGCTCCGGCTTTGGGTCAAAGCTCTCCATGTGGCTGGTGCCGCCGATCATGAACATCCAGATCACGGACTTTGCCCTGGCCTCGCCTGTCTGCCAGGCGGTGAGCACGTCCTGCGTGGAGGGTGCGGCCTGCGCCACGCCGTCCTTGAACATCATCGCGTTCAGCGCGAGGCCGGTGAAGCCCATGCCGGTGTCGAGCAGGAACTGGCGGCGGGTGCCGCTGCAGCCGGGGCGTTTTGTGTTCATGATTCAGCGCAGGGTGATGAAGTCGTTGTGGTTGAAGAGGGCGCCGAGGAAGTGCTGGCGCAGACGCGTGGCGTCGCGCCCCTCCTTTTGCAGGAAGCCGGCGCTCAGGCGCAGTTCGGCGTCATTGGCAGGACGGTTCAGGATGTGCCTGAAGGCGGCGTTGATGAAGGTGGCGTCATTTGCACCGGCTTCGCCGCCGAGGCGTTTCTCCAGCGCCACTGAGGCGTCCAGCGTCACCTGGCTGTTGGCCAGCGCCAGGGCCTGATGCGGCTTGATGCTGCGTTCGCGCTGGTAGCACTCGTTAGGCCGGGCACCGTCAAAGATCTGCACCATCTCCGCCTGCGTCTCCTGGGCATGGCGGTGATACACGCTGCGGCGGCGGCTCGTCTCGGCGGTGTCGCTGTCGATGTCCGGTCCGCCAAGGGTGCCGTCGAGCAGGCCGGCCACATGCAGCAGGTTGTCGCGCACGGCCTCGCCCTCCATGCGCCGCAGCGGGGCGCGCCAGTACCAGAGGTTGTCGGGATCCGCAGCATCGTTCGCCGTGGCGGGCCCGCTGGTGCTGGCGCGGCGGTACACCGCGCTGCTGATGATGAGGCGGTGCATGTGCTTCAGATCGTGGCCGCTGCGGATGAACTCGGCCGCCAGCCAGTCGAGCAGCGCGGGATGCGTGGGTTTTTTACCATTCGCGCCGAAATCATCCGGCGTGGCGACGATGCCCACGCCAAAGTGGCGAATCCAGAGGTGGTTCGCCGCCACGCGGGCAAACAGCGTGTTTTGTGGAGAGGTCAGCCAGCGTGCAAAGGCCAGGCGTCGGCCGCTGCTGGTCGCCGGATAGGTGGTGACGGTGCGCGGCTTGTAGTCCACTGCTTTCGCTGGCGCCTTCATGGCAGTCTCGGCTGCGGCGAGCTTCTTGGCGGCTGCGGCGGCATTCGCCTTTGCCGTGGCGAGGGTCTTTTTCACGGAGGTGGTCTGCGGCTTCGTGGCGGCGGCCTTCTGCAGCGCCGCATCCGCCTTTTCCTTCTCCTCGCGCGCCTCGAGGAGAGCCGTCTGCCGCTGCAGGCGGGCCACCTGCAGGGCCATGGCCTTCCAGGCATCGGACTTTTTGTCCATGCCCTTGTCCTCCAGCGTCTCCAGCTCGAGCTGCTGCTCCAGCGTTTTGCGCTTCATCTCGCGCAGCTCCTGGTCGGCCAGCGATTCCACGGCGGCGAGCATCGCGGCCTTGTAATGATCGCTCTTTTCCGGCTGCTGCGCCACCAGCGGCAGGCTCACGGGCTTCACATCCAGCCTGTTGTTGAAAATCGCGGGCACTCCTGGAGCGACGGGCTTGTCCTTGATGGGATAGCGTTCGTCGCCGCGTTGGAACAGGTAGGTCACGGCGTTGAGCGTCTTGTCATAGGCCCGGGGCAGGCCGTCCCTGGAGACGTCGATCTGGCCCGGCACCGGGTCGGTGCGCACCTGGTAGGGTTCAAAGATGGCGCGTATGGCGTAGTAGTCGGCCTGCGGGATGGGGTCGTACTTGTGGTCGTGGCACTTCACGCAGTTCATCGTCAGGCCCATGAAGGCCTTGCTGGTGTGCTCCACGATGTTGTCCATCCATTGCAGCCGGTCGCTCTGAAAGTTGCGCGCAAGATAGCCGGTGGCCTGCAGGGCGTTTTCATCCGTCGGCGCCAGTTCATCGCCTGCGATCATCTCCTGCACCATGCGGTCGTAGGGCTTGCCGGCGTTCAGCGAGCCGATGATCCAGTCGCGCCAGCGCCAGATGTGCGGCTGGCTCAGGCGTACCGCGCCCTTGTAGCCCTCCCAGTCCGAGTAGCGCCAGATGTCCATGAAATGCCGCCCCCAGCGCTCGCCATGGCGTGGGTCTTCCATCAGGCGGTCGGTGAGCCGTCGGACGGCCAGGTCAGGCTGCGCCGCGTGCTCCTTTTCGAAATGCGCCACCTGGTCCGGAGTCGGCAGCAGGCCGATGAGATCCATGTAAATGCGTCGTGCGAGCTGTGCCGCCGAAGCCTCACCCAGAGGCTTCAGGCTGTGTGCGGCGAGCTGCTCGTTGATGAAGGCGTCGATTGGATTCGGCACCGCAGGCAGCGGCAAGGGAGGGCGCTTGACCGGTTTGAACGGCTCCCACGGATAGCGATTTAAGAAAACGGCCAGAGCCTTTTCCTTCGCAGGCAGCTCCGCCAGGGAACCTGGCTTTGACTTCGCATCTCCTGGATGTCCGCCAAGCAGGATCTCCGCAAGGTTTGGCACGCCATCCGCATCGCTGTCCTTTTGGGCCGCCTTCTGCAGACGCTCCGGGAAGGCTGTTTGCCTGCCGAGCGCGGCGAGTTCTCTGCCAAAGGCGTTGTGAGGAAACTCCTCCAGGCTTTCGGGGGCATGGTTGGAGGAGGGCAGGTGACAAAGCGAACAGTCAGCCAGCTTCGCCGGCAGGAAATGCTCAAAGTGGTTCGCCGCCGCCTTTTTGTTCGCCGGAGTCGCCCATGTCATGCCATGCGGGATCATCAGCGCCAGGGCGATGCCAGGAAGGTGAAGAACGGGGCGAATCAGGGGTCTTTGCACAAGGACCCACTACGTGGATGAGCCGTCCTTTATAGCCAGGCCTGGCAAAGAAACCGGAGCCGGTCATTCTGCCTTGCCGGGAGTGAGCATGCCCAGCGCCTTCCGGTGGAAGGTCCAGTTATCGTCGCCGAGGGCGTCGAGGAGCAGGTTCGGGTTGTGCGGAACGCCCGGGATCTGGCGGTAGGTGTGCGGGATCTTCAGGAAATCGAGATGCTGGTGGAAGTCGCGGTTGAAGCGCAGCGTCTCATCGCGGTCGCCGATGACCTGGCGGATGACGAGGCCGGAGCGGAGTTTTTCGGCGTTTTGCTCCACGATCTGCCAGGGGCTTTGTTCGCGGAAAAAGTCCATGTCACCGCCATACACGGTGCCGAGCACCTGATCACGCCCGCGAGGTCCGGCGCGAGGCGCCTCATTGAAGTCGGGCTGCAGCGGCCCGGCGCCGAGCAGTGACACGGCGGCGAAAAGCTGCGGATGCGTGAAGCCCAGCCTGGCCGCACCATAACCGCCCATGCTGAAGCCTTCAATGATGCGGCCCTCGCGTTTCGCCTGGGTGCGGAAGCTGCGGTCGATGTGCGGGATGAGCTCCTGGACCATCATTGTCTCGAGCTTCACCGAGCCGTCCTTCCAATCACACCACATGCCCATCGGCAGGCCGTTCGGGAAGACCATGAGCATCGGCGGGATTTTGCCGGTCCGCATGGCCTCGCCATAGCGCTGCGCCAACTGTGCAGCGGCACCAGGCGAGCTCCCACCGCTGCCATGCAGCCAGTAGAGCACGGGAAACCGACGCTCCTTCTCCGTGTCATAGGCTTTGGGAGTGAGGACGTAACAGCTCACCGGCTGGCCCGCCGATTGGCTTTCAAAAAGCACGCGCCGCAGGCCGGGCGCATTCACCTCCGGCAGCACCCAGACGTGCTGTTGCTGGGCTAAGGTGGCGGATGTCAAAAACAAGGCGACGGACAGGGATTTCTTCATATGCAGGCTGGAACCTCGGACGCCGCAAATGGTAGCGTCCTACTTTCCTGGCTCAGAGCCGTCGGTTTGACTGTAGCGATAGTTAAACCGGGCGTTCGGCGCGGTGTCGCCCTGGTCAAGGAAGTCGGCGGCGTCGGCGTTCGCGGGGATGTTGTCGGTCCATTTGAAGTCAAAGCTCAAGGGTTTGTCGGCACCAAGGCCGACGACGGCACGTTCGACGGCAAGGTGGAGTTCTTGCGCTCCGACTTGCAGCCTGGCCGTGCCAGCAACTTCCCAGGCTTTGCCATTCCAGCGCTCGATGCTGGCGCGGCCAGGGGCGTTGCGGGTGTGATTGAGGCGGTAGTCGTGGCCGAGGTGGCCGGTTTTGGCGCCTTGATCGGCATCAAGCAGCAGGACCATCCAATCGGCGTCGGTGGCGGGCGTGAGTGGCTCGCGGGTGCGGGCGTGAAAGAAGATGTGCGTGGCATCGTGTGCAACGTGCATGGTGTCGAGGTCGTTGCGCCCAGTCTTGTTCGTGTAGCGGCCTGCGCCGGGTACGCCGTCGTGATCGCGGTGCATTGTGTCGTGCAGGTCGTCGAGATAGACGGGGTTCACCTCGGCCCACTGCGCAAAGGCGCCGGGGATGGCGATGGTCTTCGCCGGCGACATGGCAGGCGGCGGACGTGCGCCTTTGTAGCGGCGGATGTTGGCGACCGTTTGCCAGTAGTAGTTGTCGCCGAAACCTCCACGCACCGGCTCAATGTCGCGGCTGAACTCCGGGTCGTAGAGATCGACAAAGAAGGTCTCGCCCGCAGGCAGCACACGGCCCTTGAAGGTCATGGAGCCATCGGAAAGAAAGCGCTGGGCGATCCACTCGTTCCAGCCGGTGATGAAGATGAACTCCGGGCTTTGCGGCAGTGCGTGCCGCCACTGCTCGTCAAAGTAAAGGCCGTCGCCTGGCCGGCACTCAGCCGGTGCGGGCTGGCGGCTGCCGTGAAAGCTGCGGCCGATGTTGTTGGTGATGTGCTGACTCACTCCGACCGAAACGCACTCGGCCTTGTCAGGCGCGCTATGCCAGCCAGGCACCTGCGGTGCAAAGTCCAGCCACGGCCACTTGTCCCTGCCATCGCCAAACCAGGCATGGCCGCGTGTCCAGGCCCAGGAGGTGCGCAGGCTGAAAAACGATTTCACTTCCTCGCTCAAGCCTTCCGTTGGAGCCAGCAGCAGTGGCTTGCCCTTCCATAGAAACCACGAGTCGCGATGCTTGCCGGGCTTGTAAAACGTCTGCCACAGATGCTGCACGACTGGGAGGTGGTTCGCATAGGCAAACAGCGTGATTTTTGGCACACGATGACCTTCAGTCCGCATCTGTTCCAGCACCTGGCACAGTGCCTCGCGTTCTGCATCATATGTGAAGCCGTTGGTGGCATCGAGAATGAGCACGTCCACGCCTGCGTCAGCAAGCATCTGGACGTGCCTGCGGATCACCCACGGATCATCCGGGCGGTAGTAGCCGAAGCGTGGCTCGCTCCAGTAATGCGGAGCCTGCACCGGCCCCCATACAGGAGAGTCGGGGCCTGCCTTGAGGATCTTGGCGATGTCGTGGACCTGCGGGTTTCCAAACGAGGCGTGCCAGTTGAAGTAGAAGATGCCGACAGTGCGGTCCGCCTTGGGTGAGCCCACCTCTGCGTTCATGGGCAGCGTGCGACCTAGGGCGTCCGTGGCGGCCCAGGTGTCCGACATGGTGTCACGCGGCTCCAAGGCCTGCAGTGATGCCATGATGCAGGCGAACGGGATCATAAGCTGGATTGAACGGCGCATGAAGCAGGAGTGTGGGCAGGTTCACAACGCCCGGCGAAACCCATCTTCAGCCTTCCGCAAAACACAGCCGTCTGCCTGAAAGGCACATGACGAGCGTCACCTGGCCACCTTCTCCTTTTCGTCACCGTGGGCGTCGGCGCTCTTGCTGGAGGCGGTGGTGTGGTCGCAGGTGCGGAGATAAGCGACGAGGTCGCGAAGCATCGGCGGCGGCAGGGCCATGGCCATCGGCGGCATGGCGGACATGGGCGGGGTGACGCTCTTGACCTGGCTGCGAGGGTAGGTGCTCGCCTTGCCGTCCAGGCCGATGAGGGTGAGCTTTTCCTTCGTGTCCTCGGTGACGCGCCCCGCCACTTGCGCGCCATCTGCGAGCGTTATCGAGGACATGCCGTAACCGGCGGCGATCTCGGCATTCGGATTCAGGAGGGACTCGACGATTTTCTCGGGCTTCAAGCGCTCGGCCACAAGATCAAGCGCAGGGCCCTGGATGCCGCCATCCTTGCCGACCTTATGGCACTGGAGGCAGGCGCCTTGATTGCGAAAGACGACCTCCCCGGCCTTCGGGTCGCCGCCGGTGATGCTGAGCATGGGCACGGCGTCCATGGCGCTGGCGGCAAAGGCGGCGGCGGCCTGCCGGGCGGCGGTGTCCTTGGAGGTTTGCAGCGCGAGGAAGAGGTCGAGCCACAACTCGCGGCGCAGGCCGTTGGAGGCGCGCTTCGTCCAGCGATCCAGCGCCTCGGCGGGCTGCAGTGTGGCAATGATCTCCAGGCCGGCGCGCGCAGCGGGCAGCGGGGCCCTGTCGACGGCCTTGCTGGCGACTTCGGCGAGGCCGTCGATCTTCAAGGCGAGACCATGGCGCAGCGCGGTGGCGGCAAGCTCGGCGTTCTTGTCCGTCAGATGGGCGGCGACAAGCCTGCGGGCCTCGTCGGGCGATGACTTCATCAGGCTGTCGAGAGCGGCGGTGCGGACGGCGGCCTGCTGCTTCACATCCCCGACAAGGGCGGCGAGCGTGGCTGTCTCAAGCTGGGTGCCGGTGTCGTCGGCGAGCTTCAGGGCGAGTGCGGCGAGCTTCTGCGGAGGCTGGCTGGCGAGGAACTGTTTCAGAGCGTCACCGATGAGGCCGCCGAGGTCCCTGATGCTGCGTGCCTCGCCGGGAATCGGACGGTAGCCGCCCAGCACGGGATCGGTGGTGATGCGTTTTTCCCAAAGGCGCAGTCCATGCAGCGCGGCCTCGCGCACGCTGAGATCGAGCGCGGTGTTCGCTGCGTGCTGGAGGAGTCTGCCAGCATTCTCGGCGCCGCCTTTGCGATAGCTGGCGCAGGCGATGCGGCGCTGCACGAGAAGAGGCATTTCGGAGGTGGGCTTCAATTTCGCCAACGCCTCGCCAGCCGCCGTGTCGAGCGCGGCGGTGTCGTAGATGGCGCGAACGGCCTCGTCGCGGATCACGGCGTCGCGGTCGGCGAGGAATCGGGCCAGTTCAGGGCTTTCCTGATGACGAAGCTGAAGCACGGCGAGCAGGCGCAGCTCCGCGCCGGCATCGCCGGCGAGCGCGATGGCGCTTTCGACGGTGCCCAGGCGTTTCATGGCGGTGCCGCAGGCATGACGAAGCACGAGGTCGGCGCCAGCGCCGGCTTTGGCCGCCGCATGAACGGCTGCAAGGGCGGCTGCATCCCCAGGTTTGGCGACACGGCTCAGGGCGATGAGGGCGAGGGAGCGAACGCGCGGCGACTCATCGGTTGTCATTTCGAGCAGGCGAGCCTGCACGCTTTCGCCACCTGCATCGCCAAGCATGCGGGCGGCATTGGCGCGGATCTCAGCCTCGGCGTCCTTGGAGAGCTCGATGAGCGCGGCGGCCGCGCCCGCTTTGTTTTGCCGGGCGAACTGCCCCAGGCCCCAGATGCCGTTCAAACGGCTGGTCACCGGGAGCACGTTGTTCCCGGCAGCGGCGAGCAGCACGGCCTGTCCGGCCTCGCCGCGTTTCACGAGTTCAAACTGCGCCATCTGACGCAGGCGGCGGTCGGGCGACGCCAGTGTGGCGGCGAGCTGCTCTGGCGAATTTTTCGTTAGGCCGCTCTTGAACACCGTGGCGAGCTCCGCAGCCTTTTTTTGCAAGGCCGCATCCTTGGACGTGAGCTTGTGGACGGCCCCGTTGGAGTTCACGGACCAGCCGCCGCCGAAGTCGCAGATGTAAATGCCGCCGTCAAAGCCCTGTTCGACATCGCTGGCGCCCACGCCTTCCACCACGACCTCTTCGCTGGCGACCGTGAAGCCTGCGCCGCTGCCCTTCAGGCCATAGGCGGTGATCCTGCAGCTCTGCGGAGCGCCGCCATAGTCCGCGAGCAGCAGCTTCCCTTGCAGGTCCTCAGGCACGGCCTGTCCCGTGATCCAGGCAAGGCCGGAGGGGCCCCGGCTCACGTTCGCAGCCGGTGGATAAGCCCACTGCGGGCGGTTATCCCCTTGAGTGGCAAACATCTTCTCCGCCACCCACACGCTGACCTTGGGATGAAACTCCCCCCAGTCCATGTGATCCACATACTGATGCGCGCACTGGTGGCTCATGTCCCAGCCGGAGTCCGTGCCCTCGAGCGCATAGACCATGCGCGCCTTGTCACCGATGTCGCCGGTGTTGTCGAAGGTGAAAAGATTGCCGTGTTCGTCGAAGGCGAGTTCGGTGGGGTTGCGCAGGCCGTGGCAGAAGACCTCGAAGCCCGAGCCGTCCGACTCACAGCGGAAGATCGCGCCCCTGCCGCCCTCCTCGAGCACCTTGCCCTCCTTCGTGGTCACATGGTAGCCGCGATCACCCACGCTGAAATACAGGCGTCCGTCCGGCCCGCGCAGGATGCCGTGCAGGTCGTGGCCGATGAAGGAGACGCGCACGCCGAAGCCGGAGACCAGCGGGTCATTCGTGTCCGCAATGCCGTCGTCATTGGCGTCGGTGAGCCTGCGCAGGCTGGGGATGCAGGTGAAGTACACGGCGTCATCCTCCGGCAGCACGGAGAAGCCGAGGCCGTCGAGCTGCTCGTAAAAGCTGTCCGCGAAGACGCTTCGCCTGTCCGCGGCGCCGTTGCCATCGGCGTCCTCCAGGCGGATAAGCCGGTCGGCGGTGTTCGTCCAGAAGCCCTCCGGCACACGGCCCGGGATGGAGTTTTGCAGCTTCACGCGATCCTCCAGGGTTCTGGACTGAAAGTCACCCTGGATGAATTCGTTGATGCCGCGCAGGTCCGCCACGCCCTGCCAGAAGCGGTTCACCTCCGCCACGAAGATGCGGCCTTTGCGGTCGATGCCGAAGCTGCCGGGGTTCTGCACGAAGGGAAAACGCACCCAGGTGCCGGCGCTGAGCCCGGGATGTTTCACCAGGCCGGAAAAGGGTTCCGGCTGGTTTTTCATCGCCGGCATCTCGGTCACAATCTCCTGCCGGCGCTGCTGCATCTCCTGCGGAGTGAGCGCATGGGAGGAGACTGCGGCGAGCAGAAAAGGCAGGATGACAGGAAGGGACGGTGTTTTCATGCGGGGCGTGCGTAACCAACAACTACGAAAGCCTAGCACAGGACGCCGCCGTCCCTTGCGAAAATCTGCCGCCGCCGGCGTATGACTCCGCCTCCATGAAACCCCTTCTCCATTCTGCCACCCTGCTGGTCCTGCTGCTTTCCACCTGCCTGGCCGGCGCCGAGGACAAGGTGTTCAAGGCGGGGGCGGCGACCAGCAACATCACGCCGCCGCTGGGCATGGAGATCGTCGGGAATTTTGCGCCGAGGCCCGTTGCGGAGCATGTGCACGACGAACTGCACGCGCGCTGCCTCGTTCTCGACGATGGTACGACCAAGCTGGCCTTTGTCGTGGCGGACACGCTTTCGCTCGGGCGCGAGGTCTGGGACGAGGCGAAGCAGAAGGTCGAGGCCGCCACGGGCATCCCGGCCTCGAACCTGATGTTTTCCGGCACTCACACGCACTCCAGCGTCTCCGCCTTGCCCAGCAAGGATCCTTCGATGGACTACCGCCGGCTCATCATTTCGCGGGTGGTGGACGGTGTGCGCCGCGCCGTGAACAACCTGGAGCCCGCCCGCATCGGCTGGGGCGCGGGCCGGCTGCCGCAGCATGTCTTCAACCGTCGCTGGCTGCTCAAGGAGGGCATGACCAATGCGAATCCCTTCGGCGGCCAGGACCGGGCCGTGATGAACCCGGGAAGCCTTCTCCGGCCCCGCCTTGCCGGGCCCGCCGGACCGACCAATCCCGAGGTCTACTGCCTGTCGGTGCAGGCGGCGGACGGACGTCAGATCGCCCTTCTGGCCAACTACTGGCTTCACTATGTCGGCGGAGTGCCGAGAGAGCATCTGTCGGCGGATTACTTTGGGGAATTCTGCCGGGTCATCGAGGCAAAGCTCAGCACGGGCGGACTGAACCCACCCTGTGTCGGGCTGCTTGCCAACGGCCCCTGCGGTGACGTGAACAACAATGATTACAGCGGCAAAACGCCTGCCGTGAAACGTGAGCCCTATGAGAAGGTCCGGATTGTGGCCGGTGACCTTGCTGCGGAGGTGCTGCGGGTGCGTGAGGGCTTGAAGCACCAGGCCTGGGTGCCGCTGAAGGCCGCCGTGGAGGACCTCGAGCTGGCGGTGCGCCGGCCGACGCCGGAGATGATCCAGTGGGCCGAGGGCGTGCTGGCCAAGCCCAAGGGCGGCGAGCCGGTCCACCGCCTTGAGCAGCCCTATGCCGAGCGCACCCTGGCGGCCCGCGATGCGAAGCCGGAGCAGGTGAGCTGCGTCATGCAGGCCTTCCGCATCGGCGAGCTGGGCGTCGCCGCGATCCCTTTCGAGGTCTTCACGGAGATCGGGCTCGAGATCAAGGCGCGCAGCCCCTTCAAGGACACCTTCACCATCGAGCTGGCCAACGGCAGCAACGGCTACCTGCCGACGCCTGCGCAGCACGAGCTGGGCGGCTACGAGACGTGGCTGGGCACCAACCGGGTCGAGCGCGCGGCCTCGGAGAAGATCACGGCGAAGATCCTTGATCTTCTTGGCAAAGTTCGTTAGGTCACGGGCGCGATGCGGGTCCTTCGCGCGGCCATGCAGCCCCCGGGCGGCCGGCTGTTCACGAACATGGAGGGAAGGGCCGCCGCCGCGCATGGAAATGAATTGCCGGAAAGGGACGGTCCTGCTTGCTTCGTTGAAGTCCTGATGATGAAACCGATCACCGCCTGCACCCTCCTCCTTGCCACCATGTCCGCCCATGCCGTCGAGATCATCGCCCACCGGGGCTATTCCGAACGTGCGCCTGAGAACACGCTTGGCGCCTTCAACCTGGCCTGGAAGAGCGGCACGGACGCCTGCGAGCTGGACGTCTACCTCACCGCCGACGGCAGGACGGCGGTCATTCATGACAAGGACACGCTGCGCACGACCGGCGAGAAGCTGGACGTGGCGAAGTCCGTGCAGGCCGAGCTCACCGCCCTCGGCGCCGGGGCCTGGAAGGGTGCGGAATGGGCGGGCGAGAAGATCCCGACGCTTGAACAGGCGCTGGCCACCCTGCCGGCCGGCAGCCAGCGGTTCTTCATCGAGGTGAAGTGCGGCGCGGAGATCGTGCCGGAGCTGAAGCGCATCCTGGAGCCGATGAAGGACCGCGCGGCGCAGCTTGCCATCATCGCCTTCAAGCGCGACGCGGCGGCGGAGTCGAAAAAGGCCATGCCATGGATCAAGGTGTACCGGCTTGCCTCCGGCAAGACCAAGGACAAGAAGCCGACGGATCTGGCCGCCCTCATTGCTGACACCAAGGCCGACAAGCTGGACGGCCTGGATCTTGGCGTGGCGGACTTTCCCTGGGATGAGGCGATGGTGAAGCAGGTGCGCGACGCCGGCTTTGGTCTCTATGTCTGGACGGTGAACAAGCCGGAGGATGTGAAGCGTTTCGCCAGGCTGGGCGTGGACGGCATCACCACGGACGACCCGGTCATGGTGCGCGAGGCCCTGCGCTGAGCCGGGCCTTTGTGCGCGCGGCCGGAGGATTCCAGTGGAGAGCCGTGGATTCGTCGCCAAAGGAAGCGGCCGCCCTTTCCACCGCCCATGTCGTCCCCCATCACCCAAGCCGTCATCTCCGCCAAGGACCTGCGCCTGCAGTTTGGCCTGCAGCAGGTCTTCAACGACGCGACGATGAGCGTGCATGAGGGCGAGAAGCTCGGCCTGGTCGGCCGCAACGGCAGTGGCAAGACCAGCCTGATGCGCATCATCGCCGGCGTGGAGAACCCGGACAGCGGCACGGTCTCCCGTCGCAACGGCATGGTCATCGGCTACCTCGCGCAGGAGTTCACGCTGGACGAGGAGGCCACGGTCCTGGAAAATGTCCGCTCGGGGGCGAAGGCGCTGCTGGACCTCGTGGCGCGTTATGAATCCGGCGACTACAAGCCGGAGCAGGAAGGGGAGCTGCTGCACCAGATCCAGCTTCACGACGGCTGGGGTGTCGAGACACGCATCGCCACGGCGATGAACGAGCTGGGCGTGCCTGCGGGGGACCGACTGGTGAAGGGCCTGTCCGGGGGTGAAAAGCGGCGCGTGGCCCTGGCCCGCACCCTGGTGGCCCAGCCGGACCTTCTCCTGCTCGACGAGCCGACGAACCATCTTGACGCTGAATCCATCGAGTGGCTGGAGAAGTTCCTGCGCGATTTTTCAGGGGCGGTGCTGTTTGTCACGCATGACCGCTACTTCCTCGACCGCATCGCCACGCGCATCATCGAGATCGACGACGCGCGCATCTACAGCCACCCGGGCAACTACAGCGACTATCTGGAGAACAAGGCGCAGCGCGAGGCCTTCGAGGCCGGCACGGAAAGGCGGCGACAGGCCTACCTGCGGCACGAGCTGGAGTTTGTCCGCGCAGGCGTGAAGGCGCAGCGCAGCAAGGCGCGCACGAGGCTGGATGAGTTCGACCGCGTGGCCGCGCTCGATGCGCCCGAGGAGGATCTGGTGATGGACCTGATCATCCCGCCCGCGCCGCCTCTGGCCAACGTCGTGGTGGATGCCGCCGACATCGGCGCGCTGGCCGGCGAGCGCTGGCTGTTCAGCCACCTGGACCTCAGTTGTGAAGCCGGCACCTGCACGGGCATCGTCGGCCGCAACGGCCTGGGCAAGACCACCCTCCTGCGGGTGCTGATGGGCGAGCAGAAGCCCGCCGAGGGCGCCGTGAGCATCGGGAAGAAGACCGTCTTCAACTACGTGGACCAGCAGCGCCTTCTGCTTGACCCTGAAAACACCGTCATGGCCGAGGTGGCCGGGCCGAACAGCGACTTTGTCCAGTTTGGCGACGAGAAGCTGCATGTGCGCACCTATTTGCGACGCTTTTTGTTCACGGACGAGCGTGTGACGATGCGCGTGAAGGAGCTGAGCGGCGGCGAGCAGAGCCGCGTGCTGCTGGCGAAGATCCTGCGGCGCGGCGGCAACTTTCTCATTCTCGACGAACCGACGAACGACCTGGACCTGGCGACGATGCGCGTGCTGGAGGAGGCGGTGCTGGCCTTCCGGGGCTGCGTGCTGGTCGTCAGCCACGACCGCTACTTCCTGGACCGGGTGTGCGACCGGATCATCGCGTTCGAGGGGCATGGGCGCGTCCACCAGTGCGCCGGGAACTACAGCTACTACCAGGAGAAGCGGGCGAGGCAGGCGGCCGCCGAGGTGGCGTTTGTGAACGCGGCGCCGAAGAAGGAGAAGCCTGCGCCCAGCAGCAAGCCGCGCAAGATGACCAACCGCGAGCAGCGTGAGCTGGCCGAGGTGGAGGGGCGGATCGCGGTGCTGGAGGCGGAGATCACCAGGATGGAGGCGGATCTGAACGATCCGGAGTTTTACGCCAGGGCGGGCGCGTCAACGCAGGA
Organism: Prosthecobacter sp.; assembly: GCA_019186985.1. GTDB lineage: Bacteria > Verrucomicrobiota > Verrucomicrobiia > Verrucomicrobiales > Verrucomicrobiaceae > Prosthecobacter. The sequence continues at coordinate 135,107 of JABARQ010000009.1, read as the reverse complement.
GCACCTGGCCGGGCTGGAGTCCCGCAAGGCGGAGCTTGAGGCCAGATTCACCCGCTGGGCCGAGCTGGAGGAGATCAAGGCCCAGTGCCAGACCCAGGGCTGACCTCGGCCCGGTCGCGCTCAAAGAGCTGGGTGAGCTGGATGCGGCGTTCGCGGGCGATGCTGGCAAAGACGGCGGCATCATCCTGGTGAGGCATCAGCAGGTCGAAGGTCTCCTCGTCATGCGACTTCCACCTGCGCACGGCGTCCTCCATGCAGTCGCGGGACCTCCCGAGCACGCACAGCGCCTTCATGCCGAGCTCGAGCGCGCTGTGCATCTGTTCATGGACGATGTCCTCGATGTTCAGGCCCAGGCCCCGGAGCTCGTGGCGCTGGTCGTAGTCATAGGCGCGTGCGAGGATCCGCAGGCGGGGGAATTTTTCACGCACCTCCGAGACAAGCCGGGCAACCTTCGGCTTGTCGGCGAGGGTGATGATGAGCATGTGCGCCTCGGAGATGCCGGCGGCATGAAGGAGGTCGACCCGTGTGGCGTCGCCATAGAAGACCTTGAAGCCAAAGCTGCGCAGCATGTCCACATGGTCGGGGTCGCTTTCCAGGACGGTGACCTTCACGCCCTGGGACATGAGGAAACGGCCGACGAAATTGCCGAAGCGCCCGAAGCCGGCCATGATGACCGGGGCCTGTTCGTCGATGGTGTCTGGGGCGCGGCTGCTTTCCTCCACGGCGGTGTAGCGTGGTGCGATGAGCCGTTCGTAAAGCACGAACAGCAGCGGTGTGAAGGCCATGGAAAGGGCGACCACGGCCACCAGAAGCTTCGAGGTTTCATCGTCCAAGATCTGCTGCTGGACCGCCATGGAGAGCAGGGCGAAGGCGAATTCACCGCCCTGGGCGACGCTGAGGCAGAGCAGCCAGCGGCGGGCGCCTCGTATCTTCAGCATGGCGGCGGCGGCAAAGAGCACGCCTGCTTTCAGCACGATCAGCCCAACAACAAGCGCGGCAATGAGCGCGGGCCTGGCCCGGACCACGTCAAAGTCGAGCGACGCACCGACGGCGAGAAAGAACAGCCCGAGCAGGAGGCCCTTGAAGGGCTCGAGGTTGCTTTCGAGCTCATGACGGTAGTGGCTGCCGGCGAGCACCACGCCGGCGACGAAGGCGCCCAGCGCCTGGGAAAGCCCGACCTGCGTCATCAGCACGGCCACGCCGACGATGAGGAGCAGGGCTGCGGCGGTGAGGAGTTCGCGAAGGCCGGTCCTGGCGAGCACGGCAAAGCCGCGCGGGACCAGGAACTGTCCTGCGAACACGATCGACGCCACGGCGCCGAGCGTGACCATGGGCCGGGCCCAGTGGGGCAGGGAATGGATCCAGCCCTGGCTGTCACCTCCGGAGGGATCGCCCGAGGCCAGCAGGGGAAAGACGGCCAGCATGGGAATGACCGCGATGTCCTGGAAGAGCAGAACGGAGAAGGCGTCGCCTCCCGCATCCGTCTGCATCAGCGACTTTTCCTGAAGGGTCTGGATGACGATGGCCGTCGAGGAGAGCGACAGGATCATGCCGATGGCGAGGGCTGCCTTGGGAGGGACTCCGAGGCCTGCGGACACCCCCATGCCGGCCAGCGAGGTCAGCACAACCTGCAGGCCGCCCAAACCAAAGATGGGACCACGCATGCGCCAGAGGCGGGAGGGCTCGAGCTCCAGGCCGATCATGAAGAGCATGATGACGACGCCAAACTCGGCGAAGTGCATGGCCTCCTCGCCCTGCGCGCCGCCCACCCATCCCAGGGCGAAGGGGCCGATCAAGGCGCCGCCGATGAGGTAGCCGAGCACGGAGCCCAGGCCGAGGCGGTGCGCCACGGGCACCATCAGCACGGCGGTGGCGAGGTAGAGGAATGCCGAGAGGAAGAAGTTCGTGTCGTGCATGAAGTGAGGCCCGCACCCTGGCGGGCGCGGGCCTCACTTCATCCTTCCCAAAGGCATCCGGCAAGCGGATTCCGGCCTACAGGGCGGGGACGTCCAGCCAGCGGCGCTCGGCCCAGCTCTTCAGGCCGAGCTCGGCCAGCTGCACGCCCTTGGCGCCTTCGCGAAGCGTCCAGCGGAACGGTGTGCCGAGGGCGACATGGCGGATGAACATCTCCCACTGCACCTTGAAGGCGTTGTCGTGTTCGGCGGTGTCGGGCACCTCCTGCCAGTGTGCGTAATGGTTGATCGGCGAGTCGATGTCGGGATTCCACACCGGCTTGGGCGTGCCGGCCATGGACTGGAACCAGCACTTGCGCAGGCCGACGAGGGCGGAGCCGTGGGTGCCGTCCACCTGCATGGTGAAGAGGTCGTCGCGGCGCACGCGCACGCACCAGGAGCTGTTGAACTGGCAGACGACGCCCTGGCTGGTCTCAAAGGTGGCGTAGCAGGAATCGTCGGTGTCGCAGGCGTAGGCCCGGCCCTGCTCGTCCACGCGCTGCGGGATGTGGGTGGCGCCAAGGCAGCTCACGCCGGTGACCTCGCCGAACAAATTGTCGATCACATAGCGCCAGTGGCAGAGCATGTCGACGATGATGCCGCCGCCGTCGGCCTTGCGGTAGTTCCAGGAGGGGCGCTGGGCGGGCTGGCCCTCGTGCTCCCCGGTGAAGACCCAGTAGCCGAACTCGCCGCGCACGCTCAGGATGCGGCCGAAGAAGCCCTGGGACTGCAGCAGGGCCAGCTTGCGGATGCCGGGCAGCCAGAGCTTGTCCTGGACGACGCCGTTCTTGACGCCTGCCTTCTCGCAGAGCTCGGCAAGACGCAGGGCCTCCGTCGTCTCCACGGCGGTCGGCTTTTCACAATAGACGGCCTTTCCGGCGGCGGCCGCCATCTCGACAAAACGGGCGCGGTGCAGCGTGCCTGAGGCGTCGAAGAAGATCGGGTAGGCCGGGTCGGCCAGCACGGCGGCGAGGTCGGTGCTGGTCTTCAGCGGGCCTGTCTTTTCGCAGCCATGCCTCGCGGCCAGCGCCTGCAGCTTGTTCGCGCTGCGGCCCGTCAGGATGGGGTCGGGCATCAGCGTCAGGTCGTCGGAGACCCTGATGCCGCCCTGCCGGATGATGGCGAGGATGGAGCGGACGAGATGCTGGTTGGTGCCCATGCGTCCGGTGACGCCGTTGAGGATGATGCCGATGCGCTGGATGGCCATGTAATCAGAGGGTGAAGAATTGCGGAAGGGTCGTGCCGTCATACATCATATATGATTGACCGCAAGCCGGATTCCGGCTTTTTTGGGCTTCCGCATACCCTTCATGTCCGCCCGCCCCCGAGCACCAAGGCCAGCCGCCATCCCCACCAAGCAGATGGCGGTTTATGAGGCGCTGCGCGGCGAGATCCTCGGCGGCGCGCTGAAGCCAGGCGCCACCATTGTCATTGATGCGCTCGCGAAGCGCTTCCAGGTGAGCATCATCCCGGTGCGCGAGGCGTTGCGGCAGCTGCAGTCGGAAAGGCTGGTGGAGATCCGTCCGCACACCGGCGTCCGGGTGACGGAGGTGGACGTGTCGTCGCTGGGCGAGATCTTCGCCATGCTGGGGGCGCTGGAGGGCGTCTCCGCCGTGCATGCGCTGGAACGGTTTGACGAGGAGTCGCTGGGCGAACTGGAAACCTTGCTGGCCAGGCTTGAAGCAGCGGCGCAGAAGGGCGACCGGGCCGCGTTTGAGGCGGCGAACCGCGAGTTTCACCTGCTGCCCTGCCGTGTGGCGGGCTTCAGCCGGGTGGAGGAAAGCCTGCGCGGCGTGCTGACGGAATGGGAGAGGCTGCATCGAAGCGCGTTTCACAAGTCCCAGCCGCCGGACATGACGGCTGCGAACAAGGAGCACCGAGCCATCGTGCGAGCGATCCGCCAGAAGGACTCCGCGCGGCTGACGGGCCTGCTGGCCTCGCACAACCAGACGGCGGCGGAGCATTACCTGAAGCTGGCCAGGGCAAGGGGCTGAGGTGGTGCGAAATCCAGGCTTGTCGCCTCGCTGATCCCTGCCTAACGAAGAATCATCCATCATGGCTGAAACTCCCTCCACCCGTCTGCTGCCCCTGGGCTCCCGTGCTCCCGAGTTCGAACTGCCGGACGCGCAGGGCCGGTCCTTCACCCTGGATGATGTGCGCGGCGCCCGGGGTCTGATGGTGATGTTTGTCTGCAACCACTGCCCCTTTGTCGTTCATCTGGCGGAGGCCCTGGCGGCCTTCGCCCGCGAGGCCGAGGCGCTCGGAGTCGGGGTGGTGGCGATCAATGCCAACGACGTGGACAAATATCCCGCCGACGCGCCGGACAAGATGCCCGCGTTTGCCTCGCAGCACGGCTGGAGCTTCCCCTACCTTTGGGATGCGGACCAGTCGGTGGCGAAGGCCTATGTGGCCGCCTGCACGCCGGACTTCTACCTTTTCGACGGCGAGCTGAAGCTGGTCTACTGCGGGCAGTTTGACGCATCGCGTCCGAGGAACAGCGAGCCTGTCACCGGGGCGGACCTGCGTGAGGCGATGCGGCGGATGCTCGCCGGTGAGCCAGCGCTTGAAAGCCAGCGCCCGAGCACCGGCTGCAACATCAAGTGGAAGCCAGGAAACGAGCCCTGACCCGCAGTGGCCGCCCGGCCATTTACAACTTGTTGGGAACCACCTTCGTCCACGAACTCCAGGCCCCCAGCGCGTGCTGCTGGATCCTGCGCTTCCAGATCTTGTTCATGCAGAACGCATACAGCGTGTCCTTGTCCCTGCCGCCAAGGGCGACGGCGGTGACGCGGCCTTTGCCGGGGACGGTGAGGATGACCTGGGTGGGGCCGTCGTCGGCGCTGATCTGGATGCCGCTCTTCGTGGCGATGAACTGGCGGCCCTCCAGGGAGTAGCAGAGGCATTCCGCGCCGGCGTCGTCGTCCCAATCCTGGACGTGGAGGTGGAAGAAGCGCTCTTTGTGGATGAGCGCGCCGTCATCCGCGATCTGGTAGCTGCAGGCCCACTTCGAGCGGCCTTCGCCGACGGAAAGCAGCCATTGGTCGGGGCGGAAGGCCAGGCCGGTGGCGAACTTGAGGCCGGCGTCGACCTGCTTCTTTTGACCGTCCTTGATGAGCCAGACGCTGCCGCCGTTGTTGGGTTTTCTGTCGTCGTTGTCGGTGACGTATAGGCTGCCGTTCGGATGCGCGAGGATGCTGTGGCCGGTGAGGCCCTGCAAAACGAGGCTCGGCCTGCCGTTCCCATCATAGCTCAGCACCTGTCCCGACTTTTCGGAGACGGTGTAAATCCTGCCGTCGGCCCCAACGCTGACGCAGTGGGCGTTGCCGGTCTCTTCCGCAAAGACGCTGACCTGGTCATCAAGTCCGATGCGATGTATCCTGTCGGCAGAAGTGTCGGCGAAGAAGATTTCGCCGGTTGCGGCCGTGGAAGGTCCTCGGGTGCTTTTGAAGCCTTCGGCGACGAGTTTCCAGTCTTCGCCAGGGATCAGGATTTCCTGGGCCCTCGGGGGGCCGGGGCCTGCCTTCACGCGCTGCGGCCAGCCTTTCCAAAGCCAGGCCATGGCCTCCTGCCAGTGTTCCATGTAACCCGCGACATGGCCGCCGTCGATGATGCGGAACTGGTGGTCGTAGCCTGAAAACTTCAGCGCCTTGGCCATTTCCTGATCGAGCAGAAACCAGTCGCCAGCGGCATTTTCCATGTCGCGCATGCCGGTGGTGAGGTAGGCGCGAACGGGGCGGGCTTCGAACTTGCGCACCATGGTGGGGAACTCATGCCCTCCACGAAACGCGACCCAGCTGCCGCTGGCGGCATAGACACGGCTGAAGGCCTCGGGACGATGCCATGCGGCGGTGAAGGCGGCGATGCCGCCGCTGCTGCCACCGGAGATGCAGCGGTCGTTGCCGCTCGTGCTCAGGTTGATCTGACACTGCTTGGCGACGAAGGGCAGCAGTTCTTCATCCAGGAAGCGGACCTTGTTGTCGCTGATGCCGTCGTATTCAAAGCCGCGATTCCGGCGGTCGGCGGTGCCTTTCATCGGCGCGGGCAGTGTGCCGGGCCGCACGAAGACGCCAACCATCACGGGAATCTCCTTCGTGGCGATCATCGTCTCCAAGGCGGCCTTTTCGCGCGGATTGAAGCCATCGGTCTTCACATAAACGCACGCGGGCCTGCTGGCGTCGTATTGCGCCGGGATGAAGACGGTGACCTCGCGCACCGTGCCGGGGAAGATCTTGCTCTGCGTGAACTGGAAGGTCTCGATGCGGCCTTCCTGGATGTCTTCGGGCTTGATGGCGGGCGGTGTGTAGGCCGGAGCCGCGCCTTGCTTTGCCTCCACGATGCCGCTGCCCGCGAGCGGCCGCACGAACCACTGTAAATGCGAATCGCCCTTCCGGTGCTGCCACAGATCGACCTTCGCGCCGATTTCCTTTTTGCCGCCGAGATGGTCGAACCCCATGCCGGGCGCGTGCTTCGGCTCGATGGCGTAGCTGCCGTTGTCCTGCTCCGTGAGCGACCAAAGCTGTGCGTCCGATTTGTTGTCCTTCGCGAGGAGCACCTTCGTGCCATTTGTCATGCCTGCGCCGTCCACGGTGAGCACCAGCCCGGGCTGGGATGCCAGGCTCAGGGCGTGCCAGCCGTCACCGCGCGGCTGGATGATCCATTTTTGGTTCGGCGAGCCGGCGGGCTTGTTGATGGAGACGGCGCCACCCTCTGTTGCCAGTCCCAAGACCTCCAGGACGAACTCCGGCGCGCTGACAGGCACAATCTGGTAGGTGCCCCAGTCCTCGGCATGGAGTTGGCAGCCAAGAAACACAAAGAACGCCAGCAGGGAATGAAAGATGGGTTGCATAAGGGGGTGCGTTGTCTCGGTCCGTGCGGAACGGGGCCGAGCCCCTTGACTATGAATGGCCATGGTCATGCAGCCAGTGAATCATCGTCGGGCGGTCATGTGCTTCAGCGCATGACCAGCTTCGCGGTGCAGACCTCACGCAGGCATTCACGCAGCCAGCGGTGCGCCGGGTCGGCGTCGAGGCGCGGGTGCCAGAGCATGGAGACTGTGAATGGTGCGGTGGGGATGGGCAGGCGGAAGCTGTGCATGTCCTCCCGTAGCACCCCAGTGTGTCTTTCCGGGACGGTGGCGATCATGTCGGATGTCCTCGCGAGGGAGATCGCGGTGGCGAAACCGCCGACCATCACGACGACCTGCCTCTGCAGCCCCAGGTTTTGCAGGGCGTCGTCCACAGGTTCCCAGGAACTGCCGTTACGGGACACGGTCACATGGCGGGCTCTGGCATAACGAGCGGCCGTGACTTTGCCCGAACACAAGGGATGGCCGATTCTGACGACGCCGACCAGGCGGTCCTGAAAGAGGGCCTGGGTTCGGATCTCCGGGCCGGTCTCCGTGCTGACAACACCTGTTTCAAGATCGACGGATCCGTCACGCAACGCCATGCCGCGCTTGTCAGGCTTGGGCACAAACGACAGCCTTGCGCCCGGTGCCTGGCTGCTGATCCTCGAAACCAGGGCGGGGCCGAAATTTTCGACAAATCCTTCGCTGGTCCTCAGGGTGAACAGGCGCACCAGCCTGCCTGGATCCAGCCTTGCCTCGGGGCGCAGCACGGCTTCGGCTTGCTGAACAACCTGGGGAACCTGGTTCGCGAGCTTGAGCGCGTGAGGACTGGGCACGAGCCCCCGCCCGGCCCTGACAAGCAGCGGGTCGCCGGTGGTCTGGCGCAGCCGGGACAAGGCACGGCTCATGGCGGACGGGCTTAGCTTCAGGCGCCTGGCGGCGCGCGCGACGCTGCCTTCCTCGAGCAGGGCCTGAAGGGTGAAAAGCAGGTTGAGGTCGGGTTTGGACATGACATCAGGCTCGCACGGCCATGCATGGCGTCAAATGCATGAATCAAGTGCGGTCAGTGCATTTTACGCCTTCCAAGGCCGGGGCTACCGCAGAGTCACATCCGGGGCTCCATGGCGCGGGCACCGGTCGACGACACACATCATCATGAAGGCTGAATTCTGGCATCAACGTTGGAGGAGCGGTGACACCCGCTTCCACGAAACACAGGCAAACACATTGCTGGTCAGGAACATCGGCACCCTGCCGATGCCTCCTGGCGGACGGGTGTTCGTTCCACTGTGCGGCAAGAGCCTGGACATTGCCTGGCTGCTTGGCGGTGGACGGAGGGTCGCCGGGGCGGAGCTCAGCCGTGAGGCCGTGGAGCAGCTGTTTGCCGAGCTTGGGGTTGAGCCGGTCCGGCAGGAGGAGGGCAGGCTGGTCCGCTACAGCGCTGGAGGAATCGACATTTTTGCCGGCGACATCCTTGACCTGAACCAGGAGGTGCTTGGGCCGGTGGATGCCGTGTATGACCGGGCGGCCCTGGTGGCGCTGCCGGAGGGGATGAGGGCTTCTTATGCCAGCCATCTGGTGAAGATCACGCGGGGTGCGCCCCAGCTTTTGATCAGCTACGAGTACGAGCAGGAGCTGATGCAGGGGCCGCCCTTTGACGTTCGCGAGCCTGAGATCCGGCGACTTTATGGTTCATCGCATGACATCGTGCTCCTGGAGCAGGAGGAAGTGGCGGGCGGCCTGAAGAACTTCTGTCCCGCCCAGCAGGCGGTCTGGCTGCTGCAGCCTGCGGACCGTGTTGCTGAAAGTCCGGATTTTCAGCGCATGCGCTGCCTGACTGCGGGCCTGTCCCTGGCCGCCTTGCTGCCCTCGATGGGCACCAGCGCCGCCAATGTGGTCCTGCCTGTTCTCAGACAGGAGTTTGAAGTGTCGCTTCAGGAGGTGCAGTGGGTTGTGACCGCCTACCTGGTTTCCATCACGGCCTTGATTGCAGGAGCCGGGCGGTTGGGTGACCTGACAGGGAGGCGGCGTCTGCTTCTGGCGGGCAGCTCGATGTTTGTCGGAGCCTCCGTGCTTGCAGGGCTGGCGCCATCGCTGCCGTTGTTGATCCTGGCACGGGCCCTGCAGGGTTCCGGGGCTGCCTTGATGACGGCGATGTCGGTGGCCCTGATGGGGGATGCGGCATTGAGGGAGAAACGCGGCCGGGCCATGGGGCTGCTGGGCGCAATGTCGGCCGCAGGCACGGCCGCAGGCCCGTTGCTTGGCGGCGTCCTGCTTTCCGCGTTTGGCTGGCGCGCGGTCTTTTTCATCAACCTGCCCCTTGGCCTGTTTGCATGGCTTCTGATTCTTTGGGGAATTCCGAAGGAGCAGGGCTTCAAGGGCGGGAGCCGAAAGGCACTGGATCATCACGGGATGCTGCTTTTGATCGCCACCCCCCTGCTCTATGCCTTGTCCATGTCTGTGGGCAAGGGCCGGCCCGGCCTGGTCAATATGCTGCTGCTGCTGGGTTCGGGGGTCCTGGCAGCCGCGTTTGTGAAGAGGGACCGGGTTTCTTCCTCACCCTGGATTCCGGCGGTGGTCCTGCGATCCAGGGAGCGTCAGGCCGGGCTCCTGCTGAGCCTGCTTGTCGCAACCGTCCTGATGACAACCCTGGTGGTTGGCCCGTTTTACCTGTCTCATGCGCTGCTTTTGTCCCCGGTGATGGTGGGGGGCGTCCTTTCCGCAGGGCCTCTTGTGGTGATGCTGATGGGCGTGCCTGCGGGACGTCTGGTGGACAGGCATGGCACGCACATCATGAGCCTCGCCGGGTTGCTGTTGATCGGGGCGGGAACGCTGGCCCTGGCTCTTCTCCCCATGTCATCCGGAATCCCTGGACAGGTGATTCCTCTGGTCGTCCTGACGGCTGGTTATGCGACTTTTCAGACGGCAAACACGACCTCCCTGATGGCGGCCGCCGTGGATTCCGAACGCGGCTTGATGTCCGGGCTGCTTAACTTGTCGCGAAACCTCGGACTGATCACCGGCAGTTCTGTCATGGCCGGCCTGTTTGCCATGTTTTCAGGCGGGCTGGACTCTCCGGCGGAGGCTCCGGAAGCCGTGGCCCAGGGCATGAGGCAGACCTATGTCCTGGCGCTTGGGCTTGTGCTCGCTGGCGTGATCATGACGATGGTGGTTCATTCGAAGGCGGCCACGCGCTGAAGGGCATGACTACTTTAGCGCCGCCTCGGGAACGAGATCGATTCTCACGTCCGCTCCCTTGAGATGCTTGTCGAAGAAGGCCTGCATGAGCTGGATGACAGCCGGTTTGCCAAACTGTGGTCCGCCGTGGCCTGCGCCGGGCAGGGCTTGCAGCCAGACGGGAACGCCCTGGGCTTTCAAGGCGGCCTCAAGCTGCAGGCTCTGCGCATAGGGCACAAGAGTGTCGTGTGTGCCGTGCAGGATGAGGAAAGGGGGGCTGTCCTGGCTGACGTAGTGCACAGGGCTCACGGCATCGGCTTTTGCTTTGTCATCGAGTTTGGTGCCGATGAGGGAGGAGTAGGGGTCGCTGGGCGTGTTGAAGGCGAAGATGTTCCTGACGTTCTTGTCGGCCGCGGCCTGCTGCATGACCGTGCTGAAGTCGGCGGGGCCATAGATGTCGATCACGGCCTGCACGCGGTCAGGCTGGTCTTCATGGCCGCCGATGGCAGGGAAGGCCTTTTTGCCGCCGGAGGTTCCGACGAGCGCGGAGAGATGGCCGCCTGCGGAACCGCCGATGACGCCGACATGGCTTGTATCGAAATGATATTGGCTTGCATGGGCACGCAGCCAGCGGATGGCGGCCTGGCAGTCCTGAATCTGGGCGGGGAAGACGGCCTTCTGACTGAAGCGGTACTCAACGCTCGCCACGGCGTAGCCCTTGAGGGCCATCGCGGTGAAAGGGCACGGAAACTTGCTGCCCGCACGCCAGCCGCCGCCATGAATGTGCACGATGAGCGGCAGCGGCTTGTCTGAAGGCGTCTCCGGCACATAGATGTCGAGCTTCTGCGCCTCATCACCGCCTTCGATGTAGGCGATGTCCTTCTCCATCTTGATGCCCGCAGGCAGTTGGTAAGGCTTCGGGGCCGCCTTGGGCGTTTGTGCGGGCAAGGTGGCCGCGAGGAGGGTAAGGAGCAAAAACAGCGGTTTCATGAGTTCGGGGCAGTTTCTGCTAAACGGCCGTTTGGAGCGAATATTCGCCCGTTTCGCCGTTCCATAGGGCCTATGATGAGCCCAAGGCTTCCGCCTGCAATCTTTGTCTGAAGTTCGTCGGCTTTCGATTCAGCGGAGCTCCCAGTGCCTCTCGCGGAGCGAGAGGCCTACTTTGCTTCGCGGCATCGTAGCGGGTGAGGGTTCAGCGAACGATTACGCCAGCTTGTAGCAGTCCGCCCACTCGGCGCGCGGGGCCGGGCCGGCGAGACGGGCGTTGGCCTCGTCGTTGCCGATGAAGCGCCTGGTCTGCGGGTCGAACTTCAGGTCGACGTTCAGATACTCGGCAATGGTGCCGAGGTTCAAGACCTGGGTGAGGAGGCCGGAGACGCTGAAGGGGGATTCGGTTTTACCTTCGCCCATGCAGGCGTTGATGAAGCTGTTGAAGTGATTGCGCTCCAGAGGATGCAGCCCCATCGCGTCTTTGTGCTCGACCATCTTCGCGCGAGGATACAGGAGCGAATGGCGGTCGTGAGAGCCTCGCTGCACGAGATAATCGCCTTGTTTGCGGTGGAGGAGTGAGCCTGCATTGCCGGGATTCGGGATCACGACTTTGCCATCGGGGCCCGGGTCGCCATACTTCTCCTCGATGTCGAATTTGATGTCGCTGCCGGCTTTCCAATGGAGCTCCACGGCGGGCAGTTTCTCGCCACGAGCCGGGAACTCAAAGCGGATGTCGGAGCTCAGCGGATAGCTCACCTGGTTGTAATCGGCGAGCGCAAGCGGCGTGATGCGAGTGGGCAGGCCGAGCTTCAGATGATCATGCGCGAAGTCGATGATGTGGGCGCCCCAGTCGCCAAACATGCCGCCTCCATAGAGGTGGAAGCCGCGCCAGTTGAAGGCGTGATACATCTTGCTGAAGGGCTTCACCTCCTGCGGCCCGCACCAGAGGTCCCAGCTCTTGAGGGATTCGGGCATCGGCTCGCCAGGAGGGTAGCCCTGGATGCGTTCCGCCGCGTTCATGAACCAGAGCGAGGGCGATTTCCAGGCGTCGATCTTGACGATGTCATCGACGATGCCCGCCGCGAGCATCTGCTTGAACTGCTCCGCACCGGCGGAGGTGTGGCCCTGGTTGCCCATCTGCGTCACCACCTTGAACTTCTTCTCGGCGCGCATGAGGATCTCCGCCTCCTCAAAGGTGTGCGTCAGCGGCTTCTCCACATAGACATGCTTGCCGAGGGCCATCGCGCTGATCGCGGCGGTGAAGTGCGTGTGATCCGGCGTCACGACGCTGACGGCGTCGATGTCCTTGCCCATCTTGTCGAGCATCTCGCGGAAGTCATGGAAGCGCTTCACGTCCGGGAAGGCCTTGAGATTCTTTTCCACACCTTTGGCGGTGACAAAGTCCACGTCCGTGAAGGCCACGGGGGTGGCGATGCCGCCTGCCGTAAGGCCGGGGATGACGCTGCCCGCGCGTCCGCCGATCCCGATGCAGCCGAGGTTGATGCGGCGGCTGGGCGGCAGCTTCGGATTGTCGGCCGCGCGGGCGCTGGTCAGGTAGGCTGGCAGAAAGGTGAAGCCAAATCCTGCGGAGACGGACTGCCTGACGAAACTGCGGCGGGATGAAGTGGCGGGTGCTTCAGGGGTTTTCATGGTTCGGGAAAGGGGGTGTTCGTGAGGTTAGGCGCCAGGTGCAAAAAACGCCAGGATGGAATCAGGAACGGCCGCGAAAGAACGCAGGCCGGGGGCATGGCGTCGCTTTGACTGGCAGTCGGAGCGTCCGGGTGGCCCGGCTTCGAAGGCCGTTCGAAGCTACTCCTTCGGCTTCGCGCTCCACAGGGCGATGTTGCGGAACTGGGCGCCTTCGCCACGCGCCACGAAGCCGATGCGGCCCTTGCGGTCCTTGAAGCGTTCGTGGCTGGCTTCGAGGACATGGCCGTCGATCCTTGCGAGGAAGTGATCACCGCAGATTTCAACGGTGATGCGGTGCCAGGTGCCGGGGTCGATCCTGACCTCGATCTTCTTCAGCTCCTCGCGGCGCGTTTCCTTGGCGATGCCGCTCATCTTTTGAATCCAGAGGGCGGTGGGGGTGATCACGATCCGGCCCTGATGATGGTTAGGCTGGTGGGTGTCGCGGCAGACAAAGCCGATCTGCGGTGACGGGCCGAGCTTGAACTCGCCTGTCAGGACATAATCTCCAAGATCGACGAGGTGCTCGCAGACGGCCTCATGGCCGTTCGGACGTTTTTCACTCGGGCCTTCCTGCACGGCGTAGGCAGCGCCGTCGCGGATGCTCCAGGTGCCAATGCCGCCGCGCCAGCCCTCTGTTCCCGGCTGCTTTTCCCTGGCGAAGGATTCCGGCTTATCAAAGGCCTCCGCCGCGACGAGCCTTTCAGGCTGGCAGGTTTGCGTGACGGGAGGCGCCGGGTCTGCGGCGAAGGCGAGTGATGAGACGAGAAGAAGGAGCGTGAGGTGTGTTTTCATGGTTGCCCGTCCAAGCTACACCAATGTTTCTTGTGTTCCTAGAAGGGACTATTCAGGATGGAGTTGGGGACTTCGAAGTTGCTCATGCGCTTTGAGGGAGAATTTCAAGGAAGGCCCGCAACCTCGCAAAGCCGGGAGCAGCGAAGTCAAATTTCTTCTCCCTCGCTCCTGGTCCGAGACGTGGATCCTCGTCATAGGCTGCCGCGAGATAGGCTCCAATCCGCCCCTTGTCCGGGCTGTGGGATTTCCACTCGGAATTGAGTTCGGTCATCCTGGCATGAAACTCGTCCACCGCTTGTTTCATTGAGAGGTGAATCCCTTCATCCGGGAATGCATTCCAGGCCAGAGTTTCAATCTCGCCTTTTTGGTCAGGCGTCGGGGCGACGAAAAAGCCCAGCCGCGCTTCCCCTTCCTTCTCGTGCCACGAACCCTCAGTTACGAGCCTTCCCGTGATTTCTCTGAGACGTTCTCGAACCGCCGTGGCTGTGCCAGCCGGGTTGTCGTCTGCATCAAGCAGAATACCGATGCTCTTCTTCTTGTCGAGCCGAGGTTCTAGATAGTCTCCCAGCGTCTGCCGGTTGAGAATGGGCGACTTGCCTTTGAACTCTTTGATGAACACTCCCTTGAGGCGCTTCATCTGGTGCATCATCGAAGCGTAGAAATGCAGGTCGCTGTAACCTTCGACGATCAGGATGTGATCGCACTCATGCTCTTTGGGGATGGCAACACTCATGGCTCAGCGAAGTTCGATTTCATTTTCCATCGCCGCGTCCACGCGTGCCTCGTTCAGCACCTTGCCGATCACCTGCCCCTTCACGCGCATCAACTGGATGACGGCGAAGTCCTTTTCGCCTTTAGGATCATCGGTGAAAAAGACCTCGTGGGCAGCTTCTAAACATTCACGACTGTGCGTGGTGGCAAAGACCTGGATGCCGAGTGTGCTAGAAATCTCAGCGATGCCTTTCCAAACCTGCTTCAAGGCGGTGTAGTGGATGCCATTCTCAATCTCGTCGATCAGGCAAACTTTTGGCTTCACCCCCAACAGGTCTGACAAGATCGCAACCATACGATAGATGCCTTGGCCTGCTTGCGGCAGTGGAACTCGCTCGCTCAAGCCGATGTCCACCGAGATGAATGGGTCTTCATCCGCATAGTCGAGACGCACCGTTTTGATTCGGGGATCTACCTTGGCAAGCAATTGCTCCATAAGCCCTTCACTCTGAGGCGATCTCACTGCGTTAGCAAAGTTCGGCACTAACCCATCAGGCGAGCGATGCTGGACGGAAACGGCCCAGACTTCGATCATATTTCGCCCCGTGGACCACCTCCCAATTTCGAAAGGGCCGATCTGCTCCTTTCGATAATAATCATCAAGGCGTGGCGGTAAAGTTCCCTTGGAGATCACAATCCCTCGTTTTCCATCGTCGGTGTCAGCTGAAACTTCGCAGGTCTTTGCCCCGTCAGATACGAGCCAATGAAAGTAACGTTCTGCGACTTTGCCCGCATTGGCCCGAAACAGGCCAGGAAGCTTGCTAATCATTCCCGGTGCTGCAGCTGCGTTGATCGCCTCCAGCAGCGAGGTCTTCCCTGCGTTGTTCTGGCCCACGATCAGATTCACTGCGCCGAGGCCGTGAAGCTCCAGATTTTCGAAACCACGGAAGTTCTTGATGGTGATGTCAGTGATGTGTTTCGCGTTCATGGTCGTCACTTTCTATTTCCTCCCGCAGTTTCCAGTTTCCGCAGTGCCAGCAGCTTGTTGCCGTGCGGGTCGATGACCTCCACGGCAATCTGCCGGTGATCGCCGGCAATGTCTCCGGCGGCGTCCTTGCGGCGTCCTTGCGGTGGCCTTTCAGCGTCTCCACGATGGCCTTCGTACTCAGCCGTTCATGCACAAAAAGAGGCAGCGTGGACACCTCAAAGCTCAGCCGCTCCGCCTTCCCGCTGTAGTTCAGGAACGTCCCGCTGACCTTCCGCAAGGCGGACTGGGCGGCTTTGAGTTCCGCCTTGAGCTGCTTGATCTCCACATCGCGCTCCGACAGCTTTAGCGCCAGATCCGCGACCTGCAAGCCCAGTTCCGAAATCCGCGTGATGTGCGTCTCCGTCGCTGCCCGCGCCGGATTCAGCCCATCCCTCTCCATGGAGTGCGAGAGTGAGGAATCGTAGCGATAAGCTTGCTTCTTAAGCTGCGGCTGCGCCCCCATCTCTGGCCGCAGCGCCAAGTCCGCCGCTGGATGCTTGTAGCTGTCCATGGCTTTGGGGCCGGATGCGATTGGAGCTGATCGGCGGGGGCGTGGCATGTTGTTGGAACTGCTAGATAAGCGCCTGCCACCTGAAGTGGCAAGAAAGGATCGTCTCAAGCCAACCCTGCACCCGTCAGATGAGCGACGCTCCAGTCATTCTCAAGGGGCAAACTGAAGCGCGAACAAATCGGCTTCGGCCAGGTTGAAGCGCAGACGCACGGGCTTTCCGGCGAGCTGCTGGAGGCTGCCGCCCTTCCAGGCCACGGCGTGGTCGATGAAGTCACCTTCCAGCGGCGTGCAGTCGGTGAGCGTGAAACCAGGCAGGGCGTTCCCGGCCTCGTCCTGCAGCTCGATGAGAGTTTCGCCATGACTGACGAGGTTCAGCAGGAGCCGGGAACCGGTGAAGCTGAAGGGCCTGGTGATGACCTCGCCCCTGCCGGCGGCGGACGCTGAGACGAATCCGTCCATGCGGGAGGTGAAGCGGCGGATGCGGCTGCCGGGGCCGGTGTAGTAGGCCTCGGTGGCATAGACAGACAGCTCGCGGTCGCTGCCGGGGAGCTGGAGCAGGCCGTTCGTCATGTAGTTGCTGCGGTTGCCTTCGCGGTCCTTTGGCGCGGTGATGGGGATCAGCGGCTCCTCCCAGCGCCTGAAGTTCACGCCGTCGCGGCTGGTCATGAAGACCGGCTCCACCTGCTCATGCTTCGCCTCGTAGCGGGTCGGGAAGCCGAGCAGCAGGTGCGGGGCGCGGAAGTAGGGGCGCACGGCGTTGGTGTAAAGCTGCGCCTCGGGGGCATCGGGGCCGTAGGCGAGGTTGGTCAGGTCCTGCCAGTTGAAGAAGTCCCTGGAGGTGGCGGTGCGGATGGCGCGCACGCCCTTTGGCTTCCAGCCGCGTTCGTCGGTATAACCACCGGTGAAGTAGCGCCAGTAGGCTCGGTAGGCGCCGAGCTCCGCATCGTAGAAGGCGAGGTTCTGGGAGTCGAACGCACCGGCGTCGATCACCGGCTGGTCCCTCATGCGCGACCAGCGGATGCCGTCGGCAGAGTGCCAGGCCTGGAGGCTCGGCTTCTGCTTGCGGGTGGTGTTGTCGCCCGTGCCGGCGAGCGCTTTGAAACGTGACTCGGGCGGACAGCCGGGATGGGTGTCGAGAAAGGGCGTGAAATTGTGGCAGCCCGCGCCGATGAGGATGATGTTGTTTTCCCGTGAGCCCTGGAACTCGACCAGGCCGAGCTTCGGCTTCGTCCAGGTGATGCCGTCACGGCTTTCCGCGTAGCAGGTCAGCTCCTCGTGCGCGCCCTTCTTCAGCTTTTCGTCGAAATGCGTGCCGCGGTAGTAGCAGCGGAACAGCGGGCCGTCCTGGATGAGCGTGAAGTAGCCGGAGGTGTTGCCCTCCCAGGGGGCGTCGCAGACGAGCGCCACGTCCCGGGCCTGCGGCTTGTGCAGCCTCAGCTCCACGCCGGACTTCGAGGCGATGAGATGATCATCGACGAGCAGTTCTCTCCTGGATCCGAGGGGAATGACCTCGGCGGCCCAGGCGGGCAGGCAGAGCGAGAGGAGCAGGCAAGACAGCGGTTGGCGCATGCTTGTGCAAACGTTGGTTTGGCGAAATCCTTCCCGTCATTCCAGCAGGCCGTGCCGACGGGCCTTCCAGAAGGCGGCGAGATGGTAGAGGATGCCGCAGCTGGCGTTGTGGTCGTAGTCGAAGCCGCCGATGAGTTCACTCAGGGCGCCCTTCTGGCCGGGGGTAAGTGAAGGCGGCTCGACCATGAGCAGGATGAGCGCGGACTCGCCAGCCTCACGAGTCAGGTGCCAGACTTCACGAAACGGGCCCCACTGGGGGTTGGGATAGCCCTTTTGGTTCTTCCAGACGGGAACCGTGCGCCAGTCGGGGCCGGTCATGCGCATCTCCTCCGGGCTCTTTTCTGCAAGCTGGCGGATCACGCTGGTGAAGCGTTTCGCAGCGAGGTCGCGGACATGCAGCATGCGCCGCTGGATCTGTTTTCTAAGCCCTTCATCGGGCTCCAGCTCATGCAGAAGCTCGAGCGAGCACTGCATCTGGAGCAGGGCGTAGGCGGGCTTGTTTTCTCCGGGGTTCGCGGACTGCGCGACGGCTTCAGCGACGTACTTCCGCCACTGAACGCGGTGACGTTCTTCCCGGGTCACGTCCCAGGCGGCCGCATAAATCATCGGCAGGCGCGCGGCCTCATGAGGCTGCACCTTCCACATGCGGCAGATGCCGAGAGGGCAGCGCGTGCCGTCGGCGCGGCAGAAGTCGTAGTCGTTTTCCGGCGTGACAAAGGCGGTCATGCGGTCCGCCACCTCGCCGAGGATCACGCGGACTCGTTGCTTCGTGGCCTCGTCCGGCAGCGGGCTGCGGGAATACTGCCAGAGGCCGTGAACAAAATGGGTGACCTGGTCGCGGGAGGAGTTGATGTACGTGCTTTTGGAATCCTCCGGGCAGACATTGCGTGCCACAAAACCCTTCACGCCATGCACGGTGGCGCAGCGCTCAAGCCCGGCGAAGACATTTGCGGCCTTCTGCTGCAGCGATTCATCCTTCGTGACTGCAAACCGGTCGCAGAGCACGCTGAGCATCGCTCCGCCAAGGATGGCGCCGTCCTCCATGCCCGTGCTGTAGCCGCAGGGATTGGGATATTGCCGCCTCACCTCGGCGGCGGTCGGCAGATGCGCCTGCTCCCTGCCTTTTTCATAGCTGCTCAGGTAGTCACCGAAGGTCTGAACGCCGGGGAGATAGAAACGGCTCCAGGCGATGTCCCAGGCCTGCTCGATGTTGTCGGCGGTGTCCTTGGCCTGAAGCTGGCAGGCGGTCGTGAGGATGAGGCAGGCGAGGAAGGCGCTTTTCATGTGCTGGCATGGAGCTGAGCTGGAAGTGTTTTGTGCTTCCAGCCCGGGGCTGTTTTGATGGATAAGGATGAAACCCATGATGAGACACAGCACAAGACGACAACTCTTCGGAACGGCGGCTTCGCTTGTTCCAGCCCTGTGGACTGGCAGCCTGCTGAGCGTGGACAAGAAACGTGGCGCGCAGGCTGCGGACGCCGACCCGAGGGTGCGCGGGCCGTTTCCGATCCTGTCGACGCCGTTCACGGAAACGGGGGCGGTGGACAATGAGGTGCTGGCGAACCAGGCGCGGTTTGTCGACTGGGGCGGCTGTCCGGGCATGATCTGGCCTCAGTCGGGCGACAGCGTGGACCTGCTGACGATGGAGGAAAAGATGCGGGGCATGGAAGTGCTCGCGGAGACTTCACACGATTTCAAGACATCGGCGTTGTGCCTCGGCGTGCAGGGGCGGGACACGGAGGAGATGCTCGTGTATGCGAGGCATGCCGAGAAGCTGGCGCCTGCGGCGATCATCTCGCGCCCGCCGGATTCGGGGCTCACGGAGGAGGATCTGCGGCGGTACTGGCGCGAGCTGGCGAAGGTGGCGAAACGTCCTGTCATCTTCCAGACGACCGGCGGGGTGGCCTACAAAGGCCCGGTACCTTCGGTGCGGCTCATGACCGAACTGGCGAGGGAGTTTCCGCAGTTCGGCTACATCAAGGAGGAGGCCGCGCCGATCATCGCCCGCACCCGGGAGCTTTGCGCCGCCAAACCCACGATCCGGCGTGTCTTCAGCGCCCGGGGCGCCCACGGCTGGCTTTATGAATCGCATCTCGGCACCGAGGGGCTGATTACCGAGAGGGCGGTGTATGCCGACGTGCTGACGCGGCTCTGGAACCTCATGGAGGAGGGGCGGGATGCAGATGCCGTGCGCGACATCCATGCGAAGCTCATGCTGCTTTTCAACCTGGGCCAGCATCTGCCCGGCGGCGACCTGCGCGGCTTCCAGCTGCACCTGTGGAAGAGGCGCGGCGTCTTCAGGAACATGATCTCGCGGCAGTACGGTCCAAACCGGAGCATCCCCGACAAGCCGATCTTCTCCGAGTTGAAGCTGACGGACGACGAAGTGGCTGAGATCGACTTCCGCTTTGAGGCGCTGCGGCCTTATCTGAAGACGGATCCGCTGCCGTTCAAAACGGCGAAGTGAAAGCATGGGCGAAAGCCGTCCATGAGGTGCCAAGGCAAAGATTGGAAAGCCTCGCTTTCCTTCCAAAGACAGTATGCACTGTGTCAGTTCCCTCAGGGTTCGGTGGCTGAGCGGGACGGCGGGGTGAAGGCACTACTCAATCTGAGTCCCCTGCTCTTTCCAGAGCAAAGACATGAAGAGGATGAAACCATAATTCGTGACCTTCACCAATCGCTGAATGTAGGTGTGGTGTGCTTAGCAGCTTCCCTTGGTAGTTGAGATTGTATTCATCTGCGGCAAGCACCTGCACCCACATTCTTTCGCATTCGTTGTCCTTTCTGGGAGACCATTCATTCGCGAAGCGGAAAATCAGCTTTACCAGATCGCCTGCCCTCAGCGTTTTCCGATCCAGCTCTTTGGGAATCTGGCATATGTCAGGATAGAGCCGTTCGTATTGTGTCGCATCATCCAGATAGTAGCCATCATCTGCAAAGACTGGATAAGGATGATCTTTTGAACGTGACCATGGTGAAAATGGCCCGTCTCGTTTTGCCATCCAGCCAGGGGGCAAGTCAGCCGGCTCACCGATGGATGTGTCGAGTTTATACACATCCTCCAAACACACCAACATTACGTCAGATTGTTGGGTGCCCCTGTTGGGGAGGAACTGCCACGAGCCATCTTCCCAGTCATGGTAGGCGTAACAGACAGCATCGCCCGAAAAGAGATGCTTGGACACAAATGTCGCGATGTTGGCAGCTTCTTTAAATGGCCAGACCTTTTTCATTCTGATCTAGTGCTCATCATTCGACTGACTGCCACGCTCAACTGTCTAAAATCGTGACTCCAACGCCCCAAACGGCGTCGGATCATTCAAATCGGGCATGCCATCGGCATCGGCGTCATCGGGCTTTTGGCGTTCCCATGGCTTGGCAGGCAGTTTTTCGAGCTTTTGCCAGAGCAGGGCCGCGAACTGGCCTCGCGTGAGTTTTTCATCCACGGGCAATTCGAGGCCGCAGTGACGCAACATGTCTTTTTGCCACTCGTTCGTCGCCGGTGCATCGGGCTTGAAGTCCACTTCGTCTCGCGCGGTGGAAATGAGGCCTCTGGCGCTCAAACGATTGATCGCCACAAACGCGGCGTGATCCGCGGGAAGGTCCCGCCAGGGCCAGAGGAGCATTGGAGTGCCTTCGGTGCCGCCGCAGAGGGCGTGCTGGATTTCCTCAAGGCGGGCACGGTCCCAGGCGAGATCGCGCGGCTGCTTCTGATGCTTCATGGCGAGCACGGCGAGCGCACCCGCGGCCTGGCCGATGTGCACGCGGTGATCGTGGAGACGCACGGCGCTGCTGACGATGCTGCTGAAGCCGACGTTGCCCTGGGCGCCGATGAGGCCGTCGGTCTTCACCGGGATGAGACTGCGGAGTGGAAAGACGCTGCGCTCGCTGAGCTGGTGGATGTCGCGCCCGGGCTTGCCGTAGTGCGTCCACGGGCCGGAGTCGCCCCCGCCCTTCAAATAGGCACGCCCCGTGTCGTGGAAGTCGTAGTGAAACTGCCAGGCGAAGACGGCGTCGGGATACATCACCGTGGCAAAGGTCTCCTTCGCGGCCTTGGCGGCCTCGCCCATGAGGCTGTCCTGCTCGCGCATCATGTAGAGCGCCTTCAACCGCAGGCTCTCTCGGATGTAGGGCTTCATCGGCAGATGATCGGGAGTGCCGAATTCCGTGCTGAGGTGGTAGTGACGCAGGCTGTTGGCCCTGTCCCTGGCGCGATCATGCACGGTCGTCTGCAAATGATGCAAAAGGCCCAGCGAGTGCGCCTTGCAGTCCTCGAACACGATCTGGCGCTGCTCGCGGTTCATCAGGACGAGGTTCTTCCTCGACGCTCCGCTTTCGGTGGCCTCCAGCGCTTCGCACACATGACGAGGCAGGCGCTCCAGCGGATAGTCCTGGCCGTTTGAGTAGCAGATGAGGGCGCTGGTGATGCCATCCTTGCTCGTGGTGCCCTCGACAATGCGGCGCATGCTGAGGATGGTGCCCTGGCGTTTGCTCTCGCTTCCTTTCGCGGGCCAGGGCGAGTTGCTGCCGAGTTTCACCGGGTGATCCCACTCCAGCTTCGCGGCGTCCCTGCGTCCAAACGAGGTGCTGCGGA
Organism: Prosthecobacter sp.; assembly: GCA_019186985.1. Classification (GTDB taxonomy): domain Bacteria; phylum Verrucomicrobiota; class Verrucomicrobiia; order Verrucomicrobiales; family Verrucomicrobiaceae; genus Prosthecobacter. Next base: position 113,249 of record JABARQ010000009.1, on the reverse strand, counting down.
GATAACGCCGTTCATCGTAGTGCCGTGGCGCGGGGAGCGGGGTGTCCGTCCTGCCTTCCTCGACGATGAGCGTCCAGGTGAGCGGGTTCATCTCGTTCGGCGGAATCGCGGAGACATCCTCCTGCGCATGGGGCTCGCCGTAGCGTGACTTCGGGTCCGGCCCGACCTCGAACCCGGCGCCGCTGAGCTGCACGACATCGCCCCAGTCGCTCGCGTCGATGGTGACAGCAGCCGTCACCTCCAGCGTCTCGCCCTTGTCCGAACGAAAGATCATGCCGGTGACCTGGTTCTCTGATTTCAACGCCGCGACGGGGATGTGATTCAGTTTCAGCGTCACCTGCGCGCTGGTGATGTAGGGCTGGAGCATTTCGCGGAAAATCGCCTCCGCCTCGGCAGGTCGAAACGTCGTGGGTCCGTGCATGGGCTTTCCTGGCATTGGCGAGCCGTATTTCCGCGTGTTGAAGGCCTCGATGCGGTCCATCAGTTCCTTGAAGAGGCCGAAGCGATGAAAGGAGCGCTTCATCGGATGCCAGGCCGGCCCCCAGCCGAACTCGCCCGTGCCCTTGCTTTCGTCCACGCATGCCAGGCCCTGCTCCGTGTACTGGCCGCCGAGCCAGGAGCCGTCATGGACGAGGGTGACGGACTTCGCCCCCATCCGGGCCGCCTGGACCGCCGCCGCCCAGCCGGACTCCGTGCCGCCGACGATGAGGAGGCCGGTGGTCAGCTTCTCGGCATGAAGTTCGCCGAACCACAAGTTCAACAGGCCGATGGCGGGCAGGACGAGGAGGCGTTTCATGGGCAGGACTGCACCAACGTCGTCCGGGGGGCGAACCTACAGGAACCTCAAGGGCGGCTGCCGCCACCGATGCCCCTTGTCACATCGCGAGGCCGGAAGGTCACCTGGAGCGGAAGATCTCGCTCATCAGGCATTCAACGAGCAGCGTGCGCAGGCCGAGGCCCTGCTTCTTCACGCTGACCTGGAGATCGTCGATGACCAGGTCGTCGTTGAGCTCCATGAGACGGCCGGTGGAGTAGGAGAGGACCTGGCGGATGAGGTGGCGGGTGAAGTGATCCTCGCGGGTGTCGCGGATGACCTTCTTGAAGCTGGCGAAGTCGGTGTAGGTCTCGCCGGAGGGGAACTCACCGGTGGTGTCGATCTTCGGGGCCGGTGCCTTGCTGTTCCTGGGCCTGGGATAGCTGCTGCGCCAGCGGCCGACGGGGTCAAAGGTCTCCAGGCTGAAGCCGAGGGGGTCGATCTTGCGATGGCATTCGGCGCAGGCGGCGTCGGCGCGGTGCTTGGCGAGGCGGTCGCGGATGGTGGTGGCGCCGCTGACGTCGGGGTCGATGGCGGGCACGACGTCCGGCGGCGGGGGCGGCGGGATGCCGAGGATGTTTTCCGTGACCCAGACGCCGCGGGTGACTGGGGAGGTCTCGACGCCGTTGGCGCTGACGGTGAGCACGGCGGCCATGCCGAGCAGCCCGCCGCGGTGGTTTTCGCCCTTGAGGCTGACCTTCCGGAAGCCGTCGGCAAGCCGCAGTGTTTTTTGTTCGGGCAGGTCGTAGAGCTTTGCGAGCTTCTTGTCCACGAAGGTGTGTTGAGAGTCGATGAACTGGGCGACGGAGCCGTTGTTCCTCAGCAGATCGCGGAAGAACAGGCGCGCCTCATCCTTCATCGAGGTGGGCAGGTCCTCGGCGTAGTAGAAACGCACCACCTCACGCGGCGGAGGCTGGGAGCCGAGGTCGCGGAGGTTCAGCCAGCTGTCGAGGAAGCCGTTGACGAAGCCGCTGATGCGTTCGTCGGCGAGCATGCGCAGGATCTGCTTCTTCAGTTCAGCGGACTGCGTGAGGCTGCCTGAGCTGGCGGCGGCGAGCAGCTGCTCGTCGGGCGGAGCGGTCCAGAGGGCGTAGGAGAGGCGGGACGCGAGGTCGTGGGGCTTGAGCGCCTTGTCCTTTTCGTCGGTGATTTCGCTGAGATAAAGGAAGCTGGGCGAACAAAGGATGAGTTTCAGCGCATCCAGGGCCGCCTGGCGCGGGGCGGCTTTTTCGGCGAGGCGCTTTTCATAAAGCGCACGGATGGGCTGTCGGTCGGCGTCGTTGAGCGGACGGCGGTAGGCCTTTTCCGCGAAGGCGTAGAGCTGCTCGAGCGCCCGGCCTTCCAGGAAGCCGTCCTTGCCAAACACGGCCACCTCCTCGGCGCTGCCGGGCTTTTCCGGCACGGGGCCGTGGATCTTGATCTCGCTGATGCGGATGTGGGGGAGCTTGCCTTCCAGAAGGATGTGGGCGCGACCGACGCCGGAGGAGCCGACATCGGCCTTGAACTCGTCCTTGTAGCGCCTGTTGATGGCGAGCACCGAGGCGCGGGATTCGTAGGGGCCGTTGGGGAAGATGAAGCGCGGTGTCTGGCCGGCCTCCAGCCACACGCGGAACTTGAACCACTTCGGCTCCTTGTCGGGCACGACGGTGCTGGCGAGCAGCGGTTCGATGGCCTGGGGATAATGGATGTGGCCCTTGGTGACGTCGCCGGGCACGATGCCGAGGATGAAGGGTTCGGAGAAGTCGATGCCGAAGATGGCGGGGTCGTAATGGGTGTCGCGATGCATGGCCGTCGCCTCGACCTCGATGTCGTAGAGGCCGGAGACGGGAACGCCCTGCTTGAAGTCCTCGATGTGGCCGTAGCCGCCCTGGCGGGTGTCGGTGTTCGGCTGTTCGTAGAGGTTGAGGTAGCGGAAGTTGAAGGCGCTTTTGTGGGAGCCCTGCAGCTCTTCATACTGGACGAAGTGGCCGTTGAAGCGCCAGTCCTTCGGTTCCATGGCGGGCTTGCCGAGACGGGTTTCAACGAGACGGTTGGCGGCCTGGAAGTACTGGTCGACGAGGAAGCCGGAGGTGACGAGGGACTTGCCGATGGTGTCGATGTGCTCGGCGGTCTTCTCCTTCGGGAAGTCCGCGGTCAGGCCAAGCGTGTCCACCCGGCGTCCGAACAGGGTGACGAGCGTGCTTTCATACTCACGGCTGGAGAGCCGGCGCATGACGGTGCGGCTGCCGGTGCTCTGAAACTTGCCGTAGGCCGCCACGGTGCCGTCACGCAGCGCACGGATCATCGCGATACGTTCCTCATCGCCGGGCTGGTCCGCCTTCTTCGGCGGCATCTCCTTGAGCGTGAGCTGGTCGATGATGTCACGGGCCTCGATGAGCTCGTTCACCGACTTCAGCGGCAGGGTGAATTCGTGGAAGGCACGGTCTCCCTTCTGGACGTCGGCGTCGTGGCATTCGAGGCAGTATTTGCCCAGGAACTGCTGGACGAGCTTCGGCGGGGCATCGGCGGCGGAGGCCAGGGAGGCGGCAAGGGCGAGGCCAAGCAGACCTCCCGCTCCGCAGGAGGAGCGTGGGGCGGTGAGGGGGGATTTCGTCATCGAACGGGGGACGTGAGGTGTTGGCAAGTGCGCTGTGCGCATCTTGCGGGACAAGCGGGCTGCGTTGCCGCCATGCCTTCGAAGCCGTGCGCCATCAGGCAAACCGTCCGGTGCTGCTGCCAAACGAATCCGTTTCAACACCCATCTTCTGGGCGATGTCGACGAACAGGTTGCAGAGCGGCACCTTGTTGATGCCTTCGCGGGGCACCTCGCGGAACTCGCCGTGCTTGTAGCCGCCGCCTGCCAGGAGGATGGGCAGATCGGAATTCTTGTGGGAGTTGCCGTCGCCCATGCCGCTGCCGAACAGGACGGTGGTGGAGTCGAGCAGGCTGCGCTCCCCGTCGTTGATCCTGGAGAGGCGGGCGACGAACTTGCCGAAATGCTCGATCTGATACTTCTCCAGCGTGATGAGGCTGGCGATGGCCTCGGGGTCGTTGCCGTGGTGGGAGAGGCCGTGCCAGTCCTTCTTGATGCCGAGGTGCTGGGGCATGAAGTCGCCGCCGATTTCAAGCGTGGCGATGCGGGTGGAGTCGGTCTGGAGGGCGAGGGCGATCAGTTCGTAGAGCAGGGGCAGGTCCTCAACGGCGTTGCGGTTGGCGGGCTTGTCGAAGGGGGCCTTGGGCTTGGGCTGGTCGGTCCAGCGCTGGCGGAGTTCGAGGCGTTTTTCGACGTCGCGGACGGAGGTCAGGTATTCGTCGAGCTTGTCCTTGTCCTCCTTGTTCACCTTTTTGGACAGGCGGCCGGCCTCCTCGAGGACGGAGTCGAGGATGGAGGCCTGGACCTTGTTGTCCTGGACGCGGCGGGCGCGGCGCTCCGGGGAGTCGGTGACGAACAATTTTTCAAACAATTCCGCCGGGTTGGTGACGGGGGGGACGCGGACGCCGGACTTGGTCCAGGCGATCTGGCAGCCGCCGTGGATGCCGCCTTCGGAACCGACGGTGAGGGAGGGGAAGCGTGTCTCGAAACCCACCTCGTCGGCGAGGAACTGGTCGATGGTGACATTGCCCTCAGGGCGGTTTTGCGCCTCGGAGTGAAGGACGCCGGAGAGGAAGGAATGCACCGCGAAGTGGCCGCCCTTCACGCCGTGGTCGAGGCCCCGGAACACCGTCATTTTGTCACGGATATCCCACACCGGTTCGAGCAGCGCGGTCTTCTCGTAGCTGCGGCCCTGGGTGGTCGGGAACAGGCTCTTGGTCTGGTAGCCAAGAAGGTTGCCGATGGCGACAAAGCGGCGTGCGCCGATGCCTGCTCCCTTGGCGGCCTGGACGGAGCCGCCCACGGACTTGGCCATGAGGGAGGACATTCCCGGCAGGGCGAGGGTGGTGCCGAGGGAGCTGAGGAGAAAGTGACGACGGTTCATGGGGGGATTAACAGTTGGTTAACGAGTAAGGCGGTGCGTTTGTTGCAGCAGAGAGCAGGCCAGTCCTGGGCAGGCAGGCGACCGAGTCCCGTCCCCGTGCATCCGGGATAGGCCGAGGTGCCTTCGGCTTGAAATGCCGGCATGGCCTGCACGTTCAATCCGGGATGCGCTGTCTGTCCGTCCTGTTTTCCGCCCTCTGCCCGATGCTTCTGTCGGCGGCGATGCCTAACATGGTCTGGATCATCGCGGATGACATGTCGCCGGACATTGCGGCGCTGGGGGCGAAGGGGGTGCGGACGCCGAACCTGGACCGCCTGGCGGCCGAGGGCAGGCGATTCACCCGGGCCTATGCCACGGCCCCGGTGTGCAGTTCGTCGAGATCGGCCTTCATCCTCGGCTGCTACCAGACCACGACCGGGCTGCATCCGCATGACACGGAGAACCCGCAGCCCCTGCCCGCGCCTTACATGCCTCTGCCGACCCTGCTCAGGCAGGCCGGTTACTTCGTCACCAACGCCCCGGCGCCGGACAGCATCCGCTCCGGCAAAAGGATCACGAAGGGCAAGACGCACTACAATTTCGCCCACGATGAGAGGACGCTGTTCGATGGTGACGACTGGCGGCGGCGCAAGCCCGGCCAGCCCTTCTTTGCGCAGTTCCAGGTCAGCGAACCCCACCGGCCCTTTCCGGTGCCGGAGTCCTTTGACGAAGAAGCGCTCAAGGCCATCGAGCTGCCACCGAACTACCCCGATCATCCGCTGATGAGGCGCGACTGGTACGCCTATCAGCGCAGCGTCGAGGTGGTGGACGGCCGTGTGGGAACGATCCTGGCGCAGCTGGAGGCGGAGGGGGTGCTGGAGGAGACGCTGGTTGTCTTTTTCGCCGACCATGGCCGCGCGATGCCATGGGGGAAGCAGTGGCTGAGCGTCGAGGGCCTGCAGGTGCCGCTGCTGATGCGCGGGCCGGGTGTGGACAAAGGGAGGACGGAGCCGCGGCTCGTGAGTCTGATCGACCTTGCGCCCTCCATGCTGGCCGTTGCAGGCCAGCCTGTGCCCGGCTGGATGCAGGGGCGCGACGTGCTGACCGGGGAGTTTCCCGTGCGTGATTGTTTGTTCGCGGCGCGTGACCGATGCGGTGACGCGATGGACCGCATCCGCGCCGTCATCACGGAGGACGCCTGGCTGGTGCGGCATTTCAACCCGCGGCTGTCACGCTTGAACTGGTCCAGCTACAAGGAGGAGCAGTATCCCGGGATGCCCCTGATGAGGGTGCTGCAGGCCCGCGGGGAGCTCGACAGCTTTCAGGCCTCCTGGCTGGCGCCGACACGGCCGGAGGTGGAGTTTTTCGACCTCGCCACGGACCCCGCCGGGCTGCGCAACATCGCCCGGGATCCGGCGCAGAAGCCGCGTGTGGAGGCATTGCGCGGCAGATTGGAGGCCTGGATCCAGGCCACGCAAGACCAGGGGGCGGCCGGCGATCCCGCCACCGAGCCGCCGCTGGCGCAGATCCAGGAGGACAAGCGGAAGACCTATCAAAAAGTCTGGCAGAAACGCCTGCAAAAGCCCGGGCCGACCGACGAGGAGCGGCTTGCCTGGTGGATGCGGGAATACCGGCTGAATCCATGAAGCAATCCTGGTTGATCCTGACCCTCCTGGCCGCGCCGCTTGCCGCCGCGCCGCCTCATCTCGTCGTGCTGCTGGCGGACGATCACAGCGCGGCGGACATGAGCGTCTATGGAGCCGGGGACATTCCGACGCCGAACCTGGACCGCATGGCGGCGGCGGGCATGGTGTTTGAGCGCGCCTTTGTGAACTCACCAAGCTGTGCGCCGAGCCGGGCGGCCCTGTTCACCGGTCTTTACCCGGCCAGGAATGGTGCGGAGCCGAACCATGCGAAGCCGCATGCCGGGCTGAAGCGGCTGCCGGCGTATCTGAAGGAGCTGGGTTATGAAACGGTGAGCTTTGGCAAGACGAGCCATTACGCCCATGTCACCGAGCAGGGTTTTGATCATGCGGAGAACTACGGCTACCATGACCACGGCGGCGTGCAGGCCTGCGTTGACTTTTTGAAGCAGCGGAAGAGCGGGAAGCCGCTCGCCCTGTTCTTTGGCACGAACTGGCCGCATGTGCCGCTGCCGCCGCCGGAGGGTGTGGACCCGGCCGGGGTGCGGGTGCAGCCGATGCATGTGGACACGCCGGAATTCCGCCACTACCGCGCCCGCTACATCAACGCGGTGATGAAGATGGATGGGGAGATCGGCGAGGTTTATAAGGCGGCGAAGCAGAGCCTGGGCACGCGGAACACCTTCTTCCTGCAGACCAGCGACCACGGGGCGCAGCTGCCTTTTGGCAAATGGAACCTCTATGATGAAGGCACGCGCGTGCCGCTGATCGTGCAGTGGCAGGGCAGGGTGGCCGAGGGAGTTCGCACGAGCGCCCTGGTGCAGTGGATCGACATCCTGCCCACGCTGATCGAGGCCGGTGGCGGCGGTGCTCCTGCGGACCTTGACGGCCGTTCCTTCCTGCCGGTGCTCCAGGGCAGGACGGATGCGCATCGTGAGGCGATCTTCACGACGCACACCGGCGACAACGACATGAACGTGTATCCCAGCCGTTCGATGCGCACGCAGCGCTGGAAGTACATCCGCAATCTGCATCCTGAGTTTCGCTTCACCTCACACATCGACCGTGCTGCCAATGAGGACAGCCTCGCCTACATCGCCTCATGGGAGAAGGCTGCGAAGACGGACCCGCGTGCGGCCTTCCTCGTCAAACGCTACCGGGAACGGCCGGAGGAGGAGCTGTACGACCTTGATGCCGATCCTTTCGAGCTGAACAACCTTGCCGCCGACCCCGCCCATGCCGGTCCGCTTGCCGAACTCCGGCAGGGATTGGACGCCTGGATGAAGGGTACGAATGACGCGCGGCTTGTGTCTGGCAAGCCGCTGCTGTTGACGGACGAATTCCGTCTTCTGGGCAAAAAGAAAGCAAAGGCCGCTCCATGACCATGACCCAACCCTTGATGAAAAAACTGTCGTGCCTGCTGGTCCTTGGGTTGGCGTCGGCCCTTGTTGTGCCAGCTTGTCTGGCGAAGGAGAAGCAGATGCATCCCAACATCGTGATGGTCTTCATCGACGACATGGGCTGGGGCGACTTTTCGTGCTTTGGCAACAGGGAGGCGAAGACGCCGAACATCGACCGCATCGCGGCTGAGGGGATCCGGTTCGAGGACTTTCATGTGAACTCACCCATCTGCTCGCCCTCACGCTGCGCGCTGACGACGGGGCAGTATCCGCAGCGGTGGCGGATCAGCTCCTACCTGGACAACCGGGCGCAGAACGAGAGGCGCGGCGTGGCGCAGTGGCTGGACCCGAAGGCGCCGACGCTGGCCCGGATGCTGAAGCAGGCTGGTTATGCCACGGGGCACTTTGGCAAATGGCACCTGGGCGGGCAGCGTGACGTGGATGACGCGCCGCCGATCAGCGCCTACGGCTTTGACGAGAGCCTGACCAACTTTGAAGGCATGGGTCCCAAGCTGCTGCCGATGACGAGGAAGCCGGGCGACAAGGAGCCCGGGCGCATCTGGGAGGATGCCGAGCGGCTGGGCGGGCCTGTGGTGTGGATGCAGCGCAGCGAGATCACGGGCGGGTTTGTGAATGCGGCGATTCCTTTCATGAAGCGTGCGGAGGCGGCCGGCAGGCCGTTTTACATCAACCTCTGGCCGGATGACGTCCACGGTCCGTGGTGGCCGACGGTGGAGAAGTGGGCGGAGGACAAGCGTGGGAAATATCTGGCCGTGCTGGAGGCGATGGACCGTCAGTTTGGAAGGCTTTTCGATCATCTGCGCTCAACGCCGGAACTGCGCGACAACACGCTTCTGCTGATCTGCTCGGACAATGGCCCGGAGCCGGGGGCGGGCAGCGCCGGGCCGTTCCGGGGCTCCAAGACGACGCTCTATGAAGGTGGTACGCGTTCGCCGCTGATCGTCTGGGGGCCGGGCTTGATGGATCCGGCGAAGGCGGGTGTGGTGAACAAGAGCTCGGTGTTTGCTGCGTTTGACCTGGTGCCCTCGCTGCTGGCTGTGGCGGGGGTGGAGGCGGGCGGGGCGGCCATGGATGGTGAAAATCTTGCGCCGGTGCTGCTGGGGAAATCGGAGGCCTCGCGCAGGGCGCCAATTTTCTGGAGGCGTCCGCCGGACCGCAAGACGGCTTCTCCGTCGCTGCCGGAGCGGCTTCCGGATCTGGCGATGCGCGAAGGTTCCTGGAAGCTGCTCTGTGACTATGATGGCACGAAGCCGCAGCTCTATGATCTGAGCAAGGATCGTGCTGAGACGAGCAACGTGGCTTTGGAGAATGCCGGCGTTGTCGAGCGCATGACTCGGGCACTGCTGGCCTGGCATCAGTCGATGCCGCCGGACAACGGGCCGGAGCTGGGGGAGGAGGTTCCGAAGGGCGGGGCCAAAAAGGGGGCGAGGAGCAAGGCGGGGGCCGCGTCACGCTGAGGGGCCGGATTCCTGAAGGCTGACGAGGGGTTCAAAGACGAACCACTGGTCCCAGTGCTCCTGAAGATGCTGATGCAGCACGGGCAGCCAGAGCCGGCCGATGTCGTCGCTGCGCAGGCGGGAGGTGCCGTCGTGGAAGCATTCGCCGACATGGATGCGGTAGCGGAGGCGGCCGGTGCGTTCGAGGAAGATGGGGTAGCAGGGCACGCGTGAGATTTCCGCCAGCACGAGGGGGCCGCGGGGGAGCTGGTAGACGCGGCCGTTGAATGTCATCTCGACCGGTGACACGGCGGAGAGCACGCGGTCGCCCTGGACGGCGACGGCGTCACCTTCCATGAGGACACGGCAGAGTTCGAGACCGAGGTGGTTGTCGCCGAAGTTGTAATGGACGCGCAGCCTGGGGTTTTCCTTTTCGGTCTGGCGGAGTTCCTTTTCGCGGAGGCGCTGGAGTTCCTCGGTTTGCTCGGGGGCGCGGACGGTGTGGAGGCGGCGGCCGAATTCACGGGCGAAGAGGCTGGCGCCGATGTCGTAATTGCCGCTGTGGATGGTGAAGATGAGCACGCCCCCGGGGTGGTTGCGCAGGGAGGCGAAGCGGTCGGTGTTGGGGACATCCCAGGTCACCTCATGACCGAAGTGCATGGACCAGAGGCGGTCGAGGTAGGTGAGGGCGAAGTTGAGGAAAACGCGGAAGCCGGCCCACCAGCGTTCGATCGGGCCGAAGTCCGGGCGGAGGGCGCGGAGGTTGGTCTGGATGGCGTGGCGCTGGGTCGTGGCGAGGAGGTAGATGACAAGGGTGACGGGCCGGACGAGGAGGAGGGCCAATGTTGTCGGCACAAAACGCATGAACCGCAGCAGGCAGCGGGTCCAGAAGGCGCCATGCAGTCCGGTGTTCCGCCGTGGCGGAACTTGCGGGATGGAGTGTTTGGCGGTTATTTCAGGCGTCATCGGCGGACCCTCTGCCCGTATTGTCAGTCCAAGTTCAAGTCGAGTCAAAACATGCACGCCCCCGCCAGCCAGAACACCTCCAAAGCTGACTATGATGTGATCATTCTTGGCGGGGCGTTCAGCGGGGCGGCTTCGGCGCTTCTGTTGAAGCGCGACCTGCCGGAGCTGAAGGTGCTGGTGGTGGAGAGGACGCGGGAGTTTGACCGCAAGGTGGGGGAGAGCACGTCCGAGGTGGGAGGCTGCTTTCTGACGAGGGTGCTGCATCTCAATCCCTACCTGAGCGCCCATCATTATCAGAAGCATGGGTTGCGGATGTGGTTTTGCAGCAGGCCGGAGGACCGGGTGGAAGACTGCACGGAGCTGGGGCCGAAGTTTCAAAGCCGGCTGCCGACCTTTCAGCTCGACCGCGCCCTGCTGGACCAGCATGTGCTGGATCTGGCGGTTGAGTCCGGGGCGGAGCTGCTGCGTCCGGCGACGATCCGTGAGGTCGTGCTGGCGGAGGGGGATGAGAATCACCGGGTGAGCCTGACGACTCAGGAGGGCGAGGCCCGGGCGTTCACGGCGCGATGGGTGATCGACGCCTCGGGCAGGGCGGCGTTTCTGGCGAAGAAGCTGGGGATTCACCGCCCTCTGGGTGAGGAGCACCCGACCTCCTCCATCTGGTGCCGGTTCAGGAATGTCAATCCGCTCGACAGCTACAAGAGCCGGAAGATGCATCCCTGCCTGACCCGGAACGTCCGGGCCTCCCGCAGCAGCGCCACAAATCATCTCATGGGCCGCGGCTGGTGGGTGTGGCTGATTCCGCTGGCCAACGGCGACTACAGCGTGGGGATCGTGTGGGACCGCAGCGTCTTCGCCCTGCCTGAAGGACCGAGCCTGACGGAACGGCTGCGTGCACATCTGATGACGCATCCGGTGGGGCGGCTGATGTTCGAAGGGGCGGAGCCGGTGGAGGGTGACACCTTTTATTACAAGGGGCTGCCTTATTACTCCGAGCAGATGGCGGGCAACCGCTGGGCGATGGTGGGGGATGCGGCCGGGTTCATCGACCCGCTTTACAGCCAGGGGCTGGATTACTGCGGGCACACGGTCTATGCCGTGACCGACCTGATCAAGAAGGCGGCCATGGGCAAGGATGTGTCGGGTGAGCTGGCCTACCTGAAAGGTGCGTACAAGCGCAGCTACCGGCTCTGGTTTGAGAGCCTTTACAAGGGCAAGTACCACTATCTGGGGGATGCCGAACTGGTGCGCATTTCGTTCATCATGGACCTGGGCACCTATTTCGTCGGGCCGGTGCGGCTGGTTTATGACAGCCCGGATTATGAATGGACCCGGCTGCCCTATGACGGACCGGCCGGCAACCTGTTTGCGAAGTTCATGACCTTCTACAACCGGCGCCTGGTGGCGATGGCGAAGAAGCGTCTGGCGAAGGGCACCTACGGGGCCTGGAACACGGGCATGGACCTCACGCTCGGCCAGAGTTATTCGCCCAACTTCAGCGCCTTCATGTTCCTGCGCTGGGGGGTGAGGCTGTGGATCATGGCCGAGCTGCGGACCCTGTTCAGCCGGGCCAGGCCGAAGCCCGGCCTGTCGACGGAGCCCGTGCCGATGACGGGCGAGGCCGGGGCGGTCATGTGAGGCCGGGGACGGATCCGGCGGATTGACGCTTGCGTCATTGCCGGACTCCGGGAGATTCAAGGCCTTCGGAATCAACCCATGAGACGACTCTTCTCCTTCGGCAGAAAAAGCACGCCACCGCCGCGTGTGCCGTCGGTGTCCGAAGGGGTTGCCGGCTGGACGACGCCGACGCCGTACCCAACGCCGCAGGAGCTGACGCAAATGATGCCTGGCGGGATTTACCAGTTTGACCTGATGATCGGCCAGGGTGGGATGGGGGCGGTCTACCGGGGCAGGCAGCTGAACCTGGAGCGTGCCGTGGCAGTCAAGATCCTGCACCGGCAGCACGGCACCGACTATGCCTACGGGCAGCGTTTCCGGCGTGAGGCGCAGTCGCTGGCCCAGATGAACCATCCGAACATCGTCAGCGTGTACGACTTCGGGATCGTCGGGGACTACCTGTTTTATGTGATGGAGTACATCGAGGGCATCGACCTGCATCAGTCGCTGTGCGCGGGGCCGTTGTCGGCGATGCGTGCCATCGAGATCCTGGTGAAGGTCTGTGACGCCCTGGCCTATGCGCATTCCAAGGGCATCGTGCACCGGGACATCAAGCCGGCGAACATCCTGCTTTCCAAGGACGGGCGCATCAAGGTGGCGGACTTCGGGCTGGCGAAGCGGGTGGATCCCCAGGCGACGATGCTGACCCAGACCAACATGGCGATGGGCACGCCGGACTATGCGGCACCGGAGCAGTACGATGCCAAGTCGGAGATCGACCACCGGGCGGACATCTATGCGCTGGGGGTGATGTTTTATCAGATGCTGACCGGGCAGATCCCGAGGGGGGCCTGGCATCCGCCGTCATCGCTGGTTTCCTGTGACGCCCGGCTGGACGCGATCATCACCCGTGCCCTGAAGCCGGACCGGAACCAGCGGCAGAAGTCGGCCGAAGAACTGAAGGGCGAGCTGCTGGACGTGCTTGCCTCCCCGCCGCAGGGGCCGGCGACTGCCGCGGTGGCGGTTTTCGGGGCGGGGACGGCTCCGGGATCGGCCGCCGCGATGAGCGGGCCTGCCGTGAAGGCGCCCACGGGGCCTGCGACTTCCGCCAAGCCCTATGCCGGGCTTGTGCTGTTGCTGGAGGACGATGTGCTGCTGCGCAACCTGATGGTGCGGACCCTGAGGAAGGAAGGCTATGAGGTCAGTGAGACGGCGGATGGAAGCGACACGGTGAAGGCCTACAGCGAGGCGATGATGGCGCGGCGCCCATTTGACCTCGTGCTGGTCGACCTGACGATTCCGCTGGGCATGGGCGGGGCGCGTGCCATGCAGCTGCTGCGGCAGGTGGACCCCGAGGTGGACGCGATTGTTTCCAGCGGCAACCGGTCGGATCCGGCGATGCTGCAGCCCAGCGCGCATGGGTTTGCGGACGTCCTGCCGAAACCCTACGACAGCGAGGACCTGGTGCGCGTGGTGAAACAGGTGCTGGAACGCAGGCAGAGGAGGCTTGCCAAGACGGGCGCATGACGGAGACGACCCCGGTGACCTGTCCGGCCTGCTTCCAGGAATTCGAGGTGCCTGCCCCTCATTTCACGGAAGTGCCCTGTGACGTCGATTACGACTGCGAGGTCTGCTGCCGGCCGATGCGCATCCTGTTTGAGGAGTCGGATGGGGAGGTGGTGGGCACGGCGTTGGGTCTTGGAGACTGAGCGCGGGCTCATTTTACTGTTCCCAAGGGCGCTTTTTTCTGGTTTGTATGCACTCCCCCCGCCATGCGACTGCTTTTTCTGATTCTTGCCTGCCTTTGCACCACCTCCTCCTGGGCGCAGTTTGACGTGTCCATCAAGCTGCCACGAGCCAACTTCATGGCGCTGGAGGCCATCACGGCCACGGTGACCGTCGTCAACCGCACCGGTGCCACCGCCGTGCTGGGAGGGCCGGGCAGGGCGGACTGGCTTTCCTTTGAAATCACCTCCACGGACGGCCTGCCGCTGGCCCAGATGGAGGTGGACGGTTCGGACATCGTGCAGATGCAGCCCGGGGCCGCCATTCAGCAGAAGGTCACGGTGACCAACGGATACGCGCCTGCGGACATTGGAAACTACGCCCTGAAGGCACGGGTGCTGCACTCCCAGTCGGGGGATTATTTTGAAAGCAACCGGGCAAGGTTCAGCATTGTGGACAGCAAGCCGATGTGGGAGCGCAGCTTCGGCGTGCCGGAGGGCATGAAGGACGCCGGCAAGCCCCGGCGTTATGCGCTGCACATCTTCAGGGACTTTGACAGCACATCGTTGTACTTCCGCATGCTGGACGACAAGACCGGTGAGCGGCTCAGCACCCTGCGGCTGGGACCCCTGAGCATGGTGCATGATCCGCAGATCACCCTGGATGCCGCGAACCGGCTGCAGGTGCTGTTCATGGCGCAGCCGCATGTCTTTGCGCATGCGGTGCTGAACCCGGAGGGCAGGCTGGAGAAGATGTCGTATTACAAGGACGACGGCGGCCGGCCGATGATGGCTCAGACGCCGAAGGGGGAGATCATCATCAGCGGGGGCGTCTATTTCGACCCCTCCAAGCCGGAGGGAACCACGAAGAAAAAAGGCGGGCGCAAGGTTTCCGAACTGCCTCCCGGGCTTTGATTCACCCTGGATCAGGCATGCCCGGGAGGATTCAGTTGAGGCCGGGCGCCTTGATGCCTGGCAGGTCCATTTTCATGCAGGGCAGGACGGGGGAGGCGGGGACATCCATGGAAAGGGCGCTTTCAAGAAGCAGGACGACCTTGAAGGCCTGGGAGCCGTCGGTGCGGCGATCACGGGTGCATTGAACCACAAATCCCCGGACGTTGGCCCAGGGATCCTCCGGAGGCCCCTGGGGAGTCAGGTGCGATGGCAGGGAGTCCCGCCTCAGCCTGAGCATGAGCTCCGTGCCGATTTGAAAACGCCTTCGTGACCAGAAGATGACACCACCGCCGGTCAGGGCGCAGAGTTCAACGATGGCCTGCCCGCCTCCGCCGCCTGACGCGGAGCTGTCCTGCTTGTACTGGCCGTAGTTTGCCATGAGAACAGGTGCTGGGATGCCGGTGCCGCCCCATGGGGAGGAGCGGCGGAAGAAGCCACGCGGCGCCGCGGAGTCAAGAAGCAGACTTCAGGCAGTTCAGACCGGGGAGCCTGCCTCTACTGGGTGGCGAACTTGGTCAGCAGGCCGCGTTTGCGGGTCAGGTTGAGGATCCAGAGGAAGAGCCAGCCTGCGAGAGCCAGGTAGAGAAGGTTCAGGCCTGCGGAGACCCAGAGGTAGCTCCAGTTCATGGAGCCGGTCTTCATGACATCGCGCATGCCTTCAAAGATGTAGGTCGGCGGGAAGCACCAGGCGATGGGCTGCGACCAGGCGGGCATGTCCTCGACCCGGTAGAAGACGGCCACGGCGGGCTGGAAGAAGAAGGGGATGGCCCAGGCGAGAGATTCGGCGGCCTGGCCCCAGCGCAGGATGAGGGCGGTGGAGATCATGCCCAGGGACCAGCCGAAGAGCATGAGGTTGGCAAAGAAGGGGATGAGCCACCAGCTCAGGGAGAAGACGTTGAAGGTGTAGCCGAACCAGGAGATGAGGCTGAGCACGATGGCGGTGACGATGATGCGCAGCAGGCCGACGATGAAGGTGGCGCTGACGTATTCCGCGGTGCGGACCGGGGCGACGAAGATGTTCAGCAGGTTGCGGGTCCAGACATCCTCCAGGAAGGAGATGGCGACACCCTGCTGGGCGCGGAACATGATGTCCCAGAGGATCATGCCGCCGAGGAAGAAGAGCACGAAGCTGCCGAACTCGGGGTTGGTGTTCTTCTGGATGAAGACGGTGACGTTGCCCCAGACCACGAGGTCGACCACGGGCCAGAAGACGAGCTCCACCATGCGCATCGGGGTGCGGGTGTAGAGGAAAAGGTAGCGCAGGACGAGGGCGCTGATGGTGCTGAAGTTCATGGTTCGTCGACGATTTCGCCGTCGCGGGCGATCTTGATGAATACGTCCTCCAGGGAGGCGCTGCTGGAACGGGAGAGGATCTCGGAGGGCGTGCCTTCACAGACGATGCGGCCCTTGTGGAGGAAGATGACACGGTCGCAGACCTCCTCGATGTCACGCATGTTGTGGGAGGTGTAGAGGATGCCGATGCTGCGCTCGCGCTGCACCCTGCGTACCACCTTGCGGACCTTGTCGGCGATGTCGGGGTCGAGGCTGGCGGTGGGCTCGTCGAGCATGAGCAGCTCGGGATCGTTCAGGAAGGCCTTCACGAGGTTCACGCGGGTGGACTCACCGGCGGAGAGCTGGCCGGTGACGCGCTTGGCAAGGTGGGAGATCTCCAGCAGCTCCATGAGCTGGGCGATTTTTTGCCGGGGGTCCCTCACGCCGTAGATCTTGGCAAAGACGAGCAGGTTCTGGCCGACCAGCAGGTTGCCTGGCAGGGCGGTGTAGGCGGAGGAGAAGTTGGCGCGCCGGAGGATTTCGATGCGGTGCTGGTGCAGGGGCAGGCCGAAGGCGAAAAGATCGCCGCTGGTGGGCAGGGTGAGGCCCAGCAGGCAGTTCATGGCGGTGGTCTTGCCGGCGCCGTTGGCCCCGAGCAGGCCCAGCACCTCGCCGCGATGGAGCTTGAAGGAGAAGCGGTCCAGGGCCTTCACGCCGTCGAACTCACGGGTGAGTTCGCGTGCTTC
Source organism: Prosthecobacter sp. (assembly GCA_019186985.1). GTDB lineage: Bacteria > Verrucomicrobiota > Verrucomicrobiia > Verrucomicrobiales > Verrucomicrobiaceae > Prosthecobacter. The sequence goes on along the minus strand of JABARQ010000009.1, from coordinate 96,721 downwards.
CAGGATGACATCGCGCGTGTCGGTGGGGGCGGACATGGGCGCGGAGGATGGACGATGCCCCCGGGAATGCAAGGGGCAGGCGGGGCGGCCTAACCACGATGGAGAGCGCGCCCGCCTTGCATGTCCGCCGCTGCATGGTTGAATGCGCGCCCATCATGAGAGACGACCCCACCGTGCCCAGCGACGCCCGTTTTGAAACGCGCGCCATCCATGTCGGCCAGGATTACCGGAGCGAGACCGGCGCGGTGATCCCGCCGATCTACATGACCTCGACCTTTGAGACGGGCAACCCGGGCGGCTTTGACTACACCCGCAGCGGCAGCCCCAACTTCAGGAACCTGCAGACCACGCTGGCAAGCCTGGAGAACGCCCGGCACTGCACCGTCTTTGCCAGCGGCGTGTCCGCCATCACCGCCATCGCCTTCGGCCTGAAGGCCGGGGACACGATCGTCTCCGAGCAGAACATCTACGGCTGCACCTACCGCCTGTTTGAAAGGGTGCTGCGCAAGTTCGGGGTGGACATCCACTATGTGAACCTCGCCGACCCGGCCCATTATGACGAAGTGGCGCGTCTGAAGCCTGCGCTGCTCTGGCTGGAATCCCCCACGAACCCGCTGCTGAAGGTGCTCGACATCCGGGCGCTTTCCGATGTGGCGCACGGCGTGGGCGCCTCGGTGGTGGTGGACAACACCTTCGCCTCCAGCCTGCTGCAGAAGCCGCTCGACCTGGGGGCTGACCTGTCGCTGCTCAGCACCACGAAATACACCAACGGCCATTCCGACACGCTTGGCGGCGCGGTTTGCAGCAACACGGACGAATGGCAGGAGAAGATGATCTTCGCCCAGAAGGCGCTGGGCCTGCAGCCGAGCCCGTTTGACACCTGGCTGACCTCGCGCGGCGTGAAGACCGAGGCCCTGCGCATGGAGCGCCATAGCGCCAACGCCCTGGAGCTGGCGACGCGGCTGGAGGCCCATCCGCGGGTGAAGTCGGTGCGCTACCCCTTCCTGCCCAGCCATCCTCAGCATGAGCTGGCGAAGCGGCAGATGACCGGCGGCAGCGGCATGATGCTGGCGGATTTCGGCCATAGCCAGGAGGGGGCGCTGGCCTTCATCCGCAGGCTGCACCTGTTCACCCAGGCCGAAAGCCTGGGCGGCATCGAGAGCCTCGTCTGTCACCCTGCGACGATGACGCACGCCTCCGTGCCCCGCGAGGTGCGGGAGGCGGCGGGCATCACCGACGGGCTGATCCGCTTCTCCGTCGGCATCGAGCACGTCGAGGACCTGTGGGCCGACATCGAGCGCGCCCTGGCGGCGGGCTGAGCGACACCGCACGGTGCTCAGCAGAAGTGGGCGCCGCGCGTGTTCACATAAAGCGAGAACAGGCTCTGGCTGGCGGTCATGAAGAGACGGTTCCTCTTCGGGCCGCCGAAGCACAGGTTGCTGACGGTCTCGGGCAGGCGGATGAAGCCGATCAGGCGGCCTTCGGGGTTGAAGACATGCACGCCGTCATAGCCTTCGCCGATCCAGCCGGCGCTGGCCCAGACATTACCCTCGACGTCGCAGCGCACGCCGTCAGAGTTGCCCTTGCCGGCCTTGTCGGCGAGCAGACCCTTGTTAGGCGTGAACTCCCTGCCCTTGCCGAGCCTGACGCCGTCCTCGACGTCATAGGCGCGGATGTTTTTCGGGGCGCCGGTGTCGACGATGTAGAGCCTGCGGTAGTCCGGGCTGAAGCAAAGGCCGTTAGGCTTGACGAGGTCGTCGGTGACCTTGGCGATTTTGCCCGAGGGGTCGATGCGGTAGACGGCCTCCTTGATCAGCAGCTCGCCCTTGTTGCCCTCGTAGTCCATCATGCTGCCGTAGCCGGGGTCGGTGAACCAGACGCCGCCGTCGGGATGCACCACGGCATCATTCGGGGCGTTGAGGGGTTTGCCCTCAAACTCCGAGGCGAGCACGGTGACCTTGCCGTCCAGTTCATAGCGCACGACGCGGCGGGTGGCGTGTTCGCAGGAGATCTGGCGGCCCTGCCAGTCGAAGGTGTTGCCGTTGCTGTTGCCGGAATTGTTGCGCAGCACGGAGACGTGGCCGTCCTCGGGGAGGTAGCGCATCTGGGCGTTGTTGGGGATGTCGCTCCAGACCAGGTAGTTGCCGCTGCCGTTCCAGGCGGGGCCCTCCGCCCAGAGCATGCCGGTGTGAAGGCGGCGGATGGGCGAGTTGCCCTGGATGAGCTTCTCAAAGGCCGGGTCGATGGCGATGACGTCCGGGTCTGGATAACGCTCGGGATTCCGGCCGCTCCAGTCGCGTCCGAAGGCGCTGGCGGCCGTGGCTGTGGCAAGGGTGGCGAGGAAGGAGCGGCGGTCGGTGGTCATGGTGAGGCTGTGCTTCTAATGAAACGGGCCATGTCATGCAAGCCTTCCGAACCGGGCTTCAGGAATGCGGGCCGCGCTCCCTGTGCAGGCCGGTCATCTGGCGCAGCACGGCGAACAGATCACCAAGCCTGCCCCAGTAGGGCCTGCGGGGCGTGAGCACAGTGACGTCCGCCTGGGGGAAATGGGAGCGCAGCCGGCGGCTGGGATGGACGAGCACGCGGTTGCCGACGAACTCAAGCAGCGGGATGTCCGCAGCGCTGTCGCTGTAGGCCCAGCAGTGGAAGCGTTCCTCGTCACTAAGGGCGGCGACGCCGGGCAGGCGGTTTTTCATGGCGACGATCTTGGCCTCGCGCTTGTTGTTGGAGCCGAGGATCGGCGGGCGCATGGGGACGAGGTTTTCCGTCAGCTTGAACTGGGTGGCGATGCAGTGGTCGAAGCCGAGCACCTCGGCGATGTCGTGGGCGTAGAAGTCGGGGCTGGCGGTGTTGAGCACGAGCTTCCGGTGCTGATGCTTGTGGCGGAGGATCTCCGCGCGCAGCTCGGGGTAGATCCAGGTGTCCACGCAGTCGTGGGCGAAGTCGCGGGCGAGGCGGCGGAGATGGGCGCGCTTCATGCCGGCGAGGTAGGAGAGGCAGGCGCGCTTGGCCGCGGCGGTGCTGACGAGTCCAAGGGCGCGGCCGAGGGCGAAGGGGACGAACCAAAGATGCAGAAAGATGCGCCAGGGATGCCGGCGGAGCACGAAGTTGCAGAAGAGCGCCTGGGTGTCGAACGGCAGCAGGGTGTGGTCGAGGTCGAAGAAGGCGTAGCGCATGGGCGGGAGTCCGGATGACGGAACGCTCAGGAAAGGCATTCCTTTAAAATCTGCTCCTGAAGGAGGGCCATCTGCGCCGCCTCCCCGGGCTCATGATCGTCCCAGCCGCCGAGGTGCATGAGGCCGTGGACGATGTAGAGCGCGGTTTCGCGGGCGATGTCCTGGCCGTGTTCCTCCCCCTGCCGGGCGGCGGTGTCGGTGCTGACGAGGATTTCACCGTGATGGAAGGTGATGACGTCCGTGGGCGTCGGGTCGTCGAGGAACTCGCCATGAACGCGGGCTATTTCGGCGTCGCCGACCAGTGAAACCTCGACTTCATCAAGATGGAGAAGCGGGGCGTCGGCGGAGCGTGCGGCCTTCTGGCAGCGGGGGATGGCGGCCTGGGCGACGTGCTTCAGCCAGCGGAGCGGCAGCCTGCGCTTCGGGTGGTGATTGTGCAGGTGCAGCCTGGGTCGGGGCGGTCCGGCGGACATCTCAGGCGGCGGAGGCGGGCGGCTTGCGCGGGGCGCGCTTCTTCCTTTCGGAGGGCGGCGTCTCGCTGCTGGTGATGTAGGGGGACTCCATGGCGACGGTGCGGCCGTCATGAACCTGGGGCTGGGCGGAGGCGGCCATGTCCCTGGGGCCGATGATGCTGGTGGCGGCCTGGGTCTCGCTGGCCTTCTGATACTTCACCCGGCTGTGCATCATGCTCAGGAGGGTCTTGATGAAGCTGGCCTTCACGCGGGCGAGCTCGGCGATGGTGAGGTCGCATTCATCGAGCTGGCCGTCCACCATGCGGCTCTGGACGATTTCATCCACGAGGGCCTCGACACGGGCGGGGTTGGGTTTCTCCAGGGAACGGGAGGCGCTTTCGATGGCGTCCGCGAGGGAGATGATGGCGGCCTCCTTGAACTGCGGCTTCGGACCGGGGTAGCGGAAGACGTCCTCGGTGACCTGCGGCACGTCGTCCTCCTTGGACTTGCCCTGTTCGACGAGGCGTATCATCTCGGCCTTCTGGTCGAGGGCGCGCTTGTAGAAGTACCAGGCCAGGGTGGTGCCATGGTGCTGCTCGATGACGTCAATGATGCTGCAGTTGAGCTTGTGCTTGATGGCCAGGTCGACGCCGTCCTTCACATGGGCGATGAGGATGAGGGCGCTCATGCGGGCGGTCAGGTCCTCATGGGGGTTGTTCGCCGGGTCCATGTTCTCGATGAAGTACTCCGGCTTGGTGAGCTTGCCGATGTCGTGGAAGTAGGCGCAGACGCGGGTCATGGCGGCGTTGGCTCCGACGGCCTCGGCGGCGGCCTCGGCGATGTTGGCGACGATGAGGCTGTGGTGGTAGGTGCCGGGGGCCTCGATGCTGAGGCGGCGCATGAGGGGGTGGTTGAGGTCGGCCTGCTCCAGCCAGGTGACCTCGGTGGTGACGCCGAACAAGCTTTCGATCATGGGCATGGCGCCGCCGACGGCGAGGCCGGTGAGGATGCCGACCAGGAGCGGGATGCCCATCACGCGGCCGAGGGCGGCGGGCTCGACGGCGCCGGCGGCGTGGTGCATGATGAGGGAGAAGGCGGCGGCGACGGCGCCGATGTAGAGCCCGGCCATGAGCAGGCGGTTGCGGCGGCGGACACGGTTGGTGAACAGCACGACCAGGAAGCCGATCAGGGCAGAGCAGGCCAGGTAGGTGACCACGTTCACCGACATGAAGATGATGGCGCCGAGCAGGCTGGAATAGATGGCGCCAAAGAGGCCGATCTTCCTGCCCAGGGCGACGGAGAGCACCATCGGGCCGAGGGCGTGGGGCAGGGCCAGGATGGGCAGGGCTCCAGTCCATCCTTTTTGGTAGGCAAAGTCGATCATGCCCACGCTGGCGAGGAACTGCAGGAGCAGGGTGCCGAGGACGAGCGCCAGCTCCGTGTTGTCAGCCACATCCTCGCGCAGGGCGACCCGCAGGTGGATGACCAGGGCTCCTCCGACGGCGGCGGCGCAGAGGTAGGCGGTGAGCTGGGGCTGGATGGTGCCCGGCACGGCGGCGGCGGCCACCTTCATGAGCAGGCCGATGCCCGTAAAGAAGAGCAGGTAGACGAGGGCCGTGGCAGCAGGGTGGGTCCGCAGCTCATCCACGAGGTCGCCATCCTGATGCTTCCGGCGGACTTTTCCGCAGGACAGGCCTTCTCGTTGCAAGCGGGCACGCCGGAGAGATTCGAACATGGGGGTGGGAGGGAAAGGCTACCACAACCGGGACGGCGGACAACAGGTGTTTTGATCCCGGACGACCCCTGATGCGTTCATTTGAAAGCATGGGCCGGTCCGGGCTGTAGAGTGGACATGCCTTCCCTTCGTCTCGTGTTCCTTCTGGGCGCAGCGGCCTTGTGTCCAGCCCCTGGCATCCTGGCCAAGGACGACGGTCCACGGCCCGTGCCCTGGTCCTTCGCCCCCCTGCGCCGGGTGGAGCCACCGTCCGTCAAGGATGCCGCCTGGCCGAAAACCCGGATCGACCGCTACCTGCTGGCCCGGATGGAGGCCGCAGGCCTGAAGCCCTCCCCCAGGGCGGACGAACAAACTTTGGAAAGACGGCTGGCCCTTGTCCTGACCGGCCTGCCTCCGGACCGGGTGGTGAAGGCTGGTCCGGACTCCCAGCAGGCGCGGGTCGAACATTACCTGGCCTCGCCACATCATGGGGAGCGCTGGGCGCGGCACTGGCTGGACCTTGCCCGCTACACCGACCAGGTGCCCGACTGGCTGGACTCGACGAGGTACGCCTATTTGTACCGTGACTGGGTGGTGCAGGCGCTGAACACGGACATGCCGTATGACCAGTTCGTGATCCGGCAGCTTGCCGCGGACCACCTGCCGGGAACCGGCCCGAAGGACCGTGTGGCGCTGGGTTTCATCGGCCTCAGCCCAACCTACTTCAAGGAATTGCAGCTTCCGCCCGAGATCATCCGGACGACGGTGGCCGACGAATGGGAGGAGCATGTCGACGCCGTCGGCCGCACCTTTCTGGGCCTGACCCTGGCCTGCGCCCGCTGTCATGACCACAAGTCCGACCCCGTCACCGCGCAGGACTACTACGCCCTGGCGGGGGTCTTTGCCTCCGTGAAGCAGACGGAGCTGCCGACGATGGATGACCGCTTCTGGAAGCCGGTGGAAAGGGCCCGTGCCGAGGTGGCCTCCCTGGAGAAGCAGATCGGTGAGCTGAAAAAGAAGAAGCCCAAGGACCTGGCGGAGCAGACCCGTGCGATCCAGGTGAAGATCGACGCGATCAAGGCCGTCACGCCGCATTACCAGATGGAGATGGCCAACGCCGTGGTTGACGCCGCGTTGTATGTCGTCGAGGCCGACAACAAGAAGGGCACGAAGCTCGACTACAAGATGGGCATGTCACGCAGCCTGGAGCTGCAGAGGCGCGGCAATCCCAACGACCTTGGCGAGCCCGTGCCCCGCAGGTTTCTGTCGGCCTTTCCATCCAAGAGCGGCCGCCCCCGTCAGTTCAGCACGGGCAGCGGCAGGCTGGAGCTGGCTCAGGCCATCGTCGAGGACGCCGCCCCGCTGACGGCGCGGGTCATCGTCAACCGGGTTTGGAAGCATCATTTCGGCCGCGGCCTGGTGGACACCCCGAGCGAGTTTGGCAACCTGGGCGAGCCGCCGACGCACCCGGAACTGCTGGATGACCTGGCTGGCAGGCTTATCGAAAACGGCTGGTCCCTGAAATGGCTGCACCGGGAGATCCTCAACTCCGCCGCCTGGCAGCAGGCCAGCATCGCTCCTGAAAATGAAAGGCAGGATCCGGAAAACAAGCTCTTCGCGCGCATGACCCGGCGTCGGCTCGACTGGGAGTCCTGGCGTGACGGGATCCTCACCGCCACCGGGGAGATCGACCTCCGCCTGGGAGGGCCTGCGGCATCCGTTGGCGACGTGAAGAACCTGCGGCGTTCACTTTATGGCGCCTCGGACCGTCAGGACATGGACCCGATGCTGCGCATCCATGACGTGCCCGATCCTGGCGCACACAGTCCCTGGCGCACGGAGACGACCACGCCGCTGCAGGGCTTGTTCGCCCTGAACTCCCCCTTCATGCAGTCGCGGGCGGATGTCCTTGGGAAATGGATTCAAACACAGGGCGGCGGCTGGCTGGAGGGGGCCTATGGCAGGTTGTTCATGCGGCCGCCAACGTCTCCGGAGGCTGCTGCAGCACGTCGGTTCATGGCCGGACGTGAATCTGATCCCGCTGTCTGGTCACAATACGCCCAGGTGCTGCTGGCCTCGAACGAGCTGCTGTTTATCGACTAGGCATGGCGCCTTCGTTCAGCGGTAATCCTCGCCGTTCAGGCTGCGGGCGACGCTTTCCAGCCAGTTTTCCAGCGCTTCCTGCATCTGCGGGACACGGTCGGGCTGCTCGGCAAAGAGCACCCGGCTTTCGTCCGGGTCGGCGCTGAGGTCGTAGAGCTCCCACTCCACGTCACCGGTCTTTTTGTCCTCGATGCGATGCAGCTTCCAGGGCCAGTCGAGCCAGGCGGAGTGACCAGGGAACTTGTTCAGCGGCACCGGGTCGCCAATCTTGCCGGCGTCGGCGGCGAGGCGCAGCGGGTCACTGGGCTCCTCACCTTTTTTCTGAGCTTCCAGGAGGTCGCGCATCCAGACATCCGAGGGAGTGCCGATGCCTTTGGTGCCGCTGTCCCAGAAGCCGATCGGCATGCTGCGGCTGCGTTTTTCACCGTTGAGCAGGGGCAGGAGGCTGACGCCATCCAGCGGTGGAGTCTTCTCCAGCTTCACGTCGGCAATATCGAGCACTGTGGGCAGGATGTCGGAGGTGACGCAGGGGGCGGAGATGACCTTCGCCTCCTGGAACTGCGCCGGCCATTCGAGCAGTGCGGGCACGAGCAGGCCGCCTTCGTAGACCTTGCCCTTGTTCCCGCGACGTCCGCCGCTGGAGCCTATCTTTGGCAGGGCGCCGTTGTCGCTGCAGTACCAGAGCACGGTGTCCTGCTCGATGTCCAGGGAGCGAAGTTCGTTGCGCAGGCGGCCGAAGGCGCGGTCCATGGCGGTGATTTCACCATAAAAGTTTTTCTCCGCCTGGGTCAGCCCTTCATAAAGGGCGGCGTCCTGCTCCAGGGCCCGGTGCGGGCTGTGGGGTGAGCCAAACCAAACGACCGCCAGGAAGGGTTTTTCATCCCTGGCGCATTCACGAATGAACTGGATGGCGACCTCGGCGGTGACATCGGAGCTGTCGCCTTTGAATTCAGTGGCCCTGCCCTTGACGCTGAGGATGGGATCCAGGTCGAAGAAGTTGGGTGCGGAGACCCATTCGTCGAAGCCACAGGCGCCCGGGCTGGCCGGGCTGGCCGCCTGCACGGAGCCGAGGTGCCATTTGCCGAAGTGGCCCGTTCGATAGCCTGCCGTCTTGAGTGCCTTGGCGATCGTGAGTTCCTGCGGACGGATGGGGTGCCCCCAGGAGAAGACGCCATATCGGTTCGGGGTGCGGCCGGTCATCACGCTGCCGCGTGTGGGTGAGCAAACCGGTGCGGCGGCATGAAACTGGTCGAAGCGGATGCCGGACTTCGCCATGCTGTCGAAGTTGGGGGTGCGCACCCTGGGGTGGCCGTTGTAGGCCATGTCACCCCAGCCCTGGTCGTCCGCCATGACGAGCACGATGTTCGGCGGCGCGGTGGTGACTGCCTGGGAGGTCACGGCCGCCAGGGCGAGGAGTGCGATGAGGGATTTCATGCGTGCGGCATGTTCCCGCTCCGCAGGCTGGCTTGAAAGAAAAAACTGCGCGCAGGGATTGCACCGGTCAGCGTGCCGCCAGCCACTCAAGCCGGCGCTGCAGCCGCTGGCGGCGTTCTTCATCGGGATGAGGATACAGGATGGGATACCAGGCGGTCATCACGGCGGCGCGTGCGGTCATGCAGTGTTCCAGGATCGCGTCGTCAATCCGGCCGCCCGCAGCAAGATAGGCGTCAAGGATCCGCCGCACGGTGGAATGATCCTCCTCCAGCACACGGGCGTTCCAGATGATGGAGGCGAGGTCCCATTCCACGGGCCCGGCAAAGGTGTCCTCCCAGTCGGTCCAGAGCAGTCCGCGCGTGGTGTTCATGAGGTTGCCCATGTGGGCGTCGCCATGGAGAGGCTGCAGGTCACAGCTGTCGAGGAGCTCGAGCGCCTTGCGGAGGTGATCGGCCAGCATCTTCTGCTGGGCAGGAGGAAAAAGCGTTCGCTGCCGGAGGATGTCGAGGCTTTCGCGGAGGATCGCCAGCCTTGGCTGGGGGTGGGGAAAGCGGCGCATGATGCCGTGGCAGAGATGCAGGGTGCGTCCGATCTCCGACGCCGCAGGTTCGGTTTCAACGCGGGTGACGAACTCCCAGAAGTTCAGCGGGTAGCCCAGGTGTTCGTGCGGTCCGGGAGGAAGGCCTGGATGCAGCGGGATGACCGGCGCGCCGCCTTCCGTCAGGTGCAGGGCGATGGCGTTTTCGCGGGCGAACCACTCCGTGCCCTGCCTGGGGCCTTCGCGATCCTGGACGACGCGCGCCACCAGGGTCTCGGTCAGCCGCAGCACCAGCGTGCTGCCGTTTTGCAGAATGTCGCAGCGGTCCGGACGGATGCCATGGGCGATGGCGGTTTCCATGGCGGCGCGAACGGGCAGGTCGAGGTCGGGCATGCGGTTGTCATGGTCTGCCGAAGGATGTTCTGCAAGCCGTCAGCGGTCCGCAATCGCATCGGAGCCGCCGCCCAACAAAAAGCCCGGAGACGTGATGCTCCGGGCTTGAAATTGGTAGCGGGGGTTGGATTTGAACCAACGACCTTCAGGTTATGAGCCTGACGAGCTACCGGGCTGCTCCACCCCGCGATTTGAGCCTTTCCCTATCGTTCATGGTTCACGGATGGCAAACGGTTTTTGGAAGGATCCGTTTTGTCGAGGCAAAGCAAACCGGGGCCTTCCGCGAGGCTGGAGCAGAAAGGCTGCATGATTTTTGCTCTGTCCATCGACGGAGATTCATGCACACTCGGCCCATGCGCAGCTATCCGGCCCTCAGCCTTTGTTTCGCCGTGGCATTGACCTCGGGCGCGGCCACGCCTGCACCGCCGGCGGCTCCTGCCGCCGCCCCCAGGGATGAGGCTTCCCCCGCCGCACCTGACAAGGCAGCCAAGCCCGCTCCCGTTTCCGCCAAGCCGCCGCCGGAGGATGCCTACAGGCAGATGGAACTGCTGACCCGGGCGATGGAAACCATCCGGCAGAGCTATGTGGATGAAAGCCGCGTCACCTATGAGACGCTGGTCGAGGGAGCCCTGGAAGGAATGCTGAGAAAGCTGGACCCGCACTGTGAATACATGGGGCACGGCCTTTTTGAGGAGATGAAGCGGGAGCAGTCGGATGAATCCGAAGGCGTGGGCATCAGCGTTGCCCTGCGCGAGGGCGCCCTGACCATCGTCAGCGTGCGTGAGGACGGTCCTGCCGCGCGCGCGGGCGTGGTGGCGGGGGACCAGATGGTGCGCATCAATGAGATCCTGACGGACAGCGTCGGCGTGGCCGAGGCCATCCAGCTCCTGTCGGGCAAGGCGGGTGAATCCCTGAAGCTGACGGTGCGCAGGCCCTCGACACGGCAGTTCCTGGAGTTCTCCATGGTTCGTGAAACGCTGAGCGAGACCTCCGTGCATGACGCGATGCTCTTCACGCCGAAGCTGGCCGGTGACTTCAAGATTGGTTATGCCAGGATCTCCCAGTTCACGCAGGCGACCGCCAGGGACCTGGGGCATGCGCTGGACGGGCTGGAGAAGCAGGGCATGCAGGCCTTCGTGCTCGACCTGCGCAACAACCCCGGCGGTCTGCTGGACAGCGCCGTGGCGGTTTGCGGCGAGTTTCTTCCCGAGGGCACCGTGGTGGTGACGACCGAAGGCCGTGCGGCCGCGCAGAACCCGCCGCCCTACCGCACGCCGTCCAGGGACGGGCAGAGGCAGCGGCGTTATCCGATGTCGGTCATCATCAACCATGCCAGCGCCAGTGCCGCGGAAATCACGGCGGGAGCCCTTCAGGACCTCAGGCGTGCCATCGTGGTCGGCACGACCAGCTTCGGCAAGGGCAGCGTGCAGAGCATCATCCCGATGAAAAACGGGGCCGCCATGCGCATGACGATCGCCAAATATTACACACCTGGCCACCGGACCATCCACGAGCACGGGGTCGAGCCGGACATCGTCTCGACGCTCAGCATTGAAGAGGAGATCCGTGTCGCCAAATGGAGGGCGGGGCATGGCACGGGAGAGGCGGCCGCCATCGAGATCGGCAACCTCGGGGACCGGCAGGTTGAGCGTGCCGTGGATGCCCTCAAGGGCGTGCTGATCTTTGAAGCCTTCAGGCCGAAGGAGGAGGCTGCGCCCGGGCCGTCAAAGGCTCCTCCACCCGACGTGCCCAAGGCAAGGCCCCTTGAGGAGGCGCCGGTGAAGAAGCCCTGAAACGCCTCAGGCCTTTCAGTGCCCGCAGCTGCCGCCGTCGTCCGCAGGATCGGTGTCCTGGATGTCGGCGGCGGCCTTCAGCTGCTCGATGAATTCATTGAACCTGGCATCCTTGAACTCCTCGATCATGCGCTGACGGACGGCGTCCTTCACCAGTTCAAAGGGCAGGGGTTCGGAGGGCTTGCGCTCCAGGACGGTGCAGACATGGAAGCCGAGCTGGGTGGTGAACACGGGGCTGATCTCGTTCTCCCTCATGGAGAAGGCGATGGTTTCGAACTCCTCCATGAACTCACCCCGCTTGAACCAGCCGAGGTCGATCATCTGCTGGTCGTCGGCGCGGTGCTGCTCGGCCAGCTTCATGAAATCCTCCCCCGCCAGCAGCTCCTGACGGATCTGCCGCATGAGGTTGAAGATCTCCTGCCTGCTTCTGGCTCCCTGCAGCCCCTTGGTGATGTGGGCGGCGTGGATCATCTCCTCGCTCATGTAGCTGGCGAGGTTCCTTTCATAAAAGGCGCGCATTTCGGCCTCGGTGGGTTCGGGCTCCGCACCATAGACCTGGGCGAGCATCTGGTCGAGGCGCACGCCTCCGGCGACGTTTTCGCGCACAACCTTTTCATCCTTGTAGGGCATGCCGATGCGCATGTAGAACTCCGTCTCGCCGCCGGCCTCCTCGATGAGTTTTTCCAGCCTGGCCGTGATGGCGGCCTCGTCCACCTCGGGGATGCGCTTCAAGGACTCCTGGTTCAGCAGCACGCGGGAGATGATGTTGTCCTTGGCATAGCCGCGGAACTCAGGGTCGCGTTCGCAGCATGCCACCTGCAGCAGGCGTTCGTAGTGCCCCTTGACGTTGCGAAACTCAGATTCGATGACCTCGTCGTCGACCTCCTCGCCATTGATGATCAGTGCCATGCGTGACCGGAAGGCGGGCGGCCTGCGCGTGCAAGGTGAAAGTCTCCGGCTTTTGAGCGGCTTGACCTTCCCTGGGTTCAAGGGCAGGAAAGCCAGCCTTGTTCAGCGTCATCCTGCCTTCAGCCAGTCCAATCCGGCTTCTGTTCAGCCGCGGGGCCTCCGTGCTCCGCCTGGGGGCTTTGATGCTGGGTGCATGGGCGCAGGCGGGCGAACAGGACGGCTTTTACCGCGCCCCCAGGAGTTACAGCACGGCCCGTGATCCCGACCTGCCCAAGTATGCCCGTCAGGCCGGGAGGACGGAGTGGGGCCTGCTGCGGGACGCCGGCTGGCTCGACATCGGGATCGATCATCGTTTCCGTCATGAGTACCGGGATGATGACATGCGCCGCGCCGAAGCGGGCCTTGACCAGCCGCTGCTGCATCGAACCCGTGCCTATCTGGCCGTCCACGACATCCTGGATCCGTTCCGGCTTGCCGTCGAAATGCAGGACTCCCGCCGGTATCATGGCGATTATCCACGCGACACCAAGGATGTGAATGAGTTCGAGTTCATCCGCCTCTACGGCGAGTTGTACTTCGCCGAGGCCCTGGGGCGTGATTCGTTGGGCAGCACGCGCCCGCTCAGCCTGCGTTATGGCATTCACAACTTCGAATTTCTGGATCGTCGTCTGATCGGCAACAACCAGTGGCGCAACACCGCGAACACGTTTCAGGGTTTTCAGGCGGCCCTCGGCCAGGAAAAGAACGACTGGCAGCTTGACCTGCTGGCCGTGCAGCCCCTGCTCCGGGACAAGTACCACCGGGACCAGCCCGTGGAGCAGCAGTGGATGTACGCCCTCATCGGCCACTGGCGGCGCTGGTCGGACGTGGTGACTTTTGAGCCGTTCTACCTGGCCCTCAACCAGTCCGCCCATGATGCCGTGCCCGAGCGGCTGGTGCATTCGCCGGGGCTTCGCGCTTACGGAGTGGTGCCGGGAACCGGGCTCGACTTCGACCTGAGCGTCATCTACCAGACCGGCCGGAGCGGAGACCGTGACATGCAGGCCTGCGGCGGCGTCTTTGAAATCGGACACACCTGGGAGGATCATCCCTGGCGGCCGAGACTCAGCGGCTTTTATGGTTATGCCAGCGGCGACCGGGACCCGGACGACGGCGAAGACAACCGGTTTGAGCGCTTTTTCGGCTTCGGACGGCCCTGGTCGGCGAACGACTACATCCAGTTCGAGAACATCAGCACGCCCAAGCTGAGGATGGAGGCTGCGCCAACGAAGGTGTTTCGATTCGATTTTGGCTACAGCTGGTACTGGCTTGCCAGTGACAAGGACCGTTTTGCAGGCACCGGCCAGGCGGACCTGACCGGGGGTTCGGGCAGCTTTGCCGGGCATGAGTTTGACATCCGCCTCCGTTGCCAGGTGAACAGGCATGTGGAAGCAATCCTTGGTTATGCGCACTTCATGCCGGGCGGCCAGGTGGAGTCCACCCTGAGGGGAGGCGACACCGATTTCGCCTACCTGGAGATCAGCGTGACGGCGTTCTAGGGCTGCCTTGTCGCCATGTCTGACAACTCGCGGAAAATCAGCTTGCGGGAACCGAAGGGAGACAGCACTATCGCGGCCCGCTGCCTCGACCGGCAGCGATGATGTGAAGGACAGATGCCAGAGTGGTCGATCGGGCACGCCTGGAAAGCGTGTGAACGGTAAAACGTTCCGAGGGTTCGAATCCCTCTCTGTCCGCCACGTTGATCCTGGCCTTTGGATCGGGAGCTGGCACGAAGACGGCTTTCTCGCCGGAGGAATGAACGCCCTGTTCCGGGGCTTGTTCTCAACCGCCAACCCAACTAGCATCCATCAATGACCGTTCACTTCGATCATCTGCCTGGTCTGACAGCCACCGTGGACGACGTGTCGTATGATCCGACACGGCCGGCTCCGCCCGACAGGCCGCATCCGTTTGTGTACCATGTCTCCATTCACAACGGATCAGCGGAGACTGTGAACATCTTTGGAAGAAAGTGGATTGTTCGCGACACGGATGGAGACACGCTGGTGGTCGAGGGAGATGGCGTCGTGGGGCAGTTTCCAAAGCTCGAGCCAGGACAGACGTTCAGCTACAACTCCTACCATGTGATCAAGGCGGAGAGCTCGGCGACTGGTTCATTTTTCGGCACCACGAAGCAGGGGCGGCCTGTCTTCGTGCGCATTCCGCGATTTGAAATGCACCCGCCCTTGATGGCCTGAGTCAACCGGTTCGATTTTCGCCGCCAACAAAAGACCCTCTGGTCTGCGAAAACCAGAGGGTCTGTTTGGCGATCCAGCAACCAACAACAGTGAGGACCGTTTGGCACGAAAGTCGAAGCTAAGAAGCTGCAACTCTGTGATCAGCACCCGGAAACCGCCGGGCGTTGACAGCGGGAGAGTAAAAACTTTTGCCCAGGCCGTCAACCCGGGGGGATGATTTTTGCAAAAAGAGAATGAATTATCAAAAATGAGACCTCGTTTTTGGGGCAAAACTCTGATAATTTTAGAAGAAAGCCCCTTGACACCTTGAGTCACTTGTGTGTGTTCAATTGAACTGTTTTGGCAAACGTCAAGGGCTGCTTTGAATGGAATTGGGCAGGAGCAGCCGAGGATACATCCCAAACTCCTGGCATTGAACAAGCTGGGCAAGAAGCGTTGCCTCGGTCTGGATTGGCAGTCGCCCAAGAAGGTTTCACGGGTCGGCTGGTGTGATTCAGAAAATATATAAAAACCACTAAATTTGATCGAGACCATGATCGATCAAGTGGGAGTGAGTCGGTGGCGGGTTTGGAAGATGCGTGTCGGGATGCCGTTTATGGGACATGCATGCATCCATCCTGCGTATTGTCTCGATCATTCTGGGTCTGGGTTCACTGACCCAGGCAGCCAACTGGCCGATGTGGCGGGGCTCGAACGGAGATGGCACCACCTCCGAATCCGGGCTGCCTGAAAAATGGAGCCAGACGGAGAACGTGGCCTGGAGGGTGGAACTGCCAGACCGTGGCAATTCCACGCCTGTGATTTGGGGCGAGAAGTTGTTCGTGACCCAGGCGGTGGAAAAGGCCGGGCGACGTCTGCTGCTCTGCTTTGACCGCAGGACGGGGCGACAGCTCTGGGAAGCAGGAACCACCTACAAGGAGCCTGAACTCACCCATTCCACCAATCCCTACTGCGCCGCCTCCCCCGCCACCAACGGTTCGCAGATCGTGGTGTTTTTTGCGAGCGCCGGCGTGTTCTGCTATGACCTGGATGGCAAGGAGCTCTGGAAGCGCACTGACCTGGGCCGGCAGCACCATATCTGGGGCAACGGCACTTCCCCGGTGATTGCAGGAGACCGTGTCTTCCTGAACTTCGGACCAGGCCCCAAGACCACCCTGTATGCCTTTGATCTGAAGACCGGAAAAACTCTCTGGCAGCATGATGAACCCGGCGGTGACAGCGGTGAGTCGGGCAACAAGAACTGGCTCGGCTCCTGGGCGGACCCGCTTTTCCGCAGGATCGGTGATCGCTACGAGCTGATTCTCAGTTATCCCGGCCGGGTCGCCGCCTTTGACCCGCTCAAAGGCGGTGAGTTGTGGACCTGCGAAGGCCTGAACAAGCTGGTCTACAATTCCCCGTTGCTGACGCCGGACAATGTGGTGGTCGCCTTTGGCGGCTATGGCGGCATGGGCGTGGCGGTGAAGGCGGGAGGAAGCGGTGATGTGACCGGGAAGCGCCTCTGGCACCTGCCCAAGGTCAGCCAGCGCATTGGCAGCGGCGTCATCCACGAGGGCCATCACTACATCCTGAGCGACGGTGGGCTGGCCGAATGCCGTGACTTGAAGACCGGCGAGCTTGTCTACAGCGAGCGCCTCAAGGGACCCGGCCCCACGGGCCAGAACTGGTCGTCACTGGTGCTTTCGGCTGATGGAAAATGCTATGCGGCGAACCAGGGCGGCGACTGCTTCGTGTTCAAGGCCAGTCCGAAGTTTGAACTCCTCTCCACCAACACCCTGGGCGAAAAGATCATCGGCTCCATCGCGGTGAGCGACGGCCAGCTGTTCATCCGCGGCTACAAGAACCTCTGGTGCATCGGCAAGTAGGAGCGCCCCGTCGATCAGGGTTTGATCAGCATCGGTTCAGCCCAGATGGCGTAATTGCTCTTTGAATCGAGCCCGCGCGAGCTGAGGGAGAGTTGAAGCCGGGTGACGCCCTCCAGGCGGCATTCAAGACGTCGGGCTGGATCCGTGCCGTTCAAGGTGGCCGAAACCAGGGGCTTGTCGTCACCGAGGATGGCAAATTCAACCCGCCCCCTGGCCCCCAGCTCAGGATGCAGGCCGGCGATCACGGTGAAGCGGGAAAAAACGCCCCCGGGCAGGATGAAGGTGAGCGGTTTGCCCATGCCTGCGCTGATTCCACGGGAGAATTCCCGGCTGCCTTCGTCGAGACGAAGCTTCAATGGCATGGCGCGGCTGCCCTCGGCAAGAATGACACCGATCCGGGGATGCCCCCAGTGAGGCGAGCTGAAGAACTGCGTCTGAGGATAGTACAGCTTCTCCGCCTCCAGGGGCAGGAAGGCATCAATGGCAGCCTGCTGAAGCGTCTTCACGGCCCCGGCATCCAGCTTCTGCGTGCCGAGGCAGAGGATGGTGTGCATGGCGTCGGCGACAATCTGGGCGTCAACGACCGCCGCCCTGAGCTGGTGCTTCGTCACGGCGGCGGCGTCATCCGCATACAGCGCCTGGATGATCGGGATCGTGGTGGAGCGTGCGTTGAGGATGCCTTCATGCACCCGGTGCATCAGCCGCCAGGCGGCCTCGTCCACGGTGGTGCCTAACAATTGCGGCCGGTAGCCCGGGATGCTGACGGTGAAGCCGCCGTTTTCGATGGGGCCGTGCATG
The DNA here is from genome assembly GCA_019186985.1 of Prosthecobacter sp. Lineage (GTDB taxonomy): Bacteria > Verrucomicrobiota > Verrucomicrobiia > Verrucomicrobiales > Verrucomicrobiaceae > Prosthecobacter. Next base: position 79,312 of record JABARQ010000009.1, on the reverse strand, counting down.
AGCCTGTCCTTCATCACATCCGTCGGGGGCAGGAACTGCTGGAGCAGCGTGAACATGTTGTCGCCCGGCACGGTGTGCGAGGGGCTGCCGTAATCCTCGATCTGGTGGCAGAGCGTGCCCATGAAGCGCACGGCGTCGCCCAGGCGCTTCTCGCGCAGGGCGGTCACGGCCTGGTTCATGAAATGCGTCATCACCTCCAGGCAGTCCGGCTGAAGGGTGGGCAGGTGCAGCACCTGGAGGTAGGCCTCCCCCGGACGCGATTCCATGGCGGCGTACCTTGCGTTCTCCCTGTCGGAGTAGACGTTGTCGGGGATCATGCAGTGGCGGTCGCCAAGCGCCTGCAGCTCGTTGCCTAACAACGTCTTTTGCCACTCCGGCAGCGTCTCCAGCGCCGCCCGGGTGATGGCCAGATGCGGCTGCCCCCAGCCGAAGGCAAGGACGGGCAGGCAGAGCGCAAGAAAGGCGGCGTGAAGGTGTGTGTGCATGGAAGATGCGGGGTGGCTGCGAAATGGACGCTGCTCATCGCGTAGGTTTGTCAGTCATGCTCCGGAAAATCCTCCCCATCTGCTGCCTTGCCACCGCCGGTTTCGCCGCGGAGCCCCTGAGCTTCGTGCGGGACATCCAGCCCATTCTGACGAAGACGGGCTGCAACGCGGGGGCCTGTCACGCCAAGGCTGTCACCGGCCAGCGCGGCTTCCGCCTGAGCGTGCTCGGCTTTGAGCCTGAGGAGGACTACGAGGCCATCGTCAAGCAGGGCAAGGGCCGCCGCGTGTTCCCGCCCGCTCCGGAGGAAAGCCTGCTGATCACCAAGGGCGCCGCCATCGTGCCGCACACGGGAGGCAAGCATCTTGAACCCGGCTCCGAGTTTTATCAGACGCTGGTGCGCTGGATCGCCGAGGGCATGCCCTACACCCAGCCAAAGGAGCCCGTGCTCAAGGACATCGTCGTGGAGCCTGCACGCATCACCTTGAAGACCCAGAGCAACCAGCAGCTCAAGGTGACCGCACGGTACTCCGATGGCAGCAGCCGGGATGTGACCAAGCTGGCCCTGTTTGAGGCCAACGACGTGGCGATGGCCTCCGCCACGGACAACGGCCTGGTCAGCACCCTTGACCTGCCCGGCAACGTGGCGGTGATGGTACGCTTTGGGGGCAAGGTCAGCGTCTGCAGCGTCTCGATCCCGCTTGGCGCCCCGGTTGACCACCTGCCGCCGGTGAAGAACTTCATCGACCAGCAGGTCTTCGCCAACCTGAAGCAGATCGGCATCCCGCCCTCGCCCATCTGTGACGACAGCACCTTTCTCCGCCGTGTCTCGCTCGACATCGGCGGCCGTCTGCCGACCCTGGAGGAGACCAAGGCCTTTCTTGCCGACAAGTCGCCGGACAAGCGTGACCGGGCCGTCGAGGCCCTGCTCAACTCACCCGACTATGCGGACTACTTCGCCAACAAGTGGACGGCGCTCTTGAAAAACCAGCGCGCCGAAAACGCCGACATCACCGCGAACTTCGCCTTTCATGCCTGGATGCGGGACAACCTGCTCGCCAACACGCCCTATGACCAGATCGTCCGGCAGATCCTGGCCTCGACCGGCACCATCGTCTCCAACCCGCCCGTGGCCTGGTACAAGCGCGTCAAGGAGCCGACCACGCAGGTGGAGGACGTGGCGCAGCTCTTCCTCGGCGTGCGCATGCAGTGCGCCCAGTGCCACCACCATCCCTTCGAGCGCTGGACGCAGGCCGAGTATTATCACATGGCGGCCTTTTTCAGCCAGATCGGCCGCAAGCCCACCGCGATCGCCGGGGAAGACCTGATCTTCCACAAGCGCGGCCTGGCGCAGACCGAGCACCGCAAGACGCGTGTCATGCTGAAGCCCGCCGGCCTCGGCGAGCCCGAGCTCGACATCGCGCCTGACGATGATCCACGCCTCGCGCTGGCCGACTGGATGAGCAACAAGAACAATCCCTTCTTCGCCAAGGCCCTCGTGAACCGTTACTGGAAGCACTTCTTCAAGCGTGGACTGATCGAGCCCGAGGACGACCTGCGCGACACCAACCCACCGACGAACCCCGAGCTGCTGGACGCCCTGGCGAAGCACTTCCTCGACAGCAGCTATGACCTGAAGTCGCTCGTGCGGGTCATCACGCAAAGCCACACCTACCAGCTCAGCGCCATGCCCAACCAGCACAATGGCATCGACCGCCAGGCCTACTCCCATTTTTACCCGAAGCGCATGACCGCCGAGGTGCTGCTGGACAGCATCGACATGGTCACGGCGTCCAAGACGGACTTTGCCGACCTGCCGCCGGGCACGCGCGCCATTTCGCTGCCTGACAACAGCTACACCCGCGCCTCGCCCTTCCTGAAGGTCTTCGGCCGGCCTGACAACGCCAGCGTCTGCGAGTGTGAACGTGTGCAGAGCGCCAGCCTGGCGCAGAGCCTGCACCTGATGAACGCAAGCGACGTGAAGGCCAAGCTGACCGCCTCAGGCGGACGTGCCGAGCAGCTTTCCAAGGCGGAGATGCCGGAGCCGAAGCGTGTGCGTGAGCTGTATCTGGCCGCCTTCTCGCGAGAGCCGACGGCCGAGGAGGTGCAGATTGCCGAGGCGCATCTGCTGAAGCCTAGGACGGACGCGGCCGGCAAGCCGCTGGACTCCCAGCGCGCCCGGCGCAACGGCTACGAGGACCTGCTCTGGGCGATCCTGAACACGAAGGAGTTCCTGTTCAATCACTGATCGGGCTCAAGGTGCGGCTCAATAAAGGTAGGTGAACTCGTTGGAGTTCAGCAGAACGAGGCAGACCTCCGCCAGCGCCCGGGTTCTGACGTCGCAGTCCGAGGGCTGGAGGTCGGGGACGAAGTCGGCGTAGGCGGGCAGTTTTTCCTGGAAGCTGAACTTCTCTCCGGTGTTTTCCTCGACGGCTTCTCGCCGGACCTCGAGGGGGTGTTTCGGCTTGGCAGGGGTGACTCCGGCCAGCCGGATCTCCATGCGGCTCCAGTGGCTGGTGCAGTCCGCCTTTTCATCTGGTGAGGGCGGACGGCCCAGGACGAGCAGGAAAAGCCGTGTCATCGGGTCGGCGGCCTTTTCCTGGTTCAGAATCCGGTTGGCGAGCGCGAGCGCCCGGTCATGGATGGGCTGGCCGTTGAAGAGGCTGAAGACCTGGGGCGTCACCGTGGAGACTTCGCGCGCTTCACAGGAGAAGTCAGGGGCAGGCTCGTTGAAGACCTCCATGAAGGGGTCGCGCAGGCCGCGGATCTTGAGCGCGTAAAGGCTGCGGCGGTGGCGCTGAGAGGGCAGGGGGTTGGGCACCCAGGCGGCGGCGAAGGTGCCCATGACCATGCGCGGCTGCATGGCGACCTCGATGTTGATTTCCGGGCGGTTGGGGATGCCGCCCATCGTGGGGTTGAGTTCACCGGTGATGCTGAGCATGGCGTCGCGCAGCTCCTCGGCCATGAGGCGGCGCGGTTTGAACACTGCGCAGCTCTTTTCCAGGTCCTCACGGCCCAGCCTGGAGCTGGAATCGGCAGGCATGGAGCTGCGCTGATAGGCGGCGCTGGTCATGATCAGCCGGTGCATCTCCTTGAGGCTCCATTTTTTCTCGACGAGCGACGCCGCCAGGAAGTCGAGCAGCGCGGGATGCGTGGGCTTCTTGCCGGTGCTGCCGAAGTTGTTGGGGTTGCCGGCGATGGCCTGGCCGAAATGCCAGAGCCAGAGACGGTTGGCGATGGTGCGGGTGGTGAGCGGGTTGGCCGGGCTGGCGATCCACTTCGCCAAGGCCGTGCGCCTGCCTTCCACGGATTCCGGGAAACGGGCGGCGGCTTTCTGGTCGAGGATGCTCAGCACGCCCGGCCTGACCTTGAGGGTGGGGGAAAAGGGGTCGCCGCCGCTGAGGATGGCGGTTTGCTCAAGCTCCCCGTTTTTCATGCGGTCGGTCGGCATGCGCATGGGCTGGGTGACACTGGTGACCCGGGGGGTGACGCCGTTGTAGACGCTGAAGGCGAAGGGTTCGTAGCGGTCCAGCTCCCATCTGAGGCGCTCCAGCCCCTTCCGGGCGACGCGTTCGTTGCCGAAGTCCGCCGGCTCGAAGCCGACCAGCTTGGGCGGATAGCTCTCTTCGGGAACACCCTGTTTTTGAAGAGTGCCGCGTGCGGCTTCGAAGACGCCGGTGAAGCTGCGCGCCCTTCCGGTCCGGCCGCCCTGCCCAACAAACTTTCGGGCGTTGGCGACGGCCTTGTCCCAGGCGCTGCGGTCCAGCTTCTTTTCCGCGAACCACTTTGCAGCATTGGCGAGCAGCTTCTCGTCGAGCTTTTTCAACACGGAGAGATGTTCGGCGAAGCGTGCCTCCAGGTACTTCCTTTCTTCAAAGCCCGTGGCATTTTCGGAGGCAAGAAAGGCGGCGGGCCGCTCGGCGAGCTGGGTGGTCGCAAAGCAGGCCTGCATGGCGTAGTAGTCGTGAGTGGGGACCGGGTCGAACTTGTGGTCGTGGCAGCGGGCGCATTGCAGCGAGTGGGCGAGGAAGGTTTCACCGACGCTGTTGGTGACGTCGTCGAGGAAGCGCTGCCGGGCGACCTTGGCGACCTCCATGCCGGTGAGCTCCCAGGGTCCCATGCGGAGGAAGCCGGTGGCGATGAGCATCTCGGGATCGTCCGGGCTCAGCTCATCTCCGGCGATCTGTTCGAGGATGAACCGGTCGAAGGGCTTGTCGGCGTTGAAGCTGCGGACCACATAGTCGCGATAGCGCCAGGCGTTTCCGCGCTCGTAGTCGTTGGCGAAGCCGCTGCTGTCCGCATAACGCACGACGTCGAGCCAGTGGCGGGCCATGCGTTCGCCGTAGCGGGGGCTGTCGAGCAGGCGGCTGACCAGCTTGAGGAACGCGGATGATGGATGGCGGATGGAATCAGCTTCAAACGCGGCGGTTTCCTCGGGCGTCGGCGGCAGTCCGGTGAGGTCAAAGGTGGCGCGCCTGATGAGTGTGCGGGCATCAGCCTGCGGGGCCGGATCCTTGACGGCGAGCAGGGCATCCACCGGGTGTTCGGATTCTGAGCTTGGAAGTGCGGGCCTTTTGACGGGCTGGTATCCCCAGAGTGAGTCGGGTTTGTATCGGCGCCCGGCCCATTCGGGGGTGAGGGCGCCGGTGGTGCGGACGGTGATGCCGTCCTCGGCGTTCCACTGTTCGGCATGGGCTTTGGCTATCATCGCCCGTTTTGCTTCATCCGGCCAGGGTGCGCCGCCGGTGATCCAGTCCTTGATCCAGGCAAGCTGCTCGGGCCTGAGCTGGTCCGCCTCCTTGGGCGGCATGGGCTCCCAGTCGTCATGACTGCGGGTGGAGGCGAGGTAGAGCGGGCTTTCCTCGGGTTTGCCGGGCACCAGGGCCCGGGTGCCGCTGTCGCCGCCGCGGGTGGCCGTCTCAAGGCTGCGCATGTCATAGCCGGCCTTGATCTTTTTCTCGTCGTTGCCGTGGCAGGCGAGGCACTTGTCCTGAAAGGTGGGCCAGACGCGGCGAACAAAAAGGGATTCAGCCGCATCATCGGCGTGAAGGGCGGCGGAGGTCAGGATGGTGAGGATGACACGGAAGGTCATGGCAGGAGAACGGGGAGGAACCGGGGACATTTCTTTTCCCGATGGCTCCTGCCCGTGTGCCAAATCGGTTCATGGATCGCTCCAGCGGATGTTCCGGCGCAGGCCGACGGGGTGGAAATGATCGTCGGCGTCCTGGATGAAGCCCTCGCGGTTGAAGCGCAGGCCTTCGGCCCTGAGCAGGCGCTTCTGCCGGGCGGCGAGCTTCGGGTCCATGTTTGGGCTGATGCGGGCGTCGGCGCTGACCACGCGGTGCCAGGGCAGGCTGGCGGACTCCTCCTCGCTGAGCCTGCTCAGGACGGTGGCGACATGGCGGGCGACGACGTTCATGTGCACGGCGATGCTTCCATAGGTCGTGAACCTGCCCTCTGGGATCAGGGCGACCAGGCGCAGCACCTCGGCGCGGATGCGGGCAAAGGCCCGGGAGGGCGGCTTCGGCATAAAGGTGGTCAGGCGGGTTTTAAAACGCCCTCGTGGCCGAGCAGCCAGGTCTTGCGCTGCAGGCCGCCGGCGTAGCCCGTCAGGGAGCCGTCACGCCCGATGACGCGGTGACAGGGAATGAAAAGGGAAAGCGGATTGCGGCCCACGGCGGCGCCCACGGCCCTGACCGCCCCGGGCGAGCCGATGGCGCGGGCGATGTCGCCATAGGTCGTGGTTTTTCCCGGGGGAATGGTGTGCAGCACGTCCCACACGCGACGCTGGAACGGCGTGCCGGAGAGGATGCTGAGCTTCGGCAGCTTGCGGGGCCGGGCTTTGGCGAACCAGGAGTCGAGCCAGGAGCGTGCGGCGTCAAACCTCGGGCCGTCGTCGCGCTTCCATCCTTTTCGTTCGGGGGCAGGCTTGTGGCCTTTGAAGTAAAGCCCGCAGAGGCCCTCGTCCGTGGCGGCGAGCGTCAGTTCCCCGAGCGGTGAGTCATGGGTGGTGAAGTAGATGGCGGGCATGGCGCGGCTTGCTGATTTTTGATGCTCTGACTTGTCGAGAAGATGACGTGGCGAGGCAGGGGCATTGGTTCGTCGCGCAGGCAGGGTGGGGGTTCAGCCTTTGCCGCCGGAGGGCGGCGAGTCGCTGGCGACACGGAAGCCGCGGGCCAGGGTGGTTTCGCCGGCGGACTCGGTGAAGAAGCGGTTGGTCAGCAGGTCGTTGCTGGCCTTGAGGGCGAAGTGGCCGCCGCGCACCACGGGAACACGCAGGTCGGGATAATCCGGATGGGCGGGCCAGGGGTCGTTTCTGAATTCACCGGCGGTCCATTCGCTGACGTTGCCTGCCATGTCATGGATGCCAAAGGGGCTGATGTCGGCGGTCTTGCGGTCGACGGGTGCGAAGAGGTTGTAGCCGTCGACCCTGCCGCCCTTCCTGCCGTTGGCGTCGTAGTCATCGCCGAGGTTGGCGGCTGTCTTGTCGGGCTTGTCTCCCCAGGGGAAGAGCAGGCCGTCCCGGCCGCGCGCGGCCTTTTCCCATTCCTCCTCGGTGGGCAGGCGCACGCCGCGCCATTTGGCGAAGGCATAGGCGTCCCACCAGTCCACCTGGGTTACGGGGGTGTTGAGGTTGATGGTCTGTCCGTTGAATGTGGAGCCGGCCTTGGCGGCGGCGTAGGTGTCGTCCCATTTCGGCGGGGTGTGGCCGGCCTTGGTCCTTGGCTGCTCGGGGTGGTCGAAGCTGCGCGGAGGCAGCTTTTTCAGGGCGGCGAGGAAGTCGGCGTACTGACCCAGCGTGACTTCGTGACGGCTGATCCAGAAGGAGGGCAGGTTGCGGCGTTCGTTTTTCTGATAGCGGAAGGGCCCTGCGGGGATCTCCACCATGTCGGGCTCCTTGAGGATGGCGGTGGCGGCCACGACGGTGGGGGTGGCGGTGCCGGCGAGGTTGCCCAGGAGGAACACGATGGCGGCCGAGGCCAGGGCGCCTGCCCAGAACCACCAGGGCATGCCTTTCTGAGCGCTGGACCTGCCGCCACCTTCCTCGGCTTCAATGCGGCGCATGATGGACCGCTCACGCATGGCTTCACGCACATCATCAAGCGCCGCCATGAGGCCGGACCAGTCGAGCGGCTTTTCGGAAAGCTGGGCGATGAGGCCGCGTGCCTTGCCGTCGGCGGCGATGGGGTCAATGAGGGAGAGCAGCTCGGCGACTTCTTCGCGGGAGTCACGGGTGCGGGTGTCGGCGGGGCGGAAGATGTTGACGATGCTGGCGCGTCCCTGGTCGTCCAGAAAGATGTCACGCGGTTCCAGGCGGCGGTGGTAGCAGCCGCGTTCCAGGGCGAAGTCCATGGCTTCGGCGACGCCGTAGAGGAGTTCGGCGACGCGGCGTTCGGACAGGGTTTCACCGGCGGCGGCGATTTCCTCGAGGTTGTGTCCGCGTGGCAGTTCGCGGGTGTAGAAGACGAGGCCGTTGACTTCGCCGGCCTCATAAAGCGGCGCCACGCGAGGGTGGGTGATGGAGGCCTTGAGCCGTTCGCGGGCCTTGAAGCGTTCCACCACCTCCGGGCGGTGGGAGAGCTCGGGACGCAGCAGCACCAGGGCCACCGGGCGCTGCACGCTCACCTGGATGGCGCGGTAGGTTTCGGATTCGTTTTCGTAGGAGAGCCGTTCCAGCACCTGATACTGGCCGAGCATGGTCCCGGCCTGGAGGTAGGGCGGGGGGGAGGCCTCGGCAGGGACGAGCATCTGGGTCGGCGGGGCGATCTCCAGGGCCTTGTGGGCCTTGGCGATCAGCTTTTCCAGGCTGTAGGGGGCGTCGGCCAGGACAGGCCAGCCGCTGACCTTGGCCTCGTAACCGGTGAGGTCGTAGCGGGTGGTGAAAAGAACGCGGGCGTTGTTGAACCTGGCGAGTGCTGCATCACGCAGGGTGAAGCCGCTGTTCTTTTCATCAACGATGGCCTCGGTAATGAGGAGGTCGAGCTCACGGGCCTTGGCCAGCCAGGCGCGGCCTTCGGCGACGGAGCCGATGGCGTGGACCTTCCAGCCTGTCTGCTGGGCAAGCGCTGCTGCCCGTTCGCTGCGTGTGGCGGCGTTGACGTCAAAAAAAAGAATGGTCATCTGGGCGGTCGTGGGACGGGCCGTCAGTTCGACACCGGTGGCAGCAGAGGGTTCATCCCGCCTCCGGGCACGGTCTGAGGCGCGGACTGGCCGAAGTCCAGGAGGTCGCGCGGTTCGGCGGCCACGTCCTGGAGCTTGTGCTGGTAGTAGAGCCGCACGACGTAACCGTGGTAGGCACGGCGTCCGTGGGCGGCGACTTCACCGGGTGTGAGTGTCGGCAGAAAATAAGTGACATCGAGCGGCTCTTCACCAATGCCGCTCCAGTCCACCGGGGCGGCACCCCAGGCGGACAAGGGTTCATCCGCGATGGTCTGGGCGACTTTTTCGCCGTTCACGCGGTCAAAGAAGTAGACGTCGATGTCCACCTGGGAGGGATCGACGGTGGCGTTGCCGTTGCGCAGGATGGGGATGCGCAGCACGACCTTTTCACCGTTCACCGTTGAAGGATCACGGGTGGCGGTGCAGGCGCCGAGGGAGAGCATCTTGGGGCCGAAGTCGCCGGAGAAGGCCGGAGCGGGCGCGCCGGCGGCGGTGCTGGAGATGTTCAGCTTTCTTTTGGCGAGGTCGCCATAGCCTCCGGCACGGGCGGATTCCATCGCGGCGAGCTGCTTCCAGAGCGAGGTGGCCTTGTCGGCAAGCCCCATGGTTTCATAGGAGGTGGCGGTTTCGGCGATGACTTCGGGCGAGGCGGGGAACTGGAGGTCGGCACGTTTCAGCACCTCCAGGGCGCCCTGCATGTCGCCCAGGGAACGGACTTGTTTCGCGAGGTCGATCATCTCCGGCAGGGACATGCCTGCGGCGGGGTCTGCGGGGCCGGGCCTGGAGGTCGTGGAAGCAACGTTGGTTCGTGGAGGGCTGGCGGCCGTTTTTGGCGGAGCTGCGGGGGGCGGTGCTGGCGGGGCAACCGATGGGGAGTTTCCGGGAAGCTGCAGGCTGCCGATGGGCGGCGGGCTGAACCCTGCAACTGCGGGCGGAGTGGAAACCGCCGGAGCTGTCGCAGGGGCGGCAAGCTGTCCGACGGGTGGCGGGCTGATGCTGACGGGCGGAGCCGCGAGGACCGGGGCGGGCCTGGTTTCCGTCACGGCTGCGGCATTCGGGGAAGGAGCTGCCTTTGCCGCAGGCGAATCGGATGCGGGCCTGGACTCGCTGAGGCTGACCGCGCGGATCATGAGACCGGTTTCCACGGCCATCAGACTGCACAGGATGCCAAGGGCCATGGCGTTTGCCCGGCCCTGGCTTGCATGCTGGATCGTGGGGGGGGACGCCATGCCGTTTGCCGCAGGAAAAACGTATGGTACGATCCCCGCCCCGCAGTGTCAATGCTTCAGACTTCTTTCACCCATTCACCCTCCTCTCCACATGCGGGGGGAGATGGCTGGAAGCCGTTGGCGATCAACGGGGAACCCTTGGAGGCGGCGCTTGGAATGGAAGATCATCCAGGCTTGCTCTGGCTGGACAGCGCCGTGACCGGGCCGGGCAGTGTCTCCATCCTTGGGGCGGCGCCTGGGCAGGTTTTGGAGGGGCAAATGGATCATGACTGGGAGCAGGTGGAGCTGGCCTTGACCGAGGGTTTGCAAAAGGCGGCGGGTGGTCTGGCGGGCTGGGTGGGCTTTGACGGCAGGTTCCGCCTGGGGGTGTATGACGGGCTGCTGAGGTTCACTCACGATTCTAGGCAGTGGGGCGTTCTGGGCAGGCCGCCAGCCGGACTTGATGGAAACGCGCCGCGCCGGTCCGCCGCCGCCCCGCGACTGGATTTCCGGCCCCTGGTGACCAGGGAGGAGTATGCGGCTGCGGTGCGCCGCGCCCAGGAGTACATCGCGGCGGGTGACATCTACCAGGTGAATTTGTCACATCCTTGGTTCGCCGATTGGCCGGAGCAGGCCCGGGCGCTGGAGCTTTACCAGCGTCTGCGCAAGGTGTCGCCCGCACCTCATGCGGCCTTTGTCGAGCTGGGTGACAGCACCGTGCTGTCGGCGTCACCGGAGCTGTTTCTCAAGATGGACGGGCCGGTCATCACCACGCGTCCGATCAAGGGGACCAGGCCGAGGTTTCCCGGAGATCCGGAGCGTGATGCCGCCAGTGCTCGGGAGCTGCCGCTGTGTGAAAAGGAGCGCGCCGAGCTGCTGATGATCACCGACCTGGAGCGCAATGACCTGGGGCAGGTGTGTGAGTTTGGCAGCGTGCAGACTCCGGATCTCTGGCGCGTGGAGGGCTTTGCGCAGGTGTATCATCTGGTGTCCACCGTGACGGGAAGGCTGAAGCCGGGCATCAGTCATGCCGCCGCCTTCCGGGCCTGCTTCCCGGGAGGCAGCATCAGCGGCGCTCCGAAACGGCGGGCGCTGGAGGTCATCGCCGAGCTGGAGGGGCATCCGCGCGGGCTTTACACGGGAGCGATCGGCTTCTTTGGCTTCGATGGCTCCAGCCAGTGGAACATCGCCATCCGTACGGCGGTGAAGCAGGGTCGTCAGATCAGCTTCCATGCCGGTTCAGGCATTGTGGCGGACAGCATTCCGGAAAGGGAATGGGAGGAGACGCTGCACAAGGCCAGCGGGCTGCTCACCGCGTGGTCCTGACGCCTGCTGAAAGGCACACCGGCCCCTAGGTGAGGCCGGTGTGCACGACGAAGCCTTGGAATCAGCGGGCGCGGTTCACCGCACTGACCACGGCCTTGATGGAGGCGAGCTCGATGTTGGTGTCCGTGCCAGCCCCCCAGACCAGCCTGCCGCCGGTGGTCTTGATCTGGATGAAGGCGAGGGCGCTGGCGCCGGTGCCGCTGCTCAGGCTTTGCTCGCGGTAGGTGACGACTTCAAACGGGGCGGCGCCTGCGTCGCTGACGAGTGCGTCCACGAAGGCGGCGATGGGGCCGTTGCCCGTGCCGGTGATGCCGCGCTCGCGGCCTTCGACCACGAGGCTGCTGCGGCAGGTGAAGACGCCGTCGACGCCGTCGGCATGGAAGTGATGCAGGGCGAAAGGGGTTTCGCGCTCGATGTATTCCTTCCAGAACATCTGCTTCAATTCCGCGCCGCTGACCTCGCGACCCAGGTTGTCCACGATGTCGTTGGCGATGGGGCCGAACTCGCGCTGCATGTCCTTGGGCAGCTCGATGCCGAACTCGCTTTCGAGAAGGTAGGCGACGCCGCCCTTGCCGCTCTGGCTGTTGACGCGGATGACCTCGCGGTACTCGCGGCCGACATCATGCGGGTCGATGGTGAGGTAGGGGACGTCCCAGATGCTGTGATGCTGTTCGTAACCTGCCAGGCCCTTCTTGATCGCGTCCTGGTGGCTGCCGCTGAAGGCGGTGAAGACCAGTTCGCCGGCGTAGGGCTGGCGCGGCGGCACGGTCATGCCGGTGGTGCGTTCATACATGGCGATCAGGCCGGTCATGTCGCTGAAGTCCAGCCTGGGATCGGTGCCGTGCATGTAGAGGTTCATGGCGACCTGGACGATGTCGAGGTTGCCGGTGCGCTCGCCGTTGCCAAACAGGGTGCCTTCGACGCGGTCGGCGCCGGCCAGCAGGCCGAGCTCGGTGGCCGCAGTTCCTGTGCCGCGGTCGTTGTGCGTGTGCAGGCTGATGATGAGGCTCTCGCGGTTTTTGATGTTCGTGCAGATCCATTCGATCTGGTCGGCATAGACGTTGGGCATGCAGACCTCGACGGTGTCGGGCAGGTTGAGGATCATCCGGTGCTCCGGCGTGGGCTGCCAGACCTCCATCACGGCTTCGCTGATTTCCCTGGCGAACTCGACCTCGGTGGCGCTGAAGCTTTCGGGCGAATACTGCAGCGTGACCTTGGTGCCGCCTTCAGTCAGGCGGTGCAGGCGCTCCTTGATCAGGCGGGCGCCGTTGCGCGCCACCTCGATGATCTCCTCCTTCGACTTGCCGAACACGTACTTGCGCTGGGCAGGCGAGGTGGAGTTGTACATGTGGATGATGACCTGCCTGGCGCCCATGAGGCTCTGCACGGTCTTTTCAATCAGGTCCTCACGGGCCTGGACGAGCACCTGGATGGTGACGTCGTCCGGGATGCGCTTCTCCTCGATGAGGCGGCGGTTGAAGGAGAACTCGGTGTTGGAGGCGCTGGGGAAGCCGACCTCGATCTCCTTGAAGCCGCACTTCACGAGGGCGTCAAACATCTCGAGCTTCTGCGAGACGTTCATGGGGACGGCGAGGGCCTGGTTGCCGTCGCGCAGGTCGACGGAGCACCAGATGGGGGCCTGATCGAGGGTTTTGGAGGGCCACTGGCGGTTCGGCAGCTTCACCGGATCGAAGCGCTGGTATTTGGTGGCGGGGTTTTTCAACATGGCGGGAACTTCTTTCTTTAAACAGGATTCAAGGGATGTCAGGGCTCCAGATGAGTCTTTCTGGCGGCTGAATTTGCGCGATGAAAGCCGGGGCTCCTTGGAAGATGGCTGCGACGTGGCAGCGAGGGCATGACGAGGAAACGCGGGCCGCCTACCCTCGAGTAAGTCGAAGGTTGAGGAGAAGCAGAGCCTGGGCGGGCGTGGTCATCGGGCCGCCAATACTGGCCGGGTTGGCCCGGAGGTCAAGGCTGGAGCTTGCCGGGTGTGAGACCTGCATCTTGAGCCTGGATTCAAAGCCCAAAACGAAGACAGGGTGGCCGGAGCCACCCTGCGGGATTCGATGGAAGGTGCTCTCCCTTTACTTTAGCGGGTGCTCCTTCAGCAGCTGGTCGGCCATGTAGAACATCATGCGGCCGGGCTGGGCGTCGCGGACCTTCTTCACGTCCTGAGCGCTGACCGGACCGTGCTGGTTGCCGAAATGGTTGCGCACAAAGGTCAGCACGTTGGCGATTTCATCATCCTTCAGCATGCCGGCGAAGGGCGTCATCGGCACCTGGCCGTCGAACTTCTGGCCGTTGACCTCGATGGGCCCCATCAGGCCGTAGAGCACGATCTTGATGGCGCGATCCTTGTCGGTCAGCCAGGCGCTCTTGGCGATGGGAGGGAAGGCGGGCGCGAGGCCGTTGCCGTCGCCGCGGTGGCAGGTCATGCAGCTGCCTTCGCGATGATACACTTCCTGTCCGGCCAGGAACTGCTTCTTGGCGGCGGCGTCGAGATGGGCGGGGGCCGGTGCGGCGACGTATTCGACGAGCGGTTTCTCGGCGATCCCGGCGAGGCGGTCGGCGGCCGTCTGGGCGGCGTTCTTGCTCCATTCGTCGAGAGGCTTGGCGCTGGCGGCGGCGACGATCTTCTTGGCGGCGGGGATGTTGGTCATCCAGGAGGCGGCGACGATGGCCTCCAGGCGGACGCGGCCGTGTTCGTCATTGGCGGCCTTTTCCAGCAGGGCGGCGTGATCGGCGACCTTGTGCATGTTGTAGCGCAGGACGCGGACGGCGGCGGCGCGGGCGTGGAAGTCGGAGGAGGCGAGCATTTCACGCAGCAGGCCTTCATCCGCCTGGTTCAGTCCCCAGGTGACCCACAGGGCTTCCAGCTTGGCGTGGGTATCGTCCTGTTTGGCAGCCCAGGCCTTGGCGGCGGGCAGGACTTCCGAGGCCGGATGTCCGCGCAGGGCGCGGCGGCTGCGGTAGCGGGTGCGAAGCTCGGGCGCCTTCAGGTTTTCCAGAAGCTGGTCAACACCCGCGCCGGCCACCGGTGCGGGCTTGACGAGCGGACGTGAGGGGTAGGTGATGCGGTAGATGCGGCCATGGACGTGGTCGCGAAGGGGGTCGCGGGCGTTGTGCTGCATGTGGCCGATGAGGACGTTGTGCCAGTCGATGACATAGAGGCTGCCGTCGGGGGCGAACTCGAGGTCCACGGGGCGGAAGTTGCCGTCGCTGCTCTGCAGCAGGTTGTGGCGGTGCTCGGTCTTCCAGCCGGTGCCTTCATCCTGGATCTTCACCTGCTTGATGCCGAGGAAGCCGATGGCGTTGCAGTAGATGAGATCGCCCTGGACCTCGTCGGGGAAGTGGCTGCTGCTGACGACTTCGAGGCCGCTGGTCGGGCGCACGGCGTGGCCTTTGGGGACGAGGTCCGGGGTGGAAGGCGTCTTGCTGCCGAAGGTGGGCTTGACCTCGACGGGCAGGGCCCAGTTCATGGTGGTGCCGGAGGTGTGGAGGAGGAAGTCCTGGCCCCAGCGGTCAAAGACGAAGCCCCAGGGATTCGGGATGCTCATCTGGATGGTTCGCTCGAGCTGGCCGCGCTGCGGGCTGTAGCGGTAGAAGCCGCCGTCGACAGAGCGCACGGGACCGTAGGGCGTCTCGATGTTGGAGTGCAGGAACACGCCTTCGCACATCATGATCGCGCCGCTGGGGTCGGCGGTGTAGGCGCTGATGGCATGGTGGGTGTCGTGGGTGTCAAAGCCGCCGAGCAGAAGCTCACGGCTGTCGGCCTTGTCATCACCGTTGGTGTCGCGAAGCAGGACGAGGTAGGGCTCCTGGGAGATGTAGACGCCCTCGGGGGCGAACTCGAAGCCGATGGGCAGGTGCAGCTTGTCGGCAAACACGGTCTCCTTGTCGGCCCTGCCGTCGTTGTTGGTGTCCTCGTAGATGAGGAGCTTGTCATCGGGCATGGCGTCGCCGGGGCGGTAGTGCGGATAGGTCGGCATGGTGGCGACCCAGAGGCGGCCCTTGTCGTCGAAGCTCATCTGCATGGGATTGGCCAGGTTGGGGAACTCCTTCTCGCTGGCGAACAGCTCGATCCTGTAGCCTTCGGGCACGGTCATCGACTTCAGGGCGGCGTCGCCGTAGAGGTACTCCTTGCTGCCGTTCTTGGCGCTGGGCTGATAATTGGTTGGGACGGACGGGAGCTTGTGCGTGCCGCTGTCGTCGACGGCGAGGTCCTTCTTCCGGCCGGCGGCGACGTCATGGATGAGCTGGTCGCGCAGGGCGGCCATCTCGCGCGTCTTTTTGACCTCGTCAGGGTAGTTCTGAGGGCCGAAGGGCTCATAGCGCTGGCCGTGGGTGTGGACGCCGTTGAGGAGGTTGTAGTCGTTGTTCCAGAACCAGTCCTTCTGCCTCACCGCCGCGTTCAGCAGCTCCGGGTCGGCCTTGGACTCGTGGCTCTGATGGCCGAACAGGCCGGTGGCGAGGATGCCGGCGATCTCCTGGTAGCCTTTTTCGTTCGGCACGAAGCCGAGGGTCGTCAGCGGCTGTCTGGCGGTGGCGTAGAGGGCCTTGGTGGGGGTGAAGAGGTCGATGAAGGTGAGGCCGTGCCTCTTGGCGACGTTTTCGATGGCGGCGGCATAGAGGATGAGGTTGGCGTTTTCCTTTTCGCCGTTGGGCAGGTCGCGGCTGGCGGACTGGTTTTCAAAGGCAACGGGGCTGACAAGCACGATGCGCGGAGCTGCTTTGCCGTTGTAGGCCCTGCCGAGGCTGTGCTGCACCCAGGCATCGAGTTCATCCTCAAAGTTCTTCACCTTGTCCGGTCCGTCGAAGGATTCGTTGTAGCCGAAGAAGGCCACGAGGGTGTCGGCCTTCAGGAAGGTCAGCCATTCGTCCGGCATGGGGAAAAAGCCCTTGCCGTTGTGGACCTTTTTGTCGGGATGGAACTTTTCCGCGCCAGGGAAGGCCCAGGGGGACTTGCGGGAGGGATGCGGGCGGAAGCCCGGGGTGTCGCCGACATGGCCCATGTTGCGCACGAAGAGGTCACGATCCGGGTAGCGCAGATGCAGCTCGGTCTCGATGCGGCTGTAATGCACGTCGCGTTCGGCCAGCCCGTTGCCGATGAGGACGATACGCTCGCCCTTTTCCGGGGGTGTCACGTTCTGGGGACGCCTGGTCGACGCGGCATCCGGCACGGGCATGATGGCGTGGGAGGCGTTGGCCGGTGCGTCGTTGTTGGCGGCAAAGCCGCTGACGGCGGCCAGCACGATGGGCAGGAGGCAGGATCGGAGCATGGGGCGGTTTGGGGGTGAAAGGAGCCAGGTAGTCCACTTTAAAAGCGTGCGCCGGACAAGATTTCTTCGGGGCGGGGCCTCTTTTTCAGGAACCCGGCACACAAGGCCCGCAGGCGGTGCCGTTAGGCCGTCGAACCCGCGCTCCGGCGCCATCCCGTCCCCAACCCACGATGAAACCCACCCGTCACACCCTGCTGATGCTGCTGGCCCTGGCCGCCCTTGGCGGCACATCCGCCGCTCAAAATGCCGCTCCTCCCCCGGCGGCACCCGCTCCTCAGGCCGCCAGCCCGGAGCGTCGTCCGGAACCGCAGGCCGAGCGCCCGGCTCCCCCGCCTGAGGGTCGTCGCCCGGACGCCGAACCCGGTCGCCCACGCCCTGAAGCTGAAAAGCCGCGTGGCGAGGAGACCCATCGTGCTCCGAATCCAGGGGCCGGTCGTGAGCGTGATGCCGGCCGCAATCCGGAGCATGATCGAGGTCCTGCCCCCCGGGATGACAGGCGTGGTGGGCCGCATGGCGATGAGCGCGGTCCCAAGATGCATCGGGACGGGGATCGCGAGCATCATGCCCGCAGCCCTCGCGACGGAGATCACGGTCCGGGCCGAAGGCATGAAGGAGACCACAGACCCGGAGGCCCGCCTCCGCAGGGTCGTGGCGGTGAGCGTGGTGAAGGCCCTGGGCATCGTGGAGGTCCGCCGGATTCGATGCAGCGGGGCCATGAGCCACATGGAGAGGCCAGGGGGCCGGAACATCGCCCGGAGGAAGGCCGGTTCCATGCCGAGGGGCGTCGGCCCGAAATGAATGATGGCCGGGGCCGTGGAAGTCACCATCGGCATGGCTTTGCCCATCGTGGCCCGGGAAGGTCACATCAGGGGCCGAGGTCGATGCACCGTGGTCATGGGTTTGACCGCCAGCCTTCCGGGCCTGGCAATGGTCCGGGCCATCCCCGTGGGCCGATGCTGGGGCGCGGTCCGGATGAACGTCATCACCAGGGGCCTCGCGGTCCGCAGTACCGAGGTGGTCGTCACGACGGACCTCCAGGGATGCCGCCTCCGGGAATGGAGGGCCGCCGTGGTCCTGGTCACGCACCCAGAGGTCTGCCACCCAAGGGACATCGTCCTGAAGGCGGCCCCCCTCCGCAGGGGCGCGAGCCGGAGAGGCGTCATGCTGAACCTCGTCGTGGGAACCCCCCGGGGCCAGATCGTCCCTTCGACGCCCTGGGAACGCCGCGTGAGCAGCCGATGCCACCCTGGGTTTGAACCCATTTTCCACTTTCACCGTGAAACAAGGCGGTCCGGGTCACCGGGCCGCCTTTGTTTTTGTCCACAATGGAACCAAACAGGTTTTCCCAGCAGGTCAGTGCAGGGCAAGCTGGAGGGTTGGTTGAGTCAGCCCAGGGAACAGCTCAAGCCATCACCTTTCGGCGCACGGGTGGCCGGGCTTTTCCTGCCGGACGGGTGCGGGCAGGAGGGGAAGCTGGTACAGCGGTGGGTGCCGGGGCTGTCGATTCCTTGAGGGCGCGCAGCTCCTTTTCCACTTCCGCGAGGCGTCGGGAGGTGGCGTCGAGCTTTTTGGCGACCAGGCGGGCGACGAATTCAAACAGGGCGGCGTGGAAGGCGGGGTCTTCCTCACGCGGATGCATGTCCTGGAGGAATTTTTGATCCACGGCGAGGCAGAGGGCACGGCTGCCGGCGATGACTGAGGCGGCACGCTTGTCCTGGTTCACCAGGGCCAGCTCGCCAAAGACATCACCGATGCGTGAGATGGCGGCGACTTTTTTGCCGCCGACGCGGACTTCGAGCTCGCCGCTGAGGAGGACGTAGATGCGGCTGTCGATGGTGCCTTCCTGGATGATGGTGTCCCCCGGGTCGCACTGGAGGAGGGAGGAGGAATTGAGGACTTCGTCGAGCTGGTCGTCGGTGAAGCTGTTGAGGAACGGCACCGCCTTCAGAGGCGCCGGAAGGCTGCCTTCTTCGTGAATATAGGCGTACTCTTTCATGGGTAGGCTGGCACTATCTCATGCATACGAGTTGCACGACAAGATCATTCCCCGTGCCATGAGAAGATTTTTTCCGCAGGCAGCCGGGTCTGCGTGACGAAATCGCCACTTTGCCCACGGCTGGACAAAAAAAGCCCCGGACCGCATGAGGCGGACCGGGGCGTGAGCCTGAGGTGAAGGAGAGGCCCTTCACCGGGTCTCAAGTTTGGGTCAGAGCACTTCGGCTCCCGGAATCTGCTGGCCGGGGATGGCGACCGGGTAGCCGCCATCGGCGGTTGGCTTGGCCGGAGGCTCGGTTTCAGCGGTGACGATGGCAGGCATGTGCTGAACCTTGCTGTTGAAGGCTTCATCCCACTTGATCTCCTTGCCCGAATAGGTGGCCATGCGGCCAAGGACGGAGGTCATGGTGGATTCAGCGCCGTAATAGGCGTTGTTCAGCGGCTTGTTGTCGCGGATCGCAGCCTGGAGGGTGTCGTGCTCGACCTGGTAAGGATCGGGATCGGAACCGCTGCGGCGGGATTTCTTGCCCTTCTGTTCGCCCTCAGCACCTGCGGCGGCACCGCCGGAGGGGCGGTACTTCCAGATGGTGTTGCCCTTGTGGTCGACGGCGTAGCAGGCGCCGCTGTTGTTGAGGTAAATCTTGCCCTTGGTGCCGGTGAACTCCTCACGCACGGCGTTGTAGACGCCCTGCTGGTGGCGGCACTGGCTGTTGACGCGGACGCCGTTGGCGTAGGTGTACTCGACGTAGTGATGGTCGTAGATCTGGCCGTACTTCTTGTCGACACGCTGCATGCGGCCGCCCATGCCCTGGGCGCTCTCCGGATGGCCGCCGATGAACCAGTTGGCGACGTCGATGTTGTGGATGTGCTGCTCGTTGATGTGGTCGCCGCAGAGCCAAGTGAAGAAGTACCAGTTGTTGATCTGGTACATGAGCTCGGACTGGCCGGGCTGCTTGTCACGGAACCAGATGCCGCCGCCGTTCCAGTAGACCTGGCCGGAGACGATGTCGCCGATGATGTTCTGCTCCTTCACCTGCTTGAGGGCGTCGAGGTAGCAGTTCTGGTAGCGGCGCTGGAGGCCGACGACGACCTTGAGGTTTTTCTCATCGGCGACCTTGGCCATTTCGATCACCTTGCGGACGCCCGGGGCGTCAACGGCGACGGGCTTCTCCATGAAGACGTGCTTGCCGGCGTTGATGGCGGCCTCGAAGTGGTAGGGGCGGAAGCCGGGAGGGGTGGTGAGGATGACGAGGTCGCAGCTGTCGATGACCTTCTTGTAGCCGTCGAGGCCGGCGAAGATGCGGGAGTCGTCCACCTTCACCTTGTCGGCGTGCTTGGTGCGCAGGTTGGACAGGGCGCCTTCGGCCTTTTCCTTGAAGGCGTCACAGATTGCATGAAGGACGACGCCTTCCTGCTTGGTGCTCAGGGCCTGGTTGGCGGCGCCGGAGCCGCGGCCGCCGGAGCCAATGAGGCCGACCTTGATCTGGTCGCTGCCGGCCGCCCAGGCGGACTGGGCGACGGTGAGGGCGCCGGCGGTGACGGCGGATTTGCCGAGGAAGTCACGGCGGGTGGTTGGGGTGGTGGATGTCGGGGTCATGGTAGTTTGGGGTGAAGCTGGAGAGCTGAGGTCAGAAATCCGGAGGCAGGTGCCGGAATGACGAAAGCTGGGTCAGGCGTCGGTTCTTTCGGCAATCGTCGTTCGGATCTTGTCATCCGGTCAGGCGAGCGCCTTTTTGATGAGGGCGATGCCTTCCGTGTAGACCTGCTCGGTGCTGGGGAAGAAGTCACGCCAGACGCGGGTGGCGGCGGCGAGGTCGGGCAGGGCGGAGCCGAAGGCCTCAATGGTCATCCAGCCGTTGTAGCCGATCTTTTTCAGGTGCTGGATCTGCTCGACGATGTTGATGTGGCCTCGGCCGGGCGTGCCGCGGTCGTTTTCGGAGATGTGGACGTGGTTCAGCTTGCCGGTGGCAAAGACGGTGTCGATGGCGGCGAAGGGATTCTTCTCCTCGATGTTGGCGTGGAAGGTGTCGTACATCGTGCCGAAGTTCGGATGGTTGACTCGGCGGACGTAGCTGGAGGCCTGCTCCATGGTGTTGAGCAGGTGGGATTCGAAGCGGTTCAGGGCCTCGATGGCGCACTTGATGCCGGCGGCCTCGGCGACGGGGGCGATGGCGCGGTGGACTTCGGCGGCGTTGTTCAACTCCTCCTCCGTGGGGAACTTGCCGGAGAACTGGCCGAGCACCTGGTAGTAGGGGCCGCAGAGAGTCTGGACACCGGCGTTGTGGGCGCAGTCGAGCACGCGCTTGAGGTGGTCGATGGCGCCCTGGCGGTTGGCGGCGACGTTCGAGATGGCGTTGTGGGCCTCGTCCGGCAGGACGGTGACGGCGGTGCATTCCAGGCCGTTGTCCTTCAGCACGCGTCCGATGCCGGCGAAGTGCGCCGGATTGCTGACGTCAAAGACCGGCAGCTCGACGCCGTCGTAGCCGGCGGCCTTGAGCTTTTCGAGGGTGGCGAAGTTTTCTTCGGTCACATGACCGGTCCAGAGGAGGAGGTTGAAGCCAATTTTCATGAGATGGGGGACGGCAAACTAGGGAGCGGCGCAAAAAACCGCAAGACTTGCTTTCGATGTAATTTGTTGCGCCATGTGCCGGGGGGCGATCTCAACGCCAGCCTGCCCGCAGCTTTTTCAGGGGCTTCGACGGCTCAGGGTTTTTCCGCCTCCACACCGGGGCGCCTGGACGGCTTCAGGGCGGCGTCGCCTCCGGCTGAAAGCATTTCTGGATAGGCTGAATCCCACCATTTCAGGTAGGCGGGCAGGAGCTTCTGGACCACCGGAGCTCGCACCTCCGCCAGGTCGGCGTGACAGCCGGGATCGGTCCTGATGTCGTAAAGCGCCCAGCCCCTTCCCGGTGTGGAGCCCCAGTGGAAGAGGGCGTTGCGGGTGTAGATGTCGTTGTTCTGCCCGTTGATCACGCGGCGCAGGCTGTTGCAGCGGTTCTGCCTGTCGGCCCGGCACAGGCCTTCCGGATCTTCACAGGGACGGTTGCGGACCAGGAGGTACTGCTGCCAGCGGACGGCGCCCTGCACCTCCCTGTGGGCGGCGGCCATGCCCCCCGGCCAGCGGGTGACGTGTTGAAACAACATTCGTTGGGCAAACCAGTCGTCCCGGCCGGTTTCAAGCAGACCCGTGAGGCTGCGTCCCTCCAGCTCCGGCTTCAAGGCTTCGGGCACCTGTGCCTCCGCCAGTTCCGCCAGGGTGGGCAGCACATCCAGATGGGCGGTCAGGGCGCCGACTTCCCGCGGCTGCCAGCGAGCAGGCCAGCGCCAGAGCGAGACGGCCCTGGTGCCGCCCGGCCAGACGGTGCACTTGCAGCCGCGCATGCCGGCGTTGTGGACGTCGATGCCATAGGTGCCGCCGTTGTCGCTCATGAAGATGACCAGCGTGTCCTGGTCGAGCGACTGCTGCTTCAGGAAGCTCATGAGGCGGCCGACGTTCCAGTCGAGGTTGGCGACCATGCCCAGGAAGGCGGCGGTCTTGTCGTCCACACGGCCCTTGTAGGGCGCGATGAAGTCCGGCGGAGCCGCCAGCGGGGCGTGGGGCGAGTAGGTGGCGAGGTAGAGAAAATAGGGCTTCCTGGCTCCGGCGGAATCCACCCGCCGTTCGCGGATGAACGTCATCGCCTCGTCAAAGTAGATGTCCTCGCGGTAGCCCTGGCGGGGTTGCTTTTCCCAGACGCCGTTGCGGCCGATCACCGGGTTGAAGTGGGCGGAGCCGCCCTTCTGGCTGGTGATGTTGAGGTCAAAGCCGCGGTCCTGCGGATTGTAGCCCGGTCCGTCGCCAAGGTGCCACTTGCCAATGATGCAGGTTTCATAATCTGCCGACTTCAGCACCTGCGGCAGCAGGGCGGCGTCCCGGCTAAGATGCTCGCGCGGAGTGACGGTGTGGGTGACGCCGAGGCGCAGGTGGTCGCGGCCCGTCAGCAATGAGGCACGTGTCGGCGAGCAGGAGGACGACACGCAGAAATCGGTGAAGCGGACGCTTTGATCATGGAAGGCGTCCAGGTTCGGCGTCTTCAGCACCGGGTTGCCATGCCTGCCCAGGTCGCCGTAGCCCAGGTCATCGGCCAGGATCAGGATGATGTCCGGGGAGGTGGCGGCCCCCATGCCGGCGAGGCTGAGCAGGAGCGAACCCAAAATGCGACAAAGCAGGGGCATGGCTGCGGGAACGATGGGTCAGCCCAGCTTTTTCCGGCTGGTTTCCTCGACCAGCCAGACCGAGACCAGCGTGATGGCGGCCATGAAGATGAGGTAGACCGCCACCGGCCAGGGTTTGCCGTCGCTCTGGTTCAGCAGCCAGGTCGCGATCAGGGGGGCGAGTCCGCCGGCCAGGGGCGAGGCGAGCTGGTAGCCCAGGGATGCACCACTGTAGCGGACGCGGGTGCCGAAGAGTTCGGAGAAAAACGCCGCCTGAGGTCCATACATCGCCGCATGGCCGACCAGGCCGATGACGACGGCCATGATGACCAGGGATTCCTGCCGGGTTTCCAGCAGCCAGAAGAAGGGGAAGGCGAACGCGGTCAGAAACAACGCGCCGCCGAGATAGACCGGCCGCCGTCCGTGCTTGTCAGAGAGCGCACCGAACCAGGGGATCGCCACCAGCTGCACGGCCGAGCCGAGCAGCACGGCATTGAGGAGAGAGCCCTTGCTCATGCCGAGCTGCTGCGAGCCGAAGCTGAGCACGAGGACGGTGAAGATGTAGAAGAAGGCGTTTTCGGCAAAGCGCGCGCCCATCGACAGCAGGACGTTTTTCGGATGCTCGCGGAGCACAGCGAGGATGGGCACCCGCGGTCCGGGGTCGGCCTTCTTCGCCTCGGTGAAGACCGGGCTTTCCATGATCTTCATGCGGATGAACATGCCGACGGCGAGCAGCAGGACTCCGAGCAAAAAGGGCACGCGCCAGCCCCAGGCCAGGAAGGCCTTCTCCTCCATGGACGAGGCGAGGTGAAAGACACCGTTGGCCAGCAGCAGGCCGACCGGCACGCCCGCCTGCACCCAGCTGGCATGAAAGCCGCGCCTGCCCTCATGGCCATGCTCCACGGCCATCAGCACGGCTCCGCCCCATTCGCCGCCGACGCCAAAGCCCTGGATGAACCGCAGGGCGACGAGCAGAACGGGGGCGGCGACGCCGATCTGCTCATAGGTGGGCAGCAGGCCGATCAGCACCGTGGCCACGCCCATCATCATGAGCGTGGTGACGAGCATGGACTTGCGTCCTATTTTGTCGCCGAAGTGCCCGAACACGATGCCGCCAAGGGGCCTGGCGAAGAAGCCGACGGCGTAGGTGGCGAAGGCGGCCATGGTGCCCGCCATCGGGTCGATGGTGGGGAAGAACAGCTTGTTGAACACCAGCGCCGCCGCCGTGCCGTAAAGGAAGAAGTCGTACCACTCGATCGTGGTGCCGATGAAGCTGGCGATGACGACTCGGCGGATGTTGTTAGGCTGGGACATGCGGAGGATGGCTGCCTGAAGTCGCTCCTCACGACGCGGCTCTGTCACGCGGACGGCACCATTCGTCGAATCCGGGCGGATCAGGCGTCATCCTGTCAGAAAGCTCAGGCGGCGGCCAACTCGGATTTGGCGGAGGGCGCCTCCTCCTCGGGCGGGACGGCGACCGGCTCGGCCTTGCTCACGACCTTCACAAACTTCGGCTGATAGTCGGCCCAGTTTTCCAGGATCATCTTTGCACGGGCACTGTCAGTGCGGTCGAGGTGGTCATAGATCAGCTTCTTGAGCTGGTTGACGTCCTCGGGGTCGCTGACTGGCCCTCCCTTGATCATCTCGGGGTTGTGCAGTCTGGCGAACAGGCCGGCTTCATCAAGCAGGTAGGCCACGCCGCCGCTCATGCCGGCGCCGAAGTTCTTGCCGAAGCTGCCGAGCACGGCAACCACGCCGCCGGTCATGTATTCGCAGCCATGGTCGCCGATGCCCTCGACGACGGCGGTGGCGCCGGAGTTGCGCACGCAGAAGCGCTCGCCCGCCCGGCCGGCCGCGAACAGGCTGCCGCTGGTGGCGCCGTACATGACGGTGTTGCCGAGGATGCTGTTCTCCCAGGTCTGATAATCCGGACGGATGCGCGGTCCGGGCTTGAGGATGATCTCCGCGCCGCACAGGCCCTTGCCGACATAATCGTTCGCCTCGCCGATGAGCGTCAGCTTCACGCCGCCGCAGGCAAAGGCCGCGAAGCTCTGGCCGGCGCTGCCCTCCAGGGTGACATCGACGGTGCCGGGGGCGAGGCCATGGTTGCCGTGATGGAAGGCGATCTGGCCGCTGAGCTTGGTGCCGATGTTGCGGAAGGTGTTCCTCACCTTGTAGCGCAGCGGGCGGACCTTCATCTTGTCGCTGATGGCAAACTGGGCCTCCTGGATGATGCGGTCGTCCAGGGGATGCTGGTCGAGGCCGTCGTTGCGGTTCATGTGGCAGGTGCGCGCGGCATCCTGGCCGAGATCCTTGCCGACATCGCGCAGGATGCGGTCGAGCTTGACGAGGTTGGCCTTCGGATGGCCAGGCACCTCGCGCTGACGCAGGAACTCGGGGCGGCCGATCATTTCATCCAGGGTGCGGACGCCGAGTTCGGCCATGATTTCACGGACCTCCTGCGCCACGGCGTTGAAGAAGTTCACGATCATGTCCGGACTGCCCTTGAACTTGGCGCGGAATTTCGGGTCGGTGGTGGCCACGCCGACGGGGCAGTTGTTGAGATGGCACTGGCGCACATAGACGCAGCCGAGGGCGATGAGGGCGATGGTGCCGAAGTTGAACTCCTCCGCGCCTAGGATGGCCGCCATGGCGATGTCGCGGCCGTTGCGCAGGCCGCCGTCGGTGCGCAGGGTGACACGTTCGCGCAGGCCGTTGAGCATGAGCACCTGCTGGGCCTCGGCCAGGCCGAGCTCCCAGGGCAGGCCGGCATGCTTGATGGAGCTGAGCGGGCTGGCCCCGGTGCCGCCGTCATGCCCGGAGATGAGGATGATGTCGGCGTTCGCCTTCGCCACGCCGGCGGCGATGGTGCCGACGCCGGATTCAGCGACCAGCTTGACGCAGACGCGGGCGCGTGGATTGGCCTCCTTGAGGTCGTGGATGAGCTGAGCCAGGTCCTCGATCGAATAGATGTCGTGATGCGGCGGCGGGCTGATGAGCATGACGCCGGGCGTGGTGTGGCGCAGGCGGGCGATCATGCGGTTCACCTTCATGGCCGGAAGCTGGCCGCCCTCCCCCGGCTTGGCGCCCTGGGCCATCTTGATCTCCAGCTCCCAGGCGTTGGCGAGGTATTCGGCCGTGACGCCAAAGCGTCCGCTGGCCACCTGCTTGATCTTGGAGTTCGCCCAGTCGCCGTTTTCATAGGGCTTGAAGCGCCTCGGATCCTCGCCGCCCTCGCCGCTGTCGGACTTGCCGCCGATGCGGTTCATGGCGATGGCCAGGGCCTCATGAGCCTCGGGTGAAATCGCTCCCAGCGACATGGCCGCGGTGGTGAAGCGCACGCGGATGTCCTCGATGGACTCGACTTCATCGATCGAAATCGGACCTTCGGGGCCTGGCACGAATTCGAAAAGGTCCTTCAGCGCCGTCGGGGTGTTCTCCAGCGAGGCCTTCACGTAAGCGGCGTAATCCTCGGCCCTGCCGCTCTTCACGAAGGTGTGGAAGTTCTTGATCACCGGTCCGGTGACGGCGTGCATCTCACCCTTCTGACGCGGGCGGTAGTAGCCGGGGTCGCCCAGGTCGATGCCGCCGCCCTCGGGCGCTTGAACGCCGAAGCCGGTGGCGTGGCGGGCCAGGGCCTCCTCGGCGATCTCCTTGAAGCCGATGCCGCTGATCTGGCTGGGCGTGCCGGTGAAGGCATGCTGCATCACTTCCTCCCCGATGCCCACGGCCTCGAAGATCTGTGCGCCGATGTAGCTGCTGAGCACCGAGATGCCCATCTTGCTCATGATCTTGAGCACGCCCTTTTCCAGGGCCTTGCGGTAGTTCAGCGCGGCCTTGTCATAGCCCATGCCGTCGAGCTGCGGCTTGCGCGCGGTCTTGTCGGACTCGACGAGTTCGCGGATGGTTTCAAAGGCCAGGTAGGGGCAGACGGCGCTGGCGCCAAAGGCGAACAGGCAGGCCATCTGGTGCGTGTCACGCGCCTCGCCGGTGTCGATGACCAGGCTGAGCCGCATGCGGATCTTCCGGCGGTTCAGGTGATGATGCACTGACCCGGTGACGAGCAGTGCGGGGATGGCCGCACGTTCGGGGCTGACGGCGCGGTCGCTGAGGATGAGGATCTGCACACGTTCCTTCGCCGCCGCTTCAGCATCCACGCAAAGCTGGTCCAGCGCGCGCTTCATGCCCTCGGGGCCTTCATGAACTGGCCACGTGGCGTCGAGGATGCGGTGGGGATGCCCGGCCAGGGCCTTCAGCGAGCTGAGCTCGTTTTCAAACAGGAAGGGGGAGTTCAGGTGCACCACGCGGGCATGCTCGGGCGTCTGGCCCAACCAATTACGCTGCGGGCCGAGCACGACCTCCAGGCTCATGACGGCGCGTTCACGGATCGGGTCGATCGGCGGGTTGGTGACCTGGGCGAAGAGCTGGCGGAAGTAGCTCGTCAGCAGCCGGGGGCGGGTGGAAAGCACGCTCAGCGCCACGTCATCGCCCATGGAGTAGATGGCCTCCTCGCCCCTGGCCAGGGCCGGCGTCAGGGACATCTCCAGTTCCTCCCTGGTGAAGCCGAAGGCGGCCTGCTTGCGGGAAAGCTCCAGAAGATCGAGGTCACCGCTCGGTGACTCCGGGGCCAGCGTGGTGAGACTGGTGCGGTTCTTCAGCCACTCGCCGTAGGGCTGGCGGCTGGCGAGGTCGGCCTTGATCTCGTCATTGAAGCGGATGCGCTTCTTCAGCAGGTCGATCTCCAGCATCTCCCCCGGGGCGAGCCGCCCTTTGCGCAGCACCCGGGCGTCGTCGATGTGGACGATGCCGACTTCGGAACCGAGCGCGAAGACCCCGTCGGCGGTGAGCTTCCAGCGGCTGGGGCGCAGGCCGTTGCGGTCCAGGCTGGCGACCACGCTCAGGCCGTTGGTCAGCACCATGGCGGCGGGGCCGTCCCAGGGTTCGCTGAAGCATTCATGGTATTCGTAGAAGGCCTTCAGCTCTGGAGAGGTCGTCGGATCAATGCCATAGGCGCTGGGCACAAGCATGGCCATGGCATGCACCGGGTCGCGTCCGCTCTGCATCAGCAGATCAAGCGCGGCGTCCAGGCTGGCGCTGTCGCTCTGGCCCTTGGCGATGAGTTCCTTGAGCAGCTGCTCCTCGCCCTCCCAGACCGGGTTTTCAAAGTCGCTGGCGCGGCTGTTCAGCCAGTTGCGGTTGCCGCGCACGGTGTTGATCTCACCATTGTGGGCGAGGGTGCGGAAGGGATGTGAAAGCGCCCAGGTGGGGAAGGTGTTGGTGCTGAAGCGCTGGTGGAAGACGGCCAGCGCGGTCTCGAAATCGTCATTTTGAAGATCCGTGTAGAACTTCTGGAGGGAGGAGGGCAGGAGCAGTGCCTTGTAAACCATCGTCCGGTGCGAAAAGGAGGCGATGTAAAAGTCCGCCAGCTTGTGGATGCGGGCCTTCAGGCGCATCTCCCGCCGGATCAGGTAGAGCTGGCGCTCAAACGGGGCGTCGTCCATGCCTTCGGGCCTTGCCACCAGGAGGTGCTGGATCACCGGCATGGTCATGCGGGCCTTGTGACCCAGCTCGTTCGGGTTCACCGGCACGTCACGCCAGCCGATGACCTGGATGTCACGATTGCGCAGCAGGCCCTCGGCCAGGAGGTGGATCTTCATGCGCTCGGTCTGGTCGGACGGCATGAAAAACACGCCCACGGCGAGGTCCATCGGGTGCTCCAGCTCGAAGTGCATCTCATCGATGAAGGGCTGGAAGATCTTGTGCGGGATCTGGGTCAGCACCCCCGCGCCGTCGCCGGTGACCCGGTCAGCGTCCACCGCGCCGCGGTGCTGGACGCTGCACACGCCGCAGAGGGCCATGTCGAGAATGTCCCGGCTGCGCCTGCCCTCGATGCTGGCCACAAAGCCGACGCCACAGGCATCACGCTCCAGGTCCATGCGGTGCAGCGATCCCTCGTTGGGGATGTCCAGGTCGTAAAAGGGGTGTTTCATGGGGGGTTGGAAAACCCCATCGCCAGGCTGGCCCCGGCCGATGGGGTGAGGAGGTTACGAATGACGCAGGCCAATAAAGCAAGGATGGTGCCACCTGCCCGGGGCGGAATGGCTTCCTTCGTGAGAATCTTGACCCCAATGTGTCATCCAAAGTGCCAAGTGACATGGCGCATTCGCCTTCAAAGTGCCATAATTGGCACTTTTAGCTGTCGGTTCAGCCTCGATGCTTTGTTATCGAAGTAATCGTTATTCGTTCTCTATCAATGGTTTAAAAATCAACCCAGCCTCCTGGCACGTCTCGTGCCAATTAACGCGATCAAATCAACCCCTCTGTTCCAACCTTTCCCCCAACCCCACTACCATGAGCAAAATCCTCGGCATTGACCTCGGCACCACCAACTCCTGCATGGCCGTCCTCGAAGGCGGCAAGGCCGTGGTCCTCGAAAACTCGGAAGGCGCCCGCACCACCCCTTCCGTCGTCGCCTTCACGAAGAGCGGCGAACGCGTGGTGGGTCAGGCCGCCAAGCGCCAGGCCGTCACCAACCCGCGCAACACGGTGTTCTCCGTGAAGCGCCTCATGGGCCGCAAGTTCTCCGAACTCACCGAGGCCGACAAGCGCATGCCTTATAAGATTGTCGAGGCCTCGAACGGCGACGCCCATGTCCAGGTGGAGGTCGGCGGTGAAACCAAGACCTACTCCCCCCAGGAGGTCAGCGCCATGATCCTCAGCAAGCTGAAGGCCGATGCCGAAGCCAAGCTGGGCGAGGCCATCACCGAGGCCGTCATCACCGTTCCGGCCTACTTCAACGACAGCCAGCGCAACGCCACGAAGGCCGCCGGTGAAATCGCCGGTCTGAACGTGCGCCGCATCATCAACGAACCCACCGCCGCCTCGCTCGCCTACGGCCTCGAGTCCAAGAGCGATGAAAAGATCGCCGTGTATGACCTTGGCGGCGGCACCTTCGACATCAGCGTGCTGGAAATCGGCGACGGCGTCTTTGAGGTGCTCGCCACGGACGGCGACACCCACCTGGGTGGTGACGACTGGGACAACACGCTCATCAGCTGGATCGTCAACGAGTTCAAGGCGGACAGCGGCATCGACCTCAGCGGCCAGCCCGACGCGCTCCAGCGCATCAAGGAGGAGGCCGAGAAGGCGAAGATCGCCCTCAGCTCCAGCCAGAGCTACGACCTCAACCTGCCCTTCATCACCGCCGACGCCACCGGGCCGAAGCACATCATGAAGACGCTGAGCCGTGCCAAGATGGAGCAGCTTTGCGACTCCCTCTTTGAGCGCACCATGAAGCCCGTGCGTGACTGCCTCGCGGCCGCCAAGCTGGACGCCAGCAAGATCGACGAACTCGTGCTCGTCGGCGGCATGACCCGCATGCCCAAGGTGGTCGAGACCGCCAAGAAGCTCGCCGGCAAGGACCCGCACCAGGGCGTGAATCCGGATGAAGTCGTCGCCATCGGCGCGGCCATCCAGGGCGGCGTCCTCAAGGGCGACGTGAAGGACGTGCTCCTGCTCGACGTCACCCCGCTCACCCTCGCCATCGAGACCGCCGGCGGTGTCGCCACCCCGATGATCGCCCGCAACACGACCATCCCGAAGAAGCACTCGCAGATCTTCTCCACCTACGCCGACCAGCAGCCTGGCGTCGAGATCGTCGTCCTCCAGGGCGAGCGTCCGATGTCGAAGGACAACAAGGTGCTCGGCACCTTCAAGCTCGACGGCATCCCGCCCATGCCGCGCGGCGTTCCGCAGATCGAGGTCACGTTTGACATCGACGCCAACGGCATCCTGCATGTCTCCGCCAAGGAGAAGACCACGGGCAAGGAGCAGAAGATCTCCATCCAGGGCAGCTCCGGCCTCACCCAGGACGAAATCGAGAAGGCCAAGCGCGACGCCGAGGAGCACGCCGAGGAAGATCGCAAGCGCAAGGAGTCCGTCGAAATCAAGAACAAGGCCGAGACGCTCAGCTACGAGATCGAGAAGACCCTGAAGGAGTGGGAGGGCAAGGTTTCCGCCGACCAGCTCACCCCGATCAAGGACAAGCTCGCCACCCTCAAGGCCGCCGTTGAAGCCAACGACACTGACAAGATGAAGACGCAGACCGAGGAGATCGAGAAGCTCTTCGCCGCCGCCTACCAGGCCGCTGCCGCCGCCGGAGCCGGAGCCGGAGCGCCCGGGGCCGCACCTGAAGCCGGTCCTGAGGCCCCCGCCGCCGAGCCGAAGTCCCAGGACAAAGGCAAGGTCGTCGATGCCGACTTCGAGGTCGTGGACAAGGACAAGTGACCGTCCGGACTGTTCCTGAACGAACCAGCTAGTCGTGAGTATCCGC
This sequence comes from Prosthecobacter sp., assembly GCA_019186985.1. GTDB lineage: Bacteria > Verrucomicrobiota > Verrucomicrobiia > Verrucomicrobiales > Verrucomicrobiaceae > Prosthecobacter. The sequence continues at coordinate 48,335 of JABARQ010000009.1, read as the reverse complement.
ATGTTCCAGCCCCTGCCATCCAGGCAGCCGCATTCCCGCTCCGGGTCGCCGATGAACGGCGTCCTGGAGGGACGCGCGAGATTAGCCGGTGGTGAAACCACCGGTTCATCCGCCGTCGTGGATGTGGCCAAGGGGCGCGCTCCGGCAGGTGCGCGAGAAGCCTGCGCGAATCCCACGTCTGCGGTGCTGCCGGGTGCGTTCGGACGCTTCTCGCGCCCCTCCAGGGCGCTGTCTGAAAACGCGTGGGTTGACCATGCTCATCCGGTGGTTGCACCACCGGCTCATGTCTTTCGTGCCTCCGGCACGTTTGTCATGGGTGCGCCCGCCTGGGGTTCGCCCATCTCCGGCGTTTTCCCTGCCTCCGTGAAAAGGCAGGCCATTTCCAACCTCAACCCCGTTCTTTCGCCGCGATGAGTTTGGAAGCCCTCAGGGAATTGTCTGCGCTGGATGCTGAGGTGAAAAACCTCCTGCACCGCTATGACGAGATGCTCCTCGCCACGCGCCGCCGCTTCCTGAACAAGGTCATCGAGTGCTTCAGCGGCATGATGGAGGGTGAGGGCCTGAAGGTGATCCGCGATCCCATGGGCGCCACGGCCAAGCTGGACCAGACGGAGCTGGTGATCGCCGGCACCGACCCCTCCCACATGCTGGTGGACGCCCACGCCAAGTACACCGTCACCTGCTCCCTCGCGCCTAACAAAGCCTATGGCATCCTGCTCTGCCGCCAGCCGATGGCCGACTTCACCAACGGCAGCTCCGACACCAACGACCAGATCACCAACAAGAAGCTCGAGATCGAATATCTGAAATCGATGATCCAGAGCCATGGCGGCGACCAGTGGTATCTCGTCGGCCGGATGGAGAGCACCTCCGAGATCCGCACCGCCGCCGGTCAGGCGCCGCTGGCCCAGTACGACTCCTTCGCCACCTTTGAGGACGCCATGAAGACGGCGCTCCGCGAAATTTCCAACGCCGCCGTCGCCCCGCGCGCACCCTGACCATGAACGTCTCCGCTTCATCCTCCGGAACGCCGACGACAGGTCGGTTCCACCGCCTCCTCGGCATTGCCCCGGCCATGCTGGCTGCTGCGGCTTTCACCGCCTGCGGCAATAAGGAGCCTGCCAGGCCTGCTGTTGAAGCTCCGAAGTCCGCCGCCGTTTCGGATTCCAAGATTGAGTCGATGGCCCTCGAAGCCCTGGCACCCGCTGAATCCAGAAAGTCATCCAAGGCTGAGCTTCAGGCCGGCCTTGAAACCCAGGCGGAGGACATCCTGGCCCGATACCCGGACAAGAACGCCGCCGAACTCCTGAACGTGCCCGAGGTGAACGAAGCGCTGAAAGTCGGTCTGACCCGGCTGAGCAAGGACAAGCGGCTCCAGGACCAGATCAACAACAGCGCCGCCATGGTGGCGAAGATGCAGGGGCTTTCCGGCGAGCCGGGAACCGTGGGGCTTGATCTCGACATCAAGGGTTATGACCACGCCCGCAAGGCCCGGATGCTGCAGGCCGTCCTGTCCGAGGATCCGAAGCAGATCGTCCGCTTTGTCACCGAGGAGGTCGGCGAGGCCGCGCCTGAGCTGACCTATGGGGGAGTCCAGCGCGCCAGCAACGGCGTGGCGATCAAGGAGACGCCTCCTCCCACGAAATGACAGGGGTCAAACCCGAAATCCGAAACCGAAACCCGAATGCCCAGCCTTTTGAACATCTTGAATCCAGCCGGTGAGCCGAATGCGGCGGCCCTGTTTCGGACGTTCCCCTTCTCCTGAAAAACTTTCCGCCCGGCCAGCCGCCACATTCCCGTGTGTCAGCAGGCCGGGCAGATGAACCAAACCAAACCAGAACCCAAAACCTAGTTAGCAGAATCCAGACCAATATGGCTACCTCCATCACCCCGCTCGGTCGTCGCGTCCTCGTGAAGCGCTCCTCCAGCGAAGAAAAAACCGCTGGCGGCATCTTCCTGCCCGACACCGCAAAAGAGAAACCCCAGGAAGCTGAAGTTCTCGCCCTCGGCACCGGCAAGGATGACGAAGGCAAGGATGTCAGCACGCTTTTCACCGTGAAGGTCGGCAACAAGGTGCTCATCTCCAAGTACGGCGGCACCGAAGTGAAGCTCAACGGCGAAGACGTCCTCATCATCAACGAAACCGACATCCTCGGCATCATCGCCTGATCCCCGACAAGAAACCCGAAACTTTAAACCTGAAACTCCTACCCAGACATGGCTAAACAACTCAACTTCGACGAAAACGCCCGCCAGGCCCTCCTCCGCGGCGTCACCAAGCTCGCCAAGGCCGTGAAGGCCACGCTCGGCCCCTCCGGCCGCAACGTCATCCTCGAGAAGAAATTCGGCTCCCCCACGATCACCAAGGACGGTGTCACCGTGGCCAAGGAGATCGAGCTTCCCGATCCTTATGAAAACATGGGCGCCCAGCTCATCAAGGAAGTCTCCTCCAAGACCTCCGACATCGCCGGCGACGGCACCACCACCGCCACCGTGCTTGCCGAGGCCATCTACAGCGAAGGCCTTCGCAACGTCACCGCCGGTGCGAACCCCACCTCCCTGCAGCGCGGCATCCTGAAGGCCACCGAGGCCATCGTCGCCAAGCTGAAGGAGATCTCCACCCCGGTGAAGGACAGCAAGGAAGTGGCCCAGGTCGCCACCGTCTCCGCCAACTGGGACGCCAGCATCGGCAACATCATCGCCGAGGCCATGGACAAGGTCGGCAAGGAAGGCACCATCACCGTCGAAGAGGCCAAGAGCATCGAAACGACCCTCGAAGTCGTGGAAGGCATGCAGTTCGACAAGGGCTACCTGTCCCCCTACTTCGTCACCAACCCTGAGACGATGGAGGCCAGCCTCGAAAACGCCTACATCCTCATCCACGAGAAGAAGATCAGCAGCCTGAAGGACATGCTGCCCCTGCTTGAGAAGGTCGCCCGCTCCGGCAAGCCCCTTCTCATCATCGCGGAAGACGTCGAAGGCGAAGCCCTGGCGACCCTCGTCGTCAACAAGCTGCGCGGCACGCTCAACATCGTCGCCGTCAAGGCCCCTGGCTTCGGCGACCGCCGCAAGGCCATGCTTGAAGACATCGCCATCCTCACCGGCGGCCGCTGCATCACCGAGGACCTGGGCATCAAGCTTGAGAACATCGAGCTTTCCGACCTCGGCCGTGCCAAGCGCCTGACCATCGGCAAGGAAAACACCGTCATCGTCGAGGGCGAAGGCTCCTCCGACGCCATCGCGGGACGTGTCCAGCAGATCAAGAACCAGATCGCCGAAACCACCAGCGACTACGACCGTGAGAAGCTCCAGGAGCGCCTCGCCAAGCTCGCCGGCGGCGTGGCCGTCATCAACGTCGGTGCCGCCACCGAAACCGAGATGAAGGAGAAGAAGGCCCGCGTGGAAGACGCCCTGCACGCCACCCGTGCGGCCGTCGAGGAAGGCATCGTCCCTGGCGGCGGTGTCGCCCTCATCCGTGCCACCGCAGCCCTGGGCGACCTGGGTCTCGTGGGTGACGAAGCCACCGGCGCTGACATCGTCAAGCGCGCCATCGAGGCTCCCCTCCGCCAGCTGGCCGCCAACGCCGGTGTCGAAGGCGCCCTCGTGGTGTCCCAGGTGAAGAAGGGCAAGGGCAATGAAGGTTACAACGTGGCCACCGGCGAATACACCGACCTGATCAAGGCCGGCGTCGTTGACCCCGCCAAGGTGACCCGCAGCGCCCTGCAGCACGCCGCCTCCATCTCCGGTCTCCTGCTGACCACCGAGTGCCTCATCGCCGACATCCCGAAAGAGGAGAAGGCTGACGCCGGTCACAGCCATGACCACGGCGGCATGATGTAATTCCAGGTGAATAAAGAGGCACGAAAAGCTTCTTACCACGGCGGCCAGGAACGGTTAAACTCCTTCCTGGCCGCCCTTTAAAACCCAAATCTTTTTGTTCCAGGCGGCTGGACCACCTGCCGGGAGCTGGTGGGAAGGAAGCCAGAATAAAAAACCCAAACCCCCAACGAGCGGGCTGGAGAGGCGACTCTCCAGTCCGTTCTTTTTTTGGAGGTGTCGAAACGCAGGGGCGAACAGCCGTGCTATGGATTTGGGAATTCGCTTCCTTGAGTGCCGGTCTGCTCAGCGGCCGACGGCGCGCTGGGCGAGAACGCTTTTCACCAGGCGGATCATGTCGGCGGGCTCGTAGGGCTTGGGCAGCACGGCGGCGAAGCCGTAGCTGGCGGGCTTCGCCATCACGGGGTCGTCGCTGTAGCCGGAGGAGACGATGGCCAGCACCTCGGGGTCCAGCTGACGAAGCTTCTCCATGGCGCGGACGCCGCCCATGCCGTTGGGAATGCTGAGGTCGAGGATGACCAGGTCAAAGGGGCGTCCGTTTTGCCGCGCCTCCTGGTAGGCGCGCACGGTCTCGCTGCCCTCGGCGGTCTCCGTGACTTCATACTGCTGGCTGGTGAGGTTTCTCACGATCAGGGCGCGGACCAGCGGATCATCCTCCAGCACCAGGATGCGGGTGACGGCCGGTTCAGGGGCGCCTTCAAAGGCATGGCTGATGCCCAGGGCGTCCACCTCCTCGCCATCGGCGTCGACGGGCAGGTAAAGGCTGACGCTGGTGCCCTTTTCCGGCTCGCTGCGGACCGAGATGGAGCCGCCATGGGCCTTGGCGATGGATTCGCACACGGTCAGGCCGAGGCCGGTGGCGTTCTCGGATTTGCGCGTGCTGAAGTAGGGTTCAAAAATGTGAGCCAGGTTCTCCGCAGGGATGCCTTCGCCACGGTCGGCGACCTCGACGACAATGCCCGCCGGCGCGGTCGGATGATCGCTGGTGATCTCGTGCGGGTAGCTTTCGCCGGGGTCGTGGGGCTGGCAGCGGATGGTGATGACGCCGCCGTTGGGCTGGGCCTGTTCGGCGTTGCGCACCAGGTTGCCCAGCAGGCGGCGGACCTGGGCGGGATCCAGGGCGATGGTCGGCAGGGAAGGGGAGATCTCCAGACGGTACTCGATCCGGGGCGCCCGGCTGTGATGAAGGAAGAACTGCTCGATCAGCTCGCCAAGCTGGGTCGGGCGCTTGATGGGGGCTCCGCCACGGGCAAAGGTGAGAAGCTGTTGAACCAGGCCCTGCGCCTGCAGCGTCGCCTGCTTGGCCGTGTGCAGTTCCGGAAGCTGGATGACGGAGCGCAGGCGCATCTCGGCCAGGGAAAGGTTGCCGAGCAGGACGGTGAGCAGGTTGTTGAACTCGTGGGCGAAGCCGCGTGCCAGCAGTCCGAGTGACTCCAGGCGGTCCAGGCGGCTGCGGCGTTCGGCCTCCTCGCGTTTCGAGGTGATGTCCTGAAGGAGCAGCAGCAGGCCTTCGGCAAAGGGATAGCCGCGCAGCTCGATCCAGGTCTGTTTTTCCTCCAGGTAGATCTCCCGGCTCACCGTCTCCCGGTGCAGCATGGCATGGCTGAGGGAGCCATAGTGCTCCTCACGCGTCGCTGCAGGCAGAAGGTCCCAGAGATTGACCCCGAGGAGCTTGCCGACATGCCGCCCGAAAAGCTGCTGGGCGCTGGCGTTCGCATAGGTGATGCCCCAGCGGCCGTCGAGGGCCAGCAGGGGGTCCGAGATGCTTTCCACCACGTCGACCAGGGGAGCCTGGGCGGCGGAGGCCTCCGGGGAAGGTTCCGAGGTGCCGCGCTCGCCTTCAGACGATGCGTTCTGGGCACGAAAAAGAATGACCACTCCGGTGAGCTGGCCGCTCTGGTCACGGAGGGGCGTGGATCGGTCCTGGACCGGCACGCGCTGACCTTCACGCGTGGTCAGCCACACGGTGCGCTCCTGGCTCGGCTGGGCGGGGCTTGCCAGCTCCACCATCGCCGGTTCACCGCTGGGCTGATAAATACGGAAGACTTCATGCAGGGAACGCCCCACGCAGTCGGGCTGAGGCCAGCCGCTGATGCGTGCCGCCGCCGGATTGCTGAAGACGATGACACCGGCCAGGTCCGCGACGATGACGCCGTCCGCCAGGCTTTCGAAGGTTTCGAAGTAGCTTTGCTCGCGCTTGCGACGCTCGATTTCCTCCTGCACCCGGGCGGCGGCCACTTCGACGGTGAGCCGGAGTTCGTCGTGGCTGAAGGGCTTCAGCAGATAACCCTGCGGGTGCGTTTCGCGGGCGCGGTTGACGGTTTCCAGGTCAGCGCAGGCCGTGACATACACAATGGCTACGGGGCCGCGTTTTTGCAGGCGGAGGGCGGTTTCAATGCCATCCACCGTCCCGTCCAGATGCACGTCCATGAGCACCAGGTCGGGACGCAGGTCGTCATAAAGCCGGAGAGCGTCCTCGCTGGTCGAGCAGGTGCCGATGACTCGATAGCCCAGATCGTTCAGAAACGCGGCCATGTCACACCCGACGAGACCTTCGTTCTCGACGATGAGGATGCGGAGTCGGTCAAAACCGGTCATTTCGGACTAATAAATCCAAACTAGCTCTAAATATTAGAGTTTGCTATAGAAAATAACAAAGGAAATTTGGCGGAGGCATCGACTCAGCCTGACAAAGGTCAGCCTCGCCCAACAGCGTGCGATAAATGGAAGAATGCGTGGCCTACTCCAGGCGCGAAAGTTCGCTCACCCGGAACATGCCGTTCATGAGCTGCATGTTGTCGCGTTCCACCCGCAGGGCATCGAGGTGCAGCAGGTAGGGGAACTCTCGCAGCTTGAGGGTGTGCAGGCCGTCCTGGGGCTCCTTCAGCGCGGCGGCCACGTCGGCGATTTCGTTGATCTTCCTGCCGTTGACCTCCTCGACGACCTGGCCGCTCATGCGTTCGTAGCCCTGGGTGCTGGCGGTGGGCAGGATGGCGCCGATGAAGACGATCTTTTTGCGGCCGTCCTTCTCAAACTCCTCCGGGTTGCTGGCGATGCGCTGGAGGCGCAGGATGGCACCCCCGCGCTGCTCACGACCGAAGGAGTTCAGGTAGGCCGAGGTCAGTTCCTGGAAGAGAATGCCGCCGCTGAGAATGTATTTCGGGCCGTGGTCAAAGAGGTAGGGGCGGACGAGGTAGTCGTCGGGCTCCTTGCGGGCCAGGCTGCCCTTGAGCACGACTTCCTTGCCTTCACGCAGCACCTTGATCTCCACCTTGTCTCCGACAAAGCCCTTGCCGCGGATCAGGTGGCTGGCGCTGACGGCGCCAAACTGTCCGTCCTGGTAGTCGCCGCGTGCGTCGACCTCATGGCCGTCGATGGAGATCATGATGTCTCCGGCCTTCATGCCCGCCTTGTCGGCGCTGCCGCCCTTCATGATCTTGCTGACAAAAACGCCGGGCGCCCCGGCCTTGAGGCCCAGGTAGTCGCGGAACTGCTCGTCCTGGGTCACCTGGAACTCGATGCCCAGGGAAGGGAATCCGTCATACCTGCCATCGGCGACGTCCTTCAGGAAGTGCTGGATGATAGGGGCGGGCAGCAGGGTCGCCACCTGGTTTTTTGAATCGTAGCGCAGCAGCAGGGCGGCAAGCTTGCCGCCCTTCACGACGGGCAGGGTGAAGCTGTTGGATTCACTGCGGATGATGCCGGTGGCTTCATAGACCAGAAAGGCGGCGTTATCGACCACATAACCCTGCGTCATCACCTTGCTGATGCGCATGGGGGTCACAATGAGGTCGCCCACGCGACCGGCCTGCCAGACGGCCAGGGAGTCGCCGATCCGGGCGGAATCATCCACCTCCACGCCCTTGAGTCCGGCGAAGAACTCCTTCTCCTTGGTGGGTGAGTTCGGCGCCAGCAGAGCCAGGTTGGCCTCATAATCCACCGCCTGCACCGTGGCGGGAATCTTCTGGCCGCTTTCAGGAAGCTCGAGCTCGATGTAGGTGGCGTCGGCGACCATCTGGGCGGTGACCAGCACACGGTTGCCCGGCAGCACAACGCCCAGGCCGCGACGGCCTCCGGCGCTTTCCTTCTGCCAGGGGATCTGCAGGTTGTAGGACTGATAGGTGGCGTTGACCTTCAGCAGGGAGCTGGAGCTGATGATCTGCGGCTGGACCAGCGGCTTCTTCAGGCTGTCCGGCGGCGGAGCGATCGTGCCCATGGGGACGCCGGGTGATCCAGCCCTGGGTTTGCCAGGAGCGGCGGGCGCCTTGGAGTTGTCGATGTTCGACGGCAACTGCGCACCGGCGAGGCTGGCGATGCCGACCAGGCCGAGGAGGGTGAAAATCTTCATGTCAGGAAGGAAGGGTGTGGGGTTCAGGCCTCGGGCGGATCATTCTTCTTCGCTGCCGATGTAGGAGTCCTCGGGGATGCCGTAGGTCTTCATGATGCGTGGATGGGCGGCTTCAGCGAGGTCGCGTCGGAGCACCAGCGGCCGACCTTTTTCGACGAGCTTGATGACGATGAAGTCCTTCCTGGCATCCTCCTTCTTCAGGGCTTCGGCCACGTCCTGGAAGTTGCGGATCTTCATGCCGTTGATCTCGTCGATGACGCTCTGCGCGTAGGCGGCAAAGTAGGTGTTCACCTCGTCCGACAGTACGGTGGTCAGCATCACCGGCTCCGGGCGCTCGACGTAGATCTTGTCGGTGAGATAGTTGTCGAAAAGATAGTTTGCCACCGGGTCGCGCACCTGATGGGCGTCCATGAGGTTGCGGTCCAGCGGTTGGAACACCAGCCCGGCGTAGACCAGGTAGCGCGGGCGCTGGTTGTAGGTGGAGCCGAGCCGGACATAGGGGGCGAAGCGGGTCAGCTTGATCTCCTTGTCAGACTTCTTGCCATCGCGCATCAGGCTGACCTTGAGCGTGTCTCCCGCGAACTTGCGCTCGACCACCTCGTTCATGTCCATCAGCTCGCCTTCAAAGCGGATCAGGCCGTTGTTGAGCACCGGATTGCCGTCCATGGAAAGCAGCACATCACCGCGCTGCAGCACGCCTGAGGCGCAGCCAGCAGGCTCGACATCGGCGATCATCACGCCCACGCCGTCATCGCCAAGCTTCAAAGCCTTCTTCTGTGCCACGTTCTCCACCGGGAAGTCGGTGATCGCCAGGTCCACATAGTGGTCATACCGGCCATCCTCCACGTCCTTCAGCAGCCTTTGGATGACGGGCACCGGAATGATGTAGCCGACATTCTGGGCGACGCTGCCGCTGTAGCCCTGGAAGGCGACACCCACGACCTTGCCGCCTTGAAGCACCGGCCCGCCCGAGTTGCCCGGGTTGATCGCCGCGTCCACCTGGATGGCCAGGTGCTGGTCCACGCCGCTGTGGCTGAAGGTGCGGAAGTCGATGCGTGAGACCACGCCGCGCGTCACGGAAATCCGGTCGCCGCCGATGGGGTAGCCCACCGCGATGACCTCCGTGTTCAGCTTGGGAATGCCGCCGAAGGTGAGCTGGCGCATCTTTTCAAACGGCGCTCCGTCCTCGGCCTCGATGATGGCCAGGTCGCAGTCATGCGCCACATGGACGATGCGCGCCGGATGCGGCTGGGGGTCGTTGGTGGTGCGGATGACGATCTTGGTGGCGTTGCTGACGACGTGCGCGTTGGTGAGGAAGCGGTTTTTGCCGATCAGGAAGCCCGTGCCGCTGCCGCCGGAGGGCTGGCCCGCGTTCCACGGCTCCCGGTAGTCGGGAAACAGGACCGACACATCGATGTTGACGATGCCGTCCCATTCACCGGAGTTCATGTCGATCACCTGGCTCGCGCCCGGCGTCTCTTCGGCCGCTGCGGATGAATGGAAACAAAGCCCGCACAGCAGGCTGAAGACGGGCAGAAAACGGCGGAGGTGCATGTCAGGATAAAGGGCTCAAACAGGAAAACATACGCAACGCCGGGCGTCTCTGACAAGAGGTTCGTCAAAACATCGACCCTCCCTGCCGGCGGGCTTGCATTCAACGCCGCCCTCCCGACAGTTTGCGCCCGCCCATCCCCTTTTCCGCCTTTTACCCACCACATGCCCGACTGGCTCGCCGTCATCATCCTTGGAATCATCGAAGGCGTCACCGAGTTCCTGCCCATCTCGTCCACCGGGCATCTGCTCATCCCTCAGAACCTGGGCTGGCTGCCCAGGCAGGGCGACCTCTTTGACGTCGTGATTCAAAGCGGCGCCGTCGTGGCCGTGCTCGCGGTTTTCATGAAGCGCCTGAAGCACCTCATGGCCACCCTGGGCGAGGCGGAGACGCAGGACTACCTGAAGAAGCTCGCCGGAGCCTTTCTCATCACCGTTTTTGGCGGGCTCGTGATTAAAAAGGCGGGCATTGAGCTTCCTGAAACCATTCAGCCGGTGGCCTGGGCCACCCTCATCGGCGGCATCCTCATCCTGATCCTCGAGCGCCTCTATCACGGCCGCAGCAGCGTGGCGCAGATCACCTGGGCCGTGGTTGTCGCCGTTGCGGTCGCGCAGCTGATCGCCGCCGTCTTTCCCGGAACCTCGCGCTCCGGAGCCAGCATCCTCATGGCCATGGCCTTCGGCATCGCCCGGCCCGCCGCCACGGAGTTTTCCTTCCTGCTGGGCATCCCCACGCTCATGGCCGCAGGCGGCTTGAAAATCCTGTCCGCCTTTGCCGAGGGCGCCGCCGCCGGTGAGAACTGGGCGCTCATCCTCCTCGGCACGGCCGTCTCCGCCGTTTCCGCCTTTGTGGTCGTGCGCTGGCTGGTCCATTTTGTCCAAAGCCACACCTTCACCGGCTTCGCCTGGTACCGCATCGCCCTCGGCGTGCTGCTGCTGGTGATGGCGGCCATGAACGGCCATTAAACTTTCGCCCTGCACCCGCCCAGCCATGCTTGATTTCGCCCGAGGCTACTTCCGCAGGACCGTCTTCAAGACCATCCGGTTTCTGAAGCATCCCCGGAAGCTCAAGCACAGCGGCGTGATGCGCTGGTTCGCCCTGCATTTCCTGAACAAGCGTGTCTGGAAACCCACCCAGCACACCTTCTCCGGCGGCCTCGCCATCGGCACCTTCATCACCCTCCAGCTCCTGCCCATCCAGATGCCCTCGGCCACCATCCTGGCCGCCATCTTCCGCGTCAACATCCCCATCGCCCTGGTCATGTGCTGGCTGAGCAACCCGCTCACCATCGCCGCCCTCGTCCCCCTCGAATACGCCGTCGGCAAATGGGCCCTGGCCTTCCTCACCGTCGTGCCCACCACGCCCTTTCCTTCCAAGCTGCCCGCCGATGTCGCCGGCCTCTGGCTCGCCCTCAAGGAACATGCGCCGGTGATGCTCTTCGGCGGGGTGGTGCTCGGCGCCGTGCTGGCCCCGGCCTCCTACATCGTCAGCTACCTGAGCTGGGGCTGGCTCGAACAGTGGAACCAGCGCCGCCGACAGCCCGTACTCCCCCTCGGAAAGGACGGGCAGGATCAGGACAGGTGAGGCGATCCCCGCTTCGAGTTTCTGGTTTCTGGTTTCGTCTCCGTCCCTCGTGCTGTGTGAACCCCTCCTCGTGCGGCGTTCCTTTCGGCATGCGATTCCTGTTCATCTGCCTGTTTGCCCTGGCCACCGGGGGCTTTCATCTGCACGCCGAGGTCAGTGTCCGCACCGACTTTGAAGGCGGCAATGCCGAGGTGATCCTGCTTGAGCAGAATCCGGTTCGCATCCGCATCATGCCAGCTCTCCATGAAGGACGCGGCTGGCCCTGCTGGTGGAGCCTGCGCCTGGAAGGACTGACCGCTGGACAGCTGGTGACCCTGGAGGTTCAGGCGCAAACCCGCCCCTTCCGGCCTGAGCAAATCCTCAGCGCCACCTGGTGCCAGCCGACGCGAGCTGCATTCAGCCATGACGGCCGCGAATGGCGGCACACGGACCCGGCCACGAAGGCCGAGGACAAAGCCTTCATTTACAAGGTCACCGCCGCCGCTCCGGTGCTGCATCTGGCCTGGGGGCCTCCCTTTGTCCCGGCTGACGCCGCCCGTCTGCTGACCACCCTCGAGGAAAAGCTCGCCGGCACCGGTTCCGCTGCCTGCTTTGAACTCGCCCGGACCCGTGGTGGCCGCCCGGTGAAGGGCATCCGCATCGGCCCTCCGGACAGCCCGCGTCAGGCCTGGGTCCAGGCCCGGCAGCACGCCTGGGAAGCCGGGGGCTCGTGGGTGGGCCGAGGCTTCATTGAATGGCTGGCCGGCGATGATCCTGAGGCCGTTGAAATGCGCCGGACCACCTGTGTTCATTTCATCCCCATCATGGACGTCGACAACGCCGCCCTGGGTGCGGGTGGCAAGGAGGCACTGCCGCAGGATCACAACCGTGACTGGTCGGCCACGCCGGTTTACCCCGAAGTCGCCGCCGCCCAGAAGAGCCTGAAGGAAATCCAGGCCCGGCAGGGCGTCGATGTCTTCATCGATCTGCACAATCCGGCCGCCGGTGACAAGGCCCCCTTTTTTTTTGGCCCCTTCGGCTTCGAAAGCATGAGCGGCCTGCGTCGGCACAACTACCAGCGCTGGATTGAACTGGCCGCCGAGCACATCAGCGGCGGGCTGAAGGTCGAGCCCCGCTACCGTTTCGCCACCTATGTGAAGACCGACGAGGAACGAGCGCGCATGAGCAGCGGCTGGGCTCGCGAGCATCTGGGCGAAGCCGCCATCTCCGTCACCTTGGAGACGGCCTGGAACACGCCGGCAAGCACCGTCGAAGGCTACCTTGAAGCGGGTGCAGGCCTGGCCAGAGCCCTGGCCCGTTACCTGAAATAGCCCGCTCTGCCGCAGCCCCGGCCATCAGACCAGCATCAGGGCCGGGTTTTCGAGGAGCTTGCGCATTTCCTGGAGAAAGGTGGCGGCAACGGCGCCGTCAACGACCCGGTGGTCGCCACTGAGGCCGACCCACATGCGCTGGCCGGCGACAATCGCCCCCTTGTCATCGACCACCGGCACCTTGCGGATGCCACCGACGGAGATGATGGCGGCCTGGGGCGGGTTGATGATGGCGGAGAACTGGTCGATGCCGTAGGCGCCGAGGTTGGAGACGGTGATGGTGCCGCCGGCGAAGTCGTCGGGGCTGAGCTTCTTGTTCTTGGCCTTGCCGGCGAGGTCCTTCACGGCGGCGCTGATCTCGGCAAGGGTCTTTTTCTCGGCCTGCTTGATGACCGGGGTGACGAGGCCGTCGTCGATGGCGATGGCGACACTGAGGCCGACGGACTTGTATTTGACGATGGCATCACCATCCCAGGCGGCGTTGATGGCGGGCTGGGCCTGGGCGGCGCGGATGACAGACTTCAGGATGAAGTCGTTGACGGTGTATTTCACGCCACCGGTCTTCTCGGCGCTGGCGTTGAGATGGGCGCGGAAACCCATGAGCGGCGCCGCATCGACCTCGACCTGGAGGTAGAAATGCGGGATCTGGGTCTTCGAGGCCAGGAGGCGCTCGGCGATGATGTTGCGCATGGTGCTGGTGACCACGCGTTCATCCTCAGGGCCGTAGGTGGGGCGGATGGCGGGAGTGGCGGCCACACGGGCGCTGCCACCACCGACCGGAGCGTTTTCGACGTCGGCGCGCACGATGCGTCCGCCGGGGCCGCTGCCCACGAGGGTGGTGAGGTCCACGCCTTTTTCTTCGGCGATTTTGCGGGCGAGCGGGCTGGCCTTGACGCGGACATTGCTGGCGGCGGCAGCACGGCGGGCTGGCTGGGGAGCCGTGGGCAGGCGGGGGCCGGGGGCGGAAACCTTCTTGGCGGAACCACCGGCGGGTTTCTCCTCCTTCGGAGCCGGAGCGGCGGCGGCCTGGGCCTTGGCGATCAGTTCATCGAGGTTGGCGGGGGCTTCTTCGCCGTCCTCCAGGACGACCGCCATCGGGCTGCCGAGGGGCACCTTGGTGCCGGGGCTGACGATGATCTTCAGGATCTTGCCTTCGAACGGGCTGGCGTACTCCATCGTGGCCTTGTCAGTTTCGACATCAGCGATGGCCTTGCCCACTTCCACCGTGTCGCCTTCCTTGACGGTCCATTTGGCAAGGGTGCCCTCTGTCATGGTGTCGCTGAGCTTGGGCATTTCGATGATCTTCGGCATGGCGGGCAGGGATGAAAACGGGGTTCGGGGGTGTCGGGGAGCTTTCGAGACTAGCGAGTCCCGCGCCAGACTCAAATGCGCGTTGCCGGGAAATTTACCCGGCCTGGGCGGGAGGAAAGCAGGTTATTTGGCGTCCTTTTTCTGCTCCTCCAGGAAGTAGCGAAGTTCCTTGTTAAGGGTCTCGTCGTAGAATTTCTGGGTGTCGGCGTCGGCGTTCATCACGTCATAGAGGCCACGCACATGACCCTGGTGGTCGACCACGGCGACCCTCAGGTCATGGATGTACTTGTCGTCCGGCGTGAGGCGGTCGGCTTCAGGCAGGTCCTGGACGGGGCGGAACTTGAGGGAGAAGGTCATGAAGTTGCGCACGACTTCCTTGTCGCCGTTGAGGAACCACCAGTGGTCGGTGTCCTTGATGTCGATGCCACGGGCGAATTTCTGCATCATTTCAGGCGTGTCCTCGGGGTCGAGGGTGAAGGAGACGAACTGGATGCCCGGGTTGCCGCCGAATTCGTCGTAGAGTTTTTTCAGCTTGGCGATGACACCGGCGCAGCCTCGTGGGCAGCGGGTGAAGACCCAGGAGGTGATGAGGATCTTGCCCTTCAGTTCGGCCAGGTTGACCTTCTTGCCGCTGCGTTCGGTGAACTCCATGTCCTTTTCCAGGCGACCAAGGAACGGAGGCCGTTTGATGACCGTGCCATCCTGAAGGGTGATCTTGTCCTCCTTGGCCTGCATGGAGTTGAAAATGAGGTAGTTGTAGAGCACCACCACGCCCAGGGCGATGATGATGATGGGCACCCAGAGGGTCCAGGGGTTGATCTGGCGCTGAGGCGGGGATTCTTGGGGGGATTCGGCGGACATGGAGGTTGGGTTGGTTACGTCGGAAGTCACTTCCAGGCAATGACGCTGACGATCAGGATGACCGGCAGGTAGATCAGGGTGCCGAAGAAAAGGCTGCGAGCCGTGCTGCGCTCGGGCTGTTTCTGGAAAACCAGGGCGCGTTGGCAGAGCCAGAGGTTCAGGAACAGGGCGGGGGGCAGAAAGAGCCAGGTTTTCACCAGACCATGGAGCACCGGCTGGAACATCAGCAGGAGCATGGCCACGGACCAGGCCAGGGCGTGCTTGGAGGTGCGGGCACCCTCTTCGTCCTCGTTGGCCAGCATGACAAAGCCACCGCGCACATATTCATCTCGATACATCCAGTTGATGGCCAGGAAGTGAGGCAACTGCCAGAGGAAGAGCAGGGCAAAAAGGTAGATGGCACCGGGTTCGACCAGCAGGCTCCAGCGGAAGTAGGCACCTCCTGCCGTGGCAGGTCCCGCCGCACCCGCCCAGCCGATGAGCGGCGGCAGGGCACCGGAAACCGCGCCGACCAGGGTGTTGAGCGTCGATTGACGCTTCAGGGGTGTGTAGATGAAAAGGTAGGTGGCGAGGGTCATGGCCGTGAGGGCGGCGGCCTCGGCGTTGACCCGGTGGACGAGGTGGATCAGGCCCAGGGCGCTGAGCAGCCAGCCGATGCCAAAGGCTGCGCTGGGGCTGATGCGCCCGGCGGGCAGGGGGCGGTCGGCGGTGCGCTTCATGCGCGAATCCGGCTCGATCTCCATGAGCTGGTTGAAAACGGCGGAACCGAAGGCGGCGAGTGTGCTGCCGATGATGGTGTGGACGAGCAGCCAGAGATCCATGCGGGTTCCGGCCCGCAGCCAGAAGGCCACCAGCGTGGTGACGATCACCAGGGCGCTGAGGCGGAACTTGGTCAGTGCCAGCAGGTCCTTCAGGGAAAAGCCGGAGGAGGGCTCCGGGCTGCCTGAGGGCGGGGCTGGCATCTGCGACGCGTGGGTGACGGACATGCCCATCGGTTAGACGGCGGGCGGCGGTTTGCCAGCGCTGTCTTGCTGGGGCGGGGTGGAAGTCATTTCAATCCAGGTTCCTGGTGGCTTCGAATGCAAAAGAAAGGTTGCAGGCGCTCCTTCGTACTTGGTAGCCTTCCTTTCCTGCCGGTGCCCTGCCTGCGGAACCTGCGTCCCCCCTTAAACCAAGGAATTCCCACTCACTACCATGAACACAAACCACACCTCCCGCCGCACCTTCCTGCGCGGAACCGTCGCCGGCGCCGCCGGTCTCGCCACGCTGCCCACCTGGGCGGCCCCCATCGGAGCCAATGGTGACGTCCGCGTCGCCGTCATCGGTTTCAAGTCCCGCGGTTCGGGCCACATCAGCAGCCTGCTGAAGATCCCCGGCGTGCGCCTGGTCGCCCTCTGCGATGTGGACAGTGACGTGCTCGACAAAAAGGTCGCCGAACTGGCCAAGAAGGACATCAAGGTGAAGGCCTACAAGGATTACCGCGAATGCTGCGCCGATCCTGACATCGACGCCATCACCATCGCCACCCCGAACCACACCCACACGCTCATCGCCCTGACCGGCATCGCCAACGGCAAGCATGTGTATGTCGAGAAGCCGGTGTCCCACAACATCATGGAAGGCCGCAAGCTGATTGAAGCCTCCCTTGTGGCGGCCAAGAAGGGCCTTGTGGTCCAGCACGGCATGCAGCGTCGTTCCGACCTCGGCTGGGCCGCCGCCATGGAGTATGTGAAGAGCGGCAAGCTGGGCAAGGTGACCCTCAGCCGCGGCATCAACTACAAGGCCCGCAAGAGCATCGGCAAGATCGCCGCCCCGCTTTCCCCGGACGCCGACGGCCAGTTCAAGCCCGGCACCCTCACGGACGCCAGCGGCAAGGCCCTTGCCGGCACGGTCGACTACAAGCTCTGGAGCGGTCCGCGCGGCATCCTGCCGGTTCACCGCACCCAGTTCCATTATGACTGGCACTGGCAGTGGGCCTACGGCAACGGCGACATCGGCAACCAGGGCCCTCACCAGCTCGACGTGGCCCGCTGGGCGCTCGGCAACCCCGACCTTCTGCCCAAGCGCGTCATGAGCTTTGGCGGCCGCTGGGGCTATCAGGATGACGGCGAGACCGCCAACAACCAGATGGCCTACTATGAGTTCACCGAAGGCGCCCCGCTGCTGTTCGACAACCGCGGCCTGCCCATGAAGAACATGAACTGGACCAAGGGCTACGAGCCCGTCTACCGCATCAACGGCAAGGTCGCCGCCCCGCGCATCGGCAACGTCGTTCATTGCGAAGGCGGCTTCATCGCCGAGTCCAAGGCCTATGACAACGACGGCAAGGCCATCGAGAAGTTCGACAACTTCCAGGACGGTCCGGATCACATGAAGAACTTCATCGACTCCGTCCGCGCCGGCAAGATCACCAAGGACGTGCTGAACGTCGCCCACGGCCACCATGCCGCCGCCCTGGCCCACATGGCCAACGTCAGCTACCGCCTCGGCAAGAAGATCAGCAACGAGGAGATCAAGGAGCGCCTCAGCGTCAACAAGGCCGCCCAGGAGACCTTCGACCACTTCGTGCAGAACCTCGTGGACAACCAGATCGACGTGAAGGCCGACCTCGCCGCCTGCGGTCCGATGCTCGAGTTCGACCCTGTCAGCGAGAAGTTCATCGGTGAGTTCGCTGACGAGGCCAACAAGATCGCCACCGAGGAGTACGCCGCCGGCTTCGAACTGCCGGTCATCAGCTGATCGAGCGCGTCCAGGCATTCAGGAAACCCGTGCCGCGTCTGCGGTACGGGTTTTTTGTGGTGCGCCCGGCAGGGCGCACTCCCTTGTGCGTTTCAAGTCCGCCTGCAGCCGGCAAGGGGAAGTGGCGGAATTGTTTGCAGCAGGAAGGCCGGTTGTTCACGGCCAGCCCCTGTCAGAAGCCTTGCCATTCCACTGAATCCAGCCTTAGGTGATGCCTTGCATCCTTGGGATGCCGATGTGGTGAAATGGTAAACACAGCGGACTTAAAATCCGCTGGAGGGCAACCTCCTTGCGGGTTCGAGTCCCGCCATCGGCACTTGAAAGCGTTGATGATCAAAGGTTGGATTCGGAAGGGCCATTGGGTCACTCTGCACGCAGGCGCGTCGAAACGCGCCAAAAGCTCTTTGAACTCACCCCAGTCTTGTTGATCCATGGAAAACAATGGACGAACCTGACTCGGCAGCAGTTAAGTGTGGCCAAACAACGTTCGTCATCTAGGGAAAACATGCTGAAATCATCATGGAAAAGATGGTGGGTTGAGATTGGGGCACATGGCGATGGGGCCGCTTTGATGCAGCAGTTGCTCGCCGCCTACGCGGATCCGCAACGCAAATACCATGCGCTCCAGCATTTGTCTGAGTGTCTCGATCTCCTCGAGCAGCACCGCCGTCTTGCCGTTGAGCCTGCAGCGGTTGAGGAACTGTCCGCCGCAGGGGTTTCCACTGAGCGCGTAGCGCAAGTCCGGGAGCACATACTGGCAACGCGCCATTCGACATTGCCCAAGGGCCAGGATCAGCAACTGCTCGTGGACATCGACTTGGCCATCCTGGGGGCGAATCGGGCACGTTTCGAGGAATATGAAGTCCAGGTGCGGGCAGAGTACGCTTGGGTGCCCGAGCTGATCTTTCGGCAAAAGAGGGCGGAGGTGCTCGCGGAGTTTCTTGCTCGTGAACCCATATACAACACGACCCCCTTGCATAACGCCCTGGAGCACCAGGCTAGAGAGAATCTGGCGCAGTCGCTTCAGCAGTTGCGTGACGGGAACTATTAACGCGGCAACATGACAGAACACGGGATCACTCTTATTTCAGGGTGAGGTTGACTGGTTTTCCAAGTGCCGGAAGCCACTCCTTCCTCGGCGTCATGCCCCTTCGCCTCGAGCCTTTTTCGCTTTCCCGCAAGGATGCACACATCCGGTTCCTCCGAGCCGGAGGCTCGAGAGAGACAAGCCGGTGGTGGAACGAGCGCAGCAAGTGAGAACCACCGGATTCCACCACAGACCCGCGTTCCACGTTCACCGCGTCCTGGAAGAACGCGAGAAGCCATCGCCAAGCCTTTGCAACCGCCATGCCCCAACCGCCCCCTTCTCGCCCCTGTCCAAAGTGCACGCCGGGCCGGTGATGATTAGGTCGCTTGAAACCGGTGGTTCTTGCTCGCCGAGCCTCGCTTCACCATGTCTAAATTCCCGCGAGCCTCCGGCTTGATCCTTGAATCCGGGCGCCGCACCCAGCCGGATGAAGTGCTGGTGTTTCGCCCTCGTGCCGTGCCCGCCGGCGTTTACCGCTGGCGCCGAACCTTCGCGTCCAGGATCATCGAGATCCGTTTTCCCGACGGTGGATATCATGAAGTTTGTTAGACTCTCCCGGCAGGGGGCGTTTCATGGGAGGCCCGTGCAGCTTGAGGTTTCCGCCGGGCCGGATTTCCGGTCATGAAAGCCGCCTTTTTGCTCGCCCTGATTCCCCTGGCCCTGGTGCTTGTGCCGCTGGTGAGGGCGGTGCCCGTCTGCGCCACCTGCAGCCCGGTGGGAATCTGCGTGGCCTGCAAGAACTGCAAATACTGCGCCAACTGCTCCAAGCATGGCGGCACGTGCAGCGTGTGCCGTTGAGGGCTGCGCCAGGGCAGATGGATCCGAACAACGAACTGAGCGGCTTATGGCGGGTCGACGGCCGCTTTGACGATGTGATGGGTGCTGCACCCCAGCCTTTGATCCAGGACTGCACCTGCCTTGGCGAAAGCTTCCATCTTCCGAAGCATTGAGGGCGCATCTCGTGGTTGCAAATCCGGGCGCTTGATGTCGCTTGAGGCGGTGCGGGAGGCCTGCGGGCCGCCTGATGCCAAGCCTCGTTTCACCTCCGTTCAGCGAATCCTCCCCGACATGAACTCCGAAGCCGCTCCTCCCTCCGCCGCCCCTGTCGAAACGTCGCTCTGGAAAGGGCACACCTCGCAGTGGGTGCACTTCTGGTACTACTTCTTCTGCCTGGCCCTGGCCTGCGGCATCAGCTTCGCCGCGACGGTCACCGCGCTGCCCACGGCAGGCCTTTCCTACCTGGGCCTTCTGGTGCCCCTGATCATGTGGCTGGTGCGCTGGTGGATCACCCGTTGCACCTCGTATGAGCTCACCAGCCAGCGCCTCAAGATCGGCAGCGGCATCCTCAACCGGAAGCTGG
Source organism: Prosthecobacter sp. (assembly GCA_019186985.1). Lineage (GTDB taxonomy): Bacteria > Verrucomicrobiota > Verrucomicrobiia > Verrucomicrobiales > Verrucomicrobiaceae > Prosthecobacter. The sequence continues at coordinate 28,346 of JABARQ010000009.1, read as the reverse complement.
ACGAGCTGGAGCTCTTTCGCGTGAAGGACTACAGCATGGACCAGCCGCTGTTCCTGCGCATCGTCGGGCTGGGCAACCTGACCCTGATCACCAGCGACGCCACCTCGCCGCATGTCTACATCCGCGCCATCGCCAACGTCGAGGAGGTGCGCGAGAAGCTGCGCACGGCCGTGCAGGCCGAGCGTGACCGCAAGCGTGTCCGCGAGATGGACGTGGATCATGGGGATGATGCCCATGTGCTTTGAGCCCTGCAGGCTGTGTCGTCGGGCCGCCGTCCGGGACGCTGGTTCCCGCCGGCGGGCAGGACCCTGAGTCTGGGATGTTCAGGAGAAGCCTGCGCCGCAGGTCGTCCGGCGTCGTTTTGAGTTCCCATCACCCGCCCCTTCGTTAAAGAATCCAACCTTCCATGCGTCATCAGCACGGGCCGCGCCGCCCTCCTCATCGTCCTGCCAAACCCTCCCCGGTCTCCAGCGTGCCGCTGGCGGAGGTTTTCATGGAGCATGAAACCTGGCGCAAGGCCCAGCCCGGCAAGCCGGGGCGCTCCGTCCTGAGGGCCCACTGGAAGCCTGTGGACGCCCGGCATGGCCCGCGTCCGGACTACCTGCTCTGGCGTCATCTTCACGGCGCCGACTGCCCGCCGGAAAAAACTCAAAACGTGGCCGAGCTGGCCGCGCAGGCCCTGCGCCTGAAGGAACCCGTCCAGGTGCTGCCGGTCATCGCGCTGGTGGCCGGATGGCTGCTGGGCGGCAGGGCGGGCGAGGCCGCAGGCAGGCTGCGCCCGGTGCTGCGCGAGGCGGTGAAGCGTCGTGACGCCGAGCTGCGGGGCGATCCTGGAGCAGAGTTGGTTCGGCTGCTGGCGTCCCGGGCCCTGGAGGAATCGACGCCCCAGGCCTGGCGTGAAGCCTGGCTGGCGCTGTGCCAGCGGATTGAGCCGTCCTGGAAGCCCGGTCGCGACCTCCAGCCGCCGCAGCCCCGCTGGGTGCCTGTGCCGTCAAGGACCTGGACCCGCTGGCTGGTGACGGCGATGACCTCTGCCGGGGGCGACGCCGCCTGGGCAAGGACGATCTGGCGTGTCCAGCGCTCCCTGAGGCCTGATGGTGCTCTGATCCGTCCGGAGGAGTGGGAGCTGCTGATGCAGGCGGCCTGCCAGGCCAAGGCGGAGGCGAAGTTTCCGGAAGCGGTGCGACTCACGGCTCTGGCCCTGCACCTGCTCCCGGACCGTGCTCCCGAAGCCCTGCGTCAGCGCGCGCAGGCGGCGGCCTGGTTTCTCGCCGAAGCAGGTGTGGAGCCGCCAGCGGCCATGAAGGTGAACCTGGACCAGCTGCCCTTTCCAGGGGATCCGCCATCCAGCGACAAGGGTCTCGAAGCCGCGCGCATCTTCCTGGATGAGGCGGACGTTTCACGCGCGAGTCTGCTCGCCGAGGTCGAGGCGGATCCCGACTGGCAGGTGCTGCGCTCGGCGGGCGTCGTGCTGCATCATCCGCTGGCGGCGCTGGCCTGGATCGGCAGACGGGCGCAGTCGTATGCGTTGAAAAAGCAGCACGACCTGCTCAGGGCGGCGGCGCGGCTGGCCATCCGGCATCATTTGTTGGGCACGCTGGCCAGGATCCGGGCCGAGTTTCCCGGGTCCGCCGAGGAGGTGACGGCCCTGGCCAGGGCGCTGCGCGACAGCCAGAGGCTGATGCCGGTGCTGAGGGACTGGACCGCCTGGCAGCGCTGCACGGAATGCCTGAGGCAGGCCTGGGGCAGGCTGGAGGAAATCGCCATTGAGGACGAGGAGGCGCTGTTTTTTCTTCACGAAACCCTGCTGGACCGCGAAGCCACGCTGGCCGGCTGCCTGCCTGAGGAACTGCGGACCTTCGCCGCCAGGCATCCTGCCGCTGAACGCCGTCCTTCGGAACTGATCCAGGCCCTCGATGCCGATCCGCGCTGGATGCAGTCGATCGAGCATCAGCGCGCCGTGGAGCTGTGGTCGGTGGCCGCCGAGCTGAGAAGCCGGGAGTCCATGGCGGAGGAGGTGTGGGTCAGCCTGGTGTTTCGTGGTGAAGCGGGCGGCGGCAGGTACAGCTGGATCGTGCAGTCATCGTCAGGGCGAAGGACGGGCCGGGGGCGGCTGCGCAGCCCGGAAGAACAGCCCGCCCTGACCGCGGAGCTGGTGGAGGCCGCCCGCTCTGTCTGCCCGGAGCTGCGCAGGCTGCGGGTGGCTGCGAACCTGCCGGTTTCCGGCTGGCCGCCGGAGCTGGAGGTCACATCAGCCCCGTCCTGGGAGGCTGCCTTCCGGGAGTTGCGAAGCAAAGATCGTTAGGTTTGGGAGACGGATGCACGGAGCGTGCCGCAGTCATCCGCCTTCGTCATGCTTCCTCATTCCGCGCAGGATGCGGTGCGTGCAGCTTTCGAAATGACGCAGGACTTCCTCCGGATCGGCGCCTTCCGGCAGGGTGGCGTCGGCGATCACCGGCTTCCCGGCCAGGCGGTCGATGAAGCCTGAGAGTTCGCCCAGGCTGTGAAACAACTGCGCCTCCTGCTCGGCTTCCGGCAGCATCACAAAGGCGAGGTTCAGCAGCCAGCGGCCGTCCTTCTGCAGGATGAAGCGCTGCGGGCGGAAGTCGGTGCCGCCGGGGACGTAGCCCTCCTGCCGGACGAGGTAGGGGCCGTGGCCGCCGGAGGCCCATCCCAGGTTCATCACCTCACAGCGCGCGGCGTCGTTGCACAGGGCGGCCATGCTCAGGTGAAAAGGATGTGGGTTCCGGCGCCGGCGGACTCCTGGTAGAAGTCGCCGACGGTCAGCACGCCGTCGAGACGCTCCCAGAGGTCCTCCTTCTTCAGCTTGAACATGTCCATCGCCAGCTTGCAGGCATAGATCTTCCCGCCGGAGTCGGAGATGAGCTCCAGGAACTCGCGCACCGGCGGTATGTCGAGCTTCTCCATCTCCTTGTTCATGAGGTGGGTGGCAAAGGCGGACACGCCGGGCAGGGCGCCCATGACGGTGGGGAAGGGCAGGGTCATCGGCATGCCGAGCATGGGCATCGCCATGTTCAGGGCGGGGTTGCCGACCGTGGCAACCTTGAGGTGATCCATGGTGTTTTTCGCCAGGGCGTTCAGGCCGAAGAAGGTGAAGAAGAGCGAGGCTTCGATGCCTTCCATGCGCGCGCCGTTCGCCATGATCAGCGCCGGGTAGATCCCATCCAGCGAGCCGCGGCTCACGATGATGGACATCTTTTTCACAGGTAGGTTGTCGTCGGACATGAGGATTCAGGTAGTTGAGTTTCAGGTTTCGAGTTTCGGACTTCACCTCAGATGCACCCGACCGGCTTCGGAATGCCGGCGATCTTGGAGGACTTCTTCAGCGGGCCGCCGGGGAAGAGGTCGTAAAGTTCCTTGGTGGTCACGACGCCGCTTTTGCCCATGCTGCGGATGGTGAGCGCCGCGCCCTTTGCCTGCTGGTCGCGAAGGTGGTTCACGACCTTCATGTGGGCGTCGGTGAGCGTGCCGATGCCTTCCTCCACGGCGATGGCCGCGGCGATCTGGCCGTTCCATTGCGACATGTCGGTGAGGTAGCCCTCCTCGTTCACGTCGACTTCAGTTCCTGCGATGGTTTTCTTCATGGGGATGCTTGGGGTTGGGTTGTGGATGGGGCTGGAGCGGCGGTTCAGGCATCGGCGGGCCTGGCCTTCCGGCGGCTGATGCCCGGCAGCGGCCAGGCCTTCAGAAGCACGTTCCAGTAGATGTGCCGGAAGGCCAGCTTGCCGAGGTGATTCAGACGGCTTTCCTCCAGCAGCTTCATGGGGCCGAAGGCAAAGGGGAAGTTCCCTTCATGGGGCTCGTACTCGTAGTTGAAGTCGATGAGCAGCGCCCTGCCGTTGCCGGACTCGATGAAGCAGTTTGAGTGGCCGTCGAACTCCTCCTTCAGCGGCTCGCCCCGGATGTGGCGGAGGATGTTGTCGGCCAGGGTCTCGCTTTCAAAATGCGCCACGGAGCCGGCCTTCGAGGCGGGCAGGTTGGTGGCGTCGCCGATGACAAAGACGTCGGGATGCTGAAGCGACTGCAGCGTGTGCTTGTGCGTCGGGATGAAGTCCAGGTCGTCGCCGAGGGCGCTGCGGCGCACGGCTTCATCACCCATGTTGGTGGGCGTGGTGACGAGCAGGTCGTAGGGCACCTCGCGGCCGTCAAAGCAGACCAGCCGGTTGTTTTCCTGGTCCACCTTTTCCGCGACAAACTCGCTGACGATCTCGATGCCTTTGTCGGTGAGCAGGTGGCCGAGCTTCTTCGAGGCCTTGGGCTTGGTGAAGGCTCCGGACAAGGGTGTGACGTAGGCGAGCGAAACCTTGTCGCGGATGCCGCGTTCGCGGAAGAAGGAGTCGGCGAGGAAGGTGAACTCCAGCGGGGCCACCGGGCATTTGACGGGCATTTCATTCACATGGACAACCACGCGTCCGCCTTCGAAGGCGGCCAGTTTGTCACGCAGCGCACGGGCGCCGTCGAGGGTGTAGAAGTCGTGGATGTTGACCCGCCATTTCGGGCCGAGCATGCCTTCGGTCTCCTCCGGGGCGGTGCGGCAGCCGGTGGCCACGATGAGCACGTCATACTTGAGCTCGCGTCCGTCCTTCAACAGCACCAAGCGCTGGTCCGGGCTGAGCTTTTCCACCTCGGCCTGAACAAAGTCGACTCCGCGCGGGATGAAGTCCCGGGTCGGCCGGATGATCTGGGACTCGTGGTAGGTGCCGAAGGGCAGGAACAGCAGGCCGGGCTGGTAAAGATGAAGTTCGGAGCGGTCCACCACGGTCATCGTCCATTCGGAGCGCGGCAGGCGGCGGCGGAGATGGTTGGCCATCATGGTGCCGGCGGTGCCGCCGCCGAGGATGAGGAGGTGCTTGCTCATGGTGGGTTGGAAGGAATATGTTTCCTTTGCGCTCCAACTATATGAGCGTATGCGTATATGCAAGAATTAACGTCAATCCGATCTTGTTCCCATGAGCGCCCATCTTGAAGCCGACCCGCGAGGTGTCATCCAATGCTGTCCCGGCTGCGGCACAGCCAACCGCATCGCCTATGCCCGGCTTGGGCAGCAGGGGCGCTGCGGCACCTGCAAGGCGGACCTGCCGCAGGTGGCCGGACCGGTGGAGGCTGCGGACATCCAGGCCTTCGCCGCTCTGCTGTCACAAAGTTCGTTGCCCGTGGTGATCGATTTCTGGGCGCCCTGGTGCGGTCCCTGCCAGATGATGGCGCCCGAGTTTGCCAAGGCGGCCGCCCAGGCGGCGGGCGAGGCCTTGTTCGTCAAGGTGAACACGGACGAGCAGCCGGAGATCGCGGGACAGTTCCGTGTCCAGGGCATCCCTGCCTTTGCCCTGGTCCGCCAGGGGCGCGTGGCGGCCCAGTCGAGCGGATTCCAACCTGCGGCGCGTCTGCTGGCCTGGATGCGCCAGGCCTGAGGGGCATGGCTTTATTTCTTCGCGCGGACCTTGATCTCGACGCGACGGTTCAGGCCCTGCTCCTCGACCGTGCCGGTGGTGCTGACGATGGGCTTGCTCTTGCCCAGGCCGGCGGCCTGGATGCGGTCAGTGCCGAGGCGTAACGAATTGCGCAGCCATTCGACCACCGCGTTGGCGCGGCGCAGGGAGAGGTCGAGGTTGAAGTCCTCGCCGCCGAAGCTGTCGGTGTGGCCCTCGACGATGAAGAGGCTGTCGGGGTTCTTTTGAATGAGGAAGCCGAGCTTCATGAGACTGAGCCGGGCGCCCTCGGCAAGCTGGTCGCTGCCATATTCAAACAGGAGGTCGGTGGGCATGAGGATCGGGGCCGTGCTGCCGCCGAGGCGTCCGCCGCCGCCGAGCAGGTCGTCGAGGTTGCTGAAGCCCTTGACCCGCGTACCGGCGGCATCGCCGTCACCCTGCTTCTTCACCTCGCCGAGCAGGTCAGCGTCGATGCTGCCCGCGCCGTCCTTGGGCTCAAGCGCCCCGGCGTCGAGCAGCATCTGCTTTTCCGAGACCGGCTTGGAGAGGACGTCGCGACGAACCGCGGCCATGGCGCTGGCGAGATCGGGGGCGGCCATGGCGGCCTGGGGGGCGAGCAGGGCGGCCAGGTCGTTCATGCGGGCGCCGCCCGGGGTGCGGCCGTCACCGGGGTCGGTCTGGCGCAGGAAGTTGGTGACCTCCTTGACGTTGGGCGTTAGGTCGATCTCCTGGTTTTCGGCGATCATCTGGGCCTTGTCGAAGTTGTCGAGGTCGGCCTCGAAGGCCTTGATGTCAGGCTGGTTGCCCGGGGCGATCATCTCAGGGATCTCCTGGATGGCCTTCTGCTCCTGGAGGAGGCGGGGGTCGATCTTGATGCGCTCAGGCACCTTGTTTTGCACCACCGGCTTTGAAACGCTGCCGAAGACCATGCTGATCTTGTCGAAGCTCATGTAGAGCAGGCCGTGGAAACCGAAGGAGAGGATGACGGCGAACATGACCCACCATTTCAGGCTCCAGTCGTCCCGGGCGCGAAACGAAGCGCGCGGGGTGCTGGTCCAGCCGGGGGAGTTGGTGATCAGGGACATGCTCAGGAACGGGGTCGGCCGGGAACATAGCACGGCCTGAGCCAGGGGCATCTTCCAATCTGTCAAAAACAGAGCCGGGGGACGGGCCGGCCTAACCAGGAGGAGGTCAGGGGCGGCCCGGTGTGCATCAGCCCGGCTCATGGCCGCCATGAGGAAAATCCCCTTTGCCAAACCCGGCTGGGGGGGTAAGGCTCGTCCCCCCTAAATCTATGAGCAAAAAAAGTGACTTCGGTCTGATCGGCCTTGCCGTGATGGGCCAAAACCTCGTTCTCAACGTCGAAAGCCGCGGCTTCCAGGTCAGCGTTTACAACCGCACCACCAGCGTCACCGACGAATTCGTCTCCAAGCACCCGGGCAAGAACCTCGTCGGCTGCCACACCCTGGAAGACTTCGTCCAGTCCCTGGCCACCCCGCGCAAGATTCACATCATGGTGAAGTCCACCGCCGTGAAGGACAGCGACCGCGATGCCGTGGACGCCGTGATCGAGCAGCTCATCCCCCTTCTCGACAAGGATGACATCGTCATCGACGGCGGCAACAGCTTCTACCAGACCACCGAGCGCCGCGACGCCTACCTGGCGGGCAAGGGTCTGCGCTTCATCGGCGCGGGCGTTTCCGGCGGTGAGGAAGGCGCCCGCAAAGGCCCCTCCATCATGCCCGGCGGCCCTGCCAGCACCTGGGAGGTCATGAAGCCCATCTTTGAATCCATCGCCGCCAAGGTCGATGGCGAGCCCTGCGTCATCCACATCGGTCCCGGCGGCGCCGGTCACTATGTGAAGATGATCCACAACGGCATTGAGTACGGCGACATGCAGCTCATCTGCGAGGCCTACAACATCTTCAAGCACGCCGGCTTCACCACCGACGAGATGGCCGCGATCTTCAACGAGTGGAACGAGGGCGACCTGCTCAGCTACCTGATCCAGATCTCCGGCAAGGCCCTGGAGCAGAAGGATCCGGAGACCGGCAAGCCGGTTGTCGAGCTCATCGTCGACAAGGCGGGCCAGAAGGGCACGGGCCAGTGGACCCTGCTCAACGCCGCTGAAAACGCCGTCGTCATCAGCACCATCAACGCCGCCGTCGAGGCGCGCATCCTGTCCAGCCAGAAGAAGCAGCGCGTCGCCGCCAGCACGCAGCTCACCGGCCCGAAGGTGAACATCACCACCGACAAGAAGGAGCTTGTCAAAAAGGTGCACGACGCCCTCTACGCCTCCAAGATCATCAGCTACGCCCAGGGTCTCGACCTGATCAAAACCATGGGTGAGAAGAAGAACTGGGGCCTCGACCTCGGCCGCATCGCCGCCATCTGGCGCGGCGGCTGCATCATCCGCGCCCGCTTCCTCAACCGCATCACCGACGCCTACCGCACCAACCCGCAGCTCGCGAACCTCATGCTCGACCCGTTCTTCAAGGACGTGCTCAGCAAGACCCAGCAGAGCTGGCGCGAAGTGGTGAGCCTCGCGACGCTCAACGGCATTCCGGTGCCTGCGTTCAGCGCCTCGCTCGGCTACTACGACAGCTACCGCGCCGAGCGTCTGCCGGCGAACCTGCTCCAGGCCCAGCGCGACTTCTTTGGTGCCCACACCTATGAGCGTGTCGATAAGCCCGAAGGCCAGTTCTTCCACACGGAATGGCCGGAGGTGATCGGGTAATCCACAAGGCCCGCGGACACTCCTGTCCGCCTCATCCAATCAACACAAAGGCGGCTGGAACTTCCAGCCGCCTTTTTCGTTTCGATGTTGCAGAACTCCCGCCAAGAATGCGCGCCGTGAGGCTTGATTAAGGTTCCACCGAGCCAACCGGCGTCGGGGCGCTTGATGGCGAATCGACAGGCTTACGGGCAAAAGTAGCAATAAAGGTTGTCAGCAGGAGCAAAGCCAGCAGGCCATATACCCAATATCCCAGCCAGTACCTTGCATGCACACAGAAACGCTGCGTTTTTGTGAACTGATAATCTTCCGGCAAAGATAACTTCACATATGCAAAGTCGATTTGCTCGTGATTGTCGTTCGCATCCAGAATCGTATTGTACTCGGTCAACGTCTTATTGTAGAGGGCCGAATCGTTATCGTCTTTGCACTTTGGTAGAATTTTATGGCAAAGGTTGTTTATCTCCAGAGCGCACCGGTGCATCTTTTCTGAACGCTCACTAAACTTGTTTGAAGTGAGCAAGAGAGAGAGCACGAGAACCAGTAATCCCAGCGCCATTTGAATGAACTGGTATGTGCTGTCGGTGAAACCTATCGGAATCTTGTATGCACCGAGAAGCTGAAGGACTATGAGGCCCGCAGAGAACAAAGACATAGTCCATAAAGAGAAAGTCTGATGCCTTATCAGCCGAGCTGCTGCGTTAAACCTCGCTTTCGACGTCTTCTTCATCTTTCGATAAAGGGTCTGTAGGCTTGCGCTTTCAAAGTCGTCTTTGAAAGATTTTGCGGTATATGTGCCTGTGTTTTGGCTCATGGTTATCTTGTTACCTCATAAACGACAAAGTCATCGTTTGCACCATGCATTTGCTCGGACGAGGCTTTCGAGTCGGCAACTGCGCATCGCGCTCGCTGCTTCTACCACAGCGGCGAGGCAGAGTGGCATGGGGCCTCGCTCGGCGATCCGCTGCGCTTCGTCCAGAGCACGGTTGCGAATGGCGGCCTCATCAAAAAGTACGGCTGGTGGCTCCACCGCGAGGAGTTTGAGAACACCGCAGTGAACTTGTGATGTGATTGCAACGCCCCGATTGACGCCAGCACGGACTTGCCCGATACTCCCAACGTCGTGAATCCGAAAAAAAACAGTCCGCAGCCCGTCACGAAGGCCATTCGCTTGAAGCCTTCCGTGACCGACTACGCGACCTTTGTGGCCACCACCTCGAAGGTGCTGGGCACGTCCGGGCTCGCCTCGCGAAAGACCAGGCCGAACAAGCGGTTGCTCTCGCTGATGAACTTGGCTTCCTGATTCAGGCAGACACGACTTGGGAAACCTTTCGCGACTCCGAACCCGACCGACAGGCTGGAACCGAGCACATCGTCGAGTTGATGGATGAAGGCGGGCGAGTGGGCAAACTGACCCTCCCGCCGAAATTCGGCCTGATTCCGAAAGTGATCACGCATCCGGTGCCAAACCTGCGTGGAGAACCCGGCAGGCGGAAGGCCATCGAGTTCATTCATGCCACGCCGATGGAGTATCTGGAGCGCTGGATCGCGGCCAATGAGGTTTTTGGCGATGACGTGAAGCTCACCGCCGTGGTGCAATGGGCGGATGGGCAGGTCTCCTTCGCCATCAGCCAGCCGCAGTATCATGGTGAACCGGCGACGGAGCGCGAGATCGAGCAGCACTTCATCGCCTCCGGCTGGACTCGGATTGTCGATCCCACGGGCCAGCACCTTCTGTTCTTCAACCATGCCTTCCAGACGCTCGCCATCGATGCCCTGCCGAGGAACTGCTACCTGAAGGATGGGGATCTGCTGCCCTTCGACGTGATTCTCTGCCAGCCTGACGAGGAGTTGGAAACATTTCTCGGCATTTACGATTGAGCTTGTTCCGGAATTCGTCGCTGTGGATCCGCGCATAGATGCCAGTGCCCACACCTGCGAGCGCACCGACAAGCCCGAAGGCCAGTTCTTCCACACGGAATGGCCAGAGGTGATCGGGTAATCCACAAGGACCGCGGACACTCCTGTCCGCATCCTCCAATCAACGCGAAGGCGGCTGAGGCGACTCAGCCGCTTTTTTCTTTCAATTCAAAGATGCCAGCGATTGCTCGATTTGCCCAGGGGTTTGGCCCATGTCTTCCAGGAGTAGCCGGTAGTTGCTGGTGAACTTGTCGAGTTCTGGATGGGGGTGATCGGTGGCTTTCTCGAAAAGCCGGAGGATGGCGACAGCTCGACGCATGAGGGGTTCGGCCTCTGCCGGCCGGTTCGTGGCTTGCAGCAGTACTGCGAGATTGTTGCGGCGGATGGCGACGTTGGGATGATCTGGGCCGAAGCTCTTTTCGTCCAGATCGAGGGCACGGCGCATGAGGGGTTCGGCCTCTGCCAGCCGGTTTGTGGCTTTTAGCAATTGTGCAAGGTTGTTGAGGTGGATGGCGACGTTGGGATGATCTGGGCCGAAGCTCTTTTCGACCAGATTGAGGGCACGGCGCATGAGGGGTTCGGCTTCTGCCAGCCGGTTCGTGGCTTGCAGTAGTGTTGCAAGGTTGCTGAGGCAGGTGGCGACGTTGGGATGATCTGGGCCGAAGCTCTTTTCGACCAGATCGAAGGCACGGCGTGTGAGCGGCTCGGCTTCTGCCAGCCGGTTCGTGGCTTGCAGCAGTGTTGCGAGGTTGTTGAGGCGGATGGCGACGTTGGGATGATCGGGGCCGAAGCTTTTTTCACCCAGATCGAGGGCACGGCGCATGAGGGGTTCGGCTTCTGCCAGCCGGTTCGTGTCTTGCAGCAATTGTGCAAGGTTGTTGAGGTGGATGGCGACGTTGGGATGATCGGGGCCGGAGCTCTTTTCGACCAGATCGAGGGCACGGCGCATGAGGGGTTCGGCTTCTGCCAGCCGGTTCGTGGCTTTTAGCAGTTGCGCATGATCATTGAGCGCCCAGGAACTCAGGGACGGTGCATGTGCTTCTGCCTCTTCGACGGCAAGGCGGGTTTGAGTTTCAGCTTCCTTCCAATGCGCCAGATCCCGGTGAAGCCTTCCGATCTTCAGCCGCAGTCGTATACGATCGTCTCCTGGGGGCACCTCTTCCAGGTGGGTCTCAAGAAAGGCGAGCTTGGCCTTTGAATAGGCGAACGGGGTGAAGGCCTCCCCCATCTCCCGCATCTTTCGCACAAAGGCTTCGAGGTTGCCGCTCCGGTGCTCATCCCAGAGCGTGATGAGCTCCTGAATCTCGGTGAGATAGTCCGGGTAAGCGTCTGCCATGGCGCTGTGGGCAATCCAGCCCCCCAGTCGATCCAGGGGCTCGTCTGCGGCCTCCCGAAGTACGTTTTGGGCGTCGGTCTCGTGTCCGCTGCAGCTGTAGGCCGTCGCCAGGACCATTTTAGACCGCGCCCGCTCCATGGGCGTGCCGATCTGGCTGAGCGTATCAAGCGCGGCGAGGGCGTTGGCACGTTTTTCCTGCCTCCCGGCGTCCTCCAGCAGCTCGGCGCGCTTTTTTTCACGCGCCAGGTAGCTGGGATAAAAAGTGGCGAAGAAGTCGAGCAGGAAGGGCTGCCGCTCCCGGGCTCCGCGGGAGACGTTCATGTAGAGCCAGAGGTCGAAAAGCCCCTCGCTGATCGTGTAGCGGCGCACCCGCTTGTCCTCAGGATGCGGGCTGGAGCGCACCAGCCGCTGGTCCGCGAGTCGTCCCAGCAAGGCGGACACCTGCGAGGCCTTCATGCGCATGCGTCTGGCGATGCTGGCGGGGGTTTTGTCCTGATCGCGCATGGTGGCCATGGTTTCGAGCACGGCGCATTCCTGGGAGCCGCTGATGGCCTTCAGCCGGTCCTGGAAGAAAGGCGTGATGCGGTCCATGAGGATGCGGAACTGCTCCTTCACCTCGATGACGGAATCCTTGGCGATCAACTCGGCCAGCATGACGGTGAGGCGCGGACTGCCGCCGGTCATGCGGTAGAGGGCAAGGATGCGTGGATGCAGGTCCTCCCACTGGGCGAGGAGGTCCCCGCGTTTCTCCCATTCAAGGGTGCGGTGGACAAGCCTGGAGGCCTCCTCCTCGGACAGGTGTTCCAGGTGCTGGACGTCAAAGAAGTCGTAAAAGGGTTCGTCCACGCTGGTCAGTCCGGCGAAGCTCTGAGTGGCCGTGCCGATGAAGAGGCAGCCGTTTTTGGAGTCCATGAGGAACTTCCGCAGCGCCGCGATCTCCCGCTTGTTCCTGATCTGCTTCGTGAAAACCTCGCCCATGTTCTCCATCATGATGAGGAAGGTGCGCCGGTGCTGCTGGGCGGCCTTTCGAACCGCCGCCACCACGGTGTCCACGATTCGGGCGTCATCCTCCTCCTCGCGCAGCTTTTCATGAAGCGTCCGCCATTCCGGCTCCTCGGGGTGGTTCGTGGCAAGGATCTCCAGCATGCCGAGCAGGAAGTCGGCGAAAGACAAGGTTCGCAGGCTTTCCTCGGGGAAGCGGACGACCGTGTAGTGAGCTGCCAGCCCGGGGTCATGATGGATCTCATCCTCAATGAGCGAGAGCAGGTGGGTTTTCCCCATGCCACGCAGGCCGATGAAGAGGGCGTGATGCCTGGCGGCGCGGCCGGCGTTTTTTCTCAGGGCATCCAGCAGGTCCTCCAGGACATGTCCGCGCCCGACGGTCACGAAGCGGCGGTGCTCCGGCGTCATCAGGCCGGTGCGGTAGAAGCCAAAGTGGGAGTGACGGTTGTTTTCAGGCATAATGCTTCCTCCACCAGGCTTTCATGATGCCGCTGGCGAAGCCGTAGCGGCCCGGGGTGGTTTCGGTGATGTAAAAGTCATTCTCCAGGTCCCGCATGAGCTGGAGGAAAAGCCTTTTCCGTTCATGGGCGGCGGGCAGCCTGCCGGATGGACAGGTGCCTTCAACGAGATGCATCAGCGTGGCCCGGCTGGCACCCTCGTCCCTGCCATCTTTCTCCGCGGTCTGGCAGAGGTGGTTCAGGATTTCATGAGCCTGGCTGAGCGCCGGCTCCTCGTAATATTTGGCCAGCCGTGTGTAATAGTGCTGAAGCTTGTCCTGGGCTGCGGTGCTGGTCACAAAGCGTGAGAACTCCGCCTCCACGTCCGCCTTCCTGAGCTTGCGCGGCCTGTTCCGCCAGGAGCGATAGAGGTCCTGCGTGAGCATTTGCAGGAAGAGGGGTATCGGGCGGCCAAGCAGCTCCCTCAGCCTTTCAGGCAGCTTCTTTTCAAACTCGACATGACGGGCTGTCAGCATCTCGTTCACAAAGGTTTCGATCTGGTGTGGCGTGAGATCGGGCAGCGGCATGTCCTTGAGGTCGTTGATGCGATCCAGCAGCGACATGCCGTCGAGCGTCGAGGACAGGTTGATCGAGCCGCCAAGCAGCCAGCGCACGGTGTCGTTTTTCGGCAGGGGGTCACAACGCTTGTCCCGGAACCAGGAGAGGAAATCCCGCAGGAGCTTAGGATCCTCCTGCCTGAGGTTGAGAAGCATGTCCGGCAGTTCATCCACGATGATGAGCACGGGGCGCTTCAGGGATCGAAGCTGGCGGAAGAGGGCATCACCATGCTCCCGCCAGTGTTCGCGGTAGTCCTTCACATTCTCCCGGAACTTGGTCTTCACTTCACCACATTCGATCTCCTCCACTTTTGGCAGCCATGAGGTGACGGTCTGCCACCCCTTGACGAGCGTGTGAAACAGCCCTGGATGCTGGTCGCGGAAGTTGTCGAGGATGGCGAGGAACAGGTCCGCCGGATGCACAAGGTCCTGGACGTTTTCGTAGATCACGGAATAGCCATGCTGCGGCGAGGCACGAAGATGCTCCATGACACTGGTTTTTCCGCAGCGGCGGGGAGCCTTGAGGATCAAATGGTGGCTGGCGATGGATTCCCAGAGCTCCTCGATGAAGGCGTCCCGAAACCTCAAGTCCTCAGAAGGAACGACGGAACCAACATAAAAGTCTGGGGTCGGCCGTGCTAGTTTGGGTGTTCTCACAGATTTAAAAAAGGCCAACAATATTGTTGTGCAACATTTTTGTTGGCCTTTTTTGGGCCGCTTAATCGACATGACGCCTCACCTGCACAGAGCGCAAGAGTCTGGGAGGGCGGGACGATTTGTCCGCTCATGAATCGCTCCTTTCTTCCCCGTGCCCTGGTCTGGATCTGTCTTGGCTGCTTTCAGGTGCTGCTTGCGGAACTGCCCCAGGCCAGCCTGGAGCCGACATTGCGGGCGGTGGATCTGAAACTGGGGGAGGCAGCGGAGGTGCGGCTGGCGGATGGGACGGTGGCAAAGGTGCGGCTGCTGGACCTGCAGGAGAAGATCGACTCAATGGCCGGGGCGGTGCGTGAGGCGAAGGTGACAGTGGAGGTGAATGGGGAGAAGGCGGTGCTTTCGAGCGCGAACTACCATCTTCCCCAGGCTGTCGGCGGTGTGCAGGTGGACTGCCCCATCACCCGGGGCTACAACACCAACAGCGGAGAGGATTCCTGGGGGCTGGAAAAGGACGCCCGGCTGCGGCTCTGGCCCGCAGGGTCGCCCTGGATCGAGCCGGGGACCTTTGTTTATCCGTTGAAGCAACGTTGGTTTGCCACGATGACGCAGTTTTCCAACGAGCCCACCTTTGTGGACGGCGGCGACAAGCCGGACCGGAAGAAGATCTACTATCACAACGACCTCGATTTCGGCGGCTGTGAGGGATTGACCGAGGTCATCGCAGCCACGGACGGCCTGGTGGTCAGCGTGGCCGACAAGATCCTGGACGGCCATTCACTCACGCCGGTCAGGCCGAGGTATGACGTCGTCTACCTGCTCGACCGCCGTGGCTGGTACTACCGCTACAGTCATCTGCACACGATTGACCCGGCGATCCAGCTCGGGGTGCGGGTGAAGATGGGTCAGAAGATCGGCATCCTGGGCAAGGAGGGGGCGAGCGGGGGCTGGTCGCACCTGCACTTTGGCATCAAGAGCCGGCAGCCATCGGGCAGGTGGGGCACGCAGGAGGCCTATGCGTTTGCCTGGCAGGCTTATGTGCAGGAGCAGAAGCCTGCGGTGATCGCGGTGGCGCGACCGCATCACTTCATCCGTGCCGGCGAGACGATCACCCTGGACGGCGGCAAGTCCTGGGCGGCCTCAGGGAAGATCGCGAGCCATGAGTGGACCTTCACGGACGGTGGCAGGTCCAGCCAGGCCAGGGTCAGCCGAACCTATGAGAAGCCCGGCAGCTACAGCGAGATCCTCAAGGTCACCGATGACGCCGGGCGGGTGAGTTATGATTTTGCCGTCGTGCAGGTGATCGGGCCGGATGAAAAGAACATCCCTCCGACGATTCACCCGAGTTTCTGGCCGACGCAGAATCTGAAGCCCGGGCAGCCCATCACCTTCAAGGTCCGCACCTTCCGGGACCGGGGCGGTGAGACCTGGGATTTTGGCGACGGCACGCCGCCGGTGAAGGTGACCTCGGACGGGAACGCCAAGCCTCTCGATAAAGAAGGTTATGCCGTCACCGAGCATGTCTTTGCCAGGGCGGGCGACCATTTGGTGACCGTCGAGCGCACGAACGAACGCGGCGAGCGCGCCGTGGCTCATCTCTGGGTGCGGGTGGGGGAGTGAGGACGGCAGGTGTTTCCGGGGGGCTGTCAGGGGGAGTGCTTCACGGCGCGGCTTCCTTTTCGTAGCCGTTTTGGATCAGCCAGGGCAGGGCGACACACATCAGCCAGAGTAGGGAGGCGGGATGGGAGGTCCAGGCGCTGAGCTGGGAATCCAGAAAAAGCCGTGCCTCCTCCGGGCTGCCCGGGCTGTAGGATTGAGGCGGCTCCATCTGGAGATAGGTGCCACACTTGATGATGTAAATGGCACACCAGGGATTGAACTTGAGCGCCTTGATCAGGAGCTTGTCGGCCTTGTGGACCTCCGCAGGGATTTTTGGACGGACGCCGGATGCCATCAGGCGCATCTGTTCCTGAAGCCAGTCATGATCATGCGCCTGCTGAGGCGGGCCCCATCCAGCCTTGCGGGCATGTTTTTCGAAGGCGAGCAAGGCCTTGGCATACAACCAGGTGGCGGCGTATTCCGTGTCATACCGCTTCACCAGCGCCCGGGCGTCATCGAAACGGCCGACTTCCAGAAGAAGGCCGAGTAAGGGGTTCCGGATTCCCTGGTTGTCGTTTTCATTGAGGCGCAGCAGTTCCTGATGTTCGACGATGGCTTCGTCGATTCGTGATTCCTGCAAGGCAAGGTGCCGGGCCAGTTCAGCCCGTGCCTCCATGTAGGGGCGGGCTTCATGCCAGCACCAAAGGCGCCCGCACTCCTCCTCCAACATGCTTCCAAGGCGCCTTTCCCCCGCAGCCACTGCTTCGCGCAGCAGCTTCTCGACCTTGTCCAGGCTGGTCTCCATCAGGGCCAGGGCGATCCGGGCCCGCACATGATCAGGGTCGAGCTTGAGAACCTCCTTGAGCTTTCGTTTGGCGGTGACGCCGGAGCGTGACTCCATCGCCTCGAAAAAGAGATCGTCGGCTCTTTCGCCTGCATCGGCCTTCCGTCGTGGGCTGAGGGCCTGCGTGACGTCCTCCATGCGCATGCCGACGAACTGGCTGAGGAACTGGTTGGCTTCCTCAGGGCTTTTGAAGTTCTTATCCTCGAGCAGCCGGCTGACGGCTTTGAGCATGGCTTCCTTCTCCTTGAGGAAATCCATGGATGCAGCTTTGGGGATTGCTGGCTTTTTTCTTTTGGGCATGCCTCAACCTTGCTGGCTGGGAAGGCAGGCAGGAAAGCAAAACTTTCTGGGGAATCACGATCCGCTTGGCGCGGAGGTGGGGCCGTTCGATGTCTTTTGGGTCGGGAAAGCCCAGAAGTGATCAGGGCGGCGTGAGCTTGCCGACCAGGTTGCTGAGGTAGGGGAAGAGCTGCTTCTTGCGGCTGACGACGCCCGGCATGTCGTAGACCTGCGGGCTGCGCTCGTGGTAGTCGATCGCTGCTGCGACACGCTTGTCACCGGCCACCAGCAGCACGCTGTGATGCATGGTGATGTCGGTGACCATGAGGCAGGCGAAGTGCAGGCTGTGCGCCTTGCAGAGGGAGGAGAGCGCCTCGTGCAGGTCCTTTTCCTTCTTCCAAAACTCGTCGAGGCCCATCTCCTCGATCTGGCTGATGCTGATGCGCCAGCCGTTTTCCTCGAAGACCTTGCGGTCGCCCTCGATGGCGCGGGCCGGGGTGGCTTCGCGGAGCAGGGAGCCGGCGGCGAAGAAGTCCTTCACAAACTGCGCGGCATCGACACAGGCGACTTTGGAGAGCCATTCTAGGATCTCACGGTCGGTCTGGGTGGTGGTGGGGCTGGTGAGGTGGAGGGTGTCGGAGATCAGGCCGGCACAGAGGCAGATGGCGGTACCCTTGTCCGGAGTCAGGCCGCGCATGCGGAACATGATGCCGACGATGGTGCTGGTGCTGCCGACGGGTTCGTTGATGAAGCGCACGGGCTCCTTGGTGCGCAGGTTGCCGCTGAGGCGGTGGTGGTCGAGCACCTCGAGGATGTCGGCTTCATCGGCGCCGGCGACGGCCTGGGAGAACTCGTTGTGGTCGACGAGGACCAGCCGGGTGCGCGGCACTTCGACGAGGTCCGACTTGGAGAACACACCTTCGAGGCGGCCCGTTTCCTCATCAATCACCGGGAACAGGGGCTGGTGCGAGTCCTGGACGGCGTGGATGATTTCGCGCAGCGGCGTGCGGGTCGTGAAGGAGAGGAAGGCGTGGTCGAGCGTTTCGGCGATGGGCCGGGAGAAGCGGATGAGCTGGGAGGCGCTGGCGGTGTCCTGAGGCGCGCAGATGACGCTGACGCCTTTTGCCTGAGCCTGGCTGAGCAGGCTTTCCCAGGGGGTGAAGCCGCCGGTGACGACGAGGCATCGCACACCCAGCTCCATGGCAAGGGCGTGAATTTCGGGCCGGTCACCCGTGACCAGGACGACCTGGCGGGGCGGGAACTGACGGGCGCGTTCCCGGGAGGTTTCGACGCTGGAGGCGGCGACGACGAGCACGAGCTGCTCGACCTTGTCATCGCCTTCCGTGCTGCTGATCAGGCGGCCGCCGAGGGCGTTGACCATGTTCTGCACGCTGGTGGTCACCTCGCGGTTGGCGGCGCCGTGCCTTGCCTCGCTGGGGAGGAAAAGCTGGGCCATCTCCTGGATGGTGGGCATGCCGAGCAGCTTGTTGCTTTCATCCACGACGGGGATGGAGCGGAAGCTGTGCTCCATCATCTTTCGATAGACCGAAAGGAAGGTCTCGCGGGGCTTCGCGGTGAGCACCTCCCTGCGGCAGACGATGCCGGCGGTGGGGCGGACGTCGAGCAGGAGCTTGGGGGCCTCCATGCCGGCCAGCTTCAGAACCCAGTTTGTGCGGGCGTTGATCTCGCCGCAGCAGGCGGCGACGACCTCGCCACCGCGCACTTCGCGCAGGTAGGCGGCATAACCAATGGCGGCGCAGATGGCGTCCGTGTCGGGGTTGCGGTGGCCGATGACGTAGATGGGGTCCATGGGGGGCGGGGCTTCAGCCGCGTGCGGCGATGGAAAGCTCGATGATGCGGGCGCAGAGCTCGGGGAACTCGATGCCGACGGCGCGTGCGGCCTTGGGCAGGAGGCTGCTGCTGGTCATGCCCGGGATGGTGTTGATCTCGAGCACGAAAGGCGCGTTGTCGCTGGCGCGAAGGATGACGTCGACGCGGCCGTAGACCTCGGTGCCGCAGCTCTGGAAGGCCGCAAGGGCGGCGTCCTGAACGCGTTTCGTGGTTTCGGCGTCGAGGTCGGCGGGGCAGTGGTAGAGCGTCTTGCTGGTGCCGGTCATCCACGGGTATTTGTTGTTCATGTCATAGAAGCCCTCGACGGGTTCGATGTGGATGATGGGCAGCACCTGGTCGCCCAGGATGCCGATGGTGAGCTCCTTGCCCTCGATGAAGTCCTCGACCAGCGTGGTGGCGCCGAATTTGCGGGCTTCGACGAGCGCCTTGTCGAGATCTTCCTGGGTGCGGCAGATGCTGACGCCGACACTGGAGCCTTCACGGGGCGGTTTGGAGACGAGCGGCAGGCCGATGCCGAGGGGTTCAGGACCGTCGAGGACGTAGTTCTGGGAACGTGGCGTGGGCACGTCGGCGGCGATGAAGCGCTGCTTGCTCAGCGCCTTGTCAAAGCAGATGCGGCTGCTTTCGACGCCGGCTCCGGTGTAGCGGATGCCGCGCTTTTCCAGGATGGCCTGGAGCTGACCGTCCTCGCCAAAGGTGCCGTGGATCAGGTTCATGGCGATGAAGGTGCCGGCGGGCACTTCGAAATCCGGACCGGTGACATCGACCTCGACGACCTGGGCGCCGATGCTGTGGAGGGCTTCGGCGACGCTCTCGGCGGTTTTCAGGGAGACGGCGCGTTCGCTGCCGGGACCGCCCTTGAGCAGGGCGATGATTTTGCCAGTGAGGTCGAGCATGGGGAAGGGGCGATGGATTGAGCGGGCAGATATGCAGCGCCCGCCGTGCTTTGGCAAAGAGGGAGATGGAAAACAAAAGAGGAGGCCGGTGGGGCCTCCTCTGGATGGGGGAAATGGGCTGGGAGGTCGTGTTACTCGACCTTCATGACGCCGTTCATGATCGCGCCGTGGCCGGGGAAGGTGCACATGTAGGGGTATTCGCCGGCGGCGGGGGCGGTGAACTCGAGGGTTTCGCTCTGGTTGGGCTGGAGCAGCTTGGTGTGGAACAGGATTTCCGGGGCTTCTGGGATGAAGCCCTTGGCCATGCCATCGGGGGCGGTGGCCATCTGCATGGCGAGACCGAGGAGCTTGTCCTTGGAGCCGGCCTTGGCGATGACGATGTTGTGGGGCTGGGGGACGGCGGGATGGACGTTGTTGAAGATGAGCTTCACCTTCTGGCCGGCCTTCACCTTGAATTCCTTGGTGTCGTAGGCCAGGGGGTTCGCGGTGTCGGGCTTGATGGTGATTTCAGCAACGGTGGCGGGGGCGGCAGGAGCAGCCGTGGCGGCTGCGGCCGGGGCTGCTGCTGGAGCCGTGGCGGCTGCGGTGGCAGGAGCAGGGGAGGCGGGGGCTTCAGCGGCGGGTTTGCGGAGGCCAGCGCTTTCCATCCAGCCACCGACGAGGAAGGCCGAGCCCCAGAAGAGGGCGAAGCCGCCGACGCAGACGGCGATGATGACATTCAGAAGGTTCCAGATGGAGCCGGAGCTCGCGGAGGAGGGGGAGGAATGAGCGGACATGTCAGTGCGGGAGGGTTTTGAGGAGCGCCCATAGGAGCACGGGTTGCGGGGGGTGCAATCGGCAGTTTGGGCTCCAATCAGGACGATTTTACGGGGCGGGCTGCGGGTTGGACGGCGTCAAGGCACTAAATTTTCCGCGGCCAAACTCTTCACCTTGCCGCGCTGAAACGGACTCGCTAACACAGGCAGCTCCATCCAACCCGGCGCTCGCGCCACAGCCCCTTTCCTTTTCATGTCCGATGCCGCTGAACTGAACATCAATATCTCCCACGTTGAACGAGTCGCCCGTGAAATGGGCATCAAGGCCATCCAGGTCGGGGCGACCGCGAAGCTGCTGGCCGATGGTGCCACGGTGCCGTTCATCTCCCGCTACCGCAAGGAGGCCACCGGCATGCTCGATGAAGTGCAGATCCAGGGGGTGAAGGACCGGATGGAGCAGCTGGCGACCCTGGACGACCGCCGCGCCGCGATCGTGAAATCCCTGGAGGAGCGCAAGCTGATGACGGATGTGCTGCGCGCCAAGATCGAGAAGGCAGAGACGCTGAACGTGCTGGAGGACATCTTCGCTCCGTTCCGACCGAAGCGCCGGACCCGTGCCACGATTGCCAAGGAGAAAGGCCTGGAGCCCCTGGCCGACTTCATCGAGGCCAACCTGCTCACCGCCGGGGTCGATCTCAGCTCGGAGGCCGCCAAGTTCATCAATCCTGACCACGAAAACGAGGAACTGCGCGTCAAGGACGCCCAGGATGCCCTGTCCGGCGCGCGTGACATCATCGCCGAGCGCATCAGCGACAACGCCGAGGCGCGTGCGGCTCTGCGCAAGCTGTTTGCCGAGCAGGGGACGGTGGTTTCCAAGGTCATGTTCGGCAAGGACAAGGACGAGGAGGCGCAGAAGTTCCGTGACTATTTTGACTGGAGCGAGCCGCTGAAGTCGATCCCGAGCCACCGCATGCTGGCCATCCGCCGGGGTGAGAAGGAGGGTTTCCTGCTGATGCGCATCCAGCCGCCGGAGGAGACCGCCGTGCAGATCATCACCCAGATGTTCACCAAGGGTGGCAACGCCTGCACCGACCAGATGAAGCAGGCCTGTGCCGACAGCTACAAGCGTCTGCTCAGCTCCAGCATGGAGACCGAGTTCCGCCTGGAGTCGAAGAAGCGGGCCGATGCCGAGGCGGTGAAGGTTTTCGCCGACAACCTGCGCGAGCTGCTGATGGCGGCGCCGCTGGGCCAGAAGCGCATGCTGGGCATCGACCCCGGCTTCCGCACCGGCTGCAAGACGGTGGTGCTCGACGCCCAGGGCCAGCTGCTTTTCAACGACGTGATCTATCTGCTCGGTGAGGGCAACAGCCTGATGCACGCCAAGACGCTGGTTTTGAACCTGATCGAGAGGTTCAAGATCGAGGTCATCGCCATCGGCAACGGCACGGCCAGCCGTGAGACGGAGGCCTTCATCAACAAGATCGGCGTGCCGAAGCACATCCCGGTCATCATGGTGAACGAAAGCGGCGCTTCGATCTACAGCGCCAGCGAAGTGGCCCGTGAGGAGTTCCCGAACCACGATGTCACGGTTCGTGGCGCCGTTTCCATCGGCCGCCGCCTGATGGATCCGCTGGCCGAGCTGGTGAAGATCGACCCCAAGTCGATCGGCGTGGGCCAGTACCAGCACGACGTGGATCAGAAGCTTCTCAAGGACGGCCTGGACAACATTGTCATCAGCTGCGTGAACAACGTCGGCGTGGAGGTGAACACGGCTTCGAAACAGCTGCTGAGCTATGTTTCCGGCCTCAACAGCACCCATGCCGCGAACATTGTGGCCTACCGCAATGAAAACGGCCCCTTCAAAAGCCGCCGCGACCTGCTGAAGGTGCCGCGCTTGGGGGACAAGGCCTTTGAGCAGGCGGCGGGATTCCTGCGCATCCGGGCTGCGGACAATCCGCTGGACGCCAGTTCGGTGCACCCGGAGCGCTACCCGGTGGTGGAGAAGATGGCCGCCGACCTGGGCTGCACCGTGGCCGACCTCATGGCCAAGCCGGAGCTGCGTCAGAAGATTGACCTGAAGAAGTATGTCAGCTCGGACGTCGGCCTGCCGACGCTGCAGGACATCATGAACGAGCTGGCGAAGCCCGGCCGTGACCCGCGCAAGCAGTTCGAGGTGTTCAAGTTTGCGGAAGGCGTGAATGACATGAAGGACCTGCAGGTGGGCATGAAGCTGCCGGGCGTGGTCACCAACGTCACTGCCTTTGGCGCCTTCATTGATGTCGGCGTGCATCAGGACGGCCTGGCGCACGTCAGCCAGCTCAGCGACAGCTTTGTGCGTGATGCCGCCGAGGCGGTGAAGGTGGGTCAGCGGGTCATGGCGACCGTGATGGAGGTGGATCTTCAGCGCAAGCGCATCGCCCTGAGCCTCAAGTCCAAGCCTGATTTCGAACGCAAGGCTGGTGGGGGTGGCGGAGGTCCGCGTCCTGGCGGTCAGGGAGGAGGCGGTCAGGGACGGCCCGGCCAGGGGCAGGGTGGTGGCGGACGCTTCTCCGGCGGCGGCTTCAACAACAATCCCTTTGGCTCCCTGGGTGGCGGCAGTTCCAGTTCGGGCGGGGGTAATGACTGGTTCAGTGCCGCTTCTGCGAAGGGGAAGCGCTGAAATCCAGCCACTAACCATTCAGGAGGGGCCGGCTTCCAAAGGTTCTCCCTGCCCAGAAGCCAGATCCACCAGCCATCGCTTCATGCTCCGGCAGCCCCTGATCAGTGGGTTTTCCAGGATTTGATGCACGGCAAGGGTTGAGGCGGCCATGGCCTCGTGGCCTCGATAGCGAGGAAGCAGGTAAGCAAGTCTCGACTGGCTTCGCGTGTGATTGTCCAGGCTGGACAGGGTTGGGTAAAGGAATCCCTTTTGAAGCAAGAGCTCCGTGACCGGCAGCACGAAAACCTGAGGAACAGGCTTCAGGCTTAAATGTCTCGTGAAGACCACGTCGCCGGCAGGACTCAAATGCAACCGACCATAGGTGCGTGCCGGCAGGCCCTTCAGCGGGCGTGACAGGAAAACCGCAATGCCTTGCTTTTCGGATTCCTCCCGGCTCGGCTGGCGACGAAACAGCAGGTCGCCAACCATCACGCAGCCAAACACCAGCAGACGGTAGGACCAGCCAGCAAGCAAGGCGGAGATCAGGGTGATCATCAGGCATGCCAGCATGGCTGGAACTGGGCTGATGCTGGAAATCATGGCCCCACAGCCTGCCACCAGAGACAGGATGGACATTTTGACCAGCTTCAGGGCGCTGTCCACCAGCCCAAACGGCGACAGGGCGATCAAGACATGGATGGCATGGGAGGAGAGCCAGACCACGGCAAACAACACCAGGGAGAGGGGGATGCTGATCCAGGGAGCCTGCATGCCGGAGGCCAGGATTTCTGTCATGGGCGCCTGGGCCAGGCCCGGCACATGGGACATGAGCCCGGCTTGCTCCGGTTCAATGCGCTGATATTCAGACATTGCCAGGGCGACCAGGGGCACAAAGGCCGTGCTGGCGACCAGGGCGCTGGCCTTGTTTTCAAAGAGCTCCAGCCAGTCCAGCGGCTTTTTGAAGATGCCTGGCAGCACGGAGCCGAAAAGATCCTTCAAAAAGCAGAGGCAGAGGATTCCCAGGCCGGTGCCCCAGGCCCAGGGCTGGCAGTACCAGGGCAGTTGAGCTCTGGAGGATGACGCCGTCCGCCAGTATTTCCAGGCTCCGATGAAGCTGACGCCCAGCAGCGGGCTGATGGCCACTCCAGTGATCTCGGAGATGCCCTCGGCCAGCCCGATGCCGGGCAGGACGGAGGGGGTGACTGTCGCACCCGGGAGGATTTGTCCGGCAATTCTGGAGACCTTTTCTTCAAAGGCCTGGGCGGCTTCAGGGGCCAAAGGCTGATTTTGACCCCCTGAAGAGGCTGAACAAGCGCTGGCCAGCATGAGCCCGGCCAAGGCTGTGGCTGAAAAGTGACGAAGTGAAGGCATGGTGATTTTTGAAGAAACCCGGCAGGACCTTGGAACGGAAGCTGGAACCGTGATCTGAAGTTTTCCTGCTCCCATTATAATAGAGGGCCTGGGTTGGAGCCGCCCCTCCCTCAGAAATGATGGCCAATCTCCCGCTGCCGCCGGGACACGGGCCTGGTGGACTGCAGGAGAGTGCCAGGCCGGCATGAACCTTTTTGTCCGTTCCCCTGCTGCGACCCTGGCGGATCGACTTCAGCCCTGGGCCCCCCTGGTCAGTTTGGCATCGACAAGCCGGAGGCGAGCAGCTTCGATGACCCGCCATGCTTCTGCCAAAAATTGCCGCCCTGCTCGCTTTGATCATCCCCGCGCTGGTTTTTGCCCAGCCGTCGGAGACCAGGGTTCGGCCTGGGGAGCGTTCACCCCTGGTTTTCAAAGAAACCACGCCCATGGCTTCGCCCGAGCAGCTCAAGCTACGGCTGCGAGCCTCCGAGACACCAGGGGCCTTGAACGTGGCGGCTGAATCCTATGAGGTGATCGTGCCGCGCTCGTACAAGAAGGAGGTCCCTCATGGACTCTTCATCTGGGTCAGCCCCAACGACAAATGCGCCCTTCCGGCCGACTGGGAGGAAGTCCTGTCTTCCAGAAGGCTCATTTTTGTCGGAGCCCTCCGCTCAGGCAACAACCGCGAGGTCTCTTCCCGGATGCAGCTGGCCATCACCGCCAACGATCAGATGCGTCAGGCTTACAACATCGATCCTGCGAGGGTCTACGTCAGCGGCCATTCCGGCGGCTCCCGCGTGGCATCCATGCTCGCCGTTGCCTATGCGGACATGTTCACCGGCGCCGTCTGCTTCATGGGGGTGAACTTCTTCTTTCCCACCCAGGGCAAGGACGGCACCTTTTACGAGGCGCGCTACATTCCACACCCCGAGCTGGCAACCCTTGCCCAGAACGAATCGCGCATCGTCCTGGTGACCGGAGACAAGGACTTCAACCAGGACAACACGAAGGCCATCTATGAACAGGGCTTCCTGGAAAACGGGTTCAAGCATGTGAAGCTCTTTGACATCCCGGGCCAGGGACACGGAGCGCCGGCCCGCGAATGGCTGGAAAAGGCGCTGGCCTTCCTGGACGGCGGGGACAAGGGGAAAAAATGACCCGGCCCTGCGCCCGCCGCCGCCTCCGATGATCTTTTACATTGGAAAAACTCCGCCCGGGGGTATTTCAGGGGCCTCATGACAGATCCCCAGACGTTTCAATTTGGCCCTCGCGACTCCAAGGACTCCATCGAGGAAGGCAGCGCCTTCGCCCCCAAGTTCGATGAAAATGGACTGATCGCCGCCATGGCGGTGGACGCAGACACCCATCAGCCGCTGATGCTGGCCTACATGAACGAGGACACCCTGAAGGAAACCCTGGCCCTCGGTCAGGCCGTCTATTACAGCCGCAGCCGCAGGAAGCGCTGGCACAAGGGCGAGACTAGCGGCGAATTCCAGGATGTTGTCGAGATCCTCACGGACTGCGACCAGGACGCTCTTATCCTGCGGGTGCGTCAGCGCGGGGGCGGCTGCTGCCACACGCATCGCCCCACCTGCTTCTATCGGAAAGTCCAGACTCCTGAGCAGGGCGGCCAGGTGACCTTGGCGAAAGCCTGAACCAGCCCCATCCATGCCTGCGCTGGACTATCCTCCCCCGCTGAGGCGGCTTATCGCCCAGCTGAAGTCCCTGCCAGGGCTGGGCCCCCGCAGCGCGGAGAGACTGATGCTCTGGCTGATGCAGGAGGCCGGCAGGGTTGAGCCGCTGATGGATGCCCTGGGATCGGCCTCATCCCGGATCCATGCCTGCGATGACTGCGGCTTTTTCATCGAGGCAGGTGAAGAATGCGCCCTTTGCCATGACCCGAAAAGACAACAGACGCTCATCTGCGTGGTGGAGCAGGCGGCTGACGTGCTGAAGCTGGAACGCTCGGGGGCCTACAACGGTCTGTATCATGTACTGGGAGGGCGTCTTTCCCCCCTCGATAATGTCATGCCCGAAGATCTGCGGATTGAAGCGCTGATCAGGCGTGTGAAGGCCCTGCCAAACCTGGACGAGGTCATCCTCGCCGTGGGGGCCGATGTGGAGGGGGAGGCGACAGCCAGCTACCTGGGGGACGTTCTGCGGGTGGAAAACGTGCAGGTGAGCCGCCTTGCGCAGGGACTGCCAGCGGGAGGCGGACTGGATCACGCCGATGAACTCACCCTGTATCAGGCGGTGAGCGGCCGACGAACGATCTAGCACAGCACACGCGCCGGAGCCGGGAGGAGTCTTGTGCCAGGCGGAGCGGTATGTCGCTACGTTCCTAGCCGGCCTGGCTGCGCTGGATCGACGGTGTTCGTGCCACCGCTGCAAATGCTGCTTGAGAAACCAGGGGCGGGGATGCCTGATTCTGGCATCCATGGAACCCCAAGCCCAGCAGAACCTCTCACAAGCCGCATCCGCCGAAAACGAAGCACATCTCCTGGAGGAGGCCGGCCGTTCCTGGAAAAAGGAAAACCGCAGGATCATCGGCCTCATCATCGGCGTCGCCGCATTCATGCTCGTCGCACATGAAACCCCGCTGAAGGCATGGATCACCAACATCCAGGCATGGAAGCAGTACATCAGAGAGGCCGGCTGGCTGGCGCACCTTGGATTCGGCGCAGCGTGCGCCAGCGCCGTGATGCTTGGTGTGCCGAGGCTGCCCCTGTGTGCGGCCGCCGGGCTGCTGTTTGGCTTTGCAGAGGGGCTGCTGCTGTCCCTGGCGGGCACGCTGACGGGCTCGTATGGCGCGTTCGTCTTCGCAAGGCTGAGCGGCAGGACGGCCGTCCAAAGGCGTGCGGACGCGCTTCCCTGGCTGAAGCCCCTGCTGGCAAGGCCTTCGCTGATGCGGGTGTTCTGGGTCAGGCAGCTCATGCTGCCGGGCGTGCTGCTCAACGTGATGCTCGGCGTGTCTGATGTCGGGCACCGCGTGTTCATTCTCGGCACGGCGCTTGGCTACCTGCCGCTGAACGCCGCCTTCAGCCTCGTCGGCAGCGGGCTTGGCAAGGGGGGCGTCGCCCAGACGCTGGTTCAGATGTGCGCCGCCGCCGCGGTGATGAACATCGCGGGCTGGGCCATCTGGCGGCGCATGAAGAACAAATAGTTCGTTAGTCGCCTAACAAAAGGGTTGTTCTGATTAACAAAAAGTATGGAATGAAAACGGCCGCCCGGGGTGCCGGGAAAGGGGGTGGTGGCCGGGCGGGAAAAAGGGGCTTGGGACCCGGCAGATGAAAAAAAACTCCAAAAAAGATCAAAAAGCAGTTGCGGGTTCCGGGAGTTGTACTAATCTGTTCGTCCGCCAGCGAAAAGCAGCGGCTGACAAAACCGAGCGGTTCACAGAAGTGAGCAGTTCAGAGTGGAGGCAGAATGGATCTTTAAGAGAACAGGTTTGATGATCGGAATGCCGGTCTTCAGATCGTGAAAAACAAAAGCTAAATTGTGCGCTGCGCGTTAAGAATGCGCAGCACCTTTGAGAAATCGAAGGTGGACATTTTAGCTGGCATATCAAAATGCCAGCACCAATATTTTTTGGAGAGTTTGATTCTGGCTCAGAACGAACGCTGGCGGCGTGGATAAGACATGCAAGTCGAACGGGATCAGTGAGGTAGCAATACATCATTGGTTCAGTGGCGAACGGGTGCGTAACACGTGGATACATTCCGGGAAGCGGGGGATAGCCCAGGGAAACTTGGATTAATACCGCATGTGATCGAAAGATCAAAGACGGGGACCGCAAGGCCTGTCACTTCCCGATTGGTCCGCGGCCTATCAGCTAGTTGGCGGGGTAAAAGCCCACCAAGGCGACGACGGGTAGCTGGTCTGAGAGGACGACCAGCCACACTGGAACTGAGACACGGTCCAGACACCTACGGGTGGCAGCAGTCGAGAATCTTTCACAATGGGGGAAACCCTGATGGAGCGACGCCGCGT
>JABARQ010000026.1 GCA_019186985.1 Prosthecobacter sp. | reverse complement strand
GAGGTGAGCGGCCTGGACCTTGCCGAGCACGGCGAGTCCGGCTACGAGCACTGATGAAGCGCCGGGCAGGCCCCGGCAGAACCCACAACAAATCCAAGGGCCGGTGTGCGTCATGCGCACCGGCCTTTTTCATTGCACCCGGCCGGCTTCCAGGTAGTGACGGGCCACCCATGAAATCCCGTGTCCTTTCCTGCCTGCTCTCCCTGGCAACCACCCTTGCCTTCGCCGCCGACGACGGCTTCACCCCCCTGTTTGATGGCAGGACCATGACCGGCTGGAGGAACCCCTATGAATGGGGCACCATCCAGGTCGTGAACGGAGAGATCCATCTCACCGGCGAGAAGAAGTTCTTCGTCGTGACCGAGAAGACCTACGGTGATTTCGTCTTTGAGGGCGACATCCTGCTGCCTCCCGGCAAGGCCAACAGCGGCTTCATGTTCCGCGCCCATGTGCAGCCCAACAAAGTTTTCGGTTACCAGGCCGAGGTGGACGGCGATGAAAACCGCAAATGGTCCGGCGGGCTTTATGATGAAGGCCGCCGCATGTGGTTCATCAGCCCCGTCAAGGGCGACAAGGAAAGCGAGGCCGCCTTCCGTGCCCGGGCCGGCGACGCCTTCAAGCGCAACGACTGGAACACCTACCGCATCACCTGCCAGGGCAAACGGCTGAAGATCGAGATCAACGGCGTCGTCACCACCGACGTCGAGGATGCCACGGATGCCAGCGGCGTCATCGCCATCCAGCATCACGGCGAAAAGGGCGCGACCTACAAGTTCCGCAACCTGCGCATCAAGGAGCTGAAGTGATATTTTGAAATAGGTAAAAATTGATCAAGCCATCCACGAAATTTAGAAGCCCGTCTGTCTCATGAAAGCTGTGCGCCTGTTTCTGACACTTTTGATTGCACTGCTTGTTGCCTCGTGCAGCAGCATTCGGCCCCTGAGTTCCAAGCCCCCCTACTCGTCGATCAAAGTAAACAAGCCGTTCACCTGGGGTGATGGCGTGATCCTGATCAAGGTGGAGATGCCGTCGGGAGAATACAAGCCCTTGTATGAAGACGACAAAGGGTACTATTATCAGGCTCCTCAGAAGATTACAGGTCGTGATTCCTTCTGGCCGCTGCTCATGGATGGCGGGCTGTTCCTGAAGCGCAACCTGGCCAAGCCCGACCAAATTTACATCATTCGCAATCAGTATGGCATACCAACCAGGATCAACATCGGAGACCGGGCGGATGTCAGCCTGCCCCGTTGATCGATCTCCCTAAAGGGACCACCTCCGATGACCGAATCCTTTGCCGTCTTCATGGCAAGGGCGCTTCATGATCCCGAGCGGGGCTATTATGCGCGCAGAACCCGTGGCATCGGCGGCATACGGGGTGACTTCGCCACCGCCGCCACCTTGTCGCCAATCCTTGGCCAGGCCATCACCGCTTGGTTGAAAAAGGCGCAGTCATCCATGCCCGATGTCTGTCAGGTGATCGAAGTTGGCGCAGGCAACGGCATGCTCATGCAGACCGTTCGGAAAAGCCTCGGCTGGTGGCGCAGACGCCGGCTTGCCTGGCACATCGTCGAAACCTCCGTCCCTCTCCGCGAACAACAAAGGCAACGATTAGGCGATGGCATTCACTGGCACACATCCCTCGAAGCAGCGCTCCAGGCATCCGGTGGACAGGCTTTCATTTATCACAATGAACTGCTCGACGCCTTCCCGGCCCGCCTCGTGCAAAAGCAGGAAGATGACTGGCAGGAGGTGTTTCTGAGTCATGAAAGTGGAATCACGCGCGAATGCCTTCGACCGCTGGCCTTGACCTTGGAGGAACGGAGCGACTTCTCCGCCCTCACCCACGCAGCCTTCCGCATGGGCCAGAAGGTCGAGCTTCATGCTTCCGTCCGTGACTGGCTGCGCACCTGGACACCGCACTGGCAGCGGGGAGCGATGCTGACCGTTGACTATGGCGACCTGCTGCCCGCCCTCTATCACCGACGTCCTGGTGGCACCGTTCGCGCCTATCTGATGCACCAGCGGCTGGAAGGACCTTCCGTCTATGAAAACATCGGCCGTCAGGACATCACCGCCGACATCAATTTCACGGACTATCGATTCTGGACTGCCGCGTGCGGCATGAAAGAGGCCTTTTATGGCAGCCAGGCGGGTTTCATCCGGCTTCATCATCCTGACGCAGAAGGCCCGATGGTTGACCCCGAAGGCGCCGGCGGCGCCTTCAAGGCCCTGGTGCATGAAAAAACATGAGGAAGGCTCATCCCCTCCGTGAGGATTAGGCTTGCCAGCAACAAGGCTTTTTGAGACGAAATCTTCATGAGCGCACCTCAACCTGCCCAACCCACCTTTTTCACCCTCAAGGACGGCCTGGTCGAAAGTTCGGCAGACCAGGTCCTGGTCGATGCCTTCGCCGCCGATTTTCAGGGCCTGAGGCATTTTGGCGGCAAAATCGGCGACGCGCTTGGGTTTGAACCACCCTGGTCAGGGGTGCTGCAGGAGGATGACCTCAGCGTGGCCTTTGCGTATTTCGGCGAGGGCACCGGCCCCAACGATCCCGGCGCAGGAGCGCTGACCACGCGCAAGACCCTGCTTTACGAACTCCTGACCCAGGTCACCACACAACCCGGCTGATCATCCACCGCACGCCCCCCATGTCCGCCAACATCACCCCCTCGCTGCGCTCCGCACTGGAACGCCTTCGTAACGGCGGAGCCGTCAATGGCATCCTCCTGGGCTGGAGACGACAGGTCCTCATCAACGCCCTGCCCTTTGAAGAGTTCCGTGCTGAAAAGCTGCTCCTGGCCACCCACGACCTCCGGGATCACTTCAGCAGCGGTGGCGACCGCATGGCTCACACCTTTTGGTTCGGCTTCGAGGCCTGCCATGCCCTGGTCATCTACCGGGGCGAATGCACCCTCGTCATCCTTCATGTACGCGCCGAGGAGGCGGATTTTCTGCGCCGTGCCGGCCAGGCGTTTCTGGAGGACAGCCAGCTGCTGATTGAAGGCCTTCTTACGTCTTCCTCCCCGGTCGGGGCCTCCACCCACGATTTCAAGGCGGGCTTTCTCTGACCTTCAGGCACATGCTCCCACAGTCCATGGGAGGAGTTCAGGCGCCCCTGGCACAAACTGATTGCCGCCGGAGCTTTTCCGCATCATTCAGGCTCCCCGAACGTTCTCCTTTGTCGTGAATCCCTCACCCAAAAAATCCAACATGACCTGGCTTACCTTTGCCCTCCTCACCGTGCTCTCCTGGGGCGTCTATGGCGTCATCCTCCACAAAGGCCGCGGCTACATGCCGATGGGCCCCGACGAAACTCCGCACGCAGGGCTTAAGGCCTTCCTCTTTGTCTGCATCGCCTACGCCCTGATCGGCATCGTCTCCGCCCTGGTGCTGAAGGTCCGCGGCTCCAACTGGTCCTTCACCAGCACCGGCATCTCCTGGAGCCTGGTCGCCGGCGTGGCGGGCGCCCTTGGTGCGCTCACCCTCGTCCTGGCCCTCGGCGCCGCCTCCCCGATTTACAAGGGAGCCGCCGCCGCCGCAGTCATGCCCATCGTTTTTGCCGGAGCCCCCGTGGTGAACACCATCACCGCCATGCTCATCCACCCTCCCGAAGGCGGCCTGAAATCCATCCCCATGCCCTTCATCGCCGGCTGCATCCTGGCCGTCGGAGGCGCCTTCCTGGTCGCCAAATACGCCCCCTCCAACACCGGTGGCGGAGCCGCCCACAAGCCTGCGGCCGCCGAACCCGCGAAACATTGATCCCCGCCAAGCCGCCCCTCCCCCGGCATGAGGACTCCCACCAGCCCTCGTCAGCTCTTCCAGATGCTCGACTCGGGCCGCATCACCCGTGAGGAGTTCCGCGCCCGCATGGCCGAATGCGCCGGGGAGATCATCGACGAAATGCAGGAGGACCACCTCAACCCGGTGGCCGCCTTCATGGAACAGGTGCTCAGCCGCCGCGCCGCCTCCAAGCTCCTGCGCAAGCATGAGGAAGCCCTGATCCGGGAGGTGCTCCAGGCCCTTTCCGAAGTGGAGGATTTTGCCCCCGCCCGCTGGCTCTGGAACGCCGCCCACCCCCACATGCCCCTGCACGCCTTCTTTCGCAGCAAGCGCGAGCCGGTGTTCAGGGTCGTACTGCTTGATGCCATGCCCCAGCTCATCGCCGTGACCGTCGAATACGGCACGCCTGGCATGGATGGCCTGGTCCGTGAAAACCTGCGGCTGCGCCGCGACCGACGGGGTCGACTGGGGTTGGAAAGACGCCAACTCGTCCCGGATTGATGAGCAGCCGACGGCCTTTACACGGTCCGCCTTGGTAAATTCACCCTTATGAAGTTAAGCCTGGTTCGTTAAGGAACACCCCGTGATTATCATGAAACCCATCCTCCTGTTCTCGCTTATTGCCTGCACCGCCTTCCTTCAGGCGCAAAACACCGGCCCGAACACTGCTTCGGAACCGGCCAAGCTGACCGAAGCCCAGGTCTCCAACGTCCTCAGCCAGCTTCAGGAGCTTGAAAAAACCATCCTGGCCCAGCGCAACAGCAACCTTTCCTCCATCCTCGCCAAGCTCAACGACGCCATCGCCAGCGATCAGGCCGCCATCAAGTTCTACACCGACTGTGACGTGCTGGTGAACAGCGAACGCAAGGAGGGCACGAAGGCCGAGGCACGCCAGCGGGCCGAGCAGATCGAACGCGCCATGGACCGCAGCAAAGGCAAGGGAGGAGCTGGCGGAGGCACCAGCGACGACGAAGGTGAAATGGGCCTGGCCCTGCGCCTTGGCCTTCGTTACCTCATCCTCACGCTCGAGGCTCATGAGGCCAAGGACGAAGATTTCAAAAAAATGGTCCCCAAGCTCCAGGCCTACATCCAGGACCTTGTCGCCGCCGCCCCCAAGCTCAAGGGACGCGCCATGAACAACCTGATCCGCGTCGGCGGCAATGGCAGCCCCGTGGTCGAAGCCTTCCAGCTGGACCGCTTCCTCAACCGCCAGCATTGGAGCCGCAGCGCGGTGGACTTCGGCAGCATGTACGAACAAACCCTGTTCCACCTTGCCGAGGAGGATGCCAAGGATTCCCTGCCAGGCCTCTATGACAGCCGCATCAACTCCGAGGCCGCCTTCCGCAAGGAGCAGATGCCCGCCCCCGAATATTCCCTCTGGCTCCAGAACGAATTTCCAGCCCTGCGCTGGCAGCGAGCCTCCTACCTCTACCAAAAGGGCAGCTCGCCCATCCAGGCCATGGGCGACATGCTCAAGGTGATCAAGGAATTCCCAGGCCATGCCGACGCCCCCAAATGGGTCGCCGAACTGCGCACCCTGGTCAATGAATCCTCCGCCGTGCCTGCCACCAGCGCAGCCGACAAACCAGGAGCCAACTGATCATGAGCAGACTCCTCCGCAGCTTCCGCTGTGCCTTCTCGGGCCTGGGCTGGGCGCTGCGAACCCAGGCAAACCTGCGCATCCACGCCGCAGCCACCCTAACCATCATCACCCTGGGGCTGATCGACAACCTCGCCGCCTGGGAATGGTGCGCCATCCTTGGCTGCATCGCCCTGGTCTGGTGCGCTGAGCTTTTCAACACCGCCCTGGAAATCCTCTGCGACCGTGTCACCACCGAACCCGACGAACACATCCGCCGGGCCAAGGATGCCGCCGCCGGAGCCGTGCTGGTCTGCGCCATCTTCAGCGTTATTGTCGCCCTTTGGGTGTTTTTTTGAAAGCAAATGAATGAACCCCAAGGGTCGTGGCGGCCCAGGAAGACCTCATTTTTTTGTTTTCAGGCTCCCTCAGCCGACTAAAGAGCCTGCCCCCATCCCCTGCCATGCTCAATCCCCGTTCCTCGCTCCTGATCGCCGCCCTCGCCCTGCCGGCCGCTGCGGCTGACAAAGTGGACTTCAACTCCCAGGTGAAGCCCATCCTCGAAGCTGCCTGCACCCACTGCCACGGTGCTGAAAAAGACAAGGGCGACTTCCGCCTGCACACCCGGGAGGACATGGTCAAGGGCAATGAAAACGGCCCCGGACTCACCCCCGGCGACCTCAAAAAAAGCGCCATCTACACCACCCTGCTCCTGCCTCATGACGATGACATGGTCATGCCCCCGGAAAAGGAAGGCCTGCTCGACAAGTCGCAGATCGAGGTCATCAAGGCCTGGGTCGAACAAGGGGCCGACTGGCCTGCGGGCGTCACGCTTGGCGTCAAGCCTCGCATTGACTTCGTGAAGCACATCCAGCCCATCCTTGAGCAGAACTGCGTCAGCTGCCACAACCCTGAAAAGGACAAGGGCGACTGGAATCTCAGCACCCGCAAGCATGCCTTCGAAACCGGCGAAAACGCCCCCAACATCGTTCCCTTCAACCTTGAGAAGAGCGCCATTTATCACCTCACCACCCTGGCTGAGGACGAGGATGACCTCATGCCCCCGAAGAAAAGCGGCGGCCCCCTCAAGAAGGAGGAGATCGCCATGCTCAAGGGCTGGATCGAACAGGGGGCTGTCTGGCCTGACGACATCAAGCTCGTCGCGAAGGAGAAGTCCGCCGTCGCCACCAACAACCCCGACACGATGGAGCTCGTGAAGAAGATCCACGCCTTCATCGTCCAGACCTCCAGGGAAAAGCAGGAGTCGGAGATGAAGAACTACGACACCAAGGTGCCGAAGACCGGAGCCCCCTACTCCATGGTCGCCATCAAGGGCGGCGAGTTCACGCTTGGCAGCCCCGCCGCTGAAGCCGGCCGCGCCGATGACGAAGGCCCGCAGGTGAACGTCAGGATCAAGCCCTTCTGGATGGGCAAGTACGAGGTCACCTGGGACGAATACGAACCCTTCCAGCTCACCAGCGAAGGCCGCAACAAGGACGGCAGCCGCAAGGTCTGGGCCGCCACCGACAAGCCCGAGGACCTCATCTCCCAGCCCACCCCGCCCTACCAGCCCATGGACTTCGGCATGGGCCGCAACGGCTTCCCCGCCATCTGCATGACCCAGCACGCCGCGAACAAATATTGCCAGTGGCTGTCCGCCCAGACCGGCCATTTCTACCGCCTGCCCACCGAGGCCGAGTGGGAATACGCCGCCCGCGCCGGCACCAAGACCGCCTACTTCTTCGGCGACGACGCCTCCAAGCTGAAGGAATACGCCTGGTTCTTCGAAAACGCCCCCAACTTCCAGTACAGCCTCGTCGGCAAGCTCAAGCCCAACCCCTGGGGCCTGCATGACATCTACGGCAACGTCTGTGAGTGGACGCTCGACCAGTACCTGCCTGACAGCTTCAAGACCATCGCCAGCCTCGGCGGCGACAAGTGGATCCCCTCCAAGACCCCCTACCCGCATGTCGCCCGCGGCGGTCACTACGACGATGATCCTGAGATGTGCCGCAGCGCCGCCCGCCGCGCCTCCGAGCCCGGCTGGAAGCAGCAGGATCCCCAGCTTCCCAAGTCCATCTGGTACCTGACCGACGCCACCTGGCTCGGCTTCCGCATCGTCCGCCCGCTCGAAATCCCGACGGTCGAGGAGATGTTCGCCGCCTGGAACAACGGCGTCGCCAAGGAATAACCAGCTTTGTTTCCTGACGAAGCCCGGCAAGCCCCGTTGCTTCATCATCCTCCCTGGTCATGGTGTGCGTCACTGCCGCCATGACCTTTTTTCATTTCATCCTCGCCTCCGCCCGCCACTACTGGCGCGGTCACCTGGGCCTGCTGCTCGGCGCCTTCCTGGCCTCAGCCATCCTCAGCGGCTCGCTCCTGGTCGGCGACTCCGTCCGCGCCAGCCTGCGCCGGGTTGCGGAGTTGCGACTCGGCAGGGTTCAGTCCGGCCTGCTTGGCGGCGACCGCTGGTTCACCGCAGACCTGGTGAAAAAATCAGCTGCCGAGCCAGTCATCATCGCCGTCGGCTCCACCGCCAGCGCCAGCGGCAAGGCCCGCGTCAACGGCACTCAGATCCTCGGGGTGGACACCGGCTTCTGGAAGCTCTCCTCCAGCGGCAGGGCGCAGACCTTCGCCCGCAGCGAGGTGCTCGTGAACGAACCTCTGGCCCGCAGGCTCGGCATCCAGACTGGCGACACCGTCATCGTCCGGCTCGAACGTCCCAGCGCCATCTCGCGCGACGCCCCGCTTTCAGGATCCACCAACCAGGACGTCTCCCTGCGCCGCAAGGTGGCCGGCATTGTGACGGCGGAGGATTTCGGCGCCTTCCAGCTCACCGCCTCCCAGGTCACCCCTGACACGGTTTTTGTTGGGCTTGAGGATCTGCAGGCACAGATCGAAATGGACGGCAAAGTCAACGCGGCCCTGAGCACCCGGTCCGCTCTCTCCGCCGATGCCTTTGAAAAGGCCAAGACCCTGGATGACCTTGGCCTGAAGCTCACGCGCATCGCCGGCGGAAAAAGGGAGTGGGAGGTCAGCACCGGCCGTGTCTTCATGGATGCCAGCCTTGCCTCGGGCCTGCTCAAAAGGGATGCCGCCTACGGGGTGCTCACCTACCTCGTCAACGGCCTGAAATCCGCCAAGGGCGGCACCCCCTACTCGATGATCACCGCCGTGGACCGCATCGGCGGCGCTGGCGAAGGCATCACCATCTCCCAATGGCTGGCCGAGGACCAGAACCTGGCGATTGGGGATGAGGTCGAAATCTTCTACTTCGTGGTCGGACTGGGCCGCGAGCTGAAGCAGCAGTCGGCGAAGTTCAAGGTGCGCGGCATCCTGCCGATGACGGATCCCGAGGTCACCCGGGCATGGACGCCTGAGTTCCCGGGTGTCTCCGACGTGGACAACTGCCGCGACTGGGAGCCGGGCATCCCGATGGACATGAAGGCCATCCGTGACAAGGACGAAAAATACTGGGACGACTACAAGGGCACGCCCAAGGGCTTCATCAGCCTCGCTGCCGGACAAAAACTGTGGTCCAACCGCTTCGGCAGCCTCACCGCCGTACGCTTTCCAGACAAGGGCGAGGACGAGGCGAAGCTGAGGGCCGAGCTTCTCTCCAGCCTGAACCTCTCCGACATCGGCCTGACGCCGCGCGAGTTCAAGAAGGACGCAGACGCCGCCGCAAAAGGCAGTGTGGACTTCGGCGGACTCTTCATCGGCCTCAGCATGTTCCTCATCGCGGCCGCCCTCGTTTTCGCCGCCCTGCTCTTCCTCTTCACCCTGGAAAGACGCGCCTCCCAGGTCGGCCTGCTGCTCGCGCTCGGATGGACCCGCTCCAGGGTCCGGCGCTCCCTGCTGGGCGAGGCGGGCGTGATCGCCCTGCTTGGAAGCATCGTAGGTTTGGCAGGCGGCGTGTTTTACACCCAGGCCGCCCTTGCCGGACTGCGTGGTGCCTGGTCCGGGGCGGCCCAGGGCCTGCCGCTCATCTACTCGGCCAGCCCAGCCACCCAGGTCGGCGCGGCGGCGGGCTCGGTCCTGATCGTCCTAGGCACCCTCGGCTGGGCAAGCCGGAAGATGTTCCGCAGGACGCCCCGCGAACTCTGGAGCGGTGATGAGTCTTCACTCGAAGGCCCGGCTCGTTCCTTGTCTGCCTTCCGCAGAGCCCTTCCCTGGCTGCTCACCGCCCTGTCCATCGGCCTCGTCTTCGGCGCCAGGTCGGCAAAGGCGCCCGAGGCCGTCGCAGGCATGTTCTTCGGCAGCGGCATGATGCTCATGGTCGCCGGCCTGCTCTTCGCCGGAGCCTGGATGCGGCGTGACCGCAGCTCGCCGGCGCAGTCGCTTGTCCAGATCGGCATGCGCAACATCTCACGCCGCCCGTCGCGCAGCCTGGCGGTCATCGGCATGATGGCAGGCGGCATCTTCCTCGTCACGGCGGTGAACGCCTTCCGCATGAACGCCGGTGATGTGACGAGCCATGACTCCGGCACCGGCGGCTTTGCTCTCATCGGCGAATCCTCCCTGCCCATCTACGAGGACCTGAACTCCAAGGCCGGCATCGAGGCCTTTGGCCTGGACGAGGAGCTCATGAAGCAGGTGAAGGTCATCCCTTTCCGCGTTCGTGAAGGCGATGACGCCAGCTGCCTCAACCTCAACCGCGCCCAGAAGCCGGTGCTGGTCGGGGTGAATCCTGACCTGCTCACGGGACGCTTCCGGTTTGCAGCGGGTGAAGGCTGGCAGCGTCTGAATGCCCTGGATGGCATTTTCGACAAGCATTCGAAACCTAGGAATGCCGGCGCTGTTCTGAGGCCGCTCGACAAGCCGACACCAGCCAGCGTTGCCATCGCCGACCAGGCCACCGCCATGTGGGGTCTGGGCAAGGGCGTGGGTGATTCTGTGGAGTATCCGAATGCCGCAGGGCAGACCTTTGCCATCGAACTGGCCGGCCTTCTCGGCGGCTCCGTGCTCCAGGGCAAGATGATCACCAGCGAGGCAGCCTTCCTGCAAGCCTACCCCGATGCGGCTGGCTACCGCTTCTTCCTCATCGACTGCCCCGCAGCCAAGCTGGAGGAGGTCAGCAGTCACCTGACACGCCAGCTTGAACAGCGTGGCCTGGCCCTGGAGCCCGCTGGACGTCGTCTCGAAACCTTCCTCGCCGTGCAGAACACCTACATCGGCATCTTCACCATCCTTGGCGGTCTCGGCGTCCTGCTTGGAACCGCCGGACTCGGTGTTCTCGTCGCCCGTCATGTGCTCGAACGACGTGGTGAACTCGGCCTGATGCAGGCTCTCGGGTTCCTGCCGTCTGCGCTGCGTCGGCTGGTGCTCGGTGAGCACGTCCTCCTGCTTGTCACCGGCCTGCTGCTCGGCGTCGTCTGTGCCCTGATCGCCGTCTGGCCCGGGCTCAGCCAGGGCGGTGGTGACCTGCCGCTCGGATTCCTGGCGGCGCTGCTTTCCGGCGTGCTGCTCTGCGGACTGATCACCTGCTGGCTTGCCGTGGCCTCCGCCGTTCGTGGCAGGCTCCTGGAATCCATCCGCCGCGAATAACCTCGAATGGACATGGATTGAACATGGACTGCGGCAGTCCCTGCTGCCGTGTGTCAGCCCAGACCCACCTTCCCCCAGCCGCTCCGCGCCTGCGACGCCTCCCGCCTGCATCCACACTCAACGCCCTTCCCGCCAGCAAGGCTGGCTGATCAAACATGGACTGCGGCAGTCCCTGCTGCCGTGTGTCACCCCAGACCCACCTTCCCCCACCGCTTCGCGCCTGCGACGCCTCCCGCCTGCATCCACACTCAACGCCCTTCCCGCCAGCAGGGCTGGCTTGAATAAAGCGGCAGCAGGGCTGCCGCAATCCAAAGGCTTCGCCACCAAAGTCACTTGCCCTGCTGCGCCCAGAAGGCCTCGGGCGGCATGAGGTCACGCCCCTCCTCGTCAAACTTCGTGCCGATCTCCTGCAAAGGCAGGCTGCGGGCGACATCGAGTCCAGCCTTGATGCCAGCAGGCGTAAAAACCAGGCGTGTCAGCGACAAGCCCTTCAGCGGTGTCAGGTCGGTGACCGGCGTTTCGCCGATGTGCAGGCGCTGCAGAGCACTTCCGCTCAGCGGTGACAGGTCCGTGACCTTCGTCTTGTGCAAAGTCAGGCTCACCAGCGGCATGCCTTTCAAGGCGGCAATGCTGGTGACAGGGATGCCGGTCAGCCAGAGCATCTGGATCGGCGACTTCGCCAGAGGAGCGATGTCGCTCACCCGGGTGTCCACAATGTTCACCTCGACCAATGGCGCACCTTCGAGAGCGCTGAGATCGCTGACCGGCGTGCGGCTGAGGTAGATCTTCTCCAGCGGCATGCCACGCAGCGGCGAGAGGTCGGTCACCGGGCTGTCCTCCAGATAAAGTTCGACCAGCTTCATGCCCTTGAGCGGACGGATGTCCTTGATGGGCGTGCCGCTGAGATCCAGGGCCAGGGGTGAGAACCGGGTCAGAAACTCCAGGCTGGAAACCTTCGCACCTCGCAGGCTCAGCGCCACGGGTTCACCCTCCTGCATGTTGAACTCGCCGCTGCCATCATAACCAGGATTGTGATACTTGATCTCCGTGTGCAGCATCTCAGCCGTCCAGAAGGTCTTCTTCGGAGCCGCCGGCTTCTCCGCCGGGGCCGGGGCCGCAGCAGCCGGAGCGTAGGCGGTCGCGGCAGGAGCAGGCTTGGCGGCTTCGACCAGGGCGGGCTTCTCCCCGCAGGAAGCGATCACCAGGAGCAGCGGGGCGGACAGGAAAAGGGACTTCATGAGGGCGACCATGAACGAGCGCGCATCCCCCTGTCCATCATCAAATGCGCCCCAGCCTTGCCACAACGGTGCCGCGATGTCATAACCGCCCCTTCCCGTGTAAAAATTCTGCCCTGAAAGCATCGAATCCTCCCGCCCGTTCCTTCCGCCCCTCATGTCCAAAGCTCCCTCCAACTCAGGCCGTAACATGGCCCTCACCGCCGCCTTCCTGGGCTGGCTCTTCGACGGCTTCGAAATGGGCCTCTTCCCCCTCATCGGCAGCCCGGCCCTGGCGGACCTGCTGAAGGTGGAGCCGAGCAACCCGGTGGTGCTGAACTGGTTCAACGTCATCCTTGCCACATTCCTGGTTGGGGCCGCCACGGGCGGCGTGCTCTTCGGCTGGCTGGGCGACCGCATCGGGCGTGTCCGGGCGATGAGCCTCTCCATCTTCACCTACGCCATCTTCACCGGCCTCTGCGGCCTGGCGACCGAGGCCTGGCACATCGCCGGCCTGCGCTTCATCGCCTCCCTCGGCATGGGCGGTGAATGGGCCCTGGGCGTGGCCCTGGTCAACGAGCTCTGGACCAAGGGCAACCGCGCCTTCATCGCCGGCATGATCGGCGCCGCCGCCAACGTCGGCTACCTGCTTGTCGCCCTGCTCAGCCTCTCCCTCGTCAGCTTCATCGCCGAGGTGAAGGACATCTTCATCGCCTGCGGCATGGGCCGTGAACTTGCGGACTCCTGGTTCTCCAACGGTGGCTGGCGCTTTCTCATGATCACCGGCGCCCTGCCCGCCCTGCTCATCTTCCTCATCCAGATCTTCGTCCCGGAAAGCCACAAATGGGAGGAGGAAAAGGCCAGCGGCGCCACCAGCCACTGGAGCAACAGCGACATGCTCGGCGTGCTCGCCGGCGGCCTCACCGCACTGGTCATCATCTTCTCCTGGTCACCCCTCGGCCCGCAGTATGGCATCACGCCGCTCTATGCCGCCATCATCACCTTCACCGGCCTCGGCGTGGTGTTCTGGGGCTACGTCTTCCCGGTGAAAAGCTACCTCCGCCGCGCCGGCATCGCCGGAGCCATGCAAAGCGCGGACAGCGCCCTGATCATGCGCCACCTGCTCATTGGCGCCAGCCTCGCCGGCGTGGCCCTCCTCGGCACCTGGGGCGCCGCCCAGCAGGCCCCCAAATGGGCCATCGACCTGAACAACGCCACCGGCAAGCTCAGCGCCCATCCGAAGGAATACGTGCAGATGACCACTTCCATCGGCGCCATCATCTTCACCCTCATCACCCCGATCATCGGCGACCTCCTCGGCCGCCGCCTCACCTACAGCATCTGCTGCGCCCTGGCCGGCCTGTCCGCCGTGGTCTTCTATCAGTTCTGCCACACCATCGACACCACCTTCTACGTCGCCGCCTTCCTCATGGGCGGCCTCACCGCCACCTTCTACGGCTTCTTCCCGCTCTACCTGCCCGAGCTCTTCCCCACCAGCGTCCGCGCCACCGGCCAGGGCTTCTGCTTCAATGTCGGCCGCATCATCGCCGCCGTCGGAGGCCTGCAAATCGCCAACCTGGTGGGCCTGTTCGGCACCGCCGACACCCCGGCCTTCGCCAAGGCCGCCAGCGCCTACACCGTCCTCTGTGGCATCTACCTCGTCGGCATCTTCATCGTCTGGGCAGCCCCCGAAACCAAGGGCAAGGGCCTGACCTGATCCACCTGCCCTCCCGACAGCCCCTGAATCTTGCCGCCGGGCCTCTCCCCGCCTTGCAAAGACACGCCTGCCGTGGACAGTCGCGCGCCGGTCTGCCCGGCACCCCCGCCTCTTTCCCCCAACCACCCCGCCATGCCCAAGAAGTCCGCCTCCGCCAAAGCTGAAATCGCCGCCGCCTCCACGATCCGACCGATCCGGAAGCTCATGGTCGCGAACCGCTCTGAAATCGCCATCCGTGTCATGCGGGCGGCCACGGAACTCGGCATCCGCACCGTCGGCATCTACGCCCAGGAAGACCGCTTCTGCCCCCACCGCTTCAAGGCTGACGAAGCCTACGAGCTGAACAAGGACAAGGGCCCCCTCGGCGCCTACCTCGACATCGACGGCATCGTCACGCTGGCCAAGGAAAAAGGCGTGGACGCCATCCACCCCGGCTACGGCTTCCTTTCTGAAAATCCGGACTTCGCCCGCGCCTGTGAAAAGGCAGGCATCATCTTCGTCGGCCCCAATCCGAAAATCCTCACGATGATGGGCGACAAGACCGCCGCCCGCAGCGTCGCCCGCAAGCTGCGCGTGCCCATCCTTGAAGGCACCGACGAGCCGGTGAGCGACCGCAAGGAGGCCCTGGCCATCGCCAAGAAGATCGGCTTCCCCCTCATCATCAAGGCGGCCTTCGGCGGCGGCGGACGCGGCATGCGCATCGTCAAGGAGGCCAGGGATCTCGAGAAGCTGCTCGACGAGGCCCAGACCGAGGCCGCACGCGCCTTCGGCAACGGCGCCGTCTTTCTCGAAAAGTTTGTTGGCAAGGCCAAGCACATCGAGGTGCAGATCCTCGCCGACAAGCATGGCAACGTCCTGCACCTCCACGAGCGCGACTGCTCCGTGCAGCGCCGCCACCAGAAGGTCATCGAGCAGGCGCCCAGCTACGGCGTGAAGCAGGAGATCATCGACGGCCTCTGTGACGCCGCCGTGAAGCTCGCCAGGGAGGTCGGCTACACCCACGCCGGCACCGTCGAGTTCCTCGTCGATCACGAGTCCGGCGAATGGTACTTCATCGAGATGAACCCCCGCATCCAGGTGGAGCACACCGTCACGGAGGAGATCACCGGCATCGACATCGTCCGCAGCCAGATCCTCATCGCCCAGGGCCA
The DNA here is from genome assembly GCA_019186985.1 of Prosthecobacter sp. Classification (GTDB taxonomy): domain Bacteria; phylum Verrucomicrobiota; class Verrucomicrobiia; order Verrucomicrobiales; family Verrucomicrobiaceae; genus Prosthecobacter. Next base: position 178,894 of record JABARQ010000026.1, on the reverse strand, counting down.
CCGCATGCATGACGAACCCCTCGCCCTGCCCGTCCAGGACCGGATTGAAAAAAGCGGTTACGCCATCCAGTGCCGCATCACCACCGAGGATCCCGAGAACGGCTTCACGCCCGACTTCGGCAAGATCCTCACCTACCGCAGCGCCGGCGGCTTCGGCATCCGCCTCGACGGCGCGCTCGGCGCCACCAACGCAGTCGTCACCCCCTACTACGACTCCATGCTGGTGAAGATGACCGTCTTCGCCCGCACCTATGAGCAGGCCCTCGACCGCATGGACCGCGGCCTGCGCGAGTTCCGCATCCGCGGCGTGAAGACCAACATCCCGTTCCTCATGAACGTGGTCCATCACGCCGACTTCCGCGCCGGCCAGGCCACCACGCGCTTCATCGACAACAACCCGCAGCTGCTTCAGTTCGCCGCCCGCAAGGACCGCGCCACCAAGCTGCTCAGCTACCTCGCCGACACCATCGTCAACGGCAACCCCTTCGCCAAGGGCCACAAGCCCTCGGGCGCCTTCACCGTCCCCCCCATCCCGAAATACGACCACCGCGTCGCTCCGGCCAGGGGCACCAAGGACCTGCTCACCGAACTGGGCGCGGAAAAGTTCTGCAAGGACTGGGTCGCCAAGCAGAAGCGCCTGCTCATCACCGACACGACGATGCGCGACGCCCATCAGTCGCTGCTTGCCACCCGCATGCGCACTTTCGACATGCTCGCCGTGGCCGACGCCGTGGCCCGCCGCACGCCGAACCTGTTCTCGCTCGAAATGTGGGGCGGCGCGACCTTCGACGTCTCCATGCGCTTCCTGCGTGAGGATCCCTGGGAGCGCCTGCGCCAGATCCGCGCCAAGGTGCCGAACATCCTCCTCCAGATGCTCTTCCGCGGTTCCAACGCCGTGGGTTACACCAATTATCCGGACAATGTCGTCAAGGGCTTCATCAAGCACGCCGCGCAGAACGGCATGGACATCTTCCGCATCTTCGACTCGCTCAACTACCTGCCCAACCTCACCGCCGCCATGGACGCGGTGCGTGAAGAAACCGGCAGCATCTGCGAAGGCACCCTCTGCTACACCGGCGACATCCTCGATCCGAAGCGCGACAAGTACGACCTCAAGTACTACGTCCGTCTCGCCAAGGAGCTGGAAAAGATGGGCGCCCACATGCTCTGCATCAAGGACATGGCCGGTCTGGTCCGTCCCTTTGCCGCCAAAAAGCTGGTGAAGGCCCTCAAGGATGAAGTCGGCATCCCCATCCACTTCCACACCCACGACACCAGCGGCCTCAACGCCTCCAGCTACCTCGAGGCCTCCATCGCCGGCGTCGATGTCGTCGATGCCGCCATCTCCTCCCTCTCCGGCGGCACCTCGCAGCCGAACCTCAACTCGCTCGTCGCCGCCATGCAGCACACGCCGCGCGACACCGGCCTCGATCCCGAGGCGCTTCAGGAGTTCAGCGACTACTGGGCCGCCGTGCGCGCCTTCTACAAGCCCTTCGACACCGCCGAACCCTACGGCACCGCCGAGGTCTATCTGCACGAGATGCCCGGCGGCCAGTACACCAACCTCAAGGAGCAGGCCACCGGCATGGGCATGGCCCATCGCTGGCCGGAAATCGCCCACGCCTATGCCGAGGTGAACCAGCTCTGCGGCGACATCGTCAAGGTGACGCCCTCCTCCAAGGTCGTCGGCGACCTCGCGATCGAATGCGTGGCCCGCGGCGTGAAGCCGTCCGACATCTTCAATCTCCAGGGCACCAAGTGGAGCAAGGACGTCACCAGCATGTTCGAAGGCTGGCTCGGCGAGCCCTTCTACGGCATGGAATCCGCCAAGGCCGCCGACAGCCGCAAGAAGTGGAACAAGCTCGCCGACGCCATCGTCGGCAAGGACGGCAAGCGCATCAAGGGCCGCCCCGGCACCCACGCCGCCAAGATCAATCTCGCCGACGTGCGCACCGAATTGAAGGGCAAGCTCAAGAAGGATCCCACCGAGGACGATGTCTGGAGCTACCTCATGTATCCCGATGTCTTCCTGAAGTTCGCCGACTTCCGCAAGGCCCACGGCGACGTCTCCGTGCTGCCCACCACCGCCTATTACTACGGCCTGCGTGACAAGGAGGAGATCAACGTCAACCTGGAGGAGGGCAAGACGCTCTTCGTCCGCCTGCTCAACATGACCGAGCCGGACGCCAACGGCCAGCAGACCGCCATCTTCGAGCTCAACGGCTACCCACGCCACACCACCGTCACCAACAAGGCCCTCGCCAAGAACAGCACCTCCAAGGCCAAGGCCGATCCCGCCGACGCCAGCCAGGTCGGCGCCCCCATGCCCGGCATGGTCGCCAGCATCGCCGTCAGCGTCGGCCAGAAGGTCAAGGAAGGCGAAACCCTGGTCACCCTCGAGGCCATGAAAATGTTCGCCGCCGTCGCCTCCCCCACCTCCGGCACCGTCACCGAGATCTGCATCAAGATCGGCGAAAGCGTCGAGAGCAAGGACCTGCTGGTGAGGCTGGGGAAGTGAGGATTGATCATTTTCGGCGACCGTGACAATCCCCAAGCGTTTTGCCACTCATACATGGACACGGATCATCCATGTGTGCAGTTCGATGTCGCCAAATTAGATCGCAGTCGTCCTGCCGTGTAGTTGCGTCTGGCACACCATTTTTGGAGGTATCTAGCAGCCGGTTCAAGTGTGCCTTCATGCGCCTAACTTGATCGTCAGATAATTTAGTTCGTGGGTTGGCCCGGTAATCTGATCGCATGAACTGCTTCCAAAGTTTGTGACATAAGGAGTCCGCAAGTTCAGGTGGACCGTGGAAGTTATTATCTTCAGACCTCGCTTCGTCACTGAGGGCTGCCAAGTAATTTCGTATTCTCCGGAGATCAGTCGCAAGTTCCTCATAGGGGACAAATGCCTGATCTTTTTTCATAAAGCTCCGGGCCAGTGCCGCCTGAAACTTGTCGCAAGTCGAAAATGCCTGCGTGAACGGCAAATACATCAAATATTCCAGATCGAGCAGATTGTCTTTTTTCTGACCAAAGATCTGAAAAAGCATTCCTAGATGTGCTGCCATCGAAATTTGTATGCAGTAGGTCATGTATGGCAGGTTTGTCAGTCGTCCCTCACGGTTAGCCACCCACTCCTTGATAAACTCCGAGATGCCATCCTTGGTGAATCCCCATTGCCAGAGAAGCCAAGTGACAAGCCGATGAGGCTTCGCTGATGCGAGAATGTCCTCCACGAGTTCAATCACCTCTTCCAAGCTTTTCTTTGCTTTGGTCTTAGGTGAATAGAACTGTTTTAGCGGTTCTGCACTGTCCCTCCAGTCTAGTCGTTCCTTCATTTCCCTCCAGGCTTCCGAGTCCTTGTAATCTTGGTCCGAGTATTCGCTGGAGCGCCATTTATGCAGCATCTCTTCTTCCTCGCTATCCGCAATCTGCATGATCTTCTCATTCGTCGTTGTGCATGACACAGCATGTTGTCTGACATGAGGTCGCCTACCCATTTCGATGGTTTCGCCGCCAGCTTCTGCAATCAACAACTCTCGAAAATCCAAGCATGGAATCGTACTCATTGATGCAACTCGCCGCGCCAGGCTTCTGACCGTTCGTGAGGCTTTGTCTTCCGAATCATCTTTCGTGAGATCACCTTGAATCTCCTTTGCGAGGATTGGCGGCAGGTGAAGGTGGAAGTAGCGATGAATCAGCTCAGGGCAGTCCGCGGAGAGCATCTGGACTGTTGATTTGTCACACAAAAGAATCGGCTTCACATCTAATCATGTAACCATGAATCACCCTCGCGCATTCAGTAGTTACTTTCGGAGGGGGGATCAACGCTTGCCAAGCCCAAAGCCCAACGGGCTAGCGCCACGAACCCCAAGAGTGCCGAGCGAAGCGAGTGCTCTCCTAGGACCTGCGCCCCCACACCACCCCGATCCCCGATCACGAAGCCCATCGGGACTCCGTCACCCGGACGCCCCCACGGCCACGCATCGGCTCCTGACGGGACCGCGTTGCGGTCCGGGAATGCGAATGGGGACGATGGGGGCCGCGAAACCCAAGGGAGCCTCGCCAAGGCTCGGCACCCTTGGGCTGCATGACCGAACCGCGTTGCGGTTCATGCGTGGACGGATGACAGCCTCATCGTGGCGGATGACGCGTGCGTATCGGCACGGCGGTTCATGCATGGCGGTCCCTGAATTGGGTGCATGTGGATCCGGCTTGCAGGTTTCGTCATCTGAACGTGTCCGTCGCGTCACATCCCAAGCCCATCGGGCTTGCGTCATGCAGCCCAGGAGTGCCGAGCGAAGCGAGCGCTCTCCTGGGACCGGCACGCCCCCAGATCCCCGCCTGATCAAGAACCCCACCGGGGTTCCGTCGCTTCGATCAACCCGGTGGCTGCGCATCATCCATGGCCTCCCCTGTGACGGGACCCCGATGGGGTCCTCCCATGCATCCTCGAAACACGCGCCTACCCAGGAGAGGCCGCTGCGCGTCCACTCCTGGGCTGCATGACGGGACCCCGTCGGGGTCCTGAAGACAGTCCGGCCGATTCATCTCAACCCACGGCTTATGGATTGAGGTGCGCTGAATAAGGTGACCTTGCTTTTCCAGGGGAAAAGGCGTCACCCCATGCACGAGGCTCAATAATGCCATCGCATTTTGTCCTCCGACCCACTGGCAGGCGGCACATCGGCATCAACCACACGCCGCCTTCAATCCCCAAGCCCATCGGGCTTGCGTCATGCAGCCCAGGAGTGCCGAACGAAGCGAGCGCTCTCCTGGGACCGGCACGCCCCAGATCCACGCCCGATCAAGAACCCCATCGGGGTTCCGTTGCTCCGATCAATCTTGTGACCGCGCGTCTCCCTCAACCTTCTTCTTCGCCCCCGACTCAGCGCTGCCCTGCCAGCAGTCAACGCATCATCTACAGGCAGCGAGAATGGCGCCAGCAAAGTGGCCATCTCGCTCCGTCGAGATGAGCGTAGGGCTTGCGCCGGAAGGATAAACTCCCGCAGATCGCAAACGGATGAACCCATCAGGTTCCCAGCTCCTTTGCTTTGTTTGACTCACCCTTCGGGCAGCCTGAGGTTGACCATCTCCCTCCGGTCGGTACGCAGAGCGAGAGGGCGACGTTGTTTCGCCCAATCGGCGATGCCGCCAGGAGGCCGTCCGTCAACGGGCTAGCGCCACGAACCCCAAGAGTGCCGAGCGAAGCGAGTGCTCTCCTAGGACCTGCGCCCCCACACCACCCCGATCCCCGATCACGAAGCCCATCGGGACTCCGTCACCCGGACGCCCCCACGGCCACGCATCGGCTCCTGACGGGACCGCGTTGCGGTCCGGGAATGCGAATGGGGTCGATGGGGGCCGCAAACCCCAAGGGAGCCTCGCTTCGCTCGGCACCCTTGGGCTGCATGACCGAACCGCGTTGCGGTTCATGCGTGGACGGATGACAGCCTCATCGTGGCAGATGACGCGTGCGTATCGGCACGGCGGTTCATGCATGGCGGTCCCTGAATTGGGTGCATGTGGATCCGGCTTGCAGGTTTCAACATCCGAACGTATCCGTCGCGTCACCTCCCAAGCCCATCGGGCTTGCGTCATGCAGCCCAGGAGTGCCGAGCGAAGCGAGCGCTCTCCTGGGACCGGCACGCCCCCAGATCCCCGCCTGATCAAGAACCCCACCGGGGTTCCGTTGTTCCGATCAACCCGGTGGCTGCGCATCATCCATGGCCTCCCCTGTGACGGGACCCCGATGGGGTCCTCCCATGCATCCTCGAAACACGCGCCCCCCAGGAGAGGCCGCTGCGCGTCCACTCCTGGGCTGCATGACGGGACCCCGTCGGGGTCCTGAAGACAGTCCGGCCGATTCATCTCAACCCACGGCTTATGAATTGAGGTGCGTTGAATAAGGTGACCTTGCTTTTCCAGGGGAAAAGGCGTCACCCCATGCACGAGGCTCAATAATGCCATCGCATTTTGTCCTCCGACCCACTGGCAGGCGGCACATCGGCATCAACCACACGCCGCCTTCAATCCCCAAGCCCAACGAGCTTGCGTCATGCAGCCCAGGAGTGCCGAGCGAAGCGAGCGCTCTCCTGGGACCGGCACGCCCCCAGATCCCCGCCTGATCAAGAACCCCATCGGGGTTCCGTTGCTCCGATCAACCTTGTGGCCGCGCATCGTCCATGGCATCCCCTGTGACGGGACCCCGATGGGGTCCACCCATGCATCCTCGAAACTCGCGCCCACCCAGGAGAGGCCGCTGCGCGTCCACTCCTGGGCTGCATGACCGGACCCCGTCGGGGTCCTGAAGACAGTCAGACCGAATCATCTCAACCACGGCCGCAAGACCAGCCCTCATCGGCGTCCATGTCCCCAGACCAAGGTTCCATCGCCCTTGACCTCACCCTCTCCCATCCCGGCCAAACTCTTGATCGAAACCGAAAAAACACCTCCATTGACCACGGCTCTTCTGGGGTTGTGACATGCTTCATGCCACAATCGCTCTCCAACATCCTCGTCCATGCGATCTGGTCCACCAAGGACCGGCACCCCTTTCTTGTTCTGCGCCCCCTGCGGGACGAACTTCATCGATATCTTGGCGGCATCTCCACGCGACTGAACTGCCCCACGCTGATTGTCGGCGGCGTGGCGGATCACGTTCATGTGCTCATGCGCCTCGCCCGCACGATCACCGTGGCGGACTGGGTGAAGGAAATGAAGCGAGCCTCCACCGTCTGGCTCATCGAGCAGGCTCATCGCGATCCGATGCTGTCCAAATTCCACTGGCAGTCCGGCTATGGCGCTTTCTCCGTCAGCGAATCTAGAGTCGGCGACCTTTGCACCTACATCGCCACCCAAGAAAAGCACCACGCCAAACACAGCTTCCAGGACGAATACCGCCGGTTTCTCCAAGCCCACTCAATCAAGTGGGATGAACAGCATGTGTGGAGTTGACACCACCTCACACCGCCAGCACACGCCGGAAGAAATCCACCGTCATCCCGAGCATCTGGCGAGCAAGCTCGGCGTCGTAGCGCAGGCCTTCATCACGGAGAAAAGCGTGGGCGGCATTCACCTCATGCCAGGTGAAGTTCACCCCGGCGGCATTGAGGGTCTTGTAGATCATCTCACGGCCTTCAACAGGCACATGCGGATCCTGACGACCAAACACGAACATGACCTCCCCGCGGATCTCCGACGCACGAGCCAGCGAGTCGTCGTTCATGCCAGCGCCGAGGCTGCGCTTGTGCAGATCCGTCGGGTAAAAGCAGGCGGCGGCGGCCACATCCGGCTGCAGGGCGGCGCGATAGGTGAGGTGCCCGCCGATGCAGGGCCCGAAGGATCCCAGGCGGCCCGTGCAGGCTTCGTGCTGCTTCAGAAAGTCAAGCACCGCCCGGTTGTCGGCATCATAGGCCGCCACGGGTTTCTCCGTCTTCAAGCGGTTGCCGACATCCGAACCCGCCTGGTCATAGGCCAGCACGGTTCCGGCAGGCAGATGCTCATGATAAATCTCCGGCAGGGCCACGACAAACCCATGCCCCGCCAGAAACGCCGCCGTGCGATGAATGGGGCCGGTGATCTGGAAGATCTCCGAGTGAAACAGCAGTCCCGGATACCTGCCCTCCGCCGCAGGCCTCAGCACCCGCGTGCGCATCGGTCCGGTCGGCGTTTCGAGTTCAACAATGTCAGGTTCGCGAAGAGTCATGTGGATTGACGAGGTGTAGGACAACTGAGGCAGGACGCAACCTCTTGAAAGCTCAGGCCCGACAGGAAGCCACCTGTCACGCCTGCTCAAAACCGCTGACATACCGCCCTCCCGGGCACGTTCACAGCACCATGATCCGCGCCATCATGGCCATCCTTGGGGTCGCCTGTTTCGCAAGCACCCAGGCCGCGAAGCCGAGCCTCCAGGTCATCAGCGTCGATGACATGAGCTGCGGCTCCGTCAGGGCCGCCGGCTGAAGGACACGACTCCCACATGGATCGTCTCGCCGCCAGGGCGATGCGTTTCAACGAGGCCCCTGCCATCGCCGGCAGAAGCATCCAGGACGCCCTGCAGCATCTCCAGACCAGGGCGCAGCCTGTGCAATAACCGTCCGCGAGGCCGGTTGACCGGAGCCTTTTTCTGGACGTGTTCCGTTCCGCCGAACCCATCATGGCCCCCCTGCCCTCCCTTGCCGAGATCGAAGCCGCCAAGGCCCTGATCCGGCCCCACATCCGTGAAACCCCGACCCTGCGCTGGCCGCTGCTTGAAGCAGGGCTGGGCTGCGAGCTCTGGTTGAAGCATGAAAACCACACCCCGGTCGGCGCCTTCAAGATCCGTGGCGGGCTGGTTTACATGGACGAGCTGAAACGCCGCGAACCGCACACCCGGGGCGTCATCGCCGCGACCACCGGCAATCACGGCCAGTCCATCGCCTTCGCCGCCCGTCAGAACGGCCTGCGCGCCGTCATCGTCGTGCCGCATGGCAACAACCCGGAGAAAAACGCCGCCATGCGCTCCCTCGGCGCCGAGCTGGTCGAGCATGGCCGCGAATTCCAGGAAGCCCTCGAGTTCTCGCGCAAACTGGCCGAACAAGAAGGTCTTCATGCGGTGCCGTCCTTTCACCCCTGGCTGGTCCGGGGCGTGGCCACCTATGGCCTGGAAATGTTCCGCTCCGTGCCCGGCCTGGACGCCGTGTTTGTCCCCATCGGCCTCGGCTCAGGCTTCTGCGGCATCGCCGCCGCCAGGCAGGCCCTCGGGCTGGGCACGCGCCTCATCGGCGTCGTCTCCGCCCACGCTCCTGGTTATGCGCTTTCCTTTGAGCAGAAGCGCCTGGTGGAGCAGCCCAGCACCACCCGCGTGGCCGAGGGCGTGGCCTGCAAGACCCCCAACGCCGAGGCTCTCGACCTGGTGCTCAGGCATGCCCATGAAATCATCACGGTCACCGACGACGAAGCCCTGCTGGCCATGCGCGAGATCATCGCCGCCACCCACAACATCGCCGAGGGCGCCGGAGCCCTGGCCTATGCCGCGTTGAAACAACGCCGCCAGGAATGGCAGGGCCGCCGGGTCGCCTGCGTGCTCACCGGGGGCAATGCCAGCATGGCCATGCTGCGGGCCGCCCTGGACCAGCCCGGCTGATCCCTGCGCAACTCAGCCTCGACGCCCCCCAGGGTCGCATCTACAGGTCGCGCCCCTGTTTTTCCGGTGGCCTGCGGCCTGAAGCCATGCCAGATGGCCGCCGCAAGCACGCCCAACCCAGCCTTTCCCTTTCCAGTTTCCATGCCGCCCTCCATCACTCCCCGCACCATTCACATCGGTCTCGCCGGACTGGGCAATGTCGGTGCCGGGGTCTTCAAGAACCTCGACGCCAACCGTGATCTTATCATCCAGCGCACCGGCGCGGACATCCGGGTGAAGCGTGTCATCGTCCGCGACCCGGGCCGCGCCCGCGATGTCGCCGTGCCCGAGGCCATGATCAGCACCCGCTGGCAGGATCTCATTGAGGACGCCGACATCCAGGTCGTCGTGGAGCTGATCGGCGGCACCACCACCGCCTACGACCTCGTCTGCGCGGCGCTGAAGGCGAAGAAGATCGTCGTCACCGGCAACAAGGCGCTGCTTGCTGAACGCGGCCAGGAGCTCTTCGCCCTCGCCGAACAATGCGGCGTGCCGATCTACTTCGAAGCCGCCGTGGCCGGGGGCATCCCGATCATCCAGGTGCTTCAGGAAGGGCTGGTCGGAAACCGCATCCTCTCCATCCACGGCATCATCAACGGCACCTGCAACTACATCCTCACCCGCATGAGCCAGGCCGGCCTGAGCTATGCCGACGCCCTGCGCGAAGCCCAGGAGAAAGGTTATGCCGAGGCCGACCCGACCCTCGATGTCAGCGGCTGGGACGCCGCCCACAAGGCCATCATCCTCGCCTCCCTGAGCTACGGATTCTGGATCCCCCAGGAATGCGTGCATGTGGAGGGCGTGGACAAGATCGACCCGGCCGACTTCAAGTTCGCCAAACGTCTGGGCTACACCATCAAGCTGCTTTCCGTGATCCGCGCCGACGAGCAGGGCCTGGTCGAGGTCCGCACCCAGCCCACCCTGGTGCCCCTCAGCCATGTGCTCGCCAGCGTCAGCGGCAGCTTCAACGCCGTGCTGGTGAACGGCGACATCGTCGGCGAAACGCTCTTTTACGGCCGCGGCGCCGGCCAGGACCCGACCAGCAGCAGCGTCATCAGCGACCTCTGTGAAGCCGCCGCCACGCTGGTCTATGGCGCACGCCACAGCGGCTTCGTGCCGCACGGCCTCTATGGCAAAAGCAAACCCGTCGATGACACGGTGTCGCACTACTACCTGCGCCTGACCGTGGCCGACGTGCCCGGCGTGCTCGCCCAGGTCGCTGCGGAGCTGGGCCGCCGTCACATCGGCATCTCCTCCATGATCCAGCCGGAGGACCTGGAGGACACCAGCGGCCAGACCAGCCTCGTGCTGATGATCCACGACGCCCGTCTCGGTGACATGAAGGAGGCCCTCTCCGCCATCCGCGCCCTCGGCTGCGTCAAGAGCGACCCCAGCTGGATGCGCGTCGAGACGCTCCAGGGCTGATGCGTTTCGACAAACCTGGTTCGGCCACAGCGTCGCCTTCTTTTCCCTTGTGCATCCGCCGTGACGCAGCCTAAAAGGCGACGTCATGATCCTCGACACCCTCGACAACGCCGCCCGCTACGCCTCGCTGAACCCACGTTTTGCCAGAGCCTTCGACTTCCTGCGCGGCGTGGACGGCAGCCAGGCCCTGGGGCGGCACGACCTGGATGGTGACGCCTGCTTCGCCCTGGTGCAAACTTATGAAACCAAGCCGGAGGAGAAGGCACTCTTTGAAGCTCATCGGAAGTACATCGACGTACAATTCATCCACAGCGGCCGTGAAACCATCCTTTGGGCACCTCTGGCGGCGATGAAGGAGGAGACCATGGCCTACTCCGAGGAAAAGGACGCAGCCCTCTGGAAGCTCGTTCCAGAAGCCACGCCGCTGCACGTCAGCGCCGGTCATTTCACCATCCTCTGGCCGCAGGACGCCCACGCCCCCTGCATCGAATGGGAGGGGCCCGAGCAGGTCTTCAAGGTCGTCGTGAAGGTGGCGGTGGAATAAGGTAAAATGCAGCGCTTTGCGTGGATGGCGCATGGAAGTTTCAGGGGCGCCCGGAGGACGACCTGACGATTGAACTGCCCGACGTTGACTGACCTTGACCGAACACCCCCGCCCGGTTCCCGCCGCCCAACCGTTGTCATGCCCCTGAGACCCGGGTGAACCGATGAGGGCGTCCGCACAATTTCCCGGCAGCCAGGCGCAAGCGGGCCTGATTCTTGATTGCCAAGCCTGCCCCTGCTCCCCATCATCCGCGCGGCATGTTGGAAAAAAACACCCCGCAGGAACTTGTCTGGGAAGGCATCGCAGTCTCCCCCGGGGTGGCTCATGCCGTGGTGCATGTGCTCAAGGATCACTTTGACGAGCCGGACGCCACTCCCATCTCGGAAGACGAAGTCGACAGCGACCTCGCCCGCTGGCGCACCGCGCTGGAGGTGACACGCACGGAGATCGAGGCGCTGCAAAAGGCCATGGAAGGCCAGGACGGCAGCGCCGAGGCGGAGATCTTCGAGGCCCACCTGCTCATCCTGCATGACCATTCCATCCTGAAGCAGGTGGAAAAAACAGTGCGTGAGCAGCTCATCTGCGTCGACGCCGTCTACTACCGTCTGATGTGCAAGCACATGGACGCCCTGCGCGGCCTGTCCGACTCCTACCTGCGCGAACGCTTCCTCGACATCAAGGACGTGACCCAGCGCGTCATGCGCCACCTGCGCGGCGAAATGCTCGACCATCCGATGTTCGAGGATCCGGTCATCATCGTTGCTCATGACCTGACGCCTTCGGACACCGTCCAGCTCGACCGCAGCAAGGTGCTTGGCTTTGCGCTCGAAATGGGCAGCGCCAACTCCCACGCGGCCATCATCGCCCGCTCGCTCAGCCTGCCCGCGGTCGTACGCCTGCACAACATCTGCGAGGACCTGCATTCAGGCGACAGCATCCTTCTGGATGGCGACGAAGGCCTGCTCATCCGCAATCCCTCCGCGGAAACGCTGGCCAAGTACCGCAGCCGTGAAGCCCGGGCCGACGCCCGCGAAGACGCCCTCCACCTCACGCGTCATCAGCCCTCCGTCACGATGGACGGCTTCACGATCCAGGTGAGCGCCAACGCCGAGTTCATCGAGGAGATGGAATCCATCCGCGACAGCGGCGCCGAGCATGTGGGCCTGTTCCGCACGGAGTTCCTTCATCTCGAAGATCCCGAGGCCAATGAAGACTGGCTTGCCGAATGCTACACCCGCGCGGTCAAGGCCATGTCCCCCGGCGAGGTGATCTTCCGCACGCTCGACCTCGGCGGAGACAAGATGGATCCGCGCATGACCTTTGAGGAGGAGCCCAACCCCTTCCTCGGCTGGCGCGGCATCCGCGCCTCCCTGGGCCGGCGCGACCTTTTCCGCCGCCAGCTTCGCGCCCTGCTGCGCGCCTCCGCCCATGGCAGGGCCGGCATCATGTTCCCCATGGTCAGCGGCGTCGAGGAGGTGCGTGAAGCCCGCGCCCTCCTGGATGAATGCGCCCGCGAACTCCTGCACGAAGGCGTGATGATCGGCGATGACATCGCCATCGGCGCGATGATCGAGATCCCCAGCGCCGCCGTCTCCGCCGACCTCATCGCCACGGAGGTGGATTTCTTCAGCCTCGGCACCAACGACCTCATCCAGTACACGATCGCCGTGGACCGGCTCAACGAGCGTGTCGCCTCCCTTTACCAGCCCACGCACCCGGCGGTGCTGCGCCTGATCCGCATGACCGTGGAGGCCGCCAACCGTGCGGGCATCCGGGTCTGCATCTGCGGCGAAATGGCTTCCGACATTGAGCTGACCCCCCTGCTGGTCGGGCTTGGCCTCCATGAACTCAGTGTCACCGCCGGCCAGGTGGCGCGCGTGAAGCATGCCGTGCGGCAGCTCAACGCCGCCGAGTGCCGCGCCCTGGCCGAGGAAGTCATGTGCCAGGGCTGCATGGTCAGCGGTCTGGAGAAAACACGGGCGATGGCGATGACGAAGTACCCTGACCTGCTGGAATAGCGGTCACCTGCTTTTCCAGGCGGTCCTGATAACGCCTCCATGCCTGAAGGCACCGGCGACGAAAGTCCTCCGGCTTGACGCCCAGCGCTCTCAGGGCGTGACGGTGATCCCAGGCCACGACATGGGCGGTGATGGCATGGACGGCCTGAAACTGGAGCCGCCAGAGCAGACGCCCCAGGTTGTTGAAGCTCGCCACGCGTTCGCTCAGGAAGTCACGCTGGAAGTCCAGGTGTTTCATCTCATCACGCAGCAGCTTGTGCGCGACCATGCGCACCACGGGATCTTCACAGCGCAGGTACAGCGTGCCAAAATAGACCTCGGCGATGAGCTCCGCCGTCAGCAGCACCTGGACGGCAAACTCGAGGTTCACCAGGAAGCGCAGCCGGCGGAAGACGGAATTCGTCCACTGCTTCGTCAGCAGACGGCCTCCAAGATGCCGCACCACCCTTGCCAGAAGCCGTGAATGGCTCTGCTCCTCGGCCACAAACAAATCAATGGCCCGCTGGTAACCGCGGAAGTTCTCCAGCGGCGCAACCTCGCGCGCATAACGCCGAAGCCGCGACCCCGTGCCGGACTCGCCTAGCTGAAAGGTTGCCAGCGAAGCCGCCAGCGGCACACGCAGCTTCTCAGAAAGCCGGCACGGAAGATCCTCCGGAAGTTCAAGGGTGTCGTTGAGGCGGGTGTTGCGCTCAAAATGGGTGATCCAGGTGTGTGTGTTCATGGGATTGAAGTTTCAGGTTTCAGGTTTCAGGTTTCAGGTTTCAGGTTTCAGGTTTGCCGGTCATTGGTTATTGGTCTTCGGTCTTCGGTCTTCGGTCTTCGGTCTTCGGTCTTCGGTCTTCGGTCTTCGGTCTTCGGTCTTCGGTCTTCGGTCTTCGGGCTTCGAATTTCATGCCCCTCCCTCGATCATCCTCTGCAGCCGCTCCATCACGGCGGCCACGGTTTCGTCCAGGGTTGAGGTGCCGGCGGTGATGCCGACATCGCTGACGCCGGTGATCCACTCCTGCCGCAGGTCATCCGGCGTCTCGACCTGATGCGCTCTCGCGCCCAGCCGGACGGCCTTTTCCACAAGCTGACGCGTGTTGTTGCTGTTGCGGCCGCCGATGACAACGATGACGGGGCAGGCCTGGCACAGCTCCTCAAGGGCGCTCTGGCGCAGCTTGGTGGGATGACAGACGGTGTCGATGAACCGCACCTCCGACCTCGGCTGCTGCCGCTTGATGGCGGCGACGAGTTCCAGCACGCGATCCAGCGGCTGGGTGGTCTGCGCCACGACCCCGAGCCTGGCGCTGGCGGGGATTTGCAGAACCTCGGCCTCGTCGAGAACGACACTCGCGCCTGGAAAGTCACCGATGAGGCCGCGTACCTCCACATGCTGCCTCTGGCCGATGACCACCGGATGATACCCTTCCTGAACAAGCACCGAGAGCGCCAGGTGAGCCTTGCGCACCAGCGGACAGGTCGTGTCCGTGATGACGTGCCCGGCCTGTCGCCAGGCCTGATGCATGCGGTCCGCTGCACCATGGGCGCTGATGACGACGCGATGCGTGGCCGCCGAGCCCGGCGGATCGAGCTCGCCACGCCTCACGCCCAGGGTTTTCAGATGATCATCGACCAAGGGGTTGTGCACGAGCTGGCCGAGAAGAGTGACCGGCTCACGCCGGACGGCGTCATGGGTGGCACGCAGGGCGTCGCGGACGCCGAAGCACATGCCGTGATGTTGGGCGAGGTGGAGTTTCATGAGGATGGGTGCTGGGGACAAGGTTACTTTGTGAAACAAAGCTTATTGGCAAAAGAAGCCTCAGGCCTAGGGCTTGATGGACTTCACGATGGATTCGAGCAGGTTGATATACTGGGTGAAGGCCTTCCGCCCTGCGGCGGTGAGCTTGTAGGTCGTTCGAGGACGGTTGCCGGAATCATCGCGCTCTTCCTGGACGAAACCGGCCGTCGCCAGCGTGCGCAGATGCGTGATCAGGTTGCCGTCGCTCATGCCGAGCTCCGCCTTCATGTCCTGGAACGACCACTCTCCGCGTGCGGCCAGCAGGGTCATGATGGACAGCCGGGCCTTCTCGTGGATCGTCTTGTCGATCTGGTCGAAATCAATCATTCCGCAGCCAGAGGTTCGGGTTTCCTGCCGATCATGACCGCCGCGCCATAGACGAGGTGGAAAAGGCCGAAGGTCAGGCCCATGCAGGCGCTCGCCGGTGCCAGGTCGCCGGGCAGCAGACGGACATCCCCGTTCGCCGCCCAGGTCCAGAACAGGGCCAGCCCGGCGATGACAAAGGCCCAGCCCAGCCGAACCAATGATGGGGGCGAAAAACTGGCCGTGGCAAGCAGCGCGAGGCCATACCCCAGAATCCAGACCAGCGCCGCCAGAGTCAGGTTGTTCAAATGGATGATCAACCCGATGCCGAGCACCCCGCCGACCAGCAGAGGCGGGGCCAGCGACCGCAGCGCCATTTTCATGCCCTGGGACAAAAAGGGCTGCCCCCGCCGCTTGGCCTCACGTGCAAGCATCAGCGCATTGAAAACTGAAACGGCCAGCAGCTGCCCGAGCCAGCCCCCCAGAAACTCCCCCGCCCCGTCAGCCGATGGAAGGCGGATGCCTGTGTCGAGCTGCCTGGCGGCAAACATCAGGGACAGCAGGCCGCCGAACAGCGCCGCCTGCCCTGAAACGGCCCGGTACACATGAGCCTTCTCCATCAAGGAGCGGATCACACGGAGGTTCTCAAGGGCGGCTTGCTGAATGCTCATGCCATTCACTTTGTGACATAAAGCAAAAGCCGCAAGCAGAAACTTTGCGAAACAAAGTATCTTCAAAAACCCGAACTTTGAATGCTGCAGTTCGTGACCACCCAAACCTGGCGCCGCATGACAAGCCGCCTGTTGTTGAGCAAGGTTTTGCGCATCATGTTAATGGTGCGAAACCGCCCACACCCAGATTGCAAAGGCACGCGGCCGATGTGAGGGCTGGGACGTCATTGATGGCCTAGACCGCATTGCCAGCGGTGTCAATGCGGTCACATCGAAGGCAAAACAAGCGTGGAAAGGCACTGAGTGCAAACCGAGCCGACACTCCTTCCTGCAGGAGATTTCAAACGCGTCACGCAGTTCAACCCAGGGGCTCCGCCGCCTGGAACTGAATCGCCGCGATCTTGTCGGCCATGTCATGACTGGCGCAGAACGCCATCTCCACCGCCGCCGCCCGGCTGATCCGCGCCCTCAGGGCCACCACCTCGCCCATGCTGTGCCCGTCGACAAAGGCTTCCACGGGACGGTTCTGCGGGGACAGGTTGCGGATTTCCACCGTGCTGTCCGTGCTCAGCAGGGCGCTGCGCCAATGAGAGGGCTCCATGACATTGGACCCCACCAGCAGCCAGGCGGGCGTGTCCGCCAGCAGCGGGCTGGCTCCCATGCTGCGCGCATAGGCCGTCGATCCGGCGGCGGTCGCCACCAGGGCGCCGTCGCTCACCAGCTTGGGAATGCGCCGCACACCATTGACGCAGACCTCCAGCCAGGCGCTCTGGCTCGTGCTGCGCTCCAGCCAGGCATCATTGAATCCATAGGTCGTGCGCACAGCGCCGCTGGCGTCTTCAAATTCAAGAAACAGCATGGGCAGCTGCCGCAGGATCACGTCGGCAGGCGGGAAAGGACCGCCCAGCACCTGCTCCGGCGCATTCATCAGGAAGCCCAGATGCCCCGCGTTGATGCCAAAAAATGGCAGGCGTGACCGCCAGTGTTCGCGGATGCAGCGCAGCATCGCACCATCACCGCCCAGCACCGCCACCAGGCGCGCGTCCTGTTCCGGCACCCCCTGGCCCACCTGCGCCACCCAGGAGCAGGCCTTGGGATTTGCCTCATCCGCCTGAAGCAGAAACGGCGCCCCGATCAGGCTGGTGCGGGCCCAGGTTCCGGGAATCGGCACGCGATAAAGGCCGTAGCGCTCGATGTAATCCTGCACCCTTGGAGTCACCAGATCCTCAATCGAATCGCCCCGGCCCAGCCGCTCGCGGATCAGCGTGCTCGATCCAGGCACATCCAGCGGGATCAGACGTGACTGAGGCGGCAGGTCATCTGCATTCACCTCATGCCCCGGACGCTGAAGCACGGCAAAACGGGCCGTTTTCCAAAGCTCCTCCCCGTTTGCCCAGGATGTCTGAATCGGCGACTTCCCCCGCGCTCCCCCCGCCACCAAATCCGTGCCGACCACATGCCAGACCTCGCCCAGCGCGGCGTAACGCTGCTGCAGATCCCAGCTCCGGGTGAAGGTGTCCTGTTCCAGGTCAAAAAGGTCCACCATCACCCTGGGCATGCCACCAAAGGCCAGGTCCGCCAGGGCCGCCCGATAAACGGGAGGCAGCAGGCCCGTCACCGCCTTGTCAGGCCGGGGACCGCAGGGAATGACCCGCACCTGGTCAAACTCCCGCGCCAGAACCTCCACCACAGCCCGGTGATGCCGGCCCGGCGGATTGAAGCTGCCTCCAAAAATGGCGATGCGCATGATGTTGAAGCCGTGACAAAAACTCGGGAATGTCCGCGACGGAAGACGGATCCTCCGTGGTGCTCCCGCCCGGATTCGAACCGAGAACCAAGGGATTATGAGTCCCCTGCTCTAACCGTTGAGCTACAGGAGCGTGCTCACGAATGGAAGCGGAGTATGGCGGCTGCGACCCGCCACGCAATGCAGGATTTGCGTTGGCAGGTTTTCCTTTCCCGCGCATGGATGGACGCCCATGAAAATTCTGGTCACAGGCAAAGGCGGCCGCGAACACGCCCTCATCACCGCACTCAGCGAATCCCCCGGTCAGCACGAACTCTTCGCGTACCCGGGCAGCGACGCCATCGCCGCCCTCGCCACCCGCGTCGAGGTCCCGGGCCTGCCCGAGCTCATCACCTGGATGAAGGCAAACGCCATCGACCTCTGCGTCGCCGGCGAAGAGGCCTGGCTGGTCAAGGACCGAGGCCTCGCCAACCTTTGCGAAGAAGCCGGCATTCCTTGCTGGGGCCCCTTCAAGGAGGCCGCCCAGCTCGAAGCCTCGAAGGCTTTCGCCAAGGACTTCCTCAAACGTCACGCCATCCCCACCGCCTCCTACACCGTCTGCACCAGCGCCGACGAGGCACGCGCCGCCCTCACCCGCTTCCCGATCGTGTTGAAGTTCGACGGGCTCGCCGCCGGCAAAGGCGTGGCTGTCTGCCCGACCCGTGAGGAGGCTGAGGACTTCATCACCGAGGTCATGGAAAAACGCGTCTTCGGCGCCGGCAACCTCGTCGTGGAGACCTGCCTCATCGGCCCCGAACTCTCCGTCTTCGCCTCCCTTTGCGATGACCAATATCACATCCTCATGCCGGCCCGCGATTACAAGCGCATCCGGGACAACGACCAGGGACCGAACACGGGCGGCATGGGCGCGGTGGCCAGTCGCGAGATTGTCAGCACCGAAGTCCTCGCCCGGATCGAGCGTGAGATCGTGCAGCCCACCGTCCAGGGCCTGATCAAGGACGGCCTGCGCTACCGCGGCTTCCTCTACTTTGGTCTCATGCTCACGCCGGAGGGTCCTCAGGTCATCGAATACAACTGCCGGTTTGGCGACCCCGAGGCCGAGGCGGTCATGCCCATGGTCCGCGGCGATTTCGCCGGTTATGTCTTTGAAGCGGCCAGGGGCAAGCTGAAGCCGGAGCTGCTCCACTTTGCCGAAGGCTGGAGCGTCTGCCTCATCTCCGCATCCGCCGGCTACCCCGCCAGCTCCCGCAGCGGCGACGTCATCTCCGGCCTGGAAGCCGTGGAAGGCGCCCGCGTCTACCACTGTGGCACCCGTCGTAATGATGAAGGCCGGTTTGAAACCAACGGTGGGCGCGTGCTCGCCGTTGTCGCCCAGGCCGCCAGCCGTGACGCCGCGCGTGACAAAGCCTACGCCGAATCCGCCAAGATCCGCTTCGACGGCCTCCAGCGCCGCAGCGACATCGGCCGGATGCACTTCGAATAGGCGCGGCAAAAAAGGTTGAAAACCCCCGGTCCCGCTGCCCGATTAGTCCCACCCCCCTAACAACACCCATGAAAAAACTCGCCGTCATCACAGCCGTCCTTGCCTTCGCCCACCTCGGCTCCGCCCAGGATGCTGAAGTCGCCGCCATCGAGCTCAAGCCCCATGCCACCAATCCCCTCGGCTATGACAAGACCGATCTGACCGTCAAGGCCGGCCAGAAGGTGAAGCTCACGCTCAACAACACAGGCAGCATCGCCCCCCAGCCCCACAACTTCCTGCTCATCAAGCCCGGCAAGGACCAGGCCGTCGGCGCCCAGGCCAACGCCATGATGACCGACCCCCAGGCCATGGCCAAGAGCTACATCCCCGACGCCTCCAAGGATGACATCATCGCCCACACCAAGCTGGTGCAGCCGAACGGCACGGAAACCATCGAGTTCACCGCCCCTGCTGAAGCCGGCGACTATCCCTACATGTGCACCTTCCCCGGCCACTGGCTGCTCATGAAGGGCGTGCTGCACGTCACCAAGTAAGCATCTCCACGGCTTTTGAAGGCGGACGCAAGTCCGCCTTCATCGTATCCAGACCACCCCTCATTCCACGAACGAACCCGCCAGCCACCATGAAACACCTCCTTTCCCTCCTTCTCGCCCTCAGCCTCGCCTGTCCCGTCCTTGCCGAGGAAGGCAAGCTCGCCGTCGCCGGCCTGAACTTCACCTTTCCCACCACCTGGACATCCGTGCCACCCAGCAGCCCCATGCGCGCCGGCACGCTCCAGATCGCCGCGGAAGGCTCCGACAAGCCCCTCGAAGCCGTGTTTTACTACTTCGGCAGCGGCCAGGGCGGCGACACCAAGGCCAACGTGGACCGCTGGCTCGGCCAGTTCGCCAGCCCCCCGGAATCCAAGACCGAGGAACTCGACGCCAACGGCACCAAGGTCACCCTGGTGACCGCCACCGGCACTTACAACGACGGCGCCATGTTCGGCCCCAAGACCCCCAAGGAAAACTACACTCTCCTCGGCGGCATCGTCCCCGGCAATGACGCCCCTGTCTTCATCAAGCTGACCGGACCGAAGGATGCCGTCGCCAAGATTGCCGACGCCTTCAAGGCCATGCTCAAGAGCCCTTTCGCGGCGAAGTAAAAGCCGGAAGGACCGGATCACCTGCAAGGCATCCTTCATCATCCAGCACCTCCGAAAAACGGACCTCAGGCCAGCCCTGAGGTCTTTTTTTTTGCAGGACCTTGGCAGGAATCGAAGACTTGGCCCCCGCCGCCATCATGGAACGACGATGCTTCAATGTCGATAAAGCCGGGCCAGCCCATCGTTCTGTCGGCATGCCATTGCACCTCACCTCGCGCCGTCAGTTCATCTCCCGTCTTGGCGCCGCCGCCGCCCTTTCAGGAGCGTCCCTGCATTCCGCCGACGTGGATGAAAACCTCGTCGCGGTGCTGAACGACACGCACATCGGGGCCCAGCATCCGGAATCGGCATCCATCCCGGCAAACCTTCGCCACACCATCGCGGCGCTGCTTGCCCTGCCCAGGAGGCCGGCGGCGGTGATCATCAACGGCGACCTGGCCCTGAAGGATGGCAGGCGTGGCGATTACGAGCATCTGGCAAGGCTCATCGCCCCCCTGCGTGAGGCGGGAGTCGCCCTGCACCTGGGCATGGGCAACCACGATGACCGCGAAATCTTTTATGAGGTGCTTCAGCACGAAAAACCGGCGGCGCCCGTGGTCGAGTCGAAGCATGTCGGCCTGGTGCGGCTGGGCGGGGCCAACCTCTTTCTCCTGGATTCCCTCAAGGCCACCATGCTGACCCAGGGCCTGCTCGGCGAGGAGCAGCTGCAGTGGCTCACGAAGCTGCTCGACCTCCACAACGACAAGCCCGCCCTGGTGTTCGCCCATCACAACCCGCGCCTAGGCGGAGACCCGTTGCACTTTCCAGGCGGGCTCGAGGATTCAGAGCCGCTGTGGCAGGTGCTTGCCCCAAGGCGGCATGTGAAGGCCTACATCCACGGCCACATCCATCATCGCGAATTCCATTCGCACGAGGGCATCCACATCCTCAACACGCCCGCCACCTCTTATGTGGCGGACAAGAAGGCCTCCACGACCGGCTGGACGCTGCTGAGATTCAACGACCAGGGCGCGCAGGCCACGACGCTGACGCATCTGCCGGATCATCCCTGGAACAACGCCGTCACCGACCTGGCCTGGAGAACCTGAGCAAGAAGGTGTTTTCGACACCGTAGGTTAGGCCAGCGTGAACACACCGCTCCCGGAATTCAGCCTGTCACGCCGCCGGTTTCTCCATGCCGGCGGCATGGGTGCGCTCGGACTTGGGCTCAACTCCCTCGCCGCCCTTGGCTCGCCCGCCGGCCTGAACCGCATCGGGCCGGGAAAGGCGAAGTCCGTCATCCTCATCTTCAACGGCGGAGCGCCCAGCCACATCGACCTCTGGGACCCGAAGCCCGAGGCGCCCAGTGAGATCCGCGGAGAGTTCAAGACCATCCGCACCAACGTGCCTGGCGTGCACATCACCGAACTGCTGCCGCAGATGGCGAAGCGCATGGACAAGCTCGCCCTGATCCGCTCGGTCAACCACGGCCACAGCAGCCACAACGGCGGCATGTACTGGGCCACCGCCGGCAGGCCCTACCGCGTGGACAGCACGCTCATCAACCCCAGCCCCTCCGACCTGCCCGGCGTCGGCACCCTGGTCGGCTGGCTGGCCCAGCGCGACGGCTTCAGCAAGGGCGTGCCTCCTTATGTCATCACGCCCTTTCCGCACTGCGACAGCAAGGTCTATCTCACGCCCGGCCAGTTCGGCGGCTGCCTGGGCAAGCGCTACGATCCCTATGTGCTCGATGACGACCCGAACGCCGCCAGCTTCCGGGTCCGCAACATGGGCCTCGACGCCAGCCTGACGCCGGCACGTTTTCAGGAACGGCTGTCGCTGCTCAAGGACCTTGGCGCCGTGACCGCCCCCATCGCCTCCGCGCAGGTGGCGGAGATCGACATCTTCAACCAGCAGGCCGCGCAGCTGCTCCAGTCCGGCAAGGCGGCGGAGGCCTTCGACCTGAGCAAGGAGCCCGACAAGGTGCGTGAACGATACGGGCGGCACAGCTGGGGTCAGTCGCACCTTCTTGCGCGGCGGCTGATCGAGGCCGGCACGCGTTTTGTCACCACCGTCAACGGGCCCTCCATCACCTGGGACACCCACAAGGACAACTTCAACGGACTCAGGAACCGGCTCGTGCCGCCGATGGAGCAGGCCTATGCCGCGCTGCTCGACGACCTTGAGGAACGCGGCCTGCTGGAAAGCACGCTCGTCGTCTGGATGGGTGAGTTCGGCCGCACGCCCAAGATCAACGGCGACGCGGGCCGCGACCACTGGCCGGGCTGTTACAGCGTGCTGCTGGCAGGCGGCGGTGTGCGCGGCGGCCAGGTCATCGGCAGCAGTGACGAAACAGGCGCCTACCCGAAGGAGCGGCCCGTCTCGCCTGCGGACATCCACGCCAGCATCTACACCGCCCTCGGATATGACCATCGCTCGATCAGCTACCGTTCCTCCGACGGACGCCCCGTGGCGCTGACGGAAGGCGCGACGATCCACGAATTGTTCTGACCGCGAAGTACGTTAGGTCAGGATGCGCCTGCCCATCCTCGCCTTCCTGCTGCTAGCCACCGGCCTTTCCGCCGAGCCGATGAAGGTCGTGCTTGCAGGGGACTCCACCGTCGCCTCGCAGCCCAATCCGCCGAAGGACCGCCCCACGCTCGCCGGCTGGGGGCAGATGCTTGGCGAATTCATGCCAGGTGTCACGGTCGTCAATCATGCCCGGTCGGGAACCAGCACCAAAAGCTTCCGTGACCTCGGGCTCTGGGAGCGTGTCCTGAAGGAGAAGGGCCGGTGGGTTCTGATCCAGTTCGGGCACAACGATCAAAAGATCCAGGACCCGGCCCGCGGCACCGCCCCCGCGACGAGCTACTCCGACAACCTCCGGACCTTCATCCGTGAAGTTCGTGAAACCGGCGGCAGCCCCGTGCTGGTCACCTCCGTGGCGAGGCGCATCTATGAGGACGGCAGGCTGACAACCACGCTCACGCCGTATGTTGAAGCCGCTCAAAGGGTCGGCCGGGAAATGCAGGTTCCTGTGGTGGACCTGCATCGCGCCAGTTTTGCGCTTTTCCAGCAGATGGGGGAGAAGTTCTGCCAGCTTTATGGACCCGGCGAAAAGGACCGGTCCCACTTTTCCGGCGAAGGAGCACGCATGATGGCAAGGCTCGTGGCGGAGGGTCTCAGCCGCGAAGTCCCCGAACTGCGGCCGCATCTGCAGCTTGTCCCACCGCCGCCCGCCGGCCTGCCCTATGAGGTGAACCTCACGACGGTCTCCAAGGGCTATGATGGCGAGACCTGCTGGGTGCATCCCCGCGCCGGAGCCATCCCAGGCCCGACACCGAGCGTGGTGCTGACCATGCAGAAGCTGCTGCTGACGGGCAGCGATGTCTTCTATGCCCTCAATGACACGCGCACGGACGATCTCGGCGCAAGCTGGAGCCCGGTACGCGAGCATGGCGTCACGCTGGGCCGCAGGCAGGAGCCTGGCGGCGTCGTGGTCGGCGCCTGCGACTTCACTCCGAAGTTCCATGCCGCGTCAGGCAGGCTGCTAGGCATTGGTCACAACGTTCGTTATCTCAACAACAAGGTCATCCATGAACGGCAGCGCGAGACCGTGTGGTCGGTCTACGATGACAAGGCCCGCAGCTGGAGCCCGTGGACGAATCTGAAAATGCCGGACGACCCGAAATTCCACAATGCCGGGGCCGGGTCCGTGCAGCGTTTTGACCTGGAGAACGGTGACATCCTGCTGCCCATCTATTTCAAGGCGGCGAAGGACAAATACTACCGCGTCACCGTCCTGCGCTGCCGCTTTGACGGAACGACTCTGAGATACATCGAGCACGGCACCGAACTCGCGCTTGAATCCGGACGCGGTGTCTATGAACCCTCGCTCACACGCTGTGCCGGACGGTTTTATCTCACCCTGCGCAACGACACTGCCGGCTATGCGGCCATCAGCAAGGACGGGCTGCATT
Source organism: Prosthecobacter sp. (assembly GCA_019186985.1). Lineage (GTDB taxonomy): Bacteria > Verrucomicrobiota > Verrucomicrobiia > Verrucomicrobiales > Verrucomicrobiaceae > Prosthecobacter. Next base: position 154,651 of record JABARQ010000026.1, on the reverse strand, counting down.
TCGGCCCCATCCAGCCCTGGAAGTTCGACGACGGCTCCGACCTCGGCAATTACAACACCCAGCAGCACTGGGTGACGCACCGCGACCGGCTGTATCTGGTCTACAACCGCAAAGGCGCCCACAACGATCATGTCGCGAGACATCGCGCGCCCTTGTTCATGGCGGAGGTGGACACGGCTAAGATGGCCGTGAAGCGCGCCACGGAATGCATCCTGGTGCCCGAACGGGGGGCCAGGCTCGGCAACTTCGCCGTCACGGAGGTGAGCGACCGGGAGACCTGGGTGACCGTGGCCGAATGGATGCAGACCTGGTCGCCCAACATCATCCTGCCGCCCGGCAACGCCTTTGGCGCCGACAACAGCGTCTACGCCGCACGCATCCTCTGGAAGGACTGAGCGCTGCGGAGGTCATTCACGCTTCATGCCTCAGGCAGCAGCGAGGCCTGTCCGGACGAACGTGCGATTTCAAAGCCTTCATCCGCCAGCAGATGGGCGGACCTGGAGGCGGCGACGGCGATCTCATCGCACCGGTTGTTGCCGGGATTTGAGGCATGGCCCTTCACCCACACGAGCCTGACCTTGTGCTTCCCCAGCAGGTCGAGCGCCTGGGACCAGAGGTCGGCGTTGAGGGCCGGCTGCTTGTCCGCCTTGCGCCAGCCGCGTGCACGCCAGCTCTTCGCCCAGCCTTTCTCGATCGAGTCCACGACATAACGGGAGTCCGAATAGAGCGTGACCTCGCAGGTCCGCGTCAGGATGCTCAGCGCCGCGATGACCGCCATCAGCTCCATGCGGTTGTTCGTGGTCAGCCGGTAGCCCTGGGCCAGTTCCTTCTGATGCCTGCCGCTCTGGAGCAGCACGCCAAAACCACCCGGGCCGGGATTGCCCGAGCAGGCGCCATCCGTGTAAATCGTCACCGCTGTCATTCGTGATTCCGCCGCCATAAGACGGAGGCACGGCTTCGGCGAATGATTTCAGCAGCACCGGCCGTCATTCACGCCAGAAGTGCTTTTTGCCAGGATCACGGAAGGCGCGCTCGAGGCTGTCAAACAATGAGTTCAGACGCGCCTCCTCCTTGATCACATACTCCACGGTGTGGGCATGGGTGGAGACCGGGTAGCTTTTCACCACCTTGGGTTCGGTAAGTGTGGGTGAGATGCGGCTGGCGGCGTCCTGGACCATCTGACGCGCCTTGTCGATGGCCTGCTGGCCGGCGGCGACCACCCCGGTGCCCTCCATGCGGACGGGTTCAAGGTAGTAGAATCTTACGGCGGTGTTGGAGCTCAGCGTCAGGTTCACCTCCACCACACGGGCTGCGGCGTCCGCCACATATTCATGCTTGGAAAGCGCGATGATCTGCCCGCATTTCACGATGTAGCGACCGCCTTTGAGGGAGCCGGTCCAGACCCCGTCCTGAAGCATCTCCTCCGGCACGGGCTGCGTTTGCGTCGGCCCGGTGGTGCCTGTGCCGCCACCGGACTGGGCAAGGGCTGCTGAGGAGAGGACAAGGCAGGAGGCGAGGAGCAGCAGGGGGGATTTCATAATCCTGGCCAGTCTGGCAAAAACGCACCGCCTTGTAAATCACCGTGTGCCAGTCAGGCAGCCTCCTCCCGGCAAGCATGACGCAGGAACCTGCGTTTAACCTGGAATGTCAACGATCCATCCAAAGGTATCCAGGCGTCAGTTTGCCGCAGGCGCCGCCGCCCTGGTCAGCGCCCCGTTCATCCACGCACAGAGCAAAACCGCCCCGGAACACCACGGCGAGATCATCGGCCACGGCGGCTTCCGCTTCCGGGTGAACAAGCTCTGGAGCCAGGCGGATCCGGCCAGGGTCCAGGTGAAGGACTGCCACGAGATGGTGCAGGCCGCGGACGGAAGGCTGTTCATGCTGACCAACCACGCCGCCAACAACATGCTCGTCTATGATGTTGAGGGCCGCCTTCTTGGCACCTGGACCCTGAAGCTCGGCGGCGCCCACGGCCTCACACTGCATCGCGGTGATGACGGAAAGGAGCATCTTTACCTCACCGACCCGGGCTCTGGGCGGGTCGTGAAGACCACGCCCGAAGGCGAGATCGTCCTGGAGCTGCCTCACGCCTCCCAATGCGGAGCCTACAAGCCGGCGGAGGATTACCGTCCCACGGAAACAGCCGTCGCCCCCAACGGGGACATCTATGTCGCCGACGGCTACGGCTCCCAGTTCATCCTGCGCTTCGACAAGGAGGGGCGCTTCATCTCCAAGTTCGGCGGGAAAAGCACCCAGCCGGTGAACCCGGGCAGGTTCATGCAGGCTCATGGCGTGGCGATCGACACACGCGGCGGCACTCCCCTGCTCGTGGTGACGGAACGCGTGCGCAATGAGTTCAACTGGTTCACGCTGGACGGCCGGCATGTGCGCGGCGTCTATCTGCCAGGCGCGTATGTCAGCCGGCCCGTGATCAACGGCCGACACCTCTATTCAGGCGTCTGCTTTGGGGCAAGGCCCGATGACTACCGCATGTGGCAGGGGCGCGGCTTTGTCACCATCCTGGACGACAGCGACAGGGTCGTCTCCAATCCGGGCGGCCATGCCCCGGCCTACGAGGAAGGACGCCTCAAGGTGATGCTCCAGGACAGCCCCGTCTTCAACAACTGCCATGATGTCTGCGTGGACACGAAGGGCGACCTGTATGTCTGCCAGTGGAACAGCGGCGGCGTGCATCCCTACAAGCTGCACCGCGAGGCCTGAGCCCCTTCCTCACCTAATCTAAAGATTGTTCACCGACATGAGGACCTTCCTTCTCCGTACCGCCTTCACGCTGCTGCTCACGACCTGCCTGGCCCCTGGTGACGACACCGGCGGATGGTCCTTTGTGTCGCCACGCGAGGAAGCCGCCCCGAGCCATTCCTGGAAACCGGACGCCGGACATGAGTCCAGCGGCTCCCTGGTGCTCGAGACCGGCGAGGGCGAACACTGGATCGGCCGCTGGGAGAAGCTGCTGCCGGTGACGGGCGGAAAGCACCATCAATTCGAGGCATGGCGGAACTTCCGCAACGTCCCCGAACCGAGGCGAAGCGTCGTGGCCCGCGTCGTGTGGCTCGACGAAAAGGGTGCGTCGGTAAAGTGGGAGGAGCCCGCCAGATCAGGTTATGCCAAAGGCACCATCCCCACGGCGGAACCCGAATATCCGGCCGATGACGGAGCCGGTCCAGGTCAATGGGGCAGAACAACGGCCGTGCTGCGCGCCCCGGCATCCGCGAAGCAGGCCAGGATCGAGCTTTATCTTCAATGGGCCGCCAACGCGCGGGTGGAATGGAGTGATGCGTCGCTTGTGGAAGTGCCCGCGCCGCCTGAACGCAAGGTGCGTCTTGCCACCGTCCACCTTCAGCCCAAGGCCGGCAAAAAACCCGGGGACAAACCGCCGCAGTTCGCCCCGCTGATCGCCGAGGCGGCCCGGCTGAAGGCGGACCTGGTGGTGCTGCCGGAGACGCTGACCTACTATGGCACAGGCCTGAAGATGCACGAATGTGCGGAAACCATCCCCGGTCCGAGCACCGACTACTTCGGCAGGCTCGCCAGGCAGCACAACCTCTACATCGTCGCCGGACTGGTCGAGCGTGAAGGCAGGACGATCTACAACACCGCCGCATTGCTTGGTCCCGACGGCAGCCTGGTGGGCAGGTATCGGAAGGTCACCCTGCCACGCGGAGAAATCGAGGCGGGCATCACACCAGGACGCGACTACCCCGTCTTCGACACCCGCTTTGGCAAGGTGGGCATGATGATCTGTTATGACGGCTTCTTCCCCGAGGTGGCCCGGGCCCTGGCCATCAAGGGCGCGGAGGTGATCGCGTGGCCGGTCTGGGGCTGCAATCCCCTGCTCGCCCGGGCCAGGTCCTGTGAAAATCATGTCTATCTGGTCAGCAGCACCTACACGGACGAACGGCAGAGCCAGTGGATGATCTCGGGAATCTTTGACCACTACGGCGACGTGCTGAGCAAGGCCGTGGAATGGGGCACCGTGGCGGTGGCTGAAGTTGACCTGAACGAACACGCCCGCTGGAACAGCCTGGGCGACTTCAAGGCCCAGATTCCGGCGCACCGCCCTGCGGCGCTTCGGGAATGAGCCAATGACCGATTGTCCATGAACGCTGAAATGCCGCGCCCAGGCGGGCGTTCATGGCTTTCACGCTCATGATCCGGAAGCTTTTCATCCTGCTGCTCGCCTCCCTGTCCGCCGTAACCGCCACCGCCGCCGGGGACAGGCCTAACATAGTCTTTCTCATCTCCGACGACCACGCCTGGACCGACTATGGATTCATGGGGCACAAGCAGGTCGAGACGCCGAACCTCGACCGGCTGGCGGCGAGAAGCGCGCTTTTTTCCCGAGGCTACGTGCCCACGGCCCTCTGCCGTCCGGCGCTGGCGACCTTTTCCAATGGTTATTACGCGCACCAGCATGGCGTCATCGGCAACGATCCCTCACCCCTTCCGGGTGACGCCGCCAGGGGCAAGGGAAAAGGCAAGGGCAAGGCCAGGGCGGCGGCGGGTGACAGCCCGGAGTACGCCGCGCTGAGGGAGAAGCTGATCGCCACCGGTTACCGCAGGCCCACCATCGCCCAGATGCTCGGCAAGGCGGGCTACCTCAGCCATCAGTCCGGCAAATGGTGGGAGGGAAGCTTCCATCGCGGCGGCTTCACCCATGGCATGACACGCGGCTTCCCCGAGCCGGGCGGACGCCACGGTGACGATGGCCTCAAGATCGGCCGCGAAGGCCTGGAGCCGGTGTTCAGCTTCATCAACGAGGCCGTCGATGCGAAGAAGCCCTTCTTCCTGTGGTATGCCCCCATGATGCCGCACACGCCCCACACACCGCCTGACAGGCTGTTCCAGAAGTACAAGGCGAAGGGCATCGCCTCCGATCACGTCGCCCGTTACTATGCCATGGTGGAGTGGTTTGACGAGACCTGCGGGCAGCTGATCAGCCGCATCGAGGAGAAGGGCCAGCTCAAGAACACGCTTTTTGTTTACGTGGCCGACAACGGCTGGATCCAGGATCCGAACGGGCCTGGTTATGCACCAAGGTCGAAGCAGTCGGCGAATGAAGGCGGCACCCGCCAGCCCATCCTCTTCTCCTGGCCGGACGTCATCCAGCCAGGCAACCGCGGCGAGCAGCTCTGCTCCAGCATCGACATCGTTCCCACGGTGCTCGCCGCCGCCGGTGTCGAGGCCGCCCCCGACCTGCCGGGCATCAACCTGCTTCCCATGCTCAAGTCCGGACAGCCGACCACACGCACCGAGGCCTTCGGCGAAACCTTCGCCCACGACGTCGCGGACATCGGCAATCCCCAGGAGACGCTGCTCTACCGCTGGGTCATCGACGGGCGCTGGAAGCTGCTGCTGACCTACGACGGCAGGCTTGACCGCTACGCCAGCAGCCATCCGCGCACGGAAAAACGCCCCCAGCTCTTCGACCTGCTCGCCGATCCGCACGAGGACCAGAACCTCGCCTCGAAGAACCCCGAGCTTGTGCGGCGGCTTGCCGGCAAGCTTCAGGCCTGGTGGCCGGTGACCCAGCGGCAGGTGCTGACCCAGTGGACCGATGAACCCGGGGTGTGGCGTTGAACATCCGCAAGCAACGACCATGAAAGTCTTCGTCTCCTTCCTGGCCCTGCTGCTGACAACCACGCAGGTTCAAGCCGCGCCTCCCAACATCATCATCCTGTTCGCCGACGACCTGGGCTACGGCGACCTCGGATGCTACGGCTCGCCGGTCATCCGCACGCCCAACCTGGACAGGATGGCCGCCGAAGGCCTGCGCTTCACGGACTTCTATTCCGCCGCCGAGGTCTGCACTCCGAGCCGGGCGGCCCTGCTCACGGGACGCCTGCCCATCCGCAGCGGCATGTGCGGCGACCGGCGGGTTCTCTTCGCCGATTCGGAGGGAGGGCTCCCCCCCTCCGAGGTCACCATGGCCGAAGCCCTGAAAGCGAAGGGTTACGCGACCATGCACATCGGCAAGTGGCATCTCGGCATCCACGAGGGGTCACGCCCGCTGGACCAGGGATTTGATCACAGTTTTGGTTTGCCATATTCCAATGACATGGACGGCCGCCCCGGGCTGCCCAAGGGCGCCAGCGGCCTGGCGGACCCGCCTCAGGACGGCTGGAATGTCGCCCTGCTGAGGGATGGCAATGTGGTCGAACAGCCCGTGAACCAGGTCACGCTGACGAGGCGGTACACCGAGGAGGCGGTGAAGTTCATCCGCGGCAGCAAGGAGCGCCCGTTCTTCCTCTACCTGCCGCACACCTTCCCTCATGTGCCCCTGTTTGCCTCGCCGGACTTCAAGGGCCGGAGCCGTGCGGGCATCTATGGCGACGCGGTCGAGGAGCTCGACTGGAGCGTCGGCCGGGTGCTCGACGCCCTGAGGCAGGAAGGCCTGGCGGAGAACACCCTGGTCTTCTTCACCAGCGACAACGGCCCCTGGCTGATCATGGGCGACCAGGGCGGCAGCGCCGGTCTTCTGAAGGATGGCAAGGGCAGCACCTGGGAGGGTGGCATGCGCGTGCCGGGGATCGCCTGGATGCCGGGGCGCATCAAGCCGGGCGTCACCCGGGAGCTCGCGGGCACCATGGACCTTCTGCCCACCTGCCTCGCGCTTGCCGGTGCCGGCGTGCCGGAAAAAACCGTGCTGGACGGCATCGACCTCTCACCGCTGCTCTTCCAGTCGAAGCCGCTGCCGGAGCGCCCTTATTTTTATTATCGTGGCGACCAGCTCTTCGCCTGCCGCATCGGAGAATGGAAGGCTCATTTCAAGACGCAGACCGGCTACGGCCAGCCCAGGGCCGATGTCCATGAGCCGGCGCAGCTTCATCACCTGGGGCGTGATCCATCCGAGAAGCGCAACGTCGCCTCCGCACACCCCGAGGTGCTGGAGAAAATCCGCGAGGCCGTGAAGCGCCATCAGGACCACCTCGTTCCCGGTGCGCCGCAGTTGAAATAGGTTGTTTCGAGCAGCTCAGTCCTTCGCCTCAGGGTGCCGGGCGAGGATGGTCCTCAGCCGCTTCACCACCTCCGGTTGTTCACCTGCCAGGTTGCGCGTTTCCAGCGGGTCCGCCTCGTAGTCATAAAGCTCCAGCTCCGCCGTTTCCGCAGGCGCCCCGGGCCTTTTCCACTCCACCAGCCGATGGCGCTCCGTGCGCACCGCCCTTCCCATCGTTTGTCTGGGAAAGCAGTGAAAGGCATGATCACGAACCCGCGCCGAAGGATCCCTCAGGACGGGCACAAGGCTGACGCCATCCACAGGCTGTGGGCCTGAAGGAGCGGGCAGGCCGGCAAGCTCGGCAAGGGTTGGAAACACATCCACGCTCTCAGCCAGCTGGCGCGTGCTGCTTCCGGGCTTTGTCACCCCGGGCGCGACGATGATGAGCGGGATGCGGTTCGCCTGCTCGTAGTTCGTGTGCTTGGTCCAGATGCCAAGGTCGCCAAGGTGGAAGCCGTGATCACCCCAGAGCACGATGATCGTTTCATCCGCAAGCCCGGAAGCATCCAGCGCATCGACCACCCGGCCGACCTGCGCGTCCACATAGCTCGTGGCGGCATAGTAGCCGTGAATGAGCCTGCGTTTGAGGCCAGGTGAAAACACCACGTCTTCACCTTCGGGCACCGGCTCGTAGGCGGCGATTTCGCCGGCCCGCTTGTGGGCGACCTTTGGGGAACCGGCGGGCAGCTGCTCGAACACGGGCATCGGCAGCTTCTGCGGGTCATGCATGTCCCAGTATTGCCTCGGCGCGCAGAACGGCAGGTGCGGACGCACAAAGCCGGCGGCGATGAAGAAGGGCCTCCTGGCATTCTTCAGCCTTTGGACCGTTTCAGCCGCCACCCGGCCGTCGGCGTAGTCCTCGTCCTTCACATCGGGCGCCTCAAAGGCGGCCCCTCGCGGCAGGCTGCGGATTTGGTCAAGCTTTTGGTTGGTGAACAGGGCCTCCTCCCTTGTCAGCCTCCCTCCCTGCGTGCTGGCCGGGTCGAGGTACTCGACGACCTTGTCCTTGAAATGCGGAACGCTGAAAGACGCCGGGTCGCCCTCGTTGCCATGGCCGATGTGGAAGACCTTGCCGACCGACTCGGTGACATGGCCGCCGTGCCGGGCGAAATGCTGGGGCATCGTCACCGCGCCGGGGAGCTTTTTGCGCAGCCTGCTGCCAAGGCCGTAAAGGCCGGTCGAGGTCGGGTGCGAGCCGAGCATGAGCGTGAAGCGCGAGGGCGCGCAGACGGCCTGGTTGCAGTAGGCGAGGTCAAAGCGCATCCCCCTCGCCGCCAGGCGGTCGATGTTGGGAGTCCTGGCCAGTGCGTCCCCATAGCAGCCGAGAGCCGGCTTCAGGTCGTCCACCAGGATCAACAGGACGTTGGGCGGGGCCGAGACAAGGCTGGAGGCGGCCAGGAGCCAGGGAAGCAGCAGGCGTTTCATGACAGGCTTCACATAACAAAAAGGATGGAGGCCGTCATGTGCCGCCGTCACGCCCGCGCCTATTCAAACAGCACCTGCGCCTCAGCGGGCCACGACGGTGATCTCGCGCCGGTTGGCATGAAGCTGGCGCGCGCTCACCTCCCCGGGCGCGAACCGGCGGATCTGCTGAAGCAGCGCGGGGATCATCGGCTCCACCTGTGCGTCGTTCATCTTCAGCGTCAGGATCATCCAGCGCGGGTTCAGCTGCCGCACAAAGCGTTCGGCATACCTGACCACCAATCCCGGATGCAGGTTCATGTCCGAGGCCAGCAGGTCCACCTCGCGGGGCAGGTCACGGAACGACACATCGCCCGCCGGCAGCGCCAGGTGGCGGAACGACGGATGTGCGGCGACCCGGGGGTCCATGATCCCGGTGTCCACTCCCATGACCCTCATGCCGCGTTGCAGCAGCGACCAGGAGGCTCCGCCGGGGGCGCTGCCAAGCTCAAGCGCCGTGCGCCCGGCAAGGACGCCCGGGCCGTCGAGCTGCAGCCAGGCCAGCGCCTGCTCCATCTTCAGCCAGGCCCTGGAGGGCGCATCCTCAGGAAGCCGGAGTCGTGGCAGTGCCCCAGGACATGGATGCGCTGATGCCGAACGACGATGGCATCCCACAAACCAGGGCTCCCCCTCCTCCCCCAGGATGACATCAAGAATGAAGGCGCTGTTCCTGACGAGGGGAAGAGCGGTGGAAATTTCGGCTCGGACGGAGTCCACCCTGCCCCAGGCATCCTCGGGAACACCGTCCTCGGGAACGATGCGCGGGTAGACATGAACGTCCGCCATGCCGTCCTTGACGAGGTTCACGACATCTGCGGCGGACCTGGCCATGCCGATGGAAAAGCCGCTGACGGCGGCAAAGGCCGTTTCAGGAACGAAATCATCGCGGATCTCGCCGCGCAGTTTCCAGGTGATCAGCTGCGGCCTCATGAAGGCCGGGGTCAGCAGCGCCCCATGGCGGCTGGCGACCTCACGTTTCAACGAAGCCTCGGAACCTGCACGGCAGGTGGCGAAGACAAACTCGGGTTTCAGCATCATGCCGCATGAGTGGCATGGTTTGCCGAAGGGGGAAAGCGCGGCCTGAAAAGCAGTCAGGCGCCCGGGAAAGGGCGCCTGACCGAGGATGCTGGAAGATGTCGGGCGGTTCGATCAACGATAGTAGGGCTGGCCGTTGGGGTAGTAGCCGGCAGGCTGGCGGTAGCCCTGCTGATGATAATACTGGTTCTGGGCGTTGCGCTGGTCCTGGGCGTTGCCAATGGCGTTGCCGCCGAGGGCGCCGATGCCGGCGCCGATGGCGGCGCCTTCAAGGCCGCGGCCGCTCTGGTTGCCGATGATGCCGCCGACGGCAGCTCCGCCGAGGGCACCCATGACTGCGCCGGTCTGGGCGTTGGGGCCGGTGGCGCATGAGCTGATGGTGGCGATGGCGAGGAGTGAGAGTGCGATTTGTTTCATGGGATCGATGGGGACGGTGGTTAGTCGTATTTACATCCAGTTTGTTCAGCAGGACACCAAGTTTTTACGGCAACATGGCCCGGGCGGACGCGTTTCCGGGTTCCCATGAAAATCCTGCTCCCCCTTCTGACGCTGCACGTCATCGCCCTCTCCGCCGCAGAAACGCCCCCGCTGCTGGCCGTGCCGGGCAAGGTCATTTATGAAAGCCGGCTCGACACGGAGCCGGCCGCCCCCTGGAAGGCGGCCAAGGGGCGCTGGGAGCTTGCGGACGGAGCCTGGAAGGGATCCGAGCTGGCCGAGGACAGGCATGGAGCCGTCATCCGCCTGCCCAACCAATTGCAGGACTTCGTGGTGGAATACGAGTTCAGGTTCGACGGAGCCCGCACGACCAGCCTTTCCATCAATGCCGTGAAGGATCACATGGCGAGGATCAGCATCACGCCGAAGTCGGTCACCATCCAGCGCGATGACAATGATCATGAAGGGCCCGACAAGGCCGTTGTCTTCGCCCGTTTCCCCGCCGACCTCGCCCCTGGAACATGGCACAAGGCGCGCCTGGAGATGGTGGGCGACACCCTTGTGGGGCGGGTTGATGACCTGGTGGCCTGGGGCAGTGATGAACTCTTCAAAAGCACCAAGGCATCTCCTGGATTCACCGTGGGCGGACAATCCGTGGCTTTCCGCAATCTGAGCATCCGTGAGGCGAGCCTGAATCCAGGCTGGGAAAGCGCCAGGGCCACGCTCCCCAAGCCGGGCGAAAAGGTGATGCCTGCCCCCGTCCCCGGTAAAGGCAGGGCCAAGGGGAAGGGTAAAAAGAAAGCCGCCTGATTCCCTGTTCCTCCCGTCTCTTCCATCCAACACAGCCCCCTGGCCTGCTCCCGGGGGCTTTTTTTCAAACGGCTTCGGGCGAAGGGAAAAATGCATTGACGCGCGAGGCTCATTCCCGCTAAAGAGGATTTTCAGCGAATTTACGCCCCCCACATTTTCCCATGAGCGAATCCGAAAACCAGCCTACGCCACCGCCACCGAGCTCGCCCAAAACGTCCGCCGTTCCGCTCAAGAAGGAAACGGTGAGAATCACGCTCCGTTCACGTCCAGGCGAAGGTGCTGTGCAGCCTCGTGAAGCCACGGCCCCGGTCAATCCCGTGACATCCAGCGTGTCCCCGATCACGCCTCCTGCCCCACGCAAGGCCACCGCTCCGGTTCAGCTCCCCTCCGCTCCGCTGCCGCCTCCGGCTCCCAAGGCAGCCTCTTCGCCCGTGAAGCTGCCGCCTCCCGTGGCGCCTGCTCCGCCTCCGGCAGCTCCGGCGGCCACCGTTCCCATGGCACCTCCGCCCGCACCGGGCGCACCTCCTGCCATGCCAGGCCCGGCAGCCCCCCGTCCGCCAGCCGTCCCGCGTCCTCCATCAGCCCCTTCCGCGCCACCCAAGGTTGAAACGGGTGCCACAACGGCTCCTCTTGCCAAAACCGTGCCACTGAAGCCGGTTGCCGCAGCACCGCGCCCGGCAGGCTCGGGCACTGCACCGATGGTCGCCGCTCCTGGTGGAGCCCCGGCAACAGGCGCCCTGCCCAAGGCGACCGTCAAGCTTCAGCAAACCCAGCCGATGGCCCGCCCGAGCATCTCGGCCCCTCCAAGCGCGCCGGTCAAGCGCACCGCCGCTGCGGATTCTGAGCAGTTCTACAACGATGAAAAAGATCCGGAAGAAGGCTTGGTGCCGCTTTCCGTGGTCTGCTTCCTTCTGTCGGCCGTCCTGCTCGTCATCCAAATGTTCGGCAGCGACCGTGTCTCCTCCAGCGACAATTCACCCATCATGGTGCCCAAGCCCAATCCTGCCGCCTGGGAACGCCTGAATGAGGACCACACCTGGAGCAACGCCCGCTTCCAACTTCCCCAGATCCCCCAGTAAGGTGGTTTCTGTGTCCTAGAGCAGTCCAGCCTTTCCCCCTCATTGTTCCCATGCCTCTTGCCTTCCTGGTCTTTGTCCTCGCCATCGCCGCCCTTGCCCTGAACTTCCTTGCGAAAAGCGGCGGAGTCGGCCTGTGACTCCCTGGTGGAGGTTGTCGGCGTAGGCGCCGCCACGCTTGATGAACTCTGGCTCGTGCCTCAGTTTTCTGCGCACGAGGACGTCGTTCGGGCTTCCGCTCACATCACCATGGGTGGAGGCCCGGTTGCCACGGCGCTCTGCGTGACCGCATGTCTTGGCCGCAGCAGTGCCCTGATCGACAGCCTTGGGGATGATCCGGCCGCCGAGGTGCTGCTGAAGGAGCTTCACTCTCACGGAGTGCGCACGGAATGGATGCGGCGCACGCCCCGTTCAAGCACCGCCCTGGCCAGCATCCTCGTGAGGAAGGGTGATGGTGCGCGTCAGATCATCTACCTGCCGTCATCGGCCCCCGAACCTGAACTCAGCGAGGCGGCAAGGGACCTGGTCGCCACGGCCCGGATTCTGCACATCAATGGCAGGCATGAACGAACCGCCCGTGAAGCCGTTGCAATCGCCTCCCAGTCGCGCACGCTGATCTCCTTTGATGGAGGGGCCGGCAGGTACCAGGACTCCCTGCGTGACCTGGTGGAGGCCAGTCATTTGCGAATTCTCTCCGCCGGCTTTGCCAGGGACTACACCGGCATGACGGATGTCCGGAGGATGCTTGTCGAGCTTTCCCGGCCCCCTGCATCCGCAGTGGTGGTCACCGAAGGTGCTCTCGGGAGCCATGCCCTGCTTGCCGATGGCCACATTCATCATCAGCCTGCGGTTCATGCAGGCAGGACCGTTGACACCACCGGCTGCGGGGATGTCTACCATGGCGCCTTCATTCACCAATGGCTGAACGAGGCCGACATCGTCTCAGCCATGGCCTATGCGGCCGAACTGGCGGGCATGAATGCCACGGGCCTTGGAGACCGCCACGTCTGCAGCAGCCTCTGAAGCCTACTTGCGCGCCGAACCAGGGATCGGACCATCGGCCCCCACCCTCAGCCAGCCCTGCCCGGGGATGTAGGCTCGTCCGATGGAGGTTCTCTCCACGCTTTTCCAGAGCGCGGGGTCCCCTTCCCGCTTGATGCGCTCCGGGTCACGCGGCGCGGCTGGCAACGCCTTTTTTCTACCGGCATCCTTCGACGAAACGTTGCCATCCATGCCAAGCCTGACCAGGGAGTCGCTGGCGCTTGTTCCCGGCTTGATCGGAGCAGCCGGAGGCGGCCCGCCTGAAAAAGACGGCTCCATCACCGGGGCCTCCCCGCCCACCTGCCCTGGAAAGGTTCCAAACCGGAACCTGTCCAGCATGTCAGCGGGCAGGATGGCCGTGGAGACTTTGGAGACTCCTCCCGAGTGAAGCAGCACGGCAAGCTCAGGATCGGCGGACTGGACCCTAACCTGTCGCAGGACCACCCCATTGGAGAGGGCGACCTCGGGGATGACCGCACCGATGATCAGGTCCCGTCCACGCTGGATGGCGGTTCCGAAAAGGCCGTTGACTTCGTTCAGCCTCTGCCGGAGGACGCCCACCTGGTCGCGCAAAACCTGGTTCTCCTTTTCCAGGATGCCTCCGGCGGTGATGAGCGCCAGCGCCTCCTTGCGTGCGTGAATCCATCCCTGGGCGTTACGAACGCCGTCCTGGGCGGCGACAAGCTGGTGACGGGCCAGGGCCAGCTCCTTCTCCGCATCATCGATTTCCATCGTGTAGGACCAGAGGGACGCTCCAGCCACGATGATCACAAGGCAGATTCCATATACGATGATCTTTCCGTCCATAAGAGATGATTTAATTATGCCAGTTCATGAAGCAAGTGACATGCAACTTCTGCATCACCTGCCGGTGCATGGCCTGTCGTCCGCAGCCCCATCGGCCAAATCCTGGGATCAGAAGGCCGTCGGTGTCACCAGCCTTTTTCTGGCGAGGTTCCGGTTCCAGGCCTGAGCCCGCGCAGCCCCTAGGAGGAAGGCGTCTTCTGTCCGTTCGAGCCTGAACTGGAAGCCGAAGCTCCGGCAGGGCTTCCGGTGGTTCCAGGGATGAAGCCAAAGCGGAGCCTGTCCATCAGTTCGGAAGGCATGGCGCTGGTTGGCACCTTGGAAACCCCCTCTGAATGCTTCAGAACAACCAACGATTCATCAATGGACTGGATCTTCACGTCCCTGAACCTGGCTCCCGAATTCAGCTGAAGGTCCGGGAACTCCATGCCCACCGTCTCCTGCCTCGCACGCTGGATGCTGCTGTTGAAAACCTTGATGATCTCGGTTTTTTTCCTCTGCAGGGCATCCACGGCCTCCTTCAGCGCCTTGTTGTCCTTTTCAATGACTGCGGCCGCGGCAATCAGGGCGGCGGCCTCCTTGCGTGCGGCAAGCCATCCCTTCGCCTGCTTGACCCCGTCTTCGGAGGCGTTCATCTGCTGCCGGGCCAGCAGCATCTCCTTTTCCGCCTCGTCGATCTGCATGGTGTAGCGCCAGAAGAAGGAACCAGCGATCACCAGCGCCAGACAGAACCCATAAATGATGATTTTAGCGTCCATGGGAAGTTGGTTTGGGCTCAGCGAAGGTGGCGTGCGCGGTAGGCGTCCAGTTCAGCCTGAAGAGCATCCAGGTCCTTCTGGGCTTTGACCTTGTCCTCCTCCAGGCTCTTGGTTTCATCCCTGAGGGTCTTGATCCGAGCCCGCAGCTGATCCATGTGGACCTGCTGGGGATAGTTGTAATGTCCAAGATTGCCGATGGCCGCCGACTCCGCCTGAAGGTTTTTCATCAGGGCCGTCTGTTCATTCGCCGTCTGCTGCATCTGGGACGCTTCAGCCTCCAATTGGGCTTTTTTACCGCAGGCGGCAGTGGTGAGCATGATCACCAGCAGTGCTGCCCGTGAGAGAGAAACAAGTTTCAAAAAACGCATGGATAATGGAATCGCTTCTAAAAGAACCCACAGAAAGAAGCAAGCACGATTCCTGCCATGCTCGCAATTCTCCTAAAAATCAAAACAGGCACCTTTCATAGGGCTGTCATTGTGCAATCGACGCCCTAGTTTGCATGAGGCCTTCAAGATGTGCCCAGCGACTGACTTGGCTTCATCTCAGCGGCGAAAAATCCACGGCCCGCAGGTAGATGCTCTTCACACCTCCGGGAGAGACGGTGAGAGGACCGTCTTTTTCCGACTCAGCCTTGGCCTTGATCCACGCGGGATCTGCCCTGAACGCCGCAAAAGAAGCCAGCCCGGCCTGCTTGCTGTCATGGGCCAGGATGTAGATCAGCCGAGTGCCGGCATCCTTTTCGCCATCCAGAGGCATCCAGTATGCCACATGGGTCATGCCATGTTTCGAAAACAGCCCGAGGGTGTGATTTTGAAAACGGGCGTTGAGGTCTGCCAAGCGCCCAGGCGGCGTGGTGTAGGTCCGGAGTTCAAAGACACGTTCCTTGTCCATCTTGCCAATTTTCAGCGGAGGTGAGTAGGACGTGGGGGCCAGAAAAACGGACTCTGGCGGCCGGGCCAGGATCTTGCCCCCCTCTTCACTGGCCTTGCGGGCGGCCTGCCATTCTGGATCCGCGCCAAACGCCTTCCATCCTGCCCTGGCGGCCTCGCGGCTCTGATGGGCGATGATGTAAATCAGGGTGTTGTCCGAACCATCCGCCTTCTCCAAGGGCACCCAGTAGCCGATGTTTTCCATGCCGTGCTTTTCAAACAGGCGGCAGGTGTGATCCCGGAACCGCTTCAGCAGGGCGCCCAGCTTTCCGTCATTCGTCACATAGGTCCGCAGTTCATATACCCTGCCGACATCCTCGGCTGGAAGCACACAGGGCAGAAGCAGGAGCGCGGCCGCGAAACAACCGCTCAGGAAGCCCGGGAGGCGCTGATGAATGAAGGGAGGCATGCCACTGACACGTTGCGAGACCGCAGGCTGTTGCAGGGAATCTCGTCCTCACAAAGCCTTCCGTGACAATCGGCCGGCGTCGTGCTAACGGGTGCGTTCTCCCTACATGGCTGAACGCCCCACCGTCCCGGCGCCTGACCTCACCTGGCGCCTCACACCTGCATCCGTCGCACCCGCCGCCAGCGTCGATTACGTCCTGCGCCTGCGTCTGACCGCCGCCAGCGTCATCGGCCTCCTGCTTGGCTACTACGCCATGCACAACCAGTGGATCCAGGTCGGCTGGGTGGGCGTGTTCACCGTGACCGTGGCAGGCCTTGGAGGCGTCCAGGATCTTCTGGAAGGATGGAAATGCGACCGATGGCTGCGCTTTGCCGCCGCGCTCATCCTGGCCCTGGCAGTGCGATCCAGCCTGATCAACTCCCCAGGAATGACGGTGGAGTCCTTCTGGCGAGGCTGGCTGGGAACCTTCCTGCTGCTCCTCTGCCATGCCCAGCTTTGGCTGGTGGGCCGGGAGCCGAGGTCACCGAAATGGCTGGGGCTGGCCGTCACCCTGGGTGCCAGCCTGACGGCGACGGGAAGCCTGCTGATCCTTTATATGCTCGGCAACGAGGCCGTGTTTGGGGCCAGGCTGGAAAACTGGTTTGTCTATGGTGGTTGGAACACCGTCTGCACGGGCATGACCTTCGGTTTCGCCGCAGTCTGGGCCGGCTGGAACTGGAGCCGTGAACAAAGCTCCACCCGCAGGCTCACCTGGCAGCTTGTCCATGTCCTGCTTATCTTTTCCACCCTGCTCACGATGAGCCGGGGCGCCCTGCTCGCACTTTCCATCGCCCATGCCGCCTGGCTTCTGCCACGCGGCTGGCGTACGGGCTGGAGGCCTGCCGCCGTCTTCCTGGCCTGCATCCTGGCCTTCCAGTTCAGCGCCCCCCTGATCACCCGTCTGGCGGCGCGTCAGGTCGCCGCCAAGCTCGACGTCGCTGAATCCGTCGTCACCCCGGAGATGCTCTCGGACGGCGTCATCCCAGCCAACCCGGCGGCCCGTGTCATCACCCGCGCTGACAACGGACGCTTTGCCATCTACAAGGCGGCCCTGGAAAGCCTGACGACCTGGCAGGACTGGATCATCGGCAAGGGACTCTGGTCGGCCAACGATGCCTGGTCCTGCTCACTCTGGTGGTATCCGGAACACCTTCACAGCATCTTTGTGGACGCCCTGGTGCGTGGCGGCATCACCGGCCTCGGCGCGCTGCTGTTCACCATCGCCTGGGGCCTGCGACGCGCCTGGCGGCTGGCGGTTGAAGGCGAAGGCCTCTGGTTCCTGCTCGCCGTCTTTGGCCTTGGCGGCCTGCTATTTGACGGCGACAGCGCCTTTTCCCTTCTCAGCATTCCCCGTTTTGAAACCCTGCTGCTCTGGGTGCCGCTGGTGATTGCCTCAGCCCGGCTTCAGGCCTCCGGGGGACCTCCTTCCACCCCTGCCAGAACTTTGACGCATCAGGTCACCTAGGCTCATCCCGTGTCCGGTTCCAATCCCAGAACCTTCCGCCAGATCCTGCGGCATTTGCTGTGGCAGGCGCGGTCCTGGCTCCGGACGACGCTGGCTGAAAGCACACTGGATCCCCTGCCCTTCCGGCGCTGGCTGAAGGGCTACGGCCCCAGGCGCTTCAAGGCCGACCTGAAGGCGGCGGCCTCGGTCTCCCTTCTCGACCTCCCCCAGGGCATGGCCTATGCCGCCATCGCAGGCCTTCCCCTGCAGGCGGGCACCATGTGCAGCGCCGTCTCCGGCATCTTCGGCTCCCTGTTCGGCAGCTCACGCTTCACCGTGCTCGGCCCGACGAACGCCACGGCGTTCATGATCTTCTCCTTCTTCGCAGCCGACCCCCAGATGGACCGCGCCGTCATGATGCCGCTGCTGGTCTTCATGGTCGGCGCCATGCTGCTCTTCGGCGCCTTTTTGCGCGTGGCGGAGCTGGCCCAGTACATCAGCCGCACGGTGGTGGTGGCCTATGTCACCGGCGCGTCCCTGCTGATCCTGGCCAACCAGCTTTCCTCCATCCTCGGGCTCTCCATGACCGTGCAGATGGACGATGGCAGCTCATTCCAGCGCCGCACCCTGCCCGGCATGCTGATCCACCTGGTGTCCAGCCTCGGCCAGGCACACTGGGAAAGCGTGGCCGTGGCCGCGTGCACCGCGCTCATCTACTACCTGGTCCGCAGGCTGCGCCCCCGGTGGCCGGGCCTCGTGCTAAGCCTGGTGACCGCCTCCGCCCTCGCCGCGGCTGCAAAGGCCGGCGGCGTCGAGATCGCCACCTACGCCGACGCGCGCTTCGGCGTCCTCGACCTGCTTCCCAGCTTCCCCGACTTCGTCTCACCGCGCTTCTTTTCCGACTTCAGCCATCTTTTTGGTTTGGCGCTCGCCCTCGCCTTCCTGGCCACCCTGGAGAGCTCGTCGATGACCAAGACGCTCGCCAGCGTCACCGGCCAGCGCGTTGACTCCAACCAGGACATGTTCGCGCTCGGCATGGCCAACCTCGGCTGCGCCTACCTCAGCGGCATGCCATGCTCCGGCTCGCTGACACGCAGCGCCCTGAACTACCAGACCGGCGCCCGCACCCCGGTGGCCGCCTTTCTCAACGGCGTCTTCTGCCTCATCGGCGCCCTGAGCCTCGGCCATCTCGTGGGCTTCATCCCCCGCGCCTCCCTGGCGGTTCTCATCATCTGCGTCGCCGTCTCGCTCATCCAGCGCCGCGCCATCCATGTCTGCCTCAGCGCCACGGGTTCGGACGCCCTCGTCTTCCTCTCCACCCTGGTCGCCACCATGATGGTGCCGCTTCATGTCGCCATCTTCACCGGCGTCGGCATGTCGGTCATGCTCTACCTGCGCAAGGCCAGCCAGCCGCAGCTCATCGAATACGAGTTCAACCAGGAGGGCCACCTCGCCGAGGCCGACGCGGCACGCAGCCGCCAGACCCCGTCCGTCTCCATCGTCCATGTCGAGGGAGAGCTCTTCTTCGGGGCGGCCGACCTTTTCCGAACCCAGATCCAGCGCACCTGCGCCGATGACAGCCTGCGCATCATCATCCTCCGCCTGAAGAACGCCCGCCACCTGGACGCAACCTGCGTGCTGGCGATCGAAGATTTGGTTCGGCTGCTGCGCCGTGACGGACGTGAGCTGCTCATCAGCGGCGTCATGAAGGACGTCCACCGCGTGCTCCGCGACTCCGGGCTGGCCGACGTCATCGGCCGTGAGAACATCTTCCCCGCCAGCCCGAGCAACCCCAACCTCGCCACCCGCAACGCCCTCAGGCGCGCCCAGCAGCTCCTTGGCACCACCGAGGCGGACGTGAAGATCTTCTTTGATCCGACCCGGAAGGGCCGCGAGGACTGAAGGGCCTCAGGAAGCCCTCCAGACACGGCCCGGCGCACAGGCCCAGGTGGTCAGCACCGCACCTGCGGCCGCGGGCTTGAATTCACCACCGGCGGCCCAGGGGGAGAAGGCGGGCAGGATCCAGCGGCGGCCTCCCTCCGCAGCTTGCTCCATCACCAGCGCAGGCAGCTTCAGCCTGAGCCCGGCGCCATCATCAAGGCGCAGCGCCGGATGTTCATGCCCGGTGATCGTCACTCCCGGAGGCGGATTGGGTGAAAGCGGCCGATGACCGTGCTCGAAGACAAATCCATCCTCGCGCCATCCAGCCACCATGGACGCCCCCTTCCTCAGTCCGGCCGTGTCATGATTGCCCTCGATGCAGACCAGCTCTGTGACCTGGCTCAGCCTCTCAAGCAGGC
Source organism: Prosthecobacter sp. (assembly GCA_019186985.1). Classification (GTDB taxonomy): domain Bacteria; phylum Verrucomicrobiota; class Verrucomicrobiia; order Verrucomicrobiales; family Verrucomicrobiaceae; genus Prosthecobacter. The sequence goes on along the minus strand of JABARQ010000026.1, from coordinate 135,089 downwards.
CAAGCGTCTCCGCCAGGGATCCGGCCCCGTCCATGACATCTCCGACCAGGATCAGCCGCCGGGGCCGGTGCTCCTCCAACAGGGCGAAGAGCACCTCCTCACACTGCGGCATGCCCCAGTCCGGCAGCAGGGCGCCCGCACGCCGCCGACGGAGCTCATAGCCATAATGCAGGTCGGCCACCGCCATCCATCCCTGCTCCACATTCACCAGCGCCCTCCGCGAATCCAGCAGCACGCCCCCGGCGACCGGGACGGCGACACTGGACGGAGGCCTGCTTTTCATGCGTCCCGCATAGCAGGGCGGCAGGCCGCCGCCAGTTCCAAATGTCAGCGGCGAAGCAGGAAACCCGGCCGCAAGAACAGGGAAAACGAAACCGTAGGTTAGGCCTCATGCTCACCATCTCCGGCCCATCTCATGGCAGGCTTTGCGACGGATTCTCCCGTCGTGACTTCCTGCGCATCGGCGGACTTGCCATGGGCGGGCTTGGACTGCCTGATCTGCTCAAGGCGGAGGCCGAGGCAAGGACCGGACGCCAGTTCAAGTCCATCATCATGATCTACCTGTGCGGCGCCCCGCCCCACCAGGACATGTGGGACCTGAAGATGGACGCCCCCCTGGAGGTCCGCGGCCCCTACAAGCCCGTCTCCACCAACGTCCCCGGCATCCAGATCTCCGAACACTCCCCGCGTCTGGCGCGGATGATGGACAAGCTCGTGCCCATCCGCAGCATGTGGGGCTCGCCCAACGGCGCGCATGATTCCTTCATTTGTTACACCGGCAGGCCCCCGCCTCCCAACGGCGGCAACGCACCCACCGGCCGTGCCTCCGACCCGCCCTCCCTGGGCGCGGTGGTCTCGCGGCTGAAAGGCCAGGCGGATCCCGCCATGCCTAGCTTCGTCGGCCTTGCACCCAGGGCGGGGCATCCCCCCTATGGGTCGCCGGGACATGCAGGCTATCTCGGATCGGCCCACACCGCCTTCCGCCCCAACGGTGCGGGCGTTGAGGACCTGAAGCTGAACAACATCTCCGTCGCACGGCTGGACGACCGCCGCTCGCTGCTCTCCGGCTTCGACCAGTTCCGCCGTGAACTCGACCACAGCGGCCTGGTGGAAAGCATGGACAGCTTCAACCAGCAGGCCTTCAACGTGCTCACCTCAAGCAGGCTGCTGAACGCGCTCGACCTCGACAAGGAGGACCCGAAGGTCCGCGAACGCTACGGCAAGGGCGATCCCAAAAACTATGGCGACGGCGCCCCGCTCAACCTGGAGCACTTCCTCCTCGCCCGACGCCTCGTTGAAGCCGGTTCACGGGTCGTCACGCTGAACTTCGGCCGCTGGGACTTTCACGACAACAACTACCCCCAGCTCCTGCGTCACCTGCCCCTGTTCGACCAGGGCATGAGCGCCCTCGTCCAGGACCTGCATGAACGCGGCCTGTCCGATGACGTCGCCGTCGTGGCCTGGGGTGAGTTTGGCCGCACGCCCACGGTCAACAAGGACGGCGGACGCGACCACTGGCCGCGTGTCGGCGGCGCTCTGCTCGCCGGCGGTGGCTTCAAGACCGGCCAGGTGATCGGCGCCACGGATCGTCTGGGCGGCGAGCCCACCGAACGCCCCGTGCACTTCGGTGAAGTCTTCGCGACGCTCTACAAGTTCCTTGGCATTGATCCTCACAAGACCACGGTTCATGACCTCCAGGGCCGGCCGCAGTATCTCGTCGACGGCTGGGAGGCGATGCCCGAACTGATCTGAGTCGTGGTGAAACGCAGGGCTTTGGTGATTCTCCTGGAAGCCGGGCCCGTCCGCTCCAGTGATGAGGCCGAGTGAGCATTTCCAGCACCAGCCTATGGCTTGAAACCACCGGCGCCATCAGCGTCGCCGCGGGCTGTTTCTGGCTGCATCTGCGCTGGCATCCGCAGCGGCGTGAATTTTCCGACGGCTGGGACTTTGTCTCCAGCATGCCCTGGCTGATCGTCCTGCATGGCATGCTGCTGGCCCTCGCCCAGGTCCTGGGCCGGACCGTGATCACCGGCAGCCTCGTTCAGAGGGATCTCACGGCCTGGAGGGAACTCGGCCCGGAGCTGTTTTTCGAAGCACTCCAGGAGACCTCCTTGCTCGGCCATTGCCTGCTTCCTGCCTGGCCCCTTGCCCTGCTGCTGCCGCCCGTCCTTGGCATGCTGCTCTGGCAGGTCGCCCGCCATCCCTATCGCTTTGGCATCAAGCGACGGCAGGCCAGGAACTACGGTGCGTTCAGCGCCTTTCTGCTGCCGTCCTTCACCTGGCTGCTGTTGGAAGCCTCCTCCGCCTGGAACGGCATGCTTTCCGAAGGCCTGGAAAACATCCGGACCGCCCTGCGTCTTGTGTTCCAAGCCGGCACCGCCGCCTGCTGCCAGGCCTTCCTGATCCAGCTCGTCATCGCCTGGAACCAGCCTGAGCGGCCCGAAAGCGGCTCCGACTTCATCATCGCCTTTGTGCGCTGGGTCTCACGCTGGCGCGAAACCCTGCTGCTTTCCGTACTCGACCTGATGATCCTGCTGCTGCAAGGCAGCGGCGAAGGCGGCGCCGCCAGGTGGCTGCTGCTTGAGCTGACCCTGTTCCTCCTGCCCCTGCCCGTGGCACTTGCCCTGGCACCCGCACCTTTTGCCAGGCAGGGCCTGGCTGCCATGCGCTGCTGGCGGCGGTCCGTCCTCCCCATCCTCAGCATCCTCCTGACAGGTGGGGTGCTGCTCTCCCTCACCCGCTATGCCAGCGCCATGGTGCAAAGCCTGACCGGAGTCGAAAACGGACGCTATTTCCTGCTGCTGCCCGTGCATGGTTTGGTGCTTGCCACGGTGCGCAACTGGGTGTTTCTAGCCCTCACGCTCGCCCTCATCCGTCCTGGCCTGATCCCTCCTTCCCGGCGGGGGCGTGCCGCTTCCTGATCCGCGCCCCGGCATGTCCTCTCCCCCTCCCGGCAGCACCCTCTCCACCACCCAGATCACCCGCCAGGCGAAGTCCAACCTGGCGATGGCCCTGGCCTGCCTGCCCAAGGAGCGACGCCAGGACATGATCAGCTTCTACGCCTTCTGCCGCGTGGCCGACGACATCGCCGAGTCCGTCCACCTGACCGAGGAGGAGAAGGAACATGAACTCTCCCATTGGAAGCAGTGCGTGCTCAACGGCGAGCCGCCCGGGCATCCCGTGCTGGATGAAGTGATCGAACTGCCCGGCAAGTACGGCTTCCCCCGCGCCTGGCTGGCGGAGATCCTTGACGGCGTGGCCTCCGACATCACGACCCTGCGTTACGAAACCTACGACGACCTCCTGGCCTACTGTTACAAGGTCGCCTCCGTCGTCGGCCTGTGCAGCGTCCACATCTTCGGCCACACCCAGCCCGCCGCCCGCGAATACGCCGTCCAGCTTGGCTACGCCCTCCAGCTCACCAACATCATCCGCGACGTGGGTGAAGACGCACGCGACTACGGCCGCATCTACCTGCCCCTGGAGGATCTGCGAAACTTTGGCATCACCGAGCTGGAAGTCCTCAACGGCCGCCACGACCAGCGCTTCATCCAGCTCATGGAGCTGCAGTACCGGCGCGCCCGCGGCTTTTATCGTGAGGCCGAACGCCTCCTTCCTCCCCAGGACGAGGACAGCCTGCTCGCCTCCCGGATGATGGCGCAGATCTACGGCGAGATTCTCGAAAAGCTGCGCGACCAGCGCTACCCGGTCTTTGAAAAGCGCATGCGCCTTCACCCGGCCCGCAAGATCTTCATCCTCCTCAGCCACCTCTGGAAAGGCTGGCGGGCAAAACGAAGGGCCTACATTGCCTGGCAGGATTCCTGACCCCCTTCCCTCCCCGGCGATGCTCGATCCCATGCAGCTCCTCAGCGCCTACTGCGAAGGCGCCTTTCCCATGGGGCACGAGGATGGCTCGATCTCCTGGTTCCGCCCGCCGCATCGCGGCATCCTCCCCATCGGGGATTTCCATGTGCCCCGGCGTTTTGAACAATACCTCCGCCACCACCCCTTCGAGGTGCGCTGGAACACGGCCTTTGGCGATGTCATGCGCGGCTGCGCCAGCCGTGAGGACACCTGGATCAATGACGTCATCCTCGACAGCTACCAGGCCCTCTTTGAACTCGGCTTCGCGCACAGCGCCGAAGTCTGGCGTGAAGGCCGGCTGGTCGGCGGCGTCTATGGTGTCGCCATCGGCGGCGCATTCTTTGGTGAAAGCATGTTCAGCCGTGAGACCCAGGCCTCCAAGGTGGCCCTGACCCATCTGCAGTGGAGGCTTCGCGACCGCGGCTTCATCCTGCATGACACCCAGTGGACCACGCCGCACCTGGCCATGTTCGGCGGCCATGAGATCCCCTGCGCGGACTACCTCAGGCTTCTTGACCGCGCCATCCGCCTGCCCGTGCTCTTTGATGAAACACGGCCCCGGCGGGCGGGCCTGATCCTTGAATAAGGAGACCATCAACGCGCCGGCATCCGAGGCGTTTCAAGCCGCCCAGACACCTCAGGAACGCTGCATCATCGTCATGACCCGGTGCACCATCTGAGTCAGCTCACCCGCCTCGTAGGGCTTGGGCAGGACGCCCACGAAGCCCTTCTCCAAAAAGGTCATCTGCACGTCCTCGTTCACGCTGCCGCTGGTCACCACCAGCCGCGCGTCAGGATCAAACCTCAGGATCTCCGCCGCCGTTTCACCACCGTTCATGCCGCCACGCAGCGTGAGGTCCATCAGCACCACGTCCGGCGTGCAGCCTGAACGCGCAAGGCTCTGATAAATCTTCACCGCATCCTGGCCGTTGTCGGTCTCCGCCACTTCATAGCCGCAGCGCTTGAGGATCATGTGGGCCACCTTGCGCAGGTCATCCTCGTCATCGACGATGAGCACGCGGCCCTGGCCGTTCATCAGCGGCACAGGCGCGTTGCTGACAGGCTTGGAAGCCTCGTCGCCCACCTGGGCCGGAGCCTGTACGGCCGGCAGAAGCACCACAAACTCGGTGCCCATGTTCAGACGTGAGCTCACCCGCACATCACCGTCATGCTCCTTGATGAAGCGCCTGCAGGTCGTCAGTCCGATGCCGTTGCCGTCCGCCTTGGTTGTGAAGGATTCACGGAAGAGGCGGGAAAGGTTTTCCGGCGCGATGCCACAGCCGCGGTCGCGCACGGCGATGCGAAGGTAGCTTCCCGGCTTGAGCACGGCATCCTGGCCGAGGCAGATGTCCGTGTTCTCCACCTCGACATCCATGTGCCCGCCCTGAGGCATGGCCTGGATGCCGTTCAGGATGAGGTTCTGCAGCACCTGGCTGATCTTCGTGGCATCGGCCACCGCCCAGCGCAGCGGCTCCGCCAGGCGGATGTTGACCTGCACGTTCGCCCCGGCGCTGGCAAACTTCACCGTGTCCTTGATGATGGGCGCCAGATCCACGGGCCTCTTGTCCTGCGGCCTTGCCTTGCAGGCGGTCACCACCTGCGAGGTGAACTGCCTCGCCCGCTTCAGGCCGCTGAAGATGAGCTGCAGCTCGCCCTGCATCGGCGACTGCTCATCCGTCTTCTGGATGAGGTCGGAAAGCCGCACCGTCACCGGCCCCAGCAGGTTGTTCACGTCATGCGCAATCCCTTGCGCCAGGGCCGCCAGGTTGTCCTTCTTGAGCTGGTCGGAGGTGGTGTCGAGGTCCTCCCCCTTGAGCGGCGTGGTCTTCACAGAGGCGGCGGAAACCGCCGGCACCGGCGAAACCAGCAGCGTGTAGTTCAGCAGCTTGCGCAGGCTGTTGAAAACCGCACGCACCCGCCAGCGGCAGCGCTGCGGCTCCTGGCCGTAAAAGTTCTGAATCCGGCACTCGCATTCATGCACCCCGCCGTTTTCCACGGCCAGTTGCAGGCTGCGGCTCAAGGTTTCAGCGTCTCCCTCCCCGACCGCCAGATCACTCAGGTTCATGCCTCGAAGCCCCTTGTCAGGCTCCACGCCCACCAGGACCGCAGCGGCGGCGTTGCTGAACAACACCTGAGGCCCGTTCTGCTGAACAGGCTGGGCTTCAACGATCAACACCCCTTCCGGCACCTGGTCGAGCGCGACCCGGAGGAAGTAATTGGCCGTTTTCATCTGGTCGAGACTGGCTTCCAGCTCGGCAAGCGTCTCGGGGCGCAGGGTGTCGGGAGCGAGAGTCATGGCGGAGAGTTCCGCGCCTTTTAATGATTTTAAATAGTTAAGTAAACCTTAATTTTTGGAAATATGATCTTTTTTGCCTCTCGTTTTTAAAAATGGTGGATTTGCAGCCCCACTGGCTTCCTCTCACGAAAAAAAGCAGCGGCCTTTCGACCGCTGCTTTGAAGTGACAGGTTCTTCTCAGGCGCCCTCTCTTAATAGACACCTTCGACAATGGTCTTCTCCATCGCTCCAAACGGTCGCACGTCAGCGACGCCATCCCAGGCATACGGAGCACGCGGCTTGCGGCGCATGGCCTCGTCACGTTCCAGGAAGCGCGGCATGAAGAACTCCCTGGTCAGGGTGGTCAGTTCCACGCGGCCCCACTGGTCATAATCCACCGTCTGGCTGGTCTCGTGCGGATTGACGATGCGCAGCACGGCGCGGGGCTGCGGGGCGTAGTAGGTGATGGAGAAGTTGTCCGAAGGCTCCAGCGGCACGCTGGCGGCCAGGCCCATGAGCGTGTTGCCGTAGGTCGGGTAGAAGCCGATTTTGCCTTCCAGCACCTCCTCAACGATGAAGCGCACATACTGCGGGGTCATCGTCGTTCCGCCGACGAAGCAGCCGCGGATGCCGGCCGCATAGAGGTCCACCTTTTCAGCCAGGGCCTCAAGAAGCTTCGGCGTGGTGAAGATGGCGGAAATCTTGCGGTTCTTCAGCAGCAGCACCGCCTGGTCCACCACATGGTCCATGTACTGTCGGGCCACGTCGAACTGCTTGTTCGAGATGACCTTCTTCACGAAGCGGGGGTCAAGGTCCACGAAGTAGCAGGCGCTGCCGCGGTAGTTGGCCAGATGCTCCACGGCGAGGCGCAGACGGCGCGGGCCGGTGGGGCCCACCATGATCCAGCTCTGGCCCTTCGGGAAATGCTCGTCCTTGAGCTTGTGGCTGAACTCCTCGTAATCGACGCGGAAGTCGTTCCAGCCGATGCGCTGCTTCGGCATGCCGGTGGTGCCGCCGGTTTCGAAGATGTTGAAGGGCTTGCCGGCGAAGGCCTTGGGCACCCAGACCTCGGGCTGAAGGTCGCGCAGCCACTCATCCTGGAAGTGCGGAAACCTGGCGATGATGTCCTCATAGCTGTTCACCACGCCGCGCGGGTCGAAGTTCTTCTGCGCCCACTCCAGCCAGAACTGGCAGCCGGTTTCAGGGGAAAAGTGCCAGTTGATGATTTCTCGGACCTGGTTGTCGAGCTGGGCTTTGGCTTCTTCGGGAGTCATGGTTTGTCGGGGGTTTGGGGGAGTGGAACTGGGAATACGTCAAACGAGGCCGTCAGGCGCCGCCTTTCGTGCGGGAAGTCATCCTATTTTGTCCGCCCCGAAATGACCGCGCAGGACTTCGGGGATCAGGATGCTGCCATCGGCCTGCTGATACGTTTCGATCAGGGCCACAAACAGGCGCGCCAGGGCCGTGCCGGAGCCGTTCAGAGTGTGGCAGAAGCGGTTCCTGCCCTCCTCGTCCTTGTAGCGCAGGGCCATGCGGCGGGCCTGGTAGTCGCCAAAGTTCGAGCAGCTCGAAACCTCCAGGTAGGTCCCCTGCCCGGGCGCCCAGACCTCGATGTCATACGTCCTGGCCGAACCAAATCCAATGTCGCCTGTGCACAGCTCGATGACGCGGTAGTGCAGGCCGAGAAGCTGCAGCACCTTCTCCGCATTGGCGGTCAGGCTCTCCAGCTCCGCCATGCTCGTCTCGGGCGTGGTGATCTTCACCAGCTCCACCTTGTCGAACTGATGCATGCGGATCAGCCCGCGCGTGCCGAGCCCCGCGCTGCCGGCCTCGCGGCGGAAGCAGGGCGTGTAGCCGACATAGTTGATGGGAAGCTGCTCGGCCTTGAGGATCTCCTCGCGGTGCAGGTTGGTCACCGGCACTTCGGCGGTGGGGATGAGGTAAAGGTCGTCCGTGGCGCTGTGATAGACCTGGTCGCCAAACTTCGGCAGCTGGCCGGTGCCGACCAGGCATTCGGGCTTCACCAGATGCGGCACGTTCACCTCGGTATAACCATGCTGGGTGGTGTGCAGGTCGAGCAGGAAGTTGATCAGCGCACGCTCCAGCCGCGCGCCGGCTCCGCGATAAACCGCGAAGGCGCTGCCGGTGATGCGGACGCCGGCCTCGAAGTCCAGGATGCCCAGGGCGGCGCCGAGGGCGGTGTGGTCCTTCGGGGTGAAGTCATGCTTCGGCGGGCTGCCCCAGACACGCACCTCCGGATTCTCCTCGGCGCTGTGGCCGGCCGGGCAGCCTTCATGCGGCAGGTTCGGAATGCCGAGCATGATCTCGCGCTGGCGGGCGTCGGCGGCGTCGGCTTCACGGCCGATCTCCTCGATGCGGGCGTTGATGCCCTTCACCTCGGCCTCCAGGGCGCTGGTGTCCTGGCCGTTTTTCCTGCCCATGCCGATCTCCTTGGAGATGCGGTTGCGGTCGCCCTGCAGCTTCTGGCGCTCGGTTTCAGCACTGCGGCGGGCGGTGTCGATGGACAGCACTTCATCCACCAGGGCGGCATGATCCCCGCCGCGGTTGGCGAGGCGTGCTTTGACCAGGTCGGGATTCTCACGGAGCAGGCGGATGTCGAGCATAGGAAAGGGGCGCGGAGGCTAGGCGGTGATGGCGCTCTGGCAAGCAGAGACAAAGGCGGCGAACCGGAAGCCTGGCTTCCTCCGCCAGCACCCCTTTCACGGCGCGGCCACGGGCGGCGGCAGCCCGAGGGCCTTCGACGCCAGATAAAGCACCTCCTTCTCGATGCCGCCGGTCAGGTGAAACTTGCGCAGCTCCTGCTGAATGTCCGCCAGCCTCCCCCAGGACTGATACAGCTCGAAAAGCAGCCCGGCGGCCTCGTTCGGAAGCTGCCAGAGATCCCGCACCAGCAGGGTTTCCGCAGCCTCATGCTCCTTCTGCGAGATCAGAAAACGGGCCCAGGCGATGACGATGTCGGGCTGGGTGGCCTGCGTGGCCTCCAGCCGTTGCAGGGCGGTCTGATAAAGCTCACGCGCCATCTGCAGTTCACCACAATCCTGAAGCGCCTGCGCCCAGGCCGCCGTCTGGCTGCCTCCCGGCATCGGCATGCGCACGACTTCGGCAAACAGCTCCTGCACGATGGTCCGGTCCTTCATGGCATGGGCGACGCGCAGCATCAGGGGCTGCTTGCGGCTTTCCAGGCGCATCGAGGGCAGCTCCTGCATCACCTGGCAGGCCTTCCAGGCCAGGTCGGGCCGCTTCTTTTTCAACAGGTTCTCCGCCGCCAGCTCCACGCAGATGCGGTCGCCATCCGCCAGGTTCTGCCAGCCGACGGCCAGGTCGTCGGCCAGCGAGCCCGGCGCCTTGTCCGCAAAGGCGCTCAGGGCCAGGGCGGCGAGCGGCCTGTCGGTTCCCGCACGGGTTTCGGCACGCAGGATCGTCAGCCAGGCGGCGCGGTTTTTCCCTGCAGCCTCGGTGTTCATCCAGTCGGAAAGCTGGTTCAGCGCCTCACGCCCCCGGTGCCTCACCCGGAAGAAGGACGCCACCTGCGCCCGGCCCCGGTCCGGCGACCAGCCGGCGTCGGCGGCCAGCAGGCGAAGCAGCTCAAGCCGCAGACGGAAGCGCTCGGCATCCTCCTTCATGGTTCGTTCAGCCTGGGTCAGGAAGTTCAGCCCCTCGGCCGCCCGTGAATGCCGCCGGCACAGCGCGGTGAGATGCGTGATGGCGTCGATGGCCTTCAGGTCCACCGCCACGGTCATCATCTCGCGGAACTCCTCCCACCGTCCGGCCTCGGCGGCCAGTTCGGCGCGCAGCTTGAGCGCCTCCCTGCCCTGAGCCCCCGACTTCTCGACCAGCGGCACGCTGCGCAGGGCCTCCAGCGCGGCGGCGGGCTGCTTCTGCCGAACCAAAAGCTGCGCACGATGCACCGAGCTCTCGGCGTCGGGGATCACGCCGCTCTCCTCGTTCGCCACAAAGGCCTCGTGCAGCCGGTTCCAGGCGTCGAGGGCCAGCCGGTCCTGGCCGGTCCTTTCATAAAGCAGCGCCAGCTCGCGCAGATACGGCACCTCATGCGGGATGCGCCCCTGCAGCACACGGGTCGGGGCGGGCAGGTAGCCCCGGCGGTGCAGCTCGTTCACGTCATGTTCCAGCGCCAGGAAGTGCGAATGCTTCTCACGCAGCACTTCATCCCCCGGCTGCGGCGGCTTGTAGGGCGGCTCCGCCTCCAGCAGCTGCAGCGTGAACTTCAGCCCGGTCCGGGTGTCCAGCGCGGCCTCGGAAACCCGGATCAGCCACTGCGCATACTCCGGGTTGGCCGGGGCACGGCCCGGCAGCATGCCATAAACCTCGATCGCCTCCCGCGACATGCCCGCCGCCTCCAGCCGGCCGCCCAGCTCGCTCAAGGTGTCCACCGACACCTCCTGGCGCATGTCCACGCTCGCCAGATGCTCGCGCAAAAGCCGCACCCGCGTCGGGTAATCGGCGGTCCTCATGCGCCGGATCAGGTGCCCGAGCCGCCATTCGCCAAACTCCAGTCCGGACCGCGAGCTCAGCGCCACGCCGCCCCAGCGCGCGGACAGCCGCTCGTTCACCTGCTGCACCACCTGGCCGAGCCCCTCGTTCGTGAAGCGCGCCTCGATCTCCCTCGTCTCCTCCCACAGGCTGCGCAGGTGCATCGGCTCCTCCCAGCGCGGCGACCCCTGCGGCATCAGCATGCCCTTCGGCTCGCCCATCTGCCGGGCGGGCAGGAAGCCGCCTGTCAGCAGGGCCTCCATCTCCGCCGCCGCCTTGTCGGGCGCCCCGGCCAGCCCGGCCACCGCCGCCTTGCGCAGCGTGGTCATCGAGGAGGGCGGCACGGCCTGCAGGCGCCGCCAGGCTGAACGCACATTTTGTTCGCGCTCGGCGGCGCTGACGGCCAGGCGGTTGGCGGCGCTCAGGCTGAACAGATAAGGGTCATAGGTGCCCCGGTAGGCCTCCGGCTGCACGGCTCCGCGCACCACCCGGCCCAGGTATTCCCGCGCCACGTCCCAGCGCTCCGCCGACTCGGCGATGCGCGCCAGCGAGAACACAAAGGCGCTGCCCAGCGCCGGATTGTGCTCGCTCAGGCTCTCCCCGAGCTCCAGCGCCTCGGCATAGCGCTGCTGGTCCTGCAGCCGCCGCAGGATGTCGAGCACCGACACGCTGCGCAGCGTGCCCAGCCGGGCCAGGCCGCCCTTGGCAAAGCGGAAGCCGTCCAGGTCCGCCAGCACGCCACATACTGCGAGCACCATGCGCTGCCTCTGTTCGAGAAGCCCGCCATCCAGCCCTGTCTGGGTTGCCCGGTCCATCGCCTCCGCCATGCCGCCGGACCGGATCGTCAGCCAGGTGCGGCAGAACACCGCCTCAAGGCTCTCGGACGCCTTTTCAGCCGGGTTCATCACCTGCTCCAGCAGGCTGCGGAAGGGTCCGCCCAGCCTGGCGAAATACAGCGCCCACAGCCTTTCCACCGGCGACTTCCAGGTCTCCGTCTCCTGCTTCCAGGCCTGTGTCGTGCCAGACTTTTGGTTCAGCCTCGCCAGCTCCTCGACCGCCCGCAGGCGCAGGTGGGGCACTTCATCCGGCAGCTCGCTGAACTCGGGCCTTGGCAGGCTGAGGAAGCTGCGCAGCACGGCCACCTCCGCCGTCTTCAGCGCCGGCACGGCGTCCAGTTCGCCCAGCACCTCGGTCACAGGCCCCGGCGGGCCTGCCTTGCGCTGCTCGGCCAGCGGCAGCGGCAGGCGTTCCGGAGCCCCCTCCTCCGGCGGCATGAAGGCCTTGGCCTGGGTGCGGCGCAGGATCTCCGCCAGATGCTTTCTCGCCCCTTCTTCATCTGCCAGCCGCAGGCACTTCAGCGCCAGCCGCAGCTCCGACTTCGCATCCCAGGGCCGCACGCGCGAAATCTGCTCATACACCCGCCGCTCGGCCTCGTCCTGGCCCGTGCTGCGATAATGCTCCGCCAGGTCCTCCAGCGCCGCTGCATCCTGGGAAAACCGGCTCTCCAGACGACGACGCACGCGGTCCGCCTCGGCGATTTGAAAGGTCTGCTCCAGCATCTCCACGAGCCTCCTCGACTCCGCCGCGACCTGCCCCGGCGCGGCACCTGCGGCGACCTGCTTCTGAAAGTAGATCGCCGACTTGAGATCGTTCACCTTCAGCGCGGCCTCGCGCAGCTGGTCGAGTGAAAACGGCGTGTCCGGCGCGGTGTAGTAGGCCTGCTTCATCGCCGCAAACGCCTTCGCCACATCACCCGAGCGTTCATGGACATGCGCCAGGGCCTCGTGATAGAAGCCGTCGAAGGGATGCTTCTTCACCAGGGCCAGCAGCGAGTCCCGGATCAGCTCAAGCCGCTCCTTCATCACCTCCTCGGGCAGCTCGCCGCCCCCCTCCCCAGCCCACAAGAAGCGGTCGAGGAAGCGTGTGAAGGCCTCGCGGCGGCGCTTCACGTCGGTCTCCTGCTCGACAATGCGGAGCTGCACGTCCACATGCCCGGGCAGCATGCCGCGCTGCAGCAGCATCTCCGCATAACGCTGCATCAGCGCCGACGCCGCACCGCCCGTGGAGCGGCCGATCGCCTGCTGCCAAAGCTTCAACGCATCATCCGCGCGCCGCTGCAGGGCATAACATTGAGTGAGGGCGTTCAGCAGCTGCTCGGAATCCGGAGACTCGCGGTAGGCGCGCTCCAGCAGCAGCGTGGCGGCCCTGCCGGGAGGCGGGGATTCGGTGGCCATGCGCCAGCCCGTGCGCTCATGGGAAAGGCCGACGTTGACGGCGGCGGAGGCCGTCTGCTCATCCTCCAGCAGCAGCTCGCTCAGCCGCAGCGTGTAGCGGATGACGTTGGCGGGATCCTTGGCGATGAGGCGGCGCAGCACGCGCATGGCCAGGGCGGTGTTCTTGTCGGCCAGCGTCAGCTCCAGCAGCAGCTTCTCCGCCTCCGGCGGCAGGCTGCGCCCCGGGGAAACCGCCTCCAGCCTGCGCATCACGGCGTAGGCCTCCTCCCACTGCTCCGCCCTGAGCGCCCACCAGGCGGCGCGGTAAAGAACCAGCGGCTGCGTTTCCACGGCCGCGGACTTCACCAGCCGCCCGGCCTGGTTCAGCACCTCCTCGGCGGTTTCAGCCGCTCCGGCGGGCTTTTCCTCGGTCATGGCAAAGCCCTTGCCGGTGAAGATTTCCGGCAGCTGGAAGTCGCCGCCCGTGCCGCGCTGCCTAGGCGCCTCCTTCTTCCTCTCGCCTAACAACAAGGAGTAAATCCTCTCGTCCACGTCCACGCCCTCCTCCTCGTTCTTCGAGGCCTTCCACGCCTTCTCCAGCCACTCCAGGGCCTCCTCGGGCTCGGCATGCTCGGTGAGCAGGTCGGCCAGCCGCAGGAACTCCTCACGCCCGGCCCCGGGCTTTGCCACGGCTTCACGCGCCAGGATGATCGCGGTGTCGAGGTCGCTGCCCGTGGCCATGAAGCCTGCGGCCTCGTTCAGCCGCCGCTGACGCTCCTGTTCGTTGGGCGCGTCCCGGGTGAAGCGGCGCAGCAGGGCGTCCGCCGCCGCCATGTCCTTGCGGGCCCGGTGAAAGGCCGCAAGCTCAAACACCGCCTCGGCACGGCCCGGATCGCGCCCGACACGCGCCTTGAGGATCGCCTCGACGATCTCGTCCAGCGCCCGCTGCTGGGCGAAGGCCAGGGCCTGCTTCTCCACCTCGGCATTGCCGCCGCCGGACTCCAGCAGGCGGCGCAGCCTCTCGACGGCCTCCTTCTGCCGGCCGCTGCGCAGGTCGGCCTCGCAACGCAGGAAGACGATCACCGGCAGGTCGCCGCCATCCCCCCTGAGCCGTTCATCCAGCAGCTTCGCAGCCTCGGCGGTGCCGTCATGGTCAAGCAGCAGCCGCACCAGCTCCCAGCGGTAGTCATCCACCTGCGGCGCCACCTTGACCAGCTCGCGCATGGTCTTGACATGGGCGTCGGAATCCGCCGTCATCTCCTCGAAACGGGCAAGGTCGCGCAGGGCCTGCTCGTCCGGCGGCCGTGCTGCGGCGGCCTTGACGAGCAGCTGCCTCAGGTCCTCCAGCGTGCCAAAACGCTCATGCAGCCGTACGCGACGGCGGAAGAAGTCCGTGTAGCGGACATCGCGGAAATCGAGCAGCGCCAGGCCTTTCTTCAAGGCTGCGTCGGCCTTTTCAAACTGGTCGGCATGCTCGTGAATGCGCGCAAGGTCGTAGAGCGCGTCCAGCCGCTTCTGCGGATCGCCCTGATCCGCCAGCGTCGTGTAGAAGGCTGCGGCACGCTCGGGAAAACCCGCGCGCAAAATCAGTTCGGCCACCTGCCGCACAAGCTGGAAGTCCGCCGGCTTCAGCTTCGCCGCCTGCTCCCAGGCCTTCACCGCCTCTTCATTCTTCTGGGCCGACAAGGCCAGGGTTCCCAGCCGCAGCAGGACATCGACCTTCTGAGGGTCCGTGTCGGGCAGCAGCTCGTTGAGACGGCCGGTCCACTGCTGCGCCTTTGCCGGATCGCCCAGCTCCTGGGCCACGTCCGCCAGGGATTGCAGCGCCAGGGCCTTGTAACTGTCGTTGCCGAGCACCTGCTCATAGGTGGCTGCCGCCTTTTTCAGGTCGCCCGACTTCCGCAGCAGGTGCCCCAGCACCAGGACCACCGACGGATGCCGCTGCGCCTGCACCTGGGCCGTCACGCTTTCCATGAGCAGGGCCGTGGCCTCATGCTTTTCATAGAGCGCCCACAGCAGGTCCACCACGCGGCCGTATTCCGGCTGCCCGACCAGGAGCGACAGGTATTCGTTCGCCAGCCGAGTCTCCCGTTCCGCCCAGGGAAGCGCACCCGTCCGCGCCTGGCCTTGCGCCTCAGCGCCGCACGGCATCAGCCCCATGAGCCCAATACCCGCCGCCACCGCCCTCAACGCGGTCCGACGAAGCAGCAGGATTCGAAAAGCCATCACAGGAGACACAACCAATACGAACAACGCCCAGGCTATCACGCCGCCGTCACGGAACCAGCCAAAATCCCCGGCATGCCGGGAAAAGGAGGGGTTGAAACGACGGGGCAGGTGCTGAATCCAGGCTGCCCCTCGAATCCCGGCGCCCAGGGGCCTCCGCCTTCAAGCCCCTGGATCTTTTGCAAACTTGGTTCGGTCAAGCCGTTATCACCTGGCCATGGCCGCCTTCTGGTTCGTCCTCACCCTTTCCGCGCTGGCCTGGTATGCCAGCGCCACCGTCCTTGTCGCCGTCAAGGGGGCCAGGGACATCCGCGCGATGCTTGCCAGGCTCGACCAGGGCCGTCAGGACAGCCCGCGATCCTGACCCGAGACACGGCCTGTCATGAACTGCCGGGGCGTTTCAAGCTTCAGTTCTCCGTGTACTTGCCCAGGGCGCGGAACTTCTGATAACGCTGGTCCAGCAGTTCCTGCGCGGGGATGTTTTCCAGCCCGGCGATGGCCTGGAGCACGGCATCCTTCAGCGCCGCCGCCGCCGTCGCATGATCATGATGCGCGCCGCCGATCGGCTCGGGAACCACGCCGTCAATGATGCCGAGCGCCGAAAGGTCCTGGGCGCTGAGCTTCAGCGCAGAGGCGGCTTCGGGGGCGTGCTCGCGATGCTTCCAGAGGATGGCGGCGCAGCCTTCGGGGCTGATCACGCTGTAATAGGCGTTCTCCATCATGAGCACCCTGTCGGCGATGCCGATGCCCAGGGCGCCTCCGGAGCCGCCCTCGCCGATGACCACGGCGACAACGGGCGTGCGCAGGGTCATCATTTCACGAAGGTTGAAGGCGATGGCCTCGGCGATGTTGCGCTCCTCGGCGCCGATGCCGGGGAAGGCCCCGGGGGTGTCGATCAGGGTGACGACGGGCAGGCCGAACTTTTCAGCGAGCTTCATGACGCGCAGCGCCTTGCGGTAGCCTTCCGGGTGGGCGCTGCCGAAGTTGCGCAGCAGGTTTTCCTTGGTGTCCCTGCCCTTCTGATGGCCGATGACCACGACCCTGCGGCCTCCCCAGATGGCAAAGCCGGCCGGCATGGCGGCGTCGTCACCAATATGGCGGTCGCCATGGATCTCGATGAATTCATCACAGCAGTGCTTCACGTAATCCAGCATGAAGGGCCGGTTGATGTGGCGGGAGATTTGCACGCGCTGCCAGGGGTTGAGGTTGTTGTGGATGTCCCGCATCAGGTTCTCCAGCTTCAGCTCGAGTTCGTTGATCTGGGCCGCCAGGCGGTCGGAGGGCTTCGACGCTTGCTTCTTGCGGAGGTCTTCGAGCTCCTCGCGGAGCTTGATGGCGGGCTTTTCGAATTCCAGGACTTGCTTCATGATCAAAGGGTTGGTTGGGGCGGTCAGCGGATGAAGTGGAGTTTTGAGCCGTTGCGGACGAGCGCAAACAGTTCTTCGAGGTCGGCGCGCTCCAAAAAGACGCCGGATTCAGGGGCAAACGCGGACGGGTCGGCCAGTTCGGCCCCGGGGGCAACTGGCGGATTTTCAGGCACGGGCACGGCCCTGGACACCGGCGGAGTGCGCAAAACCACTCCGGGACGGCTGCCGGGCAGCCACTTCTCGGCCTCGACGTATCGCGGGTCGGTGGACAGCACGGACCTGCCGTCCACGGAGGCGGACTTGCCCTTCACCTCCATCTCGGCCGGCACCTTCATCCCTGGCGGCAGCCGGAGGTCGCGGGCCTGGTACTCCTTGAAGAAATAACGCTTGTCACCCACGTTCCGGAACAGCGTGACCGTCTTGTTGGAGACATCCACGTCCACGGAAAACTCCAGCGGCACGATGGCCAGGTGATCCCCGGGCTGAAGCACCGTCCCCATCAGCCCGTTCAGCTTCACGATCATGTCGATGGTCGTGTTCTGCCGCCCGGCGATCAGGGCCAGGGAGTCGCCAGGCTGCACGATGTAGTCCCTGCGCCCGGACTTCAGGTCGGTGGAAAACAGCTCGTCCAGGTTGATCTCGCCGATGATGCGCTTGGCCTCGGCGCAGGTGGCGGAGTCGGGGAACTGCTTCAGGAGCTTGTAAAGCGCGTCCCGGCCCTCGGGCACCCGGCCCTCCTTGATCATCGCCACGGCGGCCTCAAACCTTTTCGCGCCGGGGTCGATGCGCGGCATGTCCACCTTCTTGATCGCCGCCATCTCCTGCTGGATCAGCTTCTCGGGCCGCAGGACCTTTTCGTAAATGTAGTACGCGGCGGCCATGCAGCCCAGCGTGATGCCGAGCACGATCAGAAAAAGAAGGAGCTTGAGCTGCGTGCGGGCCATCTCGTTTCAATCTTCAGCCCAGCAGGCCGCGGCGCTTGAAGTCGAAGAGGTTGATCTTGTGGGACTTCTCGATCATCTCGACCGTGAACTTGAGCAGGCTGATCTCCCAGGTGTCGTCCACGCCCGCGATGATGGCCCGCATGGGGTTGCCGGTGCGCCGGACATCCTCCAGGAGCTTGTCGCAGACCACGCTCATGGACTCATGGACGATGTCCTCCTGCATGTCCTGCATCTGGAAGCGGAAGCCATACTTCAGGAGCGCCAGCCGGTGGACATTCTCCTTCAGGAAGTCGCCAAACGCCTCGCCCTGCGGGCCGAAGCCTTCAAAGTCAAAGCTGGCGACCGACTCAGGGTCGGGCCTGACGATCATGGGCTTCTCCGCCAGGATCTGGCCGCTGCGGATGCGGGTGGCGTTCACACGGTCCATCAGCTCCGAGACAAGCTGGAACTCAAACCGGGTCGAACCAAAGGTGTCGATGCGGCGGTCCGGCTCGTGAAGGACCTGCGTGTTCTCCACGGCGTATTCGATGTCAAACTGGCTGGGCATGAAAAAAGAAGGGTTGGGGCGGAGTCCGGTCCGGGCTTCCCCGCCGCACAGGAGCGGTCTCAACCAGGAAACCTGGCGTCATCAGGTGGGCACGCCGATGAGCCCGCCGGGAAGACCGGCCTCATCCTCGCTGTCCTGGTTCGGCGAACGCGTGTCCGCCGCCTTCGGAATCGGCGGCGGCTGCGAGGGCGGCAGCTTGTTGGACGGAGGATTGAGAATCCGCCCGTGCTCCATGATCTCCTTGATGTGGGCGCCGTCGAGCGTCTCGTATTCGAGCAGGGCATGGGCGATGGCGTCCAGCTTGTCCTTGTTCGAAAGCAGGATGTCACGCGCCTTCTGGTAGGCCTCGTCAATCAGGCGCTTCACCTCCTCGTCGATCTTCTGGGCCGTGGCGCCGCTGTAGCCGCGGCTGCGTCCAAGATCACGCGCCAGGAAGACCGCCTGGTCGCCGTCGCTGTACTCGACCATGCCCATCTTCTCGCTCATGCCCCAGGCGCAGACCATGTTGCGGGCGATGCCGGTGGCCTGGCGGATGTCGCCCATCGCGCCGTTCGTCACGTCGCCAAACTGGATCTCCTCGGCCACACGGCCGCCCATGGCGACCACGAGGTCGTCGAGCAGCTCGCTCTTGCGGTGCGTGAACTTGTCCTCCTCAGGCAGCCACATCGTGGAGCCCAGGCTGGGGCCGCGCGGGATGATGGTGACCTTGTGCAGCGGTGAGGTGTGCTCCAGAAGCTCGATGAGGATGGCATGACCGGCCTCATGGTAGGCGGTGTTCTCCTTCTCCTTGTCGCTGAGCGCCAGGCTGCGGCGCTCACGGCCCCAGCGCACCTTGTCGCGGGCCTCCTCCAGCTCGGCGCTGGTGATGGCCTTCATGCTGCGGCGGGCGGCGAGCAGGGCGGCCTCGTTGATCAGGTTCGCCAGCTCGGCGCCGGAGAAGCCGGGCGTGCCCCTGGCGATCTTGTTGAGGTCGGCGTTTTCACTCAGCTTCACCTTCTTGGAATGCACGCGCAGGATCTCCTCGCGGCCCTTCACGTCCGGCAGGGACACCGTGACCTGGCGGTCAAAACGGCCGGGGCGCAGCAGCGCGGGATCCAGGACGTCCGGGCGGTTGGTGGCGGCGATGATGATGATGCCCTCCTGGGTGTCAAAGCCGTCCATCTCCACCAGCAGCGCGTTCAGCGTCTGCTCACGCTCATCGTGCCCGCCGCCAAGGCCGTGGCCACGGTGACGGCCCACGGCGTCGATCTCATCGATGAAGATCAGGCAGGGCGCGTTCTTCTTGCCCTGCTCAAACATGTCGCGCACGCGGCTGGCGCCGACGCCGACAAACATTTCCACAAAGTCCGAGCCGCTGATGCTGAAGAAGGGCACGTCCGCCTCTCCGGCGATGGCCCTGGCGAGCAGGGTCTTGCCGGTTCCAGGCGGGCCGTTCATGAGCACGCCCTTCGGGATCTTGCCGCCCAGCTTCTGAAACTTCTTCGGATCCTTCAGGAACTCGACCAGCTCCTGAACCTCGTCCTTGGCCTCCTCGACCCCGGCCACGTCCTTGAAGGTCACCTTGTTGCGGTCCTGGGACAGCATCTTGGCGCGGCTTTTGCCGAAGTTCAGCGCCCCGCGGCCCGCGGTCTTGATCTGCTGACGAACCAGGAAGTAGATGAGCAGCAGCACCATCATGATGGGCAGCATCGAGATCAAAATCGCGCCCCAGGGATCGTTTTTATACTGGGGGATGAGCACCAGGTTGTGCTTCTTCAGCAGCTCCTGCAGCTCCTCCTTCTGATACTGGATCGAGACGGGAACGGTGAACTTCGCCACATTGCGACGCGCCACGGCGGCCGTGGGCTTTTCAGGTGCTGCTCCAGTCGCCGCAGTCTCAGGAGACTTGGAACGAAGCGCATACCCCTCGATGTACTCCGCCGAGGTGGTGTCCTGCTGGATGAGCTTCAGATCCTGCTCACGGTCGATCTTGTCACCCTCGACGTATTGCACGAACTCACGGTAGGTGATCTCCTGGGGGCGGGTGGCCTCCTTGCCGACCATCAGGCCGGACCCCACCAGCAGGACGACAACCGCCAGCAGGAGGAAACCCTTCCAATTGAACGGCGGCTCCTGGTTGCGCCGGCTGGGTCCGTCATTGCGGGGGGATGGATCGTCAGACATGAGAATGGTGGATGGGGGGAGAAAACAATTACGTCAGCCGCTCCTATAACGTCGCCGCCTGCTTTTGCAAAAGGGGTTTCCAGCCTTTCCCCTGCCCGGGTACTACTCAACCAAACAGTTCCACCAACGGCCTGCCCTCCTCCAGAAGATTGTAGACGCGTCCCAAACGATCCTGGGCATCAAGGTTTTCGAGGCCCATGGCATAATAAACCGTGCGGGTGACGTCCTCCGGATAGATGGGCCGGTCCTTCGGGAATTCAGCCCGGGCGTCGGTTTCACCCACCACCCTGCCCCCCTGCACTCCGGCTCCGGCCATGAGGACGCTCATGCAGGAGGTCCAGTGATCACGGCCCGCACCACCGGGGCCACCGCTGCGACGGTCACCCACCTTGGGCATGCGCCCCATTTCGCTGGTGACCAAAACGAGGGTTTCATCCAGCAGGCCACGCGAGGACATGTCCTCCAGGAACGCGCTGAATCCCCGGTCAAACTTGGGCAGCAGATGCTGGCGCAGGCAGTTGAAGTTGTCGCCATGCGTGTCCCAGCCGCCCGCGCTCTTGCACTGGTTGTGCAGACGCTCGTCCTCCTTCCAGAAGACGGTGACGAAAGGCACGCCCGCCTCGACCAGCCGCCGCGCCATCAGCAGGCTCATGCCGTTGATGTCCTGGCCGTAACGCTCCCGCAGCGCCTGGGGTTCGCTCTGGATGTCAAAGGCATTGGCGGTGCTGCTGGAGGAAAGGAGGTCAAAGGCCCGCTCCTGCTGCCTGGCGTAGTTTTGAATCGCCATCTCGTGATCCAGCTCCCGGCGTGCCTCGTTCATCGCGGCCAGCAGCGACTTGCGGTCCTGCATTCTCGCGGCGGACATGCCGCCTGCCATGGAAAGGGTCGGCGAGGCAAACTTCAGCGGCTCGTCAAAGTTCCCGTTCAGGAAAAACGGGTCGTGCTCCATGCCGATGCGCCCGGCGAACTGGCCGGGCCGGGTGAAGGGCAGCTTGCTCGGCTTGTGCGGCAGCGTGATCAGGGAAGGCAATGTCGGATGCGCGGCCCGCTTCATCGCCACCACGCTGCCCATGTAGGGCCAGTCCTCCGGATACGGCCGACGATCGTTGCCCTGCTGCTTGAAGGTCGGGTCCGGAGCGTGACCGGTGAGGTTGTAATAATAGCCGGCGTGATGATCGCCCGTCGCCCGGCCGCCGTCGGTGACGCCATGCACCATCGCAAAACGATGCGCCTGCTTCGCCAGCAGCGGCAGGTGCTCGCACAGCACGATCTCATCACCCGTCGTGCGCATGGGCTTGAACTCGCCACGGTATTCCAGGGGCGCCTGCGGCTTCATGTCCCACATGTCGATGTGCGACGAACCGCCGCACAAGAAGAACAGCACCGTCGATTTCGCGGGTTTCGCCAGGGTCGGCAGGGCCGCCGGCGCGGCCGTGGTGCCCTTCAAACCGCCCCGGAACCCCAGGGATGCCAGGCCCATCGTCGAGGCCGTGAGAAAGGCCCGGCGATCCATCGAAGGACGGAAAAGCGGCGTATGCATGGTCTGGCGGAGCGCCCTAACCTACGCTGCGACCTTTCCTGGATTGTCAGGAGGCGGACGGTTTTTGTGATTTAATCCCAGGACGACGACAGGGCCGCAGGAGGCCGCTTGCCCATCCCCCGCCCTGCATTAAGGAAGAGCCCATGTCCTCCCTCGCCGACGACCTCTCCTCCCTGCTCGGACCCGGCCGCATCTCCGTCTCCGTGCCCGACCTCGCCGCCCATGCCACGGACAAGTGGTTTGCCTCCAGCCCGCCGCAGGTCGTGGTTCATGCGAAGTCGGCGGAGGACGTCGCCCAAACTCTTCGTTATGCCACCGAACACGGCGTGCCGGTCACGCCCCAGGGCGCCAGGGTCGGCTACGTCGGCGGCTGCGTGCCCGCCCAGGGCGGCATCGCCCTCTCCGTGCTTGGCATGAACCGGATCCTCGAGGTGAACACGGCCGATGGCGTGGCCGTCGTCGAGCCCGGCGTCATCACCGGCGACCTTCAGAAGGCGGTGCGCGAGCTGGGCTGGTTTTATCCGCCCGACCCCGCCTCCCTGAAGGAATGCAGCCTCGGTGGCAACATCGCCACCAATGCCGGCGGCCCGCGCTGCCTGAAGTATGGCGTGACCCGTCATTATGTGCTCGGTTTGGAGGCCGTGCTGGCGGACGGCAGCCTCGTGAAGGCGGGCGGTCGCTGCCACAAGAACAAGACCGGCTTTGACCTCGTCGGCCTCATGGTCGGCAGCGAAGGCATGCTGGGCGTCGTCACCCAGGCCACGCTGCGCCTGATCCCGCATCCGCCGACGCGCGCGATGCTCTCCGCCGGATTCCGCACCTTTGCCGAGGCCGCCAACGCGGTGCAGCGCATCCTGAACTCCGGCTTCCTGCCCAGCGCCCTGGAAATCGCCGACAAGTTCACCCTGCGCGCCGCCCGTGAGTATCTCGGAGAATCCGTCACGCCCCGGGGTGACGCGCATCTGCTGGTGGAGATCGACGGCCATGAATCGTCGGTGAAGGGTGAACTCGCGCTCCTCGCAGATCTCGTCCGCAGCCTGGGCTGCATCGAGCTGGAGGAAGCCCTGGGCGAGGAGGCCTGCGAGCGTTTCTGGAAGCTGCGCCGCGAGTTCAGCTACAGCCTGCGCAACACCGGCCTCATCAAGCTCAACGAGGACATCGTGGTACCACGCAGCCGGCTGGTGGACCTGGTGGACTTCGCCGAGCAGCTTCAGGCCAGGCACGGCTTCCCCGTGGCCTGCTTTGGTCATGCCGGCGACGGCAACATCCACGTCAACATCATGGTGCCGACCATGGACGAACCCGCCATCCGGGAACGCGCCGAGGAGGCGCTCGACGCGCTTTTCCATCAGATCATCGCCTGGAACGGCGCCATCACCGGCGAGCACGGCGTCGGCATCGCCAAAAAACGCTGGTGGCGTCACGCCGTCAGCGACGCCGCCCATGAAGCCCATCTGAAGGTCAAGGCCGCCCTCGATCCCAAGGGCATCCTAAATCCCGGCAAGTTCCTGGGCTGAAACACGCACGCTCATCCTTGAGGGCCCCGCCCGCCTTTCCTTGGACTGAGCCAGCCCTGAGGGCCCTCTTTTCCTTGGACTGCTGCAGCCTGCTGCCGCTTTCCCCTAGCCAGCCCTGCTGGCGCAAAAGCCCTCCTTGGACTGCTGCAGCCCTGCTGCCGCCTTCCCCAAGCCAGCCCTGCTGGCGCAAAAGCCCTCTTTGGACTGCTGCAGCCCTGCTGGCGCTCGGTCCCCTGGATCCTCTGTGCGGCCTGACTTTCACCCACACGAAAGCGTCCCCACACCTCCCGGGAACCGGTTGGATTCCAATCCCCCTCAAGAACGCTTCACCCATCTTAAACAAAAAAACCAAAAAAACTCGGAACCTCCCCCAGCAAATGTCCCACCCCCGATGGCAGATTCCACAGATCATGAGTCCCTCCATAGAGCCCTCCACAAAGTGGAAGCCTCCCGCCAGCCCACATTTCCATCCATCCTCCAATCAGCTCACGACACATTCTGATTGTAAGAAAAAGACATGGCAATCAATATACAAATACTCAAAATTCCCCAGAAAAACACTCCAACCCATCCCTCTTCCTCATCTAGTTTGGATGCCCTGACGAGCCGAAATCTCAAAGTTATTGTGTCCCCGCCATGCCCGAAGACTTCAAAGCCTTCTTCTCCACCGCCTTTACAGACAAGCGCAAGCCCTATGTCTACCAACAGCGCCTTGCTTGTGGTGAAAAGCAGCAGGGCCAGAGTGAAAGCGATTGGCTCCGGTCGTCTGGTCCCTGCGAAAACCGCCTGATCAATGTCCCCACCGGCTTTGGGAAAACGAATCCAGCCCGCTCTAGTCTTCGGCGAAGCATCGAGTTTCTGACACGGGCGCTCCAGGCAGGGGAGTGGCTTTGGAATGCCGCCGTGTCAGCATCACCATTGCCTCTACTTCAACGAGGCCACCCGCGCTGGAGCGCAACGCCAGCTTTATCGGTATTTTGGGAGATTCAAGTTTTTCCTCAAACTCCTTTTCCTCTTAAAGAGTAATTGCTAATTCGATGCTATGTGCCTTCCTGAGGCATGACGCTTCGAGAAGTTCGCAGACTGTTTCAAAACCCGTACGCCTTCATTGAGCAGCTTGAAGAGGCAGCCTCACTGTCAGCTCCACTTCCACTCGTCATCCCAGATGCAATTTCAAATAGCCTGCCTTCCAATCCGCAACCCGATCCCAAACAAAATACAAAATGAGCACTACATCCGCCATCCTGACCCTGGACATTCTGAAAGCCGCCATCACTGATGGTTCCACAGCTATTCGCAGTCGCATCCCCTATGAGCCGGCTGCTGGAGATGGCACAAAGGTATTTCCCCCCACCTATGAAGGAGGAAAATATGCCCTTGAAGGGCACAACAAGGAAGCTGGCACCGCATCCCGTGTGCTGCTCGATTCCGTCCAGGCCCAGGCGAACCGTATGGAGCTTGCTCTCTTGGAGGCAAAGCGCCGCGGCCAGCTTTCGCTGCCCGTCATCACAACGAAGATTGAGGGCGATGGCCTTTTGAAACAGTTCAGTGTTTCCAGCCTGGAGGCTCCTCATCGTATTGCTGACGCACTGCTTCGCGACAGCATCACCAATAAAGGCGTTAAATTCCGCGAGTCAGAAGTTGGCAAGAGTCTCGACAGCGTTGATCTTAAAAATGCAACTCCACTGCTGCAATATTGCCCAACCGCACTGGTGTTTGGCGTCTGGGACAGCACGGGGCCAAAAGGGGGGCTTGGCGTTAAATTTGCCCGAGCCTTAGTGTCCGAGGTGGTCGCTCACACGATTCAGCTTGGGAAGAAGACCAGCAGCCGAATTGATCCTGCTGAAATCCGGAAAGACTCTGCATTGATTTACGCCGCACCTAATGGCGGCTGGACTTTGGATGAGAAGGAGGCTCTCAAAGAAAAAGGCAAAGCTGTGCTACTTGGTAAGGACGGTAAGCCTTCTGAAGCCAATCATGGAAACGTTGCGCCATCCATCACAGAAGGTGGGATCATCTTCGAGAAAGCTGAGCAAACCGTAGTTCTCTCCCTTACTGCACTCCGCCGTCTTTGCTTTCCTCTCACGCCCGGCTCAACTTCAGACACAGCTACCGATGACAAGGCCCGCACTCTCCTAGCCGCACTTGGCCTTTGTGCCGCTGTTCTAGCTTCCGAGCAAAACTCTGACCTTCGTTCCCGCTGCCAGCTCCACGCTACAGAGACGCCCAAGTGGGAGATTCTTTCTCCAGGTAATTCTGGCACACCTTTCAGTCTTGACCGCCCTCAAGCCCTCAAGCTTTTCACGGAAGCACTGGCGGATGCCAAATCTGCTAAACTCCCCTGGCACGATGAAGAAGTCGAACTCACAGCCTCAGCTCAGCTAGTCGAACTCATCCGCCGCAGCCAGAATATCGCAGCCAAAACCCCTACTGAATCATGATTGCCATCTGTGTTCGCTACCTGATGGGGCGAGCAGTTGCCACACATCCGAGCAGCTACGAGCTAGCAGAGTGGCCGCCTCACCCAGACCGCCTCTTCATGGCACTTGTTGCTGCTTGGGGCGAGACTCATCGCTCGCCTGCGGCTATCGCAGCCATGCGTTGGCTGGAGCAGCAGCCCGCGCCAGAGTTGCGTGCTGCCTCTGACATTCATCGCCGTGATGTTGTCACCGTCTTCGTGCCCACGAATGACGCCAGCACGCCGAAGAAGGTCGATGACAAGACCTCCAATGAGGTGATGGCCGATGGTCTAACTGTCCTGCCCGACAAACGCGGCAAGCAGCCGCGCTTCTTTCCTTCGGTGCGCCCACTTGCTGCACAGGATGGCACCGATTCCACTGTCGTTGTCTTCGTTTGGGAAACTGATCCCACGCCAGAAGATCGTGATGCCCTGAACGATCTTTGCCGTCGAGTGACTTATCTCGGCCACTCCTCGTCTCCTGTGGAGTGTTGGACGGGCAGCGCTGTTCCTGAAGTAGCTGAGAATCTGCCGCTGTGGAAACCTGGCTCCACTCGCCTCACAGCCAGCCGTCTCCGTGTCCCAACCAAAGGGCGCTTTGATGAACTCGAACGACTCTATGGGCAAGGTTTGCGCCCAAAGCCTTCCAAATCAGAGGCTTATGATGTGGAATCCACCGAGCCCGAAGAGATCGCTTGCAGCCACCGCACCGTTTTCTCGCCTGATCTCATCGTCCTACGTCAGACAGGTGGTCGCCGCTACGGCTTGGAAAGCACTCCACAGCTTACTCGAGCCTTGAGGGATACTCTTATGGCTCTGAGTCCGGCACAGCCCGCGCCAGAGTGGCTTTCGGGCCATAGTGAGCCCGGCCAACCTACAGATCGCCCGCACCTTGCTTTCCTGCCTCTAGCGAATGTGGGGCACGCTCACGGCGATGGTCGCATCATGGGTTTCGCCCTGGCACCACCTGCTGAGCTGCAAACACCATTGCTCCACGCCATCCTCTTCGATGGTGCTGAACCCCGGGTTCTGAATCTCACCCTCGGTAAACTTGGCGAAATGCAGCTCGAACTCGCCTGTGCCTCACGCCCGCAGACCTTGCTCCCCGAAGTTTGGACAAAACCTAGCAAACGATGGGCCACCGTCACCCCCATGGCCTTTGACCGCCATCCTAAAGGCCGAGGCGAAAACGCTTTCGATGAGATCGAGAAGATGGTCATGGACGCCTGCGAGCGAGTGGGTCTTGCACGGCAAATCATCCGCTCCGTAAACATCATGCCCGTTTCTGCCCACATTGGAAGCCCTGCCAATCGCGGCTTCCCGTGCCTCCAACGCAAATCTGGCGGCAATATCCACCATAGCCACGTCTCCATCACATTCACCGATGAAGTGAGAGGCCCACTGATGCTCGGAGCAGGTCGCTATCGCGGCTATGGCTTGTTTCGACCTCTCACAGGAGGAGCCTTCGCATGAGCACTCTCACCGCAGACCAATTCAGCGAGTTCTTCCATGCAGTGCATGGCGTGTTACCGTTCCCCTGGCAGCAGAGGCTTATGCAGCGTGTCATGGACGCGGGTAAAGACTGGCCCCAGGCCATCACGCTGCCCACCGCTAGCGGCAAGACATCCTGCATCGACATCGCACTCTTTGCTCTTGCTGCTCAAACTGACCTCCCCGCAGATAAACGCACCGCCCCAAGGCGCATCGCCTTTGTCGTGGATCGTCGCATCATCGTAGATGAAGCCAGCGCTCGTGCAGAAAAGATCGCCGCAGCCCTCAAGCCCAGTGCAAAGAAATCGGCTATCGTCGAAGCTGTAGCTCGTCGATTGCGTGTGCTCGCAGGAGACTTCGCCGAAGACCCTCTGCGTGTCGTCACCCTGCGAGGAGGCGTCTTCCGCGATCAAACCTGGAGCACCAACCCGCTTCAGCCCCTCGTTCTTTGTTCGACAGTCGATCAACTCGGCTCACGCCTTCTCTTCCGGGGCTATGGAGTCAGCCCCGGCGCTTGGCCAATCCATGCCGGACTTGTCGGGAATGACATGCTCATCCTCTTGGACGAAGCCCACATTGCCGAGCCCTTCCTCCAGACCGTCAACGCGATTGCTCGCTATCGTAGCCATGCCCAACAGGTGCTCCCAGCGCCCTTCCGCTTCGTTGTGATGTCCGCCACGCCGCCGGAGGCCTGCAACGACCGCTTCCCTTCGACAGACGCCGAGCTGGCCCCTGATCGCGCTCACCCAGTCCTCGGTAAACGCTGGTCCGCCAGCAAGCCCACGACTCTCGCCATCGCAGAAGGCACCAAACAAGCCGACTTTGTTGATAAGCTCGCCGCCAAATTGATAGCGGAAGCCAAGGGTCTCCAAAGCGACGGCCGCCACGTCATTGCGATTCTCGTGAACCGTGTGGCTACTGCGAAGAGGGTCGCTGAATTGCTCAAAGACAGTCCACAAATCCTGCTCACGGGCCGGATGCGCCCCTACGACCGCGATAGCGTCGTCAGAAAGGCTGAAGAAGCCTACCACCTCAGCACCAGTGCCGCCGCCAAACACCCACAGCGTAGTCCTGTCTTCATCATCGCAACCCAGTGCCTAGAGGTTGGGGCCGACATGGACTTCGATGGCCTCGTTAGCGAATGCGCTAGCCTTGATGCTCTGCGCCAGCGTTTTGGTCGCCTGAATCGAGGTGGCCGCCCCATCCAGGCACGTGGTACCGTCGTCATCCGTGCCGATCAGGCCATAGTGCCCAGTGACGTCAAGAACCTCGATCCCGTCTATGCCCACGCCCTTCCCGAAACCTGGGCATGGCTGAAGGCAAATGAAGAGCAACTCGACTTTGGTATTGACGCCCTCCAGCCCAAACTAGACAGCCTAGAACCTACCGCAGCCGCCAAGCTGCGCCTTACGCCAAGTGATGCTCCAGTGATGCTCCCAGCACACATCGAAGCCTGGAGCCAAACCAGCCCGAAGCCTCACTGCGAGCCTGAACCGAGCATTTTCCTCCACGGAAGAAACACCAGTGCCCCTGAGATCAGTCTCTGCTGGCGACTCGACATCGAAGAAACAGATAGCGAATCACTCGAAGCCAGAATCTTCGACCGCCTCGCTCTATGCCCGCCTGCATCTGCAGAGTGTCTCACTGCGCCACGCTGGGCCGTTCAACAGTGGTTTGCCACTCAGTCCGACGCTGGCTCCAAGCGCATCGACAAGACGCTTACCCTTGAAAGCGACGACACTGCTGGAGAACCAAAACCCGATGACTCTGACAAGCCCCTCTTCGCCATCTGCTGGCGCGGCATCCCCACAGCCAAAACCGAAACCGAGGAGCGGAGCTTCATACTCCGCAGTGTGGCTGATCTAAAACGACTCAAACCGAACGACACTCTAGTTCTGTGCGAACTCACCAGCGCCCAGTTCTGGCTTGGTGAGGAAATAGCTGGAAAAGGTGACAAGCCAGGCCCGAACCTCGACCTCGGCGACCGCGTTCAGCAGAGCGCCCGTGGCCGCCCAACCCTCCGCTTTCACAAAGCTCTCACCGCTCAATGGCCCAAATCCAGGACTGCTAGTGATGACGAACCTCAGTGGCCCGAACTTCTGGAACCTTGGCTCGAAGCCGACAGCATCGAGCCTCACCTCGAAGACCTCGCCCAAGCGAAAGTTCAGCTTCAAGCTATCCTCAATAGCCTCAAAGTCTGCGCTGAGCAGATCCCAGATCACACATGGCTTGCTCAGACCTGTGGCGCCCTCCAAAAAGAGATCAATGACCAGCGTCGCCTTGACGGAGCCATCCATCACCCCGGCACTGGCTTCATCCTCCGTAGTACCCGCCGCTATCGAATCGACAATCAAGAAGACGATCCTACGCCGGACGACAGCTTCAGCAGTTCACGCAGCTCCGAACCAGTTTTGCTCGGCACTCACAGCCTAGCTGTTGCTGAACGTGCTGCTCAGCACGCCAGAGCCGCCGGTCTTCCCGATTCTATCATTCGTGCCTTCTACCTCGCAGGTATTTTGCACGACACTGGCAAAGCAGACCCCCGCTTTCAGGCCATGCTTGTTGCGGGCTCGCCAGGCTTCATTCCTACCGCAGATCACTTTTTGGCGAAGTCAGCCCGGCTCCCGCAAAGCCGCAAAGAGGCCGAAACTCAACGCGAGGCTGCTGGCTATCCCAAAGGCGGCCGCCACGAATTGCTCAGCACCCGCCTCAGCGAAAATGCTGCTGAGTTATGGCAAGATGTTGAGGAAAAAGACCTCGTTCTCCACCTCATCGCCAGTCACCATGGTTACTGCCGCCCTTTCGCTCCCATCATCGAAGACAGCTACGGAGCCAAACTTATCGTCACCTGCCAAGCCGCCAACCAAACCCTCAGTCATCCTGCCGCGACCGGCCTAGAACGACTCGACAGCGGCATCGGCGAACGCTTCTGGCAACTCCAAGCCCGCTTCGGCTCCTGGGGGCTAGCTTGGCTGGAAGCTCTTTTCCGTCTCGCTGACCAGCAAGTCAGTGCCAACGAACAAACCCCTATCCAGCCCGCATGAGCACTAACCCTCTTACACTCATCGGCCTAGAAGGTGGCAACGGTGTCGGATACCTTGCCGCACTCGGCACACTGCGCCTACTCGCGCATCATCGTCCTGGCTGGAAGCCAAAGCTCTCATGGGATGCCCAGACCGAGAAAGCCAGACTGCATACCACGCATCCAATCACCGAAGCCGAGCTTGTGGATAGCCTGCACACAGCTCTTATCGGTGGCCCCACTAATCCCGACGCAGGACTCACTGCCCGCGAACTCCTCCGCACTCGCACCGAGCAAATCGAGATCAGTCTCAAGCAACTCAGCAAAGACAAGAACCTTACCAAGGTGGAACTCAAAGCTCGCAAGGAGACCCTGGATGCCGAACTTGCCGAACTGCAACGCCGCTGGCTAGAACACTCTGCCCCGCACCTCAACTACGGTCCTGATACCAAATTCAAAGCCGAAGTGTGGCGTGCCTATGAGCAGCAAGCCCAGGCCACGGCCTATGAACGGCCCTTTCACATCAACATTCTAGCCGCTCTGTGCAGCAGCGCATGTGAAGATGAAGAAGGTGATGCCGAAGACACAGCCTTTCGCACTATGCGAGGGACTGGACGTCAACATTTCTTGAAGCACATGATCAACCAGCTCCTTACCCTCACTCCCGAGCACTTAACCAAGACACTCTTTGCCCCCTGGGCCTATGACGACCCCACAGAAGCCCTCAGTCTGCGCTGGGACCCGCTTGATGACGTTCGTTACGCCCTACGCTGGCGGAATCCAAGCGGTGATCCTCTTCGCAAGAGCCAAGGCGGCATGATTGGAGCCAGTGCTCTCGCCGTAGCCGGACTCCCACTCCACCCCGTCCACCCCCGCCAGTCTGGTCTCCACACTACGGGATTTAGCGAGATCAAAAGAGCCACCACTTGGACATGGTCCTTGTGGGAGCCGCCCATCGACCTTGCCACGGCCCGCAGCATAATCTCCCTATCAGACATCCAGAAAACGGAACCCGACCACAACCAACTTCGTCCTCGTGGCATCTTCGGCCTCTATCGCTGCGAACGTTTCACTCAAGGCAAGTTCCGTAACTTCACCCCGGCTTTCGCTGTGTAGCCCCACTTCGGCCTCGGTCTCTTCGTCCCAGCTCCAGGCACCGCATCATGAAAAAGAAATCCACCTCCAAATCACGAAAAAGAAAGACCTCTCGCAAGACAGGTGAGCCTCTCGGGCATGGTGATCACTGGCAGGCCCTGGGCTTTGAAGGGGATGATTTGATCCGGTTGCTAGAGGAAATTGCTCAAGCGGCGTCGCAGGTGGAGAACCTGAATCCGCCCTGGCCCGGCGCGAAGATGGAAAAGCTGGTTCAGATGGAGCTGCCTTGGAAGGAAATCAGCCTGTCGCTTCTGCTCGGAAAGCCACCCAAGGAAGAAAGCCTGCATATTCTCTCGGCTTTTCCAATCCTGTCCCGAACCTCGGCATGGAAGCTCAAAATTGACGGTGTCTCTGACAGCTACGGGCCTTTCGAAGGCGTGGTCGATGCCACGGCAGACACTGGGCACCCGCTGCAATGGTTTGATCCGCATTTTGCCCGAAATGCAGCTGCGTGGCGTGCAGGTGGAACAGTGGACGTAAATCTGGCGGGACTGGCGCTTTCCATGAGGCGCTTCGACGCTGAGCCGTACATCCTTCATGAGGGGCCCAGGGTCGAAGAATTGAGGGCGCGGCTCAAGGCTGAAGGCCGCCACCAGGAGGCGGCGGATCCTCAATTATCGGTGACCTATGTAACAGAAACATTGAGAACCATCTTTTCGTCATTTCATGACCATCATGAATTCGTTGGCAAGGTGCTCCGAGTGGCACAGACCGGTCTTGGCTCAATGGTGAAAGGCTGGCGCGTTGAACTGGAATGCCGTCACGATGACCACGGCACAGGCCGAAGCCTGCCCGTCTATGTGTTTCCACCCGCCTTGGAGGCTGGGTACCTGCCGAAAAAAGGAGACCTGGTGAGCGGATTGCTTTGGCTCCAAGGTTCATATCCGTGTCATGTTTGACTGCTTGCCCCATGACCGAACACCACCTCACCCTCAAACTCTCCAACCAGTCGCCTTTAGCCCGCGGGCCGTTCTCCGCCTCTTCGTCCCTATCGATCATGCCTGCCCCCTTGATCTTCCACCCTACATTGAGACAGTTCAGTGGGAATAGCGTCGATACATGGCCGCGTTGACTTAGTCCATAAACTAGACTAATGCTACAACATGACGAGCACGGTCAATATCCACGAAGCAAAAACTCATCTCTCCCGCCTTCTGGCTCGTGTGGCCGGTGGGGATGAGGTGGTCATTGCCAAGAATGGCGTGCCCATGGCCCGGCTCATTCCGGCCTCAAGCCCTCGACCACGCACGCCTGGACGGTTTCGCGGACAAATCCATGGCGTCGAGGCCCTGTTCGACCCCTTACAACCCGAGGACGCAGACCTCTGGACCTGTGGCCATGCAGCGGATCCCCTCGCCCATCCAACTCCCGCCCATCTTCCAGGAAAGGGAGTGAACGGGGAATAGCCGCACGATTCCAACACCCTCACCCACCGCGATTCCGCCAACTCATGAAGCTGCTCCTGGACACCCATGCCATGCTATGGTGGTGGACGGCTCCCGAGCGCCTGCCCCAGCCCACCCTGTCTCTGTTGAGTCATGCCGGAACAGAGATCCTGGCCAGTGCTGTGTCGGCCTACGAGGTGGCCTACAAGCATCGCCTGGGCAAGTTGAGCCTGCCTGCGGCCCTGTTAGGACAGTTTGAACAGGTGGTTTCGCAGGAACGTTGGACGGAGTTGCCGGTCACCGTCCCTCATTCCCTTCTTGCCGGGAGCTTTCCTTCAGATCATCGCGACCCGTTTGACCGTCTGCTGGCCGCCCAGGCCGTCATTGAAGACGCCATGCTGGTGACCATGGACCCGGCCTTTGCCAGTTTTCCCAGGCTTCGAACGCTGTGGTCATAAAGAGGACGCAGCGGGACTGTCAAACTGCCGGCCTCAAACGCCTCCCGTTTGCCTGGAGAAAGACCTGCAGGGATGTCATCGGGCCCGGCTGCGGTGTCGGCGGCATGTGTCTCCCTGCCATGAACCCTGCATCCAGCCTTTACGAATCTAACTCGGCAGGTTAGTTTTAAGGCCTCAGATTCACTTACACGAATCCGCAGGGGGGACTGCTGCGGACCACTTTTATGAATCCGCCATCTTACCGCAGCGCCCGCGCCCTTTATCCAGGTCGCGCCGATCTTTGGGAGCCGGAGTTTCTTTATGAGCCCTTGCCCATCCCTGCGGATCATCCCGAGCTGGACCTGTGGGGCATCGACCGCGTGCGTCGGGAGAATGAAGCCGATGATCGCAGCGGCTGGTGTGATCCTGCCTCTGAGCCACTTTCAACTTTTAACCTGAAACCTGAAACTGCGCACGCCGAGCTTCTGCGAGCCCGGATGCTGAACGAGTTCGTCTATTGCCCGCGCCTTTTCTACTACGAGCAGGTGGAAGGCGTCTTCGTGAGCAATGCGGACACCGAACGCGGCTCTGCCATCCATGAAAAGGTGGATCGTGGCAAAGGATCGCTGCCGAAGGCCCGGAAGAAGGCGGAGGCCGAGGAAGAAACCGCCGCTGATGCGGAAACTGCCGTCGAAGCCCCAACCACTGAAACCGGCGAACCCGACCTCGCCGACCTGAAAACGCACGCGCCGGAGGAGAACGCTCCCAAGGAGGAGACGATCCACTCCCGCTCCGCGATGCTCAGCTCGGCACGTCTGGGCGTGGTGGCCAAGATGGACCTGGTCGAGGTGAAAATGTCCGCCCGCCGCCCGGATGACCTCTTTTCCAGCCGTGAGGTGCAAAGCGTGACGCCGGTGGATTACAAGGCCGGCGCACCGAAGATCGGACGGGAGGCAAACGAGCTGTGGGATGCGGACAAGATGCAGCTGGGACTGCAAATCCTGATCCTGCGCGACAACGGCTACGCCTGCGATGAAGGCATCATTTATTATCGTGCCACCAGGCAGCGCGTGCCCCTGCGCATGACGCCGGAAATCGAGGCATGGATCATGGACCAGATCGCCAGGGCACGCGAACTGGCCGCATCCCCCACCATCCCGCCGCCGCTGGTGAACAACCCCAAATGCGTCCGCTGCTCCCTGGCTCCCGTTTGCCTGCCGGATGAGACGCGACTGCTGTCCGCAGCCACGATTGGCAATCGTGGCACTCAAAGCTGGACGGCCCAGCCCCGCGCGCAGAGCCAGCCCTCCCCTTCCCAGATCTCCGCCCTTCGCACCCAGACTCCCCCTCGTCGTCTCATCGCCGCCCGCGACGACGAACGTGCCCTCTACCTGAACACGCAGGGCCATCGTGTGGGCATCAAATCCGAGCGCCTGGTCATCAAGGACGGCGACAGCGTGATCGACGAAATCCGCCTGAACGACGTGACGCATGTCGCGCTGTTTGGCAACATCCAGCTCAGCACCCAGGCCGTGCAGGAACTCTGTGAGCAGGAGATTCCGGTGGCCTACTTCAGCATGGGCGGCTGGTTTTACGGACTGACCCGAGGGCATGGCCTCAAGAACGTGCACACACGCATCCAGCAGTTCGCCGCGGCCTCGAACCCGCTGCAATGCCTGGCCGTGGCCCAGAAGATCGTGCAGGCCAAAATCCGCAACCACCGCACGATGCTGATGCGCCTGCACACACAGCCCCCCGGCACCGCCGTGGTGGGCCTGAAGGAAATCGCCGCACGCGTGAGCAATGCCCGCGGCCTGGATGAGCTTCTCGGCATGGAAGGCGCGGCTGCGGCGCTCTACTTCCAGCACTTCACCGGCATGATCAAGGTGGGCGAGGATGACATGGATGACGAGATTCCTGGCCTGGATGACAACCCGAAGGCCCAGGCGAGGCGAAAAGCCGAGACGGAAGCCTTCAACTTCGACTTCACCCATCGCCGGCGTCGGCCGCCGACCGATCCCGTGAACGCCCTGCTCTCGCTTGCTTACAGCCTGCTGGCGAAGGATTGCACCATCGCCGCCCTGGCCGTTGGCTTTGATCCCTATGTCGGCTTTTATCATCAGCCACGCCACGGACGCCCGGCCCTTGCGCTTGATCTGATGGAGGAATTCCGCCCGCTTGTGGCGGAAAGCGCCGTGCTGACCGCCATCAACAACCGCATGATCACCTCAGGCCATTTTGTCCGGGCAGGCGACGCCGTGAACCTCACGCCGCATGGGCGCAGGGCCTTTTTCCACGCCTATGAACAGCGCATGAACGCCCTCATCACCCATCCGGTCTTTGATTACAAGGTGAGCTATCGGCGAGTGCTGGAGCTTCAGGCCCGCCTGCTCGCCCGCTGGCTCACCGGTGAAATCCCCGACTATGTGCCGATGGTGACACGGTAGGCCGACGACCCTTGGAAGCCGCAAACCTCAAGATTTGAAATCCCATGTCCGACCGAGCCACGGTGATCAGCGCCCGCCAGACTTACCTGGTGTGCTATGACATCGCGAACGACCGGCGGCTGAAGAAGGTTTTCAAGGTGTGCAAGAACCACGGCACCCATCTCCAGTTTTCCGTCTTCGAGTGCGACCTCACCTCGCGCGAGCTGACGGTGCTGCAACGTGAGCTCAAGGCGCTCATCAAACAGGACGAGGATCAGGTCATCTTCGTCTCCCTGGGGCCCGCCGAGGGTCGCGGCGACCGCGTGATCTCCTCCCTCGGCTTGCCCTATTCGCGGTTTGATGCGCCCTGCTACGTGGTGTAGAACACCCACGTCCAGGCTTTCGATCTTTTACATCTCCAAATCATCAATCGCGAGCGCCTCGGTGGTGCTTTCAGCCCCCGCACGCGCTCGCGCCTTGAAAGTGAAGACATTCGCCACCCCTCGTCCCGTCCCTCCTGTTTCGCAGGCATCCGAGGCTTCCGCCGCTCGCAAAGCGCACCGGCAAGCCCCAAACCTGCGAGATTCCAGAAGCGACACTCTCCGCACTCCAACGAGTGCGGCCCCGTTGAAGCCCAGCCTGTGAGCGAGGAGTGAAGGGCTTGAAAGCCTCTCTCCGCACTCCAACGAGTGCGGCCCCGTTGAAGCTTCTCGAAGGTCTCATTCCAGGAATCGCGGAACGGCTCTCCGCACTCCAACGAGTGCGGCCCCGTTGAAGCCAGGTGAATGTTGTGTTTCCGTTCTCGTCGCTGACCCAGGTCTCTCCGCACTCCAACGAGTGCGGCCCCGTTGAAGCATGCGCCCACAAGCTCGCGCATTTTCTCAACTCCGCCCTCTCCGCACTCCAACGAGTGCGGCCCCGTTGAAGCGACGGGTGCCGAAATCATGCGGCGAGAAGGCTGAGAGCTCTCCGCACTCCAACGAGTGCGGCCCCGTTGAAGCGCCCCTCGCGCCCCTTGGTACGCCGCCGTGCTCCAGCTCTCCGCACTCCAACGAGTGCGGCCCCGTTGAAGCGCAGCGTTCATGCTGAACATCTGAAACATGTCCAGGTCTCTCCGCACTCCAACGAGTGCGGCCCCGTTGAAGCGCCGATGGCCCACGCAAAGCAGGAGCTCCCTTTGGCTCTCCGCACTCCAACGAGTGCGGCCCCGTTGAAGCAGAACAACTTCCAGACTACCTGAACGACCTCAACGCCTCTCCGCACTCCAACGAGTGCGGCCCCGTTGAAGCACACAACACGATTATGGCTGCTCTTACCGATACCACCCTCTCCGCACTCCAACGAGTGCGGCCCCGTTGAAGCTCCTTTTAGCGCTCATGCTCCTGGGGTGATGAAGGGTTCTCTCCGCACTCCAACGAGTGCGGCCCCGTTGAAGCGGCGCGCATCGTGTTCATTCCAGCTGACCAATTTCCCCTCTCCGCACTCCAACGAGTGCGGCCCCGTTGAAGCATGAGGTCAGGATGCGCGGCCAGGAACGACAGGTCGGTCTCTCCGCACTCCAACGAGTGCGGCCCCGTTGAAGCATCATGCTCTCCAGCTTGCGCGAGGACCATGGCTGATCTCTCCGCACTCCAACGAGTGCGGCCCCGTTGAAGCCCGTCACAAGCGTCATGAACGAGGAAGGACACCTTGACTCTCCGCACTCCAACGAGTGCGGCCCCGTTGAAGCATTGGGCAGAGCGTGGGACACGGCGTCGAGGAACCAGCTCTCCGCACTCCAACGAGTGCGGCCCCGTTGAAGCATCACGGAGCTGCAGCGTCACGCGGCGTTCTTGAACCTCTCCGCACTCCAACGAGTGCGGCCCCGTTGAAGCCATGGTCTGTGTCCCTCAGGTTGTTGGTTGCGTTCGTTCTCTCCGCACTCCAACGAGTGCGGCCCCGTTGAAGCCTCTCTTCCCGCCGCATCCGCGGTTGGCCGGCCATCCCTCTCCGCACTCCAACGAGTGCGGCCCCGTTGAAGCACAGCGGTCCTTTCGGTGACGCAATACTGGCGTATGCTGCTCTCCGCACTCCAACGAGTGCGGCCCCGTTGAAGCTGAGAATATTGAGATATAGTAATAGTAGGGGGACAAACTCTCCGCACTCCAACGAGTGCGGCCCCGTTGAAGCAGTCCGAAGGCTACCGGCCGCATCATGCTTGATGGACTCTCCGCACTCCAACGAGTGCGGCCCCGTTGAAGCGCTCATGGCGCGGATGAGGATGGCGGAGTCGAGCTCTCTCCGCACTCCAACGAGTGCGGCCCCGTTGAAGCGGCGGCCTTGATCGCTTTGGTGACGCGGTCCAGGGTGGCTCTCCGCACTCCAACGAGTGCGGCCCCGTTGAAGCATGGACTTGGCCGCCGCCATCTCCACCGGTCGCGACCTCTCCGCACTCCAACGAGTGCGGCCCCGTTGAAGCTGTGTCGTGAACAGGCAGTCGCGGCGCGGATTCATGAGCTCTCCGCACTCCAACGAGTGCGGCCCCGTTGAAGCTTCTTCTTTGGCGATTTCTTCAATATTCGTTCCACTCCTCTCCGCACTCCAACGAGTGCGGCCCCGTTGAAGCTACTCCAACAGGCGCAAGTTCAGGTCGCTGGCCGACCTCTCCGCACTCCAACGAGTGCGGCCCCGTTGAAGCACGTTCTGCGATACCTTGCGGTGATGAATCCGTCAGCTCTCCGCACTCCAACGAGTGCGGCCCCGTTGAAGCGAATCGCCAGCTTGATGAGGCACGGGACAACACCCCTCTCCGCACTCCAACGAGTGCGGCCCCGTTGAAGCCAGGATGCGCGGATAAGTGTCATGCCCGTCCATGGCTCTCCGCACTCCAACGAGTGCGGCCCCGTTGAAGCTTCCTCTTTCGAGGAGCCACCACCGCCGCCAGCATTGCTCTCCGCACTCCAACGAGTGCGGCCCCGTTGAAGCGGGAATGGAAGATTCCCGGCGCGGTCGTCGCTCTGGCTGCTCTCCGCACTCCAACGAGTGCGGCCCCGTTGAAGCCCACCACGCCGGTGACGTCGTCGCTCAGCAGCTCGTTCTCTCCGCACTCCAACGAGTGCGGCCCCGTTGAAGCTAGCCAGCAAGCGGATGATGGCGCTCTTAGTCGTTCCCTCTCCGCACTCCAACGAGTGCGGCCCCGTTGAAGCGTCCTCATGCGCGAAGCTGTAGCCGTTGATGCGGCCCTCTCCGCACTCCAACGAGTGCGGCCCCGTTGAAGCGGGCGCTGCACGGGATGCGCTTGGCTCTGATAGGCGTCCTCTCCGCACTCCAACGAGTGCGGCCCCGTTGAAGCGTCCATCGCTTTGCTGCGGGATCAGGCATGGAGTGACTCTCCGCACTCCAACGAGTGCGGCCCCGTTGAAGCGATCTTTGGGGTCTTGGAACGGCCTGCATGTTCATCTCTCCGCACTCCAACGAGTGCGGCCCCGTTGAAGCGCGGCAAACTCAAGACCCAGGGCGAAATCTACAAGAGGCTCTCCGCACTCCAACGAGTGCGGCCCCGTTGAAGCTGAGCAAAGAGTTTAATTTCAGACGGCGTTCCTCTCTCTCCGCACTCCAACGAGTGCGGCCCCGTTGAAGCTACAAACGATGATATAATTCAAGCAAAGTTGTTTGATCTCTCCGCACTCCAACGAGTGCGGCCCCGTTGAAGCCCGGAGACGCAGCCTCAGCTTCTCGCGACGACGGGTCTCTCCGCACTCCAACGAGTGCGGCCCCGTTGAAGCAGCAGGACGCGGTGCCGGTCACAGCGCACTACATCCTCTCCGCACTCCAACGAGTGCGGCCCCGTTGAAGCTCCTCCGACGCAAACCTTCATCATCATCACCACTTCCCTCTCCGCACTCCAACGAGTGCGGCCCCGTTGAAGCATCATCAAGCATCGCATCGCCCCACTGAGAAGAGGCACTCTCCGCACTCCAACGAGTGCGGCCCCGTTGAAGCGTGTGGTAGGCTTCCAGCGCCTCGATCCCGCGTTCCTCTCCGCACTCCAACGAGTGCGGCCCCGTTGAAGCCGGCGGCTCACCGGGGCTCAGGCCATCGCTGGATCACCTCTCCGCACTCCAACGAGTGCGGCCCCGTTGAAGCGCCGTCGCCCTGGTTGTCATTCGCCGGTGCTTCGAACCTCTCCGCACTCCAACGAGTGCGGCCCCGTTGAAGCTTGAGGGCGGGGGGCGTGGCGCTGGCCTGCTGGAGGGCTCTCCGCACTCCAACGAGTGCGGCCCCGTTGAAGCAGGCCCAGCGTGACAGTCCCACCCGTGCCGATGCGGACTCTCCGCACTCCAACGAGTGCGGCCCCGTTGAAGCCGGCGGCTCACCGGGGCTCAGGCCATCGCTGGATCACTCTCCGCACTCCAACGAGTGCGGCCCCGTTGAAGCTGGCCTGTCGCTCGCGGCTGCCCGCGAGAAGATGCACTCTCCGCACTCCAACGAGTGCGGCCCCGTTGAAGCTGTGCTGAGCAGATCCGCTTCGGTGATGTTGATCCAGCTCTCCGCACTCCAACGAGTGCGGCCCCGTTGAAGCCTATCGAAAAGAACGTCTTTCCGCCGCTGATGGTGCCCTCTCCGCACTCCAACGAGTGCGGCCCCGTTGAAGCTAAAAGTGAAGTTGCCGCCTGCAAATGACCACACGTTCTCTCCGCACTCCAACGAGTGCGGCCCCGTTGAAGCTGATCACCGCGTTTTTGTCACACAAGGCTGCGCTGCCTCTCCGCACTCCAACGAGTGCGGCCCCGTTGAAGCGCCGTTGTGCTCAAACGTGCAGCGCAGCATCTCACCCTCTCTCCGCACTCCAACGAGTGCGGCCCCGTTGAAGCTGCTTGGATGGGTGGACTTCTTCACCGAAGGAGGACTCTCCGCACTCCAACGAGTGCGGCCCCGTTGAAGCACGGTCGGTGCGGATGGAGCGGCGCAGGGTGTCGAGCTCTCCGCACTCCAACGAGTGCGGCCCCGTTGAAGCTTTGCGTTAGGATGAAACCACGAGCGGCGGGTTCTCCTCTCCGCACTCCAACGAGTGCGGCCCCGTTGAAGCTTCTCGTCGTCGTCGTCTCCTTCAAACATGCTGGACTCTCCGCACTCCAACGAGTGCGGCCCCGTTGAAGCAAAAAAGCCGCCACCGCTTATTTCCGCACCTGGGCTGCTCTCCGCACTCCAACGAGTGCGGCCCCGTTGAAGCGCGGAGGCTGGCGGCGTAGTTGCCTGCGGTCAGGCGGCTCTCCGCACTCCAACGAGTGCGGCCCCGTTGAAGCGCAAATGGTGGAAACCGGGCAGGCAATTCTGAACGTTCTCTCCGCACTCCAACGAGTGCGGCCCCGTTGAAGCCTGACGAAGAGGTCCACGGCCACCGCGATCAGCGTGCTCTCCGCACTCCAACGAGTGCGGCCCCGTTGAAGCGACTTGCGGCCAGCGCCACTGGCCGGGCTGATCGCCCTCTCCGCACTCCAACGAGTGCGGCCCCGTTGAAGCATTAATCGCACGTTCTTCCAGCTTGGCAAGCGGGTCCTCTCCGCACTCCAACGAGTGCGGCCCCGTTGAAGCACGCCGCAGAGAGGACTGAAGCCTGACAAGCTCTGGCTCTCCGCACTCCAACGAGTGCGGCCCCGTTGAAGCGAGCTGGAAGCCTGCGCGGCTGCTGCCGACAAGATGCTCTCCGCACTCCAACGAGTGCGGCCCCGTTGAAGCGGCCAAACGCCGCCGAGTGCGGACAATGTGCGGACACCTCTCCGCACTCCAACGAGTGCGGCCCCGTTGAAGCGACTTCGCGACGGCTTCCAGTTCGAGCGCTTCGGCTCCTCTCCGCACTCCAACGAGTGCGGCCCCGTTGAAGCAGCTCGCTGACGAGCTGAGAGTTTCCTTTCTGGAGCCTCTCCGCACTCCAACGAGTGCGGCCCCGTTGAAGCAGCGTTGCGCTTGTTGACGGCCTCCAGGAGGTCGGCTCTCCGCACTCCAACGAGTGCGGCCCCGTTGAAGCGACAAGGAGGATCCAACACTCCTTGGGGCAGAGGACCTCTCCGCACTCCAACGAGTGCGGCCCCGTTGAAGCGTAGGCCTGGCCCGGGATCTCGATGATCGTCTCGCACTCTCCGCACTCCAACGAGTGCGGCCCCGTTGAAGCGTAGCTTTCGCGCGACCGGCGAAGGTCGAGGAGCAGTTGCTCTCCGCACTCCAACGAGTGCGGCCCCGTTGAAGCCCGCTGTGGATGAGATGCTTGCACAGCAGCCCGGGCGACGTCTCTCCGCACTCCAACGAGTGCGGCCCCGTTGAAGCAAAATGGGTGGCGTTGGACTGCCCCGTCATTACTTCTCTCCGCACTCCAACGAGTGCGGCCCCGTTGAAGCTTCCCGGCCTTGCCCGTGAGAGCGAGGTGGATTTTGCTCTCCGCACTCCAACGAGTGCGGCCCCGTTGAAGCACCTGTGGAGGATACCTTCACATCAAGACACCCGACTCTCCGCACTCCAACGAGTGCGGCCCCGTTGAAGCACGTCATGCCGGGCACGGTGGAACGCCCCACCCCAGGCTCTCCGCACTCCAACGAGTGCGGCCCCGTTGAAGCTTTCTCTCTCGCGTACTACCCTGAGAGTTTTTGGCATCTCTCCGCACTCCAACGAGTGCGG
The DNA here is from genome assembly GCA_019186985.1 of Prosthecobacter sp. Classification (GTDB taxonomy): domain Bacteria; phylum Verrucomicrobiota; class Verrucomicrobiia; order Verrucomicrobiales; family Verrucomicrobiaceae; genus Prosthecobacter. The sequence goes on along the minus strand of JABARQ010000026.1, from coordinate 92,896 downwards.
CCCCGTTGAAGCTTGCGAGTAAGGCAATCGTCATCTATGGCAGCAAGGAGCCTCTCCGCACTCCAACGAGTGCGGCCCCGTTGAAGCATCTTGTAAAGATCAGGCACATGCTTGTTGCCGATAACTCTCCGCACTCCAACGAGTGCGGCCCCGTTGAAGCTTCGACATGCGGATGCGCTTGATCAGCTTCCCGTCGCTCTCCGCACTCCAACGAGTGCGGCCCCGTTGAAGCTGCATGAGGCGCCCGGTGATCAAATTCAGAGCAATGCTCTCCGCACTCCAACGAGTGCGGCCCCGTTGAAGCCTTGTGATGAGCGCCGGTGGACGCGGGGATGGCGCCGCCTCTCCGCACTCCAACGAGTGCGGCCCCGTTGAAGCACGAACTCACCGACGTATGCACCATTGCCGTCAACAACTCTCCGCACTCCAACGAGTGCGGCCCCGTTGAAGCCCGGAAGCGCAACCCCTCCCCCTTGAAAGTGAGCCCCTCTCCGCACTCCAACGAGTGCGGCCCCGTTGAAGCGGCAAGCCGCGCGCGACGCGTACCTTTTGGGCGCTCTCTCCGCACTCCAACGAGTGCGGCCCCGTTGAAGCAGCGATGGGCGCGACGTGGTGAGTGTGGCCGGTGAGCTCTCCGCACTCCAACGAGTGCGGCCCCGTTGAAGCGATGACGGCGGTTCGCTGGAGGAGTTCGACGATCATCTCTCCGCACTCCAACGAGTGCGGCCCCGTTGAAGCTGCGGACAATGAGCGGACACACCTACAAGCGCGGCGACTCTCCGCACTCCAACGAGTGCGGCCCCGTTGAAGCTCGATGGCGGCCAGGACGTTGGTCTGAGTCGCGGCGTCTCTCCGCACTCCAACGAGTGCGGCCCCGTTGAAGCGTTGGCAGAGCTGCCACCTGTCTTTGTGGTGAAGTTCTCTCCGCACTCCAACGAGTGCGGCCCCGTTGAAGCTTACTGAAAGAGAAAGAGTTCAAGACAATATTCAGCTCTCCGCACTCCAACGAGTGCGGCCCCGTTGAAGCGCAAAAAGAAAAGCATCACGGCCTACTGCGCCACGCCTCTCCGCACTCCAACGAGTGCGGCCCCGTTGAAGCCATCATGTTACGAAATCCCACACCCACACACAACAACCTCTCCGCACTCCAACGAGTGCGGCCCCGTTGAAGCCACGCGGCTTCGAGCGCCTTCATGCCCTGCTCGCAGGTCTCTCCGCACTCCAACGAGTGCGGCCCCGTTGAAGCTGGGCATGCGAGCTGTCTAAACTATTTCGACAGCTTTGCTCTCCGCACTCCAACGAGTGCGGCCCCGTTGAAGCAGCCAGTTGAGCCAGGCCTGTCTCCAGCCTCGCTTCCTCTCCGCACTCCAACGAGTGCGGCCCCGTTGAAGCTCCAGTTATCGCCGAGAGTCCCGTACTTCGCAGCAACTCTCCGCACTCCAACGAGTGCGGCCCCGTTGAAGCTCGGCAGGCTGTTCCTTGAGGCCCAGAAAACGCACAACTCTCCGCACTCCAACGAGTGCGGCCCCGTTGAAGCTGAGCCATGATTTATGTGGATTTCCAGCAGCCGTGCACTCTCCGCACTCCAACGAGTGCGGCCCCGTTGAAGCTATCCTCTGGCCCCTGAGCATTTTGAAATGATCTCAAGCTCTCCGCACTCCAACGAGTGCGGCCCCGTTGAAGCCGTGGCTGTGCGAGGTCGATATACAGAATCTCCGCGCTCTCCGCACTCCAACGAGTGCGGCCCCGTTGAAGCTCCTCAATCCCGAGGCCTTGCATAGACTCATGCCGCCTCTCCGCACTCCAACGAGTGCGGCCCCGTTGAAGCGGAGCCTGCTCGTCCTCACCGATCCACCCGGCGTTCGCCTCTCCGCACTCCAACGAGTGCGGCCCCGTTGAAGCATGGCGATGCCTGGCTTCGGGTTGACCACGCCGTCACCTCTCCGCACTCCAACGAGTGCGGCCCCGTTGAAGCGACTTCAAGCTTCTGGTGGACGCCTGGCTTCAGCTCCTCTCCGCACTCCAACGAGTGCGGCCCCGTTGAAGCAGGTCAACCGCAGGCATTGGCACGAATTCAAGCATCACTCTCCGCACTCCAACGAGTGCGGCCCCGTTGAAGCAAGCCATCGGTGTCCGAAGGGAAAGAATACGATGTTCTCTCCGCACTCCAACGAGTGCGGCCCCGTTGAAGCATCCGTGGCACTGAGCCTGACTGGCACCACGTTCCAGCTCTCCGCACTCCAACGAGTGCGGCCCCGTTGAAGCCATGCTCCCGCCCGAATGGCAGCCTTACATGCCCTTCTCTCCGCACTCCAACGAGTGCGGCCCCGTTGAAGCTAGGACACGCCCAGGCCGACCGAGATCGAGCGCAGGCACTCTCCGCACTCCAACGAGTGCGGCCCCGTTGAAGCATCGCTCAGGAGTCGGAACCGCCGTTCCTATGCCGCCTCTCCGCACTCCAACGAGTGCGGCCCCGTTGAAGCATGGTGGCGAGGTTCAGTGGCGTGTTGTTAGCGACAGCTCTCCGCACTCCAACGAGTGCGGCCCCGTTGAAGCCGATCTGGCCGGATGCTGACGAGCCTGGCCGCAAGGCACTCTCCGCACTCCAACGAGTGCGGCCCCGTTGAAGCAGATCGGCGGGCGCGTGCTCTATCCGCTGGAGGGAGTCTCTCCGCACTCCAACGAGTGCGGCCCCGTTGAAGCATGAGGTGGTGGTGTGTGTGTTGTGCGCGTTGTCGAGCTCTCCGCACTCCAACGAGTGCGGCCCCGTTGAAGCGACGCCGTGGTGATGGACTACGTCCTGAACTCGGTGGACCTCTCCGCACTCCAACGAGTGCGGCCCCGTTGAAGCTCGCCGGTGATGGCTTCCAGGCCGTCCAGATACATGGCCTCTCCGCACTCCAACGAGTGCGGCCCCGTTGAAGCACAATCCGCAGAGACTGCGATGCCTCCCAAGCTGTCTCTCTCCGCACTCCAACGAGTGCGGCCCCGTTGAAGCGAGGTCGGTCATCCGCTCGTGGCCGAGTTCGCGGCGGCCCTCTCCGCACTCCAACGAGTGCGGCCCCGTTGAAGCTTGGTGTCCTTGGCATCCTTGAGAACGATGGTGCCCTGCTCTCCGCACTCCAACGAGTGCGGCCCCGTTGAAGCGCGGAGAGGAAGCCGGACCGCCGGCCTGCCCCTCAGGGCTCTCCGCACTCCAACGAGTGCGGCCCCGTTGAAGCTGCCTCGCCGATCAGCAGCCTTGTCCACTCCTACGGCGCTCTCCGCACTCCAACGAGTGCGGCCCCGTTGAAGCCGGCAGGTCAGGAAGTGGCTGCTAGCGTCAGGGAAGCCTCTCCGCACTCCAACGAGTGCGGCCCCGTTGAAGCATCGGTGCCAAGCGTGAGGGCGGTGACGCTCCTCGCCTCTCCGCACTCCAACGAGTGCGGCCCCGTTGAAGCTGAGCAAACGCCGCACTCACCAACTCCTCGAAGGCACTCTCCGCACTCCAACGAGTGCGGCCCCGTTGAAGCATGGCGTCGGAGTAGCGAGCCGGAGAGAACGGCGCGGCTCTCCGCACTCCAACGAGTGCGGCCCCGTTGAAGCCAGATCAACGTCACCGCGCCGTCGCAGAATCCGGCCTCTCCGCACTCCAACGAGTGCGGCCCCGTTGAAGCCTGGCTTTGGGCTCCGCGTCCTCGCGTCTGGTCGCCCTCTCCGCACTCCAACGAGTGCGGCCCCGTTGAAGCTGAGCCTGGCCGGAGCCGATGGCGCTCGTCTGGACGCTGCTCTCCGCACTCCAACGAGTGCGGCCCCGTTGAAGCATGGAGAACCTGGGCCCGGCCATCGCCTCGTTCGTCACCTCTCCGCACTCCAACGAGTGCGGCCCCGTTGAAGCCAGTCGGCTCGATGGATGCTGTGCGTTCGACCTGAGCCTCTCCGCACTCCAACGAGTGCGGCCCCGTTGAAGCATCGGTGGTGCCGCCATTCCCGTGCTTGAGGAGGGGGCTCTCCGCACTCCAACGAGTGCGGCCCCGTTGAAGCATGGGAGTGGGGAGCGGCTTTCCTTGCCGCCGGGCTTCTCTCCGCACTCCAACGAGTGCGGCCCCGTTGAAGCAGCGATCTGGAGGCGCATTTCCTGGCCCTGGCGGGAACTCTCCGCACTCCAACGAGTGCGGCCCCGTTGAAGCATGCCGCGTTGCCTGAGCACGTCCATGGCGGCGATCTCTCCGCACTCCAACGAGTGCGGCCCCGTTGAAGCAGGTCGAGCATCGGCGGAGGATGGCTGAGGCGAACTCTCCGCACTCCAACGAGTGCGGCCCCGTTGAAGCTCGCCCGGGCGTGGGTAGTAGTCCACGGTGCAGCTCGCTCTCCGCACTCCAACGAGTGCGGCCCCGTTGAAGCACCGCCTGGGCAATGCAGGTGCAGGCGCATTGCACGGCCTCTCCGCACTCCAACGAGTGCGGCCCCGTTGAAGCATAGGGCAGCAGCACTGCTGAGCCGTCCAGCCATTCCTCTCCGCACTCCAACGAGTGCGGCCCCGTTGAAGCTAGATGACGATGGCGACGGCCCCGATGCCGGCGGCCTCTCCGCACTCCAACGAGTGCGGCCCCGTTGAAGCAACTTCGTGGGACGGCGCGGGCGTGATGCCTCCTCCGCTCTCCGCACTCCAACGAGTGCGGCCCCGTTGAAGCTCTGCGGCGCCGGTGGAACATCGACCGGCGCGCACCTCTCCGCACTCCAACGAGTGCGGCCCCGTTGAAGCGCGGCATGGTCGACGTGCTGACTACTTCAGGCACGGCCTCTCCGCACTCCAACGAGTGCGGCCCCGTTGAAGCTGCGAATCATCTGCTTAAGCGATTCGGGCTTGAAGAGCTGCTCTCCGCACTCCAACGAGTGCGGCCCCGTTGAAGCGTTGGCGACGAGCCCGTCGCTCACATCGCGGTTTCCTCTCCGCACTCCAACGAGTGCGGCCCCGTTGAAGCGATTTCATGCGCAGCGACACCACACGGATCGTCAGCTCTCCGCACTCCAACGAGTGCGGCCCCGTTGAAGCACGTCGGTGGGATCGCGCCACTCATAATCGCCGTCCTCTCCGCACTCCAACGAGTGCGGCCCCGTTGAAGCAAGACTCGGACGGCAGGCGCAGCGAAAACAAGTCATGCTCTCCGCACTCCAACGAGTGCGGCCCCGTTGAAGCCAGGCGGCCGAGCTGGAGACGGGTGTGGAGATGTTTGCTCTCCGCACTCCAACGAGTGCGGCCCCGTTGAAGCACGCGCAAGGCCCGCACAAACGGAGACTTCTTTTTCCTCTCCGCACTCCAACGAGTGCGGCCCCGTTGAAGCATGGCCCCGATGATGGCCCATGCCCGCGGCGCCGCCCTCTCCGCACTCCAACGAGTGCGGCCCCGTTGAAGCTATGAAAGAGGTTCTCAAACTTCAGGAGCAGATCGTCTCTCCGCACTCCAACGAGTGCGGCCCCGTTGAAGCTCTGAAAAATGGGACGCGCCCCAGATGTGGCCCGGCCCTCTCCGCACTCCAACGAGTGCGGCCCCGTTGAAGCACTTTTCACCTCCTACTCCTCATCATGGCTGCAATCGCTCTCCGCACTCCAACGAGTGCGGCCCCGTTGAAGCGCAGTCAAAGTGCTGGAGGTGGGGGGACGTCATCCTCTCCGCACTCCAACGAGTGCGGCCCCGTTGAAGCCACGGTTGATTTTTGTGCCGGTCTCCGCGCCTTCCTCGCCTCTCCGCACTCCAACGAGTGCGGCCCCGTTGAAGCTTTTCAGGGTGGCTAGTTGTGTGCTCATGGTGTTTGCTCTCCGCACTCCAACGAGTGCGGCCCCGTTGAAGCCCGGCATAAGGGCATCCCGGCGTCGGGCAAATGTCGCTCTCCGCACTCCAACGAGTGCGGCCCCGTTGAAGCACGGACGAGGAGCTCGACGCTGTCAAAAAGCGCGCTCTCTCCGCACTCCAACGAGTGCGGCCCCGTTGAAGCACCGCGAGCTGGTGCTTGCAAAAGGCCTCCCGTCCTGCTCTCCGCACTCCAACGAGTGCGGCCCCGTTGAAGCAACCTAGAGGCTGGACGCCAACAGTTTACGACGGAACTCTCCGCACTCCAACGAGTGCGGCCCCGTTGAAGCACAGCGTCCAAGGCGGATTTCTCAGGCACCTCGGCGGCGACTCTCCGCACTCCAACGAGTGCGGCCCCGTTGAAGCGACACAAGACCGGCCATGTTCTCGTTATTAAGCGCCACCTCTCCGCACTCCAACGAGTGCGGCCCCGTTGAAGCAAGGAAGAGCGTGGCGAGGCTAAAAGAAAGCTGGCCTACTCTCCGCACTCCAACGAGTGCGGCCCCGTTGAAGCCTAACCGCAATGAGGTTGCAACTAGGATTCAAGAATTCTCTCCGCACTCCAACGAGTGCGGCCCCGTTGAAGCACCTCGCCGATGACGCTGTTTAGCTTCGTCCGCACGGACTCTCCGCACTCCAACGAGTGCGGCCCCGTTGAAGCTTCGCCCTGCGCGACTCCCGCGCCCCTCTCTACGTTGCCTCTCCGCACTCCAACGAGTGCGGCCCCGTTGAAGCCGTTCGAGCAGCTCCAAGACCTTTTCCCGTTCTTGCGGCTCTCCGCACTCCAACGAGTGCGGCCCCGTTGAAGCGGGGTGAATGTCAACATGCACACGCCTTGCAGCAGCTCTCCGCACTCCAACGAGTGCGGCCCCGTTGAAGCGACGCGCGGTGCAGCAATCTGAATTTCCAGAGCTGACTCTCCGCACTCCAACGAGTGCGGCCCCGTTGAAGCTTGCTCCTTGTGCGCAGCAGCCCGACACCGCCTTTTCTCTCCGCACTCCAACGAGTGCGGCCCCGTTGAAGCAGCTTTGGAGGCGCGGCGTATGTTTTGCCCTCGTAACTCTCCGCACTCCAACGAGTGCGGCCCCGTTGAAGCTTGAAGGCGAGAAAATCGCCGCAGGAATGGAAGCCGAACCTCTCCGCACTCCAACGAGTGCGGCCCCGTTGAAGCGAGTAGTTTGTGTTGCGTCAGGTGATGAGAGCGCGGGCCTCTCCGCACTCCAACGAGTGCGGCCCCGTTGAAGCATCGACTGGCTGATCAACGACATCGCCTGGGGCTTTGCTCTCCGCACTCCAACGAGTGCGGCCCCGTTGAAGCTCATCCGTGCAGCCACCCTGAGACAGGATCCGCCAGGCTCTCCGCACTCCAACGAGTGCGGCCCCGTTGAAGCGGATGCGCGGATGATCTAGGATTGATCCAACGCACGCTCTCCGCACTCCAACGAGTGCGGCCCCGTTGAAGCACGGCAGTGGGCGAAGATGGCGGCGAGCTTTGATTCAGCTCTCCGCACTCCAACGAGTGCGGCCCCGTTGAAGCACGGCTCCATGATCGTTACCGGGCTACGCCAGTGGCACTCTCCGCACTCCAACGGCTGGGTCCGCGATGCTGCATCGAGGCTGCCTCTCCGCACTCCAACGAGTGCGGCCCCGTTGAAGCCTACTTCAAAGGATGGGAGTCTGGGCAACAGACACGCACTCTCCGCACTCCAACGAGTGCGGCCCCGTTGAAGCAAGACGGCCTTGTGCTACTTCCTGGACACTCCGGGCACTCTCCGCACTCCAACGAGTGCGGCCCCGTTGAAGCAAGCCGACCAGCTTCACGGCCGCCGGGCTTGCCAAGCTCTCCGCACTCCAACGAGTGCGGCCCCGTTGAAGCGCCGGGCTGGTCACGTCACCCAGGCGGAAGCCGATGCTCTCCGCACTCCAACGAGTGCGGCCCCGTTGAAGCTTCCATCGCGGTAAGTCGCCCGTCCCGCTCCTTATGACTCTCCGCACTCCAACGAGTGCGGCCCCGTTGAAGCAAGACGGGCCTCATAAATGTCCACGAACGATTCGCGCTCTCCGCACTCCAACGAGTGCGGCCCCGTTGAAGCACGTATCGCGGCCCGAGCTTCCTACTTCGCCAGGTCGCCTCTCCGCACTCCAACGAGTGCGGCCCCGTTGAAGCCATGCACGCATCGGAGAAGTTTGCCGACAAGCGCCCGCGCCTCTCCGCACTCCAACGAGTGCGGCCCCGTTGAAGCCTGGGGGGGCTGGCCGGAGAAGATGGCCCGCTGCGACCTCTCCGCACTCCAACGAGTGCGGCCCCGTTGAAGCTCGGCGTGACGCTCCTTGGAGTGCTCTGCATGATTGGCTCTCCGCACTCCAACGAGTGCGGCCCCGTTGAAGCAACCCCTTAGAAAGAAGCATGGGCAGATAGATTGCCTCTCCGCACTCCAACGAGTGCGGCCCCGTTGAAGCTCGACGCTCATGGCGGCAAGTTCGGCTTTGAGTCCGCTCTCCGCACTCCAACGAGTGCGGCCCCGTTGAAGCAGATCCCATTGCAAGATGACGCCGCGCTGGAAGGAGGTCTCTCCGCACTCCAACGAGTGCGGCCCCGTTGAAGCACCACCGGGGCCGTCAGCCGTTAGGGGGTTTCGTCCTCTCCGCACTCCAACGAGTGCGGCCCCGTTGAAGCATGCGAGTGCGGATGACCTTATGCCCTCGCGCTTGCAACTCTCCGCACTCCAACGAGTGCGGCCCCGTTGAAGCAAAGACGTAAGCAAACTCACGCAGTCGATTATCGCGGCTCTCCGCACTCCAACGAGTGCGGCCCCGTTGAAGCCTCATGGCCTGCATGTCCGGCGGTGCCCGGCCTCACGGCTCTCCGCACTCCAACGAGTGCGGCCCCGTTGAAGCATCGTAGTCCACGACACCAACGTCCGCGTGAGTGAAGCCTCTCCGCACTCCAACGAGTGCGGCCCCGTTGAAGCGAGAAAGCGACGAGCAGCACGCAGGTTGTATGCTGCGCATCTCTCCGCACTCCAACGAGTGCGGCCCCGTTGAAGCAGGTATTTGGACGGGGCAGGCTAGGCGGCATTTGCACTCTCCGCACTCCAACGAGTGCGGCCCCGTTGAAGCCTGAAGGCAGATTTCGATTGCCTCCAAGTTGGTGCCCCTCTCCGCACTCCAACGAGTGCGGCCCCGTTGAAGCGGCACGTCCGAGGACGAGCCGGTGCCCAAACCCAACCACCTCTCCGCACTCCAACGAGTGCGGCCCCGTTGAAGCCAGGCAATCAGTAGGCGGCGTGTGCTGGAAGGTGTAAGCTCTCCGCACTCCAACGAGTGCGGCCCCGTTGAAGCCGAGCTTTGGGCGTCATGTTTCGGTTGTGCCTATCGCCTCTCCGCACTCCAACGAGTGCGGCCCCGTTGAAGCTGCACGAGCTGACAGGCGGGCAGCTCTGCGTCGGTTCTCTCCGCACTCCAACGAGTGCGGCCCCGTTGAAGCCGGCGGCAGCGTGGTGGCACTCGTCCACGATGATGACCTCTCCGCACTCCAACGAGTGCGGCCCCGTTGAAGCCATCCTGCTGATCATCGGCAGCCTGCTCTCCGCACCTCTCCGCACTCCAACGAGTGCGGCCCCGTTGAAGCTTGCATAGGTCTGTTTCAGGACGTCACCAAAGGCCCACTCTCCGCACCCCAACGAGTGCGGCCCCGTTGAAGCCTTAGCTTGAAGCAGTTCAGCCTTAGCCTTGTCTCGCTCCTCTCCGCACTCCAACGAGTGCGGCCCCGTTGAAGCCTTAGCTTGAAGCAGTTCAGCCTTAGCCTTGTCTCGCTCCTCTCCGCACTCCAACGAGTGCGGCCCCGTTGAAGCACGGCGTCGTTCGATCAGCTCTCCTGGATGCTTCTCTCTCTCCGCACTCCAACGAGTGCGGCCCCGTTGAAGCTCAGCCTGCTCCGGACGCTCCTGGCTCACGCGGACCTCTCCGCACTCCAACGAGTGCGGCCCCGTTGAAGCCTCGCGCATGGTCTCGTCGTCCACGACCCTATGATCTCTCCGCACTCCAACGAGTGCGGCCCCGTTGAAGCTCAAAAATGAGAATACTGGCGGGCATTATGGGCGGCTCTCCGCACTCCAACGAGTGCGGCCCCGTTGAAGCCATGCGTGACGAGACCTACTACAGGCAGGGCGGCATCTCTCCGCACTCCAACGAGTGCGGCCCCGTTGAAGCATTGTCATTGCGTAAAACAAGAAGAAGAAAAATCAGCCACTCTCCGCACTCCAACGAGTGCGGCCCCGTTGAAGCACGTCATCGACGGGCTGCCAGTCAGGCCCCAGCGTCCTCTCCGCACTCCAACGAGTGCGGCCCCGTTGAAGCATGCCAGCGGTTCGCCACTCGTTCACGACCGTCTCGCTCTCCGCACTCCAACGAGTGCGGCCCCGTTGAAGCGGAGGCGAGCTGCTTCCCTACCCCTCAGCGCGTGGGGCTCTCCGCACTCCAACGAGTGCGGCCCCGTTGAAGCTGCGCCCGTTGCGAAAAGCGACAGTCTCTCACAGGCGCTCTCCGCACTCCAACGAGTGCGGCCCCGTTGAAGCCAAGTATTGCTCTTCCGTGAGCGTCATGGCTGCGATCTCTCCGCACTCCAACGAGTGCGGCCCCGTTGAAGCAAGGTTTAGGGGGAGGGCTGCGAACCCTCCCCCGTTCTCTCCGCACTCCAACGAGTGCGGCCCCGTTGAAGCCAGAAGACGCGGATGACGGAAGCCGCCGCCGCCGCGCCTCTCCGCACTCCAACGAGTGCGGCCCCGTTGAAGCGTGGGTCGGCACGACCTCCATGCGCCGGACGGCCTGGCTCTCCGCACTCCAACGAGTGCGGCCCCGTTGAAGCAGGCGCGGGCTCGTAGATCGTCGCGGCGGTGAATAGCCTCTCCGCACTCCAACGAGTGCGGCCCCGTTGAAGCAAATCCAGTGCCGCAGCAGCCTCCGGCTGCGTGAGCTCTCCGCACTCCAACGAGTGCGGCCCCGTTGAAGCATCGACATCCTGCGCAACCGCACGACCATCATGCAGCCTCTCCGCACTCCAACGAGTGCGGCCCCGTTGAAGCAGGCGGGAAAACGCGGTTCACAGCATGCAGGACCGGAGCAACTCTCCGCACTCCAACGAGTGCGGCCCCGTTGAAGCGCCACGTCCGGCGCGTTGGTCGCCAGGCTGGAAAGGCTCTCCGCACTCCAACGAGTGCGGCCCCGTTGAAGCCTCTTTTTCGGGAGTCGCTAGGGCCAGATAGTGCCGCTCTCCGCACTCCAACGAGTGCGGCCCCGTTGAAGCCACAAATCGCGCCATGTGCACCATTTGTCCCCTTTCCTCTCCGCACTCCAACGAGTGCGGCCCCGTTGAAGCTCAGCGAGAACGGCACCAAGCATCATGGCGGAACAAACTCTCCGCACTCTCACAGCGCTCCCACACGCCTGCATCAAGCGTCACTCACGGCAGCAGGCTGCCGCACTCCAAAGCGCTGCGCGCCGTGCTCGATGGTTTGAAGCATGCGGCAGAGGATCCCGAAAGGTCGACCTGCAGCCGATCAGGATCACCTGCCTGCTGCGCGTTTCAGTTCGTGCTGGGCCTTGTTGAAGCGCGTCACGGACTGCACACGGCTCTGTCGGGCGCGGGTCAGCTCCTCACGGGCCAAAAGATATTCAAGCACGACACCGAGCTGGCTGGCCTGTCGCTCCCTCGCGAGCTTCACCATTTCTTCGGCAGCACCCACGGCTTCGTCGTTGATGGCGATCTGGTCGTGCGCGCTCTGCGACTTCGCGGCCGCCTCGACCACCTCACGGCCAATCGCAGCCTTCACCTGCGCGGCCTGAAGACCGGCGGCCTCCTCCTGGGCGCCGGCGATCACCTTGCGCTGCCTGTCAAACAAACCCCCGGGCCCGATCTTCCAGCCGAGGCCGATGAAGACGTTCTGCGTTTCATCGAAGTTCCCCATGTCCCCGTTGTAGCCGCCGCCAAGTCCGCCGAAGCCGTAGCCTGCCTGCACGCTGGGAATCATCGGCGCCACCCGGGCGCGCTCGCTTTCCAGGCCCGCAGCACTGTTCACCGCCTCCGCAGCCTTCATCTCCGGACGCTCACGCGCCGCCTGCGAAATGAGCGTGGCCACTCCCGTCCTGCGGTCCAGCAGACGCACGGGCACCAGGTCCGCCTTCGCAGGCCGGAGCTCGGTCTCGGCAGGAAGACGCAGAATCTCCGCCAGCGCCGCCGCCGCGAGGTCACGCGCCTCCTCATGCTGACGAATCGACAGCTTCTCGCGGCTCACCTGGGTCTTCACACGCAGCAGGTCCGCGCGGAAGGCCGTGCCCGCATCCACCGCACCGCCGATCTGCTTTTCGTAATCCTGGGTCAGCCTGAGATCGTCCTTGATGATCGCCAGCGAGGCCTCGGCGGCAAGGAGGTCATAATAACGGCCTGTCGACTGCGTGACGATGTCGCGTCGAGCCTTCTCGGCGAGCTGCTCGGCGGCGAGAGCCTTCTGCTTCGCCGCGAGCGCCGAGTAATATATGTCGCCTGGCGACCAGTCGATCATGAGGTTCGGCCCCACGGAGTACTGCTGTTTGCTGACATCAAAGACCGCGCCTGCGATGTCCTGGACGTTGCCATCCGTGCGCCTGTAACCGGCTCCGAGGGTCAGGCTGGGCCAGAAACGCTGCCAGGCCAGCTTCGACTCCGCCAGGGCCTCGGTGTGCTTCGCACGCGCGAGCTGAATCTCATCATTGTTTGCTCCGGCTAGCTTCATGACCGTGGGAAGATCCACATGCATGGGAGCCGAAAAAACGTTGTCCACAGCCGCCAGCCCGGAGGCCAGAAGCAGGGGCAGGACACGAAGCGACAGGAGCGATGACCAAAGGCGGCGGGACATGGCGGGGAAGGATTTCAAAGTTTCAAGTTTCAGGTTCCAAGTTCCCTGCTTCGAGAATCGGATTTCGAGTTTCGAGCTTCGTTTTTACGGCTTCACCGTCACCGCCTGCTTGTCAGTCAACGTGGCGGTTCCAGGCACCAGCAGCACGTCATCGGCTTTAAGCTCCGGCACCTCGACATTCACGCCGTCGTTAAAGCTGATCTTGACGGCGGTTTTCATCGCCTTGCCGTCCACATGCCTGAAGACAAAGGCATTGGTCTTTTCCATGACCAGGGCTCCGACAGGAATGAGCGTGGCATCGTCATGCTTCTCGACGGCGACCTTGGTCATCGCATACATGCCGGGACGGAGCTTGACCTCGGCGTTTTTCAGATCGGCCTCGGCCAGCATCGTGCGCGTGGCGGGGTCCAGGGCGTAGGCAATGCGGCTGATGCTGGCCTCGACCGGAGCAGGGCCTGCGGCGTCGATTTGAGCCTTCACCGGCTTGCCGACGGTCACATGGCCGGTTTCGAGTTCGGTCACGGGAATTTGCAGGCGCAGCGTGCTGAGGTCGGTGACTTCGAGCAGCCTTGTCGTGTTCGCGGTGGCGAGCGATCCTGGATCGGCAAACCGGGCGGTGATGATGCCGTCGAAGGGAGCCTTCAGTGTGGCGAACTGGATCAGGGTCTCGCTGCGTTCGAGCCCGGCCCTGGCGATGGCCAGCTTCGCCTCCGCGTCATCGACCGACTGCGGAAGCACCAGGTCAGGCGACTTTGCACGCGCTTCATGCAGGCGCTTCACTTCGATCTGCGCCGCCGTGACCTCCGCCTTCGCCCTGGCGATGTCGGCCTGGAGTTCAGGGACTTCGAGCGTGGCGAGAACCTGGCCCGCCTTCACGGCATCGCCCTTGTCCACGGTCATCGTGGCGATGTAACCCGTGACCTTGGCATGAAGCACCGTCTGCTGCCAGGGGGCGAGGGTCGCAGGCAGCGACACCCAGCGATGAATGCTGCCGCGCGTGGGCCTGGCTGCCGGCAGCTCAAGGGCCTGTGCGGAAACGCCAGCGAACAACAGGAGTAAAATTCGAAGTCCGAATTCCGAAATCCGAACCAGTGAGGAGAGACGCAGGACAGGAGACATGGAGGAACAATCGATGAATTTAAGGGAGGGAGTCATGGCGCATTCGGCATTCGGCATTCGGCATTCGGCATTCGGCATTCGGCATTCGGCATTCGAATTTCAATCCCTCGGTTCCAGTGAAGCCTCCTTGGCGTTCGAGGCGGCCAGCAGGGCATAGACGGCGGGAAGAACCAAAAGTGTGGCCACAGTGGCCAGGGCCAGGCCGCCGATGGTGGCGATGGCGAGCGGGCTGGTCTGTGACTTCGCGAGGGCCATGGGGACCATGCCCGCGATCATGGCCAGGCTGGTCATCAGGATGGGGCGCAGACGGGTGGTGGCGGATTCCAGGGCGGCGTCCTTTTTGTTCAGTCCGGCGAGCTGCGCGCGATGGGCGAAGGTGACGAGCAGGATGGCGTTCGCCACGGCCACGCCCACGGCCATGATGGCGCCCATGAAGCTCTGGATGTTCACCGTGGTGCCGGTGAGCATCAGGGCGAGCACCACGCCAAGCAGCGCGGCGGGCAGCGTGGTCAGCACGATGAAGGCCAGGCGCAGGCTCTGGAAGTTGGCCACCAGCAGCAGGAAGATCGTCACGATGGCGATCATGAGGCCGGTCCGCAGCCCTGCCTGCAGTTCCTTCATCGGTGGCACCTGGCCGCGCAGCGCCACGTTCACGCCGGCGGGAGCGGGCGTGTCAGCGATGACTTTTTCCACCTGCCTCGCGATGCTGCCCAGCGGCTGGTCATGAAGGTTCGCCGTGATGGAAATCGTGCGCGCCATGTTGTAGCGGTCATACTGGCCGATGGTGCTGCCCTCGCTGACTTTGGCGATGTTGCGCAGCGGCACAGGCGGGCGGCCCTCAGCGGTCACCGGCAGGTTCCGCAGGTCCTCAAGGCCCGTCATCAGCGTCTGCGGCACCTGCACCTGCAGGGAGAAGCTCGTGCCGGTCTTCGGGTCCGCCCAGTAGTTCGGCACCGTGAAGCGGCTGCTGGCCGTCGCCGCCACCAGGCTGCGCGTGGCGTCGCTCATCTTCACCCCCAGCAAACCAGCCCGCTCGCGGTCGATGTGAACGTCCACGCTTGGATAATCCAGCGTCTGGCTGAACTGCACGTCGCGCAGGTCCTTCAGATCCACCAGCCTGGCGCGCAGGGTTTCGGCATGGGCGCGGCTGGCGGCGAAGTCCTTGCCGCTCACCGCCACCTCGACGGGCGTCGGTGAGCCAAGCGCCATCACGCGGCTGACAATATCCGCAGGCTCAAAGGAGAAAAGGACGTCCGGCAGATCCCGGACCAGCCGGGCGCGCAGTGTCTCACGCAGATCTGCGACGGGCTTTGAGCCAGGCTTCAGCTGGATTTGCAGCATGGCCTCCTCCGGGCCGCTGTTCCACTGGTGGATCAGGTTCACCGGATAGTTCGGCGCATGCACGCCGATCAGGCCCATGCTGGTCTCGATGGGCGATTCTTCTCCGATGATCCCCAGCACGCGTGTGGCAATCTGCTCCGTCTTCTCCAGCCTTGTGCCCGTGGGCGCCCGCAGACGCAGCTGAAGCTGGCCTGCATCAATCTGCGGAAAAATCTCCGTGCCGAGAAAGGGCAGGATCACGCTGATGGCAAACAGCACGCCGCCCAGATAAGTCGGCACCAGGATATGACGCGTGGTGAGCGAGGGCAGGAACAGCCAGCGCAGCGCCGACTCACGCGCCTCCTTGACCACGCGCTGCGCCTTCGGCTCACGGTGCCACCAGATGCTCAGGATCGGCACCAGGGTGGAGGAGAGCAGGTAGCTGGAGACCATGCTGAAGCCCACCGCCAGCGAAAGCGGCAGGAACAAGGCCTTTGCCGCCCCGGTCATGAAGAAGCTGGGCACAAACACCGCGAGGATGCAGAGCATGCTCAGCGAGCGCGGACCGATGGTCTCCTCGGAGGCATCCAGCACCATGCGGCGCAGGCTGTGCCCCCCGCCCTGCTTCATGCGCCGGTGGATGTTCTCGATCTCGACCGTCGCCTCATCGACCAGGATGCCGACCGCCAGCGCCAGGCCGCCGAGCGTCATCAGGTTGACCGTGTAGCCGGTGATCCAAAGGGCGAGCAGCGCCGCCGCGATGGCGATGGGGATGTTCAGCACCACGATGAAGACGCTGCGCAGATCCCGCAGGAAGAGCAGCACCATGAGGCCGGTGAGGCAGGCGCCGAGGATGCCTTCTTTGACGAGGTCGTTGATGGCGCGGATGATCCAGGGGCTCTGGTCGAACTCAAAGGTGACGTTGATGTCCTCGGGACAGGCCGCCTTGAACTTGCCCAGGTTCGCCTTGACCAGCTCCACGACGCTCAGGGTCGAGGCATCGCTGCGTTTGGTGACGGGCATGTAAACCGTGCGCCGCCCGTTGACGATGGCGATGCTGGTCACCTGGTCGCTGCCGTCGCTGACCTCGCCCACGTCACGCACATACACCGCCCCCTTGTCCGTGACCTTCAGCGGCACCGCAGCCAGATCCTGGATGTTTTTCACCACCGCATTGGTGGGCACGATGGGATAGCCGCCGGGCAGGGCCAGGTTGCCGCTGGGGCTCATCGTGTTCGCCTCGGTCATCGCCCTGACCACATCATCGGGGGACAGTCCATAGGCACGCAGCCGGTCTGGCTTCACGTTGATCAGGATGGTGCGGGCGCTGCCGCCGAAGGGGGGCGGGGCGGACACGCCGGGCAGCGTCGCAAAAAGAGGCCTGACCATGTTCAGGGCTGCATCCTGCATCTGACCGACGGTGCGCGCCGGATTGTCCGTCGAGAAGACCAGGTTGCCCACCGGCACGCTGCCTGCGTCAAACCGTGTCACGAAGGCGCCCGGCGTTCCCGGCGGCATGAAGCTGCGGCTGCGGTTCACATAGGCGATCGTTTCGGAAAGCGCCGCCGACATGTCGGTTCCCGGATGGAACTGGAGCTTCATGATCGAGGCCCCCTGGATGTTCTTCGACTCCACATGCTCGATGCCCGCGATGTAGAGGAAATGGTACTCGTAATAATAGGTCAGATAACCCTCCATCTGCGCCGCATCCATGCCGCCGTAGGGCTGGGCGACGTAGATTGTCGGAATGCCGAGCGGAGGGAAGACGTCCCGGGCCATCCTGCTGGCCGCCTGCCAGGCGCCGAGCAGGACCGCCACGACGATGACGACAAGGGTCCAGGGATGGCGGAGGGCGAGGCGGGGGAGGGACATGCGGGAAATGGGCGGGGTTAAACAGACGGACCAGGTCCGTCTTTCAGCAAACTCTCACAAGCCCGCGAGCTGCTTCAGCAGCCCAAGGAGGGCGCAGGCTGCGATCACGGGGATGATGCCGACCTTGAAGCGCTGCATGGCCGCAAAGGCCGCGACGGCCAGCACGGCGGCAAAGACGTCAAAGCCTCCGGCGGCAGGCCACAGGGCATTACGGGTGAAATGCACGCCCAGGTTCAGGATCACGCCCACGACCGCCGCCGTGATCGCGGTGAGCGCAGCGCCGAACCGGGGCTGCTCGCCGAGCCGTTCAACATGGGGAGCGCCGAGGAAGACGAACAAAAAGCATGGCAAAAAGGTGACCCAGGTGGTGATGGCGGCGCCGAGGGCGGCGGCGGCGGGCGGACTGAGCACTCCGGGATGCTGCCAGCCGCCGACGAAGCCGACAAACTGAAGAACCATGATCAGGGGCCCGGGCGTGGTCTCCGCCAGGGCGAGCCCGCTCATCATCTGCGGGTGAGAAAGCCAGCCGTGGACCTCCACCGCCTGCTGGGCGACGTAAGGCAGCACCGCATAGGCACCGCCAAACGTGACAAGGGAGGCCTTGCTGAAAAACAGGCCCTGCTGCGCAGGGGTGCTGCCCCACCCAAGCCAGGAGGCGAGGGCGAAAACGGGCAGCCACCAAAGCGTCAGGCAGAGCGCGGTGATGAGGAGGCTGCGTGACCAGGAGGCCTGGGGAGCTGGCGGAAGATCGAGGGCGGTGACGTCATCCCTGGCCGCACCGTGGCCTTTGCCGGCGGGGAACTGCCTGGGATCAAGGCGGTTGCCGATGAAGCCGAGCAAGGCGGCGGCGAGGATGATGAAGACAAACGAAACGTGGAAGAAGTGGATGGCGGTGAAGCTCGCCACCGCCATGCCCCAGAGGGTGGGGCTTTTCAGCGCCTTCCTGCCGATGCGCAGCACGGCCTCCGCCACCACGGCGATGACGGCGGCGAGCAGTCCGTGAAAAACCGCCGCAAGCCAGGGCAGATGCCCGCCCGCCATGTAGAGCCAGCTCAGGCCAAACAAAATGAACATCGAAGGCAGCACAAACAAGGCGCCCGCCGCGATGCCCCCCCTGGCGCCATGCAGGCGCCAGCCGAGGTAGGTGGCGAGCTGCTGCGCCTCGGGACCGGGGAGGAGCATGCAGAAATTCAGCGCGTGAAGGAAATGCCCGTCGCTGATCCAGCGGCGCTTGTCGACGAGTTCCTTGTGCATGATGGCGATCTGCCCGGCGGGGCCGCCGAAGCTGATGAAGCCGAGCTTGAGCCAGTAACGGAGGGCTTGGGCAAAAGTCGGCATGAGGGGAGTTTCAGTGCTCATGGTTTCTTGGAGGTCTTGCGGGTGGAGAACTGGCGGTGCAGGGCGTCAAAGCACTCGAAGCCGCGCGCGAGGATGTCGTGGTCAGTCCAGCCCATCTGCGCCCAGCCGCGGAAGATGGCCAGGAGGCCTGCGCCTTCCTGCGTGCCGTGGCGTCCGTCGCCGAGGTCGGCATCGTGGATGATGGCGGCGATTTTTTTCAACCCTGGCTCGTCGAGGGTGAAGCGCTTGATCAACGTCTCGAAGGTGCAGTCGTCGCCATGATGGCCGAACTCGACGCCGACCATGTCATAGGGCAGCGCTTCAGGATTCGCGGCGGCATCGCTGGCAAAGACGAAGGTGGCTTGCGCATCAATGAACCGCCGGATCAGCCACGCGGAGCCGACACGGTCAACCTCCGGACGGGGCCGGGTAAGCCAGACGCGCCCCTGATAATCCCGGGTCCTCAGCACCACCGGCCTGCGGGCGTCCCCGGCCCCGCTCAGCCGTCTCAAGGCCTCCTCCACACGTGCGGCGGCGGCACAATCAAAATAATCCACCCTCCGCACCGCCTGAAATCGCGCCGACCATTTCTCCAGCCCCTCCGGAGGCATCCGGGCCGCCCTGCCACGCCGCAACGGCAGCCCCCTCAACCCCGCCAGGATCTCCTCATAGTCCGCAGTCCTTGCCTGCAGGAAAAGCCCGGTGATCTCCTCATCCGTGATGCCTTCAATGTCCTCCGTCCGAACCAGCGTGGCATCCCCGCCCTGCCTCCTCACTTCCTGCGCCAGCCATTGCATGGCCTCATGCAGCTCCGGCCTGTCCGGCAGCACGCAGGCCGAGGTCTTGAGCGAGACGGCCCCCAGGTGCTTCAGCTGCCGCCATAGCGAAAGCCGCAGCGCGCCGCTCTTGCTTGGCAGGCTGTAAAGCAGAAGAATCCACGCAAGCTTCGCCTTCATTCTTGTAACATGTGTTACATCTATTAACAACTGTTACAAAAGCTGTCCAGCCAAAATTTCCCAAGCGCCTCGAGCAACCGGGCTGATGACAAACCTGGAAGTCTGCACAACCTTGGTTTTCAAAGCCCCATGCCAGCCCAGCGCAAATACAAGTACCTGAACTACACGACTCCCTGGGGGGTAAGCCTGTCACGCGTGGCCAGGACAGGCTGGTCCGGCTTCCTCCTCCATGAATCAGGTTATCAGGCGGCCCTGGATGACTGGAACCATGAAGGCGTGGACAGCCCGTTCTGGCGTCTGTACCACAACCCCAGGCCCGGCTGTCACATCAGCTTCCAGGGACGGGACATCCCGCTCGGGCCGGAGATCTTCGTGCTCATCCCGGCCAACACCGTCTTCAACTGCCATGGACCGGTGAAGGCCTGCCACTTCTGGCTGCACTTCACCGCCATGCGCCTGGTGGGTGATGTCGAGGAGAGCCCGGTCGTGCTGCCCGCCACTCCACTGCTCCTCAGCCTGGCGCAGGCGGCCATTGAAGCCCACGAGGCCGGGCCGGGACAGGGCCATGACCAGCGAATCCACCACCTCAGCATGTCCCTGCTGCATGCGGTCTTCGCCGAATGGAGGCTGCCCGACACGCCCGGGATTCCGGAGCGCCTGCTGGAAATACTCTCCATCATCCAGCGCGCGCCGCACGCCGACCTCTCCAACGCCTTTCTGGCCGAACGTGCCGGCATGGGCATCGAGCGCTTCATCCGCAGCTTCCGTGAACATGTCGGCAGCACGCCCGCCGCCTATGTTCTCGCCACCCGCCTCCGCCTGGCCGGACAGGCGCTGGCCCTGACCGACAGGACCATCGACCAGATCGCCGCAGAGAACGGCTTCCCCAACAGGCATTACTTCACCCGGATGTTTGCACGCCAGGCAGGCTGCGGCCCGGCCGAATACCGCACCCGGCAGCACCGGCGTCGCGGCCTGTAGGCGTCGCCCATTGGAAACCGGCCTGCAGGATGGATGCACGGACAGGCGGTTTGGCAACGTTTGTTCGCCGCTCATGTCACGTCTGCTTATCACGGCCCTCGCCCTGTCTGCCAAGTTCCTTCCGGCGCAGGAGGTTCACACCCTGGCATCAGGAGAAGACTACCTTGCGTTTCCGGCCGTGGTCGAGCTGGGTGAGGAAGTGCTGGTCAGCTTCAAGCGCGGAAAATCCCATGCGGCGGACTCCGGAGCCACCCAGGACCTGCTGAGGCTGGAGAAGGCTTCGGGCAGGGTGCTCGGCTCCGGCACCCTCGCGAAGGTGGAGGGCGAGATCATGCAGATGGGCGAGTGGGTGAGGTTTGCTAACGGCGACGTGGCGAACTACATCGACGCCCAGTCGGCGCAGGGGTCGCTGCGGACCGGGCTGGCGGTGGTAAGGTCGAATGATGGCGGCAGAACCTTCGGCCCGGTGCAGCGGGCGGGCGTGATCGACGGCGTGGAGTACGGCTATGCCTTCGATTCGATCACGCGCGGCCCGACAACGTGGATGCTGGTGATGAGCTTTGCGAACCTCCCGGGCGGGAAGCTCGTCTTCAGGACCAGGAGCCAGCCCGGCTCCGTCGATGTCATCCGCAGCGATGACAACGGCCTCACCTGGCGATTTGTCCGCAGCATCACCGCCGAACTGGGCGGGGCGCCGGTCAATGAAAGCGCCTTCATGCCCCATGGCGACGGCTTCATCATCACCGCACGAGGCTACGACAGCCGCCAGTGGCTCCTGCGCACGGATGCGACGTTCAAAACGCTCCAGAAGATCGATTTGAATGCCGCTCATGAATTCATCACCTCGCACATCGGCCGGCCCAGGCTGTTTGCGCGTGATGGCGGCTGCTACCTGCTTGGACGGAACTGGATCGAAAAGGGCGTCATGCAGCTCGCGCTCTTCAAGTTCGATCCCGGGACGCTCGCCATCACGAAGCACGTCGTGCTCGACAACACGGAGAAGCGGCGCGTTGCCGACGGCTACTACGCCCAGGCCTATTGGACGAAAAAGGACGGCCGCACGGCCTTCCATGTCATCACTTATAAAAGCGGCGCGAAGAAGGCACCGGACATCGTGCGAATCGACCTGGACTGGGAGGCGGTGAGATGACCGCGGACCGCCTTCCCCGCGCCTGGCTCATTGTCGGCGTGCTCTGGGTGGTCGCGGCGCTGAACTACCTGGACCGCATCATGATCACCACCATGCGTGACTCGCTCACGCAGGCGGTGCCCATGACGGATGCGCAGTTCGGCCTGCTGACCTCGGTCTTCCTGTGGGTGTATGGTTTGCTAAGCCCGCTGGCCGGATTCCTGGCGGACCGGTTCAACCGCAGCCGGCTCATCGTGCTGAGCCTGCTCATCTGGTCCCTGCTGACCTGGCTCACGGGACATGCGCGGAATTTCGAGGAACTCCTCGTCGTGCGTGCGCTCATGGGTCTGAGCGAAGCCGCCTATCTGCCTGCGGCGCTGGCCTTGATCGCCGATTATCATCGGGGCGACACACGTTCCCTCGCCACGGGCATCCACATGACAGGATTGAGCGTCGGCACCGGGCTCGCCGGCATCGGAGGTTGGCTGGCGGAGAAGCAGGGCTGGCGCTTCGCCTTCGATGTCTTCGGATGGCTGGGCGTCGCCTATGCCGTGGTGCTTTGGTTTGTGCTGCGTGATCCGGCAGATCAAAGCGGCCCTCTCGCCATGCGCGAACCCGAGGCTCATCCTGCGGAGCAAGATGGCCACCCTGCCGCCGCCGAGCCGCCGCGTCTGGGTGATGCGCTGCGCAGCCTTTTCTCCAGCGGATCGTTCTGGCTTCTGCTCGTCTTCTGGGGCCTGCTGGCGCTCGCGGGATGGGCCGTGGCCGGCTGGATGCCGACGTATTTCAAGGAACAGTTCCAGCTCGACCAGGGCCAGGCGGGCATCTCCGCCACCAGCTATCTTGCCGCGGCGATGCTGACCGGGAAGCTTGTCGGCGGGTTCTGGGCGGACCGTTGGAGCCGGACCCATGACCGCGCCCGCATCCTGGTGCCCGCCATCGGCCTGTTCATCGCCGCGCCCGCCATCCTGCTGCTGGCCAGGACCAGCATGCTCGCCTTCGCCATCGCCGGGCTTTCCATCTACGGCCTGACACGCTCCTTCTCCGACGCCAACCTCATGCCCATCCTCTGCCAGGTGGCGGACGGCCGCTACCGGGCGACCGGCTACGGCGTGCTGAACCTTTTTTCCTGCCTGGTCGGCGGCTTGACCGTGTATGCCGGCGGAGCCCTTCGCGACGCCCGGATCGGCGTTGACACCCTGTTCCAGGCCGCTGCGGCGGGAATGATCGTGTGCGGAGTCCTGATGCTGCTCGTCCGGCCCAACCAGAAAAGCTTCAAGATGGCTTCAGGCAGCCCGGAAGCGGATGCATGAAGCTCAATTTCCGGGGAAAGGACGCATGAACCGCCCTGGCACGCCCGGGCTTTTCCTGAATGGCGGCAACAGGGACCTCCCCCGGCGTTGACAAAGCCTCCACCCGCTCCTTTTTACCTGCCCTTTCCGGGGCAGCCCGGAGTTTGTTCACCCAGCCAGCACCTTTCAACCCTCCTATGGACTTCATCGCCAAAAACATCGCCGAACTCGCCCCTTCCATGACCCTTGCCATCACCAGCCAGGCCAAGGCACTCAAGAAGCAGGGCATCGACGTGCTGAGCTTCGGAGCCGGCGAACCGGATTTCAACACCCCCGACCACATCACCCTCGCCGCCATCGAGGCCCTGCAGGGCGGCAAGACACGCTACACCGAAAGCAACGGCCTTCTTGAGCTTCGCGAAGCCATCGCCGCCAAGCTCCTCGTGGACAACGGCCTGCAGTACGACCCCTCGATGATCAGCGTCAACTGCGGCGCCAAGCACAGCTGCTACAACGCCATCGCCGCCGTCGTGAACCCAGGTGATGAAGTGATCATCCCCGCCCCTTACTGGACCAGCTATCCTGAAATGGTGAAGATCGTCGGCGGCATCCCCGTCATCGTCGAAACCAAGCGCGAAAACGGCTGGAAGATGACCCCTGAGGAGTTCGAGGACGCCATGTCCCCGATGACCAAGATGGTGATCATCAACAGCCCCGGCAACCCCACCGGCTCCGTCTATTCCAAGGAGGAGCTCCAGGCCATCGGTGAGATCGCCGCCTCCGAGGACATCCTCATCCTCTCCGACGAAATCTACGAGAAGCTCGTCTACGCCGGCCAGAAGCACGTCTCGATCGCCAGCATCAGCAAGGACATCTTCGACCACACCATCACCATCAACGGCTTCTCCAAGGCCTACGCCATGACCGGCTGGCGCCTCGGCTACACCGCCGCCCCCAAGAAGATCGCCGACGCCATCGACACGATCCAGAGCCACACCACCAGCAACGTCACCACCTTCGCCCAGTACGGCGCCCTCGCCGCCCTCACCGGCGACCAGCAGATCGTGGCTGACATGCGCGATGAGTTCGACGTCCGCCGCCAGTACATGCTGAGCCGCCTCCAGGCCATCAAGAACGTGCGTGTCGTCGAGCCCCTCGGAGCCTTCTACTTCCTCGTGGACATCGAGCCCATCGGCATCAAGTCCGTGAACTTCTGCGAGAAGCTGCTCAGCAAGGCGCGCGTGGCCGCCGTCCCCGGCGTCGCCTTCGGCAGCGAATACACCCTTCGCTTCAGCTACGCCACCGGCCTCGACGTGATCAACGCCGGCATGGACCGCTTCGAGGAGTTCTGCTCGCAGCATTGATCCGGCATGGCCGCCGCGCCGCCCCTTCCCTCTCCAACCCACTCACACAACCCAACGTCATGAGCCGAAAAATTCGTTATGGCATGGTCGGCGGCGGACGCGGAGCCTTCATCGGCGCCGTGCATCGCATCGCCGCCGCGATGGACCAGCAGATCGAACTCGTCTGCGGAGCCTTTTCCTCGGATCCCGAGAAGTCCAGGGCCAGCGGTGCCGACTTCTTCCTTCCTGCCAACCGCTGCTACGGCAGCTACGAGGAGATGATCAAGGCCGAGGCCGCCCTGCCCGCCGACGAACGCATGGACTTCATCGCCATCGTCACGCCGAACCACATGCACTTCCCGCCGGCGAAGATGGCCCTTGAGCACGGCTTCCATGTGCTGAGCGACAAGCCCGCCACCTTCAACCTCAAGGAGTCCAAGGAGCTGGCCGCCATCGTCAAGAAGAGCGGCCTGCTTTACGGCCTCACCCACAACTACACCGGCTACCCGCTGGTGAAGCAGGCGCGCGACATGATCAAGGACGGCAAGCTCGGCAAGATCCGCAAGGTCGTCGTCGAGTATCCGCAGGGCTGGCTGGCCACGCGCCTTGAGGAAAGCGGCCAGAAGCAGGCCTCCTGGCGCACCGACCCCAAGAAGAGCGGCGCCGGCGGCTGCGTGGGCGACATCGGCACGCATGCTGAAAACCTGGCCGAATACATCACCGGCCTGAAGATCAAGGAGCTCGCCGCCGACATCACCTCCTTCGTGAAGGGCCGCAAGCTCGACGACGACGTCAACGTGCTCCTGCGCTTCTCCAACGGTGCCAAGGGCGTCCTGCACAGCTCCCAGATCAGCGTCGGCGAGGAGAACAACCTCAACATCCGCGTCTATGGCGAGCTGGGCGGCATCGAATGGCACCAGAAGGAGCCGAACACGATGCTGGTCAAATGGCTCGACCAGCCGATGCAGGTCTACCGCACCGCCAACGGCTACCTGGGCAAAAACGCCGCCGCCGCCACGCGCACGCCTCCCGCCCACCCGGAAGGCTACCTCGAGGCCTTCGCCAACATCTACAAGAACTTCGCCAGCGCCATCCGCGCCCGCATCGGCAAGGTGAAGCTGGCCAAGGACGACCCCGCCAACGACTTCCCGAAGATCGAGGACGGCGTCCGCGGCATGGCCTTCATCGAGGCGGTCGTCGCCTCCTCGAAGAAAAACGCCGCCTGGACCAAGCTCGACGTCTGAGCCTTCCTCGCCCGCCACTCATGCAAGGAGCACCGGTTTGCCGGTGCTCTTTTGCTTCTGGCCTGTCTTGATATAACATCCACCCCATGCCCGACCAGCCGCCGCCCCTTCCCTCCCCGCCGGGCGCCCGCCTTGCCCGCATCGGCCTGTGGCTTCAGCTCGCCCCCCTGATTGGAATCGGTGAAACCGTCCGCCAGGTGTGGCCGCTGATCCGGAAGTTCTACTCCGAAGCCGCCACAGGCGGCATGCCCAGCCTGGAGCTGGTCACCCGCTGGGCCGAAACCCTCAACCAGGCGATGCACGCCGCGATGGCCAGCAGCATGATCGGCACCCTCATCAGCTTCATCGGAGTCGCCATGATCCTGGTCGCCTTTGTGAAGCACCGCTACCGCCCCGCCTGGGTGGTCTGGTTCCTGGCCGCCTGCGTGCTCCTGGGCCTGCTGACCCTGGGGATGATGCTGATTCCCTCCCCGCTGCCGCAGGCACGCTGAAGCACGGGCTTCAGCGCAGGTTCACCGCACCGCCGTCAATCGGGTAGGAGCTGCCGGTCACGAACGAGGCCTCGTCGCTGCACAGGTAAAGCGCCAGCGCGGCGATCTCGTCCGGCTTGGCCATGCGGCCGATCGGCTGGGCTTCGCTGAGCTTTTGAAACATTTCTTGTTCGCGGCCCGGGTAGGTCGCCGCCAGGTAGCCGTCAACAAACGGTGTGTGCACGCGGGCCGGGCAGATGCAGTTGCAGCGCACGCCCTGCTTGATGAAGTCCTTGGCGATCGAATAGGTCATCATCAGCACCGCCCCCTTGGTCATCGAGTAGGCAAAACGGTCGGACAGGCCCATCTGCGCGGCGATGCTGCACATGTTCAGCACAACGCCGCCGCCCTGCGCCGCCATGATCTCCACCGCCGACTGGGCGCAGTTGTAGACGCCCTTGATGTTCACCTGGTAGAGCCGGTCCATGTCCGCCTCCTGCGTCGTCAGCACCGTGCCGATGTGCGCGATGCCGGCGTTGTTGACCAGGATGTCCAGCCTGGGCAGCCTCGCCTTGATGTCTGAAAACACCGCCTTCACGGCGGCCTGGTCTCCAACATCCACCGCCCCCGCGCGGGCGCTGCCGCCGGCGGCCGTGATCAGGTCCACCGTGCCCTGGGCGGATTCGAGCTTCAGGTCCAGCACCTCGACATGCGCGCCCTGGCGGGCGAACAACACAGCGATGGCCTGGCCGATGCCGGAGCCTGCTCCGGTGATGACGACGGTCTTGGAGGAGAGCGAGAACATGATTGGGAAAAAGGAAGGGCGAGACTACGACGCCAGACCTTTCCTGCCATCACGAATCTCCATACACTTGTGCCAGTTCACGCAGCAGGACCTCCATCTCCCGGTAATAGGCATCCTCCGCCATCTCGCCCCGCCTGCCCTTCAAGGCCTCCAGCTTCCTTTCCAGTTCATCGCGTTTCAGCCGCTGAGCATCGGTCAGGCGCCTCTCCTCCTCGCTGAGCACCAGCGCCACCTGCGCGGCACGCGCCCCGTCCTTCGCCTCCTTCGGACGGGTGGTGAACACCTCGGCACGCGTCCCCACGCCGTCCCCATTGTCCTCCAGCAGCGCATGTTCGGTGGCGATGCGCTCCTCCTTTTCATAAAACTCCGCCGCCTGACGGCTCGCATGACGGAAGGCCTCCAGCACCGACACCTGCCGGTCCTGGTCAAGGTCCGCCCGCAGGTCGCCGGCGATGGCTTCGGCAAAGTGGCCGCCGAAGCGCGTGAAGTAGATTTCATCCGCACTTTGGGTGGCGCTGACCAGGATCCGGTTCCTGCCCGCCAGGGCGGTGAGGAAGGCCGCGCTGGCCGAGCCTCCGTGAACCACGACCATCTCACGCCGGACCGGCGCGCACCACAGGGCGAGCTGCTTCGCCGTCACATCCGGCCCGCGCAGGTTGAACTTTGCCTCGCGTCCGTCAAAGGTGCCATGGCCGACAAGCACCAGCCAGAACTGCCCCTCGGATTTTGCCGCCGCCTTCTTCAAGGCCTCCTCCAGCAGCACGGCGTCCCGGTCGCCTCCGCCCAGGGCCGTGAAGGCCGCCCCGGCCCGCTCACAGGCGGACTTCCAGGCGTCCCTCTGCTCCGCGAACAGCTTTTCATACTGCGCCTCCCCCGATGCGCCGGAGACGACCAGCACCTCCACGTCACGCGCAGCCAGCGCACCTGCGCCCGTCACCAGGAGCCATGCAAGCAGGGAAAGGATGAACCAACAATGCTTCATGAAAGTCCTCCCCGGCGGCGCAGCGCCCATTCCGAACCCAGCAGGGCCAGGACCAGGCCGAAAAACCAAGGCGTGTGCCAGAGCGGTGTCGACAGCGTCTCCTCGACCGGCGCACGGATGTCCTTCAAAACCTCGGGAAGCCCGGGCAGGTCCTGCAGCTTCAGCACCCTGCCACCCGTCAGGTTGGCCAGGTTTTCCGCCCACTCGACCCCGGGCCTGAGCCTGGCAAACTCAGCCGCCTGCGGGTCGTGAACCCATCCTGTCTGACGGGATTCCACCGCCTCCTGAGACCTGCCGTCAGGCCCCAGCGTCCGGACCCGGACCTCGGCACGGTGCGCACCTGCGGCCCGGGCGTGGTGCTCCGCCTCAAAGAGCCCGGCTTCCTTCAAGCTTGGTTCGGCGAAGAGCTCGCTCTTTCCACCGTCCGGACCGGTCACCTCGATCCTCACGACGGCATCATCCTGCGGCTGAAAGGAGGCGTCGCGCACCCTCACCTCCAGCCGCCTCAGGTCACCGGCAGGCGTCGTCGAAACCTGGAGCCGGTCCGGCACGTCCACGACCAGCCAGCGCATGAGCTGACGCCAGGCCTTTTCAAAATCAACCCGCGCCTGCTCATCACGCATCCCCCAGCGCCACAGGTCTGCGACGGTCACCGACACCACCCGTCCCTCGCCGAAGCGCTGCGCCACCAGGGCCGGCCAGGCGGAGGCCGCATCATCGCCCGCCTTGACCGTGGCCAGAACGCTCGCCCCCGGCTTGATTGAAAAGGTCTGGTTGACGGCAAAGAAGCCGGGCATCGTGGCCAGCCGTGCCTCGTCCTCCCCGCGCGAGGAACGAACCCTTGTCCAGGGCTCCAGCCAGCCTTCGCGGGTCAGGTCAAAGCGTGCGTTTTCAACGGCGGGCGCCGAGGTGACACGGTCAAGATAGAGCGGCAGCATCCGCCCCACCGGGGTGTGCTCATAGCCGCCGGGCTGGTAGCTCTCCTGCCCGCCCAGGGTCAGCAGCGCACCCCCGCGCTCGCTCACAAACCGCTCGATCAGGTTCATCTGCTCCTGGGTGAAGAAGTCCGCCTCGATGTCATCCAGGATGACCGCCCGGTATTCCCCAAAGAGTTGTTCGGCCGACTTCGGAAATCCGTCGGCAAGTTCAAGGGCGTCCTTGGTGCCGAGACGAATGAGCACCGGCTGATCATAGCGCTGGGCCGCGCCCTGCTCGCCGAAGCCGCGGAACAACGGGTTGCTTGTCTCCCCGGTGCGCCCGCGCCATTCGAACTTGGGCTCCCGCCTCGCGATGCGGATGAGCGTGGGGACCTGCACCTCGGAGTCCGCCGCCAATGCGCGCCTCATGAACTTGTACTCCCAGTTCGGACGACCGGAGAGGTACAGCACGCGGTAGGGCCCCGAACCACGGTCCACGACCAGGTGACGTTCATTGTTCGCCAGCACGGCCTCGCCCGACTTCGGCTTCCAGTCCTCCCTGCCCACAAGCCCCGCAAGACGGGCGTCCAGGGTCAGCAGGCGGTAAAAGCCGATGCCCGGCTTCAGCGCCGGCAGCTTCAGCCGCACGGTCCTGGTTTCGTCATCACGACCCAGCCTCACCTTTTCGGTGACCAGGGCTTTGCCCGACTCATCCAGCACCAGGACGGCGGCTTCACGACCGGCCCAGCCCGACGCACTGATGCGGGCGGTGACGGTGGCCGGAGTGTCTTCAAAGGCGGTCTGCGCCACGGAATGCTCCACGATTCCAAGGTCTGGCGCCGGGGCGGATTCACCCACGATGACCGGAAAGACCGGCACGGACTTTCCCGCCTGGCCGGCCAGCGCCGCCGCATCCGTGGCCAGACCGTCCGTCACCAGCACCACCGCCGCCGTACGCGTTCCCGGGCCGCCCTTCAGCAGGGTGCCCAGGGCACGGTGAAGCTCTGATTTCCTCCCCTCAAAACCCAGCCCCGAAAAATCGGAGGCGCCCTCCAGCCTCTCATGAACAAGCTGTTGGTTAAGCCGGAACTGCAGCCCGAGCTTTTCCATCCACGAAGGACGTCCCGCGCTGCCTCCGCCCAGGGCTTCGCGGACCAGGTCGCCGCGCGTTCGCCCCCCAGGTGTCTCCGCCACGTTCATCGAGGCGCTGTTGTCCGCCAGCAGGATCACTTCGTTTTCCCCGGACTTCGGCTGCTTCCTGGACCAGACGGGATCGGTCAGCAGCAGGGCCAGGAGTGCCGCGACCCCCAGCTTGCAAAGCACGGCCAGGCCCGCCGCGCCACGCCGGACGGACCGTCCCCGCAGCCCGCGCCAGAGCAGCGCGGCCACCAGCACCAGGCTGAGGACGGCGAGCCATAGACGCTCCGGATGCTGGATGACGAGAGTGGTCAAACGGATGGGATGAATGAATGCAGGATGCGTTCCGCAGAGGGGGGGGAAGATCTGCGGCCCGGAGGCGGCCTTCTAACAACGAAATGCACCCGAAGGTTTGTTCAAGCTGTCGCGGTGGATTCCGGCGACAGAGGCCGGCTCAACGCATGCGCAAGGCCAGGTAGCTGCGCAGGGCGGCGGAATGCGGCTCATCGGTGGCCAGCGGCAGGTAGTCGACCTGATGCCGCCGGAAGCCCTCCTTGAGCTGCTCCTCGAAGCCGCGGCGGACCTCCAGATAACGCAGCCGCACCGCAGCCGGGTCCAGAAGCAGAAAGTCGTCATCCTTCTCCAGGTTTTCAAAACGCGCCCACTGGCCGAAGGGAAACTCGAGCTCATCGCGGTCCCAGAGCTGGATGGCGATGATCTCATGCCCCTGCTTGCGCAGCACGCCGATGGCCTTCAGGATCGCCGCCGGATCATCGAAGAAGTCGCTGATCAGGATCACCAGCCCGCGCCGCTTCAGCCGCTGGGCCAGGGATTCCAGCACCGGGGCCAGCGCCGTGTCCCTGCCCGGCTCGGTCCTGATCATCGTCTCCAGGAGATGGTGAAGGTGGGTGATGCGGGTGCGGTTGGGGATGAACTCCCGCACCCTGGTGTCAAAGGTCACAAGACCCACGGCGTCCTGCTGGCTCATCAGCAGGTAGGACAGCGCGGCCGCGAGCTTCCTGGCATAATCAAATTTAAGAACACCCTTCTGGCCGCGGTAGTTCATGCTGCCGCTGGCGTCGAGCACCAGCGTGGCGCGCAGGTTCGTCTCCTCGTCATACTCGCGGATGTAAAACCGGTCGGCACGCCCGAAGATCTTCCAGTCCAGGCGCCGGATGTCATCCCCCTGCACATAGGGCCGGTGCTGGCGGAACTCAACGCTGAAGCCCTTGTGCGGCGAGGCATGATGTCCGGTGGTGAAGCCCTCCACGACCGTGCGCGCAAAAAGCTGCAGGTTCTGCAGGCTGGTGATGTCTTCGGCGTGGAGGATGTCGGAGAGGGCGGCCATGGGAAGTCAGCGCATCAGGTCTTGGAAGGCAGGCGTGTCAGCACTGCCGGGCGGCCGCAGTTACAGCACCTTCGCCTCCGCCTTCTTCACCTTCTGGATGATCTCCCTGATGATCATGTCCACGGTGATGCCCTCGGCCTCGGCATGAAAGGTCGGAACCAGCCGGTGACGCAGCGCCGGAAGCGCAAGGGCCTCGATGTCATCCGTGGTGACATGCGTACGCCCCTGCAGCAGGGCGCGGACCTTGCCGGCAAGCACCAGCATCTGGCTGGCACGCGGCCCGGCGCCCCAGCCCAGCATTTCCTTCACATAAGGCAGGGCGTCCGGCTCGCCAGGCCGGGTGGCGCGGACCAGGTCCAGCACGAAGTCGGTCACATGATCCGGCACCGGCACCTTGCGGGCCAGCTGCTGGGCGGCCTGCAGCTCCTCGGCGGTGATGACGGCCTCGATCTCCTCCTGCACCCCGCCCGTGGTGCGCGCCACGATCTCGCGCTCATCCTCGCGCGTCGGGTAGTCCACCCTGATGAGAAACAGGAAGCGGTCCTTCTGCGCCTCAGGCAGCGGATAGGTGCCCTCCTGCTCGATCGGGTTCTGCGTGGCGAGCACAAAGAAGGGCTTCGGCAGCTCAAAAGTCTCCTGGCCTACGGTCACATGCTTTTCCTGCATCGCCTCCAGCAGCGCGGCCTGGGTCTTGGGCGGCGTGCGGTTGATCTCATCCGCGAGGATGATCTGGGAAAAGATCGGCCCCTGCATGAAGACCAGCTTCCTGCGCCCGGTTTCAGCATCCTCCTGGATGATCTCCGTGCCCGTGATGTCGGCAGGCATCAGGTCCGGCGTGAACTGGATGCGGCGGAAGCTCAGGTGCATGGCGTCCGCCAGCGACTTCACGAGCAGCGTCTTGGCCAGGCCGGGCACGCCTTCCAGAAGGCTGTGGCCGCCGGCGGCGATGGCGATGAACACCTGTTCGATCACCGCCTCCTGCCCGACGATGCGCCTGCTGAGCGCGGCTTTGAGCTTGTTGAATCCGTTGACGAGGGCTGCGGCGGCGGCGGTGTCGGACATGGGCGGTTTTGGGGGGCGTAAAAATGGACGCAGGTGAAGGCTTGAACACGGGCAGAAAAGCAGGGTTCTTTCCGGACATCCAGGCCCATTTCTCCAATCCTTGAATCCTCTTTTGTTCGCGGCGGCCCCAGATGCCCCTTGCCCCGTCCGCCAGCTTCGCTGATTTCTCACCCCCAACCCCAGCTTCCCCCATGCCGCTCCACCTTGGTGTCAACATCGACCACGTCGCCACCCTCCGCCAGGCCCGCTACCGCACCATGCCCGGCGCGCACAATGTCGAACCCTCCATCCTTCAGGCCGCCCTGGAGGCCGAGGCGGCCGGAGCCCACTCCATCACGGTCCACCTCCGGGCCGACCGCCGTCACATTGTCGATGAGGATGTCTTCCTGCTGCGCCGGGAGATCGGGACCCTGCTGAACCTGGAGATGGGCAACACCCGCGAGATCCTCGACATCGCCCTGCGCGTGAAGCCGGACTTCGTCTGCATGGTGCCCGAAAACCGCGAGGAGGTCACCACCGAGGGCGGCCTTGATGTGGCCGGGCAGAGGGCAGCCCTGGCTTCGAGTGTCGCCGCCCTGGAGGCCGGCGGCACCCGCGTCAGCATGTTCATCGACCCCGACCTGGAGCAGGTCCGGGCCTCCGCCGAGGTCGGTGCCAGCATGATCGAGCTGCACACAGGCACCTTCGCCAACGAGCTGGGTGAAAAAAGGACCGCCGAGGCCCTGCGGCTCAAGGCGGCCGCCGAACTGGCCCGTCAGCTCGGACTGCAGGTCAACGCCGGCCATGGTCTCACCACGAAAAACCTGCCGGAGCTCTTCATCGTTCCAAACCTCGTCGAGCTGAACATCGGCCACAGCATCGTCGCCCGCTCGGTCTTCATCGGACTGCGTGCCGCCGTCCGGGAGATGCTGGAAGCCATGCAGGCCTATCCAAATCCATGACCATGACACCCAGGGGCCTCGGCGTCGACCTCGTGGAGGTCGGCCGCATCCGCGACCTGCTCGCCAGGCATGGCGACCGCTTCAAGGAGCGCACCTTCACTGCGGGCGAGATCGCCTACTGCGACTCCTGCGCCGATCCGGCCATCCATTACGCCGCGCGCTTTGCCGCCAAGGAGGCCGCCGCCAAGGCCATCGGCACCGGGCTCTGGTCCCAGGGCGTGGACTGGCGGCAGATCGAGGTCGCGCGTGAGGAATCCGGCAGGCCCGTCCTCGTTCTTCACGATGAAGCCAGGGCCCATGCCGAAAAGCTCGGCTCCGGCGCCAGCCTGATCTCCATCACCCACACCCGTGACCTGGCGATGGCCCAGGTCATCCTGGTCTGAACAAAACATGTCCGCCATCCCCCAGGTCGCCGTGCTTGTGGACACCTCCAGGTCCTACGGCCGCGACATCGTCCGGGGCATCCGCCGGTATGTCGCCGAACACGGCCCCTGGTCCCTCTACATGGAGCCGCGCGACCTGCGTTCCAGCTTTCCCGACTGGCTGCAGAACTGGCCTGGCGACGGCATCCTGGCGCGCACGGTGGACGCCGCCCTGCTGCGCCAGCTCAAGGCCACCAAGCTGCCGGTGATCGAGCTGCGCACCACCGTTCTCAAGCACCCCTTCCCCTATGTCGGCATGGACAACAGGATCGTCGGGGAAAGGGTGGCCCGGCACTTCCTGGACCGCGGCTTCCGGCGCTTCGCCTGCTACCTTGACACATCGGAACGCTTTTTCGTCGAACGATGGGAGAGCTACCGGGACACCCTGAGCGACCATGGCTTTAAAGCGGAGCTTCTGCAGACCGTCCCCCAGGGTGGCAGACGCCCGCGCTGGGACCGGCATCAGCGCCAGCTCGCTGACTGGCTGTCATCGCTGGAAAAGCCCTGCGCCCTCTTTGCCACCAACGACCAGCTCGGCTTCTGGGCCCTGGATGCGGCGAGGCGGGCCGGCATCAGCGTTCCCGAGCAGCTCGCCGTGGTCGGCGCGGAAAATGACAAGACCCTCTGTGAAACCGCCTGGCCGCCGCTCTCCAGCGTCCAGCTGCGTGGTCAGACAGCGGGTTATGCCGCCGCCAGGATGCTCGACGACTGGATCCGCAGGTCAGCTCCTCCGGCCAAGAAGACGCTGCTCCCGCCCGCTGACGTCGTGGTCCGGCAGTCCTCCGACATCGTCGCCGTCGAGGACCAACGCGTCGCCAGGGCCCTGCACTTCATCCGCCAGCGGGCCGCCGAAGGCGTCGGCGTGGATGACGTCGCCCGCGAGGCCGCCCTGTCACGCAGCTCCCTGGAGAGGCGCATGAAGCGCATGATCGGCCGCAGCCCGGGCGAGGAGCTGATCCGCATCCGCTTCAGCCATGTGGAGAAGCTGCTCGCCCTGACCGACCTCACCCTGGACGCCATCGCCGATCGCGCCGGCTTCAGGCACACGCAGTACATGGCGGAGGCGTTCCGCCAGCGTCACGGGATCACGCCCGGCGAGTACCGCCGGCGCAACAAACTATGAGACAACAGGCTCAGGCCGCCTCCTCGACGATGATGCGGCCTCCGGCCACCTCACGCACACGGACCTTTGTTCCACCCTGCAGGTAGCCGCCCTCGACCACGGCCTCGACGCGCGCCTCGCCAAACTGCACCGTGCCGCAGGGACGCAGGGCGCTGATGCAGAGGCCTTCGTCACCGGGCTTCACCGCGCGGCTGGCGGCCATCACCGGCGTCGCCTCCAGGGTGCCGCCTGCTGCTGAATCCAGCACCAGGCGCTGGAACGGGCGGGTTTCAGGAAGATAGCGTGCTGCGGCAAGGACCGCCGCCGCCGCGCCGAGGATGCCCAGGGCAAAGTTGCGCAGGCCCAGCGCATACGTCGAGAGATTGAACTCAAAGGCAGGCGCCGGATCCGCCCCTTCCGCCGGAGAAGGCAGGCCCGCCGGAGCCGGCATCTCCCAGCCAGACATCGTGTAGACCAGCGCCGCCATCACGCACAGGAAGCCGATGATGCCCGGCACCATCGTCCCAGGAAAGACCGTCAGCTCGATCGCAATGCAGGCGATGCCGATGATGAACACGACCGCCGCCACCGCCGTCTCCTGCCCCACCAGGCTGCCCGCCACATAATGACCGAAAAAGAAAAGAAGGAAGGCGCCCAGGGATACAAACCCAGGCAGGCCGAAGCCGGGCGTCTGCATCTCCAGATAGCCGCCAGCCACGCCGATGAGGATCAGGATGGCCGCATATTTCGTCACCCAGATGGCGATGGATTCAAAGAACGTCGGCTTCGCAAGCACGATCCCGCCCTTGAGCGACTCCGCCTTCTTGATCTCCTCCAGGCTTTTGACGATGCCCTTGGCAAAGAGGGGCCTGCCATCCAGCAGCATCACCGCCTGCTCCGCATCCAGCGTCAGGATCTCCTTCTTCGAGTCGAGCAGCCTGCCGTCCACCCTCAGCTCCTTGCCCATGTCGATCATCGCCTCGATCACCGCCGGGTTGTGCCCCTTCCTCTTGGCGACGGCACGGGCCATGCTCATGGTCGCCGAGTTCATCTTGGCACGCTCGGCCTCGCCCATCTCCTCGCCGCTGCCATAGATGGGCGAAGCAGCCCCGGCGCTGCTGGTCGGCGCCATGTAGATGCCGTCGGTGGCCACCGCGATCATCGCGCCGGCGGAGAGCGCGCGCGGATTCACGAAGGCAAAGCTGCGCGGCTTCAGCTTCTGCAGGTCGTTCATCATCAGGTCCACCGTGTCCCACAGCAGGCCGCCGGGAGTGTCGAGGTCAAAGATCACCGCCTCAGCGCCCTCCGCCGAGCAGCGTTCGAGCGTCCTCGACATGAATTCAAAACGAGCCCGGGCGACCAGGTCCTCCTCGCCAACGGGGATCACCACCACCTTGTCCTTGTAGCTCACCGGCTCGGCTC
This sequence comes from Prosthecobacter sp., assembly GCA_019186985.1. Taxonomy (GTDB): domain Bacteria; phylum Verrucomicrobiota; class Verrucomicrobiia; order Verrucomicrobiales; family Verrucomicrobiaceae; genus Prosthecobacter. Next base: position 56,971 of record JABARQ010000026.1, on the reverse strand, counting down.
CGGAAAGCAGCGTGCAGGCGAGGCAGAAGCCGGACAGGAGGGCGGGCAGGCGTTTCATGAACGCATCATAGCCCGTCCGTGGACCGAGGCAAGAAGGGCGGCGAGCCCATCCCTCACGCCGTCTAACACACCTGGGCCAGCCCGATGCCGCCGCTCGTGATGCGCAGGCAGACGACGCTGTGGCCGTTGACGGTGAAGGCGGCGCCGCCCTGGATTGTCGGCAACAGCTCCGTGGGGAACGCAGGCGATTCCCCCGTGTCGAAGGTCAGCGTCCAGTGCGTGTCCTCGTTGCCAGGCAGGACAAACTCACAGGGCAGACCCCCTCCATTGAAGATCAGGACAAACGGCGGATGGCCGGAGAGCAGCGCCCCAAAGGTCACCCGTGACGGATCATGCCATTCATCGTGGCAGAGCAGGCTGCCGTTGCCTTCCAGCCAGGCGACATCCGGCAGCCCAGTGACGGGGCTCCACTGTCCGTCAAAAAACTCCACGCGACGGAACTCGGGATGTGCGCGTCGAAGCGCGATCATGGAACGGGTGAAGGCCAGCATCTCCGCATCGCAGACGCTCCAGTCCATCCAGCTCAGGGCGTTGTCCTGGCAGTAGGCGTTGTTGTTGCCGTTCTGGCTGCGGCCGCGCTCGTCCCCGGACGTGATGAAGGGCACGCCGACGGAGGTCAGCAGCGTGGCCATCAGGCTGCGCCGGAGCCTCCCGCGAAGCTGGTTGACGCGCACGTCATGCGTCGGCCCCTCGACGCCGCAGCTCATGCTGTGGTTGTGATTGTCGCCATCGCGGTTCTCCTCGCCGTTCGCCTCGTTGTGCTTGCTTGCGTAGCTCACCAGGTCCAGCAGCGTGAAGCCGTCGTGGCTGGTGAGGAGGTTGATGCTGCTCAGGGCCGGCCTTTGCGCGCCGCCGTAGATGTCCTGGCTGCCGCAGAAGCGCTTGGCAAACTCCGCCGTGCTGCCCTCGCCGCCGGACCAGAACCTGCGCACCGTGTCACGATACTTGCCGTTCAGCTCACGCCAGGGCTCCGGAAACGCGCCGACCTGGTAGCTGTCAAAGCGCATGATGTCCCAGGGTTCGGCGATCAGCTTCACGCCGGACAGCACCGGATCCTGCGAGACGGCGGCGAGAAACTGGCAGTGCGGGTCAAAGTCGTCGTGCTCATTGCGGGCCACCGTCACCGCCAGGTCAAAGCGGAAGCCGTCCACATGCATCTCCGTCACCCAGTAGCGCAGGCTGTCCAGGATCAGCCTCAGCCCCGGCGTGGATGCCGAGTCCACCGCATTCCCGCAGCCGGTCATGTTGATGTAGTTCGCACCATGCTCGTCAAAGTCGTGGCGATAATAAAGACGGTCGTCCAGACCGCGGAACAGCAGCGTCGGCCCACGCTCGTCCCCTTCGCCGCTGTGGTTGTAAACCACGTCCAGGATCACCTCGATCCCGGCCGCATGCAGGGCCTTCACCATGTCCTTGAACTCCCGGACCCGGGCCCGGGGATCCCGGGCCGCCGCATACTCGTTATGCGGGGCGAAGAAACCGATCGTGTTGTAGCCCCAATAATTGGTCAGGCCGCGCTCAAGCAGGAACTGGTCGTCCAGATGCTGGTGCACCGGCAGCAGTTGGAGCGACGTGACGCCCAGCTCCTGGAGATACCGGATGACTGACGGGTGCCCCAGGCCGGCATAGGTGCCGCGCAGTTCCTCCGGCACCTCGGGATGCAGCTTCGTGAAGCCCTTCACATGCAGCTCGTAGATCACCATGTCTCGCCACGGGACCTGGGGCGGCCTGTCCCCCTGCCAGTCGTAGACATCATCGACGACCACGGACTTGAGAGCCTCCGGACCATTGTCATGCGCCCCCGGGAAAAAGCCCGGCCCCTCCGGCCCCAGCATGGAAGCCCTGCCGTCCGGCCTGCCCTGCACCGCCCTGGCATAGGGGTCCAGCAGCAGCTTGTTCGGATTGAAGCGCAGGGCGCTGTGCGGCATCCAGGGACCGTGGGCCCGGTAGCCATAAAGCGCCCCGGCCCGGACACCCGGAACAAAAACCTGCCAGAGGTCGCACTCGCCACGGGTCATGCGGGCACGCGCTGTTTCATGCGTGGGATCCTCCGCATCATAAAGGCACAGGTCCAGGGCGGTGGCATGTCGCGAAAAAACCGTGAAGCAGGCGCCTTCGGGTGTCAGGCGGACACCTGGTGCGCAGGCTGAATGAGTCGGATCAAAGGACATTTGTCTGCTTCCTCATGAAGCAGAAGCCACGCCGATGCACGTTGATTTTAGGCTTGCCAGAAGGAAGACGGCCCCGACATCATCAGCGCCTATGATCGCCAAGATGAAATGCTCCAGCTGCGGCGCCGAGATGAGCAACCTCAGCATGACCTGGCCGCGCAAGTACTGGCTTTTCATGGTCCCCATCATGATCCTCGGCTTCCTGCCCCTGATCCGCATGACCTTTTTCAAGGGCGATTATGCCCGTGACCTGCACATCCAGGACGTCCAGAAGCGCACCCAGGGCGGCAGCCTGGAGATCCTGGGCCTGATTGAAAACTCCGGTGGCAGGACCTGGAGCAGCGTCACCGTCGAGGCGGAGTTCTTCGACGCTTCGGGCGCCTTCATTGATGAGGAGGTCACCTCCCTGCGCTCGGATGTGGCCGCCCATGGCAGGGAGCATTTCAAGATCACCGTGCGCTCGCCATCTCCAGCGATCCTCGCCAGTGACGTCAAAATGCAGGTCAAGGTCTCCGGCGGCCACACCATGCCCTTCTGAGCGCCGTCACCTCCGTAGGGACTCACAGCACAAGAGTACCTGCCCGTCCCGCGTAATCTGAGGGTGTTGTCCCCCCTCCACACCAACTGCGCTGGAATGGCGCGCCGTGATTTCCTTCAGCTGGGCTTTTCCGCCATCGGCGGCTTTGGCATGTCGGAACTGATGTCGATGCGCGCCCAGGCCGCCCAGGCACGCGGCCTTGCCAGCCCCGAGCAGGTCAACTGCATCCTGGTCTGGCTCGACGGCGGCCCCTCCCATTACGAAACCTTTGATCCGAAGCCGGACGCCCCGCAGGACATCCGCGGGGAGTTCAAGTCGATCCCCACCTGCGTTCCCGGCACCCATTTCAGCGAAAGCCTGCCGCTTCTGGCCAAGAGCTTCGACAAGTTCACGGTCGTCCGCTCCATCTGCCACAAGGATCCGAACCACGGCGGCGGCAACCATTACATGATGACCGGGGCTCCCACGCCGGTGCCCGTCGGCTGCGGTGCCTTCGTCAGCTTTCATCCCTCCTTCGGCTCGATGGTCTCCCACTCGCGTGGCATTCGCGGCGGCCTGCCGGGCTACATGAGCCTGCCCAGCGTGTCGCGCTCCGGCGGCCCCAACTTCCTCGGCGCCCAGCATGCGCCGTTCGTGATCGGCGGCGACCCCAACAGCAAGTCCTTCCGCGTCCGTGACGTGGCCATCCCTCAGGACATCAGCGAGGGACGCGCCATGCACCGCAACCAGCTGCGCGAATCCCTCGACACCCTGAAGCGCATCACCCACAGGACAGCCGAGGATCCAACGGTCGGCTTTGACCAGTTCTATGGCCAGGCGCTCGACCTCGTCACCTCGCCCACCGCCCAGGCCGCCTTTGATGTCAGCAAGGAGCCTGGGCATGTCCGCAAGCTCTATGGCGAACATGACTTCGGCCAGCGCCTGCTCCTGGCCCGCCGTCTTGCCGAAGTCGGTGTCAGCTTCAGCGTCGTCTACTGGGGCGGCTGGGATGACCACCGCGGCATCTTCAAGACTTTCAAGGAAGGCAAGGCCGCCAAGCTCGACCAGGGACTCAACGGGCTCATCACCGACCTGCATCAGCGCGGCATGCTCGACAAGACCCTGGTGATCTGCCTTGGCGAGTTCGGCCGCACGCCCAAGGTCAACAAGGACGCCGGACGCGACCACTGGCCGGGCGCGATGAGCGTGCTCATGGCCGGCGCCGGCATCCCCGGCGGCCAGATCGTGGGCGCCACCGACCCCAAGGGCTACTACGCCGCCGAAAACATCTACTCCCCCGAGGACTTTGCCGTCAGCCTCTATTCGAAGCTGGGCATCGACCCTCATCAGGTGCTGCACACGAACACGGGCCGCCCCGTCCAGCTCGTGAACGGTGGCAAGCCCATCAAGGAGCTGTTTGCGTGAAGCTGCGACTCTTCGCCGCCGCCCTCCTGGGCACCGCACTGGCACCTGCCGAGGCCCCGAAGCTGGAGGCTCTCTTCCCCGCCGGAGGGCAGGCAGGTTCAAGCTTTGTTCTCACGGCATCGGGCAGGGTCGAAGCCGACGCCCGGCTGTGGACCTCGGCTCCGGGCGTGCATTTCGTGCCCAGCGGCAAGAAACGCGAATGGCAGGTCACCATCGCTGCCGACGCCCCCCGGGGCCTGCACCTCGTTCACTGCGCCAATGCCGACGGTGCCTCGGAGCCGCGCTGGTTCAGCATCGGCGGACTGCCTGAAACGGCCGAGACCGAGCCCAATGACGAAGCATTCAAACCGCAGGCCGTGGACAAGCTGCCGGCCTGCATCAACGCCAGGCTCGACAAGGGGGGCGATGTCGATGGTTATGCCGTGAAGCTGGAGGCAGGCCAGACGCTGGTGGCGGCCGTTGAGGCCTACTCCATTGGCTCCGGAACCGACATGCTGGCCAACCTCATGGACGAGAAGGGCACCCGCCTGCACACGGCCAGCGACTCCCGCAACCTCGACCCCCTGCTCATCTTCAAGGCCACCAAGGCAGGACGTTACATCGTCCAGCTCGCGGGCTTTGCGCATCCTCCGGCGGCCGATGTAAGATTCACCGGCGGCTCGACCCTGGTCTATCGTCTTCATCTGAGCGCCGGCCCTGTGGTCACCCTGGTCCATCCGGCGGCCGTGGCTGCCACCGGCAAGACCGAGGTCGAGCTGGCGGGTCACAACCTTGACCCCAAAAAGGCAAGGCTGACCCTCGAACCCAAGGATCTTCGTCGCGAGGGCGACCTGGCACTCGTCACTCCGCCCGGCGCGCTGCTTCCCATCCAGGTCCTCGTGACCACCAAGGCTGCGGCCGTCGAAAAAGAGCCCAACAACAGCCGTGAACAAGCGACCGCCCTCCAGGCCGGCGGAGCCGTCGGAGGCCGCATCACCGACAAGGCTGACGTGGACCGCTTTGCCATCCCCATGAAGAAGGGCGAAAAGCTGCAGGCGCGCCTGTTTGCAAGACGCATCGGCATTCCCCTGGACGCCCTGCTGAAGGTCGAGGCACCGGACGGCAAGTTGCTCATCAGCGCCGATGACGAAAGCGAGCAGCGACCGGATCCCGTGGTCGCCTGGACGGCTGCGGCAGACGGCCCGCACTACCTCGTCGTCGAGGACCTTTTCCACCAGGGTGGCGCCGAAAAGGCCTACGTAGTCGAAGTCAGCGTGCCAGCCCCGGGCTTTGAGGTCAGCCTGGCGGACGCAAAGCCCGTCGTCATCGAGGCAGGCAAAACGGCTTCACTGAAGGCCTCGGTCAAGCTGCTGAACGGCTTCAAGGAACCGCTCGTCGCCCGTGTCGCCAACCTGCCTCCCGGAGTCGCCGCACCCGAGGTGCCGGTTCCTGAAAAGGGCGGAGAAGTGGAGGTCAAGCTTCACGCTGCCTCCAATGCCCCGGGAGCCGGACAGCCGGTGCAGCTGGAAATCTGGACGAAAAGCCAGCCGTTCAGCTCTAAACCTGCGGCGGCCCCGCTGCGCGGCGAAAACAGGCGCGGCACCAGCCCGCTGGACGAGACATCGCAGGTTTGGTTCACGATCCGTCCTTGATCGGAGCAACCCAGCCCTCATCGCCCAAACCATAAGAAGCGTTCACTTATATTAGTGAGCGAAATTCCCCGAATCCAAATTCTCAGTTATGCCATTTGGATAACTCAGAGCAATCCATCCCAGGCAAGCGGCTTGCTGAAAAGTTGCATAAACTACAATCATTCGAATCGATTATAGTATATGCCGCTAAATATCCTCACCCGAATTAATAAAACACTGGAATTCAATCAAGTATTTCAACTAGCGTATATGAACTCCTTTCTGCCATGTCAAACACAGTTCACGCAAACTCTGAAAAGACAAGCAAGCGCTACACCACGGAAGAAGTGCTTAAGCTGGAAGAGGATGAAATCAAAGCCCAGCGTGCACAGCGGCTCCCTGTATCACAGTTTCCCATGGACACGGAGACAAACAAGCCGGCCCATATCGGACTTAGCTTCTCTGGCGGCGGCATACGCAGCGCGACCTTCAATCTTGGTGTCCTCCAGGGGCTGCGTGAAGCGGGTGTGCTCCGTTTCATTGATTACCTGTCGACAGTCTCAGGGGGAGGATACATCGGAGCATGGTTTACGGCGCTGAACTACCGCAGGGCAAGACTTCAGGAGCAGCAGGCCATTCAGGCAAAGGCCGACACACCCGCCGCCCCGGTGTCAAAACACGACGATCCGCTCGGTTACGCCTTTCTCGATGAGCTGAACGAGAGCGGCTCCGGATCGCCTTTCATCCACCATCTGCGGGCCTACTCGCGATATCTCGCCCCCAGGTCAGGGATCACCAGCGGAGACACCTGGACCATGGTGTCCATCTGGATGAGGAACACCTTCCTGATCCAGCTAACGATTGTATCCCTGCTGGTTGCCGCAGTTTGCGCGGTGGATGCACTGCCCTTCGCCTTCCGCTTCCTGCTTGAAAAGACGATGCCACCGACAGGCTCCCAGCCGGTCCTTGAAGGCTCCTGGTGGTGGCCGCTCGTATTCGTCCAGATTGCCTGCATCACCCTGCTGGTGGTCTGGAGTCTTTTTTCCGTGGAGTTCACCCACAACCGGACTTTTTACGCCGGGCTGCGCAGGAAGCTTGAAGCGGCAAAAATAGCCGGGGTCAAGCAGACACCAGCCACATCTGCGGAGGCGTTGCAATGGATGTGCAAGGCCGAGAAGATCTTCTCCAATCCAACGGTGGGCTGGGCCATCATGTCCTTCACCCTCCTGGGCGGCTCCTTCCTGAGCAGCATTCAGATATTCCGCATGATGGAGGACAAAATCCCCGTGGTTTCGTTCTCATCCACCATGGGCTGGCCTGTGGACGTACCGGTGTCCTGCATGGTTCTGATCGTGGCAGCACTGAGCGTGCTGCTTTGCCGCTACGAGGGCTGCAAGTGGGAATGGGTCACCCGGAAGCCTCTCAGCATGCTGGTCCAGCTGGCTTTTCAATGGCTGGCCGGAGTGTTGCTGATCTGGGGTGTTCACACATTTTTCAGCCACCTGTCCAGGACTGACCTGGGCTCGGATAAAGGGGCCCTGATCTCCTGGGCAACCATCTTCGGCCCGCTGATGATCATGTCAGGCTACTGCATGATTCTTACGCTCGCGATAGGCATCCAGGGGAATGAGATGGAGGAAAAGGTGCGGGAATGGTGGGGGCGGGCAGGGGCATGGGTCGTGATGACCGGGTTACTTTATCTGCTGGTGACGCTGCTGGCCATCAGCGGTCCCTGGATGATGCAGCAGGCCTCAAAACTCCTGAATGGCTGGCTGACCAACACAATGATTCTTGGATGGGTGACGGCCACCTGCCTGGCCGTGCTGGCCGGCCGCAGCAACAAGACCTCAGGCAAGGGCGGGGCCCCACCCGCCACGGAAGGACTTGCCGCTCACCTGCCCCTCCTGGTGCTGGTTGGACTTCTGCTTTCCTTGAGCTGCCTCGTTCACAGCATCCTGAGCTCCATCGCTGGCTCCCCCCATGTCTTCCTGCTCAGCATCTCCAACTCGTCGGCCCCCTGCCTTTTCATCACAACCTGGATGGTGCTCGGCGGCGGCACCCTGCTTTTGTCAGCCATGCTGATGCGCTGGCTGGACCTGAACCTCTTCTCCATGAACCCGTTCTACAGAAACCGGCTGGAACGCTGCTACCTCGGCGGATCACGGCTGGATGCCAGGGTCGCCGATCCTCTGACAGGCTTTGACTTCGGCAATGACGAGCTTTTCGACCTGGGGGATGACCTGCGCCTGGCCTCGATCAGGACCCGGCAGCCCGCAAAGGGGGATGAAGGAAATGCTTCGGCGGACCTCCTGGCCGGCCAGGCATGCGAACTCTTCCCAGGGCCATTCCCAATCATCAACACAGCGGTCAACACCGGAGCCAGCGCAGGCAATGACGTCCAGGACCGCAGTTCTGAGTCCTTTGCCTTCACTCCGATCAGCGCTGGTTATGACTACTGGCGGGCCTCCCTCGGCAGAAAGCAGCTGGCGGATCCAGCCCTGGTCAAACAACGTGAATGCCACCGGCCCACCTCCGAGTATGGCTGCCCTTATGGCTGGACTGTCGGCCGTTCCATTTCCGTGTCAGGCGCCGCCGCCAGCCCAAACAGCGGCTATCACACATCCCCGCTCGTGGCCTTCATGCTCACCATTTTCAATGCCCGTCTTGGCTGGTGGGCGCCCAATCCTCAGCTCGACTCCGTCTGGAAAAAACCCACGCCCGGGCGTTCCTCAGGATTCTTTGGCTGCCTCTTCAGGGAGTTGACGGGTTCAGCAAACCTCGACAGCAACTTTGTCTACCTTTCAGATGGAGGTCACTTTGAAAACCTGGGCCTTTACGAACTCGTGAGGCGGCGATGCAAAGTCATCATCGTGGGTGATGGTGAATGCGACCCGGGCTACACGTTCCAGGGATTGGGCATGGCAATTCGCAGATGCCGGGTGGATTTTGGCGCGGAAATCAACATCGACCCCACCCAGATCCGGCCGGACCCGGCCACGGGCCTGAGCCGCGCTCATGTGGCGATTGGAACCATTAAATATGCCGGTGACTCCAGGGAGGGGAGGCTTGCTGAGACAGGAACGCTAATTTACATCAAGTCTTCTGTAACCGGCGACGAACAACGGGATGTTCAGCAGTACCGTGCGGAAAACAACCGCTTCCCCCATGAGCCCACAGGCGACCAGTTTTACAGCGAAGCCCAGTTTGAGAGCTACCGCAGGCTTGGACATCATATCGCCCAGAAAGTCTTCATGCCAGCCCGCTACATAGGCACTCCGTCGGATTCGGGCTTTCTTCATTATGTCGACAAGATCACCTCCTTCTGGGCTCCGCCTCCACGCACCAATGTGAGCGGATTTGTCAATCATGCGGACACCCTCCTGGACATCTGGAGGCAGGCGGCTGCGGACACCCAGGCCTCCGACGACCTGCATCAGGCGCTGACGGCCGGTTGTGAGCATTTCTTCAGCAGCCTGCAGCAGAAAGAGACGGTCACCGCAGCCGCGAAGGCCGCGCCCCCGGCACGCAGTGAACGTTACATCATCCAGCAGATGCTCCAGCTCATGGAAAACGTCTTTCTGGACCTCGACCTGGCGCATCATGCGGAACACCCGGACAATGCGGGATGGATGCGCCTCTTTAAGATCTGGCGTAAAAGCACCGCAGTTCAACAGGTCTGGACAGCCACCCAGTCAACCTACGGAGAACGCTTCAAGACCTTCTGGAACGAGCAACTGATCATTTCCGACGAGGAAATAGCCTGACAAAATCCAGCCAGGAACCAGAACTCCACCCCAGGTCTCCCGGCCCCGCGCTCCAAGGGACGCCACCTCAGGCAGCACCAGAAAAAGCAGTCCCCTGAACTCCTAAATAGGCTCCAGCCGCTGGCTCGACACCAGCGGAGACTTGCCGGAAGGTGGCAGCCCTAACCTCGGCAGTCTGCATCATTCAAATGCGGAAGCCAGCGCACCCTCCCGGTTGCGATGAGATACGAACGCCGTCTTCATCGCCGAAGCCGGGCGGATGTAGGGTCAACAATGCACTCAGGCCAGAACCGGCCTCACCAGCTCCCCGTGGATGTCCGTCAGGCGGTAGTCACGCCCCTGGTAGCGGAAGGTCAGCCGTTCGTGATCCAGTCCCAGAAGGTGCAGGATCGTCGCGTTCAGGTCATGGGTGTGCACCGCACCTTCGGCAACGTTGAAGCCAAGCTCGTCCGTCCTGCCGTGCGTGATGCCGCCCTTCACGCCGCCGCCCGCCATCCACATCGTGTAGGCATCCTTGTGGTGGTCGCGCCCCGGGCTGGTCTTGGTGCCGTCACCATCAATGCCCTGGCGCAGCGGAGTGCGCCCGAACTCGCTTCCCCAGACCACCAGGGTTTCATCCAGAAGGCCGCGTGACTTGAGATCCCGGATCAGGGCGGCCATCGGCTGGTCCACATCCCTGGCCTTGGCCCGCAGGCGCTTGTCCAGGCCGCCATGATGGTCCCAGTCCGAGTCAAAGAGCTGCACCATGCGCACTCCCCGCTCCACCAGACGCCGGGCCAGCAGGCAGTTGCTGGCAAAGGAGGCCCTGCCCGGCTCGGCACCATACATCTTCAGCGTCGCCGCCGACTCCCCGGAGATGTCCATCAGCTCCGGCACGCTGGCCTGCATCCGGTAGGCCATCTCATACTGGCTGATGCGCGTCGCGATCTCCGGGTCGCCGATGATCTTCAGGCTTTGCTCGTTCAGCGCGTTCACCGCATCCAGCACCTGCCGACGGTCCTGCCTGCCGTGCCCCTCCGGATTGCTCAGGAAGAGCACCGGATCGCCGCTGCTGCGAAATTGAACCCCCTGATACATGCTCGGCAGGAAACCCGTGCTCCACAGCGACGTGCCTGCGCCGCCTGGGGGACCGGAAAGCAGCACCACATAGCTCGGCAGGTCCCGGTTGTCCGTGCCCAGGCCGTAGGTCACCCAGGAGCCCATCGCGGGCCTGCCGCCCTGGCCGAAGCCGGTGTGCAGGAACATCTGCGCCGGCGCATGGTTGATCTCGTTGGTGTGCATGCCCTTCAGCAGGCAGAGATCGTCCGCAACAGTCGCCAGGTTCGGCAGCAGCTCCGACATCACCGCCCCGCTCTGACCATGCCGGGCAAACCGGTATTCCGAGCCTGCCAGCGTCATCTCGCCGCCGATGAAGGCGAAGCGCTTCCCCTTCAGCAGCTCGTCGGGGCACTTCTGCCCGTCATGCTTGCGCAGCACCGGCTTGTCATCAAACAGGTCGAGCTGCGATGGCGCGCCGATCATGTGCAGGTAGATCACGTTCTTCGCCCGCGGAGCAAAATGCGGCCTTGGCACTGCGGCATCCTGCGACGCCGGCAGTTCCCGGGAAAGCAGGCCGCCCAGCGCCGCCATGCCCAGCCCGCCGCCTGAGCGGGCAAGAAAGTCCCGTCGTTTCAGGTGAACGAAGTCAGGCGTGGCGGCGGATCTCATGACCGCAGAAACGCCGCCTTGAAGCATGATCTAGCGCCCGATCAGGGCCGGAACGGCACGTAGTCCACCTCCATGAACTCCGCCACCTCCGGAATCCAGCGTTCACGAACAAAGGCTTCGTGGTCCGGATGGGCGCTGTAAAGGTCATACCCGGCCTGGCTGTCGAACTCCATGGACAAACCAAAAGTATAGGGATTTTTCGAACCCACCTGGCGCAGGCATTCAAAGTTTCGGACGCCAGGAATCTGTTCAAGGGCGCAGGCGGCCCGAAGAAAGCCCCCTTCCTCAGGGGAGCCTGGGGCATGTTTGAGGCGGAAAACGACGGTGTGACGGATCATCCGGAACCCAAACGGTTCAATCCGGGGTTGTCAATCGGCCGAGATGGCCCATTCGTTACCTCCCCCTATGGCCTGCAAAATCGACCCCGCCCTGCACCAGGAAAAGAAGCCCGACTGGATCCGCGTGAAGCTGCCCCGCGACCCGGTCTTCTGGAGCACCAAGGCCCTCGTCTCCGACCTCAGGCTTCACACGGTCTGTGAGGAGGCCCAGTGCCCCAACCGCTGGGAATGCTGGAGCCAGGGCACCGCCACCTTCATGATCGCCGGCGACCGCTGCACCCGCGCCTGCGGCTTCTGCGCCGTGAAGACGGCCAAACCGTTCGCCCTCGAGGCCGACGAACCCCAGCGCGTGGCCGAGGCCACCAAGCGCCTGGGCCTCAACCACATCGTCATCACCGCCGTCGCCCGCGATGACGTCAAGGACGGCGGGGCCGAGCACTTCGCACGCACCATCGAGGCCGTGCGCGAGGCCGTGCCGCACATCACCATCGAGATCCTCGTGCCCGACTTCAACGGCAAGGACGACGCCCTCGAGGTCGTCATGCAGGCCCGCCCGCACATCTTCAACCACAACCTCGAGACCGTGGAGCGCCTCACCACCCTCGTCCGCAGCCGGGCGCAGTATCACCGCAGCCTGCACGTGCTGAAGCGCGCCAAGGCCATGGCGAACGAAATGGGCTTCAAATGCGCCACCAAGAGCGGCCTGATGCTCGGGCTTGGCGAAACCGAGGTGGAGCTCTTCCAGGCAATGGACGACCTGCTGGAGCATGACGTCACCGTCCTCACCCTGGGCCAGTACCTCCGCCCGTCTCCGCAGCACCTGCCCGTCATCGACTACATCCACCCGGACACCTTCGAGAACTACAAGCAGATCGCCCTGAACAAGGGCTTCCGCCACGTCGCCAGCGCGCCGCTGGTCCGCAGCTCCTACCACGCCGCCGACTTCAAGCCTGAGCTGGACGTGATCTGAGCTGCTCGATCATCGCGGCGAAGCCCTGGTGGTAGTTGGCGTACTCCGGGTAGGCCGGGTCACGCTCCAGCTCAGGCAGGTAGCGCCAGTGCTTGTACATCCACAACCATCCTTCTGGGTAGGCGCGGATGGCCTTTTCAAAATGATCCCAGACCCGTTGCGTCAGCGCCTGGACATCATCCTCGGGCCCCGGCCTGATCGCCTCAAAAATGCGCACCTGGTAGGTGCCGTCGGCGGCCGGCTGGCAGACGCCGGTCAGGATGGAAAGCCCAAGGCGCCGCGCCAGCTCCACATGCAGCGTCGGCACGCAGGTCTTCAGGCCGAAGCAGTCGATGATCGTCGCCGCCCTGCCCGGCTTGATGTTCAGGTCGGTCAGCAAACCGGCATGCCCCTGCCGCTTCAACGCCTTCATCAGCTTCAGCATCGCGTTGTCCTGGGAGATCACCATGTGCCCCGAGTGCTCGCGCAGCCGTTTGAAGACCGCCGTCAGCCCCGGGTTTTTGAAGTCCTGCGCCACCACCGTGAACGGCACGCCCCGGAAGCCCCAGATGAGGCTGACGAACTCAAAATTGCCGAAATGGGGCGTCACCCATACCGCACCGGTCGCCCGCGCCTTGGCCTCAGCCTCCGGATCATCCAGCCGGATGCTCACATGCCTCTCCCAGTTTTCCAGGGTCAGGGCCTGCGCCCAGAAAAGGTCAAGGAAGGTACGGGCGAAGTTCTGGTAAGACCCCAGGGTGATGCGCCGGACCTCCGCCACGCTGAGTGAACCGCCAAAAGCCGCACGCAGGTTCTGCCTCGCCGTGCGACGTCCCCGCGCATCGATCAGGCAGGCCAGCCGGCCCACACCCCTGGCCAGCGCCATGACCACCGGACGGGGCAGGCGCGGCAGGATCCAGGCGGCGGAAGCCACCAGGGCCGTTTCAAAGAAATATCGGAGCTTCTTCACCTTGGGAGTTGGACGAATGCAAAAAGTCGTTACGGTGCGTCCACCATGGCAATGCCCAACCTCGCGTCCATTCTCAAGCGAATTCTCAAAGCGCCCACCGCGCCCTTTCATGAATATCATGTCCGTGCGGAGATTGAGGCGCTTCTGAAGGGCTGCCCGAACGTCAAGCTGAAGCGTGACAAGTTTGGCAACCTGCTGGCCACCTACAAGAACGGCAAGAGCAAGAGCAGCCCCACCTGGGTGCTCGGCGCCCACATGGACCATCCCGCCTTCGTGAAAAAGCCAGGCTCCAAGAAGTCCGGCGAATGGGACTTCCTTGGCGGTGTTCCTGATGAAGCCGTGGCCAAGGGCGTGAAACGCGGCCTGCGCAGCAAGCCTGCGGGCGCCATCGCCACCTGGAACTTCCCCACCCAGATCAGCTTTGAAAAGGTCGAGGCCACGGCCTGCGACGACCTCATCGGCTGCGCCGTGATCATCGCCACCTTCTGGGAGCTCGCCTCCCTCAACCTCAGCACCACCTGCCACGCCGTCTTCACCCGCGCCGAAGAAGTGGGCTTTCTCGGCGCCTGGCACCTGGCGCAAAAATGGCCCTTCGGCAAAAACGATGTCTTCCTCTCCATCGAAACCAGCCGCCCGGTCAACGGTGCCGTCATGGGCAGCGGCCCCGTCGTGCGCGTCGGTGACCGCCTTTCCGTCTTCGACAGCGAAGGCGTGTCCGTGCTGATGACCACCGCCAAGGAGCAGGGCATCCGCGTTCAGCGCTGCCTGCTTGACGCCGGCGCCTGCGAGGCCACCGCCGTCCAGGCCGCAGGCTTCCGTGCCGTCGGCATCTCCATCCCCCTCGGCAACTACCACAACCTGGACGCCAACAAGGAAATCGCCCCCGAGTATGTGATGATGAGCGACGTGCGCTCCTTGATCGACCTGCTCAAGGCCCTCGTCGCCACCAAGCACGACGGCATCGGCGAACGTTCCATCCGTGAGCGCGTCGAGGTCCGGATGGAGGAGTACGCCGCCCACCTCAAGGCCTCCGCCAAGCTCTTCAAATAAGCGCCTCACCCGCCCTTCAACGAAGGGAAAAAATGATTGAAAGACCAGGCGCGGGAACTATTCTCCGCGCCTTCTCAAACCCCATCCCCCTCCCGACATGGCTGACGCAGCAAACAAATATTCACAAAACGCCTCCGGCGCCTACTACGTGGACGATCAGTGCATCGACTGCGACCTCTGCCGTGAAACGGCCCCCGCCAACTTCAAGCGCGACGACGACGGCGGTCACTCCTATGTCTACAAGCAGCCCGAAAACGACGAGGAGCGCAAGCTCTGCGACGAGGCCCTGGCCGGCTGCCCGGTGGAAGCCATCGGCAGCGATGGAGAATAAGCTTCATCGAAAAACACGATTCAGGCGCGCACCTTCCAGGACGCGCCTTTTTCGTGCCGTCGAATCCCGCCAAAGCCCGCTTGACGCACCCGCCGCCCCTAACCAAAGAGCGGCATGAACAGCCTGCCTCCGCCATCCTTCAAGACCGCCATCGTCCTCGGTGCCGGCAGCTGGGGCACCGCCATCACCGCCCTGCTTCATGAGCGCGGGCTCGAGGTGCAGTTCTGGGGGCGAGACCCGGCCCTGATGGAGGAAATCCGCCAGACCCGCAGGAACTCCCGTTACCTGCCCTCCCTGGCGCTGCCGGAGGACATCATCGTCACCAGCGACCTCCACGCCCTGACACCCGCGGAAGCAATGCTCTTCGTGGTCCCCTCCAGGGGCATTCGTGAAACCGCCGCCGCCATCGCCACCACCGCCCTGCCCGGACAGGCACGCGTCATGGTCTCCTGCGCCAAGGGCATCGAGCTTCACACCGGCAGGCGCATGTCGGAAATCCTCAGGGAGGAGCTGCCGGACGTGCCGGCCGCCGTGCTCACCGGCCCGAACCATGCCGAGGAGGTGGCTCAAAAGCTGGCCACGGCCGCCGTGGTGGCAGGCGACGAACCTGCCGTGGTGCGCGATCTCCAGACCTGCTTTACCCTTCCCTGGTTCCGAAGCTACACCAGCGACGACATCACCGGGGTCGAATGGGCAGGCGCCATGAAAAACCCCTACGCCATCGCCGCAGGCATCGCCCTTGGATTGAAGCTCGGCGACAACGCCATCGCCGCCCTGGTCACCCGCGCCCTGGCGGAGATGGTGCGCATGATCGCGGTCATGGGCGGCCGTCCTGAAACCTGCTACGGCCTGGCCGGGGTCGGCGACCTCATCACCACCTGCTACTCCGAACACAGCCGCAATCACCGCGTTGGCAGGCTGCTGGGCGAAGGCATGACCCTGGCCGACATCGTGGCAGGCACCCGCATGGTCGCCGAGGGCGTGCCCAACACCGCCAGCCTCCACGAAGCCGCCCTCCAGCATGGCGTTCGAGCCCCGCTGCTGGCCGAGATCAACGCCATCCTTCACGAGGGCAAGCCCGCGCGTGAAGCCATGCGCTCACTGCTCTCGCGTGATCCTCGCCCGGAAAACGAAAGCAAAGGCTGACCATACGCATCACCGCCTCATTCCGAGCAGCCACTCCCCGCCCCGCCCGTCGGAGGCGGCCGCCAGGAAGGAGTCAATCTGAGGCAGAGTCATGGCCGGGTGACGCACATGCAGCTCCCGGTAGATCCGGGCAAACTGGGACGCCCCGGCATTCAGGCAGGCCTTGGCATCCCCTCCGGTCAGGGCCGTCCTGGCGGAACCGATCATGAAAGCCCTCAGCAAATGCTCCTCCGTCCCAGGAGCCACCTTCGCGCAGTGCCCCAGCCAGTCCTGGACCGGATGCTCGGGAATGCTGATCGGCAGGTCGGGGTTGCCCTGAAGATAAGCCAGGATCGCCGCAGCAGCCTGGACGCTTTCATCAGACAGCGGGTTCTCCATGTAGCGGTCGATCAATCCGGCGACGCCCTTCCGCAGCGCCGGGTCCTTGATGATCTTCGTCACCTGATGCGCAAAGGCCTGCATCGCCGCCGCACCGTCGTCTTCAGCACTGACCGGACGCATCTGCCGGATGGTGATCAGATGGTTCTTGTAATAGATCACACCCGCCCACTGCTTGACCCGGGCCTCCTCCGTCCCCTTGTCCGTCTGCGCCACCCGGGTGAGCTCGCAGGATCTCGCGGCCATCGGCACGGCGGCCTCCTTCCATAGATCAATGCTGCCTCCGCCGATCTCCCCCATTTGCAGTCCTTTATACCGCCCCTCCTTGGTCATGGCTTCCAGGTCCCGGGTCACGCTCTCCAGCTCCTGAAGCACCAGCCGCTGCTGCTCCTCAAGACCGATCTCGCCTCCAGGCACCGGGAAAAAGAAAATGTCGCCCCGGGAGCGCTCCTCAAGGCTCTCGTAACGGATGAAGCTTCCCCCGCCATCCTTGTAGCGGAACTCCCCAGCCAGCCGGTGCGTGCCCAGCTTTGGCGGAAAAACCAGGCCCGTCCCCGGATGTTTCCACGGCGCGCCGTCCGGATCCGGGGCAATCCAGCTCCCGGGCGGCTCGGCGGCGAACGCCACGGAGACCAGCATGATCAAAAGCAGGGGGAAAATTCTGAGTTTCATGGCGGGGGCGGTTTGACCATCCCTGGCGCGTTCTGCTCACGCAGGCAAGTCCGCACCGCAGGATGGAAATCGGTCCTTTCCATGGTTGCAACCGCGTTTAATTCCACCAATCTGGTGGCCCCCAAAGCCCCCCATGAGTGCCACGCTGCCGTTCCGTGCGAACCAAGACCTCTTAGAATCCCAATATCAATCCTGGTGCAAGGACCCAGCCTCCGTCGACCCGGGCTGGGCCTCATTCTTTGAAGGCTTTGAACTCGGCATGGCCGAGCTCGCCAGGCGCAAGGGCGCAGCCGCCCCAGCTGCCTCCGCCTCCGATGCCACCCTTTCCGAGGCCACCCTGAACTTCCGCATGCGCGTCACCAACGCGCTGCTGCTCTTCCGCTCCCTGGGCCATCGCGAATCCCACCTCGATCCCCTCAGCAAATCCGGCCCCGCCGCCCCCGAACTCAGCCTGGAGGCGCTCGGCTTCACCGAAGCCGACCTCGACCGCGAAGTGCAGACCCAGATGTTCCGCGGCGGCCAGGCCATGAAGCTGCGGGACTTCCTCGCCGAACTCCGCCGCATCTACGGCGGCAGGAGCGGCTTTGAGTTCATGCACATCCACACGCCGGAGGTTCGCAACTGGCTGCTGGAACGCATCGAAAACCGTACCTTCGACCCCCCCCCGGACAAGGACGCCCAGGTTGACGCCCTGCGCTGGCTTCTCGAAGCCGAAACCTTCGAACGCTTCCTCCACCGCCGCTTCGTCGGCCAGAAGCGCTTCTCCGTCGAAGGCGGCGAATCCATGCTCGTCGCCCTGGAGACCATCCTCGAAAACCTGCCCCGCCACGGCGGCAGGGAGATCGTCATGGGCATGGCCCACCGCGGCCGCCTCAGCGTGCTGGCCAACTTCCTCCGCAAGCCGCTCGAAATGCTCTTCTACGAGTTCAGCGAAAACTACGTCCCCGACACCGTCGGCGGTGATGGCGACGTCAAATACCACCTCGGTTTCGAAACTGTGCGTGACACCCGCAGCGGCGAAAAGGTGGGCATCATGCTCGCCCCCAACCCCAGCCACCTGGAGGCCGTTGACCCCGTCGTCGAAGGCATGACCCGCGCCCGCCAGCGCTTCCTGGGCGACACCACGGACCGCAGGCAGGTCCTGCCCATCCTCATCCACGGCGACGCCGCCGTCGCCGGCCAGGGCATCGTTGCCGAAGTCCTCAACCTCTCCCAGCTTCCCGGATACCGCACCGGCGGCACCATCCACATCGTGGTGAACAACCAGATCGGCTTCACCACCCTGCCCGCCGACGCACGCTCAACCACCTACTGCACCGATGTCGCCAAGCTCATCGACGCCCCCGTCATCCATGTGAACGGCGACTGCCCTCTCGAAGTCGCCGCCGCCGCCCGCCTCGCCCTCGACTTCCGCCAGAAGTTCGGCCGTGATGTCTTCATCGACATCGTTTGTTACCGCCGCTACGGGCACAATGAGACCGACGAACCCGCGTTCACCCAGCCGAACATGGCGCGCACCATCGGCTCCCACCCCTCCACCGCCGCCCTCTACCGCCAGCAGCTCATCGAATCAGGCGTCCTTGATGAGGCCGGAGCCGGAGCCCTGCAGAAGGAGCTTGAGGATGAGCTTGAACAGGGCGTGAACGACCTCGCCCACAAGGAGGACAAGTCCGGAGGCAACCCCTTCGAAGGTTCCACCGCGCAGCCCCAGGCCGCCTACGACTACAACGTCGTCGAAACCGGCGTTGACCGCGACAAGCTCACCGTCATCGGCAAAAAGCTTCTGCAGGCCCCCGAAGGCTTCCACCTGCATCCCACCATCGCCCGCCGTTTCCTCGCCGCCCGCGGCAAGGCCATCGAAACCGGCGAAGGCATCGACTGGGCCACCGCCGAGGCCCTTGCCTTCGGCACCCTGCTGACGGAAGGCAATGGCGTCCGCCTCTCCGGCCAGGATGTCCGCCGCGGCACCTTCAGCCACCGCCACAGCGTCTTCTACGACACCGAAACCCGCGAACGACACATCCCGCTCAACAACCTGGAGGAAGGACAGGCCAAGTTCTGCGTCTACAACTCCCTCCTCTCCGAGGCCGCCGTGCTCGGCTTCGACTACGGCTACTCCCTCCTCGCCCCAAACCTCCTCATCTGCTGGGAGGCCCAGTTCGGCGACTTTGTCAACGGCGCCCAGGTCATCATCGACCAGTTCATCGCCTCCGCCGAATCCAAGTGGCAGCGCCCCAGCCATGTCACCCTGCTCCTCCCCCACGGCTACGAAGGCCAGGGCCCCGAGCACTCCAGCGCACGCCTCGAGCGCTTCCTCCAGCTCTGCGCCGGCGGCAACATGCAGGTCTGCAACTTCTCCACCCCCGCGCAGTATTACCACGCCCTGCGCCGCCAGGTGAAGCGCAGCACCCGCAAACCGCTCGTCGTCATGACGCCGAAGAGCCTCCTGCGCCATCCCCGCTGCGTCTCCAAGCTCGATGACATGGCCGCCGGCACCCACTTCCGGGAGGTCCTTGATGACGAACATCTCACCATCAGCCCCGACCGCGTCACACGCCTGATCTTCTGCTCCGGCAAGGTTTACTACGACCTCCTCGACTTCCGCGAGAAGAACAAGATCAAGAACGCCGCCATCATCCGCGTCGAGCAGCTCTATCCCCTCAATTACGAGATGCTCAAGGGCATCGTCGCCAAGTATCCCCGCGCCCAGAAAAAGTGGATCTGGTGCCAGGAGGAGCCCCGCAACATGGGCGCCTTCTATTACATCCGCCCACGCCTAGAGGAGCTTTCCAACCACAAGCTCCGCTACGCCGGCCGCGAACGTTCCAGCAGCCCGGCCGCAGGCTCCAAGGCCATTCACGTCCTCGAGCAGG
The DNA here is from genome assembly GCA_019186985.1 of Prosthecobacter sp. Taxonomy (GTDB): domain Bacteria; phylum Verrucomicrobiota; class Verrucomicrobiia; order Verrucomicrobiales; family Verrucomicrobiaceae; genus Prosthecobacter. The sequence goes on along the minus strand of JABARQ010000026.1, from coordinate 37,010 downwards.
ACAAGCTCGTCGAGGACGCCTTCAGCGTCTGACCCCACCCCGAGCACCCCGCCACTCCTGCAAAACTTGTTAACCCTTCAGAAAGCCCCCCTCGATCATGGCTGACATCAAAATACCCGCACTCGGCGAATCCGTCGCCGGAGGTCAAATCTCCAAATGGCACTTCAAGATCGGCGACGCCGTCAAGGTCGGCGACGTCCTGCTGACCCTGGAAACGGACAAGGTCGCCGCCGAAGTCACCGCCGAAACCGCCGGCGTGCTCACCTCCATCTCCGCCAAGGAAGGTGATGACGTCGTCATCGGCGCCATCGTCGGCCAGATCGCCGAAGGTGCCGCCGCTTCAGCCCCGGCACCCGCACCTGCCCCGGCTCCCGCACCTGCGGCAGAAGCTCCCAAGCCCGCCCCGGCCCCGGCTGCACCCGCCGAAGAAGCTCCCAAGCCCGCGACCAAGCCTGCGCCAGCACCGAAGGCCGCCCCGGCCCACGAAGGCCGCATCACGCGGAAAAAAATGACGCCCCTGCGCAAAAAGATCGCCGACCAGCTCGTCAGCGCCCAGCAGACCGCCGCCATCCTCACCACCTTCAACGAGTGTGACATGAGCGGCATCATGGCCCTGCGCTCGAAGCTCCAGGACAGCTTCGTCAAGTCCCACGGCGTGAAGCTCGGCTTCATGTCCTTCTTCGTGAAGGCCGTCGTCGAGGCCCTGAAGGCCGTCCCCCAGATCAACGTCCGCGTCGAGGGCGACGAGATCATTCAGCAGCACTTCTACGACATCGGCGTCGCCGTCGGCACCGAGCGCGGCCTGATCGTCCCGGTCATCCGCGACGCCGACCAGAAGAGCTTCGCGGACATCGAGAAGGGCATCCTTGCCTACGCGGCCAAGGCCAAGGAAGGCAAGATCGAGCTGTCCGACCTCACCGGCGGCGTCTTCACCATCTCCAACGGCGGCGTTTACGGCTCCCTTCTCAGCACCCCCATCATCAATCCGCCGCAAAGCGCCATCCTGGGCATGCACAGCATCCAGCAGCGCCCCGTCGCCGTGGATGGCAAGGTGGAGATCCGCCCCATGATGTACCTCGCCCTCAGCTACGACCACCGAGTCGTCGACGGCAAGGAGGCCGTGACCTTCCTGATCCGCATCAAGGACTGCATCGAAAACCCCGCCCGCATGCTGGTGGGGGCCTGATCCGACTCTGGAAACACCTGCCAGTCCGTCCCGGAGAGCCCGCTTGCGCGGGTTCGCGGGGAGGATTGTCCCTTGCTTTCCCCTCACAACCGCCTAAACACGCCCGCTCCTATGGCATCCACCCCCGTCATCAACCTGCGCAAAGGCCACGCCGTGCGCTACAACAATGAAGTCTGCCTCGTCTCCGCCTTCGAACTGAAGACGCCCCCGCGCATGGCTTCCTACGTGCAGATGTCCATCCGCACGCTCAGCACCGGCAAGGTCTACAACCTGCGCATGACCTCCAACGAGTCCCTCGACTCCGTCAACCTGGAGCGCCAGCCCCACGAATTCAGCTACAAGGACGGTGACGGCTACCATTTCATGCACCCGGAAACCTTCGAGGACGTCATCCTCAGCGAGGCCGCCGTGTCCGATGCCAAGGACTACCTCATCGAAGGCCAGAAGTACACCGTCCAGTTCGCCGACGGCCTCGCCATCGGCATCGAGCTCCCCGCCTCCGTCGTCATGACCGTCACGGAAGCCCCGGAGGGCGTGAAGGGAGACTCCGCCAACAACGTCTACAAGTCCGCCACCCTCGAAACCGGCCTCATCGTCCAGGTCCCCCTGTTCATCGGCCCAGGCGACAAGATCAGCGTCAAGACCGAGGACAACTCCTACCTCGGCCGCTCCAACTGACCGGACCGGCTGATCAGAATCACCAGCTTCAGCGCCACGGTTCATTCCGTGGCGCTTTTTTGCGGGGCCGTCTTAGATGGAGGGCAGCGACAGCGCGTCCTGCGGCGCCGCCTCCACCTTCGCCAGGATGCGCGCCGGTATGTCCACCGCCTTCATCCGGCCCGTCGCCTTGTCACGCTGCACGCAGGCCGCCACGATCACACCTTCCGCAGCCAGCACGCCGTCCTGCTTCCAGAAACGGATGACGTAACGGATGGTCTTCCGCCGCACCTCCTCCACCAGCAGCTCCATCGTGAACTCCTCCTCGAAACGCAGCGGCGCCTTGTAGTCGCACGAGGCATGAACCCGCGGCCAGCCCACCCGCTCCACATCCGCCACCTCATTGTGACCGTCCCAGATCGACATGCCCTGGGCGCGGAAAAAATCATGCTCCACCCGCTCCATGTAACGGAAGAAGTTCGAGAAATGCACGATTCCGGCCATGTCCGTGTCGGCAAACTGGACGCGATCGGTCAGGGTGTGTCGGAAAGCCATGTCCCATGACTGGCGCAGGCCGCGCCCCCGTTCAAGCTCCACCATGCCCAGGCTTTCCCAGCCAACCAGATGGTTACTTTTTGTCGTTGGGAATGAATGCCGGGAACGTTTCTCTTACTAAGGCATCCCCATGAACCGCGTCCTGACCTCCCTTTTCCTCCTTTTCACCCTGATCCCGGCCGCACGATCCCAGGTCGAGCTCGATGCGCCCGGCCCCAAGGTCGCCGCCAGCCTCATTGCTGAAGTCAAGGCCGCCGCCCCCGGCCAGCCCTTCCAGGTCGCCGTCAAGCTCGTGCACCAACCCCACTGGCACACCTACGGGAAAGAGCTGCCGCCCGAGGTCATTGGCAAACCCACCCGCCTCAAATGGACGTTGCCCGAAGGCTGGTCCGTCGAGGAGCTGCCCTGGCCCCCCACGCATGAAGTCGAGTCCACCGATGGCAAAAAGTCCCAGGGCTACGATGGCACCGTTCATCTGCCCGCCAGGATCACCCCGCCGGCCTCCGCCAGGGCCGGTGAATCCGTCGAGCTGATCGTGAAGGTGGACGCCCTGGTCTGCAATCCCTCCAACTGCATGCCCGCCAAACCCGAGGCGAAGCTGACGCTCAAGCTGGCGGACAAGGCCGAGGCCGACCCCGCCCATGCCGCTATTTTTGGTTCGGCCACCCCTGTGTCTCCCGCAGCGGCCACCGCTGCCAAACCCTCCCCGAAACCTGAGCGTTCCTTCGCGGGCTACCTGCTCTTCGCCTTCATCGGCGGCCTCATCCTCAACGTCATGCCCTGCGTCTTCCCCGTCCTCGGCATCAAGGTGCTGAGCGTGGTCCAGCAGGCGGGTGGCGACAAGCGCCAGGTGCTCATGCACGGCCTGGCCTACACCCTCGGCGTGCTCGTCTGCTTCTGGGCGCTCGGCGCCCTCGTCATCACTCTGGGAAAGGCCTGGGGCTTCCAGCTTCAGTCCCCCGGCTTTGTCTTCGGCCTCTGCGCTTTCTTCCTGATCTTCGCCCTCAGCATGGCGGGCGTGTTTGAAATCGGCGCCTCCGCCGTCGGTGTCGGCCAGAACCTGCAGGCCAGGCACGGCCTCGGCGGCTCCTTCTTCTCCGGCCTGCTGGCGGTGGTCGTCGCCACCCCCTGCTCGGCCCCCTTCCTTGGTTCCGCTCTGGGTTATACCGTGACCCTGCCCGCCGCCCAGGCGCTGCTGATGTTCTCGATGATCGGCCTCGGCCTCGCCAGCCCCTTCCTGATCCTCGCCGTGTTCCCGAAGCTGGTGTCCGCCCTGCCCCGCCCCGGTGCCTGGATGGAAAGCTTCAAGCAGGGCCTGTCCTTCCTCCTCTTTGGCACGGTGGTCTTCCTGCTCTGGGTGCTCACCGGCATGATCGAGGGACAGCCCATGCTCTTCCTGATGTTCAGCCTGGTCCTGATCGCCATGGGCTGCTGGATCTACGGCCGCTGGTGCCTGCCCCACAAGAAGCCGCGCACCCGCCTCCTCGCCCTGCTGCTCACCCTGCTCTGCATCATCGGCGGCCTCGCCTATGGCTGGCCCAAGGTGGAAAAAGGCGCCGTCAGCAATGGCAGTCATGTCGAGGGCGGACTGACCTGGGAGGCCTGGTCTCCGGAAAAGGTCGAGCAGCTGCGCGCCGCCAAAACGCCCGTCTACATCGACTACACCGCCAAATGGTGCTTCACCTGCCAGGTCAACAAGCGCATCTACAAGGATGCCGCACTGCAGAAGCTGATCGCCGACAAAAAGGTGACCCTGCTCAAGGCGGACTGGACCAACGAGGATCCGCGCATCACCGAGGCGCTCTCCCAGCTCGGCAAGGCCGCCGTTCCTGTGAACGTGCTTTATGTTCCCGGCAAGGCCGACCCCGTGGTGCTGCCGGAACTGCTGAGCGTGGACAACGTCTCCACCGCCCTCGGCCAGATTCCGTGACGCAAGCGCGCTTGCGCTGCCGCGACGGCTGTGGCTTTCTCGCCTCATGCCAGCACTTCCCGCGAACGTCATCGAACTCTGCCAGGCCCTCGTTCGCATCCCTTCGGTCAACCCTGACGGCGACCCGGGAACGCCCCACGTCGGTGAACATGCCTGTGCGGAGTTTGTCGGCGAATTCCTCCGTGCCTCAGGCGCGGAAGTCTTCCTTGATGAAGTCGAGCCCGGACGGCCGAACGTCATCGGCCGCTTCCCCACCCTGCCCTCGCCGGATGGACGCAAAAAACCACGCATCGTCTTCGGTCCGCACACCGACACCGTCAGCGTCGGCGGCATGACCATCGAACCCTTCGGCGGCGAAGTCCGCGAGGGCCGTGTCTGGGGTCGCGGCGCCAGCGACACGAAAGGCTCGATGGCCTCGATGCTCTGGGCGCTTCATGAATCCCGCGAAATCATTCCCGGCCTTCCCGTGGAGGTGCATTTCGCCGGCTTCATGTCCGAGGAAAGCGCCCAGCTCGGCTCCCAGCACTTCGCAAAAAACCACGGTCCCTATGACCTGGCCGTCGTCGGTGAACCCACGGAGCTGAAAACCGTCTTCCGCCACAAGGGCTGCCTCTGGGCCGACATCCACACGCATGGCGTCGCGGTGCATGGAGCCACCCCGGAGCGCGGCGTGAACGCCATCGTCAAGATGGCCGCCATCGTCCAGGGCCTCGACACCACCTTCCGCCAGCGCCTGGTCGAAGTCGGCGGCACCGATGAATGGCTCGGCGCCAGCACCATCAACCTCGGCATGATCAAGGGCGGCACCCGCAGCAACATCGTCGCCGACCACTGCACGCTCAGGGTGGACATGCGCACGACCCCGGGCCTGAACCGCAACGGCGGCGCCCTGTCCGTTTTGACACAGTTTGTTCGCGGCATCGACCCCGCCGCCACCATCGAGCCCCTGCCGGAAACCCTGCCCCTCGACACGGATCCGGCGAACCCTCTGGTGCAGCGTCTGATTGACTGCGGCGCCAGCCTCACCGGCGCCCCCTGGTTCTGCGACGCCGCCTTCCTGGCTGCGGAAGGCACGCCCTCCATTGCCATCGGCCCCGGCAGCATCGCCCAGGCCCACACCAGGGATGAATTCATCCGCTGCGCCGACCTTGAGGCCGGAGCCGAGTTCTTCGGCCGCTTCCTCCGCTCCTTCGCCGGGAGCTGAGCCGAACCATGAAGCGACGCCTGACCTTCCTCGCTCTGGCCGGCCTTTTTCTCGGGCTGATGTTCTGGATCGGCCGCCAGCCCACAAGGGTGCGAAACGTCTGCCTGCCCCTTCCCGACCTGTCCTCCTGGATGATGCCGACTCCAACGCTCGACCTGCCCTACCCCGCCCCGCCCGAACCTGAAGAGTGGGACACCTTGCCTGCGGCGCAACGTCTCGCGGATGTGAACCGGCGCGTCCGCCCCCTGCTGAAGACGCAGCTTGAACAGCGCGGCTTCATCCTGGGCTCCGCCGTTTATCTGCGTGCCTACAAGGACGAACGTGAGCTGGAGCTGTGGCTCAATGGCGGACAGGGCTGGGATCTCTGGCGCATCTACCCGGTCGCGGCGGCCTCGGGTCGGCTGGGGCCCAAGGAACGCGAGGGCGACTTCCAGGTGCCCGAAGGCTTCTACACCATCACCTCCCGCCAGCTCAATCCCGCCAGCCGATACCATCTCGCCCTCAACATTGGTTATCCCAACCCCCTCGACCTGCATCACCAGCGCACCGGCAGCTTCATCATGATCCATGGTCGCGACGTCAGCATCGGCTGCCTGGCGATGACTGACCCGGCCATGGAGGAGATCTACCTTCTCGTCGAAGCCGCCCTCGCGGCCGGCCAGCCGGACATCCCGGTGCACTGCTTTCCCTTCCGCCTCTCACCGGACCGCCTGGCGACCTGCACCGGCCATCCATGGCATGCCTTCTGGCAGGAGGAACTGCTGCCCGCCCACACCTTCTTCGAGCAGCACCTGGAGGTTCCGGACATGCAGGTCACCAACGGCCGCTACACCCTGGAGGCCGGTCAAAAAGCAAGGCTTCACCCGGCTCCCTGAGTCCTCGGCTCATCCTCCACACGCTCCACGGCAGCCATGCGAAGTCCTCCACAATGGGAGCAGCGAACGAGCGTTCGTTTGCCTCGCGACTTCGCCTTCCAGCGCACGCCACCCGCCTCCCAGACCGACTTCGAGGCCCCGCATCCCAGGCACCGGATTTTCCAGGACTCCGACTCCGCACGCAAGTCCTCCGCCCAGGCCCTGGGCAGCACCGTCATGAGAAGTCTTTGAAACCGTGTCATGGGGCTCAAACAGATTGCTTGCCTCGACGGCTCCTCCAGATGGCTGATGCTTCCAGGCGGCAGGCAGGCGCGCCGCCCGTCGACAAGCTCCACGACCAGCCAGCGCCTGACAAGCCTCAAATCACCCCGGGTTTCCCATGAAAGCCAGGGATGGGGCACCGCCCCATCTTTTTCCTTGCCCACCGCCCGTCCGCAGGCATTTCCCAGCATGCCCAAGCCTCCGCCCCAAGCACGTCAGAACCGTCATGTCTCCCCCACGGCGAACATGCCGCATGTTCATGACGAGGGCGACCTTGCCGCCCTGCTGGCCGACAAGCCGGACCCGCTCGTGCTCATCCTCGACTGCATCCAGGACCCCCACAACCTCGGCGCCTGCCTGCGCACCGCCGACGCCGCCGGCTGCACCTGCGTCATCATGCCCAAGGACAAGTCGGCCCCGATCACCGAAACCGTCCTGCGCGTCTCCTGCGGCGGCGCCCACAACGTGCCCCTCGTCCGCGTCACCAACCTGGCGCGCGTCATGGAAAAGCTGAAGGACCTCGGCATCTGGATCGTCGGCACCGCCGATGAGACCAGCCAGTCCCTCTATGACATCGACCTCAAGGGCCCCATCGCCATCGTCATGGGGGCCGAGGGCGAGGGCATGCGCCGCCTCACCGGCGAGCTCTGCGACTTCCTCGCCCGCATTCCCATGGGCCGCGGCAGCAGGGTGCCCTGCCTCAACGTCTCCGTCGCCACCGGCGTCTGCCTCTTTGAGGCCATGCGCCAGCGGCTGAAGAAGTGAACGCAGGCCGGCCTAACGAAAAAGAGCGCCCAGCTTCCTGCCCAGCAGCACGCCCGCACCGGCGATGGTGACCGTCAGGAACAGCATCGCCCAGACGCCCAGGGCGGCGGCAAGCTGGGGGCCGCCGCCCAGCGCCAGCATGAGGCTGTAGATGGCCTTGGTGACCGGAAAATGCGCCGCCTGCTGCGCCAGCACCATCGAGTCGCTCACCTCCAGCATGGCAAAGGCGAAGGCCAGCAGGCCGCCCGCCACCAGGTTCGGCAGCACCAGCGGCAGGGTGATGCGCCACAGGGCGCGTTCCGGTGAGGCGCCGAGGTTCTGCGCCGCCTCCTCCAGCACCGGACTGACCTGCTGAAACCCGGCGCTTGCCGAGCGCACGACATACGGCAGTCGGCGCACGGCATAGGCGATCACCAGCAGCAGCAGCGGATCCTCGCCCAGGATGAGCCAGTCAAAGGGCTGCCCCGGCCGGGTCATGGCCAGATAACCAAACGCCACGACAATGCCCGGCACCGCCAGCGGCAGCATCGCCATCAGGTCCAGGGCCTGCCTTCCCCAGAACCGCGTCCTGACGCTGACATAGGCCACGCCCGTTCCCAGCACCAGGGCCAGCACCAGCGCCAGCCCGGAGTACTTCAGGCTGTTGGCGATCGAGCTCAGCGTCAGCTCATGCCCGAGCGCGCCACGGTAATGCTCCAGCGTGAACTCATGGGGCAGCACCGTGCCATACCAGTCGCGGGAAAGGCTGAGGAGCACGACGCCCAGGTGCGGCAGCACGGCCAGGAAGGTCACGCCGCCAAAGAGCAGCGCACACAGCCAGCCCTTCACCCCGGGCAGCCGCGTCACCTCCCGGGCCGTCGTCGCCCTGCCCCCGCCAGGGGCGTCGGAACGGCCGAACAACGTTTTGCTCAAGACATAGGTCAGCGTGCTGAAGCCCAGCACAACCACCACCAGCGCATAGGGGAATGGATTGCCGCTGAGGTCGTTCAGCGACCGGAAGATCTGCACGGCGGTGACGCGCTCGAAGTCGAACACCAGCGGCACGCCCAGCTCCGTGAAGGCCCAGATGAAGATGATGGTCCCCCCGGCAAACACACCCGGCATCACCAGCGGCAGCGTCACCCTCCAGAAACGCCTCCAGGGCGGGCAGCCCAGGCTTGCCGCAGCCTCCTCCATGGCCGGATCCAGGCTGGCCAGCGTCGCCGCCACGTTGAGGTACAGGATCGGATACAGGTGCAGCACCTCCATGATCACGATGCCCGGCAGCTGCCCCTCCGAAAACCAGTCCACCGGATGCTGCCGGCTCATCAGGCCAAGGCTCATCAGCAGGCTGTTGAGCGCACCCTGCTGCCCCAGCATGGCCTTGATGCCGATCGCCCCGACAAAGGGCGGCAGCACCATCGGTGTCAGCACCAGGCTGTTGAGCAGCATCCTCCCGGGATAGTCGTGACGGACAAACAGCAGCGCGAGCGGCAGCGAAACCAGCAGGCAGCCGAACGTCGTCCAGGCCGCGATCACGAAGGAGTTGACCAGACCCTCCCGGTAAAGCGGGTTGAGGAACACCTCGCCGATGAACTCCAGCGTGAAATGCCGGTCCGGCGTTTCAAAGGCCGCACGAACCGCCGTCCAGATCGGAAACACGAAGAAGCAGCCGAAAAAGACGGCGGTCACTCCAACGACGAATGTGGCCAGGACCCTGGACATGAGCGCCGGATTCAGGCACGGCCCGCAGGGGCTTGCGAGAGAAAATTCCGCCGCCGGAATCGGCCATGGCGGTTGCCTTGCCAAGCCATGCTTCCTTTCTTATGAAGGACTGCATGACCTCCGCCTCCGCACTCACACCCTCCAGGCTGGCGATCGGCATCGACCTGGGCGGCACCAACATCAAGGCGGCCCTGATCAACCGTGATTCGGCCGAACGGATCGCCTGCCTTTCCCGCCCGACCCGCGACGGGGAGCTTGCGGACGGCGTGCCCGCCTTCGCACACAGCATCCGTGACATCGTGCGGGAACTGGAGGCGGCGGCGGGGGCCGGCACGCTGCCCGTCGGCCTTTCCGCGCCCGGACTGGCCCATCCAAAAGGGCGGCACATCGACTGGATGCCCGGCCGCATGCTGGGCCTCGAAAAGTTTGACTGGCCTGCATTCCTCGACCGTGACGCCCAGGTCATCAACGACGCCCAGGCGGCCCTGCTGGGCGAGGTCTGGACCGGTTCGGCCAGGGGCTGCCAGGACGTCTTCATGATCACCCTTGGCACGGGCGTCGGCGGCGCCGTGCTCAGCGGCGGGCGCCTGCTCAGGGGCTTCACCGGACGCGGCGGACACCTGGGACACATCAGCATCGACGCCCATGCACCCAAGGACATCTTCAACACGCCCGGCAGCCTGGAGTCATTTCTGGGCAACAAGACCCTCCACGATCGCTGCGGCGGACGCTATGAAAACACCCATGTGCTGGTCGCGGCCGCGGCGGCCGGAGAAGCTCAAGCCCGCTGCCTCTGGCTGGAATCCGTGCGCCACCTGGCCGTCGGCATCACCTCCCTCATCAACGTCCTGGATCCGGAGCTGGTCGTCCTCGGAGGCGGCATCGCCTCAGGTGCAGGCGATGAGCTGATGCGGCCTCTGCAGGCCTTCATGGATGAACTGGAATGGCGGCCTGGCGGACATCGGGTCCGCCTGGCCCTGGCCTCCGCCGGCGAATGGGCAGGAGCCTGCGGCTGTGTGGCCATGCTCAACCAGCTTCACCCGCAGGTCCCGGCCGCTTGACAGCCTGAAGCTGCTCAGCGCGATGCATCCAGCGCCATGCGCCCCAGCGCCAGCGAGCCGAGCAAGCCCGAACGCGCCCCAAGACCAGGCGACACGATGTAGCTGTCGATCTCCCTTCCCGTCTGGGGAATGAGCAGGTAGCCGTTCAGGTGATGCATCAGGCGGCCGCGGATCAGCGGGATGAGCTGCGGCTGCTCCATGACGCCGCCGCCCAGGATGATGCGGCGCGGTGAAAGGGTGAGCGTCAGGTTCATCAGGGCATGCGCCATGACGTCGGCGATCTCCTCCCAGGCCGGATGCTCCAGGGGCAGCGAATCCGCACGCACGCCCCAGCGGCGGGCGATGGCGGGACCGCAGACATAGCCCTCAACACAGCTCCTGTGAAAAGGACACTGGCACTCACGCTGGACCGCAAGACTGTTCACGGGAGGCGGCACCGCCAGATGGCCGATCTCCGGATGAAGCGCTCCATGCAGCAGCCTGCCGTTCACCAGCACGCCTCCGCCGACCCCTGTGCCGACGGTGATGTAAACCAGCGGGTCAATGCCCTGCCCGGCACCCCACAGGTACTCGCCAAGCACCGCCGCATTCACGTCGGTGTCAAAACCCACCGGGACCTTGAACCGGTTCTTCAGCCGGGTGACCACGTCCGTGTGCTGCCATCCCGGCTTCGGCGTGGTGGTGATATAACCAAAAGTTTCGCTCTTCGGATCCAGGTCCACCGGACCAAAGCTGCCCACGCCGATGGCCTCGAAATGACCATGCTCAGCCTTGGCCTTCGACAGCCAGCGCGACACGGCCTCCAGGGTTTCCTCCGGCGTCGTGGTCTCGATCCGGTGCGTGTCGAGGATCTCATGCGGCCCCCGGCCGATGCCGCAGACAAACTTGGTTCCACCCGCCTCGATGGCCGCAATCAGGGGCTGCTTGTCACTGGCGCTCATGAGGGACGGACGGCGGCTGAATCTCGGATGCCCAGGCTGGCGTAGATCTCCCGCGTCGCCTGGGACTTGTTCAGGGTGTAAAAATGTATGCCGTCCACCCCGTTTTCCAGCAGGTCTCGGCACTGCTCGGTGGCGTAATGAACGCCGACCCGCTGCACGGCGGCCTCGTCAGCCCCGGCACGCTGGATCGCCCTGAGCAGCTTGGCAGGATACCTCGCCCCCGCCGCCAGCTCCGCCATGCGCTTCATGCCGCTGGCGCTGGTGATCGGCATGATGCCCGCGATGATCGGAATCGTGATGCCCGCAAGCCGGCATCGGTCGCGAAAGTCCAGGAAGTCGTGGTTGTCGAAGAACAGCTGCGTGCAGATGTAGTCCGCCCCCTCGTCACACTTGGCCTTCAGATAATCCATCTCCGCCACCCGGTTGGGCGTGGAGGGATGCCCCTCGGGGAAGCCGGCGACACCGATGCCGAAACCACGCCTGTCCGGATGCGCGCCGCTGTCGTTGAACTTCCGGATGAACCTGACGAGGTCGGCGGCGTGCTGAAACGCGTCGTTCCTCCGGTCATAGCCCTCCAGGTTGCGCGGCGGATCGCCCCCCAGCGCCAGGATGTTGCTCACGCCCGCCCCGGCATAGCGCTCCAGGATGGAGGCGATGTCGGCCTCGCCATGACACACGCAGGTCAGGTGCGGCACCGGATCCAGCGTGGTGGTCTTCTTGATGCGGACGACCAGGTCATGCGTCAGCTCGCGCGTGCTGCCCCCGGCACCATAGGTCACGCTGACAAAGGAGGGCTTGAATGCCTCCAGCTCACCGATGGTCTGAAACAGCGCCTCCGAGGCCTCGGCGGACTTGGGCGGGAAAAATTCAAAGGACAGCGTGGGCCGCTGCTGGCTGAGGATGTCGGCGATGTGCATTCAGGAATGTGGCGGAGGTATAGAGGCGGCCCTTGGGGCACGCAAGACTGGAGAGCATGAGCAATTTTGGTCAGGCCGTCCATGAAACAGGGCGTCCACGGCCAGACACCGCCACGCTGACCAGGAGGGGGCCTGCCCCGCCGCCCCAGGCCGCAGGTGCTCGTCATGAGCCGGCTTGATCAGGCCGTCTCATCCCCAAGCCGCCTGTCACCGGCCAGATAACCCTGGACGTAGTCGCGCACGGCTTCCTCCAGCGTGTGAAGCGGCTCGTCATAGCCTGTCTTCCTCAGCTTGGCGATGTCGGCGCAGGTGTAGTATTGATACTTGGCCTTCAGATGCTCCGGCATGGGCACAAAGTCGATCACAGGCTCCCGCCCCAGCGCCGCAAAGATGGCGTTCACCAGCTGCACCCAGGTGTGCGCCTGCCCGGAGCCCAGGTTGTAAAGCCCGCCGGCCAGCGGCTCCCCGGCCAGGTGCAGCGTCATCTTCACGGCGTCCTTCACATACAGGAAGTCGCGCATCTGCTCGCCATCCTTGTATTCAGGCCGGTCTGACTTGAACAGCTGCACCTTCCCTGTCTGCAGGATCTGACCGTAGGCCTTGTGAACGACGCTGCGCATGTCCGCCTTGTGATCCTCGTTCGGGCCGTAGACGTTGAAGTACTTCATGCCGACCACGCGGCGCAGGATGCCGGTGCGCTGGGCGTGCAGGTCAAACAGGTGCTTCGAGTAGCCGTACATGTTCAGCGGACGCAGCCGGTGCAGGTCGGTCATCGTGTCGTCCATGCCCAGGCTGCCGTCCCCATAGGTGGCGGCGGAGGAGGCATAGACAAAACGCGTGCCCTTGGCCAGCGACCACTCGGCAAGGATCCGGGTGAACTCATAGTTGTTCCGCATCAGGTAGTCCGCGTCCTTCTCCGTGGTGGCCGAGCAGGCGCCGAGATGAAAGATGACGTCAAACCGGCCAAGCGCCTCCGGATCCTTGCGGACCCGCTGCTCCAGGTCGCCGCCGTCGATGTAGTCATGAAACTTCAGCGGCACCAGGTTGCGCCACTTTTCATCCGTGCACAGCTTGTCGCTGACGACGATGTTTTCGCAGCCCCGGCGGTTGAGTTCCCAGACGACGGCGCTGCCGATGAATCCGGCTCCGCCGGTGACAAGAATGCGGCTTTCAGGTGACTTGAGCATCCCGGCTGTTAGCCAGGGGCGGTTGAAAATGCAACCCCGCACCTGCGGCGCCCCCCGGCCAGGCCTGAACAAACTTTACTGAAGGGCCTCGCGCCACACCGCCGGATGCAGGAAGGCCTGGATCGTGCTGCCACGATCCCCCGCCGCACCAGCGATGGTTTCCATCGTCATGCCCTCCCTCACGCCGATCGCCGGATACAGCCATTCCTCACCACCGATGTGCAGCTTGGGAATCAGGGCAGTGCCAAGGTGCTCGACCTCCCAGCTCAACAGCAGGGGCTCCTCATCCGAGAAAGATTCAAAAAAGGCCTCGTGATCAGGAACGACCCCCAGCAGGCCGCTGCCGTTGATCAGGTCCCAGACTTCTCCCGTCTGGAGGTCCAGATGCACGGCAAACCCAGCCGTGGTGCTCCTGCCATCCCGGTTCTTCTGCCGGCAAATCAGCCCGAACATCGTATGCGGCGGCGCTTCATGAGGAACGATGTCCACCTGAAAACCAAAGCGCAGAGGGTGCGGGGGAACCTCGATCATGCCAAAGCTGACCATGTCGAAGCTGGCGAATGCCATTTCTGGGCTGATGTGAGCTGTTGGAGCGTGCATGGATTTTATTGTAATTCGAAACAATCACGCCCAAAAACCTACTGAAATCAAATTTATTTATGAAAATTTAAATTTAATAACCCTTTAGAACCTCATTTATTCAAAAAAACCTCCATCAATCACGCAGCAACCATGCCAGGACGGGAACATCAGCAGGTGCCAGTCGCAGGTCCGCCAGTTCATGGCTTCCCACCCACTTCAACGCCACATGCTCACGCGCCATCGGCCCCCTGCTGACTCCCCGCAGTCGGCAGCGAAAAGGATGCAGGAGAATCTGACCCCACTCATAATCGTGCAACACAGGTGGTCCTGGAACCAGCGCCTCCACCTCGCAGCCAAGTTCTTCTTCCAGCTCCCGGTGCAGGGCCGCCTCCGGAGACTCCCCCGGCTCAATTTTACCACCTGGAAACTCCCAAAAACCAGCCAGCCGCTTTCCAGCGGGCCGTTCGGCCACCAGCACCAGCCCATCCCGTTCCAGGATGGCACAGACGACTTGAACAGGGTTCTGCGAGGACATCGGCTTCATGAAATAGCGAGCCATTCACGGCTGGACAGTGCTTTCCTCACCCGGGACGCCATGACCCGCCCACTGACCTTTCCTCAACGAAGCGGCACGGTCTCAGGCAGCAGCTCAGCATATCCCGCCTTGGTCCGGCGCAGTTCCCCAAGGGTCGCCTCCCTGAGCCGGAGAAGTTCGGCCTGATGCGCGGCATCCGCCGCAAGGTTGGCGAGCTCTTCAGGATCCTTATGCAGGTCATAAAGCTCCTCGGGCAGCCCGGGCTTCAGATAACGCACATACTTGAAACGCCCGTCATTGATCGCTGCATACCACGGGACATGATGATGCTCGGCCTTGTCCGGAGCTTCCCGGACCACGCGTGTCACATCGCTGCCATAGTGGTCGCCGGTGCCTTCGAAGAAGCAGGGATGATCCCATGAGGCTCCCTCGGGGTCGCGCAGAAGCGGCGTCAGGTCGCGCCCATGAATCTCCCAGGGAATGGGAATGCCGGCAGCGGCGCTGAAGGTGGCGACCAGGTCGGTGCCGTTCACCGGGTGACCGCAAACCTTGTCCTCCGGGTAGGTGCCGGGCCGGGAGATGATGAGAGGGCTGCGGTAGCTGGCATCGTAGGGGGCAAGCTTGGTCCTGAGTCCGTGCTCGCCCATCGCAAAACCTTGGTCGGCCGTGAACACGACCAGCGTGCTCTCCATCTGCCCGCTTTCCTTGAGCGCCGTCATCACCCGCCCCACCCCCTCATCCAGGGCACGCACACATTCCAGGACCTGATGGATGTATTCCTCATAGGTCCTGGCGTTCTTGCCCTGCCTGCCGGCCTTGCCACCTTCCCTGCCAGCCACGATTTGACCGTCCGCAGCTCGGGTCCAGGACTGCGTGGCCTTGAGATAATCGGGTTTCCCAGGACGCGGCCCGACAATGTCGGCGGGAACCCTGACCTTGTCATTCTGATGTGCTCCCAGGTGGCGCCTGGCCGGTGTGGTTGGACCGTGAACAGCACCGTAACAAAGCCAGAGATACCAGGGTTTGGCGGCTTCACGATGTTCACCACGGATGTAATCACAGGCCCAGTCGGTGTATTTGTCCGTCGAATATCCTGCCTCTACCCGCTCCTGACCTCCATCAACGCTCAGAAGCTGGTCATAATAGTAGCTTCCTGCATTTTCAGGATGCTTCGGCCGGTTCCAAACGATCTGATGGTCCCAGTCCCGGCCAAATCCTGCGTCAGTGCCCGTGTGCCATTTGCCGATGTGCGCGGTCTGATAGCCCTGGGACCGAAACACCGCCGGCCAGAAGGGACACAGGTTCGCATCGTACTCGCTGGCAGGGTATTTGCCCGTCATCCGCATGGACTCAATTCCATGCGGATGCCTGCCGGTGAGCAGAGTCGCCCTGGACGGCATGCACCAGGCCCCCATGTAGGCATGGGAAAACCTCACGCCCGCCTTCGCCAGGGCGTCGATGTTGGGGGTTTTCGCCCCAGGCAGCGCCTCAGGATGGCAGGAAACCGTCTTGTAGGACTGGTCATCACTGAAGATGAACAGGATGTTGGGACGGGCGGAGGAGTTCGTTGCACCAGGAGAGCTGGTGGCGGCAAATTCAAGCAGGGCCGGCAACAGGGTCAGGATCAGCAGGTGACGGTTCATGACATGCATCAGAACGCGGACGCCAGCCCGGCCTCTCAGCAGAATCAGGTCACGGACGGTTCACACGGTTGCCCGAAGGATCCACCACCTTGACCGAGACAAACATCAGCATGTTCTTGCTGCGCTTCTGCTTCACCTTTCCCTGAAACAGACGACCCACCACGGGGACGTCTCCAAGCACGGGGATCTTGTCGTCGATCATGATGGTGTTGTCCGAAATGACCCCGCCAAGGACGATGGTCGACCC
Organism: Prosthecobacter sp.; assembly: GCA_019186985.1. Lineage (GTDB taxonomy): Bacteria > Verrucomicrobiota > Verrucomicrobiia > Verrucomicrobiales > Verrucomicrobiaceae > Prosthecobacter. Next base: position 20,760 of record JABARQ010000026.1, on the reverse strand, counting down.
ATCATAGACCTTCACGGCCGTCGTCACCTTCTTGGTGGAGAAGATCGGCTGAAGAATGGTGTTGGGCGTCAGTTCCTGCTTTCCAACCAGGTTGACCCCCGGGGCCACTGACGTGCTTGTCACGTTGAAGATCGGGCTGCCATAATTGACGAAGCCGACGAATTCCGTGAACTCAGGAGTCAGGGTCAGGTCCACCGAACGGGCATCATCGCTGATCACCGGCTCAACATTCAAAACCATGCCGACACGCCGTGTTTCAAAGGCGGTGGGCGTCGTTGGCGTCACCGGAATCGGCGGTATGGTCAGCGGCGGAGGCACGCCAATAAAGATGACGTTCGTCGCCCCCACATTGGTCGGAATCTGGGGCGGGTCGAACTCCGTGGGATAAATCATCTCACGCACGATCTCGACGGAGGCAGGCTGGCCGCTCTTGGTGATGACGGAGGGCTTGGAGAGAAGGTCAACGCCGCCCCTCTGGTCCATGGCCCGGATGACGACCTGAAACTGGGGATCCGTCAGCACGCCTGCCAGGGAAATCACCCCGGGTGACCGGGTGGACTCGCTTGTCGTCGCGCCGAACAGCACGTCGTCAACCGTACGGTTTTCAGTCAGGTCCGCAGAACTTCGCAAACCAGCCGTCAACGGCCCCATGCTGGTCTTGTTCAAGAGCGGATTGGCGGGGAACTCATTGACGGCGAAGGCCACGGGCTGCTGGTTCCCGGCCGTGCCGCCGCCCAGCTCGACCTTGGAGGCGATGAAGCCGCCCAGCAGCCAGTCAAAGCCAAGTTCATCCAGCTTGGTGTTGTTGATCTCCACCACCTTCACATCAATCACCGCCATCTTGGGTGAACTGTTCAGGCTCTGGTCCACCAGGGCGTCCACCAGCTCCAGGTTTTTCGCCGTCGTCCGGACGATCAGCATGTTCGCGGCAGGATTGAAGCTGGCGCCGCCTCCTTCAGGAAAGACGATTCCCCGGCTCTCCAGAAACTCACGGGCGCTCAGGCGGCGCAGCAGGCCGGAAGGGGCGGCCGCTCCCTGGGCGGCAAAGGGATCCGCCGGCGCAGGGGCGGCTGCGGCATCCACCGGAGCGGCGCTGATGAAGTCCGGCGGCACCCGGTAGGTCTTGGAAATCAGGGTCTCGTTGGTGTCCGTCAGCGGCACGATGCGCACGGCAAACTCCTCCACACGGAAGGTCACCCCTGCAATTTCCGTGGCATATCGAAGGACTTCCTCCACAGGCACGTCCACCAGGTTCAGTGAAATCTGCCGCGAGGGAGCGCTCTCCCCAAGGCTCATGACAAAGTCGATCCCCTTGCCTTCGGCATCCACGTCCCGCGAACGCACCCGCAGATATTCGATCACTTCTTCCAGCGAAGCTCCCGTGAAGTCGATGCGCTGGATTTTGATGTCGCGCAGCTTGCGGGCCAGCGTTTCCTTGCGATCCCGGGCGGACATCAGGGAGGCGTTGGCCAGAGACGCGTCCGCAGCCATGGCCTGCACCTGCTTTGAAACCGGCTTGTTCTCCCAAAGGCTGGAAACCTCGCTCAGCATGCGTGACCGCTGATGATCGGCGGCGCTTTGCAGATAACGGGCGCGCTCACGCTCCACAGTCTCCATGCCCCGGCGGGCCGCCGAGTTCGTGGGATCGATCCTCAGGACATCCTCGTAGGTCTGCAGGGCCTTGTCATACTGCCCGGTCTCATGCTCGGATGCCGCCCGCACCAGCAGCTTCTGCACCTGCTCGACATTGCTGATGTGCTTGGGCGTCAGGGCCGGGGGATGACGGTCAGGATCCTCCATCCTGGCCCGCAGCTGCCGGATCTTCTGCTTTGCCCCGAGCGAAACCAGGGGCTCCAGACGATCCAGGATCTTTCCCGCCGCGGCATGATCCGCGCCGTTGATCAGCTCCCCCGCTCGCCTCAGGCCCGCATGAAGAAAACCGTCCAGGGCGGCCTCGCGCAGCGGCCTTGCCATGGGCAGGTCCGGCACGGCCAGGTAGGCTTCCTCATAAGCCTTCAAGGCTTCGGCGGCCTGGCCCTTCGCCAGCATCACCTCCGCCTCGGAAATCTTCGCCGCCTGATCATTCAACAGGCTGGCACGACGCTGAATCTCCCGCTCCGCCAGGCTCACTGTCTCCCTCTCCGCCGCCACGGCTTCGCCGTTGAACACGCAGGCCGCAGCCGCCAGGGCCAGCAGCCGGGACTTGTTCGCTTGAGGAGCAGGCAGAAAACGCTTCAGGGGCATCAAAGGATGGGGGGAATTACCGTGGAATTGGCAGGATTATCAGGTTTTGCGAACGGGCCCAAGTCTTTTCTTCGGCCTCTTCACCTCAGGGGCCTGCCCCGGTTTTGCGGGCAGGCGCCAGCCTCGAATCCTCCAGGTCCAGGCGGTACATGACCTGGTTGTAGTCATACCGCGGCGTCGGCACGGGATTGCCGCTGAAACTCTCGGTGTAGGTCCCTTCAAAATAGATCACCCGCCCCCCTTCTTCATCCATGAACTCATGATGCCGCGGATTGTAAAAGGAATACTTCGGATGACTCGCCACCTTCACGGCCTGCCGCCAGGGCCCAAACGGGTCCGCCGCCTCTGCATACCACACCTCCCCCAGGTTGGACGGCTCCCCCTGCTGCTGGGTGCCTATCATGATCCAGGCCTTCCGGTGCGGATTCCAGGCGACGCTTGACCGGTGGATCCTGACATCCTTGCCGGTAAGCGCATCCTTGACCTGCAACAGGGCCTTGGAAGCCGGCATCCGGCCCGCCTTCACGCGCTCGTTCTCAAGCTTCCAGGTCACCGGCCCCTCGGCCTTCTGCCAGACATACTCCTCCGCCGCCTCCGACCAGGTCAGCGCCTCATAGCTGGCCGGATTCAGGGCGTCGGCATAGGTGGCCGGCACCCGGGTCAGGGCAAACTCCTGGCAGAAATAGTAGTCGTCCCGGCCGTCGGCCTTGACCCGCACGGCGTTGCCCTGGGGGTGCTGCCATTCGTACTCCTCCCCGAGCACCTGGACGGGCACGAAGAACCCCTGGGCCTCGTCAAATTCACAGACCCCGTGCTCAAGCCGCTGATCCAGCGACTTGAACCTGGCAAAGTGCCCCACCAGACGCTCCCGGCCCTGCTCATCCGGCACAATCATCAGCCCGAAGATCCACACCACGCCCGGCTCCTTCGTCGGCATCATCCGGCGCAGCTCGCCTTCGGCATTGAGAAGGTATTCCAGATGCACGCCCTCGGAAGGCTTCAGCCCTCCCTGCTTCTCCAGGTCCGACCAGGCGCAGGTGGAATGAAAGTTGCCCAGGGGATAGGCCGCCTTGTTGGTGTCCCCCCACAGCCACAACACCCGCCCCTTCCAGGGCAGGGCCTGCACGCTGTCCTGGCCCATGACATGATTGAAGTTAGGCCTGGGCAGCGGTGCGGGCTTGCCAAGCAGCTCCGAGTCACGGTAGATCCCCTGCCCGGTCACGCGATACAGCCTCTCGGCAATGTTCTGCCGCATGACCTTCACCTCCGCCACGCCCCCGGCCTTCGGCTTCAGGCGAACCCCGGCGTAACCAAAACCATCCTTGCCGACCGCGTAACCTGGCGAGCTGACATGGAAAAACACCTCCCTGTCCATCAGCCCCGGCTCCTGAAAGGCGATCCAGCCGGCGCTGTCGGTCGTGCAGGCGATGTGATTGGTCGTGGTCAGCGTCACCAGCGGCACCCCGCGCAGCGTCGCCTCGTCCACCACATGAATGGCGAAATACCCCTCCCCGGCCCCGGCCGCACAGGCCACCCCCACCCCGGCAAAGGGCATCCCAAGGCCGGTCAGGCCCAACAAAATCTTCCCCAAAAAGCGCATGCCAAAACCTACGCACCGATCCCCCTGACGCCAACAGCCAGAAAGCAAAAATCCGAAACCCGACACTCTGTTCGGGTTTCGGATTTCGAGTTTCGCACTTCCTATCCAGCAATCCGCGCCATGATCTTCTCGGTGCGCGCAACCACACGCTGCGGGTCATCGAGCAATCCGGCGCTCAGCAGGGCGTTGTCGAGGATCTGCTCGCTCAGCAGCTTCGCCAGGTCCGCATCATTCTGACGCAGGTGGTTCACCTTCTTCACCAGCTCGTGACGCGGGTTGATCTCCAGGATGACCTTCGGCGCCTCCACCTCGCTCGGCTTCAGCGCCTTCATCATCTGGCGCAGCTGCGGGGTCATCTCGCCTTCAGGCGTGATGGCCAGCGCCGGCGCGCTGACAAGTCGTTTGCCCGCCCGCACTTCCTCGACCCCATCGCCCAGCGATTCCTTCAGCCACCCTGCCAGCGCCAGGGTGTCGTCTTCGCTCAGCGACTCGCCTTCCGACGAAACCTCGCCCAGGTCCACGTCCGGGCTGTTCACGGCCTGCAGCTTCTTGCCCTCAAACTCAGGCAGCGTCGAAACCACGTACTCATCAATGCTTTCATAAAGGAAGAGCACTTCGTAGCCCTTTGACTTGAAGGCCTCCAGATAGGGGCCGCCCTCGATGGCGGCGCGGCTCGGGGCCACCTGGTAATAGATGGCCTTCTGGTCCTCCTTCATGCGCTTCACATAGTCGCCCAGGCCGACCACCTCGCCCGGCTCCGTCAGGCTGGACTCAAAGCGCAGCAGCTTGGCGATCGCGTCGCGGTTGGCATGATCGGTGGCCACGCCTTCCTTGAAGAAGCGGCTGAACTTCATGTAGAACTCCTGGAACTTCTTCGCGTCGTCCTGCGCCTCCTTGTCGAGGAACTTCAGCAGGCGCTTGCCCACCACCTCGCCCAGCTTGCGCACCAGCGCGCTGTCCTGCATCGACTCACGCGAGATGTTCAGCGGCAGGTCCTCGGAGTCGATCACGCCTTTGACGAAGCGCATCCAGTCCGGCAGCAGCTTCGGCGGATGCGGGTCGATCAGCACCTTCTTGCAGTAAAGGGCCACGCCCGGCTCCATCTGACCCATGCCAAAGGCCTCCATGTTCTGCTCCGGCAGGAACAGCAGCGCGTTGATGACCAGCGGCGCGTCCGCCTGGAAGTGCAGGCGGTAGACCGGCTTGTCGAAGGCCTTGGCGGTGAACTTGTAGAAGGACTCGTACTGCTCCTCGGTCACCTCGTCCTTGTTCTTCAGCCAGATGGCCTCCACCGTGTTCACGCGCTCGCCGTTCAGCGTGATCGGGAAGCCGACGAAGTTGGAGTACTTGCCCAGCACGCTGCGAATCGTTCCCGGCCTGGCAAAGTCCCGGGCGTCCTCCTTCAGCCGGATGACGATGCGACAGCCGCGGTCCTGGTCGGGCGCCTCCTCAATTGTGTAGGTGCCCACGCCCGTGCTCGACCAGACGAGGTGCTCGCCTTCGCCACGCCAGGAATGGGTGTAAACCTTCACCTCCTCGGCCACCATGAACGCCGAGTAGAATCCGACGCCGAACTGGCCGATCAGCGTGGCGTCCCCGCCCTTGCCGGCGTTCTTGAGGGCGGAGGCGAAGGCCTTCGAACCGGAATGCGCGATGGTGCCGAGGTTTTCCACCAGCTCGGCCCGCGTCATGCCGATGCCAGCGTCGGCGATTGTCAGCGTGCCGGCGGTTTCATCGGAGGTGATGCTGATCTCCAGGGGCTTGTCGGCCTGGAAGATGTCCTTCTCCGTGAGCTGCGTGTGGCGCATCTTTTCCAGCGCGTCGGCCGCATTCGACACCAGCTCGCGGATGAAGATTTCGCGGTCGGTGTAGAGGCTGTGGATGACGATGTCCAGAACCTGCTTCACTTCGGCCTGGAACTCATGGGTGGTCGGTGTGCTCATGGGATTTTCAGGGAATATTGTTTGTTGGGGGGAAGAAAACGGGCGCGGAGATTAGAGGGATGCCGTGCCCGGTCAAGGCCGCCTCAAGGACTGAATCTGGAGCAAGACGCCGGGGATAGGATCGAGAGGCAAGGACTGGGGCGAGGAATGATTCGGCTGAATGACCAAGGCTCAAAAGGCAATGACCAAGGAAGGGCGCCAAGGCCCAAAAAATGCGACGCAGGCCTGATCTCGAGTTTCGAGTTTCGAGTTTCGAGTTTCGAGTTTCGAGCTTCGAGCTTCGAGCTTCGAGCTTCGAGCTTCGAGCTTCGAGCTTCGAGCTTCGAGCTTCGAGCTTCGAGCTTCGTGCTTCGTGCTTCGTGCTTCGTGCTTCGTGCTTCGTGCTTCGTGCTTCGTGCTTCGTGCTTCGTGCTTCGTGCTTCGTGCTTCGTGCTTCGTGCTTCGTGCTTCGTGCTTCGTGCTTCGGCCCCTGGTCATTCCCTCCCTGCACCCAGTCTCTCCACGCATCCCGCCAGATCGCCTGGCACCGGAGCTTCCAGGACCGTCTTCAACCCGGACGCCGGGTGCTTGAACTCCAGCCGGTGCGCATGCAGCGCCAGCCTCTTCAAGCCCAGGGATGTCTTCAGCCGCCGGTTCATGGCAAAGTCGCCATACACATCGTCACCCGCCAGGGGATGCTGCCGGGAGGCCGCCTGGACGCGAATCTGATGCGTCCGGCCCGTGATGAGCTGGATGTCGATCAGGCTCAGCCGATGCTCCTCGCTGTGAATGAGCAGCTCATAACGCAACTCGGCGTTAGGCGGCCGGCCCTTCACCACCTGGGTCCGCACCCCGCCGCCCGATTTTGCCGTGGTCAGATGGTCCAGCCACACGCCCCGGGGCGATGGCGAACCGCGCACGATCGCCAGATAGCGTTTATGGATCGCCCCCTCCTCAAACAACGCCCGGCAACGCTCCGCCGTCTTTTCATCCAGGGCCGCCAGCAGGGCGCCGGAGGTGTCCTGGTCAAGCCGGTGAATCAGCCACACCCGCCCCGCAGGCCCGTCAAAGCAGCGCCTGTCCGCATCGTACCGACCTTCAAATGCCGCGAGACTGCCCGCGTCCGACCTGCCCGGGTTCGGATGAGAGAGCACCCCGGCAGGCTTGTTCACGACCACGATGAAGCGGTCCTGATGAAGGACCGGGCAGGAGGTGTACCGAGGTGGGGCGTCTGGCATGAACTGCAATGAAACTCCGAGCTTATTCAGCAACCCAAGCTCGACAACGCCTACATGCCACCGTTGCCGCCCGCCCGTGGCAGGGCCCCGCTGCGTCGGGGCCGATGATTCCCGGGCCTGGGGTTCGAAACTTCAGTGAAGCCCAACCTTATCATTTTCCTGGATCTGTTTTCGTTAGGCCACCCATCCGCGCCCCTCCATGTCCCCACGCCCACGTTCCATCTTCTCGCGCCCTTCCAGGGCGAAATCAGGCTTCGATGCTGGTTAGGCCGCATGGATCCGGTGGTTCTCGCTCGCCAGGCCTCGCTCCACCTCCGGCCAACCTCCCGCGAGCCTCCGGCTCGACTTCATGCCTCCGCCTCGAGCCGGAGGCTCGAAAGAGATTAGCCTGGGGTGAAACGAGCACCGCGAGTGAAACCCCAGGACCACACCCCCCTGGATCCACCTTCAGCGCGTCCTGGAAGGACGCGAGAAACCTGCCCCAGCCCTGTGCTCAGCGGCCATGCGCCATCCGCGCCCTTCATGATTCCATCCTCAGAAAAATGCCAGGCATTTCAGCCACACGTTTTTTCTCTTAGCCACCGATCCCTTTCCTCCGAGCCGGAGGCTCGAAAGAAATTAGCCTGGGGTGAAACGAGCACCGCGAGTGAAACCCCAGGACCACGCGCCCCTGGATCCATCTTCAGCGCGTCCCGGAGGGACGCGAGAAACCTGCCCCAGCCCTGTGCTCAACGGCCATGCGCCATCCGCGCCCTTCATGATTCCATCCACACCGTCCGCCCTCCTCACCCTCAAGGCGCAGGCGCAACTTCAACGGACACCTGGATGTCATCAAAATAGATCGGCGTCTGGGAGTAGGGCGTGCCCCAGACTCCGGCTTTCCCCTGCCCTTTCAGGCCCTTGTCCTCGGCCTTGACCATGACCTCGGCGGGTTCGGTGCCATCGGCAGGCCAGGCCTTGCCGGAAATCTGCCAGGACTCCCCGGCGCCGCGCTTCACTTCCAGCTTCAGCTTCAGCCAGGCCTCACTCGTCCAGGTGAACGGCACGCTGGCGGCCACGACATCCGACTTCACCAGCTCCAGCTGCTTCTTCGCGGCGTTCACCAGCAGGCGGTAGCCGCTCATGCCATGGACGCTGACGCCAAACTTCGGCACGCTGCGCGCCCTCTTGCTCGCAAACACCCGGGCTTGAATGCTGGATTCTCCCGCCGCCGACACCGCCACCTGGGCGCAGGCGTCGGTCAGCTCCGTACCCGGATCGATGACGATGGCCTTGTTGCCGTCCTTGGCCGCCACCTGGATCTTGCCCTCAACCACGAAAACCTCCTTGGGCAGTTCACCCTCGGCCCAGTCGTCAGCATTGATCGTGAACGACTTGGTTTCAGCGGCGTGAGTCAGGCTGGCAAGGGCGAGCAGACCGGCGAGGACGGGGCTTTTGATCATCATGGGGCTGACGGAAACAGGTTCAGCGAAGGGGTTCTTTCAGCAGGGCGAGCGCCTCCAGCGCGGAGGCCTCCTCATGCACGATCGCCGCCAGGCTGCGCGCGATGGTCGGCGGGCTCTTGTGCTGCCAGACGTTGCGTCCGATGGCAATCCCCGCCGCACCGGCGTCCATGGCGTCCTCCACCATCTTCAAAAGGCTGGCATCGTCGTTCATCGCGGCGCCGCCCAGCACCACCACGGGCACAAAGCAGGACTCGGTGACGCGGCGGAAGTCGCCCGGCTTGGCATCAATCGGATACGGCACCTTCACAACATCCGCGCCCAGCTCAGCCGCGAGGCGGGCGGCGAACTGGATCTTCTCCAGCGTGTAATGCTGGCTCTGGCCCAGGCCGACCGGCAGGGCCTCGATGATCGTCGGGATGTCCAGGTCAAAGCTGGTGCGGATCAGGTCGGCGACCTCCTGGTAGTTGATGCGTTCATTGGGGCCGCCGGGATAAAGCATGTTCATCACCGCGTTCGCACCAACCATCTCGGCCTCCTCGACGCCATAGACATTGATGGAGGCGGCGCCTTCACCGGTGATGCGGGTGTTGTAGACGTCCGTGCGCAGGCAGAGGCCCTTGCCGGCCATCGAATCCGCCGCCCGCATGGCCACCCCGAGGTTGATGACATAACCATCCACGTAGGGGCTGACGCGCTCAATCATCTCGAACGGGTTTTCCAGTCCCGGCACCGGGATCGCACAGCCGTGATCGACGGGCAGGATGACGGTGCGTCCGTTGCGGAAGAAGGTATCAATGTTTTCTTGGCGGGTCATAAGGGGGGATGATGCATGGCCGGGATTGCCTGCGAGGCAAGAAGGGATTCAAACCCCAGAGAGCACCCGCACAGAAGGTCTGAGGGCGAGGCAGGCGGCAGGAAATGAAGGACCAAGGACCAGGAACCAATGACCAGGGAAGTTCCAAGGTTCAAATCTCAAGGCGGCGCGAAAAGCCCCTCACCCACAACAACCACACGCCTTCCCCATGCGTCATTGAGTCATTGAGCATTCATGGGTCATTGGAACTCGGTCATTGAACCTTGGCCGTCGGAACCTGAAACTCGAAACTCGAAACTTCGTGCTCCCCCGCCTCAGGGTTTCATCAGGTAGGCGAAGAAGTCCTTCAGATCCGCCTCGCTCATGCCGGCGGTCAGGCCCTCGGGCATGAGGGAGACCGGCGAGGCCTCGAGCTTCTCGATGTCAGCCTGCTTCACCGACGTCTTGTTGCCCGCCATGTCCTTGATGACGATGCCGCTGGCGTCCTGGGCGTCCATGAGCCCGCTGAGAATCTGGCCGCCCTTGGTCCTGACGATGTAGGCGCCAAACCCCTCGCGGATCTCCATGCTGGGCATGAACAGGTTGTCGAGCCAGAAGTCGGCGTTGCTGCGGTCATAGCCGGTGAGGTCCGGGCCGATCTTGCCGCCTTCGCCAAACAGGCTGTGACAGATGGCGCAACGCGCCGTGAACTGAACCTTGCCCTTTGCGGCGTCGCCCAGGCCCGTCTTGATCACCGCCTTGATGCGCTCGGACTCCTTCTTCTTTTCAGGCGTCGGCCCGGTGGCCAGCAGCCCCTTCCAGTGCTTCTCGATGGCGGCGTCAATGTCCGCGTCCTTGTGCAGGCTGAGCTGGCGCACGATGTCGACGCTGAAATGCTTCGCGGGCACCTTCCATTCATTGACGAAGTTCACCAGGATCTGCGCCCACTCCTTGCGTCCGGCCATCACCCGAAGCGCGTCTTCACGCAGGGCCTTTTCACCGGCGATCTGCGATTCATACCCGAGCAGCAGGGCCTCGGGGATGCGCTTGTCGTCAAACCGGGCCGCCGCCTGCAGGATGCCACGCTTGAGCCCGGTGGGATTGCTCGCCTTCAGGATGTTCACCATGGGCATCACGGCCTCCTGCCTTCCCAGCTCGGCCAGGGTCTTCGCAATCGCGATGCGCGCAGTGCTGGAGGCCTTCTTGTCCTCCAGAAGCTGCACGGCCTTCTTCAACGCCTCGGCATTGCCGCTGCGCAGTGCCAGCGTCAGGTCGCCGCCGCTCTGCCTGGCGATGTAGTCGTTCAGCGCCTTCTGCAGGGCGTCCGGCAGCTTCGGCATCTCGGCGCCTTCAAAGGCCGAGGCGATGCCTGCAATGAACTTGCCACGCAGGCTTTCATCCGTCGTGAGCGTCAGCAGCCCGGCGCAGGAATTCAGGTTGTCCTCGCCTCCGGCCAGCGCGTAGCGTTTCGCCAGCTTCTCGGCCAGATGATCGCGAAAGAGCTTCGTCTGCATGAAGGCGCTGTCCGATTTCAAAAAGGCAAACACGGCCTCGCGTTCCTTCTCGGCCTTCGACTCCAGCGCCCACCAGGCCAGCAGCGGCAGGTGCCCGCTTTCATCCTCGGCCTCACCGCTCCAGAGCAGGGGCAGCGCGGCATTCGCCGGCAGCCTTTTGGCGCTCGCGAGCATCTGCGCGCGCACCTCGGGATGCTTCTCCTCGCGGGCAAGCCTGACCAGGGCCTCGACACTGCCTGCATGCCCCTCGCCGATCATCTTGACCGCCCAGCGGCGGATGTAGGGATCCTTGGAATCCAGCGGCGGCTCTTCAACCGCCCCCAGCGCGTCCAGCGCCCAGAGGGTGTCCAGGGTCATGGGCAGGGCCTTGAGCGCGGGCACAAGCCCCGTCAGGTTTCGCCAGGCGATCTCATGCACGGCCTGCTTGCGAAACCATTCGTTAGGGTGACCCAGGTACCCGAGCAGCTCCTCGCCGTCCGCCTTGCTCAAATCGAAGGCCTTCAGCTTCGGCGCCCCGCTGGCGGGGCGGACGCGGTAGATGCGACCGCTGGTCTTGTGCCAGTCATCGACCGGACTGACATGGCTGAGGCGTGTGTCATACCAGTCGGCCATGTAGAAGCCTCCATCCGGACCGACGCCAGCCCACACGGGACGGAACCAGCGGTCGGGCGTGCTCATGAGGTTCTCCTCGTCCTTCGTCCGGAAGGTGGAGCCGTCGGGCTGAAGCTGGCTGACATAAACCAGGTTCTGCAGGGCGTTCGGCGCGATGATCCGGCCCTCGTAGGCGCTGCCGAGCAGGCCGCCCTCGTAGATGGCGAAGGCCTGGGGAAAGCGCTTGTTGTCGCCTTCATGCCGCATGTGCTCGAACCAGCCAAAGGCATACGGATTGGTCAGCGGCCCGTGCTTGCCCCAGCCCTTGATGCCGTAGCTGCCCTGCTCGTAATGCATGCCGCGCGTGGCGCCGTTGGTGCCGGAAAAAATCCGGCCCTTGCTGTCGATGTCGAGACTGAAGGTGTTGCCGCCGCCCTCGGCGTAAATCTCGAAGGTCTTCTTCTTCGGATGATAACGCCAGATGCACTGCCCCTCCCACTTCACGTTCTTGGTGCTGGCGCTGGAAACGTTGCCGGTGGTGGTGCTGCCGTTGGCGCCATACAGCCAGCCGTCCATGCCCCATTGCAGGTTGGTGGCGACGCTGTGCGTGTCTTCAAGTCCGAAGCCGCTCAGCTCGACCTCCGGGGTGTCGCTGTCAGGCTTCGCATCAAAGTCGGCATCCGGATAACTCAGCAGATAGGGCGGGTTCAGCACCCAGATCCGCCCCATGCCGTGCAGCGCGGCGCTGGCGATGTTCAGGCCGGTGATGACGTCCTCATGCTTGTCGAAAAAGCCGTCGCCGTCGCTGTCCTCAAAAACCGTGATCTTGTCCGCGCCCTTTTCACCCCTCGGCGGCGGCAGCGGCACCTTGTCAAACTTGGCCCGCAGATGCTGGTCATAGCTGATGATCTTCAGCCCGGCCGGAAACTGATACTGGCGGTACTGCGTGACATAAAAACGCCCCCGGCTGTCCCAGGAACCATACAGCGGCTGCTCAACCTCGGGTTCACTGGCCATGAGGTCGATGGCGACATCGCTGCGCACCTTGAACTTTTTCAGCGCCTCCTGCGGCGGCGTCGGCGGCGTGTCATCACGCATCACGCCACGGCCCGGACGCGTCTCCATGATCTTCTTCACCGCCTCGTTGCCGGCGACATCGTCCGGTTTGACATTCGGTTCGGCGGCCAACGCGGGAAGCGTGGCAAGAAGCAGGGTGGCGGCAGAGAGACGCATGGCGGGGCACAGTGTTTACGACGGCAGGCCGGGAATCCATCGGGGCGTGGTGATGAGATGCAATATTCGTGTGATGGCGCCCCCGGTTGCCAAACCGCGATTTCCGTTCTCTTCTCACGCCTGCCCGATGCCCGACCTCCCTGCACCGCCCAGCTCACGCCCGCCTGCCTGGCTGCGTCTGCGCGCCCTGCACCTCGAACCCGTGCTCATCGCCACGACCTGGGCCCTGGGGCTCGCGGGGCTGAACCGCCTGAATGTGATGCCCGGTGTGCTCTCCGGCCTCGGTCTCTCGGTCTGGATGGTCTATGCGCTCGACCGCCTCCTCGATGATCACGCCAAGGCGAGGCACGACGGCCTAACCACTGGGGCTTTTCTCCGCAGCCCCGCGCCTTTCCTGCGTCTGACAGGCCTGGTCCTCGGCGCCCTGATCACCGGCTGGCTGGCGATTTTTATCGTGCCGGAAAGCATCCTCTGGAGCGGCATGTTCCTGAGCGCAGCCATCTTTCTCTACCTGGGCATCTTTGCCGGTCACGGCAGCCAGGTTTTCTTCCGGGGCGTCCTGCCGCTCCTGGGCTCCGGCGCGGCGGGTTTCATCCTGAAGTCCCCCATCAGCGACGGTGTCCGCTACTGCCTTGCCGGCCTGATCCTGACGCTGCTCTTCCTGCTGATGAGCCGCCCCTTTCAGCAGCGCCTGCGCTCCTCCCTGCACAAGGATGTGGCGGGCGGCATCCTCTTCGCCATGGGCGTCACCACCTGGACGCGCTTCATCCGCGACGGCACGGACCCGGTCGGCGGCTTTGTCGAGTTCAGCCTGCTGACCTGCCTCTTCATCGCCAACCTCACCGGCATCTCCTCCCCCAGTGCCCATCACCGCTGGCTCGCCGCCGGGGCCGGGGTGGCCTTCAGCGCCTGGCTGCTCGCCGACAAGGGCAACCTCGCCCTGTCCATGAAAACCCTCGCCGCCTCCTGCGCGACGGGCTTCCTCCTGCTCTGGCTCCTGGACCGCTTCCGCCCCCACCTCAGCCGCGACACCTACCGCCTCCTCGCCGACCTCGCCGTCCTGCTGCCCGCGCTGCCCCTGGTTTGGAAACACTTCTGAAACTCGAAGCTCGAAGCTCGAAGCTCGAAGTTCGAAACTCGAAGTTCCGGATTTCAGGTTCCAGGTTTCGAAGTTCGAGTTTCGGATTTCGGATTTCTTTCCCCATTGACCACCCCCGCCCTCCTCCCCAAACTCCAAGGGTCACGACAGGGGCGTCCCACCGCAGGGACTGAGACGGGTCTTCCTCGGCCCGAACCCTCCGAACCTGATGCGGGTCATGCCGCCGAAGGGAGCTCGCTCGGAGGAATCTCAGGCCAAGCGCTCAGCGCCCCCACCCCTGAATCTCACCCCACCCTCCCCGGCCTCCGGCCTCCACCGCCAACGCCTTTCACCCACGCTTGCCTAACAAGCCTCAACTTCCCGTCCCCTCTTCCCATGATCGCCGATCCCACGACCTCCTTCGAGCCCCATTCCTCCGAGCAGCTTCCCGCTTCCACACGCGTCTATGTCGAGGGCCAGATCCACAAGGACGTCCGCGTCCCCATGCGTGAGATCACGTTGAGCCCCACGAAAGCCTTCAACGGCCGCATCGAGGTGAATGAACCCGTGCGCGTCTATGACTGCTCCGGTCCCTGGGGCGACCCCTCTTACACCGGCACCGTCGAGACCGGCCTGCCCGCCCTCCGCAAAGCCTGGATCGAGGCCCGCAACGACACCGAGTCCTACGAAGGCCGTGCCGTCGAGCCCCGCGACAACGGCTACCTCACCGCCAACCACGCCGAATACGCCGCGGCCAAGCGCGAAGGCCTGCTCAGCCCCCTGAAGGCCCCCATCAATGCCCAGCGCAATCCCCTGCGCGCCAAGCCCGGCAAAGTCGTCACCCAGCTCGCTTACGCCCGCGCCGGCATCATCACGCCCGAGATGGAGTTCATCGCCATCCGCGAGAACATGCGCCGCGCCCAGCCGAGCGGAGCGAGACAGACTGCCGAAGGCAGCCCGAAGGGGGCCACCGGCGGGTGGCCTCAAATTGCCGACTTCAAAAACGACATCGTTCGCAACGACCTCGACAAGCAGCACGTCGGCTCCTCCCAGGCACAGACCGACTACACCCCCGGCATCTTCCGCCGCTTCCCCCAGCGCATCCCGAACGAAATCACCCCCGAGTTCGTCCGCTCCGAAGTCGCCGCAGGCCGCGCCATCATCCCCGCCAACATCAACCACCCCGAACTCGAGCCGATGATCATCGGCCGGAACTTCCTCGTCAAAATCAACGCCAACATCGGCAACAGCGCCGTCGCCTCCAGCATCGAGGAAGAGGTCGAAAAAATGCGCTGGGCCACCAAGTGGGGCGCGGACACCGTCATGGACCTCTCCACCGGCAAGAACATCCACGCCACCCGTGAATGGATCCTGCGCAACTCGCCCGTGCCCATCGGCACCGTGCCCATCTACCAGGCCCTCGAAAAAGTGAACGGCAAGGCCGAGGACCTCACCTGGGAGCTCTTCCGCGACACCCTCATCGAGCAGGCCGAGCAGGGCGTCGATTACTTCACCATCCACGCCGGCGTCCTCCTCCGCTTCGTCCCCATGACCGCCTCCCGCATGACCGGCATCGTCAGCCGCGGCGGCAGCATCATGGCCAAGTGGTGCCTCGCCCACCACAAGGAAAACTTCCTCTACACCCACTGGGACGACATCTGCGACATCATGGCCGCCTACGACGTCTCCTTCTCCATCGGCGACGGCCTGCGCCCCGGCTCCATCGCCGACGCCAATGACAAAGCGCAGTTCGGCGAACTCGAAGTGCAGGGCGAGCTCACCAAGCGCGCCTGGGCCAAAGGCGTCCAAGTCATGAACGAAGGCCCCGGCCACGTCCCCATGCACATGATCGAGGAAAACATGGCCAAGCAGCTCGAATGGTGCCACGAGGCCCCCTTCTACACCCTCGGGCCCCTCACCACCGACATCGCCCCCGGCTACGACCACATCACCAGCGGCATCGGTGCCGCCATGATCGGCTGGTATGGCTGTGCCATGCTCTGCTACGTCACCCCCAAGGAACACCTCGGCCTCCCCAACAAAGAAGACGTCAAAGCCGGCGTCATCACCTACAAACTCGCCGCCCACGCCGCCGACTTAGCGAAAGGCCACCCCGGCGCCCAATACCGCGACAACGCGTTGTCGAAGGCAAGGTTTGAATTCAGGTGGGAGGATCAATTCAACCTGTCGCTTGATCCCGTGACAGCGCGTGAATATCACGACGAAACCTTGCCTCAAGATGGGGCGAAAACCGCGCACTTTTGCAGCATGTGCGGTCCTCACTTCTGTAGCATGAAGATCACGGAAGACGTCCGCAAGTATGCAGCCGAGCAAGGAGTCGCGGAAGAAACGGCTCTCCAGGCTGGCATGGAAGAAAAAGCTCGCGAGTTCGTCCAGCACGGCGCAGAAATCTACCAGCCTGCATGAGTTACTTCCTCCGCTTCGAACCGAGCCGCCCGGCGGGCGGCGAGATAGACTGGCCGCAGGCCAGCCCGAAGGGCGACCTCGCCGTGAGGCGGAGAGGTCGTCAATTCCGCTGGGAAGACCAGTTCAACCTCAGCCTTGATCCTGTCACCGCCCGCGAATACCACGACGAAACCCTCCCCCAGGACGGAGCCAAAAGTGCCCACTTCTGCTCCATGTGCGGCCCCCACTTCTGCTCCATGAAGATCACCGAAGACGTCCGCAAATACGCCGCTGAACAGGCCATCTCCGAGGAAGAAGCGCTTCAGCGTGGGATGGCGGAGAAGAGCAAAGAGTTTGTGGAAAAGGGAGCGGAGGTCTACACCTCGGCGTAACAGGTCAATTTCTGAGCATTACTTCCATGAGAATCAAATCAATCTCAGTCCGAGGACTCTTTGGTGTCTTTAATCACGTCATCCGAATGAACCTTGATGATCGTATAACGATCATTCATGGGCCAAACGGATTTGGAAAAACGGCGCTTCTTCGAATCATTCAGAGTTTGTTTTTAAGTCGGCTCAGCCGCTTGAGAAGAACACCGTTTGATGAATTGGATATTGATTTTGTTGGTGACGCAATGCTCCAAATTCGGCGCCAGAAAACTGAGTTATTGAAGGACTTTGCCGATAATGGAGACGCAATATTGAGCTTTGCGTTGATCGAAAAGGGTCAGGTTAAAGAAACTTATCATCTCCCTGATTTACTCGGCAAGAACGCCATGCAGAGGGGTGAAATGCTTGAAAGCTACCTCCAGCATTCGGCACCAGCCATGGAGATCGAACGGGCAGGGAAAGATAGCTGGCTCCACCTACCTACGGGCTCAATTCTAACTGGAGAAGAAGCCGCTGAAATGTATAGCGACTATCTACCAAGAGAGTTGCAACCTAAAGCAACCATCCCGGATTGGTTGTCTCAACTCACATCATCGGTCGGGGTTAGGTTCATTGAGGCACAGCGGCTTCTTGGATTTTCGTCCGAACGCAGAGTGAGGGGATATGAACGCGGATTTCGTCTCGAGCCAACAGTTCTTCGATGTTCTAACGAAATGGCAATGCTCATTAGGGACAAGCAAACAGAGTATGGCAAGAAAGCTCAACAACTTGATAGCACCTTTCCTTCTCGTGTATTGCAACTACAGTCCGGCAAATCGGTGCCAGTCGAACAGCTTAAGGAGCGCCTTGAGTCATTGGAGGCCCAACAACAGCGCCTCTTGTCGGTTGGTGTGCTGCCGGCTGAAGACCATCGTAGATCAATGCCTGCCGGGGATTCGAGTGATGAGGCAACTCGTCGAATTCTTTCCTTGTATGTGGGTGATGTGGAAGAAAAGCTCAGTGTATTCAACTCTTTAACCGAGAGGGTCGAAACGCTACAGCGGGTTATCAACGAAAGATTCTCTTATAAGCGGTTGGAAATTGATGCTCGCACTGGCTTTCGTTTCGTTGGCAGGGGCGACAAGAATCTCCAATCGACAGATTTGTCTTCAGGCGAGCAACATGAACTCGTATTGTTTTACGAGCTGCTTTTTAAAACCGAAGAGAATGCTCTAATTCTTATCGACGAACCTGAACTATCATTGCATGTCGCGTGGCAAGTGCAGTTTCTAAAAGATTTGTCCGCTGTAACCCGGTTATCCGGTTTTGACGTCTTGATGGCCACGCATTCCCCCCAAATCATTAATGATCGCTGGGATTTGACCGTAGAACTCAAGGGGCCAGACGATGTTACAAAACCTTAACCAGCATACCATCGCGAACGACGTTCGAATGAGGGCAACTTCATTTAAAGGCGCTTTCCTTCTCGTAGAAGGGCGTTCGGACCAAAAGCTGTATGTAAAATTCACCGATAGTTCGCACACTCAGGTTTTACCCTGCAAGGATAGATCTGATACGCTTGGCGCTATCGGCATTCTGAATTCAGTTGGATTCAATCGTGCAGCCGCAATCATTGATGCCGATTTTGACCGAATCGAGGGTGTCGCGCCGCCGCACAGTAACGTGTTTTTTACGGACAGGCACGATGCGGAAATGATGATGATGGAATGCCATCAGGCCTATAGTGCAGTGATGTCCGAATTTGCTTCACCGGATAAACTCGCCACTTGGCAAGCTGCCTCCACAAAGCCGCTGCTCGACAGTATTATTGAGGAATCGGCCAAAATCGGAGCATTGATGCTGCATTCCAAGCGCACTAACTCGGGATTCAAATTTGGCAGCTTCGATAATGAGCTATGCTTTTCCGATTTCACTGACAGGCAGACATTGCGGATAGATCGCGACCAGTTGCTCCAACATGTCCTGAATCGCTCGCAACGTTCCCATACTCCACGTCCACCGATCCATGCATCAGTGGCCGCGATACTCGCGAGCAACTACGATGTGCGTGACCTCGCCCGTGGACATGATGTGCTAGACCTTCTTGGATTTGGGCTGAGGAGAACAGTGGGCAGTTGCGATCAAAAGGATTGTGAAGGTTACGTTTTGGAAAGGTTCTTACGTGTTGCATATCCTATTGAATGCTTTTCACAGACGAGTCTATATCGTGATCTAAAGGCTTGGGCCGCAGCCCAAGGAGGGCTTCAGATATTTAGATGACTACGAAAAGGAAAAAGATGCCAGGCATTCAGTACAGTCCTAAGCTCCGCAAACTCTCGCTTTTTCGCCCATGAATCCTTCCCAAGTCGTTGATCTTGAGCCGCTTCCCCTCGAAGCGCAGCTCCTCGGCATCAATGCCAAAACCGCCCCCTACCCTGCCGCGCGTTCCTGGTCCGGCGGCCGCAGGCGCATCCTCGGCAAGGGGCCTCTCGAGGCCTACTGCTACCATGTCATGTCCCGCACCTGCGGTGGTGATGTCTTCTTCGATGACGTCGAAAAGGAGGCCCTCCGTCGTCTCCTCTAAAAAAGATGCCAGGCATTCAGTACAGCACTAAGCTCCGCAAACCCTCGCTTTCCCGCCCATGAACCCTCCCCAAGTCGTTGATCTTGAGCCGCTTCCCCTCGAAGCGCAGCTCCTCGGAGAAAAAAGATGCCAGGCATTCAGTACAGTGCCAAGCTCCGAAAACCCTCGCTTTCCCGCCCATGAATCCTTCCCAAGTCGTTGACCTTGAGCCCCTTCCCCTCGAAGCGCAGCTCCTCGGCATCAATGCCAAAACCGCCCCCTACCCTGCCGCGCGTTCCTGGTCCGGCGGCCGCAGGCGCATCCTCGGCAAGGGGCCCCTCGAGGCCTACTGCTACCATGTCATGTCCCGCACCTGCGGCGGTGATGTCTTCTTCGATGATGTCGAAAAGGAGGCCCTCCGTCGTCTCCTCTGGAAAATGAGCGAGTTCTGCGGCGTCCGCCTCGTCACCTACTGCATCATGGGCAACCACTTCCATGCCCTCCTCGAGGTCCCCAGAAAGGACATCTGGCTCCAGCGCTTCTCCGGCCCCCAGGGTGAGCTCCGCCTCTTCGACCACCTCCGCACCCTCTACAGCAAGGCCTTCGTCGCCCTCCTGCGACAGGACCTCGACGAGCTGCGCAAACGCGGCCTGGAATCCCTCGCCCTCGCCAAAATCGAGGCCATCAAGCGCCGCTTCTGCGACCTCTCGCTCTTCGTCAAGGAGGTCAAGGAACGCTTCAGCCGCTGGTTCAACAAACGCCGCGGCCGAAAGGGCACGCTGTGGATGGACCGCTTCAAGAGCGTCATGGTGGAGGGACAGGGCGAGCCGCTGCACACGATGGCGGCCTACATCGACCTCAACCCGGTGAGGGCGGGCCTGGTGGAGGATCCGAAGGACTACCGCTGGTGCGGCTATGGCGAGGCGATGGGCGGCAGCCGGAGGGCGCAGCGCGGTCTGGCACGGGTGACGGGCAGCCGCCTGGAGAACCGGCACATCACTCAGGGCGGCCTAGCCAGCGATCAGGCAGCGGCAGGAGAGGAGGCCAGCGCAGGGCCTGACGAAGCGGGCAACCACGACCCGGCTCCCGTTTGCGCAGTCTTCAGCGAGGCAAGCTTGCCCGTGATGCCGCAGTCGGCCTGCCAGGAAGGTTCGCCACAAACCCCAGGCTCAGCCTTCTCCGAGGCGTCAAACCTAACGTCCGCGAGTGCCAGCCAGCTTCTGGACAAAGCCAGGCAGGAGATCCCAAGCAACAGCACCACCCATGAAGCATCAAGCAGCGAGGTTCCGTCGCCCGAAGCCCATGAAGGATGGACCGAGGCGTACCGCTGCCTGCTGTTCAGCAGCGGCGTGGAGGTGAGGGACGCGCAGAACGAAAACGTGGTCAGGCGCGGGAAAAAAGATGCCAGGCATTCTATACAGCACTAAGCTCCGAAAACCCTCGATTTTTCGCCCATGAACCCTTCCCAATCGCTTGATCCTGAGCCCCTTCCCCTCGAAGCGCAGCTCCTCGGCATCAATGCCAAAACCGCCCCCTACCCTGCCGCGCGTTCCTAAAATAAGGTGCCAAAAATAAGATGCCAGGCATTCAGTACAGCACTAAGCTCCGCAAACCCTCGCTTTCCCGCCCATGAATCCTCCCCAAGTCGTTGATCTTGAGCCGCTTCCCCTCGAAGCGCAGCTCCTCGGCATCAATGCCAAAACCGCCCCCTACCCTGCCGCGCGTTCCTGGTCCGGCGGCCGCAGGCGCATCCTCGGCAAGGGGC
>JABARQ010000011.1 GCA_019186985.1 Prosthecobacter sp. | reverse complement strand
AATGCATGTAATGGCAAATTAAAGAATTTGACAGAAGGGCCATGATGACAGTTGCGCCGCCAGGCGCAGGTGTTATTCTGGTTTCGCTGATTTTTCGAACCTTTCAGCTCGCTTTAGGTGATTATCAGCGCCTAAAGCCATAAACCCGTCATAGTTAATAGCTATGGCGGGTTTTTTTATGGCAACGGAATCAAATTGTTGGAAGCTTCTTGAGCTGGGCGTGGAACTTATGAGCGTCGTAGTAACAGCATCTGCAGCCTTTGCGGGTGCATTTTTCACTCACAAGTTTAGCGAGCACAAAGACCAGCGAGAAAAAAAGGAAAAACTCAAGGCGCTCTACGAGGCAATTTCAGCAGAAGCTGAGCTCCTTCGAATCGAAATCAATTACCATCAGGAACAGATCAAGAATTACTTAAAACAATCGGATGGATCGTTAATCTCGTTCCCTCACAAGGTGTTTCACATTCCCTTTAATTCACAACATGAAAACTTGTCAGAAATTCGACGTGGGCTTTTAATCTCATCTTCGGAGTCATCTGTTTATAAACTTTTGGTTAGTGCTGAGGCGGCAGTAAAGGCTCTACATGCTAAATCAGAAATGATGTTTAAATTTCTTTGGGAACTTCAAGGGGAGATTAGGCATGAAAATCAGCATGAGTCCTACTGTGACAATTTAAAAAACGCCATGCACTTGAACTGTGGCGCTCTTGATAAAATAAATAGCCTGGCTGCTCGAGCAATTGCCGAACTGAGCCTGCTGAATGGCTAGTTCAATTATTTAAGTTGACTCGAGAAGGGTTTTCGTTTTACAGCTACGTGCCGCCTGATAACGGCCTCGGCCTGATAACCGAGTAGTCAATAAACATGAAAGGTTCAGAATCCCAGCGACGCGGGGCTTTAGGCTCTTTGCGTGTAGGTCTCGGCGGCATACGTCGAGGTCCTGACAGACCACCCCGGCACGGCCTGGGGTTTGTGATTTTGGACCCACCGATGAGGACACGTCGAAGAACAGCTGAAGTCCTGCTTTCGCGCCCCCTGCCCCAGAGCAAGCCAAGTGCGGCCGCTGCTCTCCCTTTCTGCGTCCATGGTTGGACCATGGAGCAAACCATTTCCTGCGTCCTGGCTCATCACTCGGCCAAGCGCAGGGCGCGCCGACTGCCCCCGGAACGGGCACGGCGCGTTTCTCTTTTGTCCCTCGTCGGCAATGTGGTTGAGCCCGGTTCTCGGGCTGTGGAGCGCGACGAGGGGCAAAGCTTTGGGCATAACCTCTGCGGGTCCGTCCCCCGTACGTCAAGGCCCCGCCAGGGCTGCGGCATGTTCCGCGCTGGCGTCATGATTTCCGAGGACGGAAACGGGCCGGACCTTCCCCCGGGGCGAGGCTCGCAATCAACAGGGGGATTCGACATCAAATGAAGATCGAAGCAGTATGCACCCGGGTCACAAGCAGGCCCTACACAAACGCGCGCGGAGTCACCACAACGTATTTCGATGCCATGTGGATGTCGCCACCCTGGCCCCGTTGTGCCTGCTGTCCCTAACGGCCTGCATGAGCATATCGATCATCGCGGGCCTGGTTCAACGCGCCGGGCACAACGACTGGAATGACGGCCATGATTGCGGAATTCCTCGCCTCTGCCTGGTCTGGTCTGGCAATCGCGGCCTGTGTCCGGGTGGTGTTTTGGGCTGTGAAACGAGTCAAGGAAACATTCCGGTGATTCCAAGCGGCAAGACTTGCGATCTGTAATGTTTACTTTACACTAAAGGAGCAATGTTGAAGCCCGGCACTTACGAAGTCGAGTTTTTCCGGGGCCTGCCCGGAGGGGATTCGCCTTTTCTTGTGTGGCTGCAATCACTCTCCATCCCCTTCAAGGAACGGATCATGTCCAGGATTGGACGAATGCAGCGCGGAAACTTTGGAGATTTCAAACCGCTGGGCGAAAATTTTTATGAGCTGCGGCTGGATTTTGGGCCGGGTTTCCGCGTCTATTTTGGACACCATGAAGGACGGACGGTGATCATTCTGGCCGGTGGTGATAAATCCACTCAAAGCAAGGACATCAAGAGGGCCAGGCAATTTTGGAAAACGTATCTGGAGGCAAACTCATGAAGACTCAAAAAATGCCAATGACCATTTCCTTCGACGAAGTCCGACTTCAGCAATTGAAGGATCCCAAGTGGGCGCAGTATGCCCTAAATCTTGCTCTGCGGGAGTTCGAGCAGGACAACGACGTTCCTGCACTGTTGGAGACCTTGAGGCTGATTGCGCAAGCTCAGGGCGGGCTAGCATCCCTGGCGCGCAGAACGGAAGTGAGTCGCCAAGCCTTGAATGAGGCCTTGTCATCCCGTGGAAATCCAAGGCTGAAGACATTTCAGGGTGTTCTTGAAGCCCTGGGCCTTCGCATGAGCCTTAAACCTGCCAAGGTTTCAGACCGCGCGCATCGAGTTGTCTGGGGTTCCAATTTAGCCGCCTCCCATGGGCTGAAGCCCGTGAGTTCCTCAGGGGCGGGGGCAAAGCTTCGGAAAACTCGCAGAAGCTCAACGGCAGGTGCGCCGCATGCGACAAAGGAAAAATTTCGAACCCGGGCAAAGGTTAAGACTTCTTAACCTTTCTTGAAGGGAGCGGGCCTCAAATCCAAGCTCCAGACGGCCAGGATCTTTTTCAGGGTCGCCACTGGAATCCTGAATGTGTTGTCCATGTCTGGGTCTTTGAGGAGGTGCTTTGCGCATCTCCGACATTCCTCCCCTTTGCTGATCTTGCGTCTGAGCGTGCGGCCTTTAAAAAGCTGTCCCGAAAAGGCTGGTGGCGGCATAGTTGCTGAAAGCATCACACGGACGAACCGATCCCCTGCCCTGTCAGGAGGTTAGCTGGATTTCCTGGATAAAAAACAAACCCCTGCTCCGGAACTGAGCAGGGGTTGTCGTTTAAGTTAAAGGGTGGATTGGATGTTGCTTCCGTCCGCTGAATCAGGCGGCTTCCTTCTTGGCCTTGGCCCAGCGCTTGCGCTGTGCTGCGGCGATGCGCTCGCGGGCTTCCGGGGAGATTTCACGCTTGGCGCGCTTCTTCCGGGTCTTCTTGGCCGGAGCCTCGGTGCCGGCGGCTTCAGCCTCGGCTTCCTTGGCCTTCCTGCCGCCAGCTTTGCGGCCGGGCTTGCGACCACGCTTGCCGGCGGGCTTGTCACCAAAAAGAGCTGCAAGTTCAGCCTGCAGCTTTTCAATCTGCTCATAGAGAGCGACCGCGCGCTTGAGCTGGTCGATGTTAAGGGATGTTGTCGTTGCCATTGGGGATGTCAGTTAAAGCCCTTTCCTGTGGAACGTCAATGAGGGAATGCGGAGGTTGAAGTTGGTAACTTGAAAAATGCTTCTGCCATGGGTCAGGCTGTCGATGATCCATATCAAGTTTCCATCCTGGTTGTAACTTCGGTTCTATCTCAAATGAGTGATCGTGTCTGTGTTTCTTCCGCGCCTGATTTTCATTATTTAATGCCTTCAGGACGAACAAGCCCTGTCTTTTCTCCGAGCTCCAAGCTTTTTGCTGACGAATTTCTTACATGATTCGGCGGAGTTTGAGCCGTATTTTCCGCCATGAATCCGGAACAAACACGGTTTTGGCTCGTTGTTTACGAGACGGTTTACCCTAAGAAGAGCATCGCCGTCTATGCTGCCGACGCTTTGGATCTGGATGTGTTTTCGGCCGTCAACCCGGAGCTTGAAGGTAGCCACGAGGATCATGCCATGGACACCGAACGACTGCTTCAGGAAGGCGGTCTTTGGGACATGGCGCAGCGTTCAAATGTGTTTTTCAGCCAGAGCGAACTGGATTACCTGACCCAGGGCATTCTGCGCCGGATGGTGCTGTTGACGCCCGATCCGGTTCGTGGCTCCGCCACGGTTCATGCCATTCCTGTGCAGCAACCGCCGCCAGCCGGTGAAAGGGTCAGTGAACGATATGGCATCAAGGTCTGGCGGCTGCCGAGGCCGATGGTGATGAAGAATGAGGATCCGTGGAAGCACCCCAGCGGAGCACTCACCGTTTGATGGCATGCGAAGCTCCGACTCCGCCCTGCCGATGCATGATGAAACCGAACGGCGACGTGCCGAAGAAACCAGCCGTTGATCCAAGCGTCCTCCCGCGCCTGGGCCGGCTGCGGATTTCGAAATCCGTGCTTCGGGTCAAACAAGGGATGCCTGTCCTTTCACCTTGCCCAAGGCTGCTCACCTGGGATAAAGCGCTGGTGCCTGATGAAATCCCTGTTTTTGACCAATGAGTTCCCCCCGTACATTTACGGCGGCGCCGGTGTGCATGTTGAATACCTCACGCGCGAGCTGGCCAGGCTCATGGAGGTGGAGGTGCGTTGTTTTGGTGATCAGGAGATCCCCGAAGGACCGCTGACCGTTCACGGAACCGGCCTGGACACCATGCGATGGACCAGCCCGGCCAACTTGAAATCCGTCTTTGGCGCGTTGCAGCGCTGCCTCGACTTCAACACCCGCTCCATCGACGCCCAGATCGTCCACCTGCACACCTGGTATGCGCACTTTGGCGGCATCCTGGCGAAGCTGAACTACGGAGTACCCATGGTGCTGACGGTGCATTCCCTGGAGCCGCTCCGTCCCTGGAAGCGCGAGCAGCTCGGCGGCGGCTACGACTTCACCTGCTGGCTGGAAAAGACGGCGATCGAGATGTCCGACGCCGTCATCGCGGTGTCCGAGGAAACCAAGGCCGACCTGCTGCGCCTCTTCCAGGTCGATCCCCACAAGATTCACGTCATTCACAACGGCATCGACCCCGATGAATACCAACGCGTCGAAGCGCCGGAGATCCTGCGCAAGCACGGCGTGAACCCGGGCCTGCCCTACGTCCTGTTTGTCGGCCGCATCACCCGCCAGAAAGGCATCATTCACCTGGTGCGCGCGATTGAGAGCATGGCGCCGGGCTTCCAGGTCGTCCTGTGCGCCGGTGCGCCGGACACCCCGGAGATCGCGGCGGAGATGCAGGCTGCGGTTGCCGCCGCCCAGGCAAGGCGTGAAGGCATCGTCTGGATCCAGTCCATGCTGCCCGTGCCGGAGAAGATCGCCATGTACTCCCATGCCGACGTCTTCTGCTGCCCTTCGATCTACGAGCCCTTCGGCATCATCAACCTGGAGGCCATGGCCTGTGAAACTGCGGTTGTGGCCAGCGCCGTGGGCGGCATCAAGGAGGTCGTGGTGCCGGGCGAAACAGGCATCCTGGTCCCTCTCGACCAGCAGCAGGAAAGCCCGTTTGAAGCCACCGACCCCGAACGCTTTGCCAGGGACCTGGCGGAAGGCGTCAACAGCCTCATGGCCGACCCCGAAAAACGTCGCCGCATGGGCCTGGCAGGTCGTCAGCGGGCCGTTGACCGGTTCAGCTGGGCAAGCATCGCCAAACGCACCAAGGCGCTCTACGATTCGCTCCTCCAGCCGAAAGGCTGAACAAGGACGGGCTCACGAGGTGGACGGCTGCTGCGGGTCGCTGGCGGGGCCTGTCCGGTTTTTAGTTTTACGCTCTGGTGCAGGAACTGGTGCATGCAGGCACTTGCGAAAACGGGTCAACCACGCTCCTCTGGACGGCCCATGACACTGATCTCTGGAACCGCCGTTGCTGAAAAAGTCCTCGAAGAATGCCGCCGTGACATCGCTGAACTGGCGAAGGCCGGCAAAAAGCCGGGCCTGGCCGTGATCCTGGTGGGCGATGATCCGGCCTCCCGCGCCTATGTGAGGTCGAAGGACAGGAAGTGCCGTGACCTGGGCCTGCACTCGGTGAAGCTGGAGCTTCCGGCCAGCACCAGCCAGGAGGACCTGCTGGCGCATGTCGAGGCGCTCAACAACGATCCGGGCATCCATGGCATCCTGGTGCAGAGCCCGCCGCCGAAGCACATTGATGAGGCCGCCATCATTCGTGCCATCAACCCGGCCAAGGATGTCGATGGCTTCCACCCGGTGAACGTCGCCAAGCTCGCGCTGGAGGACCCCACCGGGTTTGTTCCCTGCACGCCCCTTGGATGCCAGCGCCTGCTTGTGGATGCCGGCATCGAAACCAAGGGCGCCAATGTCGTGGTCGTCGGCCGCAGCATGATCGTCGGCAAGCCGATGGCGCTGCTGCTCATGGCCAAGGGCGTTGGTGGCGACGCCACTGTGACCGTGGCGCATTCACGCACCCGCGACCTTGCCGCCGTGTGCCGTCAGGCGGACATCATCGTCGCCGCCATCGGGCGTCCTGAGTTCATCCGTGCCGGGCATGTGAAGGAAGGGGCCGTGGTGGTCGACGTCGGCATCAACCGCGTCGAGGCGCCGGGAACGGAAAAAGGCTACAAGCTCGTGGGCGATGTGGCCTTTGATGAAGTGGCGCCGAAGTGCCGGGCCATCACCCCGGTGCCCGGTGGCGTGGGGCCGATGACCATTGCGATGCTGATGGCCAACACGATCAAGGCTTGCAGGCAGGCCTGAGATGCCGCCGGCGCTGGAGCAAGGATCGGCATGCAAGCCTGGCTTTCCGCCCCCCTGCGCTTCATCTTACAGCCCCCTGACCTTGGTCTTCACACGCAGAAGGAACATGTCGGCCGTGATGTAGAGGGTGCTCCGGTCTTCCCCTCCCCAGGCGCAGTTGGCCGTCGCCTGTCCGGTGAGGATGGTGCCGAGATGCCTGCCATTTTTGTCGAGGATGAGCACGCCGCCAGGGCCGGTGGTCCAGAGGTTGCCCAGCTGGTCCACCTTCAGTCCATCACAGCCGCCCTTGCGTTCCGCCGACTTCAGCTTCTGGGCGTTGAACAGGACACGGCCGTTGGAGACGCCGCCATCCTTTTGAAGGTCATAGGCCATGACCCGTGTGTCATCCTTGTCGGACACGGCGATGTAGAGCTGCCTTTCATCCGGGCTCAGGGCGATGCCGTTCGGCCAGCGGATGTCCTCGATCAGCAGCTTCACCCGGCCTTCCCTGCTGATCGAATAGATGCCGTGATAAGGAGCATCAGGCTGCTCGCCCTTTTTCATGCCGTAGGGTGGATCGGTGAAGAAGAGGGTGCCGTCGCGGGCGATCACGAGATCGTTGGGGCTGTTGAAGCGCCGGCCTTGATGCCTGTCGGCTAGCACGGTGAAGCTGCCGTCCTTTTCAAGCCTGGCCACGCGGCGTTCACCATGCTGGCAAAGGATGAGGGAGCCGTCGGCATCCAGGGCGAGCCCGTTGGAGCCCTGGCCTCCGTCGCCGGACAGGTTTCCGCTTGGCTTCAGCACCACAGAGGCCGTTTTGTCGCCCTCGGCCCAGCCGAAGACGGTGTTCTCCGGCACGTCGGAAAAGAGCATGCGCCCCTCCTTCCAGACCGGCCCCTCGGACCAGTTGAAGCCGGATGCCAGCACCTCAATCCTGGCGTTCGCATCCAGCAGGGCGTCGAGGGCGGGATCGAGCTTTTCAATGCTGCCCTTGAACTCCGGCGCCTGGGCGGCGGCAAGGGAGATGGCGGAGGCGACGCATGCAAAGGTCGGAAGGATGCGGTTGATCATGGGCCGACAGCCTAACGAAAACCGGGGAACGAGGCAAGCCCGGGCCATGCCTTAAAATCATCCGCAGCAGGCGCTTGCCGGCATCCGGCTCAGCGGTCGCCACCACGCCTGCGCCTGCCGCCCTGGTGCATCTGCACATGGGCCTGCGGACGCCGGCCGTGCAGCACCTTGAAGCCGTCCTTCTCGATGACCGTGCGGGCCTCTTCGAAGCAGTCTCGCATCAGGTTTTCATAGGGCAGGTGCTTGTTGGCCACCAGCCACAGCTCACCACCCGTCCTCAGGGCCGAGGCGGCCTGGGTGATGAACTTGATGCCTAACAAAGGATCGGCGTCCCGGCCGTCATGGAACGGCGGGTTCATGACGATCACGTCATACTTGCCGGCGCCCGCCCCGGTGGTCACGTCACTCCAGGTGATGCGCGGACGGATGTGGGTCGGCACGTTGCCGACATTGCGGCGCAGGCATTCCAGCGCGGCGGCGTCGGCTTCAAAACAATCCAGGCTGCGGATGCCGCGGCAGTGGCTGAGGAGGTGGACGCTGAGAAAGCCCCAGCTCGCCCCGAAGTCGGCCGCAGCCCCGCTGAGGGAGGGCGGCAGCTGCTCCGAGAGCAGGCGAGAGCCGGCGTCAATCTCATCCCAATGAAACAGGCCCGGCGCCGACCAAAAGCGTCCGTCAAGGATTCGGCGCATGGCGCCGGCCTCCTTCCATTGATTGAGCCTGGCGAGATCCCAGGGATGATCCTTCACCGCCCAGAACACACGGCTGTGATGCTTCGACAGGGTCTGGATTTCACCGGCGACCTCGGCGAGTTGCTGCTCGGTTCGTTTGGCACCCCAGTCGTTGTGGAGGGACACCACCAGCGTGCCGCCTTCTGCGAGAAGATCGTAAGCCCGGGCGATGTCGGCCAGGATGGATTCACGCTGGCGTTCGGGCAGAAGCAGGATGGTCTGGAAGGGGCCGGGACTGTCCTTGGAAACCGAATGCCCTGAGGCCTCCAGGGCCAGGGCCCGCGGCTTCCAGGGCTGTTCGCAGGTGAGCCTTCCCTGAAAGCGCCCAAGGCACTCCGAAGGCTGGGCCCGCATGAAAAGCACGCGGCCCTCGGCCCCGATTTCAGGATGGGTCTCAAGGGTGTAGGACAGGGCGTCGAGAGCGTGCATGATGGGGTAGCCGTTGAGGCCTGGACGAAGCCTGCCGAACCCTTGGTCCGGATCAGATGCTTTCGTCCCTGCGGTCGGAAAGCTGAATGCGGGGCTCAGGGCACCTCGTAGGTCGGCAGGGCTGAAACCTCAAAGCGTGCCGACTGAACCTCATCAGCGATTTCGTTCAGCGCCTCGACTTCCGCCGCCGTGAAGAGCAGCCCGCCGGCCCTGGCCGTGTGGGCGGCGTTCTGCGCCTCGGGCTGGCCGGGGAGCATGCAGCCTTCGTTGCCGTGGCCGAGGATGTCATCGATCACCGCCTTCACATTCTCCGCAAAGGAGCGTCCCCTGGCGAACATGCCGCTGGAGATGGCATCGGGGTGAATGACCTGGAAATAGAAGCTGCTGGTGCGCTTTTCACCGTCCGGGAAGGCGCAGGCCTTGACGTCCGGATGAGCGCCGCCGCCACGCAGGGTGGGAAGGCTGCCGCCGATCATTCCGCCCATGACCTCGATGAGCAGGCTGAGGCCGTAGCCCTTGTGTGCGCCGAAGGGAAGCAGCCAGGCGGCATCATTGGCATCGGTCGTCGGCCGTCCCTCTTTGTCGACGGCGGCGCCGGCCGGCAGGGGCTTGCCTTCACGCTTGAGCTGCTGGACCCGGCCCATGGCCACGGTGCTGGTCGCCCAGTCGATGACAATCGGGAAGCCGCAGGCATCCTGGGTTGGCAGGCCCCAGGAGTGCGGGTTGGTGCCAAGCACCGGAAACTTGCCGCCAAAGGGCACCACTTCCGCGAGGGTGGATGTGCAGTTCGTGTAGGCGATGTAACCCTTCCGCGCCGCATCCATGACATAGCCGCCACCCCAGAGATAATGGAAGGCGTTGTCGACGCTCACCTGGCCGATGCCATGCTTGTCGGCCAGCTCCATGCAGCGTTCCATGGCGCGGAAGGCCACGCTCTGGCCGAGCTTGAGCTGCGCGTCCCAGGCCTCGCTGGCGGCGAACCTCTTCTCGATGACCCGGATTTCCGCCCCGGGCTTGCAGCCTCCCGTGGCGCTGCCGAACAAATGATCCAGATGCAGGGCCTTGATGGCGTTGTGGGTGCGGATGCCATGGGCGCTCGCCATTTCGCAGAACCGGGCGGCGTCCTCGGCCTCGGCGGCCGTGTAGCCGCGGTGGACATAGGCGGCGCGGACGAGGTCGTTGTGGGCCTGCGTGGGTACAATGTGGTAGGTGGTGGGCATGGCTGGGGCGGTTTCGGAGGTGCGGCGTTGTTTGAAGCAGGATGGCGGGCTGGTCAAGGCGTGGGTCTTGCCAGCCACCGTTCACCGCCTAGCATCAGGCCGATGCCCGTGAACCATTTTTACAACGCCTTCGACACCGGAACCCTGACCGGCCGGCCCGCCCACCCGGACGAATACCGGAGCCCGTTCCAGATCGACCGCGACCGCATCATCCACAGCAGCGCCTTCCGCAGGCTGCAGAACAAGACCCAGGTCTTCCTGTCCGGCGAGTATGACTTCTACCGGACACGCCTCACCCACAGCATCGAGGTCGCCCAGATCGGCCGCTCCATCTGCGGCTGGCTTTCCAGCCAGGGCGGCATCCCCGGGGATGACTGCCACATCGACGCCGACCTGGTGGAGAGCGCCTGCCTCGCCCATGACCTCGGCCATCCGCCCTTCGGGCACACGGGTGAACGGACCCTGCACCGGCTCATGCAGCCCTATGGCGGATTTGAAGGCAACGCCCAGACCCTCAGGCTGCTGACCCAGACCCTGTTCAATGAAGGACGCGACGGCATGAACCCGACGCGCGCCCTGCTCGACGGCATCCTGAAGTACAAGACCCTGCATGCCGAGGCCGCCGGAGCGCCTAACCATTACCTCTACAACGACCAGGAGAAATGGCTGGACTTCACCCTCGGCGGCCAGGCCTTCCCCGTCGAGCTGACGCCCGGCGCGGAGCGCAACCGCTTCAAGAGCATCGAGTGCCAGGTCATGGACTGGGCGGACGACACCGCCTATTCGCTCAATGACATCGCCGACGGCATCCACGCCGGGTTCATCACGATCACCCGCCTTGAATCCTGGGCGGCCGGCCAGGAGCTGAGCCCGGAGCAGGCGGAGCATGTGAAGTTTCTCTGCACCGCCATCCGGGAGCGTCGTGTGGAAGCCAGGCTCAACCGGCAGATCGGTGATTACATCCGGGCGGCCAGGCTGGTTCCGGAGGCGAACTTCCTGAGCGCCATGACCCGCCGGCATCAGTTCCGCCTTGAGGTGGATCCCGCCGTCAAGGCCCGTTCCCGGCTGAACAAGCGCATCTCCCTGGATCTCGTCTTCCGAAGCCCCCAGCTCCAGCAGCTCGACTACAAGGCCGACGTGATCCTCACCCGCCTCTTTGAAGTCCTGCATGACCGCTACATCGAGCCCGGCGGCTCCAGGCTCCACCTCATGCCGCCGGTGCAGGAGGCCGAGATTGAAAAGGCGCCCGACGCCGCCGCCCGTGCCCGACTGGTCTGCGACTGGGTGGCCAGCATGACGGACGCCTTCGCCTTCCGCACCTACCGCCGTCTGTTCGACGCCAACTTTGGCTCCATCACCGACTTTGTCTGAGGCACAGGCATGGACCCGAGCGCAACATCACCGGCCTGGAGAAAGGAGACGGTCGTTTTCGCGGCCATGCTCATCACCCTTCTCGGCCCGTTCCTGCTGAAGCCCCGGGAAAGCACGGCCCCGTCAAGGCATGACCGGCGGCTGGTGGTCGTGACTCCGCATCATGAGCAGATCCGCGAGGAGTTCGGCCGGGCCTTCGCGCGCGACTGGAAGGCACGCACCGGCCAGACCGTGTTCATCGACTGGCGCGTGCCGGGCGGCACTTCTGAAATCGCCGTGATGATCAAGTCGGAATACACGGCCGCGTTCCAACGACATTGGACCCATGATCTGAAGCGGCCCTGGTCGGCTGAAACCGCCCAGTCATTCATGAGCGCCAGGGCTCCTGCGGGGGATGCCGCAAGGGCGGCATTTCTAAGCTCGGACGCCGGCATCGGAGTCGATCTCTTCTTTGGCGGAGGAGCCTTCGACTTCCAGCTTCAGGCGGACGCTGGAACGCTGGTCAGCAGCCAGGGGCCGGGCACCGGCCTGGAGGAGGTGCGGCGGAAGCATCCGGACTGGTTCACCGAAGCGGTCATCCCCGAGGTCCTCGGCGGCGAGCCCTTCCGTGACGCCAAGGAGCGCTGGTGCGGCACCTGCCTGTCGAGCTTCGGCATCGTGTTCAACCGCGACGTCCTGCGACGCCTCGGCATCGCCAGGGATCCCGAACATTGGGACGACCTCGCTGATCCGCGCCTGCAGGGCATGGTGGCCCTGGCGGATCCCGGCCGCAGCAGCTCGGTGACCAAGGCCTTTGAAATGCTCATCCAGCAGCAGATGCAGGCGGAGCTTGCGCGGCTTTCAGCAGCTCCGGACGGAGGCAGCGCCGAACAAATTGAGAAAACAGCCGTGGCGAGAGGCTGGGAAAAGGGGCTGGCGTTGATTCAGCGCATCAGCGCCAACGCCCGTTACTTCAGCGACACCTCGACCAAGATTCCCCTGGATGTCCTGAGGGGCGATGCCGCCGCAGGCATGTGCATCGACTTCTACGGACGTGCGGCGGAGGAGTCCGTACGACGCAGCGACGGCAGCTCAAGGGTAGGGTTCGTCATGCCCGTGGGCGGCACCTCGATCAGCGTGGATCCCATCGCCCTGATGCGCGGTTCTCCAGATCCGGAGCTTGCCACCGCGTTCATCGAGTTTGTCCTGGGCGAGAACGGGCAGAAGCTCTGGACTTACCGCCCTGGAAGCCCGGGCGGGCCGGACAGGCACGCCCTTAGACGCCTGCCCGTGCGCCGTGATCTTTACACCCCCGGCCACCTGCGCTTCATGAACGACGCCGGAGAGATGCCCTACGAAAAGGCTGGTGCGTTCGTGTATCACCCCTCGTGGACGGCGGCAGCCTTCTCTCCCCTGCGCTTTCTGCTCCGGGTGCTTTGCGTCGATGCTCATGCGGAGCAGAAGCAGGCCTGGCATGAGCTTGCATCCCATGACTTCCCGGCAGCAGCCCTGGAGGCCTTTCACGACCTCGACGAGGCTTCCTACGACGAGGCCCTGGGCGGCATCGCCTCCACGTTGAGAACCCGTGACAAGATCGCCGAAACCCGCCTCTCACGCCGCCTGGGCGGCGTATTCCGCAATAATTATTCAACAGCCGCCAAACTCGCGCGACAAGGCCGGTGACGGGCCGCGTTTCATCTCATCCCAACCTGACCAACGACCGATGACAGTCCGCCTTTGCATCGCCCTCATCGCCCTGATTCTCATTCCCTCCTGCCGTTCCGCCCAGCGCCTGGCCAAGGCCTTCCCCGCCCAGCCCTCCCCCTTCCTCACCCATGCGGGCGGGCTGAAAAGGACGGATGCTTCGAAGTCCCCCTTCCTTCAGGACTGGAAGAACAAGGATCCCAAGGCCTGGGCGCAGGCGGAGAAACGGCCTCACATCCACATCGCCCCGGTCAACCTGGATCACCTCCGGCCGATGACCCGGCCCCTTTCGAAGATCGAGGTCAGTGAAAAGTCCCGGCTCAAAAACGTGCGCAAGCTCGCAGGCTACCTTCACTCGGAGGTCAGCAAGTCATTCCGGCTCGCACCCGAGGACAGGCGGGAGGTGGTCGCGGCCCCTGACAAGTACTCGCTCGTGCTGGAGCTGGCGATCACCGAGTTCAACCCCAACTCCATCTTCGGCGGCCTGATGCGGAAGGGCATCAACATCCTCCTGTGGCCGGGGGCGGAGACCGCCATCTCCCACAAGCTCAAGGGTTACATGGCCATTGAAGGCCGGCTGCGCGACGAGGGCACCGGCCAGGTGCTTTATGAATTTGCGGACGCCGAGCAGAACCGTTCCGGCATCATCCTTTACGTTCACGACTACACCACCTACTCCTACTTCCGAAAGGCCTGCCGTGAATGGGCGGAGCAGATCGAGGAAGTCGTGCGCAACGAGGCGAAATCCGCCGTCAAGGACGGGCCGCCCGCGACTTTCTGGCTGTGGTGACAACAGGCGCTTGAAGCACCTTTCGAAGGAAGGGGGCCGTGACACTCGTCTTGTGTTTAGCGACCTCCTCCGGCGTGCCGGAAGCCACGAGACGACCTCCTTCCGCACCTGCCTCCGGCCCGATGTCGAGCAGATAGTCAGCCTCGGCAAAAACATCAGGATGATGCTCGATCACGACCACCGTGTGTCCTTCATCGACCAGGCGGTGCAGGACGTCGATCAGACGCGCCACGTCGCTCATGTGCAGTCCGATGGTCGGTTCTTCAATCAGGTAAAGGTTGCGCTTCTCCGTCTTCAGCCCGCGCAGCTTCTGGGTGATGGTCTTCCCCTGCCCGACGTTCAGCTCGGTCACCAGCTTCATACGCTGCGCCTCGCCTCCGCTCAGGGTCGGGCTGGGCTGGCCAAGCTGAAGGTATCCCACACCTGTGTCCGCCAGCAGCTGCAGCGGGCGCGCAATCCTGGGCTGGCTGGCGAAAAACTCGGCCGCCTCGGCGATGCTCATGCGCAGGACATCACCGATGTTTTTGCCGTTGTACCCCACCTCCAGCGTCGCGCTGTTGAAGCGCAGCCCGCGGCAGGATTCACAGGGAACGCGGGTCGTTGGCAGGAAGTTCATCTCCACCTTGATCTCGCCATTTCCCTGGCAGGCCTCACAGCGGCCGCCCTCGGTGTTGAAGGAAAATCGTCCTGCATCATAACCGCGCGCCCTGGACGCCGGAAGCTGGGCGAACAGCTTCCGGATGTCGTCCAGGATTCCCACATAGGTCGCCGGACAGGAGCGCGAGGTCTTGCCGATGGGCGACTGGTCCACCTCATGAACCGCGGCGAGCTGTTCAAACCCTGCGACGCTTTTCCATGGATGGGCGCCGCCGCGTGCCGGCTTCCGGCCCCTGACCAGGGCTTGTCTGGCGGCCGGCAGCAGGACGCTGTGCATGAAGGTGCTCTTGCCGCTGCCGCTGACGCCGGTGATGACGGTGAGCCGTCCCGTGGGAATGCGGACGCTGATGCCGCGCAGGTTGTTGGCGGAGGCCCCTTCGATGGCAAGCCAGCCATCCTTTTTGTTCGGCGCAGGCAGCGGCCGCCTTTTTCCGTGCAGCGGATGCTTCAACGGCGAACGCAGCTCCCTGCCGGTGACGCTGGCGGCATCCTTGAGGATGTGCCCCAGGCTGCCCTGGCTGATCACCTCGCCGCCAAAGCGCCCTGCCCCGGGCCCGAGGTCGATGATGGTGTCGGCGCGCCGCATGGTCTCGTCATCGTGCTCGACCACGAGCAGGCTGTTGCCCTTGTCACGCAGGGCGGACAGGGTGTTCAGCAGCCGTTCGTTGTCACGGGGATGCAGCCCGATCGTGGGTTCGTCGAGGACATACAGAACTCCGCGCAGGTTGGAGCCAAGCTGCGCGGCCAGGCGGATGCGCTGGGCCTCGCCACCGGAAAGCGTGTCGGCGCTGCGGTTGAGCTGGAGGTAGCCAAGCCCGACCTCCTTCATGAAATGCAGCCGCTGGCGGATCTCCGCCAGGATGTCCCTGGAAATCTCCGCCTGCGTGCCGGTGAAGCTCAGTTTGGCGACCTGGCGCCCGGCCTCCTCGGCGGAAAGCCCGTTGATGTCATGAATCCGCAGCTGCGTTGCACGGGCCTTTCCTTCCAGCTTCACAAACATGGCCGTCTGGTTCAGGCGGCTGCCGCCACAATCGACGCAGGGCACACGTTCACGGCCCTCCTCTTCGCCATCCTCCCGCAGGGTGAGACGACGCTCCTCCTCAAGCTCGGCCTCAAGCTTCGAAATGTCATCACGGTGCGGGGTCGCCCCGTGCTCGCTGACCACGAACCCGAAGCCGCGGCAGTGCGGGCACCAGCCGTGCGGGCTGTTGAAGCTGAACAGGCGCGGGTCCAGCTCCTCGAAGCTGAGGTCGCACTTCGGACAGCTCATCTGCGTGCTCAGCACCTGCGTCTTCTTGTCGGCAAACCGGAGCTTCAGCGTGCCCCGCCCCATCTTCAGCGCCTTCTCCACCAGCGGCCTCAGCTCGATGACCGGCATCGCCTTCGGCAGCCGGGCGACCACGGCGTCGATGCTGTGCTCCTTGAACCTGGCCAGCGGCTTGAAGCCCGCCGTGTCGGCAAACGCACCGTCAACCAGCAGGGTCTCGACGCCCTGTCTGCGGGCGTTTTCAGCCACGTCGGTGTGAAAGCCCTTCCTTGCCTTGATCAACGGTGCAAGCAGGTGCACGCCCTCCCTCTTCAAATGCGTGGCAATGGTCTGCGTGATCGCCGTGGCGCTCTGGCTCACCACGGGCACGTCACATTTCGGACAGTGCTGCGTGCCCAGCTTCGCGAACAACAGGCGCAGGAAATGCCAGACTTCCGTGACGGTGGCCACGGTGCTCTTGCCGCCGCCGCGTGAGATGCGCTGCTCGATCGCCACGGTCGGCGGCACGCCGCTGATGAGGTCCACCTCCGGCTTCTCCATCTGCTCCACAAAGGTGCGCGCATAGACGGACATCGAGTCCAGGAACCGCCTCTGCCCTTCGGCAAACACCAGGTCAAAGGCCAGCGTGGACTTGCCGCTGCCGCTCAGGCCCGTGACCACCACAAACTGGTCGCGCGGTATGTCGATGGAGATGTTCTTCAGGTTGTGCTCCCGGGCACCCCGGATGGAGATGGCGTTGGTCGCCTGGATTACGGCGGGGGCGGCCTTCGCCGGTTTTCGGACCGAACGCTCCATCACGGTTCCCTTTGCATCCGACGTGCGCATTTCAAACTTCTCGCGAAGATACCTGCCCGTCCATGACTCCTTCACCTCCGCGACGGCTTCGGGCGTCCCCGTCGCCACCACCTGGCCGCCGGCGGCGCCACCGTCAGGCCCAAGGTCGATGATCCAGTCGGCGCATTGGATGACATCCAGGTTGTGCTCGATGACAACCAGGCTGCTGCCTTCATCCACCAGCCTCTGCAGCAGCTTCACAAGCAGGGCGATGTCATCAAAATGCAGGCCTGTTGTCGGCTCGTCCAGAAGCAGCAGGCTGGTGCGTCCGTCGGACTGCCGCTGTTCGGCGGATTCAATCAGGTGACCCACCAGCTTCAGCCGCTGAGCCTCGCCTCCCGACAGGGTGTTGAGCGGCTGGCCGAGCTTCAGATAGCCCAGTCCGGCCTCGGCCAGGACGGCAAGCTGCCCGGCGACCTGGGCGGCCTTTTTCGCCTTCACAAACTCAGGTCCTCTGAAGAAGCCTGCGGCCTCCTCCACCGTCATGCCCAGCACGTCATGAATGCTTCGGCCATGCAGCAGCACCTTCAGCGCATGGGGCTGGTAGCGACGCCCCTCGCACTCGGGACAGGTGACGAAGAGGTCGCTGAGAAACTGCATCTCGATCTTCTCGTAGCCTGTTCCCCAGCAGCGTTCGCAGCGGCCCTCGCCGCTGTTGAAGGAGAAAAAGCCGGCGGTGATTCCAAGCGCGCGTGCATCGTCGCCTTCGGCAAAGAGCTGCCGGATCGCATCAAAGGCGCCGACATAGACGGCGGGCGTGCTCCTCGGCGTCCTGGCCAGGGGCGACTGGTCCACCATCACGACCTGGCTGATGTGCTCAAGGCCGGTGATGCTGCGCACCCGCCCGGGCTCATCTTCACAAACCTCGCCCCGCAGCCGCTGCAGGTTCCGGTACAGCACCTCGTGGATGAGCGTGCTCTTGCCGGAGCCGGAGACTCCGGTGATGCAGCAAAACGCGCCAAGCGGCAGGTCGATGTCGATGTTCCTGAGGTTGTTCTGACGCGCGCCCCGGATGGACAGCATCCCTGCCTGCGTGCCGCGGGATCCCGGCGCCAGAAGCTTGGAATCAGCGACCTGCCTCCTTTTCTCCGGAACAGGAACGCACTTGATGCCGGACAGATATTCGCCGGTCAGCGATCCCCTCTTGAACAGCAGACCGTCCAGGGGGCCTGAATAGACAAGTTCGCCGCCCTTGTCGCCGCGGCCGGGCCCGATCTCGATCAGGTGGTCCGCCGCACGCATGACACTTTCCTCATGCTCGACCACGAGCAGCGTGTTGCCCTTGTCCCGCAACCCCTCCATGACACCGATCAGGCGGCCGATGTCACGCGGATGCAGGCCGATGCTTGGCTCGTCGAGAACAAAAAGCGTGTTCACCAGGCTGGCGCCAAGGCAGGTCGTCAGGTTCACGCGCTGAAGCTCGCCGCCGCTCAAGGTGCGGGTCTGCCGGTCCAGGTGCACGTAACCAAGGCCGGCGCGTTCGAGGTAGCTGAGGCGGCTGGCGATTTCATCGCGCAGCATCGCGGTTGCGTTATCCACCGCGGGAAGCCCCTGGATCAGCGGCAGCAGTCCGGTCACGGGCAGGTTCCACAGGTCGGCGATGGTGCGGCCTGCCATCCGGTAATGGAACGCCTCCTTCTTCAACCTTCCCCCGTCGCATTCCATGCAGGTCGTGTAGGCCCGGTAGCGGCTCAGAAAGACCCGCACATGCATCTTGTAGGCCCTGGCTTCGAGCCATTTGAAGAAACCTCGGACGCCATACCAAAGGCCCTGGCTCCAGGCCTTTTCAGGATCACGGTCATCGCCTTCGATGATCCACTTCTGCTGTTCCGCAGGAAGATCACAAAAAGGGGTGTCGAGATCCACCCCCTTGCGCCGGGCCGCACGTTCAAGGTCATCCTGGCTCTCCTGATAGGTGCTGCCGGAAAAGGCCTTCACCAGCCCCTCCCGGATGCCCAGGGACTCGTCCGGCATCGCCTTGCGAAGGTCCAGGCCGAGGGTTCGTCCAAAGCCCTTGCAGGCCGGGCAGGCGCCAATCGGGCTGTTGAAGGAAAACAGGCCCGGCGTCGGCGCAGGCAGCGAAAGGTCGCAGCCGGCGCAGCGCCAGTCATTGGAATAACTTAAAGTTTCGAAATCCTTGCCTCCGCCGCCCCCTTCCAGGACAACCTTCAGGGTTCCCTTGCCGAG
The DNA here is from genome assembly GCA_019186985.1 of Prosthecobacter sp. GTDB lineage: Bacteria > Verrucomicrobiota > Verrucomicrobiia > Verrucomicrobiales > Verrucomicrobiaceae > Prosthecobacter. The sequence continues at coordinate 219,324 of JABARQ010000011.1, read as the reverse complement.
CCTGAGGGCTGCTTCCACAGCCTCGGAAAGCCGGGATCTGTTCCGTGCCTCAAGGGACAGGCGGTCCTGGACCACCTGGACGACCGCCGGCAGACCGCGGCCCCTGAACGAGTCAGGTTCATCCGTCCGGAAAACCTCCCCATAGATCCAGAGCCTGAGGTATCCCTGGGACTGAAGAAAGGGAAAGAAGTCGCCGGCGCCCGTGTCCTTGGGCACGGCGACGCCAAAGGTGACAAGCGCATTCCTGCCCGCGTGCAGTCCAAGCAGGTCGTTCAGGATGGTTTCCGGCGTTTCAGGCCGCACCGGCCTTCCACACTCAGGACAGGCCGCCTCGGCGAGCCGGGGAAACAGCATCTTCAGATAGTCATTGATCTCCGTGATCGTGCCGACGGTGCTGCGGGTGGAGCGGATGTTGTTGACCTGCTCGATGGCGATCGCCGGAGGGATGCCGTGAATCGCATCCACCTTCGGCTTGTCCATGCGCTCAAAGAACTGCCGGGTGTAGGGCGAGAAGGTCTCGACATACCTCCTCTGCCCCTCGGCATAGACCGTGTCGAAGGCCAGTGATGACTTGCCGCTGCCGCTTGGCCCCGTGACCACGCACAGCCTGCCGAGGGGGATGTCGAGGTCGACGCCCCGCAGGTTGTTCTGCCGGGCTCCGCGGACCTGGATGGCATCAGGGGCCGCGCTCACGACGTGCCTGGCGACGGCGGTGTCTTTCTTCTTGGGCATGGAAAAACGCTGCTAGACCCTGGACACGCCTCGCGCAACCAATTAGCTGTTCTTTTGAATAGTTTTAGTTCGGCAATCCGAGAGCGGCCTTCACGGAGGATTCAATCTCGCCGCCCTCGGGCTCGGCATCTGAGCCAAAACGCCGGATGAGCGCCCCGTCCTTGCCGACAAGAAACTTTTCAAAGTTCCACTGGACCTCACCCCCGGCCGTCAGGGCCGCCCACAGCGGATGCTTGTCAGAGCCCGTGATGGACACCTTGGCGAACATGGGAAACGTGACCTGGTAGCGGCTGGTGCAGAACTGGCGGATCTCCGCCTCACTTCCTGGTTCCTGGCCGCCGAAGTCGTTGCAGGGGAAGCCGAGCACGGCGAACCCCTTTTCAGCATATTTGGCATGCAGTGCCTGCAGTCCGGCGTACTGCCCCGTGTAGCCGCATTCCGAGGCGACGTTGACGATCAGCACCACCTTGCCGGCATAATCCTTCAGCGAGGCGTCCTTGCCTTCGATGGTCTTGAGCGGAATGCCCTGAAGGTCGGCTGCGATGCAGGCGGATGTCATGGCGAGGAGTGCGGCGAGGATTTTCATGGAACGGTTGATTCAGCTTTACGTCGTTCAAACGGCGAACAGTTGCCTCGGCGGACGGATTTAACGGCTGTGAATGAAAATGGGCGCCCGGGCTGGTGGCCAGGACGCCCTCAAGGATGAATTTCTCCCAGGCTTCAGATCAAAGCTTCGTGTAGCCGACGCTTTCGCAGGGCAGGTCCCAGAGCTTCTTCAGCTCGGCGTCCAGCTTGGTGATGCTGAAGCTCACACCGGCCATCTCCTGGCAGGTGACGATGCTGTCGACGATCGTCTGATGCACCTTCAGGCCGCGCGCCTCCAGGATCGGACGGGCGGCGCGCAGAAGGATGAGAAGCTCCATCATGTGGGTCGAACCCAGGCTGTTCACAAAGAAGACAATCTCGTCACCGGCGTTCAGGGGCAGGTCATCGCCGAACAAAATGTCCAGCATCTTGGGGGCGAGCTCGTCCGCCGTGCACATGGGGATCAGGCCGACGCCCTTCTCACCATGGATGCCCATGCCGAGGCCGATCACGTCGTCAGCCAGTTCAAAGGTGGGGGCGCCGGTGGCGGGGATGGAGCCGGGCTTGGTGGAGACGCCGACGGTGCGGGTCATGTCCACCGCCTTCTGGGCGATCCTGGCCAGTTCATCCAGCGAATCGACCTGGGTGGCGGCTGCGCCTGCGAGCTTGGTGATGGGCACCAGTCCGCCGACACCGCGGCGGTTCTGCTTCTTGTCCACGGGAGCCGAGGCGACATCATCGTTGATGATCACGGTCTTCACGGTGATGCCCTCGTCGGCGGCCAGTTCGGCGCCGATGTCGAAGTTCATCACGTCACCGGCGTAGTTGCCATAAAGGTAAAGCACACCCTTGCCGCGGTTCACCGCCTGGGTGGCCTCCAGCACGATGTCAGGAGGCGGCGCCGCAAAGATGTCGCCGACGGCCGCGCCATCGGCCATGCCCCTGCCGACGAGGCCGTGATAGATCGGCTCGTGACCGGCGCCGCCGCCGACCAGCAGCGCGGGGGCATCCGGCCTCAGGTCGTTCATGACGATCGAACGCTTGCCCACACGGCGCGCCTTGCCGTCATAGGCAAGCACCAGGCCTTCAAAGAGTTCGTCGGCGCATTTCAGGGGGTCGTTGATGATCTTTTTTGCGGGGTTGTTGCTCATGGAGGGAAAGGCGGTTTGGGTTTTGGCGGGCGCAAGGAGTAGCGGGCGGCCTTGGTGCTGTCAAAGCTGGAAGCAGGGCGAGGCTTCTTTATCTCCCGGCCATCGACGAATCAGGAAGCGTGAAGGCGTTTTCAATGAGGTTGACCCGGGGCACCTCGCCGTCGACCAGCAGCACCTCGGCAATGTCAAACCGGATGGCGATGCGTGGATTGCCCAGCAGCCGGAGCCAGTCGAGGGCGCCGCGCTGGATCAGGCGCTGCTTGTCGGCCGTCACAGCGTCGGCGGGCCGGCCAAAGGCGGCGCTGGTGCGCGTCTTGACCTCGACAAAGGTCAGCACGTCACCGTGCCGCGCCACGATGTCCACCTCGCCGCGATTCGGCCCCCGGTGGTTCCGGCGCAGGATCCTCCGCCCTTTTTCCTGAAGATGCCTGGCGGCCAGCAGCTCCCCCAGAAGGCCGGTTTCTGCCCTCGACAAACGGATGCCGAGCAGGCGCAGTGAAAACCTCCGGTAAAGAGGCACGAACCTCAGCAGCACGCCGCGGACGACGGGGTGCCTCCGCCAGGCTGACCACAAACTTGGTTCGGCCGTCCTTCCTGGGTCCGTGGCGTCCGCCTCACGCATGGCCTTCAAACCTTGAGCCGGACCACGGAGGTTTCTCCGCCGAAGCAGACGTCCACGTCCGACCCCGGATCACGGGGCCGGTCGGCATAACGGGCGTCATAATGATGGCTGCCGTCATCCATGGGCCTGAAGCGCACCGGCAGGGGTGAACGCGCGGGGTGACAGCTCCGCATGCCGGGCAGCGCAAGGCTGCCTGGTGGAAGGTGGGGGAAGTTCACGCACCAGAACTCGCCATCGCCAAGGGGGGCGCACGCCAGATGATGAAGAGCCTCATGGGTCCAGTCCGCCGTGCGCTCCCAGTCCACGGCCAGGTCCCGGATCAGGTAATGGGAGAAGGCGGCCGAAGGAACCTGGTGATAGGCGGCCTCGCGGGCGGCGGCGCAGGTTCCCGAAACATGGATGTCCTGGCCGAGGTTGCCTCCGGCGTTGACCCCTGACAGCACCCATCCAGGCTTCAGGCCAAGGGCGAACAAGGCCAGCCTCACGCAGTCCGCAGGCGTGCCGTCCACGGCCCAGCGGTCATCGCCCCGCCGCTCGACCCGCAGCGGGCTGTGCGTCGTAAGCCGGTGGCCGCACATGGAATGTTCCCGCATCGGGGCGACAACGCTGATCCTGGCGTCCGGAATCCGCCTGACGCAGCGCTCCAGCGACGCCAGCCCGGGCGCATCGATTCCATCGTCGTTGGTCAGGAGAAAGTGCGTGCCCTTCATCGCTATTTCCTGAAGAACCCCCGCTGCTTCTCGCTGATCGGCAGGCCGGCCTTTTCCATCACCTTCAGCATGTCCTCCCAGCACTCACGCTTTGCCCGGATGCCGCCGCCTGCGAGCTTCTCCTCGCGCAGGATGTAGCTGGGATGGTAGGTCACCATGGCGGGGATGCCCTGAACCTCGTAAAACCGTCCGCGCAGCCTCATCACGCCTTCGCCGATGCCCAGGCCCTTGCAGGCGACTCCTCCCAGGGCCACGATCACCCGGGGCTGGATGATGCTGATCTCCGTCATCACATACGGCAGGCAGGCGGCCATCTCCGCATCAGACGGCGCCCTGTTGGCGGTACCCTGGCTGCCTTCCAGCGCCGGGCGGAACTTGCAGATGTTGCTGATGTAAACCTCGCTGCGATCGAGCCCCATCGCCTTGAGGATGCCCGTCAGCTTCTGCCCGGCCGGTCCGACAAAGGGCTCGCGCTGCCGTTCCTCCTCAAAACCCGGGGCCTCGCCGATCAGCATGATCTGGGCGTCAGGACTGCCCACGGCAAAAACCATGGTTTCACGCAGCGTCCCCAGCGCCCTTGCCTCGGGGGAGGACTCGGCGACCGCCGCCAGGGCGGCCAGTTTTTCAGCCTTGGTCGATCCACTGACTTCAATCAGCCGGGTGCCGGCCCTGGCTCGAGGACTGGTGGTGGCGGGCGCTTCAAAGATGCCGACGACCGGAGCCGGGGGCCTGACGCTCTCCCGGGGCGCCGCCTCCACCTTTCGGCGCACCTCCTCCACACGCGCCGTGGTCGCCCCCTTGAAGCTGCAAAGCCGCTCCAAGGTGCCGGGGCGGAGGCCGACATGGGTCTGCCCGGCAGTCTGGCGCTGCTCCAGGTACGTCTTCAGCATTCCGGCGGCTTGCAAGGTCATGAACAGCATCCATGGCGAGCCGTCCGGACGACTCAAGGCGGCAGATGGTCAAAAAGCCGGGTTTTCACCTGCTCTCAAACCTCCAAAACCTCTGGAAAAACACCTTGCTAAAAGGGGGAAAGCCTCCACTTTCGCCGCCCCTATGTCCAAAAACGCTGGTATAGCCAAAACGAGAAAGTCTGTCGCCAAACGATTCAAAGTCACTGCGACGGGTAAGGTGCTGCGCCGTAAACAAGGCAAGCGCCACATCCTGCAGAACAAGAACCGCAAGCGTAAGCGTAACCTCGGCAAAGTCGCCCTTGTGGCGGAAGTGGATAAGAAGGCGATCCTCGCGAACCTCCCGTTCTCGCATTGATCACCTCCCACAGGCCTCCCTCATGGAGGCCACGATGCTCCAGACTGATCCGGCCCCGGCTGGATCTATGCTCAGACGAGTCCGGTCATCGAATCAAACAAACAGTCTGATCACCGACAAAGAACATGCCCAGAGCAACTAACGCCCCCGCAAGCCGCAAACGCCGGAAGAGGACCCTCGCCAAGGCGAAGGGTTTCCAAGGCTTCCGCAAAACGCACTTCCGTTACGCCAAGGACGCCGTCCGCAAGGCGATGACGTATTCCTACCGCGACCGCAAGGTCCGCAAGCGCACCTTCCGCAACCTGTGGGTGCAGCGCATCAACGCCGCCTCCCGCCCGCTTGGAATCACCTACAGCCGCCTGATCGAAGGCCTGAACGCCGCCGGCATCACCATCGACCGCAAGGTTCTCGCCGACCTGGCCGTCAAGGATGAAGCCGCCTTCGCCGCCATCGCCGAGCAGGCCAAGGCCGCCCTCGCCAAGAAGGCTGCCGCCTGATCCAGGCTCCTGATCCACCCTTCACCGGCCGGGGTCCTCTGTGACCCCGGCCTTTTTCATGCCCGAAGGCTGCGCAGCCATCTTCCCAGGTCTTCCTGCCAGGCCGGAACCTCACAGCCCAGCAACCCTGCAAGCCGGGCGTTCGACATCACGGTGAACCGTGGCCGGCGTGCCGCAAAGTGAGGAAAGTCATCCAGGCTGTTGCCTCTCACTTCAGGCCTGTGCTGGAGCAATCCAAGGCCGAACGACTGGTCGACAACTTCCTGGCCGTAGCTTCGCCAGGTCGCCGAACCGCTGTTGCAAAGGTGGATCAACCCTGAAGTGCCCGGGCTCCACAGGGCCTCCAGCCAGCGGGCCACCGAATCGACGCTCGTGGGCACGCTCCATTTGTCTTCGATGGCCTGCACCTCCCTGCCCTCCCTCAGGTCACGCAGAACCTGGTCGGCAAACGCCCCTCCCGAACCAAAAAGCCAGGACACCCGGGCGACCAGGGCCGAAGGACAGGCGGCCAGCACACCGGTCTCCGCATCACGCTTGGTCCTTCCGTAAACATTGACCGGATCCGCTGCGGCATCCTCATCCAAAGGCTCCCTGCCTTCGCCGCCAAAGACATAGTCCGTGCTGATCTGGATCATGCGGGCGCCCCGTCTTTGACATTCCCCGGCCATGATGACGGGAGACTCATGATTGATCCTCGCCGCCAGGGCGGGTTCACGTTCACAGGCATCCGGGCTGGTGATGCCGGCGCAGTTGACGAGAATGTCAAAATCCAGGCGGCGCAGGGCGTCGTTCAATGAGGCAGGTTCGCCCAGGTTGATGTCGTGGCGGGCGGGACACAAAAGTTCATGACGCGCGCCATAATGCCTGCGCAGGGCGCCGCCGAGACGCCCCGTGCTGCCAAGGATCAGTACTTTTGTCTTCATGTTCATCATCCGCACCCCTGGCGGCACCACCGCTGCTTGCAATCACTTTCCTGGCATCCATCGTGCGACACCAAGACTAACCATTTATGTCCAAGCCAGTCATCGCCATCATCGGAGCCGGGGTTTCCGGCCTCGCCTGTGCGCGGATGCTGGCAAGGGCCGGCCTCCCCTTCAGGATTTACGAGGCCTCCGACGGCGTCGGCGGGCGCATCAGGTCCGACCGGGTGGACGGCTTCACCCTGGACCGCGGCTTTCAGGTGCTGCTCCCATCCTACCCGGAGGCACGTCGCGTGCTTGACTACGAAGGCCTGCGGCTCCGGCCCCTGTATCGCGGCGCCGACGTCTTCTTTAAAAACCGGTTTCACCGGCTCGCCGACCCCTTCAACCATCCGCTCGACGCCTTCCTCAACCTCGCCGACGACTTCATTCCCTGGAAGGACAAGTGGCAGACGCTGGTGCTCTGGAGGGAAAGCGTGGACACCCTCGACATCGAACGCCGCCTGCCCGAGATGGAGACCGAGGACTACCTCAGGGACTTCGGCTTCAGCGAGGCGATGATCGAACGGTTCTTCCGCCCCTTCTTTGGGGGGGTCTTCCTGGAAAAGGACCTGCGCACTTCGGCGCGCATGTTTCTCTTTCTCTACTCGATGTTCCGCCGTGGCGGGGTCGCCATTCCCGCCGCCGGAATGCAGTCGATCCCCGAACAGCTGGCCGTCGCCCTGCCTCCCGGCTCCCTTCTGCTCAACACGCCCGTGAGCGCCGTGCGACGTGGTGAATTCATCCTGGCCACCGGCGAGGTCGTCCATGCCGACCACATCATCCTGGCCGTCAGTGAAGATGCCGCCCATCGTCTGCTGCCCGAGGGCTGCCAGGAAAAACCCAGGCCAGGGCGCGGCACAACCTGCCTCTATTTCACCACGAACCAGCCCCTGCCCAAGGAGCCGGTCCTCTGTCTGGACGGCGAAAACCGCGGCCCGGTGAACAATGCCTGCATTTTGAGCAATGCGGCTCCCGAACTGGCCCCGCCCGGCTGGCATCTCATCAGCACCAGCATTGTCGGAACGCCTTCAAGCGCCGAACTCCATGACGTGGTGCGCGACCAGATGACGCGCTGGTTTGGCGAGGGTGCTCTGGAATGGCAGCACCTGCGCACCTATCAGGTCCGCAACGCCCAGCCTGAAGGGCGTCAGCTCAAGCTGGGTGATGAGGCGCTCGCCACCGTTCTCGAGCCCGGCCTTTACCGCTGCGGCGATTATGTCGAGGATGTCTCGATCAACGGCGCCCTCGTCAGCGGTCGCAAGGCGGCCGAGGCCGTGATGGCGGCCCTGAAGTGAGCCAGGCTCACCCCCCAGGGTCGCCCGGACATGAAAGACAGGGCAACCCTGCCCCGTGGTTCCTTCATGCCCTTTCGTCTTCTGCTCCTTGCCGCGCTTTGCCTGAACCCGCCGCCGGCCCTCTCCGCCACGTTCCAGGCCGGTGTCGCCACGGTGGACATCTCACCGAAGACGTTTCCACGCATCATCGCCGGCGGCTTTCTTGAAGGCCGTGGTGAAAGGAATGCAGACGCCCTGAAGGTGCGCAGCTTCGTCCTCGACGATGGGAAGATGAAGATCGCCTTCGCCATCGTGGACACCTGCATGATGGAGCAAAGCCTGATCGACGAGGCCAAGTCGATGGCGTCCAGGAAGTGCGGAATCCCGGTTGACCGCATGATGATCAGCGCCACGCACACACACTCCGCGCCGGCGGCGATGGGCTGCCTTGGCACGCGCAAGGACATCAAATACGCGGAGTTCCTCACGCCGAAGATCGCCGAGGCCATCGTGGCGGCGGATGCAGCCCTGCAGCCCGCACGCATCGGCTGGGGCTCCATTGACGACTGGGAGCACACGCACAACCGGCGCTGGATCCGACTGCCGGGCAGGGAGGTGGTTGATCCCTTCGGCCAGCCCACCGGCCGGGCCAACATGCACCCGGGCTACCTCAGCAAGGATGTCGTCGGCCCCAGCGGCCCGGTGGATCCCCAGATCAGCGTCATCTCCCTGCAAACGCCCGATGGCAAACCGCTCGGCGTGCTGGCGAACTATTCGCAGCACTATTTTGGCAGCGGCCCCGTCTCAGCCGACTACTACGGCCTCTTCTGCAAGCACCTCGCCGCCAGGCTGGGCCAGCAGGGCGATGGCAACGGTCCCTTTGTCTGCGCCATGAGCCAGGGCACCAGCGGCGACCAGATGTGGATGGACTACGGCGCGGAGAAAAAGAACATCACCATCGACAGTTATGCCGAAGCCGTCGCTGAAAGCGCCATGCAGGCCCTGAAAACCGTGACGTATGACGATGATGCCCCTCTCGGAATGATCGAGAAGACGCTCGAGCTCAAGTATCGCGTCCCCGACGACAAACGCCTCGCCTGGGCCCGCCCCATCGCCGCGAAGATCGAGAACGACCTGCCGAAGAACAAGGAGGAGGTGTATGCGCGAGAGACGCTGATCCTGCATGAAAGGCAGAGGACGTCCGTGAAGCTGCAGGCCATCCGCATCGGCGGCCTGAGCATCGCCACGCTGCCTAACGAAGTTTATGCCATCACGGGCCTGAAGCTGCGGCATGCGTCGCCTTTTGGCATGCACTTCAACATCGAGCTGGCCAACGGGGCCGAGGGCTACATCCCGCCTCCGGAGCAGCACGAGCTCGGCGGCTACACCACCTGGCCGGCCCGCACGGCAGGCCTGGAGGTCCAGGCGGAGCCCAGGATGGTGGACGCCTTGAGCGACGCCGTGGCCAGCCTTGCCGACAGGCAGGCAAGGAAGGCACCTGCGCCAGAAGGCGCTTACGCGAACGAAATCCTCAGCTCCAGCCCCACCGTCTTTCACCGCTGTGAGGATGCCGTTTCGTCGCATTCAAGCATGGCAGATCAAACGATCAGGCCGGCCGGCCGGCATGCGCTCCACCTGCCCGGCCCGGGTTCAGGACTTGGCTACGACCATGAATGCGCCTTGAAGCCCTCAGCCTTTTCAAGCAGGCGAACCATCAACCGCTCCATCCAGCTCGCCGGAGGTCATCTTGAAACCTCCAGCCTGAAACTTGCAAACCACGCCTCCATCGCCCTTTGGTTCTGGCTTGGACATGAAAGCGGTGCGAGCGACCGCACGGGCGGGCTGATCAACGCACTGGGCGTCAAGCTGAAGGCGCATCAGTTCCCGGATCACATGGTGAGGCTCGAATGGGGTGATGAAGTGGCTTCGGCTGAAGCTGAAGCCGAAGCCGCTTTCTTTGCCGACGACTGGCATTTCGCCGTGCTCATCCGCGATGGCGAAAACGTGCGCGTGCATCTCGATGGGGCCGAAAAGCCCGTTCTGAGCGGAAAGGCCGGGAAAGCGGCCAGCGAGGTGCTTTTCGGCCAGGGACTGGAAGGACGGCTGGATGAAATCACCCTCTGGGATCGCGTCATCGAGCCGGCCTTCATCGCAAAGCTCTGGAGCATCTCGAAAGTGGGCGATGAGAATGCGAGGCGGGCGGTTGCGCGGGCGGAGCGGAAAAACCGGGCGCAGCTGCAGAGTTCGTCCTTGCTGAAGGGCCATGAAAACTGGTCCGCATCCATGCGCTTCAAGAGCACGAAGGCGAACAACGCCAGCGCCGTCACCGCCTATCTCATCTCACGTGGGCCCAAGGGGGACTCCCAGGCGCCGGGAGATCATCTCGGCATCGGCGGCAACTACAAGGATTCGCTGCCTGGACGGTTGTTTGTTTACAATGGCAACGCCGCCGGTCAGATCGTTCGCGGCACGACCGTCATCGAGCCTGGCTCATGGAATGACGTGAAGCTGGACCGCCTCGGTTCACGCGTGAAGGTCACCCTCAACGGCAAGGTGGAGATTGACGCCGAACTGCCTGTCACCGCGCCCGGCGCGAAGGAGCTTTTCTTTGGCAGGCGCTGTGATGATTTCGGTCCCCTGGAGGGTTCGTTTGAAAAGGTCGAGGTGAGCGGGCTGGAAAAACCCGCCGTCACGCCCGCTCCGAAGGTGGAACTGGCCACCCAGCCACTCTCACCCGAGGAGTCCGCCAAGAAGTGGCATGTGCGCGAGGGTTACAGGATCGAGCTCGTCGCCGCAGAGCCCGTGGTGCTTGACCCTGTGGCCTTCGACTGGGATGAGCAGGGGCGCCTGTGGGTGATTGAGATGGCGGACTACCCTCTCGGCATGGACGGCAACGGCAAGGCGGGCGGACGTGTCGTCCGGCTTGAGGACAGCGACAGTGACGGACGCTATGACAGGCGTCATGTCATCGTCAGCGACCTGAGTTATCCAACGGGCATCCTCACCTGGCGCGAGGGCGTCATCGTCACCGCCGCGCCGGACATCTTCTTCATTTCGCCGGATGGCACGAAGAAGGTGCTCTACACCGGCTTCAGCACCGGCAACCAGCAGCTCCGCGTGAACGGCCTGCGCTGGGGCATGGACGGCTGGGTGTATTGCGCCGCAGGCGCGCATCACGGCGGCTACAACAAGGGCACGCAGATTGAGTGCAGGCTCACCGGCGAGAAGGTCGACCTCGGCAGCCGAGACTTCCGCTTCAAGCCGGACACCGGTGAACTTGATCCGCAGACCGGCCCCTCGCAGTTCGGCCGCGCCCGCGATGACTGGGGCCGCTGGTTCGGCGTGCAGAACAGTTTCCCGCTCTGGCACTACGTCCTGCAGGACCACTACCTGCGCCGCAATCCGCACGTCATCCCGCCGGACCCGGTTCATCAGCTCTTTCCAAGGAATCCTCCCGTGCATCCCGCCAGCAGCATGGAGAAGCGGTTCCACAGCTTTGACCAGGCCGGACGCTTCACCAGCGCATGCGGCATCGAGGTTTATCGTGACCGCAGGCTTTTCACCGACGGCAAAACCCACGCCTTCACCTGCGAGCCCTTCCACAACGTCGTGCAGCATCACCTTCTCGAAGACGACGGCGTCACCTTCAGGGCCGCGCGCGATCCTGCCGAGTCGAAGATGGACTTTCTCGCCAGCGAAGACCGCTGGTGCCGCCCCGTCATGGTCCGCACCGGTCCTGATGGAGCCCTTTGGGTTGCGGACATGTACCGCTACATGATCGAGCACCCGCAGTGGCTGCCGCAGAACGGCAGGGACGAGCTTCTCCCGCATTATCGCGAAGGGGACGACAAGGGGAGGATTTGGAAAGTCGTTCGAGCTTCGGCTCGATCCGGGGCGAATGATCCGGCTAAAGCCGAAGGCACCTTCGCAAGCGCGAACGGCTGGCTGAGGGACAAGGCGCAGATGAGGGCCTTGTGGGCCAGGCCAGGCATGCAGACAGCGGCTTCGCTGATTGAGCAGGTGACCCGCGACGAGAACGCGGCAGCTCAGGCCCAGGCTGCGTGGACTCTCCACCAGGCAGGTCAGCTCACACCCGATTTGCTCAAGCTGCTGCTTCTCAGCCAAAACGATGAAGTCGTCGTTCAAGGCCTGCAAATCGCCGAAACAATGCCTTGGTCGAACAATGAGGAAGCCTTGCTTCTGCTCGTGAATGACGAGAGGGCACGCCATCCCCGGGTGCAAATGCAGCTGGCGCTTTCCGCAGGACAATGGTCCGGGGATTGGCCTGCGGACATTGTTGCCATGACTTTGGATGAGGCCGTGCCCGGCAGTCCGGCCTGGGGTGCCGCGCTAAGTTCATGCCTGCCGCACCTCACACGCATCAGCGAGCAGTTCGCAGCTCAGCATGACAAGGCCAGGCCCGGAATCCTCGGCACTCTCCTGCGCTGCGCTTTGGCGACGAAGAATGACAAGGCCGCCGCAGCGCTGGTGACGCGGATGGACACGCCGAAGGGGTTGGAGGAGCTTATGGCCGTTCTGGATGAGAAGAACCTCTCGCTGCGCGATTTCTCGAAGCAGGTCACGGACGCCAGGGCGCGTGAGTCGCTCGAAAAAATGGCCGCGAGGCTGCAACAGGCTGCGGAATCGCTGAAAACCGCCCCGATGATGGAATCGCTTGCCTTGCTGGCCATGGATCGCGTGCATCGGGAGGAGGTGAAAGCACGGCTTCCGGAGCTGTGGGCGAAGTCCGGCAGTGCGGAGGTGCTGCGACTCATTGCCAAGCTCCAGCCGGAGGGTGGCGAGCAGTTCCTGCTCGAAGGCTGGGACCAGCGCACACCGGCGCTGCGCGTTCAGATCCTGGAAACCCTGCTCTCCAAGGATGAGTGGGCCCTGTCGCTGCTGAAGCGGCCCGAAGCGAAGGCGGCGGACGCGGCGATGCGGGCTCGGTTGATGAAGCATCCGAGGAAAAACATCGCCAGCCTGGCGGAAAAGGTCTTCGCGGACACCACGAGCGCCACTCGGGCGGCGGTGCTGGCGAAGTTCAAGCCGGCCCTGAAGCTGCAGGGTGAGGCGGCACGCGGAAAAACGGTCTTTGCGCAGCTGTGCGTCAGCTGCCACAAGCTTGACGGCACAGGCCTCGAACTCGGCCCGGACCTGCGCAGCGTGACACAGCATGACGCCGAAAAGCTCCTCAACTCCATCCTCGATCCAGGCGCGATCATCGAGCCCGGCTTCATGGCCTATCATTGCACCCTGAAGAACGGTGAGCAGCTCTATGGCGTCATCGCCACGGAAACGGGTGCAAGCCTGACCTTGAAGATGGCGGGAAACCTCAGCCGCTCCGTCCTGCGCAGCGAGATCTCCGCCCTGAGGAGCACGGGCACCTCCCTGATGCCCGAAGGCCTGGAGGCCGCCCTCACTCCCCAGTCCCTGGCGGATTTGATCGCCTACCTGAAGATGCCGCGGTGATGAAAAGGGCCGCACCCGTCTCCAGGTGCGGCCCATGATTTCATTGGCTGGCAAGGTTCAGGCCGGAAGCGGATCAGGCGTCCTTCTTTTTCTTCTTGGCAGGAGCGGCGGTGAACTCTTCCTTGGAGAGCTTGCCATCCTTGTCCTTGTCGCGGCCGGCAAAGCTCTTCTCAGCCTTGGCGCTGTCTTTCTTGCCCTGAGGGCTGGCCATGAATTCTTCCTTGCTGACGGAGCCGTCGCTGTTGGCGTCAAGCTTGGCGAAGACCTTGGCGGGGTCCATCTTGGGCTTCTTGGCGTCGCCTTCGGCGGCGTTCACGAAGCTGGCGAGGGCCAGGACGGAGAGGATCGTGGTGATGACTTTCATGATGTGTTGGGTGTGGTTTGGTTTGGGCCTGGGGGCGTTGGCGGAAACCAATCCCTTGCGCGCCCCCTCTAACGCCGCCGCCCACGGACAGTTTCATGATTTTTTTTGGCGGCACCTGTTCATGAATTGTGCTTTGGAGGCCGTTGATTCCCGTTCTCATGCCCCTGCCCACCGTCCGCTTCAAGCACGCCCGGTTCACCGCCCGGTTCCCCGAAGGCTACCTTTACTCCAGGTCACACTATTGGATGGCGCCCGTGGATGGGGCTGAGGGTGTCTGGCGGGCCGGTTTCACCAAGTTCGCCACCCGGATGCTGGGGGAGCTGGTCGACTGCGACTGGAAGGCCGCCCCGGGATCGCCGGTGGAGCCCGGTCAGATCATTGGTTGGGTGGAGGGCTTCAAGGCCGCCTCGGATGTCTATTGCGTGCTGAAGGGCGCCTTTGTCGAGGGCAACCCCCACCTGAAGCAGGACGCCTGCGTCGTCCGCAGCGACCCCTACGAAGCCGGCTGGCTGTACTCCGTCAGGGGGGGGCCGGAGGCCGGTCACATGGACGTCCACGGTTACATCGCCTACCTGGAGGGCATCATCCAGAAGATGGCCGAGGAGGGCCATGGCGAGGAAGGCGCGACCGAGGAGTGATCGGGTGTTTTACTGCTTCTGCGGGGCATCCAGGGTCAGGTAGGTGCGTCCCTTCGGCTCGCCGTTCAGCGGATTGAAGGACTCGATGCGCATCTCCTTGAGCAGGGTGGTGCCGTCCACCTTCTGGATCTTGGTCACCTGGAAGCGCTTCACCATCTTGCTGACCGTGTTGTAGGCCTCCATCTTGCCGATGCCGCCGCTGGCCTTCTCCACCCAGAGATCAACTGTGTAATAGGGGCCGCGGGTGTCCGGGGAGGTGACACGGATCAGCCAGCATTTGACCCGGGCGGCCCCCAGCCGGGCATTGGCATCCAGCATCTTCACGGTCTTCCAGTACATGAAGCGCAGGGAGAGGTCCTCGTAGTTCAGATCCATGCCGCGCACCGGATCCGCCGCGTTTCCCAACGGCACCGGGGTGCTGCCGCCTGACTTCACCTGCCAGAGGGTGGCCGGAGTGGTTGTCAGGTCCAGGTGCACGATCTCGGGCGGCTCGTTCTTGAACCGGAAGCGCATGACGCTGCCCGTCAGGGTCAACTCCAGGGGCTCGGTCTTGCCGCTGGCGTCATCCCGCAGCACCCCTGCCATCCGGTGGTTTTGCAGGGCGTAACTGCGCCTGACCAGCACCAGCACCTGTTCGGCGGTGAGTTCAGGAGCTTCCTCCGCCTTGAGAAATGGCGCGCCAAGGGTGGAGAGGGCGGATGCTAGCAGATGTCGGCGGTTCATGGGAATGGGTGTCCCTAGGACAGGGATCAGACGTTTTCCATTCAACTCCGGCGGCAGCCGGATGCCAAAGAAATCTGTGGCAATGCCGCCCCACCCCGGTTAGTTCCCCTCCGACGGGCTCCTTGTGACGCCCGTCACGCCCCCCGTAATGCAAGGCATGTCATCCCTCCAGGCACTTCGCGACGCCCTTGAGCAGTCGCCTAACAACCTTTCCCTGCTGCTTCTCTTCGGCCATGCCAGCCTTGAGCAGCTGCATCTGGAGGACGCGAGGGAGAGCTTTGAGCGTGTGCTTGAACTCGACCCCGGTCATGGCGACGCCCAGCTTGGCATGGCGAAGGTCCTCCTTCTCCAGGGCGAGATCTCCGGTGCCGCAGTTCGTGCGGAGCGTGTGCTGCAGATGCATCCCCAGGACGCCCAGGCGCACCTTCTGCTGAGCCGGGTTTTCCTTGCCGAGAACGACCGCTCCAAGGCCCTGGAGCATTTCGAACGCGCCGCGCAGATCGACGCAACCCTCAGTGACCCAGCCCTTGAGAAGGAGCTTGGCCTGACCATGAGGGATGCCCGCCGGGCCTCCCCGGTCCCCACGCCCGAAGCACCGCCTGCCGAAGCCTTTGAGGAAGGCGAACCGCAGCCCGAGTTCGCCGACGACCCCTTTGATGAACCGCCCTTTGACTGGCGGCCCGAAACCTTCTATCCGCCGGGTGACCCCGCCCGCTCTGGCGTCACCTTTGCCGACGTCGGCGGCATGGAGGAGCTGAAGGAGGAGATTCGTCTGAAGATCAGCTACCCGCTCCAGTACCCCGACCTCTACAAGGCCTATGGCAGGCGCACCGGCGGCGGCATCCTGATCTATGGCCCGCCCGGCTGCGGCAAAACGCTGATGCTGCGCGCCGTCGCCGGCGAAGTGCCCTGCAACTACCTTTCGGTGGGCCTTCATGAGATCTTTGATCCTTACATCGGCAGCACCGAACGAAATTTGCATCAAATCTTCGAGACGGCCCGGGCGAACGCCCCCTGCGTGCTGGTCTTTGATGACCTGGACTCCCTGGCCCAGGACCGCCGTCATGTGCGCGAAAGCCAGCTGCGCAACCTGGTGAACCAGTTCCTGCACGAACTGGACGGCATGAGGGGGGAGAACAACCGCGTGCTGGTCATCGGCGCCACCAACCAGCCCTGGGCGCTCGACCCCGCCTTCAGACGCCCGGGCCGCTTTGACCAGGCTGTCTTCGTGCCCCCTCCGGATGATGCCGCCCGCGAGCTGATCATCCAGCTGCTCGCCAGGGACAAGCCCATCTCCAACCTTGATGCCAGCGCCCTGGTCGCCGCCACGCCGGGGTTTTCCGGGGCCGACCTCAAGTTCGTCTTTGACCGGGCCGCTGAAATGACCCTGTCTGCGGCCATTCACAGCGGCCATCCGGCACCGGTCAACATGGAGACCCTGCTGGCCGTCGCTCGCAGCCACACGCCCAGCACCCACGCCTGGTTCGAAGGCGCGCGCGAACACGCCCAGCACGCGGCTCCGGACACCTACGCCCACGAGGTGCGCAAATTTCTTTCCCTGGGGGCGCCCACGCCTCCTCAGCAGCGCGAGCCCTGACCTGCCATGGCCTGGGCCTTCCTGATCCTTGCCGGACTGCTTGAAATCGGCTGGGCCATCGGCCTGAAATATTCCGAGGGCTTCACACGCCCAGGGATCAGCGTGCTGACCGTGCTGACCATGATCGCCAGCTTCCTCCTTCTGGCCCAGGCCTTGAAAACCATTCCCGTCGGCACGGGCTATGCCGTCTGGACGGGGATCGGCGCCGCAGGCACCGCCATCGTGGGCATGCTGCTGCTGGGTGAACCCCGTGAGGCAGGCAGGCTTGCCTGCGTCGTCCTCATCCTGGCGGGCGTCACTGGTTTGAAGATCCTTGGTTAGGCAACGGCAGGCCCAGGCGCACCGGTCCTCTGACCGACCGGGCATCGACCTTCACGCCGCCCTGCGTCACCTGGATCAGGCCTTCATCCTGCAATTCAGCCGCAGCCTCCCGCACGGCAGGCATCAGATCACGCCAGCCATGCGGGGACAGTGCCCTGGCGACTTCCGAAGGACAGATCGACTTCCCCGCCCCGCGCCCTGCGGCCAGCCTCAGAATCTCAGCATGAACCGGCACGGCCTTCATCGGGGACGGCGCAGTTCAAACAAATCCCTGGTTCGGCAGTACCAGTGAGGCGCCTGCATCCTGCCGACAGGTGCGTAGCCTCCCGGCCGGACCAGCCAGGTTTCAGGGTCCAGGATGCCGTCGCGGACATGCACGCGCAGCACCTCGCCGATGACCAGGCGGTTGTCGCCAATCTCAAGGATGCTGTGGCTCCGGCATTCGAGACTGGCAGGGGCTTCAAGGATTCGCGGCGGCCTGACCACGCTGGAAGGCAGCGCCGTCAGTCCTGCATGCAGCAGTTCATTCTCCCCAGGCGCCAGGCTCGCGGCACAAAGGTTCATCCTTTCAGCCAGCTCCTCGTCCACCAGGTTCACGACAAACTCATGGGTCAGCCGGATGTTCCTCGCCGTGTCCTTCGGCACGCCGGGCGCACGGTCCCCGGGACAGAGCCCGACGATCGGCGGACTGTCCCCAAGCACGTTGAAGAAGCTGAACGGCGCGGCATTGACGCGGCCCTCGGGATCCACCGTGGTCGTCAGGGCGATGGGACGCGGTGTGACAAGGCCGGAAAGGATCATGTAGGCGTCGTCACGAAGGGGGCCGGTGAGGTCGAGTTCCATGACCAAGGCAGTAGTGGGGCAGGAATGGATTTCAAGCCGCGCTCCGCCTTGCCGATTGCACCGTCCCTGGCATACCTGTGTTCATGCCCGAGGAAACCCCCACGATCGAAACCCGCGAGGAAGTCATGTTTTTCGACACCGACATCGGCGGCGTCGTGCATAACATCGCCTACCTGCGGATGATCGAAACCGCCCGGACACGCCTCGCGGCCAAAATGGGGATGCAGCTGCGCGAGATGGCGTCAACCCAGGTTTATCCCGTCGTCGTGCGCACTGAGATCGACTACCGCAAGCCGGCGACGCTGGGTGATGAACTGATCATCACCGGCAGGCTGGAACGGATGGAGCGCGTGCGCTTCTGGGTCGCCTTTGAAATCCGACGGGCCGGTGAGGACCTTGTGCTGATCACCTGCAGGCAGTCCCTGGCCCTGGTCCAGATGCCCCAGGGCAGGCCGATGCGCCTTCCCGGGGACTGGTCGGAAAAATACGCCCATCTGCTCCTCAACTCCGCCTGATGCCATGAAACGCCGCCGCCTGCTGCTTGCCGGCCTTCCCGTCCTGGTGGGCGTGCTGGCCTGGTGGGGGCTGCCCTGGTGCACGGAACTGCCCGCCGGCCTGCTGGTGCCGCAGACGCCGTCCGTCACCTATCTGGCCCGCGATGGCTCGCCCCTGCGGCAGATGCTTGCCCGGAGGGGGGACAGAACCCAGGCAACGTTGTCCCTGTCTGAAATTCCCGACGACCTGGTCAAGGCCACCCTGGCGGCCGAGGACAGGCGCTTCTGGAGCCATGGCGGCGTCGACCTGCTGGCTGTCGCAAGAGCGTTCAGGGATAACCTATTATCGGGTCGTGTTGTCTCCGGCGCCTCGACCATTCATCAGCAGCTCGTCAAGGTCGCCGCAGCAGCCGGCGGCCGCCGCACCCTGGGCGTGAAGCTCCGGGAGGCCCTCCAGGCACGCAGGCTCGCCATGTCCTGGCCGCGTGAACGCATCCTGGCCGAATATCTCGGCCGCATCTCCTACGGCAACCTGCTGACCGGCTGCGCCACCGCCTCCTCCGGTTACTTCAACAAGCCGCTCACGGACCTGACCCTGGCCGAGGCCGCCTTCCTTGCCGCCCTTCCCCAGTCTCCGTCACGTCTGAACCCCTTCCGCAACAAGGAGGCCGTGCGTCCCCGCCAGCAGCATATCCTCGCGACAATGAACCGCCTTGGCTGGGTCACCGCTGAGCGTCTGCAGGCAGCCCTGGCCGAACCCCAGGTATTGCAACGTTTCACCGGAGGCTTTGAGGCGCCTCACGCGGTCGGCATGATGCAAAAAGGGCCGGAAACGGCGTCGGCCAGGGTCCGCACGACGATTGACGCCGCGCTGCAACAGCAGGTCGAGCGCATCATATCCAGCCATCTCTCCGCCCTCAGGGACAGGCATGTGACCCAGGCTGCCGCCGTGGTCATCGACAACCCCGGGGGCGACATCCTGGCCCTGGCCGGTTCACGGGACTTTTTCTCCAGCGATGGCGGCCAGATCAACGGCGCCTGGGTGGCTCATTCGCCTGGTTCCGCCATCAAGCCCTTCACCTACCAGATGGCCTTTGAGCGCGGCTTTCATCCGGCCAGCATCCTCGGCGACCTGCCGGTCGAATATCCGTCGGCCACGGGAACCTACCGACCGGAGAACTATGCACACCGCTTCTACGGGCCCGTCACCTGTCGCGAGGCCCTGGGCAACAGCCTGAACATCGCCACCGTCCGCCTGCTGGCCGACCTTGGAGGGCCCGAACCCCTGCTGCAGAGGCTGCGCGACCTGGGGCTGGGCACACTCACCGAGGCGCCTGAGCACTACGGCCTCGGCCTGACCATTGGAAACGCACCCGTGCGCCTCATCGAGCTCGCCAACGCCTATGCCTGCATGGCACGACTCGGCGCCTGGCTTCCCTGGAGGCTGTCCAATGACCGTCCCACGCCAAAGCCACGACAGCTTTTGAACAAGGAGGCCTGCTATCTGTGCGCGGACATCCTTTCTGACAACCAGGCGCGCAGCCTGACCTTCGGCCTGCACTCTGCGCTGCGTCTGCCGTTTCGAGTGGCGGTGAAGACGGGAACAAGCCAGTCCTACCGGGACAACTGGACTTTAGGTTATACCCAGCGCTTCACGGTCGCCGTTTGGACGGGAAACTTTGACAACACGCCCATGCAGGAAGTTTCAGGAGTCACCGGCGCGGCGCCCATCTGGCGCGACATCTTCCTGCACCTTCATGAGCACCAGGCCCCTGAATGGTATGAAGAACCCGAAGGCATCGTCCGGGCCCGGATTGATCCACGCAACGGACGCCTGCTGAGCTCCCGCTCACCGGCGGTCCGGCTCAGCCGTGAGGAGGTCTTCATCAGCGGCAGCCTGCCTTCCGCAGCCGGCAGCCTGGATTACGATGAACGTGGACGTGCGCTGCTGCCGCCAGAGTATGACCGCTGGGTCCGCAGTGCGGAAAACAGGTTTGGCGACCTCGTCGCCTGCAGGGCAGCCGCAGGGGCAGCCGCAGGCTGGACGATTGCCCATCCGGTTCCGGGCACGGTCATCCAGCTCGACCCCGACCTTCCTGGCGGAGGCCGGAGGCTGATGCTGGAGACCCGGCCGCCCCTTCCTGACCTGGAATGGAGCTGCGGCAGCCTGGAGGTGCGGAAGGACGGCGGCCTGCCGTTTGTCATGCTCAGTCCCGGACGCCATGAATTCACGGTGCGGCATCCGCAGACCGGCGAGGCGCAGCGCACCCATGTGATCGTTCACGCAGACCCGCCCTGATCTTGCTTCATTCCAGGTTAGGCCACCCGGCGCTTCTCCTCGGCCGCCAGTTCCAGGATCCGCAGGGTTTCCCGGACATTGGTTTCGATGTCGAGCGGCTTGCTTGCCGGCACCGGGCGGGCTTCAGGCCGGGCACGCCAGAACCGCGCGGCCTTCTCCAGCCCGGGCAGGTCGGCAGGGTCATCCAGCACATGGCCGTTGACGCCTTCATCAATCAGCTCGCAGGCGCCGTTGCTGCGGCTGGTGATGACCGGCAGCCCCGCCGCCAGGGCCTCGGCGATGACGTTTGCACAAGGCTCGTAAACCGGCAGGAAGGACATGAGGTCGGCGGCGGCGAAGGCGTGCTCAACCTCTCGCATGGGGCCTGCCAGCACCACGTTGGACGGCACCCTGCCTGCAAGCCTGCCCTTGCCGACCACCAGCAGCTTCACCCGCGGCTCGGCCCCCTCCCATTGACGCATGAGGCGCAGCAGGAAGGCCAGCCCCTTGCGCTCCCATCCAGACCCAACAAAAAGCAGGACAAAATCATCGTCGGTGAAGCCGAATCGGGCGCGCGTGGCGGCACGGTCCCCGTTCTGGAAGCGGGCCACGTTCACGCCGTTGCGCACCAGATGGATGCGGTCGGCGGGAAAAGGAAAGCGTGCCGTGATCTCGCGTCCGACCATCTCCGAATTGACGATGATGCGGCGGGTGTTTGCCGGATCAAAGGTCCGGGCCTCAAGCGCCTTCATGCTGGCGTGAAAGGCGCCCAGGCCGACAAACGGACGCCGCCACCACGAGGCGTACCTGCGGCGCTGCTCCAGCCACACGGCATGCACGCCGTCCCCGGCGCGGTAGACATCCTGCCTGACGGTGCGCTCCAGGCTGAAGACAAGGTCATGACGTCCTGCGGCAAGCATCCGGTCGACGTTTTCGGCAAAGACCACCGGCCTGAGCGCGCGGCCGCCCCTGACGGGCACCTGATGGAGCGTCACCCCGCGCGGCTCCCCCTCCCATTTTTCAGCGTAGAGATGAACCTCGTGACCGGCATCCGCCAGGCCGCCCAACAAACGTTGCACATAAAGCTCCGCCCCGCCCACGGCGGAAAACTGGCGGCGGATCAGGGCGAGCTTCATGTCTCAGACGGGATGTGGCCGGCCTTCTGTCAGGCCTGGTCCGCAGCCTCCCTGGGCGGGGGGCCGTTGGTCTTCATCGGCCGGATCTGGCGCATGAGCCGGTGCAGGACTCCGTTCACAAAGGCCCCGGACTCGTTGCCGCCGAGGTTCTTGGCCACCTCGATGGCCTCGTTGAGGATCACCGGGGCCGGCACGTCGGGCACGTTCATGAGCTCATGAACGGCGACGCGCAGGATGTTGCGGTCCACGCCCGCAAGACGTTCCAGGCGGAAGTTTTCCACCACCGGCGAGATGACGGCGTCGATCTCCTGCTGGTGGGCAAGCACGCCGCGGATCAGCTCCTCGGCATAGGCGCGCACCTGCGGCTTGGCGGTGTGAATGGTCCAGAAGGCGGACTGCTCCTCGGCGGTGTGCTCACCGTGGAGTTCGTGGGCGAAAAGGAACTGTGCGGCGGCCTCCCGCCCTTCGCGACGTTTTCCCATGGGTCAGGCTTCCTCCAGGGCTGGGGTTCCCGCGAAGCTCGCCCGCATCTTGCGGAACAGGCTGATCATGTTCACCGCCGTCTGCGCGGCCTCCGTGCCGCGGTTGATGGTGACGCCAAGGCAGCGCTCCTCGGCCTGCTCCTCGCTGCTCACCAGCAGGACTTCATGGACGACCGGGATGACATGACGCACGGCCATCTGCTGAAGGGCGTCGGTCACGGAGGCGCCGACCAGGTCGGCATGTTCCGTGGAGCCGCGGATGATGACTCCGAAGGCGACGAGCACGTCCGGGCGGGTGTTCTTCAGGACAAGCTCCGAGCAGACGGGGATCTCGAAGGCGCCGGGAACGCGGTAGACGGTCAGCGCGGCGTTGGGGGCCAGCATCTCCAGCTCCTCGCGGGCGGCATCCAGAAGGCCCTGGACAAACTGATGGTTATAAAGGCTCGCCACGATGGCGATCGACACGGGCTCCTGGACGGGCCGCGGGCGGGTGGGTGCGTGTTGGGACATGTGTGGGGGGATTCTTCGGGTTTCGCCTCCGGGTCTCCGGCCCGCCCGCAGCAGGGCGGGATGCCGGACGTGGCGGCGGCCGGCTCAGAGCCTGTGGCCGAGCTTCTTCTTCTTGGTTTCGAGATACTTTTGGTTATGCGGATTCGGCTCGGAGATGACCGGCACCTGCTCGACAATCTCCAGGTTGTGGCCGTCCAGCCCGACGATCTTGCGCGGGTTGTTGGTGATGAGGCGGATCTTCCGCACGCCGAGGTCGCTGATGATCTGGGCGCCGATGCCGTAGTCGCGCAGGTCCATGGGGAAGCCGAGCCTCAGGTTGGCCTCGACGGTGTCGAGCCCCTGCTCCTGGAGCTTGTAGGCCTGGATCTTGCCGTGCAGGCCGATGCCGCGGCCTTCATGGCCGCGCATGTAGATGATCACCCCGGAGCCTGCGTCGGCCACCTTGCGCATGGCGGCGTGCAGCTGGCTGCCGCAGTCGCAGCGGCGGGAGGTGAAGATGTCACCGGTCAGGCACTCGCTGTGCACGCGCACCAGGGTGGGCTTTTTGCCATCGATCCTCCCCATCACCAGGGCGACGTGATGCACGCCGTCCAGGCTGCTGCGGTACAGGTGCAGCTTGAAGTCGCCAAAGTCCGTGGGCATGTCCACCACCTCCAGCTTCTCCACCAGCTTCTCGCTGCGGCGGCGGTACTCGATCAGGTCGGCGATCGAGCAGATCTTCAGCCTGTGCTTCTTCGCGAACTTCCTGAGGTCCGGCATGCGGGCCATGGTGCCGTCCGGGTTCATGATTTCGATCAGCACCCCGGCCTCACGCAGGCCCGCAAGACGGCAGAGATCGACGGCGGCCTCGGTGTGCCCGGCCCGGCGCAGGACGCCGCCCGGCTTGGCCACCAGGGGATTGATGTGTCCGGGCTGAACAAAATCCGCCGCCGTGCTCTTGGGACTGGAGAGCAGCTTGATCGTCCTGGCCCGGTCAGCGGCGCTGATGCCGGTGCTGATGCCCTCGGCGGCGTCCACGGTCACGGTGAAATCCGTGCGGAAGGCCTCGCGGTTTTCGGGCACCATGCTCTCCAGGCTGAGCTGCTGGGCGATCTGCAGGCTCACCGGCACGCACAGCATGCCCCCGCCCTCCCTGACCATGAAGTTCACCATGGCCGGTGTGATCTTCTCCGCCGCACAGATCAGGTCCCCCTCGTTTTCCCGGTCCTCATCATCCGTCACAATCACCATTCGCCCGGCCCGGATGTCCGCAATGACGGCTTCCACGGGGTCACAAACAGGGCTTTTCTTGGCTGGCATGGGGCTGGGGGGATGGAAAAGAACCGTTTCAGGACCGGTCAGTGGACAAGCCCAGGCTTACGGGGCGGCGATGGTAGAGGTAAAAGAGGGCATTTCCAGCAGGATGTGCATTTTCAGAAAAGAAGGCCGGGACCTCCGCCTACCGGTCTTTTTGTCCCTGGCAAATCGTCAAAAGGGCGGCTAGAAGCCTGATCATCATGTCCCCCACCACCGTTCTCGTCGTCTCCATCCTGGCCGGTCACGTCAGCGGCGCGACACCGTTTGGCTACCTGGCCGGGAAGCTTCGAGGAATCGACATCCGCCAGCATGGCAGCGGCAACATCGGCGCCACGAACGCCATCCGGGTCCTGGGCAGGGGCGTCGGCATCCCGGTCTTCATCCTCGACCTCCTCAAGGGCTGGCTGCCGGTCTGGCTGGCAAAAGGCTGGCTCATGGAGACACCCGGGGCCGAAGGCCTGGTCTCCCTGGGGGCCGTGCTGACCGGACTGGCGGCTGTTCTCGGTCACATGTTCACCTTTTGGCTGGGCTTCAAGGGCGGCAAGGGCGTGGCCACCACCGGCGGCGTGCTCCTGGGCATCGCGCCGCTGGCCATGCTGGGCGGCCTGGGGGTCTGGCTGCTGTTCTTCTTCACTTTCAGGTTCGTCTCCCTGGCCTCCATCATGTCCGGCGTCGGGGTCGTCGCCACCATGCTCGTCCAGATGGGTCGTTCAGACTCATGGGACTGGGTGATGCTCGGCTTCGGCCTGCTGGTCATGATCCTGGTGATCGTCCGTCATCGTTCCAACATAGGCCGCATGATGGCCGGCACCGAGCCCAAGGCTGGGAAGAAGAAGTAAGCCCCGCCCGATCCGGCAGCGGGCAGTTTCCGTTTGCAGAGCCCTGGCCCGGAAGGCATGACATGCCCCCTGCCATGACCGATGCTGAAATCCAATCCGCCATCCTCGACATGGGCCGCCGCGCCCGTGCCGCCGCCCATGAACTGGTCAAGCTGAGCACGGAACAGAAGAACTCCATCCTGCTGGCCATGGCCGACGAACTGGATGCCCGGCAGCCCGTGATCCTGGAGGCGAACGCGAAGGATCTCGCCGCCGCCTCCGAAAAGGGTCTGTCCAAGGCCATGATCGACCGCCTTACCTTGGATCCCAAGCGCCTGAAGGCCGTCTCGGACGCCGTCCGGGAAGTCGCAGCCCTGCCCGATCCCGTCGGCGAAACCCTCAGCGCCTGGACCCGCCCGAACGGCCTGCGGATTACCAAAAAGCGTGTTCCCATCGGTGTCATCGGCATCATTTTCGAATCCCGGCCCAACGTCACGACCGACGCCGCCAGCCTCTGCTTCAAGACGGGCAACGCCACCCTCCTGCGTGGCGGCAGCGAGGCGATTCATTCCAATGTGGCGCTTGCCGCAGCCCTCCAGGCCGGCGGCGAAAAGGCCGGACTTCCCAGCGACAGCATCCAGCTCATCCCCTTCACCGACCGGGCCAGCGTCGAGCACATGGCGCGGATGGACCAGTACCTGGACCTCATCATTCCCCGGGGCGGCAAGGGCCTGATTGAAAAGGTGGTCGCCACAGCCCGGATGCCCGTCATCAAGCATTACGACGGCGTCTGCCACATCTATGTCAGCCCGGCCGCCGACCAGGACATGGCCGTCAGGGTCATCCTCAACTCCAAGACCCAGAAGCCCGGCGTCTGCAACGCCCTGGAGACCGTGCTTGTCCATCGGGACATCGCCGCGGCGTTTTATCCGAAGCTGGCCGCGGCCCTGGTCGAAGCCGGCGTGGAAATGCGGGGCGACACCGCCGCCCTGCCCCATCTTGGCTCATCCGCCAAGGCGGCCGTGGAGGAGGACTGGAAGACCGAGTACCTCGACCTCATCCTCTCCCTCAAGACCGTCGGCTCGCTCACCGAAGCCATCGCGCACATCAACCACTACGGCTCCCACCACACCGACAGCATCATCACCCGCGACCGCGCCGAGGCGGAGCGCTTCATGCATGAGGTGGACAGCGCCGTGGTGCTGCACAACGCCAGCACGCGTTTCAATGACGGAGGCGAGTTTGGCTTTGGCGCCGAGATCGGCATCAGCACGGACAAGCTTCATGCCCGCGGCCCCATGGGCCTCGCGGAGCTTTGCAGCTACAAGTACCTCGTCGACGGGGAGGGCCAGGTGCGCTGAAGCCGATGGAACTCGAATGGATCAACGAAGCCCTGCCTCTGCTGCGCTGCCCGGACACGCACCAGCTTCTGCGCCTGGCCACGCCGGAGGACCTGCGAAAGCATGGTCATCCTCCCGACGAAAAGGCGCTGGTCCGCGAGGATGGCAGCCGCCTGTTCATCATCGACAACGGCATCCCGATCCTGCTGCCTGAGGAGTGAGCAGAACCCGTGGCATCAGCCCCGGGTCACCATTTCATCCAGGTTCAGCAGCAGGTTTGCAAGCAACGTCCAGGCTGCGAGTTTCACGACATTGATCCTGTCATCCAGCCTGGACTCCCCGTAGCGGACCGCCTGCAGGGCGGCGTCCGGCCGCGTCTTGAACGCCGCCAGGTGCTGGTCGAGGGCCGCGCGGATGATCTCCGCCTCCTGCGCGCTGGGCCGGCGGCTGGTCACGGCGCGGAAGGCCTCAGTGATGCGGCTGTCGGTCGTTCCCGGAGCGGTCAGCAGCTTCTGGGCGAGGTTCCGCGCAGCCTCGAAGTACTGGACGTCGTTCATCAGGTTGAGGGCCTGGAGCGGCGTGTTGCTGCGTTCACGGCGCAGGCAGCAGGACTCACGGTTGGGCGCGTCAAAGGTGGTCATCGAAGGCGGTGGAGCCGTGCGCTTCCAGAAGGTGTAGAGGCTGCGCCGGTAGAGGGATTCACCATGGTCCTGGATGTAGTTGCGCGTGTTGCTGCCGCCGAAGCCCACGGGTTCCCAGATGTTTTCCGGCTGGTAGGGCTTCACCCCCCTGCCGCCGACCTTCGGATTCAGCAGACCACTGACGAACAGGGCGCTGTCACGCACCACCTCGGCGTCCAGACGGAACCGAGGCCCGCGGGCAAGCAGTCGGTTTTCGGGGTCCGCCTGCGACGACGGCCCAACGAACTTTGCATCCTGACGATAGGCGTGCGAGGTCACCAGCAGCTTCACCAGCGCCTTCATGTCCCAGCCGCCCTCGCGGAAGCTCACGGCCAGCCAGTCGAGCAGTTCGGGGTGGCTGGGCGGTTCGCCCTGGGAGCCGAAGTCATTGCTGGTCTTCACCAGGCCGGTGCCGAAGAACTGCTGCCAGAAGCGGTTCACCTGCACCCTCGCGGTCAATGGATGCTCCGGTGACAGAAGCCAGTCCGCCAGGTCGAGGCGCGTGGGATTTTCCTTCCTCAGGGGCGGAAACACCGCAGGGGTGCTCCGGGCCACCTTTTCCCCCGGCTTGTCGTACTGCCCCCGGACCATGACGAAGCTCTCCCTCGGCTGCTGCAGGTCGGCCATGACGAAGGTGGCTGGTATGACATCCTCAAGCGCCTTGCGGCGTCCTTCCAGGGCCAGCTTTTCCGAGCGGGTTCCCTGGGTGGCCTCCCTGGCGCCCAGGTACTGGGTTTCAAACCACCAGTCCTTCAGCCTCTTCACCTCGGCCTCCGGCCACTCTGCATTCTTCCTGCCCCTCACCAGCGTCTGGAGGTCGTTCGGCAGGCCCTCGACCCGGCGGCCCTGGTTCTTCTCCACCCAGACCTTCCAGGACCATTGAGGGTCCTTGGAGGGGTCGACCCGCGAGCTGACCGCCAGCCTGTCCCAGAGAACGGTGCCGTCAAACTGCGTGAAGGCATAACCGGTGACCTTCATGCCAGGCTTCAGCCCTAGCTTCTCCACCGGAAACTCCAGGTTCACCCACTTTCCGGCCTCGGGCAGGGCGCCCATCGTGACGCGCTCGGGTGTACGAACTTTGCCGAACGGGATGGCGCCCTCCTGCCCCCAGACGCCGCGGTGGTTCCAGCCTCCGACATGGAACTGCAGCATCACGGCCTTGGGAGGATCCTGCGGGTCGATGTAGCACTGGACGCTGATCCTGCCGTTTGCAGGCACCTCGAAGCTGGCGCCGCCGGAGAAGAAGTCCTGGGCAACACCCCTGGCTGTTCGCTTCAGGGCGGTGCTGCCGCGGAACACCGGCCCCTTGTCCTTGCTGACAAAGGTGGTCGGCGCACCGCTGGCCTGCGGGCTTGTGCCTGCCGGGAAGGCGTCGTCAAACCACACCACCTCGCTTTTCTGCACGGGCGGCGGCGGATTGAGCAGGGCCGGATCCTCATACTTCAGGCTGGCGATGGCCTCGCGGATCTTCCGGTCCGCCGCAGCGATCTGCTGGTCGAGCACGGCCAGCTGCTGCTTCTGTTCCGGCGTGGAGAGGCGCAGGATCGGCGGCGTGAGCAGGATGTTGCCGTCCATGGCAGGGTCGGCGGCGCTGTTGAAGAAGGCGTAGAGCGAATAGAACTCCTTCTGGGTGATGGGGTCGTACTTGTGGTCGTGACAGACGGCGCAGCCGGCCGTCAGGCCCATCCAGGCCGCCACCGTGGTGTCGGTGCGGTCCACGGCATAACGAAAGATGAACTCTTCGTTGATGCTGCCGCCCTCGCTGGTGCTGACATTGCAGCGGTTGAAGCCGGAGGCGACCTGCTGTTCGACGGTCGCCCCGGGCAGCAGGTCGCCGGCAAGCTGCCAGCGGGTGAACAGGTCAAAGGACAGGTTGTCATTGAAGGCCTTCACCACCCAGTCGCGGTAGGGCCACATGCTGCGTTCATTGTCGAGATGCAGGCCATGGGTGTCGGCATAGCGGGCGACATCCAGCCAGTAACGGGCCATGTGCTCGCCATAGCGTTCGGACTTCAGCAGCCTGTCCACCAGCCTCTCAAAGGCGTCAGGGCTTGAATCGGCGAGGAACGCATCCACTTCGACGGCTGTTGGCGGCAAACCGGTGAGATCCAGGGTCGCGCGGCGGATCAAGGTTTCCTTGGAGGCCTCTGGCGCAGGCTTCCAGCCCTCAGCCTCCAGCCGCGCCTGGATGAAGGCATCCACCGGATTTTTCACCTGAGCGCCCGCCACCTTCGGCGGCGCGGCCTTCACCGGCTTTTCAAACGCCCAGTGCCTCTTGTATTCCGCCCCCTGGCGGATCCAAAGCTTCAATGTCTCGACCTGCTTCGCCGTGATCTTCTTGTGCGAATCCGGTGGCGGCATCACCTCGTCTTCATCCTGGCTGAGGATGCGTTGGATGATCGAGCTCGCCTCCGGTTCGCCTGGCTTGACGGCCTGAACGCCTTCCTTCACCTCAAACGCTCCTTCCGCGATGTCGAGGCGCAGGCCGGCCTTGCGTTTCTTGGCATCAAAGCCATGACAGGCAAAGCAGTTGTCGCTGAGGATCGGCCGGATGTCCCGGTTGAAGTCCAGCCGAGTCTCCGCAACGAGGACGCAGGGAAGCAGGGTGAGAATGAGCGTGGAGAATCGGGCCATGAATGCAGGTCGGATAACGGGCGGCATGCGGGCGGTCTTGCCTGCCCTCGGTGTTTCAGCGGCCATCCTGCCGGGCTGCTCCGAAGCGAGCAGCATGACTTCCGCAAGACCCTGCATTGACAATTCCGCCACAGGATCACAGGCTCAGGCCTCCCCCTCATGCGCGCCTGGATTTTTCGTCTCGTCTTCGCCTGCCTTCTGACCGGCCTCATCGCCTGGTTCCACCAGTCCCGAGCAAGCAGGCCGCTGCGCGTGGACATCGCCAGGGAGGAGGGACGGCTGATCGTTGGCAACGGCACCGAACCGGCCACGATGGACCCGTCCATCGCCACCGGCGTCCCGGAGCATCACATCTTCGACGCCCTGTTCGAAGGCCTTGTCGCCACCACGGTCGAGGACCCCGATGCCAACGGCCCCGGCGTGGCGACTCACTGGGACACGGAGGATTTCGTCACCTGGACCTTCCATCTGCGTCCCGAGGCGAAGTGGAGCGACGGCACGCCGCTGACCGCCCATGACTTTGTCTGGTCGTTCCAGCGCATCCTCTCCCCCGCCCTGGCCTCCGAATATGCGGAGATGCTCTACCCGCTGCGGGGAGCTCGTGAGTTCAACGAGGGAAAGACCCGGGATTTCACAAGCGTCGGCGCCCAGGCCCTGGATGACCGCACGCTGAAGCTGACCCTGAACGGCCCCGCCCCCTACCTGCCGTCCATGCTCAAGCACTATTCCTGGCATCCCGTGCCACGGCATGTGATTGAGAAATTTGGCGGCATGACCGACCGCGACACCCGCTGGACACGCGCCGGCAACCTCGTCGGAAACGGCCCCTACAAGCTGAAGGAATGGCGGTTCACCCATTCCATCACCGTGGAGAAAAACCCACACCACTGGGATGCGGGGAAAGTCAGGATCAACGAGATTGTGTTTCTTCCCATCGTCAGCGATGCCACGGAGGAACGGGCCTTCCGCGACGGCCAGATCCACAAGACCGAATCCATGCCGCTGGCCCAGGTGCCGGTGTACCGCGAGAAGCACCCGGAGTTCTTTCATGAACACTCCCTGCTCAGCACCTACTTCTACCGGATCAACGTCACCCGGCCGCCGCTGAACAACAAGCTGGTCCGCAAGGCCCTGGCCCTGGCCATCGACCGCGATGGGCTCATCCGCAACGTCCTGCGCGCCGGCCAGAAGCCCGCGACCGGCTTCACCCCTCCCGGGGCGGGACAGGGCTACCTTCCGCCTGACGTGCTCGGCTTCCGGCCCGACGAGGCCCGCCGGCTGCTTGCGCAGGCCGGCTTCCCCGATGGAAAGGGTTTTCCAAAATTCGAGATCCTCATCAACACCCTCGAGGCCCATCGAACCATTGGTGAAGCCATCCAGGAGATGTGGAAGAAGCACCTCAACATCCAGGTGGCGGTGCTGAACCAGGACTGGGGCGTGTACCTCGACTCCCAGAAGAAGCTTCAATACGATGTCTGCCGCGCAGGATGGGTCGGAGACTACCTGGACCCCTTCACCTTCCTCAGCATCTGGCAGACCGGCGACGGCAACAATCAGACAGGTTGGAGCAATGTTCGTTATGACGGGCTCATGCAGGCCTCCCTTCGCGAACGCGACACCGCCAGGCGTCTCGCCCTGCTGAAGGAGGCGGAGTCCATCCTGCTGGACGAACTGCCGGTCCTTCCCGTCTACTGGTATGTCCGCAACCAGCTCATCCGCCCCGAGCTGAAGGGCTACAAGCCCTCTCTGCTTGAGCACATCTGCTACAAGGCCCTCTACTTCGAAGACTGAACCGAAGTTTCACTCAAGCCTGAACACGCCGCCCTTGAGCAGCTGCTCCAGCGCCCGGCGGTAAGGGCTGGGCATGGGTAGCCCGGCAAGCTCCCCGGCCGGGACAAACTTCTGCACGGGCTGCGGCCGCAGCCCGGCGGGCGTCTCATGCACCCAGAGCGTCACCTTGTAGCGGGTGATGGCATAGCTCGTCTTCAGCAGCACCGGGGGCGGCCGGTCGAGCCAGGCATCCGGCAGCGCCGGCAGCCTCCACAGTCCCGTGCGGCGGCTTCCCGTCTCCTTCTCAAGCAGCACGCCTTCGGCGGAACGCAGGAAAAACACCCGCTCGGTGACGGCAGTCACTCCGGGACGCGCGGACTTCACCGGCAGTTTTTCCGGACTTTTGGTTCGGCAGTGCCTGCGCACCGGACATTCACCGCAGGCCGGACGCGCCGGGCGGCAGACCGTCTGACCCAGCTCCATGAGGGCCGAGTTGAAGGAACGCGGATCATCGCTGGCGCGAACAAGCTCCGCAGCCCGCGCCCATAGGCGGCGGCCGCCCGCCGTTCCGTCCACCGGCGTGGAGTCATCATCCAGCCGTGCCAGCACACGGGCGACATTGCCGTCCACGACGGGCTCCGCCAGGCCGAAGGCGAAGCTGGCGACCGCGCCGGCCGTGTAAGGGCCGATGCCGGGCAGTTCCCGGATCAACGCGGGGTCGCGTGGGAAGACTCCCGCGTGTTCGCTCATGACGACCTGCGCCAGACGCTGCAAGTTGCGGGCCCGGCGGTAATAACCAAGCCCCTGCCAGGCGCCCAGCACTTCGGCCTCCGTAGCCCGGGCGAGTTCGGCAAAGCCGGGAAACCTTTCCATCCAGCGGCTGTAGAAGCCGCGTTCCAGCACGGTCGCGATCTGTGTCTGCTGCAGCATGACCTCCGAGACCAGGATTGCGTAAGGATCCCGGGTCCGGCGCCATGGGTAATCACGTCCCTGGGATTGAAACCAGGTCACGAGATCACGGACAATCGGTGCCACGGTCCGGAGAATCGGCTCAGCGGGCTGAAACGGCGCTGCCCTTCAGCAGCTTTTCGAGGTTTTCGTCGGGCGTCACACCCTTCTTGATCGCCTCCTCATACTCGGCGCGGGCCTTGTCCCACTGGGGCGGATCCCAGGTGGCGTAGAGCACGGCCAGGTTGAAGTGCGCCTCGCCATAGGCGGGGTCGATGGCAAGCGCCGTCTTGAATTCACGCTCTGCCCTCTCCATGTTGCCCTGCTTGGTGGCGATGATGCCGAGGTAATGCCGGCCGCGGGCGTTCTTGGGATTGATCGTCAGGCATTTCTCAAACGAGGACATGGCGTCAGTCCAGAACTCCTGCTTGAAGAAGGTGACGCCGAGATGGAAGGCGGCGGTTTCGTTCTCCGGCTCAAAGGCAAGGCACTTCTTCAGGGCCGCCTCGGCCTCGGCGTACTTCTGTTCACGCTCACGGGCATAGCCCAGGCCGACGAGGGCCGTTGTGTTTTTCGGCTCGGCACGCAGCGCATCTTCATAGAAGGCGGCGGCATCACCAAACCTGCGTGCGGCGAAGGCCTCGCTGGCCTTTTCCAGCAGGGCCGTCACCGGGTTCATCGTGTTATCGGCAGGCTTGGAGACGCGGGCGATCAACGTGCCCTGGATGCCGTTGGAGCCCAGAAGCTCACGCACGGATGGATCGGTGAACAGCTTCTCCTCCTCGGGGGTCAGGCTCAGCCTTCCCTTCTTCAGCTCCTCCACTTGCTCGAGCAGCTTGCTGGAAACGCCCTCCATCTTCTTCAACTCGGCGATGACCAGGTCCTTGGCCTGCTGCTGGCGGTACTGGCTGCGCAGCTGACGCATGATGATCTCGCGCAGCATGGTGTTTTCCCTGGCCATCTCAGGTGTCAAGACACCGGGCTTTGCCTCCTGGAGCTGCTTCAGCTGCAGGGTCAGGTCGGCCACCTGGGTCTGGTAGGCGCTGCTCTGCTGGCGAAGGGTGGCGATCTCGCCCTGCAACGAGGTGACCTGGGCACGCAGCGTGGCGATCTCCTGGTCCTTGCGGACGGCATCCGACTTCAGGGTCACAATCTGCTGCTGCGCACTGTCCAGGTCCTTCTTCAGACGTTCGTTTTCGGCGAGCAGCTTCTTCATCTCCTCGGCCTTGGGAGGCTGCGCCCTGGTGCGCAGCGCCTCAAGTTCGGTCTTCATGCCAAGCACCTGGGCGCTGAGCGCGTCGCGTTCCCTGACGGTCGTCGCCGCCTTCTTGCTGCTTTCCGCAAGCTCGGCCGCCTTCGCGTCGCGGTCCTTGATCGCCGCATCGCGCTCCGCCAGGACCTTGTTGCGCTCCATCTCCACGGTGTTGATGCGTTCCGCCGCCTCGGCCAGCTTCTGCGAGGCTTCTTTAGCAGCGGTCTCAGCGGCCGACTGCCTCTGCACGGCCTTCTTGTATTCAACCTCAATGGAGATCTTTTCCCTGGTCAGCTCGTCAAGCTGCTTCTGCGTCGCACGGCCGGCCGCCACCTCCATCTTCATCGCTGCGATTGCCTCGCTCTTGGTCTGGATGTCGGACTCAAGCTTCTGCTGCTTTTCACGCGAGGTGGTGATCTCGCCCGAGGCCCACTGATACCACTGCTGCCACTTCACCAGGTCGCCCTGCATGATGCTGTTCTGGCTTTCCAGCGCGGTCATCCGCTGACGATAGGCGGATTCCCACTGGCTCAGGACGTCGGCCAGGCTGGGCATGGAACCCACGGCCGCGGGCGAGGATGGATTCGCGGCAGTCCCAGGCTGCGCTGTCTGACCGGGAGCAGGCACAGGCGTCGGCGCCCCGGGCATCGTCAGCCCAAACACACCTGGCAGCGATGCGCCTGAAGCAGGCTGTGCGGATGCGGGAGCAGCTGCCGCAACCTGGGCCGGCTGGGCAAGCTTCGCCTGCACCCGGGCGATCGCCTGATCCGTCAGCGCCCGGCGGTTGCCGAGCATGCCCGGCTGCCACTCAGGGTTGCTTTTCGCCAGGTTCTCAAAGATCTGCCTCATCTGCTGGTAGATCGACAAAGCACCCTGGAAATTGCCCTCCTGCTCCATGGTCTCCGCATCCTTCTTCAGGACGAAGCCACGAAAAAACTGGTCGGCGGCGTCATCGGTGCCGATGACCTGCGCGGGCGCGACGACCGCCTGCATGAACGCAGCGGCTGCCAGGAGGACGGGGGGGAGGAATTTCATGGGGGGCGCGAAATTAACGGGAAGCGCCGGGTTTGTAAACATTCCTGTGATAGCCCTGGGAAGAACTGGAATCCCGGGTGCTTCCTGAAGCCCCCGCCCTGGTGATCCGACAGCTCGCCGACAAAGCCTCTCCTGCAATCCGGATGTTCAGGCTCGGGGGCTGCCTTTTGAATTTCATCGTCCAGCCCACCCGGCCCGAGTCCCGGCAAGGCGACATGTTCGCATGGGACTCCTGACAGGTTCACCCCCTTTCGCACTTTGCTTTGACCAGCCCCCCTCTGCCCGTCTAACATCCCCTCGAAACTCACCGCCATGGACTCCCTTCCCAAGATTTACGACAAACAGCCCTGCGCCCTCGAACTTGAAGCCGGCGACCACTGGTGGTGCTCCTGCGGCCTCAGCGGCCACCAGCCGATGTGTGACGGCTCCCACAAGGGCAGCGGCCTCGGCCCGAAGAAGTTCACCCTGACCGAGAAAAAGAAAGTCTGGCTCTGCAACTGCAAGCACAGCAAAAATCCGCCCTTCTGCGACGGCTCGCACAAGGGGCTGGCCTGATCTTTCCTAGTCCCTGAGGCTCTGAAGCCATTCATCCAGGCGGCTGCGAAACTCCTCGGGGCCGGACTCGGGAAAGTGGTCGATCAGCCACTGGACGTCCTCACGCGCGGAGGCCTTGTCGCCCTGGCGCTGATGAATCTGCGCGCGGGTCAGCCGTTCGACATTTGCTTCCGGATCGATCGCCACGGTGAGGTCAAGGTAGGCCAGGGAGGTCTCGGACGAGTCCTTTTCATCCAGCGTGATCCCCAGCAGGTTGCGCAGCATGCGCAGGATGATGTCACGCTTTTGGGCAGGCTGAAGCTGCTCCTCGCTGATGTGGCCTGCGTCGGAAAGGTCCAGGGCCGCCTCGGTGATGGTCAGCTCCCGGCCCTGGTTGAAGACGTCGATCAGTTGCAGCTCGCCCTCCGGCCCGTCCTTCCATCCCACCATGAAGCGTCCGGGCAGAGGCACGCCGTAGACATCAGCAACGCCCAGCCGGTGCGCCAGCTCCACATAGAGCGCCGACAGGGTGATGGGCAGGCCTTCACGGTCGTCGAGCAGGGCGCTCATGTAGCTGTTCGACTTGTTCGCATAGTCATGCCTGCTGCCGTGGAAGCCGGACTCCTCAAAAAGGTAGCTGTTGATCCGCCTCACCGCCGCCTCCGTGCCCTTTTTCAGCTCAGGATCCGCCTTCAGCTCGTCCACCATGCGCTGGAACTGCTGCAGGTAATGCGCCACGTCCACCTCGGGGTTGTCATGCCGCGCAACCAAAAGCGTGGCACGGATCAGGTCGGCCTTGTCGTCCGGCCGGGCGAGCTCGGCGATGAGATCGCGTGTGACGGCACGCCGGTGCAGGTCACGTTCCAGCTCCTTGAGCGCAGCCCCCTGCCTCTCCAGCTCCCGTCGGCGCTCGATCAGAAGCCTGCGTGAGGCGGCGGGATCGTCGAGCAGCCTGCCGAGCGATTCCTCCCGGCTCATCTTCTCCGTGGCAAAACCGTCAAGGGTGGACTGAATCGCCGCCGCCAGCTCAGGCGGCAGCGGCTTTTCCTGCAGGTCGGCACCGATGCGGAAGCCGCGAAACTCGGCTGCGGGGCTGCGGAATCGGCAGAGCCCCGCCTGCCCGCCGCGCAGGCCGGTGTCCTCATGAACCAGCACCTGCCTGGCATTCACCCAGGCAGTGATTTTGTCGCCCTCGACGCGGATCCTCAGATGGTTCCAGGCGCCCGGCCGATACGCATCGGTGTCGAACTCGCTGAGCACCGTCCAGGAGTAGACGTCCGGGCCTTCAAAGCGGGTCAGGCGCAGCCTGCCGTTGGAAGGATAGAATCCGTAATGGTGGTTTTCATCCCGGGCGCAGAACAGCAGCCCGGCGGCGCCGCTCTCGTCCTCCAGCCTGACGCTCACCGCCACCTCGAAGGCCGGTTCAGGAACGGATGCCCTTGCCAGGCAGAGGGTGCGCCCGCCAAATCCTCCACCCGCGCCCTCGGACTTGACGACGCCGGAGCGCTGAGTCCAGCGGCCATCCAGTGCGGGCTGCCAGAGGCGTGGATTGAGGACGCCGATGGTGAGCCAGCGTGACATCGGCACCGGGTTGGGCGTCTGCATGAGGCGCTTGAGCTCGTTCACCGGCATGGCGAAGCCAAGGTTGTCAGTGACGGCGGACTTCATGGTGAGCAGGCCCAGGACATGCCCCTGGCGGTCAAGAAGCGGCCCGCCGCTGTTGCCACGTTCAATGGGCATGGCGAGACGGATCATCGGGATTTCATTGACGACATCCGGAAAGGCCGAAACCACGCCGTCCACGATGCTGAAGGCCAGCCCCTCGGGATTGCCCATGGCGGAAACAGGCTGACCCTGCTGAATCTTGTCGCTGTCAGCCAGCACCAGCGGCTTAAGCCCTCTGGCGTCCACCCGCAGCAGGGCCAGGTCCCAGTGGGAGTCGGTGGCGGTGATCTCCGTGACCTCATGCTTCGAGCCGTCGCTCATCTCAACCTCCAGCCGCCGGGCCTCTCCGATGACATGCAGGTTGGTGGCGATCAGCCCGTCCTCGGCAACCACAAAGCCCGTGCCGAGGCCGTCCAGCCCCTCCCTGCCCGCCTGAAGCACCTTCACGACCGACGGCTTCACCTCGCGGGCGATGTTTTCAACGCTCTTGGCCGACTGCCTGGAAACGGCGGACCCGGGGGATGGTTCGGGAGATTTTCCCAGCGCTGAAAAAGCAGCCGCCAGCACAGGAAGGAGGATCTGAAACGCACGCATGATGACTGGCAAGAATACGCAGGAAACGCGCCGCAAGGAAGAATGTTCTCAAGGGCTTTGCTCCTGCCGTCCACCGCGACGTTTCGCCCTGCACCCAGCACCTGACTGCATTCCCACGGTTGAGAACCTCCGGGGACTGGCTTAGCAGAAGGGCCTCATGGAAAGCACAGCGACCCCGCCCTGGGAGGCGAAGAAGAAAAAAGCGTCACGCGGCCTGCTGCGAAAGATGGTGCTCTGGAGCCTGGGCCTGGGCGTTCTCGCCCTGGTCATCTCCGGCATGCAGCCCAAGCCCATTCCCGTGGAGACGGCAGAAATCAGCCGAGGACCGCTCACCGTCCATGTCGTGGAGGAAGGCAGGACCCGGATCCGCAACCGGTACATCGTCGCCGCGCCGGTGGTGGGCAACATGCGCCGGGTCAGCCTGAAGGCGGGGGACGAAGTGAAGGCCGGTGAAACCATCCTTACCGTGATCGAACCCGCCCTCCCCCCCCTGCTCGACGCACGTTCCCAGGCCCAGGCGGAGGCCCGGGTGCAGGCGGCGGAGGCCGGAAGACTGCGCGCCCAGGAAAGCCTGGAGATGGCACGCACAAACGCCCGCTTTGCCATGGCCAACTGGGACCGCGTGAACAAGACCAGCGAAGCCGGCAGCATCTCCGTCAACGACCGCGACAACATCGAAAGGGAGTCCCGGATGCGCGAACAAGAAGTGCGGGCAAATGAGTTCGCCCTCAAGGTCGCTGAATATGAGCTCGCCCAGGCCCGGGCCGCCCTGCTGTCCCTGACCAGCCCGGCGGAAGGCGCGGCCGCCGTCGATGTCAGGTCCCCGGTCAACGGCCGCGTGCTGAAGGTGATGCAGGAAAGCGCCATGATGGTGACGGCCGGCACGCCCCTTGTCGAAATCGGTGACCCGGCGGACCTGGAGATCGAAGCCGAAATCCTCTCCCGCGACGCCGTCAGCATCCGCCCCGGCGCCGAGGTTCAGGTCGAGCAGTGGGGAGGCGACGAATCCCTGAAGGCCAGGGTTCGCAGGATCGAGCCCGCCGCGTTCACCAAGGTCTCCGCCCTCGGCGTCGAGGAGCAGCGTGTCATCGTGCTTTGTGACCTGGACCGGACCGAGGCCGCCTCGCCCCTGGGCGACCGCTTCCGTGTCGAGGTCAGGATCGCCGTCTGGCAGGACAAGGATGTCCTGCTGGTCCCCGGCGGCGCGCTTTTCCGCGAGGGCGGCGACTGGCTGGCCTTCCTCCTGCGCGAAGGCAGGGCGGTCAAGACAAGGGTCCAGGTGGGCCGCAGCGACGGCCGGCAGAGCCAGGTGCTCGGAGGGCTGAAGGCAGGCGACACCGTGCTCATGCACCCCCCGGACAACGTCAAGGACGGCGTCGAGGTGGTCAGGCGTGTCATCGAGTCCACCGGCACGGATTCGAATTGATGTCCGAAAGAGCCGCAGCGGCGCCTTCGCTTATGATCCGTCAACCAACAATACAACCATCCTCCATGCTCCGCATCCTCGCCGCCGCATCCTTCGCCGCCCTCACCCTTTCAGCCTCCGCCGCCGGCTGGAGGATCAGCACCTTCGCCGGCACCGGTGAAAAAGGCGGCGCAGGTGATGGCGGCCCGGCCACCAAGGCCCGGATCGACAACCCCTTCGGCCTGGTCCGCGGCCCCGACGGAGCACTCTACTTCTGCGAATACACCGGCCAGCGCATCCGCAAGGTCACGCCCGACGGCATCATCCACACGGTCGCCGGCACGGGGCAGAAAGGCTATGAAGGCGACGGCGGCCCCGCCCTGCAGGCCGCCTTCAACCTGCCTCACGAGCTGCGCTTCGATGCGGCGGGCGACCTTTACGTCGTGGACATGACCAACCACGCCGTCCGCAAAATCGACATGAAGTCAGGCGTCATCACGACCATCGCGGGCAACGGCAAGCCTGGTTATTCAGGTGACGGCGGACCCGCCCGCGACTCCCTGCTCAAGCAGCCGCACAGCATCCAGTTCGGCCCGGACGGCTCGCTTTACATCTGCGACATCGGCAATCATGTCATCCGCCGCATTGACATGAAGTCAGGCGTCATCAGCACCTTTGCCGGGGTCGGCAAACCCGGCCCCACGCCGGACGGCTCCCCCATCTCAGGCACGCCGCTGAACGGCCCCCGATCCCTCGATTTTGACAAGGCGGGCAACCTCTGGCTCTGCACCCGTGAAGGCAACCAGGTCTTCAAGTTCGACCTTGCCGCCGGAAAGATTCATCACATCGCCGGCACCGGCAAAAAGGGCCTGACCGGCAACGGCGGCCCAGCCAGGGATGCAACCCTGAGCGGCCCCAAGGGCATCGCCATCGACGGTGAAGGCAACGCCTGGCTCGCCGACTGTGAAAGCCACACCATCCGCATGGTCGAGGCTGCGACCGGCAAAATCCACCTCATCGCCGGCAACGGCCAGAAGGGCAATGGTGGCGATGGCGACCCGCTGAAGTGCGAGATGGCCCGCCCGCACGGTGTTTACGTCGATGCTGACGGCGGCATTTACATCGGCGACAGCGAGTCACACAAGGTCCGAGTGCTGCGGAAGTGAGCCGTCAGTGAAGTCTCCACAAAAAGCCGCCCCGGAAATGATTCCAGGGCGGCTGTTTTCTGGGGAGTTGTCAAGAACCTGCCGGCCTTACTGCCCCACGCAGAACAGCTTGTCCTGGGAGCGGATGAAGAGGCATCCTCCGGCCACGGCGATGCTGCTTCGGCAGCTCGCAGCGTCTCCGTTAGGCTTGCTGCCGTTGCCCATCGGGTTCGTCGCCAGAAGTTCAAAACTGTCACCGCCCGCCTTTACGACATAGACGTCCCCCCAGAAGTTGGTCATGTAGATCTTGCCATCGGCCACCGTCGGGCTGCTCTCAAACTTGGCCTTGCTGCCGGTCTCGCCCGTCCAGATCACCCTGCCTGTCTTCGGCTCCACGCGGCTCACGGTGCGGCGGTTGCTGTCGAGCACGTAGAAGCTGCCCTCGTAGAAGGCCGGCGTGGAGACGTCGGTGGTGACCTCCTTTGGCTCGCTGGTCCAAAGCGGCTTCACATCCTTGCCGCTGGCATCCAGGGACATCGCAAAGACCGGCGAGTTCTTCGGGGCGCAAACAAGCGCTACGCCATCGCCAACCACCGGTGAGGGCACAAGGCGGAAGAACTTGTTATACCCCTCCCCCAGCGGGTTCCAGGTCACCAGCCGCGCATGTTCGGCCCCGGTCGCAGCATCGTGCAGGGTGAGGGTGTCACCGCCGGAGATCAGCATGACGCGCTTGCCGGCATGGTCGCAGAAGACGGGCGTGGAGAAGGATTCCAGCGACTCCACCTGGGAATGTGTCGGGCGGATGTGCTTCCACAGGTCCTTGCCGGTCGCAGGATCAACCGCGAGGATGTAGCTGCTCATGTCCTTGCCCGGAGTGCCCTTGTCGAAGCCCTGGAAGACAAAGGTTTCGTTGCGCTGAAGCACCTGGATGTAGAGCTTGCCGCCGTCCAGGACCGGGCTGCTGCCATAGGTCCATTGAGTCGCGAAGGCACCGTGCGTCTCCTTGAAGTCACGCCGCCACTGCAGGTTGCCGCCGAGGTCAAAGCTGGCCGCCACTGCATCGGCGAACAGAAAGACGACTCGCTCACCGTCCGTGACGGGCGAGGGGCTGGCGAGGTTGCTTTTGTTGTCCCACTGGAGCCCGCCCTCGGAGACCACCTTGCGCCACAGCTCCCTGCCGGTTTTTGCATCGTAGCACAGGCCGACGAGCTGCTGCTTGTCCATGATGGGCGCGGTCAGGAAGACCTTGTCACCCCAGACGACGGGCACGGAGGCGGAGATCGAGGGCACGTCCACCGACCACTTCACGCCCTCCGTGCGGCTGAACTTCACCGGCAGGTTCTTTTCCGGACTGGATCCGTCCTGGCCCGGCCCCCTCCAGTTAGGCCAGTTTTCAGCATGGGCCAGGGAGGCGGCGAGGACGAGAAGTGCGGAGGTAAGACGGAGTTTCATGAAGGAATGACGAAGAAACTGGTAACGCAAAGGCCTGTCGAGATGTTTCGAGGCACAATTGAAGCCGCAAGGCCCCAAGGATCGTCACTTGACACCTAGCGCCCCCTGCCGTCTGACTTCGGGCTCCCAACCCAGCTCCCATGATCTCCCTTCAGAAGCTCTTCGGCAAAAAAGACGTGTTCTTTGAACTGCTCGCCGCCAGCGCCACCCAGGCTCGTGCCAGCGTCCAGGCCCTCCACAAGCTGCTTTCCGCGCCCGCCGACGCCGCCCACAACCTCGACGCCTTCTCCGCCTCCCGCCGCGAGGACAAGAAGGTCACCCAGCAGATCGACGAGGCTCTCTGCAAGACCTTCGTCACCGAGCTGGAGCGCGAGGACATCGAGTCCCTCGCCAACTCCCTCTACAAGATCCCCAAGACCGCCGAGAAGATCGCCGAGCGCATCATGATCGCCCGCGACCGCATCAAGGACGTGGACTTCAGCCGCCAGATCAGGCTGATGGACGCCGCCTCCGACATCGTCGTCACCATGATCTCCGAGCTTAGGAAGCTGCACCTGGAGCGGGTGAAAGTGCTGAACGACCAGCTCCAGAAGGTCGAGGGGGACGCCGACAAGCTGATCCTGGAATGCCTGCGCGACCTCTATGCAGGCTCCACGGACCCCGTGACCGTGGTGATCCTGAAGGACCTCTACGACCTCATCGAGAAGGTCGTGGACCGCTGCCGCGACGCCGGGAACGTCGTCGCCCACATCGTCCTCAAAAACTCCTGATCCAGCACGCTCATGACCCTTGTCCTGACCGTCGTCCTGGTCGCGTTGATCTTTGAGTACATCAACGGCTTCCACGACACCGCGAACTCCATCGCCACCGTGGTCTCCACGAAGGTGCTGACCCCGCGCCAGGCCATCGTGCTGGCGGCGGTGACCAACCTCGTCGGCGCCCTTTTTGGCACGGCTGTCGCCAAGACCATCTCCTCCGGCCTTGTGGACAGCCAGTTTGTCAACACCACCACCATCATCTGCGCGCTGTCCGGCGGCATCGTCTGGAACCTGATCACCTGGTGGTTCGGAATGCCTTCCAGCTCCAGCCATGCCCTCGTCGGCGGGCTTGTCGGCTCCACCCTGGCCACAGCCGGCGGCAACTGGGACGCCCTGATCTGGTCCAAGGCACCCGAGGCCGGCAAGCACTGGTATGAGGGCGGCGGCATCCTCTACAAGGTCGTGCTTCCGATGTTCAGCTCCCCCGTCGCCGGCTTCGTCATCGGCCTGCTGGTCATGGGGCTGCTGCAAACCCTTTGTTATTCCATGCGCCCGCTGATCGTCAGCAGAACCTTCGGCAAGCTGCAGATCTTCAGCGCCGGCTTCATGGGCTTCAGCCATGGCCAGAACGACGCCCAGAAGACCATGGGCATCATCGCCCTCGCCCTGCTCGCAGGCACCAAGGCGGGCGACCTCAATGACATCCCCGGCTGGCTGGGCTTCCTGCGCATCGAATCCCTGGGTGAGAAAAGCGACCACATCCCCGTCTGGATCAAGGTGGTCTGCGCCCTGACCATGGCCGCAGGAACCGCCGCAGGCGGCTGGCGCATCATCAAGACCCTCGGCCACAAGATGGTGAAGCTGCAGCCGGTGCACGGCTTTGCGGCTGAAACCACCGCCGCCACCGTGCTGTTTGTCGCTGCCAAGCTCGGCATGCCGGTCTCCACCACCCACGCCATCACCACCAGCATCATGGGCGTCGGCGCCGCGAAGCGCTGGAACGCCATCCAGTGGAGCGTGGTCGAGCGCATCATCTGGGCCTGGGTGCTCACCATTCCTGCCACGGCGCTCCTCGGCTTCCTGTTCTACAAGGTGTTTGGCGCCTGACCGCCCCATGATGCCTCCGTCTGGTATGCCGGTTGAACCAGGAGCAAATCCTGGCGTCCCGCCGCAGGGGCATGAAGGTTCCCTTTCATGTCCCTGAAGCTTGTCACCGAACTCAACGACACCGACCGCAGGCTGCTGAGCCGCGCCCTCGACGGCTTCGTGCCCGCCCGGGTTTTCGACGCCCACACTCACCTGTTTCACAGCCGGCACTTTGCCGAAGGAAAAAGGCCGGCGTTCCTCGATGAAAATCGCGGCTACGGCCTCGCGGATTTCCATGAGGCGATGCGCCTGTGGATGCCGGGCCGCGAGGTCGATGGTCTCTTTTTTGGTTATCCCAGCGCTGGCAACGACCGGGCCGGGGAAAACGCCTGGGTGCAGTCGCAGGTCAACACGTCCACAAGCTCCCGCGCCCTCGTACTTGCGGCCCCCTCGGATGACCCGGCCGAGGTTCGCAGGCTGCTCGGCTCGGGAGTGTTCGTGGGCATCAAGCCCTATCGGCTCTATGCCGACGTGCCGGACACTCGCGAGGCCGAGGTTGAGTCCTTTGCCCCGGAGTGGATGTGGGAGGCCTGTCATGATCACAACGGCATCATGATGCTGCACATCATGCTGGCCGGCGGCATCACCGACCCTCGCAACATCGAGTCCCTGCGCCGGCTCTGCCGCCG
Source organism: Prosthecobacter sp. (assembly GCA_019186985.1). Taxonomy (GTDB): domain Bacteria; phylum Verrucomicrobiota; class Verrucomicrobiia; order Verrucomicrobiales; family Verrucomicrobiaceae; genus Prosthecobacter. Next base: position 175,569 of record JABARQ010000011.1, on the reverse strand, counting down.
CTACCCGCGCTGCCGGCTGGTGCTGGCGCATGTGGCCCGCTCCTTCAACTACCGCCATGCCCGTGAGGGCCTGCATCACCTCATCGATCTCGACAACGCCGTTGTCGACACCTCCGCAGTGACCCAGGCCGGAGCCTTCCGCGCCGCGATCGAGATCCTAGGCCCGCGCCGCGTGCTCTGGGGCAGCGATTACATGGTGAGCGAGCTGCGCGGCTCCTGCATCACCCAGGGTGACGGCTTCACCTGGATCCACCCGGATCTCGGCATGGACAAGCTGACCGTCTTCGGCCAGTACACGACGGTCGGCATCGAATCCCTCCTATGCCTCCGCGAAGCCTGCGAGGACACCGGCATGACCCAGGGAGATCTTGAGGACATCTTCCGTGAAAACGCCCTGCGCCTGGTCAGTGGCGCCCGTCCGGCCCCTGGAACAACGGACGAAACGGGAAAGGCGGATCCCAGCCCCCTTTCCGGCCCAAGGCTCTGGGAGGAGGCGAAAACCAAGATCTCCTGCGGCACCGGCCTGCTTTCCAAACGGGCCCATCTCTTCGATCCCCAGACCTGGCCCTCCTATTTTTCACGCGCCAAGGGCGCCTGGATCTGGGACCTCGACGGCCGACGTTACACCGACTTCACCGGCGGGGTCGGCGCCATCCTTCTCGGCCACGCCGACGAAGAGGTGAACGCCGCCGTCAAACGCCGGGTGAACCTCGGCAGCTACGCCACCCTGGCCTCGCCGGACGAGGTCGCCCTGGCCGAGCTGCTGCTCGACCTGCATCCCTGGGCTGGCAAAGTTCGTTACGCCCGCGGAGGCGGCGAGGCGCTCGGCCTGGCGGTGCGCATCGCCCGCGCCGCCACGGGCAGAAGCGGCGTGGCCTTCTGCGGCTACCATGGCTGGAACGACTGGTATCTCGCGGCCAACCTCGGTGATGATGCAGCCCTCGACGGCCACCTGCTGCCCGGCCTCCAGCCCCTGGGCGTGCCGCGTGAACTCGCCGGCACGGCGGCGCCCTTCCGTTACAACGATCCCGAATCCTTCCGCACCGCGCTTCAGAAGCTCGACGGCAGGCTCGCCGCCGTGGTGATGGAGCCGATGCGCAGCGAACTTCCCCGCGACAACTTCCTGCACGAGGTCATCCGTTCCTGCCATGCAGCCGGCGCGTTTTTTGTGCTCGACGAAGTGACCAGCGGCTGGCGCTTCGGCTTTCCTGGCGCGGCCTCCGTCCTGGGCATCGAGCCGGACATCGCCGTCTATGCCAAGGCCATGAGCAACGGCTATCCCGCCGGCGCCGTCATCGGCCGTGACGAGGTCATGGACGCCGCCAACCCGAGCTTCATCTCCAGCAGCTACTGGACCGACGGCGTCGGCACGGCCGCCTCCCTGGCCTGCATTGGCAAGATGCGGCGTGAAGGCGTGCAAAGGCATGTCTGGGCGCTGGGTGAAAGCCTCCAGGCCGGCCTGCGAGAGGTGGCGGCACGACATCCTTCGTTAGGCCTCAAGTCCGGCGGCATGCCCTGCGCGCCCTCCTTGTTGTTCGGCAATCCGGCGGCCAAGCCGCTGATGATCCGCCTCATGCTTGAGCGCGGCTTTCTCATGTCCAGCCAGCTCTACGTGACCTGGGCGCACAACGAGGAGAACGTCGCCGCCATGCTGGCCGCCCTGGATGAAACACTCGCCATCGTTGCCACGACTCCCCTGGAGGCCGTCCAGGGGGCCCAGCAGGGCTTCGCCAGGCTGGTGTGATCACTTGCGCACGCGCAGGCTCTCGCGAACATCCCAACCTCACCCATGTCAGCCCTCGAAGACCTCCTCACCTGCCTGCGTTTTCCCAGCGTCTCCACGGATTCCAAGCACCGGCCCGACGTGCGGGCCTGCGCGGAGTGGCTGATGAACAAGCTTTCAGGCATGGGCCTCACCGCCGCGCTCCATGAAACTCCAGGTCATCCGATCCTGGTCGCGAAAAACAGGCACCTGCCCGGACGCCGCACCGTCCTGCTCTACGGCCACTATGACGTGCAGCCCGCCGAACCTCTGAACGAGTGGAAGAGCCCCGCCTTTGAGCCGACCCTCCGCGGCGGCCGCATTTTCTGCCGTGGCTCCACCGACAACAAGGGCCAGCTCATCGCCCATGTGTCCGGCATTGCCGAAACCCTGGCCCGGGAAGGCGACCTGCCGGTGAACCTGACCATCCTTTTTGAAGGCGAGGAGGAGATCGGCAGCCCGAACCTCAAGCCCTTCCTCGAAGCCCACCGCGATGAGCTTGCCTGCGATGTCGTGGCCATCTCGGACACCGGCATGGTCGGCGAGGGCGTCGGCACCTTCACCTACGGCCTGCGCGGCATCGCCTGCATGGAGGTGAAGGTCCATGGTCCGTCCATCGACCTGCACTCCGGCATCTTCGGCGGCGCGGTGGCCAATCCGGCCACCATGGCGGCAAGACTCGTCTCCAGCCTGCACGATGACGAGGGCCGCGTGCTCATCCCCGGCTTCTACGACGGCGTTCGCGACCTTCAGGACTGGGAGCGCAGCGCCTGGAGCTCGCTTGGTGACGGAGACGCGGAGACGCTCTCGCTCACCGGCTCCCCCGCCCTTTTCGGCGAACCTGGTTATACCGAGCGAGAGCGCCGCTGGGCGCGTCCGACCGCCGAGGTCAACGGCATCGGCGGTGGCTACCAGGGTGAAGGCTCGAAGACCGTGATCGCCCGCGAAGCCTTCTTCAAGCTCAGCTTCAGGCTCGTTCCCGACCAGGATCCGGAACGGGTCCTCGACCTGGCCGAGACTCATCTGCGCGCCAAGGCACCGCCCTCCGTCAGGCTCGAGATCAAGCGCGGCCACACCGGCATGGCCTATCTGATGGACCCGCACTCACCGCTCGGACAGGCAGCTCAGCGGGCGCTGCAGGAAACCTTCGGCGGCAACATTGCGCTCATCCGCGAAGGGGGCAGCATCCCCATCGTGCAGGCTTTCAAGGATGTGCTGAAGGCCGACACCCTGCTCCTCGGCCTCGCCCTGCCGGACTGTCAGGCCCATGCGCCCAACGAAAACTTCCCCGTCGCCAACCTTGAGGCGGGCATCCGCCTGAACCAGGCCCTGCTGCGTGAGCTCGCGGCCTGATTGCTCGGAAGGCTGACAAAAGCAGGAGCGGGCCGCGTTTGCTGACAATCACCATGTCCAGCCTCCGTCCCCTGCTCGCCTGCCTTGCCATCGCCTCCGGAGCCTTCGCCGTCCCGTCGACACCCAACCTTGTCGTCATCTTCATGGACGACATGGGCTATGCCGACGTGAGCTGCTTTGGTGCGCAGGGCTACGAAACACCCAACATCGACCGCCTCGCCAAGGAGGGCCGCAAGTTCACCAACTTCCACGTCGCCCAGCCCGTCTGCTCGGCCTCCCGCACCGCCCTTCTCACCGGCTGCTACCCGAACCGGATCGGCATGCACGGCGCGCTCGGCCCCTCGGCCATGCATGGCATTCACTCCGATGAAATGACCCTTGCCGAGCTGGTGAAGCAGAAGGGCTACGCCACCGCCGCCGTCGGCAAATGGCACCTGGGCTCGCTTCCGGCCTTTCTGCCAACACGGCATGGTTTTGACGAATACTACGGCCTGCCCTACTCCAACGACATGTGGCCCTTCCATCCCCAGGCCAGGAAGGGCGCCTATCCAAAATTGCCGATGGTGGAGAATGACCGGGTGGTGGACGAGGAGGTGACGCCGGAGGACCAGACGCACCTCACCACCGACTACACGGAGCGCAGCGTGCGCTTCATCGAGAAGAACAAGGACCGGCCCTTCTTCCTCTACCTGGCGCACAGCATGGTGCATGTGCCGCTTTTTGTGAGCGACAAGTTCAAGGGCAGGTCAGGCAAGGGTCTCTTCGCCGATGTCATGCTGGAGGTGGACTGGTCCGTCGGCCAGGTCCTCGACACCCTGAAGGAAAACGGCCTGGAGGAAAACACCTGGGTCATCTTCACCTCCGACAACGGACCCTGGCTCAGCTATGGCGACCACGCAGGCAGCGCCGGTCCGCTGCGCGAGGGCAAGGGCACCTGCTGGGAGGGCGGAACCCGGGTGAGCGGCCTGATGAAGTGGCCCGGCAGGATCCCCGCAGGCACCACCACCGACACCATGATGATGACCATCGACATCCTGCCCACGGTCGCCCACGTCATCGGCGCGAGCCTGCCGGAGCATCCGATCGACGGCCTCAACTGCTGGCCCATCGTCAGCGGCGCCCCGGACGCCCGCAACCCGCATGAATTCTACGCCTTTTATTATGAGCAGAACCAGCTGCAGGCCATCACCAGCGGGGACGGGCGCTGGAAGCTCCAGCTTCCTCACAAGTACCGCAGCATGCAGGGCGTCACCGACAAGGCCGTGAACGGCATCCCCGTGCTCTACAAGCAGCAGGCCATCGACAGCCCGGAACTTTACGACCTTTACTCCGACATCAGCGAATCCAAAAACATCGCCGCCCAGTTCCCGGAGGAAGTCACCAGGCTAGAAGGATACGCCGAAGCCATCCGCGTCGAACTTGGCGACAGCCTGAAGAAACAGCCCAGGGGCAAGGGCACCCGGGAGCCCGGACGCATGAAGGAGTAGGCTGATGGCTGCGCTGTGGCAGGCAAGGGCAAACCACTGCAAGAGTCTTCGGCGCCAATCGTTCCCAGCGCCCGCCATGATCAAACGCCTTCTCCCCGCCCTGCTGGCCCTGCTGGTCCTGCTGGTCCTGCCGCTTCAGGCGGCCGACAAACCCGACGTGCTTTTCATTGCAGTCGATGACCTGAACGACTGGACCACCTACCTCGGCGGCCACCCACAGGCCAGGACGCCCAACATCGACAGGCTCGTGGCGCGCGGCATGGCCTTCACCAACGCCCACTGCGCAGCGCCGGCCTGCAACCCTTCTCGCGCCGCCCTCATGAGCGGACTGCGCCCCTGGACCACCGGCATCTACACCAATGGCGACCCCGCCCAGGGCGTCCTGAAGGATGTGCAGACGATCAACCGCCACTTCCTCGCCCAGGGCTACAACACCCGGGGCGGAGGCAAGATCTACCACGGCTATGGAAGCGAGGGTCGCACGGACAGCTGGACGGAGTGGTCCGGGCTTTTCCCAAGCATCAACGAACACGACGCCAACATGAACGGCCTGAAGAACGGCCACTTCGACTGGGGGCCGGTCGATGCGAAGCCATCGGACATGGGTGATTACAAGCTCACCGACTGGGCCGTCAACCACCTCAGGACCGCCCCGGCAGACAAGCCCCTCTTCCTGGGTGTCGGCTATGTCAAGCCGCACCTGCCCTGGTATGTGCCGAAGGAATACTTCGACCGCTTCCCGCTCGACAGCATCAAACTTCCCGTCGTGAAGGAGGATGACCTGGCCGACATCCCTCCCGCCGGGGTGAAGATGGCCAGGCCTGAGGGCGACCATGCCAAGGTCCTTCAGGGCAATCAATGGCACAAGGCCGTGCAGGCCTACCTCGCCACCATCTCCTTTCTCGATGACCAGGTGGGCCGCCTGCTCGATGGTCTCGACGCCAGCCCGCGCAAGGACAACACCGTCATCATCTGGTGGACCGACCACGGCTGGGCCCTGGGTGAAAAGCAGCACTGGCGCAAGTTCGCCCTCTGGGAGGAGACCACGCGAACCAGCTTTGCAATCGTGGCACCTGGCGTCACCCGGCCGGGAAGCATCTGCACGGCGCCCGTGGACTACACGAACCTCTATCCCACGCTCTGCCAGCTCGCCGGCCTGCCCTTGCCCGCACACGTCAAGGGGGCGAGCCTGCTGCCCCTGCTGGAGGATCCCAAGGCCACCTGGAGCGAGGTCGCCGTCTGCACCCACGGCAAGGGCAACCACTCCGCCCGCGACTCCCGCTGGCGCTACATCCGTTATGCCGACGGCAGCGAGGAGCTCTACGACCACGACAACGACCCCAACGAGTGGACAAACCTCGCCGGCGATGTCGGCACCAGCGAAATCAAGGCGCGTCTGGCGGCCGTGTTCCCCAGGGAGGAGGCAAAACCCACCTCCGGCGGCAAAGGTGGCAACGGAAGTGAAGACGGCGGCGACAAGAAGCCCGGCAAGGGCAGGGGCGGCAAAAAAGGCAAGGCCGCGAAGACCGCTGACAACTGAAGCTGCTGACTTAAAAAGCCGCGCCTTGGCACGAGCCCCAAGGCCGCCCCAGGCCGCCGCCATCCTCAAGGCAACGGCACGATCCTGCGGCGCCTTTTTTCAAAGCGGACCGTGGTCGTGTATCCGACACTGCGAACCAGCTCCAGCGCCTTGTCAAAGTCGACTCCGACATCCGTGGGCACATGGGCGTCGGAGTTGATGACGATCGGCACCTGGGCGGAAAAGGCCATCTCCAGCATCTCGCGCGCCGGATAGATCTCGCGCACGTCCTTGCGCAGGCCGGCGGTGCTGACCTCCAGGATGCCGTTCGTGTCCACCAGCGCCTGAATCACCGGCTCATAATAACGGCGGAGGTCGCCAGCCGGCCGCAGACCAAAGCGCTTCGCCAGGTCGGGATGGGCATGGAAATCAAACTGCCGCGTGCGAATCATCTGCTCGTACAACTTCCAATACATGCCCCACATGTGCTCGATGTCCGTGGCAGAACGCCAGCGTGAGACGTGCTTGGGATCATCCACGGCGATGCCGTCATGAATGTAATGCACGCTGCCGATGAGGTAATCCCAGTCGGCCATCGCAGCCGTCTGATCGATCCAGGATTCGCGGCCTTCCAGGTGGTCGCATTCCAGGGCCAGGCGGATGGGGAAATCCGGCAGCGTCTCGCGGGCCTCGTTCACCAGTTCAAAGTAGCGGGGCAGGTCCGACAAGGCCATGCGCCAGTTGTCGTAGTACTCAGGCATCGGGTTGTGGTCCGAGAGGCCGATTTCCGCCAGACCGACCTTTTGAGCATGACGGGCATACTCCACCGGATTGCCTTCGGCGTGCAGGCAAAGCGGCGTGTGCGTGTGATAATCAGTCAGCATGACCGTTTCCGGAAGTTTCTGCGGTTTCAGGTGCGGCTTCCGTTTCGGCCTCAGCCGCCGGAGCCGGCTCTTCCGAATTCTGGATTTCGACCTCGAACTCCACTTCGACATTCACCTCGGCAGAATCGCCAGCTTCGGACAGCGATTCATCGGCGGCCACTTCTTCAGCGATCACGGGCGCTTCTTCAGTTCCTGAATCCGGTGCAGATTCCGGTGCTTCGCCGGCTTGGGCCGCAACCGTCTCGGCGCTGGGTTCCGACGCTGGCTCCTGTGGCAGGGGTTCCGTTGATCCCGTTGCAGCGGCGGTTTCATTGGGAGCGGTTTCACCCGTCGGCTCAGGCTCCCCATCCTTCACCAGCCTGCCATCTGGGGTGAACTTCATGCCGGCGGCCTTGGCAGCCTCCGCCGCAGGCCCTCCGAAACCGAGAAGCATGGCCACCTCATCCTGCACGGCGGCAAGTTCATCGAGACGCAGTTCGGGGTCGCGGACGATGAAGACCTCGCCGGTCTTTTTGTTTTCGTAGAAGAGCATCCTGTTGCCGTCCACCTCCTTGGTGGCGGTGGGGCTGAGGATGCGTTTCCGCTCCAGCATGAGGGCCAGGATATAACGGGCATTCTCCGTCATCGGATCATCCTCCTCGATGAAACGCTGAAGCAGGGCCATGGCGCTTTCCTTGCTGGTCACCTCCGGCTTCGCCTCGACCACGTTCGGCGTGTAGGTGGTGCGCCAGTAGGCGATGGGCCTGCGCTCGGCGATCTCCTGGGGCCAGACATCGATCGCCACGTCGCGGCGCACATAACCGTTGGCTTCCGGGTCGAAGTAGATGGCCGTGTGAAAGACCTCGCCTTCTTCAAAAGGGCGTTCGGACAGCGCGCAGTGGGTGGCTCGGGAACGGATGGACCAGTTTTGAATCATGGATGGATGAGATACGTCAGGAAAAGTCAGGCAGCCTGGCGGTTGCGCGGACGGGCAACCCTGGCCTTGGCGGAGCCGAGCAGCCTGGCCGGGGAGAGACGGGGCAGGTCCTTGTTTTGAGAACGGTAGTGCAGCAGGACCAGCCCCAGGGTGCCGAACAAAAGATGCGGAATCCAGGAGCTGAGCCAGGCGGCGACATGGGAGCCCTTGGCGAGGTTCAGGCAGAGGTTGTTCAGGAACAGCAGGGCGAAGAAGATGAAGATGGAGCCTGCGATGCCGCCCACGGCCCCCCGGCGGGAGTAGGCGATGCCCAGAGGAGCCGCGACCAGGGCCAGGGCGAAGCTCTGCCAGGCGAGGGCGAACCGGTGGTGGTAGTGGGCGCGGAAGGGGGCGAGCTTCTCCCTGGGGTCGCGGGGATGGGCCTTGAGGTAGGAGATGATCTCCGGCACGCCCAGATGCTCCGGCTTGAGGGCGTCGCTGATCATGCTCCAGGGAGTTTCCTCGAAGGTGGTGATGTCGAGCTGCGAGCGCCCCTGGGCGTCCTTGGGGAAGTCACGGATGACCGCCGGACGGCCGTTCACATAATCGACCTCCTTGCCGTCATAAAAACTCCAGCGGCCGCCGGGCCACCAGGTGGCGGAATCGGCGTGGATGACTCGGGTGACCTGGCCCGTGGCATCCTGCTCACGAACCATGAGTCCGCGCAGACGGCCGCTTTGCAGGGAGAACGGGAAATAGGCCACATGCCAGAGCCGCCGGGTGACGGCGTCCTTGTAGAGCAGGGCCTCTTCACGGATGGAGTCCTTCTGGCGGGCGTCGAAGCCGCGGATCACCGCCTTCTTGTTGCCTTCGGCGCGCGGAGCCCAGTGATAGTTGGCGGCCATGCTGGTGATGGAGATGACCAGGGCGGCCGTCAGCACCGGGGTCAGCACCTGGATGACGCTGCGACCAATGCCCAGCATGGCCACGATTTCATTGGCGCGTGACATCTTGGTCAGTGTGTAAAGCACCGACAGGAGCAGCGAGGCCGGCATCACCGAGACATAGATGAAGGGCAGCATGCCGGCGTAGAAGAGCACCACCCGCCCCATGGGCGTTCCGGCCTCCTGGAAGTCCTTCATGTTGTCCAGAAGGTCCATGATCAGCCAGAGCGAGGTGAAGGCGATGAAGCAGAAGACCAGCGGGGCCAGGAAGGTGCGCAGCGTGTAGCGGTCCAGCGCGCCGCAGCGCCGATAGTAGTGCAGCAGGCCGGGAAGGCTGAGGATGGCCAGGGCCAGCAGCACCAGCTTCACCCAGTAGGCAAACTCGGCAAAGGGCTCGCCCAGCTCCGTCACCTGGGCCACGCCCAGATGGATGGCCATGTCCTTGCAAACCGCCCACAGCGCCACGGAAACGCCCGCCACCCACGAAGGGGTCACCAGCTTCTGCACATGCCCCCACTGGCGCAGGAGGATGGTGATGAAGACGATGCCGCCCACGAGCATCCATTGATCCAGGTAGGGCAGCGCCACCGAGACAAACCGCAGGGCCGGCCCTGCGGGAGCCGCCCCCTGTTCCGCCACCAGCCTGCCCCCCAGCGTGTCATAGCCGGTGATGTCCGCCGGATTGTCCAGATGATGCCCCTGGGTGACCAGCAGCAGCATGGCGATGAGCGCCAGTGAAAAGGTGATGCGGCCTGCATACGGCCATGTCCGCGAACGCTGCTGAAGCGCGTGCAGTTTGGCGAGCATGGAGCGGAACCAGGTCATGAAGGGGACGGGCGGCGATGCCTTTACGTTGACGCCGCCGGAGGTGCAACCCTGCTCTTCAATCAATCTGAACACCCACCTCCCTGCCCCAGACCACCGGCACCGGGTCATGCAGATGATCCTGGTCGTCAAAGTGCCACCACTCGCCCTCCAACGGGATGAGCCCCGCCCGGCGCATGGCCGCGTGCAGAATCCTCAGACGCTCACGCACCGCCGGGTCCGGGTCCACCCGTGCACTGGCGGCCTGCTCCAGGTTTTCATCGAAATACGTGGGCATCTTCAGCTCGCGCCCTGCGGCATCCACCAGGGTTGCATCCAGGGAAACTCCTCCACAGTGGCGGGACCAGCCGGTCCTGGGGTCGAGAAACAAGCCCGTGCTGCCTCCATGCGCGTGCAGCTTTTCCTGAGCCTCAGGCGGCCGCCAGGCATCCCAGATGCGCAGCCCGTACCCCTGGGCGCGGAGGCTGGCCTGGGCCTGCTTCAACCGCTCGACGGTCATGCTGCGCAGCAGGCAGGGCATGTGGCGGGGGTACAGCGGATGCCCCGTGACGTTCTGCGCCGTGGCGTAACGAAGGTCGACCCCAATGTCTGGAACCGCCTGCCGGACATCGACCAGGTCATATTGCGAGGCCTTTTCGACCATCTTGCCATGCTGGATGGCGCTGCGGCGTTCCGTGACGGCACAGGAGGCCAGCAGTGCCATGCCTGAAGCCAGCATGCACCTTCGCAGGTGAGCCCCCCAAAGACCCAATTTGCTTCCGAACATTCGACTTTTTTGCTTCCGTTCCCCGGCATCGCAAGGCAAGTTTTCAGGCATCCCCCCATCGTCACGCATGTCCCGATACGAACTTCTCAACGCCCTGCTGCACTTCCTCTGCTTCTTCATGGGCGCGGGCATCGGCTCCTTCCTGAACGTCGTCATCTACCGCCTGCCGCGCGGCATCTCCGTCAACAACCCGCGCCGCTCCTTCTGTCCTTCCTGCCAGTACAAGATCCCTTGGTATCAGAACATTCCGCTGGTGAGCTGGCTGCTGCTTCGCGGCCGCTGCGCGAACTGCGGTGGCGGCATCTCGGCGCGCTATTTCGGAGTCGAACTGCTGACCGGCCTGCTGTTTTACGGCATTTTCTGGAAGGTCGGCGGCGACTGGGCCGCCATCAAGGACTGGGGCCCGCAGGTGCTCCTGCTCTGGGTTTTTGCCAGCCTGCTGGTGGCCGGCAGTTTCATCGACATCGAGCATTTCATCCTGCCGCATGAAATCACCATCGGTGGCACGGTGGTCGGCCTGGGGGGAGCTGCCCTGGTGCCTTCCCTGATGGGAGAGGAGACACACCTGCGCGGTTTTATGATCTCTCTCGCCAGCGCCGCACTCGGCCTCGGCGGCCTCTGGCTGGTCGTGGAGCTGGGCAAACTCGCCTTTGGCAGAAAACGCCTGCGCTTCGACTTCCCCACCGCCTGGAGCGTGACGCAGCCCGATGACACCCAGCCGCCCGTGGTGACCCTGGGTGAGGAAAAAACCGGATGGGCCGACATCTTCTCACGCGCGAGCGACCGCATGATCATCACCGCCCCCGCCCTCAAGGTCAATGAACGCAGCTATGACAACGTCGTGGCCGAACTGTGGATGGAAAAGCTCAAGGTCCGTCATGGCGACGGCAAGCTGGAGGAGTTTGCGCTCGAAGGCGTCACCTTTCTCGAAGGATCCACTACCCATATCGTGATTCCCCGGGAAGCCATGGGTTTTGGCGACGTGCTGCTGCTCATGATGATCGGTTCGTTCACCGGCTGGAAATGTGTCCTGTTCACCGTTCTGGCAGCATCCGTGCTTGGAGTCCTGATTCCTACAGCATTGCGCCTGCTCAAGCTCAGCGACTGGGGACAAAAGATTCCCTTTGGACCTTATCTCGCTGGCGGGGCTTTGCTGTGGGTGTTTCGGGGTCCCGAAATCATGGACTGGTACTTCGGGCTTGGAAGAATGCTAGCCGGGCTGTTGCTGCGTGTGATCCTTTGACATCTTAAATCACCCGAAGCAGACAGCGGCATGACTTCTCCACCCAGCCGACGCATCCTCATCACCGGTGCCAACGGTGTCCTTGGTGACGCCACCGCCCGTCATTTCCTGGAAAGGGATCCCGAATGCCAGGTCCATCTGGGGGTGCGTGAGCGTCGGGACCGAGCCGAGGCCCTGGTGGCGGCATTTCCAGGACGGGCGCACCTTTGCCCGCTTGAAATCACCCGGCCCGAAGGCTGGGCGGACGCCATGGCCCTCATCGAATCCCGGGGCGGCCCCGTCAACGTGCTCGTCAACAACGCCGGTTATCACGAGGACGCCCTGCTGGCGAACATGTCCGCCCAGCAATGGCAGGGAGTGCTCGACGCCAACCTGAACGCCGTCTTCCATGGCTGTCAGGCCGTGCTCAAGCCGATGATGAGCCAGCGCTGGGGACGCATCATCAACGTGGCCTCCCTCAGCGCCCTGCATTCGCCCGCCGGCCAGGCGAACTATGCAGCGGCCAAGGCGGGCGTGCTCGGCCTCACCCAGAGCCTGTCCAAGGAAACGGCGCGCCTGGGCATCACGGTGAACGCCATCTGCCCCGGGCACATCGAAGGCGCGCTGCCCGCCGGATGGAGCGAGGAGCAGGTCAAGGCCGTCAGACGTGAAACCCCGATGCGGCGCTTTGCCCGTCCGGAGGAGATCGCAGCCGTGGTTTTCTTCCTTGCGAGCCCGGAGGCGAGCTATATGACTGGCTCGGCCCTCAAGCTCGACGGGGGCCTCGTTTAACCTCCTCTTTTCAGCACCCGAAATCATCGAATGAACCTCCGTCTGCGTATCAAGGAAGTGATGGCCAGCGAACTGATGCTGGAGGTGGGTGTGGACGAGATCGCAGACGACTCCCCTCTCTTCGGCCCCAGCGGCATCGGGCTCGACAGCGTGGACGCCCTGCAGCTCGTGGTGGCGATCGAAAAGCACTTCAAGCTGAAGATTGGCGACCAGGCCAGGGCCCGGGAGATCCTCCAGAGCGTGGACACCATCGCCAAGGCCATCGAGGAGGCCGGGCTGGCCTGATTTTGCCAGTCTTGCCGTCCATGAAGAAGGTGCTGCCCATCCTGCTGAAGCTGGCAGTCACCACCGTGCTGCTGTGGATGATCTTTCGTGAGCACCGCTTTCTCGAAACCATCGTGCCGCACCTGGCATCCTTGCAGAAGCACTGGGCCTGGACCCTGGCAGGGCTGGCGGCCGTGGGCATCTCCAACTGGTTCGCCGCTCTGCGCTGGGAAGTGCTGCTCAGGGGCCAGGAGCAGGCCGTTTCCGGCTCGGAGGTCCTGCGGGTGACCCTGGTCAGCAACTTCTTCAACATCACCTCCCTCGGCGTGGTCGGCGGCGACGCCTACCGCGTGCTGGCCATGATGCGCCAGCCCGGCGCCCGGCGCCTGCCCGTCATGGTCTCGGTCATGCTCGACCACCTGCTTGGCATGCTCGGCCTGGGCCTGCTTTTCCTGACCTGCCGCCTCATGCTGGCCGATCGTCTGGAAACCTTCACGCCTGAGGTGCGCGCCATCCTCAAGGGCTTTGAGATGTTCATGGGCGGCAGCATCATCTTCGTCATCCTCTCCGCCATCTCCTTCACTCCACGTCTCTACAACTGGGGCGAGAAGCAGTGGCCCTGGATGCTCGGCTACGCACCGCTGAAAAACTTCGCCACGGCCTGCGATGCCCTGCGTCGCGACTGGCGGGGTTCGATCTATTCCACCGTGCTGTCGGTCCTGATCTTCGGATTTCACTTCCTCTCCTTCTACTGCGCCGTTTTCGCCGTCGGTGGCAGCGTGCCGGTCATGGACCTGGTCACCGCCATGCCCATCGTTGACACCGTGTCAGGACTGCCGATTTCCGTTTCCGGTCTGGGAGTCCGGGAAAAAACCTTTGAAACGCTGATGCTGGGACTCGCCGGCCTGCCGGGAGCCACCGCCGTCTCCGCCTCCCTGGTCGGCTGGCTCATGGGCGTCGTCTGGGGCCTGCTGGGCGGCCTGCTCTTCCTCAAAGGCGGCGATGCACGGCTGCTGGCTCCGGCCTCCGCTCCGGAACCCCTTGCCACTGACACCTGAATCCGATCCGCCCGTGTCTTCCCGTGTCGCCATCTCCCTCGGAGCCTCCTTTCTCGGCTATGCCACCCACACGGGTTTCCTTGCAAAGCTGCACGAACTGGGGCTGCGCCCGGTCGCGGTCGGCGGCTCCTCCGCCGGCGCCATCGCCGCCGGACTCCATGCTTCCGGCCTGCCGCCGGAAAAGTCCCGCGAAATCGTGACCTCCTGGGCCTTCCGCCAGTCCTTCGTCCAGCAGACCCCCTGGCTGACCCAGTACATCCGCTGCACCTTTGCCGAGAGCAAACCAGGACTCTTCAAGCCTGAGGCGGCCGTGACCTTCCTCGAATCCATCTTTGGCGACCTGAAGATCGAGGACCTGAGCCCCCGGTTCATGGCGGCGGTCAGCGACCTGACCACGCACCAGACCCATTTCCTCACCCAGGGCTCCCTCGCCCGCGCCATGGTGGCGAGCTGCTGCGTGCCGACCATTTTTCAGCCGCTCCAGCACGCCGGCATGGATTGCTTTGACGGCGGAGTCGCCCACGAAACGCCGATCGACCCCTGGCTGGAGGATCCTGAAATCGACACCCTCATTCTTCACCGGGTGATGCATCCAAGGGATGACGCTCCAACGGTCGTGCCCTTCAACCTCGTCCGCCTCACCGCCGAAGCCCATGCCTGCGCCAGCGAACAGCTTCTGCAATACCGGCTCAAGCTGGCAAAAATGCATGGGAAGAAGGTCGTGGTCCTGACAACCCGGCATGAACGCCCCGCCCTGCTTTCCGGCACGGAAAAGCAGATGCACGCCTTCTACGAAGCCGGAGCCAGGACGGCGGAGCAGTATCTTCAGTCCGCCTGACACGACCCGGCAAAGGTTGGTGAAACAATGGCGGCCAAGCCTTTTTCTTGCCTCGGCTTGTACGCAGGCTCTAAAACGTCCTCCGCCGAATCCATGTCCCGCACGTTTACCTTTCGCGACTCCTCCATCGCCCTGGCCCTGATGGGCATCTGCGTCTTTTTCGGGATCATGGAGCCGAAGTTCCTGGATTCCCGCAACCTGTCCCTGCTGATGACGGAGCTCTCCATCACCGCCACCCTGGCGATGGGCATGCTGCTGGTGATCCTGCCGGGGCACATCGACCTTTCCGTCGGCAGCGGCCTGGCCCTGCTCAGCGGCATCGCCACAGTGCTCACCAGCAAGGCCGGCCTGCCTTCGCCTGTCGCCCTGTTGATCGCCCTGCTCGCCGGGCTGCTGGTTTGGTGGGGCAAGGGACTGCTTATCGTCCGCGAACGCATCCCCGCCTTCATCGTGACCCTGGCCGGGCTGCTGATCTTCCGGGGCTTGTTCTGGCTCGTCATCCAGAATCAAACCGTCCCCGTGGTGGCAGGAGGAAAGACCAACTTCTACTCGCTCCTCAGCACCTACTATCTGCCTCCTTCCGCCGGTTATTCTCTGGCCGGTCTGGTCATCGTCTTCCTTGCCTGGGCGGCCGGGAAAACCAGGGCTGAACGACGGAACAACGGCTTTGAGGTGGAGGATGGCGAGTCCAGCTTCCTGCGCACCTTCATCGCGGCCCAGGCGGTCCTGCTCTTTGTCATCATCACGAACCAGTTCCGCGGCATCCCCCTTCCCGCCCTGATCTTTGCCGCGGTCGCCCTGGGGGTGTACGTCATCACCCGTCACACGGCCTTCGGCCGCCACCTCTACGCGATTGGCGGCAATGCCGAGGCGGCCTTCATTTCGGGCATCCCGGTCCGCCGGGTGGTCATCAGCGCCTTTGCCCTGATGGGCGGCATCGTGGCGGTCACGGGCTTCATGCTCACCTCCTACACGGGCAATTCGACGACGGACCTGGGTGAATGGATGGAACTGGATGCCGTGGCGGCCTGCGTCATCGGCGGCGTCAGCCTGCGCGGAGGACGCGGCACGGTGCTCGGGGTGCTGGCAGGGGCCCTCCTGATGGCCACGCTGCTCAATGGCATGACGCTGATGTCCGTCTCGCCGGAATACAAGCTGATCGCCCGCGGCACGGTGCTGCTGGCCGCCGTCTGGATGGACATGCGCCTGGGCCGTCAATAAGACGTGCCAGTGATCTCATTGGCGAAGGTGTTGATGTGCTCGATGACGTGGTCCGCGTCCTCGTCACTCACTCCGATGTCCTTCAGGGTCTCCACCAGGTGCCGGACAAAATGGGCGAAATGCTCCGGCTTGACTCCCCGGCCATGGTGCGCGTGAGCCAGCGACTTGCCGGAGTAGGAAACCGGCCCGCCCAGCGCCATGCAGAAAAACTCCTTCTGCATCGACCTCAGCCGGTCGAGCGGTGAGTCATGGAAAAAGGGGGCGAGCAATGGGTCGGCCAGCACTCGGACGTAAAAGGCCTCGATGAGTTCATCAATCACCGGGGCGCCGCCGATGCGCTCGTAAATGGAAGGGGTGGATTCCTGTGTCATGGCGACCTTTGAATAGCGTCTCCCGTGCCATTCATCCTGTCACCTCGGGCGCATGACTCCGCCTTTATTGTCCCGTTGGCGGCTCCAGGACGATCCTGATCCTGCCCGCCGTCTTGCCGCTGGCGTTCAGGGCATCTGCCAGGGTGGGACCAACCGGCACCGGCGCCACTGCCGGGGTGGCGGAGGAAACCTGGCCCGCCTCGGCCTCCAGGGCGGCCTTGAGCGCCCCCTCCACCATTTGGCCGCAGTGAATCTTCATCGGCGGCAGGGGACCAAGCGGTGCGCTGAGTTCCGAGGCGCTCATCTCCAGGGCTTCTTCACGGGTCTTGCCCCGGATCAGCTCGGTCGCCAGGCTGGCGACGGCGATGGCTGTCTGGCAGCCAAAGGACTGAAAACTCGCCTTGTCGATCACCCTGCGCCCGTCCTTCTCCTTGTATTTCAACCACATGCGCACCATGTCACCGCAGTCCGGCGACCCCACCGTACCCACGGCGTCGGCATCTGGCATTTCCCCCAGGTTTTGAGGATTGCTGAGGGCGGATTGGAGGGCTGCTTCGTCCATAAGTGTCAAAGGCACGTTTGGAAGAAAACGTCTGAATGCGCAAGGCCGACTCGGAGTTTTGACTTTCCGACAGGTTCAAGGCAGGGTTCCTGCATGTCCGACCTCAAAACCCAGCTTCTCGACAAAACCCGCGAACTTGGGTTTTCGGAGTGTCGGATCGCCAGGGCCGGAGCCGCGTCTTACGCGGATCTTTATCTGCAATGGGTCGCCGAGGGCAAGCATGGCGACATGGCATGGATGGCGAGGAATGTGGAGAGACGTGCCGACCCAAGGCTTGTCCAGGAAGGAGCCCAAAGCGTGATTGTTTTAGCTCTTAATTACCTACCTTGTAATTCAAATGTAACGACAGAGTATCGCATAGCTCGATACTCTTGGAACATAGATTACCACGATATCGTGACACCAAAGTTACAAGCACTGGATCAGTGGTTAACACTACAAGGCGGAATACAGCGTTACTATGTCGATACAGGACCTGTGCTAGAAAGAGACTGGGCAAGCGCTTCAGGCTTGGGATGGGGTGGCAAAAGCACCATGCAAGTTCACCGCAAACTTGGCACTTGGTTCTTTCTTGCTGAATTGATTACAACTCTTGAAATTGAGCCGGATAGTCCATCCAAAGATTCTTGTGGAAAATGTAACCGTTGCATCGTTGCGTGTCCGACACAAGCCATCACAGCACCTCGTCGCCTCGATGCGAGGAGGTGTGTCAGCTACCTGACCATCGAAAACAAGGGGCCGATCCCCGAGGAATTTCGCCGCGCCATCGGCAACCATATCTATGGCTGTGACGACTGCCTGGTGGCCTGCCCCTGGAACAAGTTTGCCGAGGCTTCCCAGGAAGCGGCATTCCAGGCCCGGGAGTCGATTTTCAGCCACACGCTGCGGGATTTCCTGAGCCTGACCGATGAAACCTTTCGCCAGGTCTTTGCCAAGAACCCCATCAAGCGCATCAAACGCCCGGCCTTCATTCGGAACGTCTGTGTCGCCCTCGGCAACGTCGGCACGCAGGAAGACCTGCCTGCCCTGGAGTCCTTGAGCGAAGATCCCCATCCTCTGATTGCCGAACACGCCCGGTGGGCGGTCGCCGAGATTCGCCAGCGGTATGGCCTGTCCGCTTCCGAGACGGCTCAACCCCCACCTTGACCACCCCTCAATCCGCTCCTAAATCGCCCGCCCCATGTCCCAGCCCGATTCCATCCCCAATGTCCTCGCCGAACGTTACGCCACCCCTGCCATGCGCGCCCTCTGGTCCGGCGAAGGCAAGGTCCGGCTGGAGCGCGACTACTGGATCGCTGTGCTCAAGGGGCAGCGTGATCTCGGCATCCCGGTCCCGGACGGCGTCATCGAGGCCTACGAAAAGGTGAAGGACCAGGTCAACCTGACCTCCATCATGGAGCGTGAGCGGGTGACCCGTCACGACGTGAAGGCCCGGATCGAGGAGTTTTGCGACCTGGCCGGGCATGAGCACATCCACAAGGGCATGACCAGCCGTGACCTCACGGAGAATGTCGAACAGCTTCAGACCTTCCGGGCTCTGCTGGAGGTGCGCAAGAAGAGCATCGCGGTGCTGGCCGGTTTCGCACGTCGCGCCCAGCAGACCAAGAACATCCCCTTCACCGCCCGGACCCACAACGTCGCCGCCCAGGTCAGCACGCTGGGCAAACGTCTGGCCATGTTTGGCGAGGAGATGCTCCTGGGCGTGCAGGCCCTGGAAAACCTGATCCAAAGCTACCCCGCCCGCGGCCTGAAGGGGGCGGTTGGCACCCGCCTCGACCAGATCACCCTTTTTAATGGCGACGCCTCCAAGGCCCGGGCCCTGGAGGAACGCGTGCTTCATCACCTCGGCATTCACGCCAAGCTCGACTGCGTGGGCCAGGTCTACCCCCGCAGCCTCGACATGCAGGTCGTCTCCACCCTCTGCCACGTCGCCAGCGGCGCAGGCAGCTTTGCCAAGACCCTGCGCCTGATGGCCGGCCATGAACTCGCCAGCGAAGGATTCGCCAAGGGCCAGGTCGGCAGTTCCGCCATGCCCCACAAGATGAACAGCCGCTCCTGCGAGCGCATCAACGGCTTCCATGTCATCCTCAAGGGCTACCTCGCCATGGCCGCCGGTCTGGCTGGCGACCAGTGGAACGAGGGAGACGTCTCCTGCTCCGTGGTCCGTCGAGTGATGCTGCCGGACGCCTTCCTCGCCATGGACGGCCTGCTCGAAACCACCCTGACTGTCCTCAACCAGATGGAGGTCTTCGAAGCCGTGGTCGAACAGGAACTCATGCGTTACCTGCCCTTCCTCCTGACCACGACCGTGCTCATGGAAGCCGTAAAAGCCGGTGCCGGCCGCGAAGCCGCCCACGAGGCCATCAAGGAGCACGCCGTTCAGGTCGCCCGCGACATGCGGACCGGCAAAGTCGCCCAGAATGATCTTTTCGCCCGTCTGGCCGCCGACTCCCGCCTGGGATTGAAATCCGACGCCTTCGAAAAGCTGGTGGCCCAGGGCCGCGCCAACGCCGGCGATGCCGCCGAGCAGGTGGATCATTTCACCCAGGTGGTTTCTGCCTTTATGATCGCCCACCCAGAAGCAGCGGGCTACGAGCCAGGTTCGATTCTGTAAAAATAGCCCAGCCCATGGGCACAAAAGCCGCAGAAACCTCACCTGTGGCTATTATTACGGTTTGTGAAAAAGTAGGCCGGGATTGGCGTTTTTATGCCGAACCGCCATGCGCTCACTCCCCCTGCTCTCCCTTCTGATCCTCGCCCTGACGGCCAAGGCCACTCCCAGTCCCCAGGCCGCCGCTCAGAAAATCGACGCCATCCTTCAGGCTGACTGGAAGAAAGCCGGGCTTCAGGGCAATCCCGAAGCCGATGACAACACCTTCGTCCGCAGGATCTACCTCGACATCATCGGGCGCATCCCGACGACCCGCGAGGTCGAGACCTTCCTGAACTCCAAGGAAGCCGACAAGCGCGCCCGCCTGATCGACAGGCTGCTCGGTTCCGAAGGCTATGTGCAGCACATGTACAATTACTGGGCCGACGTCCTGCGGGTCACCTCCAACGGCAACCAGACCGGTGTCATCACCGGCGCGGCCTACATGAACTTCGTCAAGGAGAGCCTGCGCAGCAACAAGCCCTACGACCAGTTTGTGCGCGACATGGTGGCGGCCCAGGGCAAGGCCTGGGAGGGCGGTGCCATCGGCTATTACATGCGCGACCGCGGCATGCCGCTGGACAACATGGCCAACACCGTGCGCATCTTCCTCGGCACCCGCATCGAGTGCGCCCAGTGCCACAACCACCCCTTCGACAAGTGGAGCCAGATGCAGTTCTACAAAATGGCCGCCTTCACCTATGGCGTGGAGACCCAGGACTACTATGGCGGCACCATCGGCGAGGTGCGAGAAATGCTCAGCGACCAGGAACGCGCCGCCCTGAAGGCCATTCCTGAACCAAAGCGCCCGCAGCGTCCGGACCGCCCGAAGATCAAGGGCCAGATCAGCAAGGAGGAGCGCCAGAAGCTGGAGAAAAAATACGCCGACTCCATGCAGGTCTATGCTTCCGCCGAAAAGGCCTACAACGAGCAGATGAAGGACTACCGGAAGAAGCAGGAGGAACTGCGCCAGAAGATCCGCAAGGAGCAGCGCAGCTTCCAGGAGCCGATGAACGACATTCGCGACACCATGCGCTACACCAGCGTGTCCACCCGCGACCGCAAGCTCACCCTGCCCCACGATTATCAGTACAGCGACGCCAAGCCGCGTTCGGTGGTCAGCTTCGGCACCATGATGGGGCATGAATGTGTCACCCAGCCGGGAGAGACCCCGCTCCAGGCCTATGCACGCTGGATGACCTCCAAGGACAATCCGCGCTTTACCACCGTCATCGCCAACCGCCTTTGGAAAAAGGCCTTCGGCCTCGCCCTCATCGAACCCCTGGACGAGCTCATGGACGGCACCATCCCGATGATTCCCGAGCTTCAGACGCATCTGGAAGGGCTCATCAAGGAGCTGAATTATGACATGAAGGCCTACCTGCGCGTGCTCTTCAACACCCGCACCTACCAGCGCCAGGTCACCCGTGACGAAGTCGCTCCCGGAGTCGTCTATCACTTCACCGGCCCCGTGCTCCGCCGCATGAGCGCCGAGCAGATGTGGGACAGCTTTGTCACGCTGATCAATCCCAACCCGGACATGATCAACAGCGCCGCCCGTGAACAGATGGAGCAGCGCATCCTCCAGGCCAGGAAGAACGCCGAGGGCATTGAATCCCTGGATGTCGAGGAAGCCTACCGCGGCCTCAAGATGGCGGCCGATGTCTATGCCAGAAACCGCGAGCGCACCGAGACGAAGCAGAAGGTTTACATCGAGGCCCGAGCCACGCAGAAGGAGCTTCAGGAGAAGCTGGAAGCCATCAAGCCCGGCCCCGAGCGTGAAGCCATGGAGAAGAAGGTCGCCGAGGCCCGCAAGAAGGTGGATGAACTCCGCCGCGAGGTGAACGACATCCAGAACGAGGGCCGCCGCCTGACCATGTCCGAAGTCATGGTGCCCGGGCACAAGAAGCTCTACGAAAAGGTCACCGGGAAGCCCTATGTGAACGCCTCCCTGGCCAAAAACAGCACCGGGGGCACGGCGGAGGTGCCCAGCATGATGGCCGGTGACAGCATGATGATGATGGCCAATGGCGTGCGTGCCGAACGCGTCATCATCCCCGGTTTTGACCGCAGGGAACTCACCCCCGAGGAGCGCAAGGCCGAGGAGGAAAAACGCCAGGCCGCCTATCGTGAGGAGGCCGAATACTACGGCATCCCCGAGAAGCAGCATCGCGACTACTTCCGCGCCCGCGCCCAGCAGTCCCGCGACTACCTGCGCTCCGCCGAGCTGGAAAGCCCCGCCCCCCGTGGCCATCCCCTGCGCGACTTCGGCCAGAGCGACCGCGAGACCATCGAAAACGCCAACTACGACGCCAGCGTGCCGCAGAGCCTGTTCATGATGAACGGCAACCTCATGCCCAACATCCTGAGCAAGTACAGCCAGCTCATGCTCGCCCTCAGCAAGGCACAGTATCCCGACGACAAGCTCGAGACCGCCTACATGGCCATCCTCGCCCGCAAGCCCACCCAGAAGGAAAAGGAAGCCTGGCTCAAGGCCCAGGATTCCGGCCTCAACGCCACCGAGGACCTCATCTACGCCCTGCTCAACACCCAGCAGTTCATCTTCATCCAGTAAGCCACCCCGCCTGAGCGACCACGGCACCCAATTCCTTCCAGCACCCTCAACAACGCCACTCCATGAAACAAGAACTCGCCTCCAAGCTCCTCCGTTCCGGCGAAATCACCCGCCGTGACTTCGCCGCGAAGACCGCCTCCTCCCTGCTCGGGGTCGGCCTGCTCGGCCAGTCCATGACCAGCCGCTCCTTCGCCGCTTTCGAGCATTCCTCGAAGCTCAAGCAGGTGGCCACGGCCAAGAACGTCATCTACCTCTACATGAGCGGCGGCCAGACCCATCTCGACACCTGGGATCCGAAGCCCGGCACCGAGACCGGCGGCCCCACCCAGGCGATCAAGACCAGCGCGGACGGCGTGCAGATTTCCGGAAACCTGCCGCTCACCGCGAAGCAGATGCATCACGGCACTGTCATCCGCTCCCTCTCCTCCACCCAGGGCGCTCATGAGCAGGGCAACTACATGATGCACACCAGCTACGAGCTGCGCGGCACCATCCGACACCCCGGCATGGGCGCCTGGCTGAACGTGTTCCAGGGCGGCGGCAACAGCACCCTGCCTAACTATGTTTACATCGGCAACGACAGCCGCCACCCAGGCGCCGGATTCTTCCCGGCCGCCCAGGCCCCCCTGTTCGTCAACAACCCGGAGTCCGGCCTGAAGAACATCAAGATCCAGCCCGGCCTCACCGAGGAGAAGTTCAACGCCCGCCTCAGGCTGGCCGACGAGCTCGACTCCGGCTTCCGCGCCACCTTCAAGCACCGCAACGTCAAGGCCTACGCCGACATGTATGACGACGCCATCGCCATGATGAAGTCCGAGGACCTCAAGGCCTTTGACCTCACCGAGGAAGCCGCCGACCTGCGCGCCTCCTACGGCCGTGAAGCCTTTGGCCAGGGCTGCCTGCTCGCCCGCCGCCTGGTGGAGCGCGGCGTCCGCTTCGTCGAGGTCTCCCTCGGCGGCTGGGACACCCACAATGCCAACTTCGTCCGTGTGCCCGAGCTTTGCGAAACCCTCGACAAGGGCCTCTCCAGCCTGCTCGCCGACCTGCACAACCGCGGCCTGCTCCAGGACACGATGGTCGTGCTGACCACCGAGTTCGGCCGCACGCCCGACATCAACCAGAACGTCGGCCGTGACCACTACCCGAAGGCCTTCTCCGCCGCCATGTGGGGCGGCGGCGTGAAGGGCGGCTACATTCACGGGCAGACCGACAAGGAAGGCCGCGAGGTCGTCGCTGACTCGGTGAAGATCCAGGACATGAACGCCACCATTGCCTACGCCCTGGGGCTGCCGCTGGACCAGATCATCTACAGCCCGAGCAAGCGTCCGTTCACGATCGCCGACAAGGGGCAGCCGGTGACGCCGCTGTTTGCCTGATGGGTTTTCCCATCAAAACCCGGTAGGGGCGACCTGCGCGTCGTCCCCTTTTCCTCCGAGGGGACGCGTTTACAGCAAACCTTCGGACACGATGCAGCATGTCCATGCCTCAATGGTAGGGACGACCTACGCGTCGTCCCCTTTTCTCCGAGGGAACGCGTTTACAGCAAACCTTCGGACACGATGCAGCATGTCCATGCCTCAATGGTAGGGACGACCTGCGCGTCGTCCCCTTTTCCTCCGAGGGGACGCGTTTACAGCAAACCTTCGGACACGATGCAGCATGTCCATGCCTCAATGGTAGGGACGACCTGCGCGTCGTCCCATTTTCCTCCGAGGGGACGCGTTTACAGCAAACCTTCGGACACGATGCAGCATGTCCATGCCTCAATGGTAGGGACGACCTGCGCGTCGTCCCCTTTTCTCCGAGGGAACGCGTTTACAGCAAACCTTCGGACACGATGCAGCATGTCCATGCCTCAATGGTAGGGACGACCTGCGCGTCGTCCCATTTTCCTCCGAGGGGACGCGTTTACAGCAAAACCTTCGGACACGACGCGGCGTGTCCCTACCCCGATGACGTTTTACCAGCGCAGCACGGAGGCCGCCCAGGTGAAACCACCGCCAAAGGCCACCAGCAGCACCACGTCGCCACGCTTCAGGCGCCCTTCACGATTGGCCTCGTCCAGGGCCACGGGGATCGTGGCGGCGCTGGTGTTGCCATACTTGTGGACATTCATGAAGGTCTTTTCCTCGGGAAGCCCCAGGCGGTCGGCGATCGCGCTGATGATGCGCGCATTGGCCTGATGCGGGATGACCAGGCTGATGTCATCCTTGGTCAGACCGGCCAGACGCAGGGCCTCCTCGGCGGCGGCGGTCATGCGGGTCACCGCATGCTTGAAGGTCTCACGGCCTTCCATATGCACCGTGTTCAGTCGCTGATCGACGTTTTCCGGGGTCACCGGGCAGGCGCTGCCGCCGCCGGGCACCTTCAGCAGGTCCACCAGGTTGCCGTCGCTGCCCATGACCGTGCTCAGCACACGTCCCGGGGCGTCGGGGGCCTCCGTGGCGCGGATGACCACGGCTCCGGCGCCGTCGCCAAACAGCACGCAGGTGTTGCGGTCCTTCCAGTTGACCAGGCTGCTGAGCTTTTCCGCGCCGATGACCAGGGCCGTCTGGCGGGTGCCCGCATTCAGAAAGTGACGCGCCACCTGCAGGGCGTAGACAAAGCCGGAACAGGCCGCGCTGATGTCAAAGCACACCGCATTGGCCGCGCCGATCTTCCTCTGGATGATGCAGGCGGTGCTGGGGAAAAACATGTCCGGCGTCACCGTGGCGCAGACGATGAGATCGATCTCCTCCGGCTTCACCCCGGCGTTTTCCATGGCGCGACGCGCAGCTTCGCTGGCGAGGTCGCTGGTGGCCTGGTCGGCGGCGGCGATACGCCTTTCCCGGATGCCCGTACGGGAGGTGATCCATTCATCTGAAGTGTCGACGATCTTGGAGAGATCATCGTTCGTCAGCACTTTTTCAGGCATGTAGCTGCCGGTGCCTAGGATCGAAGAAACGCAGGGTTGGGACATGGGTGGGGTTCAGGGAGACGGGCGGGGCGCTGAACAAACGCCGTCCGTCCATCTATGCCAGTGATTTGTGGCAGACAAGTCCCAAGCTGCAGGCGTGGCCAGGGGGCGACGGTTAGGCCGGGCAGCCCGGGCCGGCCGATGCGCATCCTTTTGCTTGCCGTCCCAGGCTGGCTCGGCCATGGCTGGCGCCCCGCCATGCCCTCCGCCCTCGCCTTTTACCTGCATGACCTGAGCCCCTACATGCTGCAGTTCGGGGGTGGCTTTGCCCTTCATTGGTATGGCCTCGCCTATGTGCTCGGCTTCTACCTGACCTATCTCGTCATGGTCCATCTGGCCCGGCGCGGCCTTTCCGAGATCAGGGAAAACCAGGTGGCGGACTTCATCACCCTGGTCGCCCTGTTCGGCGTGGTCCTGGGCGGCCGCATCGGCTACATGCTCCTCTACGACTGGGATCATTTCGTCCAGGAACCCTGGATGATCTTCATGATCCACAAGGGCGGCATGGCCAGCCATGGCGGCATCGCCGGCGTCGCCCTCTTCTGCCTCTGGTATGCCCGCCGTCACAAGATCTCCTGGACGGGCATCGGCGACACCCTGGTCTGCGGTGCGCCCCTGGGGGTGTTCTGCGGCAGAATCGCCAACTTCATCAACGGCGAACTCTTTGGCCGGGTGACCTCGGTCCCCTGGGCGGTCAAGTTCCCCACCGAGCTGCTGCATGAGGACTTCGTCCGGCAGGGCGGCACCGCACCTTCCCTGCCCCTGTCACTCCAGCACAGCCCGGAGATCATCGCCTGGTTCGAGCAGAACGGCGGAGGTCGCGCCGAGCTCGAAACCATCCTGCATCCCCGGCATCCGTCCCAGCTTTATGAAGCCCTCGGCGAAGGCCTGCTGCTGAGCGCCATCCTGCTCTGGGTGCGCGTCCGTTATCCACGCCTGCCGCATGGCGTGCTGACCGGCTTGTTCTTCCTGCTGTACGCCGTTGCGCGCATCAGCCTTGAGTGCGTGCGCCAGCCCGATTCCGGAGCGGAATCCATCCTCGGCCTGACCCGCGGACAGTTCTTTTCGCTCTTCATGATCCTCACCGGCGCCGCCTTCATCGCCTTCGGCTTCCTGCGCGGCCGCCGCAACCCGGCAGCCTGAGAGCATGGCCCAGGCTTCCAGCCTGCCGCATTCAGGGTGGCAAAGGCGTCCAGCCTGCCTCATGCGCCCAAAAAACAGCCCCTGGGAGCGAGGCGAAGGGCAAAGAATTTGTCGCGTGATTGCACAAGTCAGTTGCAAACCAGCCTCATCCCGCCATCATCCGCGTCCCACCCGGTCAGTCCTGCTGACCGGCCAAAAGGTCGGGCCGTAGTTCAGCCTGGTAGAACGCTTGCATGGGGTGCAAGAGGTCGTGAGTTCGAATCTCGCCGGCCCGACCACTACAAACCACTCAAACGGAGGGTTTGGCAGGCAAAAAGCTATCAACGGCTTTCGCAGCCCTGAAAGGTTTAGCACAATTTGGCTGCTCTCCTGGCCAAGTCCACTTGGAAGCGAGATTTGCGCCTGATCTCAGAACGCTTGGAGGTTGTCGGGACCGGAGGCGCCGCTTGTTATGAGCCGAGGAAGAAGATTTTGCCGTCAAAGAATCATCTCCGCTGAATTAGGAAATTAAATCCAATCCGCACACAGCAGTTCCGCCTGTTGGAGGACCGTCTTCACCGCTTCTTCCTGGAGGTCCGGCGGGTAGCCGTATTTGTTCAGGATGCGCTTCACCATGTGGTAGGCGTTAAGGGTCTTCTTGAGCTTCTCGCTGAGCCGAGCCGCTGGAGCGTGCGAGACAGGCAGCGCGAAGCGCTGGGCGAAGCCCGCAGGCATGGGAATGCCGGAGCCAACAGCTGGCTCTGCACGAGGTTCCGCTTCGACCGCACCTTGAGTTCGTCCTTCAGCAGCTTCTCCAGCAGCTCGGCGGCCACGTTCTTGTGCTTCAGGCCGCGCACCTCGGCGAGGAAGCGTCCGTCGAGGATGCTGATGTCCGCCTTCGGCAAACCGGCGGCGGTGAAGACGTCGATCACCTCGCCCTCGGTGGTGATGGCCTTGCTCACCAGTTGGCGCACGGCGGCGTCGAGCTGTTCCGGCGTCTTGCGGCTGGTCGTCTGCTTGTTCAGCGCCGCCTGGATGGCTTGGAAGAAGGAAACGTCATCCCGCACCGCCACCGCCTCGTCGCTCGCCGCGCACAGCGCGAAGGCGCTCGACAGCTCGGTCACCACCTGCACGAAGCGCGGCTTGCCGTCCTCCTGCTGGAGGATGTGCTCCTGCCCGGCGGGGATCAGCGCGAGACGCTCGCTGGGTTTGCCCGTCGTCCACGGGCTCCAGTCAAAGCCATGCATCATGGCGCTGGCGATGCCGTGTTTCTCCAGCATCACCGCGATGGCCTGTTTGGTGTCAAAGGTGGGATCGCCCTTGCCGCCGCTTTCGGTGTAGTTCGCCAGCGCCTTCTTGAGCTGGTCCGCCAGTCCCAGGTAATCGACCACCAGACCGCCGGGCTTGTCTTTGAAGACGCGGTTCACGCGGGCGATGGCCTGCATGAGGCCGTGGCCTTGCATCGGCTTGTCGGCATACATCGTGTGCAGGCAGGGCGCGTCGAATCCGGTCAGCCACATGTCGCGCACGATCACGATGCGGAAGGGGTCCTTCGGGTCTTTGAAGCGATTCGCCAGCTCGCGGCGCTGCTGCTTGTTGCCGATGTGCTTCTGCCACTCGGGGCCGTCGTCGGCGCTGCCGGTCATGACGACCTTGAGCGTGTCCTCCGCCCACTCGGGGCGCAGCTTGATGAGGGCGTCGTAAAGATCCACGCAGATGCGGCGGCTCATGCAGACGATCATTGCCTTGCCGTTCATGGCTTCGATCCGCTTCTCGAAATGCGCCACGAGGTCGGCGGCGATGAGCGCGACGCGTTTCGGGTGGCCCACCATCGCTTCCAGCGCGGCCCACTTCGTTTTCAGCTTCTCCTTCTTCGTCAGCTCCTCGCCTTCGGTGATCTCGTCAAACTCCGCGTCGAGGGTGGGCAGCTCGGTGGCGTTCAGACCCAGCTTGGCGATGCGGCTCTCGTAATAGATCGGCACCGTGGCTTTGTCCGCGACGGCGCGCTGGATGTCGTAGTTGGAAATGCAATCGCCGAAGACCGACCGCGTGTTGGCGACGGTCCTCTCGTTGGGTGTGCCGGTGAATCAGCGCTTGGGGTCACTGGTTCTGAGGGATTCCCAGTTTTCGGCATTAAAGTGAGCGCGGACATCGCGCTTTATGTATGGGGATAGTCGGTTAATCGAATCGTCGGCCTTGCGGCGGGCAACTTTGAACCGGTCTTCGGGCCCTGTGTCCTCCGGGACTGCTTCCCATGCCTCGCGCAACACTCTCTCGATGCCTGTCTTAATTTTGGCTTCCAACGGGCTTGGCCACTGGATGGGCTTCGTATCGTCAACAGGCGGTGATTTCGGAGCAGGCGGAGGATTGTATGGTTTGGCGCGTGGCCGTGGAGGCGGGGCGGGACTGAGGAAATCGCGGAGCATGTTGAAGGAGACATGCTCGGGCTTGAGCAGGGCCTTCAGAAACGGGTCTTGGAGTTCGCGGCCCGCTTGGGCTACGGCGGTCGTCAACCAAGCAATCGCTTCTTCGATGCTCTTCGGATAAGGCGTATGAATCTTGTCGGCGTCGCGGTGATCCGATTCGAAAAAACGCCTTCCCTTTTCGTCAGGATTTGAGAGCAGCCCGAGAAACGCTGTCGCCCTGCGACCGCGTGCGAAAGGGCAGTCGGGTCGCGTGGCTGCAAGCTTTCCGAGTGCGACGCCGGTTCCCGCGCAACTCAATTTGACCTGTTCCTCTGAGATGTTGGTCGTTTCCAAGTTGGAAAGCGATAAACCGCATACCCACGCGTTACTGAGAGCGTGATGACTCTCTTGTCCGAGGCGACCTTCGCACCCTCCCCACTCATACCAATAGCCTCGGATGACTTCAGCGAAATCGACCTTGCTTGGCGCCGTGGGCAAATTGTCCCGGAACACTTGGACGGCGGCAGCGAAATCGCCCGCGTTTCGGTAGGTCTTCCCGAGGTCAACGATATACGAAAGCCGCCCTTCATCATCAGCCTCTATTGCTACATCGGCAGCCGCGACGGCAATCTCCTTTCGACGTTGTTCCGTGAACTGTGGAGGCAGGCTGCGTTGCAGATTGGGTGCCGCGTGAACGATCTTCGCATGGGTCTGCCGACTCACCCCCCCATCACTGCTCGTTCTGATAGTCTGACGAACGATGGCTTTCCACACTTCCGCGATATTGGCTCCCAAAGCTTGTTCGGCGGCAACCAAGATTGCAGCGGCTACATTGCGGTGCCGAGTGAACACATGCCCGGCGCTTCGGACGGCTGCCGCTTCTTCACCGAGCAAATCCACGACGAGCGTTTGCACCCACTCGCGGTCTACGCCGACCAAGTCGGCGAGGACTTTCTCATCGAGTCCGCGAATGCCGACGGCGTGACACGCGGCGACAAAAACGAGCGCATCGAAAAGGGTGCGCTCGCTTTTATGAATCTTCTCCTCCTTCAACCGCGTGAGCAAAGAGACGATGTGATTCCGCAGTCCTTCCGGCCCGAAGCGCACGTCAAGCAATCCACCAAAGAATGAGCCTTCGTCACCCTTCGCGGCATCGCCTTGCACCGCTTGAAGGAGCGCAGTCACCTGCTTGTCCGCCGTGCCTAAGGCGGCAAGCTCGCGTAAGCCGTCGGCGCCGCATTTCCGCCATGCTTCGACGAGCATCTTGGCGTCTTCCGGTCGCAAGACTCTCAGCGTGATGTCGTCATGCCGCTTCAACGATGCCGCCCGCGTGTCCTGTTCACACCTGAAGTAGCGCCAGTCCGTGTCTCGCGCGGCGAACAGGAAGTGAACGTGTGAATGCCCGGCGTCGTGAAGCAGACGCGCCGCCTCGCGAAGGTCTTTCGTGAGATTCTCGGCGTCGTCGGCGACGATGAGCCAGTGCTTCGTGGGGTCCAGTGAAGTGATGTGCTCCGGTGGCAGGCCGACACGAGAGGTCGGGCGCCAGAGGACATTCCAGTTTCCACTGTTCACGGCATCAGCGGCGGCTTGCAGGAGGAGCGTCGTCTTGCCTTCGCCACCAGCGGCACGGATGAGTTGTAGGGAGCCGTCGTCTTTGACGGTTCGGGCGGAAGCGAATCGTCTGGCTATCTCCGCAACGGCGGCACGGCGCGGGATGTCTGCGCTGATTGCGTGCCGCCAAGTGGGAGTCGCGCCGTCGAAGTATCGGATGATTTCCTCGGGGCGGAGCGGTGACAGGCCGGCGAAGTGAGCCGGGACAATGAGTTCCCACCCAGCCAGCGGGGACGTGATGACCGCCGCGGCTGCGGGTGTGCTTGGCGCAACGCCCGCGATTTCACCGAAGATGGAATGGCAGTCTATGCCGCCGTAGCAGAGGAAGCGACCCCGAGTGATGGCTGGCGCGACTCGTTCAAACAGCTCTTTGTATTTTAGGTTTACCGCAGCCTCGTCGGTTTCACGGAAACACCAGATGACATTCAACTGGGCGTCATCATCCGCGGCAACTTCTGCCAGCGCCCGCGCGAACACGTCATCCCAGCCGCCGTAGGCTGCGACGATGAGGGTTTTCTGTTTCAGAATTTTGCGAAGAGAATCCCTGAGGGCGGGGCGTGGGGAAGTCAGTTGAGCCGACGTGTGCAGCGTGTCGGAACCGCGCCAAAAACCATGAAGGTGGATGACTTCCACGGCCTCATTTTCGCCAACGTCGGCCAGTTTACCGTCAGACTGGACGACTCGCCAGTGCGCCCTTGCCTTGCACGACTCGATTGCGAGAGACAACAGCGGGTCGAAGTTCGTCGTGAGGATGGGGCCAGGAAAATGAGGCTTCGGCTGGCACAGGTCCCGGCAGACAAGTTGGGCAAGCTGTTGCGTGCCGGGCGGGATATACCAATCACAGTCTTTGCCGTTCTTGACGAAGTTCGGGGCCGCACCAGCATTGCGGGCCTTCAAGACGGCAGCCTCAATGACGCGATTCACGGCCGGCTGGCCGACGTTTCCTTGCAGCCACTCCATCGCTGCCTGATAGGCGTCGCCACCGGATTTTCCTGCCACCGCTGCATCGTAGCGTGAGACTTCGGGAGCGGCTCGGTTGATTACTTCTTCCCGGACAAGCGCGAGCATCGGCGTGACGCCGGGGACACCGCCGCCTGCGTCGCCCGACAAGGGCGCGCCCACAAGGAATGCAACCGGGTGGTCGCAGTAGCGTGCGATTGAGATAAGCGCGGCTTTGTCGAGAAGCTTAATCACTGGTGTGTCAGTTGGGTTCGTCGCTCTTCAACTCGGCGAGCAACCAATCGAGTTGCGTGCGGGCTGTGCTGATGAGCGCCTCGTAACCGTATACTTGAAGGCCGGGCGGATCGTTCTTCGCAGTCGCGGTCACGTCGCGCTCTTTGCCGAGCAGGAGGATTTCGATTTGGCCGAACTTGGGTTCAAGGTCGTCGCGGTATTCTTGCGCCTGTTGTTGGTCCTGCCGGTCGATAGCCTTGGAAGGGCGTTTGAACTCGATCAGGAGAAAGCCGCCACGAAGATTCTGTGCAAGGAAGAGGTCGGGGCGCTTGGAGGCGCGGTCGCCGGTGAACTTCACCGAGGTGTATTCCTCGATGGTGCGGGCGAGCGTCTTGTTGGAGGAGATGAGGGAATGATCGTAGCCCAGAACCCAGAGATTTCGCTCAATGACGCTGTGGACGTTCTTTTCGAGCGTGACCGGGTTGCGGACGAGGTCGTCCAAGTGGTCCAAGACCTTGAGCCGACTCTTTGCTTGGTTGGCCATGAGCGCCATGTCGAGCAGCCCGAACACCTCCAGCGCTGACGCGAAGGTCTCAACGTCGCCGCCTTTGCTTTCGTCGATTTGCTTCAACACCAGCCAGTATTCATCTTTCTCGAATGCGTCGAGAATGACGGAGGCCACGGTTTCGACCTTGTCTTCACTCTCGCCGTAGAAGCGCTTCATCACCTTTTCGAGTGCGACTTGGGCGAAGCGTCGGCGATGCTCGGGCATCTCCGCCAGACGGAGATTGATTTGGCGCTGGATGCGGGCGCGTTGAAGGTTGACCTCACGCTTGTAGACTTCCTCGACGGCGTTTTTGAGGTGCGCTTGGACGACGGGCTTCAGCGCGTGGAAGGCTTTGCTGTTCTCGACGATGTCGCCCCAGTCAGCAGTGACGCTGTCAGCGAGTCCGTCAGCTTCGACTTCACCATAAACCTTCTTGAGTAGTTTTGGGGGGATCTCTGGGTCGTCCTCCAGTCCGAAGAAGCCGGGTTTCCCGACGATCTTGCCGCCTACGCGAATGGCAATACCAGCCTGTTTGAGTGATTTGCCGCCATCGGAGACTTTGAAGTTCAGTTTGACCGTCCCAGCCTCAGCTATGGTTTCGTCTTTCTCGAACTTCTCACCCGGAAGGTCGTCGATTCCGAGCGGGACGGTATTCACGCTGATTCGCACGTCTTCCTCGCGACCATATTCGGTCATCAGAAGAGGCTTGAGCCGCTCGGGAAGAGGAAACTCGAATCGGTCGCTCAGAGAGGACAAGGTGACCTTGGTTCCTGATGTTCCATCCGCTGCATCCGTTATGGTTAGCGGGAGGTCGATTCTTTCCAAATCGCGGGATGCATTCAGGAGGTCGTCCTTTGAAATGACAACGCGTGTCGTTTTCCCGCGCGCGGTAGTTTCGATGGCCATCACATTCGCAACCATCAAACCTGCGAACTTACCGATTCCCTTCCGGCCCTTCACAAGGCGCTTGAGTTGCTTGGTCCGGTCGCCTTTCCGCGAGCGCCGGTCATTTGCGACCACGAGGTATTCGTTGCGAACCTCCTGCTCGGTCATGCCGCTGCCGTTGTCCTCGATGACAATCGAATCGGCGGTCATCGGGTCTGGCAGCGTTATGGAAATCGTCGTCGCGTCGGCGTCCCACGCGTTGTCCACGAGTTCCTTCACCGCGTGCTCTGTCGAGCGGTAGGTTTCGCCGAGTAAGCTGGCGAGCCGTGGGTCGACTTTGAAGTTGGCTTTCTCGCTCATAGTTCAGGCGGCTATTTGAAACGAAGCTTGCGCTTCCGTGCTGTAGAAGAGTTGGCCGGGGAGGGCGACCATGTTGTTCTTCGCTTTGCTCAGGACCTGCGGAGTGGCTTCGCTTTGGAGAAATGCGCTATCGCGCAAGGCAGTGTCCACGAGGTCAGCCTCGATGATGGCTTTCCGGATTTCGCCTTCGCCGGACTGGTTGGAGGACATGCTGCCGTTGGCGAGGACGAAGCCGGCCATGCCCTTCGGGGAGAGGTGGTGGATGAAGTGCTGCACCCAGGCGAAGTTGGCATTCCCCTTCGGCGGGACGCCGAAGCGCCAGCGCACGTCGTCGTCCTTGCGGTGCCAGTCGCTGTCGTTGAAGGGCGGGTTGGCGAGGAGTTGTCTTTCGCTGCGCAAAAGACCCGCAGAGTGGCTTCGCGGTTTGGATTTCGCGCTCACGCGCGTCGCGGTGTCGGCGCGGAGGTCGGGGTGCTGGACGGCGCGGAAGGTGTCGGCGTTTTCCTTGCCGAAGTCGGCCTCGATGCCGCGCAGGGCGAGGTTCATGATGGCGAGGCGACGGGTAGTGGGGTTGCTTTGATTCGGCTGCTTCCGCCGCAGCCTCACCCTGCGGGCTCGCTGCGCTCGTCTAAAACGGGCGCCCCACGCCCGTTTTTCCTGGCCGTAGATGGAGATGTCGCCCAATTTGCCGCCGTGGGATTCGACGAATTTTTCCGACTGCACGAACATGCCGCCGGAGCCGCAGGCGGGGTCGTAGATGCGGCCCTTGTAGGGGGCGAGCATCTCGACGAGCAGGCGCACGACGCAGGACGGGGTGTAGAACTGCCCGCCGTTCTTGCCTTCCGCCGAAGCAAACTGCGTGAGGAAGTATTCGAAGACGCGGCCCAAAATGTCCTTCTCGCGACGGATCTTACCCTCACCCTCTGCTTCGCTCGTCCCTCTCCCAGTGGGAGAGAGCTGGGGTGAGGGTGACCTGTTCAGGTCAATGGAGCCGATGAGGTCAATGAGTTCGCCGAGGCGGTGCTTGTCGAGGTCGGCGCGGCCGTAGTTCTTGTTGAGCGCGCCTTTGAGCCGGGGGGTGTCGCGTTCGAGGGCGTCCATGGCGTCGTCCACGTCCTTGCCGATGCTGGGGAGCTTCGCCCGGCCCTGAAGGTGCGACCAGCGGGCGGCGGGCGGAACCCAGAAGATGTTTTCGGCGCGGTATTCGTCCGGGTCCTCGGGATTGGCCCCGGCGTAGTCGCCTTCACCGGCGACGAGCTTGGCGTGGTGGGCCTCGAAGCTGTCGGAGATGTATTTGAGGAAGATGAGGCCGAGGACGACGTGCTTGTATTGCCTCGCTTCGCTCGCCCTGCGGGCAGCCTGCGGCTGGCTATCTCCGCTTCGCTCCGGTTCCGCCGCGTCCATGTTGTTGCGGAGCTTATCCGCGGCGAGCCAGAGCTTGGCCTCGAAGCCGAGGTTGGCGGTGGAGTCGGCAGGTTTGCTGGATGCTTTGCGGGCCATTCAGGGAGAGGTTATGATTGCAAAAAGGCTGAATCTATCGAGGCTATGGCGAGTCTTGAGCGTCCTACGGTCGCTAAGGATTGAAATTGAGAAAATAGAGGATCGCAAGGCTGCGGACCGGTTTTTTCTGCAACCGCTGAGTCGGGTTTGGTGAGGGCGGTTGGGGCGGACGAACCCCAAACTGTCTAACCTTATGCCCTAGGGTGGGACATTTGCAGGGGGAGGTGGTCCCGAAATCTCAAAAAACTGCACAATCATGGCACCTTCATCACCCCCACCAATCCCTTGAACCTTGAGGCACGCTTCGAGCCGAAACCCCTGAAAACAAAAAGCCGCACGTATAGGAGCCTTGTGGGCTCTCACGGCTTGGGGCCGAATTTCGCGTGCAGCGTGTGCACAGTGATGTGTTGGCTTGAAAGTGTAAAGCCGATGTTTTGTGTCCAATTTCACCGATTCAAGCCGTTCCTGTTTCAGGGCGGCAGGTGGGAGATGTGCAAATTTTCTCTCTGGAAACGCGTGCTTCTCGCGGCGGAGATCAAAGCGACGGCCCGATGACGTATCCACATTCTCTCAATGCCTCGCATTCATACTGTTCTCTTCCTTTCCTTGCCATGGGCTCTTCTCGCCGCCGATCCGGTGATGCCGGACAAACATCGCGCTCTTTTCAAGGAGCACTGCGTGAGCTGCCACGGGCCGGAAAAGCAGAAAGGCAAGTTCCGGGTCGATGATCTGCCGCTGGCGATCACGAACGTCGAAATCGCCGAGAAGTGGCAGAAGGTGCTGAATGCGATGAATTCGGGCGACATGCCGCCCGAGGACGAAAAACAGCCTCCCAGTGCCGCGAAGGCCGATTTCCTCGATGATCTGGCGAATGTGATGGTCGCGGCTCGACGGGCTCTGGGCGATCAAAAAGGCGTCATCACGATGCGGCGGCTGAATCGTCGTGAATACAAAAACACGCTGCGGGAACTGCTCGGCGTGGAGATCAATGTGGCCGAGCTGCCGCCGGATGGTGGCTCGGGGGCCTTTGATACCGTGGGCTCGAACCTTTTCATGTCGGCGAACCAGATCGAGCAGTATCAGGCGCTCGGTCGCGAGGCCTTGGAGGAGGCGTTTGCGTGGCAAAACGCGGCGAACGTGACGAAGAAGCTCCATTACGAGGGCGAGACGACCACGCCAAAGGTGCGTGACTTTGTGAAGTATCAAATCGATGCCCGCGAGCGTGCGCAGAAGTGGGTGAAGGCCGTCGATGACGCCGCCGCGAAGCCGGAGAACAAGGAAATCGTCGCGAAGCTGCGGACGGAGTTTCCGAATGTGTCGCGCTTCCGTCGCGAGTGGGCCCGCATCCCTGGGGCACCGAATCCACGCACCTTTGGCTTTGATAAGAAAGGCGAGAACGATGCCGACCTCGCGAACGATTCGCTCGGTGCGGGCTGGCTGAAGTATCACGAATACTACATTGGCATGCCCGACGTGGATCGCGGGGCCTATCTGGGCGTGCAAACGCGGCATCCGGCGGAGCTGAACGTGAACTACATCGAACTGCTCGTGCCTTTTGACTGGCCGGTGGGCGATTACATCGTCCGCGTGCGAGCCGCGGCGGTGAAGGACGCGCCCGCAGAGCGTCGCTTCCTCGATTTCGGCATTCATGCCCGCACGGGCAAGGTGCTGAACACCTTCGAGATCACCGGCACGATGGAAAACCCGCAGACCATCGAGATCCCGCTCACGCTCACGCGAGGCAATCTAACGCGCGAGAACCGCTCGCTGTTCTTCCGTGAGAAAGGCAGTTGGGACACGAACGAAGAAGGCAATCGCAAACGTGCCGAGGCCGTGAAGCGCAATGGCATCGGCCCCGAACTCGTGCTGTGGGTGGACTGGATCGAGATCGAACGCGTGCCGAATGCCGCGAAGCCCGTGCCGCCCGGCTTTGCCGCGCTGAAGCTGCCGCTCGATGACCAATCGCCTGCTCCTGCCGCCACCGAACTGCGTGCAGCCTTCGAGCGCTTCGCCACCGAGGCCTTTCGCGGCACAGCGCCGCCTGCGGACTATGTGGATCGCCTGATGCGCCTCTACGACGTGCGCCGCAAAGCCGGTGACAAGCCCGTGGCCGCACTGAAGGAGACGCTGTCCGTCGTGCTGGCCTCGCCGATGTTTCTCTACCTCGCGGAAATTGGTTTGAGCTTTAGCTCAACTCAGGAATCAGAGGTTGGGCTGAAGCCCAAGCCACTTTCCAATGCGGAACTCGCCACGCGGCTCTCCTACTTCCTCTGGAGCGCCCCGCCGGATGCCGAGTTGCGAAAAAGCGACCTCTCGAAGCCGGAAGTGCTCGCCGCGCAAACCAACCGCCTGCTCAATGATCCGCGCTCGGAGGGCTTTTTGACGGCTTTTGTGCATCAGTGGCTCGGATTGGACCGCATCGATTTCTTTGAGGTGAATCGGGCGCTGTATCCGCGCTTTGACACCGGCACGAAGGTCGCCGCCAAAGGCGAAATCCACGAGACCATCGCGCACATCCTGAAGCACAACGCCAGCCTGCGTGACCTGCTCAAAGCCGACTACGTCGTCATCAATCGCGTGCTCGCCCACTACTACGGCATCCCGGGCGTGAAGGGCGACGGCTACGAAAAGGTGTCGCTGCCGAAGGACTCGCCACGCGGTGGATTGCTCGGCATGGCGGCCATTCATTTCATGGGCGGCAATGGCGAGCGCACCAGCCCTGTCGAGCGCGGCGCCTGGGTGCTGCGCAAGCTCCTCCACGATCCGCCACCACCCGCGCCCGCGAACGTCCCCGCCATCACGCGACTCGCCGGCAAGGTGCTCACCACTCGCGAGCGCTTGCTCGCGCATCAAGAGGACCCGCAGTGCGCCAGTTGCCATCGCAAGATCGACCCCATTGGCTTCGGCTTGGAAAACTTCGACGCCGCCGGCCAATGGCGCACTGAGGACAGTTACACCGCCCTCGACGCCAACGGCAAACCCGACCCCAAGACCACCAAGCCCTGGCCCATCGACCCCGCCGCCGCCTTCTTCAAAGGCCCGTCCTTCTCCGACTTCTTCGCCCTCCGCGACCTCATCGCCAACAAGTCCAACGCCTTCGCCCGCAGCTTCAGCGAAGCCTTGATCGAGTTTGCGCTCGGCCGCCCGATTGGTTTCCGCGACGAGCCGCTGATCGACGACATGATCACCCAAGCAAGCAAGAAAGACCTCGCGATGCGCGAGTTCATACACGCCTTGGTCAGCAGCAAAGTATTCCACACGAAGTAGCTTTCATGAAAACCCGCCGTCACTTCCTTCAGTCCAGCACCTCGCTCATTGCTCTACCAGCATTGGAGTCACTTGGCTTTCGTCGATTTGCCTCGGCGGCGGCTCCGGTGGCACCGCCGAAGCGCTTGGTGTTTCTTGGGTTTGGCTGGGGGATTACGACGGAGACGTGGTTCCCCGACATCAAGCAGACGGGGAAGGCTTACACGCTGCCGGAGGGTTTGACGCCGTTGGCGAGGCACAAGGCGGACTTCACGGTGGTGCAGGGGCTTTGGAACAAATACTCGAATGAAGGGCACTGGGGCAGCACGATGTGGCTCACGGGCGCGAACCGTTTCGCGGAGCCGGGGCAGACGTTTCACAACAGCATCTCGGCGGACCAGGTGGCGGCGGCGAAGCTGGGCATGGACACGCGCTTTGCGTCGCTGCAGCTCAATGGCAGCGAGAACGCGGAGGCTTCGGGGCATGGGCCGGGACTTTCGATGGCTTGGGATGTGAGCGGCAAGCCCATCGGTGGGCACAAAGGACCGGTTGAGGCGTTTCATCGGCTGTTTTCGAAGGACACGACGCCCATCGAACAGCAGAAGGCCATGCTCGCGCAGAAGCGCAGCGTGCTCGACACGGTGATGGAGAACGCGAAGGCGATGCAGCGCGACCTTGGCAAAAACGACCGGGCGAAGCTCGACGAATACTTCCAAGGCATCCGCGACATCGAGACGCGCCTCGCGAAGGACGAGCAATGGATCGGCGTGCCGCAGCCGAAGGCGCCGATTCCTCAGCCTCAGGAAGGCCTGGCGGGCAAGGAGGAGATCAAGATCATGTATGACATCATCCTCGCGGCGATGCAGACGGACAGCACCCGCGTACTGACCTATCGCCAGCCGGTAAGCACGCTGCTGACGAGCATCGGCATCAAGGTCGCGCCGCATGACATGAGCCACTATCACTCCACGATGGGAGAAAAGCTCGCCGCCTCGCAGCAGCGAGACCTCGTGCAGAGCGAACTGCTCGCCGGACTCATCGACAAGCTCAAAGCGACGAAGGAAGCCGATGGCAGCCGTCTTTTCGACCACGTCGCGCTCGCCTACGGCAGCAACATCCGCACCGAGCACAATCTCGACAACTGCCCCACACTGCTCACTGGAGGCGGCGCGGGCATCAAGCTCGGCCACAACATTGTCGCGCCGAAGGACACGCCGCTTTGCAATGCGTGGCTGACCTTGCTCCACGGCATCGGCGTGAATGCCGAGCGCCATGGCGACAGCTCGGGCGTTCTGAAGGAGATCGTGGCATGATGAAAAGCACGGCAGTGGCGCTTAAGACTGCTTCAACTGGAGAGCCCACTCCCATTTCCGCGTTTCAGTTTCAGTCAGGCAAGGTCACTGCACGACCGCACCCGAATCGCCGCGCTGCAACGGAGCATTGATGAGACGGTGTTTGGATGAGGGATCTACTGAGCCGGGGTCCGCATCTGAGCCTGGAGGGATTGCGCCAGAGACCCGACTTGCGGATCAGGATCTGATGCCAAATGACGAAGCGCCGACGCGGTTTCCTCAGTAGGATAGTGGCTCAAGGCGCGCATGGCCGCCAGGCGGGTATGCGTCTGTGTGGCATCCTGTTTGCCCTGGGCTATCGCCGTGATTTCCGATTGCGTGCCGGCGCGGTCGACGGCGGCAAGGAGATGGCCCAGGAATTCGATCTCCTCTAGGGCGGTGGCAGAGTCCAGCCGGCGGGCCAATGTCGCGGCGGCATAGGGCGTGCCCAAACGGGCCAGGGCTTTGAGGGCGGCCTTGGAGAGCTCGTCGGTGGCGGGGATGGCCGGGTCTGCCACAAGCGCGGCCAGGGCGGGAACAGCCGCGTCGTGGAGGACTGACTCCACAACTCTTGTTATGCGTGGGGCTCTGGCTTCCGGCACTGTTTCATAGGCTGCGGCGAGCGAGCGTACCACGCTTTCGTCCGCCATGACAGAGAGGGCGCGCTCGAGTCCGAGGATGGCGTCTTCATCATCAACCTCCGCAAGCCTGGTGATGAGATGCTGCGCAGCGGCGGGGTTGGAGATGGAAGAGAGAGCCGTGCGCAGAGTCTGCCGCCGCCGAGGATCCGTTTCCTGCCGGAGCTGGTCCAGCAGCATGTCGATTTCCGCAGGTGAGCCGCTCCGGGCGAGTTCCAGCAAGGCAGAAGTCTCCGTATTGAATTCCGTTGGGCCGCGAGGCGGGGGCGAGGCCGGAGGGGCTGCGAGGCGGCGGAAAGGCCCCGGCTTATAGGCCGTGTCTGGCGCGAGCGTCGGCGAACTCTTGGCAAGCCAGAAACCTAAAGGAAGCAACAGCGCGGCAGCGGCACCAATGACCAGAACGGTGGGACGGGAGATCACGGTTCGGGGATGGTGACCTGTTCGTTGCCGGCACGCTCCTGGAAGGTCATGTGGAGCCCTTTCGAGGGGTCGAACGAGTGATCGTCCAACTGGCCGAAGAGATGAGCCTCAAAGCCATCGACATCATAATAGACCGAGGTGCCGGTATCATAGATCCACATGGGATTTTTTTTCCAGAGGGTGCCGGGCTGCGAATCGAGCGCATCAAGGCTGAACGAGGGGCTGATCTCGTCCTCATCATAGGCGTAGGATGAAAAGGATGAGTAATTGCAGCGAAGGAAATGGGTAAACAGTTCGACCGGTGCCGAGTGGGCATCCAGCCAACTCAGGGAACTGGTGTGGCCGAGGCGGAAGGCTTCGGCGGCGGTGATGGCATACGTCTCACTGCCGAAGGGGCCGTCGGCGACGAAGGCCCAGGACCTGTCCGCATAGGTGGCGAAGCTGACCTTGGAGTCCCAGTAGCCGCCGGTACCTGCGGTGGCGGGATCCAGGGCGATGAGGCGCTTTACCTTTCCCCTGGCGCTATCGGAAGTGTACGTCTCCATGGCGAGCTGGTAGGAGACATAGCTGCCCCAGCTGTGGCCGACAAGGCTGACCTTGTCTTTGCTGATGCCCCAGGCCTTGAGGACATCATGGGTGCGTTTGCCGACACCGGGGGTAAACATCGCTTCGTCCAGGGATCCGCCGCCACCGCGGGCCAGGCTGCTCCAATCCAGCCGCAGAACCTGCCCGACTTTGCCACTGAGCGCGGGATCGAGCAGGGCGTCC
The DNA here is from genome assembly GCA_019186985.1 of Prosthecobacter sp. Taxonomy (GTDB): domain Bacteria; phylum Verrucomicrobiota; class Verrucomicrobiia; order Verrucomicrobiales; family Verrucomicrobiaceae; genus Prosthecobacter. The sequence continues at coordinate 134,619 of JABARQ010000011.1, read as the reverse complement.
GCCATTTCACTGAAGCGACCCGGGCTGCTGTTTTTTCCGTGACTGAGCACCCACGTGTTGGCGAGGTTTGGGGTGATGGCGCCTGCGGGTTTGTCCAAGGTGGCGGAGTGGATCTCGAACCTCAGCTGGACTCGCTGGGTCTGGTAGGCGGTGATATTGAGAAGGCTGGCGGCAGGCACCGCCTGTCCCCAGCAGCGCATGACGCCATAGTACCGACGGCCAGGCTGCAACCAGTCGCCAATATTGCTGCTTTTGCCCACACGGGTGCCCAGGACATAATGTTTGTCCCACATGGCGCCGGCGTGGCCCGGCAGGTTCTTGAAGGAGTAGTCATAGGTGGAGCCGGAGACAGGCTGGTCACGGCGCAGGAAGAATTCCGCCCACGCTGCGCCCAGGACGGGCTGAACCAGAAGTACGACGGGATATGTCACTGAACTTGTGCTCATGACCGGACGGGGGTCTTCCGGAATGTCGATGTGGAAAGGCACGTCGATGTATTCCGAAGTTCCCCACAAGGGCGCGAGCTCCAAGGTGGCGCGAGTGTAGGCGTAGGAATAGGGGAACCGCTCGTCTTCGACCGTCTCGGTCCTCGTTGTGAATTCCAAGGGGACGATACCTTCGCCGATGGTGTAGAGGCCTGTGGCGACTGGGCTGGGGTTTTTACCATCGACAAAAGCGCGCGCCTTCAAGGTGGTGGTGGCGGCGACAGACAGCGGGGTGGTGTAGAGCCGGGAGGAGGCGGAGAGCCTGGAGGGTTCCGAGCCGTCGAGAGTATAGTAGATCTGGGCCGTGGCATCGGTGCTGATGATCTTGAGGGAGGCGATGGGAGCGCTGTGGCTGCCCTTGGCCGGGGGAGGTGGGTTAAAGACCGGCGCGGGCGCCGCGCCCGTGGCAGGCGTCCTGCCTAGCGTCAGTGTCACGTCCTGGCACGCCGTCACGCCATGCACCAACACATGCCAGACGCCCGCTTTTGGATGACTGATAGTTAGGCTCTCGGCTGCGCCCGCCGCACGGGAGCTGAAGGCGTAGTCCGTGATCGTGGGAAGGCCATCCCGCCCTGCGGTGCGGCGTTGCGAAAGGTCGCCATCATGGCCCAGATAAAGGTCACAGTTGCCGCCCGCGGCGGAAAGATTCACCTGCAGCACGGCCAGCCCTGCGGGCACCGTGACACGAAAGTACCGCCTTTCTTCCACCCCGAGGGCAAAAGGCGCGCTGGTGCTGGGGATGACCGCTGTGGGAAGGTTAAACTTAAAGGTGGCCGTGGCTGTGGCGCTGGGCGGTCTGGCGCCGGTGTCAAAAGCCTTGGCCTTCACGGTGATGGTTGGACTGCTCCCCAGCAGAAAGGCGCCCGTATAAAGCGGTGAGAGCAGGGTCGGCTCCTGGCCGTCCAGCGTGTAGCGGATGGAACTGCCCGCGGAGGCGGTGAGGGAGAAAGCCTGTGGCTGAATTCCCTCTGAGAACTCACCTGAACCAGGCGGGGTAAACGTTCTCAAAGTCACTGAGCGGGGCTGAGTGTAAGTGCCGCCCGGCGGCGAGAGGAGCGGGACATTCACGCTGCCGCTTGGCGCTACCACCTGAAAAGCGGCGGAGTTGCTGGTCTTGCGATCCTTATTCCTCACCTTCGCGGTCCAGGTGTCCGCCGTCATGGTGGTGGTGATGAGAATGCGAATGTGACTGTCGTCCTCAAGAAAAGTCTGCGCCGCCGGCACCACGTAATCGTTCTTTCCCGTCCAGCTCAACAGCACCTGCGCGCCGGCGAGGAAACCACTGCCTTCAATGATCAGTGGCTGCTGTGTATTGCTGCCCACCAGCACGCTGCGGTCAAAGCCCGTAATCACCGGCGTGGCGAGATCGATGCCTGTCTGGAAAAACCGCCTTGGGGCAAAGCCGCTCCACACATCGCTGAATCTGGCCCGCATGTTCCAGCGGTAGGCGCGTCCAGACTGCAAGACCCCGCTTGGCAGGACATGACTGATCGCGGCCGCCGGGATATCCTCCTCGTCATAAATCAGTTGGTTCGTGCCCACGTCAGCGATGTAAAGACCGTAACCGGTGGCGGCGGGCACGGCTTTCCATTTGAAAGTGGGCGTTAGTTGCCCTGCCACCAAGATGGGACCAGGACCTTGGGTGGCGCCGGGTTCCACGAGCACAGGGGGCGTGGGCAAAGTGCCGGCCTTGACGGAAAAATAAAAGGGCGCTGAGTAGGCACCCCAACCTCCGCTGTTCCGGGCGCGCAATCGCCACTCGTAGGCCTTCCCCACCGCGAGTGTGCCAGGAGGGGGGCTGTGCTTGATGGCGTCTCCGGGGAGGGTTTCCACCTGATAGGCCACCTGGGAAGATGCTCGGTCCGTGATATAGAGGCCGTGGGCCTGGGCGCCAGCAGCAGCTCGCCAAGTGAAGGTCAGATCTGGAGAGGCGACTTCCTTTCCAGGACGGGTGGCCGCACCAGGGCTGGCAGGCACCGGGTTCACTGGCAACGGCACATTTTCAGCCACGGTGAAGTAAAGAGGCGCAGATGCCGTGCCCAAGGTTGCACCGTTCTTCGTCCGCATGGTCCAGGCATAACGAAAGCCCGGCAGGAGGACATTCTCCGGGAGGGCGTGAGTGGTGGCGGTGCCAGCGGCGGCGTTGGCGTAGACTTCTTCGCCTGTGCGGGCGTCGATGAGCGCAAGTGTGTAGCCGGTGGCATTTTTGACCGACTTCCAAGCGAAGGTGGGAGCGAGAGTGGTCAGCACCAAACCGGGCGCGGCTTTGGTGCCAGGAGCGGTGAGGGCCGGCGGCGCCAGGGCTGGCGGCGGGGGATCTCCGAAAAAGCGGGCCACGGCGATACCTGCCGAGGTGTTGCCAACGAGGAAGATTTTACCGTCGCCCAAGGGAAGGATGTCCCAGGCGCCATCCCCAGCAATGATTTCACCGCCCGGGGCAATGACCTGTCCACCCGTACCGAAGGAGGTGTCAGGAGTGCCATTGGCATTCAGGCGAATGAGGGCGAAATCGTCCCGCAGAAACTCCAGTCCGAGACCATAGGAGATGAGCTTTTGGGCGATGCCTGCCACGAGAAGCCTACCGTCAGCCTGAACACGGAGGGAGTAGGCCGCAGAATAGTCGTCCCCCACGGGGATGGCGAGTTTGCCGTCGGAACTGAACGAGGTGTCGAGAGTGCCGTTGGCATTGAACCGGACCAGGCCGAAATCATCCCCGCCCCCGCCCCCCGCAACGACGATCCTGCCATCCGCCTGGACGGCGATGCTTTCGAGAAAGCCGCCGCCGCCCGCGTCGGTGACGACTTTGCCATTGCCGCCGAAACTGGTGTCCAAGTCGCCATTGGCAAGGTACCTGACAACCGCAAAATCACCGTCCGAGTAACCGGCGGCCACGATCTTGCCGTCTGGCTGGAGAGCCAGGCACGTGGCCCAGTCGTTGCTCAATCCGGTGCCAATGCTGGTGGTGGCCCTGCCATTGGTGCCGAAGGAGGAGTCCAGGCTTCCGTCGGTGTTGAAACGAACGACAGCAAAGTCGTTGTAGTCACCGGAAACCGAGCCTGCGGTCACGATTTTGCCATCCGCCTGGAGCAGCATGCCTTTGGCGGAGGAGGCGCCTTCGGCTGCGGTGGTGAGAACCTTTCCCCCCGTGCCGAAAGAGGGGTCGGGGGTTCCATCAGGGAGGAATCGTATCAGCGCCAAACGCCAGCCACTGGCGTTGGAACTCCCGCCGACGATGATACGGCCATCCGGCTGAATGACGACGCTTTCGCTGATATCTTGATCGGAGCCGAAAATGGTGATGATTTTCCCGCCAGTGCCAAAAGTGTCATCAAAGCTGCCATCCGCATTCAGCCGAACGGTGATGAAGTCGTTGTTGGAGCCATTGGAGACGGTGCGGGTGATGACAAGTTTGCCATCGCTTTGGAGGGCGGCGGATGATTCAAGACCGGTGTAGACCATGCTGCTGCCCGTTTCCACGCGGACGAAGCCGCTCGTGCCAAAGCCAGTGTCCAGATCCCCCGGAGCGGCGAAGGCTGGGATTGCCACCAGCGATAGGAAGACCGGCAGGGCTGAGGACAGTTTTAATATCATGTGGAGGAGGAATGTCGAAATCCGAATGTGGAATCTCGGCTGGAGACTGCGGGAGGCCGTTTGAAGCCTCTTTCAGGGCACTGATGAAGCGCACAGGCGGGATTCATGTGCGGCTTCAGTTGCTCATAAGCATAGCTTTCCTGACCGCGATGCCAAGATTTTTTAAGAAGCGGGTTTTGCGGGCCGCCTCCACTGCATGCCAGGGGAGAACCTCGCCCCGTTCACCGAACTCTTCCGCGCCCGCCTCATCCACGCCCTTCATTGCGCCAATCTCATCAGTCAGGCGAAACTCGCTGATCTCCTCTCCTGAAAGCACTGCAGCTTCCACATCCATGCCGCCCATCCCACATAGGCCCGCGTGTGATCTCAAAGACCGCGAGCGCTTGGCGGAGTATAATTGGCCGTCAAATTTGGCGGCCACGCATTCATCGGCAGCACACCGGGTATTCTGGGAAACCTTTGGCATGCATTTCCAAGTGAAATGCTGCTGGAAACGCCTAACGCATCGAATCAGACGACATCGAGCACAAGACGATGCTGACACGACAGACAGCCTTCGAGCCATTGCCTGCATCCGTTTTGTTCGCCATCGTTCTTTATGGGAGTTGCTTCTCGCTCTTCTTTCGCTCGGTAATTTTGCGATCTTCCTCGGCCTTCAGCATCTTCCAGTATTCACAGCGCCCATCCTCATCAGTCGAGCCACAACAACTCCAGTGAGCAACCTTCGAGACACCGAGTGCGCATTTAGCTGGATTCCCTCCCGTCCCAATGTTTCGACATCCGGTGCAAAAGCGAGCGCCAAACTCCCCGGTATGGGCAAAAGTCCCGCCAAGCTTAAGGACTGCATAAGCCAAGGCAATGTCCGAACTATTGCTGCGGAGGTTCACGCCGTCGGCACCACTCGCGGCTAAGAGCTTCCTCGCCTGATCCATAGCGGCTTCAATGCGCTCCTCGAAGGCAAGCTCGGCACCCGGACGCGGTGCACTTCCTGGCGGTTTCATCGCCTCGGCGCGGTCATAAAGATACAGCTTTCCAAGACTCGTTGGTGGGCGACAACGAGGTGTAGCTAATCACGGCACTTGCCAACCTGGTGCCGCTTTCGAAATCCGGGTGGGCGGTGAATCCGATTGCGCCAGGAACTCTTCGAGCAAAGCGAGCGATGTCGTCAAGATTTCGCACTTGATCAAAACCTTTCAACTCGGTGAGGTCCACCATATTCTCGCTCCCACCATTGTAACCATGCTTTGCTGGAAAATACTCCGGCTTGGTCTTCTCCTCGCTCAATGCGCTGGCTACTAGAACTATGGAGAAGAGGGCTCCAAGGATTGTGATGCATTTGCTCATCGGTGTGGACTCAGTAGGTTGGGCGAACATTTAAACTCACCAACGTCCAAGCGGAGGGCGGAGGTGAATGGCAAGGAAAATGAACCAACGTCCTAAAAGTGTCAATGTCTCAGCGCGCTTGGATGTTTGGTGCAGTGGACTGTTCATTCCCCTGGCGAAAACGCACCGCAGCATCATCTGGAACTCACGGCATGTGCAGCTCCGCCCACGCCAGCACTCCGCGCCCCTACACGCCGGGGGCCAGGCATGGATCCAAGACGGCTGTTGGCGTGCAACGCATGTTCACCCGCAGCCGTCTCCTTGGCTGGCTCCAGCCATCCCGCGAAGAACGATCCTCCAAATGCCTCAAACAAGGCGATTGAAACCCTCATTCCACCTTAGCCTTGCTTTGCTCATTGAGCTTGAATGACGGGTCATTCGCTGCGCTTCGCAGCAGCAATGCTACGCTCCTTCACGCCCCTTTCATTCGCCTTGTTTGAGGCCCAGATCACTCCCTCGTTCTTCCTTTTTAGGCGTGTTGAATGAACATGAGGGTACGGTATTACCGTCGGCAAACGGACTGAAGTGCTCCACCGCCCTGCACTCATTCATATGATGAAACCCCAGCCGCTCCGCCTCCGGCACATCGGCGGCCTCCTGCGCTTTGCAGCTTGCCACTGCCCCCCAAACCACCTTGAACCAGGTCAACAAACACTTCAAAAAGGCAGCGGGGTGTTGGGTGCCACGGCATCTTTCGGCCAGGGGTTGCTGGCATTGAAGACGAGCATCTCCTCTTCGGTTTCGACCTTGGCGAAGGTCTCATTAATTTGCTCTTCCTTGGCCCAGACACTCAGGCTGTTGAGTCCGAGGTGGCGGATGAAGAACGGATAGGCGGCCAGACGCTTGCTGGGTCCGTAGTCGTGCCCCTCCAGCGGGAAATGAGCGTTCACGACCTTGTCCGCAGCTCCATAGAGGCTGTAGATGTGCTGGATGTAGGGGAACTCAACCTGCGGTGTGCTCTTCGTGTAGTCAGCTCCATTGGAAATGACCAGCAGCGGACGTGGCGCGGTCATCGCCGCGATCTCGGCGTTGTTGGTCTTGTGATTCGGCCCCCAATGGATGGGCATGCCGCTTTCACACGGACAGCCGCCAAAGAAATGCGCAGACACCTGACAGCTCGGCACGGCAACGGCGATGCGCTCATCCAGGGCGGACGTGAGAAAGGTCTGCGTGGCACCGCCGGAGTTGCCGGTCATGCCGATGCGCCTGGGATCGACGCCTTCGATGGACGAAACGAAGTCGAGAGCACGGATGCAGTTCCACATGATGAGGCGCTGGATCTCCGGCACCTTGCCATGTTCCCAGCCCGCCTTTTTCGTGTCGCCATAGCCCACCATGTCATAGTGGAAAACGACCGCGCCCATCCGTGCCAGCACCGCGCAGCGAGTCTGGCGCGATGGCAAGAAGCGCCCGCCATGTCCATGCGCGGACACGATCCCTGCATAAGGCGGCTTCATGTCGAGCGGCCGATACAGGGTGCCGGTGACATAGAATCCGTGCCAGCTTCGGATATGCACGCTCTCCGCCGTGTAGCCTTCATAGGTCCGCTTGTTGGAATACACCGGATCAAGCGGCGGCTTCTCGGGTGGATTCGCCAGCCGTGCGCCTTCGAGGATGCCTTGTCGAATGGTCGCCCTGCGCTTCTCCCAGCTTGCCAGATCAGGCGTGGCCTTTTTGAACGCTTCCAGCTCCGCAATGGCCTCTTCTGGTGTTTGGGCATTCCCCATCCGCAGATGCCATCCCTTGGGCAGATCGGGCAGCGGCATTTTCTCCTTGGCGCCGAAGATGGACCTGCTCCACAGGCCGCCGAGCAGGGTGCTGCCTGATGTGGTGATGAATGAGCGTCGCGTGCGTGAGGCCGGGGGAGTCATGAGTTTGGGTCGGTTGAACGGAATGAAGTAGGCAGGAGAGCCGGACGAAGTGAGACAGACGACCGAAGCGATCCCGCAGGGAAGCGCAGCGCATCAATGGGGGCAGCGGAATGAAGAGACAGAATCAGATGATTCTACCGCCCTCATTCTACTGCCTATTTCACTTCTTCTTTTCGACATACTCTTTCATCCCGCCTCGGTGGCCGAAATGGAAAGGCACTTTGTCATCTGCTGAGAGCCCATGGCAGGCAGGGGTCGCGCTAAAACAGATGCGCGTGCATCGCCACGCAAAGAACGCCGCCATTTTCGGCTTGTTTGCACTCCGCCGGACGTTGATCGCCCATCACCACCGCCGCCGAGTTCTCTTTGAAGGCCACCCAACAACCGTGACACCCGTCACCCGCCGCACCACCCCCGACATTTCAGTCACCATGTCACCTTTCCCCTCCAAAACGTCATGGACCTGTGACAGCATAATCCGCGACGATGACTTCCACTCCTCAACCGAAACTCCATGCAGCTTCGTTTCACACCACGCGGTGGACTCGCGTATGCCTGGCAAAGGCGGACTCGGAGGACGGGCGCAGGGCGCTGGCGGACCTTTGCGATGCGTATTATGAGCCGGTCGTCGCTTATCTTCGCAGCGTGTTTCGGGATGCGGATGCGGCGCGGGAGATGAGCCATGCGTTCTTTGCGGAGATGCTGGTTGGAGGCACCATTCACACGGCGGACCCGGAGCGCGGGAGATTTCGCTTCTATCTGCTTGGCGCGGTGAAGCATTTCGCCGCCCGTCATCGCGAGGCGGAGTCGAGGCAGAAACGTGGCGGCGGCATTGCCCCGCTCTCGCTGGATGCGAACTCGGAACTGTCGCCAGCCCTGCTTGTGGCGGAAGATGCGCGCCTGTCACCAGAGGCTGTCTTTGACCGCCAGTGGGCTGTCACGGTGCTGGAGCGGGCCATGCAGGCGCTCGATGCGGAGTGCCAGGCGCAGGGCAAGCCGGAGCTGGTGAATCATTTGAGGCCCTGGCTGATGGGCGAGTCCGGCTACGGGGACCAGAGCGCCGCTGCCGCCGCTTTGAGCCTCAGCCTTCCGGCCATGAAGGCAGTCATCCATCGCCTGAGATCGCGCTTTCGCCAGATGGTGAAGGCGGAGGTCGCGGGCACGCTCGGACAAGACGGCTCCGTGGAGGATGAGATGCGCTCCCTGTTCGCCGCCCTGGCTGGCTGAAAAAAAGTTTGCATCCATTGTCTGGCGACACGGCATGGTGAGATATGGCCCCCACCCTATCCGCCGACTCCAAGTGCCCGCTCTGCGGTGTGCCCCTGCCTGTCGATGCCGTGAATGGCTGCTGCCCACGCTGCCTCATGGCGGGAGCCATGCAGCCCACGCAAGCAGGTGAAACCGCACCGCCCATCCCCACCCTCACCCCCGAGGAACTCGCCCCGCACTTTCCGCAGCTCGAAATCCTCGAATGCCTCGGTCGCGGCGGCATGGGCGTGGTTTACAGGGCTAGGCAGAAGTCGCTGAACCGCTTCGTTGCGTTGAAGCTGCTCGCCCCGGAGCGGGCGGATGATCCGCAGTTCGCGGCACGGTTTGAAAAAGAGGCTCATGCGCTCGCGGCGCTGAATCACTCGCATATCGTCGGCGTTTATGACTTTGGGCAGGCGGGTGGCTTTTACTTCCTGCTCATGGAGTTCGTCGATGGCGTGAATCTCCGCCAGCTTCTTCAAACCAAGCGGCTGACGCCGAAAGAAGCCCTCGGCATCGTGCCCCAGGTCTGTGACGCGCTGCAATGCGCTCACGACAACAACATCGTTCACTGCGACATCAAGCCGGAGAACCTCCTCATCGACAAGGCGGGCACGGTGAAGATCGCAGACTTCGGCATCGCCAGGATCGTGGGAGAGCCGGACGGCACGGATGGCGCCATGAAGCCAGGCACTCCCGATTACGCCGCTCCTGAGCAGGTCAATGGCACCGCCGACCACCGGGCCGACATCTACAGCCTCGGCGTGGTGCTCTACGAGATGCTGACCGGCGAGCGGCCCAAAGAGAACTTCACCCCGCCGTCGAAGCGCGTGCAGGTGGACATCCGCATTGATGAGATCGTGCTGCGGGCACTGGAAAAGATGCCCGAACTGCGTTTTGCCACGGCAGCGGACATGCGTCATTCGGTGGAGGCATTGGCCACTGACGTTGCAGTCAAAGCCACCGGCACAGCCTCACGGCGGAGACGGCAAACGGCTCTCCTTCTGTCGCTTGCGGTTCTGCTCGCGCTCGCGGTCGCAATTCTCGCTCACTTTGGTTTGCGTAAGCCCAAAAGGATCACACCTGGGGCGGAATGGGTGAGCTTCGACCTGGGCCATCTATCCGACGCCTTCAAGGAGAACATTCAGTTCGGGAGGAGTCCTTACGGCCTCACTCCCCTGGGCCTGGCTGACACGCATGGTGTTGTGACCGCGGGAAACATGACCAGCGAAGCCACTCTTGTGTATCGGAGGAAGAGCTTTGACTTCAGCAAACTCGCCTCTTTGGAAGTATCCTGTTGTTTTCAGCGCAGCGAGATTGGCGCAGGCCCACAGGCGCTCGCGCTGGGACTGACAGGGAGCCTCGACGGTGTCCTGAGCGGTGTTCCCGGATCACCATTCATGGGTCTTCGGCTCAAGGTCGTGGGCGACTCCTTGCGATTGGAGTTTCAGAGCAAGCAGGCCAGCCTCGGCCCTCCACGTTCGTGGGAGTCTTCCAACCAGTTCACCACTGAGGAGGGCAAATGGTATCGTCTGAGCGTCATCTTCACCCGCCTGGATGAGCAGACGATCCGCCTCAGCGGTAATGTGTGTGAAATGGACCGCCATGGCAACGCCGGGCCCAAGATAGGATTCTTCCTCCCGCGCAATTTCGGAGAGCCCATCTTTCCCGTGCGGGAAATCCTGAGTGATCATGACGTGTGGGTGGCTCTTCGTGCCCACGGTCCAGGAGGCGCGGCACTGCTCGATGATCTTCAAATCCTCGCTCGCCCGCCCCCGTCCGCGCCTGCGTTGAAGAACTAGCCAACTTATTTCCATGAATACCCCGCTCGATCCAGAAGCCGTCGTCCAGCGCCAGCTCGATGCCTACAACGCCCGCGACGTAGATGCGCTGATGGCGGCGTATGCGGAGGACCTGCAGCAGTTTGAGCATCCCGACATCTTGCTGTGCAGCGGCGCCGCGCAGCTGCGGGAGCGTATGACAGCACGTTTGAGCGATCCACATCTCTACGCGCGGCTCATTCATCGCGCGGCGATAGGAAATGTGGTGATTGATCACGAGGAAGTGAACCGCATGTTCCCAGAAGGCACGGGCAAGATCGAATTGGTGGCGATTTACGAGGTTCGCGAAGGGAGGATCGTCTCAGCGCGGTTCATTTCCGGCCAGAAGACACTCGACTCTGAAGCTCGCCGACTGACGTCATGAACGCCGTCGTATTTGAAACCAAGCGCTTGTCGCTACGCCAAATGACGCCCAGCGATGTTCCGGCATTGCTGGCCGTGTTTGGCGATGCAGAAACCATGCGATATTATCCGGCGGCTTTCGATGAGGCGCGGATGCGGGCATGGGTCGATTGGAACATGCGCAGTTATGAAGCGCGTGGCTATGGGCTTTGGGCGATGATCTTGCGAGCCACGGGCGAGGTGATCGGTGACTGTGGCCTCGCAAGCCAGCAGGTGGGGGGCATTCAGGAGGTCGAAGTGGGCTATCACGTTCGGCGTGACCTTTGGGGGCAGGGACTGGCCACGGAGGCAGCACCGGGCTGCCTGGACTATGGATTCGGCATTGTCGGCTGCCACCGCCTCGTCTCTTTGATCAATCCTCTGAACCTCCCTTCGCGCCGTGTCGCCGAGAAGATCGGCATGAAGCTCCAGCGTGAAGTGGAATGGAAGAACAAGCCGACCTGCATTTATGAAATCAAGACAAGTGCTACCCAGAACCCTAAGCAACCACCACCATGAAGATTGAAGGAATCAAAGGATGCTTCGAGAAGACTCGCGGCTTGTTCTATTTTGCCCGGATGTGCTCCAAGATACGGCTGCATTCTGAAGGCCGCCTTCCGTCCGAGTATCACGAAATGCTCGGCCAGGGCTTTGACGGGCGGACTTGCCGTTACCTCGGTGTGAGTTACGATGACGTGAAGGCCAAAGTGCTGTCTGGCAAGGCCGACGCCGAAGTGCTCGACTGGTGCTTTGCCAAAGGCCGCCCGCTCACCGACGAGGAGGTGCTCATTTACAACAGTTTCATGAGCAAGCGCGGCTGGCACGATGACGAGACAGATGAGTTCATCCCCGCGATGATCAGGCACTACGGCCTGCCGGATAACGGCACGGTGTTCACCGACTTCGACCTCATCGAGATGGACGAGGGGCGTTGGTATCCCGACATGTGGAGGGACGCCTGGAAAATGTAGCTTATGCCTCCCATGATCACACTCTTCGACAGCCAATCTCATCGCGATCAAGTCATCGCATTGTGGAAGGCCGTCTTCGGCTACGAGTCGGCCCACAACGAGCCAACGCTGGTCATCGACAAGAAGCTGGCTGCCGATGATGGGTTGTTCTTTGTCGCCCTCATCGCGAACCAAGTCGTCGGCACCATCATGGCCGGCTACGACGGTCATCGCGGCTGGATCTACTCCGCAGCGGTGCATCCCGAGCATCGAAAGCGTGGAGCAGGCTCGCTGCTGGTGTCACAGGCCGAGCGCGCATTGACCGGGAGGGGATGCATGAAGATCAATCTCCAGATCGTGGCTGGCAACGAGTCTGTCGCCGCCTTCTACGCATCTCCCGGCTACGCCGTTGAGCAACGCTTGAGCATGGGCAAACGCATTCAGGAAAACATTTCCTCATGATCACTGAGCATCAGATCAGCAGCGACCTTCCGGCCGCGCCGCGCAAGGCATGGATTCATCACGTCGAGGAAGCGAAGACCTGCCTGCTTTTCCTCGACGGCGAGCTTTACACCGGCCGCGTGAAGGCTCCGGAGGCCATCGCCGCGGCGCATGCTTCAGGATCACTGCCGCCGGCCACCTGTGTCTATCTTCCCAGTCTCAGCGCGGCGGACCGGCATGAGGTTTACACCTGCCATGAACGATTCGCGTCGTTTTTGACGCTGGAGATGCCGCGTTGGATCGAGCGGGAGGCGGGACGTTTCGAGCGGTTGTTCCTCTGCGGTCTCAGCCTGAGTGCGCTTCAGGCGATCTTCACCGCTTTGCAGCATCCTGGCGTCTTTGCCGGCGTGCTGGCACAATCGCCATCCGCCTGGTGGCAGGACGAGCGGCTGGCGTCTTCGCTGGGCACGCTGCCCTCTTCTCGTGGCCGCTTCTGGATCAGCGTTGGCAACCAAGAGTTGCAGGAGGAAGCCTCGCATCCGCCCACGCCGCTGATTCAAATGACCAGCCAGCTGGCATCCGTGCGCCGGCTGGCGAAACGCATGACCGATGCTGGTCACGACGTCCGCCTCCATGAATACGACGGCGGACATGATCCCGTGTGCTGGGATGCAGAGCTGCCACGGGCGCTCGGATGGCTTTCGAAGGCCTGACATGCCATGACTCCATCAACATGATCCACCATCTCTCCTTCGCCGTCACTGATCTCGCCCGATCCGCCGCCTTCTACGATGCCGTGCTTGCGCCACTCGGCTATCGCCGCGTGTGGGAGGACGCGACATTCATCGGCTACGGCTTGAACGACGGCGAAGACATCTTCGCGCTCAAGCTGCGTCCTGCGAACGCCGGAGTGCCCGGCGATGGCTTCCACGTTGCATTCACCGCGCCATCTCGCGAGGCAGTCTTGAGCTTTCACGATGCCGCGCTTGCCCACGGAGGCACGGACAATGGCGGCGCTGGACTGCATCCCGAGCATGGCCCTGATTACTTCGCCGCTTTTGTCATCGACCCTGATGGCTACCGGATTGAGGCGCTCATCCTTGGCGCTCACACCTCCACCAGCAGTCATGAATAGCCCCGACGGTTGCATCGACATCATCAGAGGAAACGAAGTCACCGCTGCCCAGGAGGAGTTCATCAATCACTGGAACAGCATTCCTTGGCGAGGTTGCGGTGGCGAAAGGGCTGGCAAAAGCCCCGGTGCATTGGCGGCTGCTCCTGCACGATGAACAGCACTTGCTGAGCCATGTGGCGCTCACAGAGTTGATGGTGGAGCTGGATGGCGGGCCGGTGAAGTGCGGTGCCGCTGGCGGACTCCCCACCCCGCCCTAGCTTCAAGGGAAGGGCCATACGTCCACGCTCATGGATCGAGCCGAGGCATTCATCTTCGCCGACCTCCATCTCACCACGGGAATTCTCTTCTGCCTGCACGAGCTTGTGCCTTTCCATGCTTCCCGGCTGTTGAGGGTGCCGTGACGCTGCTGCGAGAATTGCAAACAGCAGGACTGCGCGTCGCCATCGCCACCGGCGACTGGAGACGACACGATTCCCGGAGTGCCGTGCCGGCATGGCTCGATCGGGGCCTTGGCGTGACGCTGGAGAAGTTCTTTGGCGGGACCGAGGATGGGTAAAGTGGCAGCGGCCTTAGCCGCACCGAAGCCCCCCTGATTCGGCTAAAGCCGAAGCCACTTTGCGGAGCATCCCAGAGGACTACACCACACTGAAAAGACTCACCTTGGTGGGGTGTATTACGACAATGCGCCTCCTCCCGCTCTTCATCTCCGTTGTCGCTTCTTCTTCCATCGTCCCTGCCTCAGACCTGCATGTCGGCGCGGCCACCGTGGACATCACGCCGGACCGCCCGGTGGCGCTGGACGGGCAGATGCATGTGCGCATCTCCGAGAAACCCGAGACGCAGATCTATGCCACCGCACTTGCCCTGGAGTCACGCGAGAGCGACATGGTGCTGGACCAGGCCATCATGGTCTCCTGCGACATCGTGGGCATCCGTGCAGGGCTTATCGAACTGGTGCGTGAGAAGGCGAAGGACAAGCTGCCCGGCTTTGATCTCCAGAAGCTCTTTCTCAACGCCACGCACACGCACACCGCTCCGGTGACGATGAAGGGAGATCGCTACAGCCTGCTCGGCAAGAACGTGATGCTGCCCATGGAATATACCGAGTTCATGGTGGACAAAATCGTGGAGGCCATGGCGCAGAGCTGGGGCAGCCGAAAGCCGTCCAAAGCTGGCTGGGGCCAGGGACAGGCGGTGATCGCGCAGAACCGCCGTGCGACCTATGCGGACGGAACCGCCAAGATGTATGGCCCCACGAATGTGCCGGAGTTTCGCGGCATCGAAGGCTATGAGGATCACAATCTCGACGTGCTGTTCTTTTGGAATCAAACCGACAAGCTTATCGCCACGGCGGTGAACGTCCCCTGCCCCTCCCAGGAAGTCGAGGGCCTCAAGGTGATCCACGCCGACTTCTGGGACCCGGTGCGCCGCCAGTTGCGCGAGCGTCATGGCAAGGATCTGCACATTCTCGCGTGGACCGGCGCTGGCGGCGACCAGGTGCCGCGACCGATGTATGGCAAAGCCGCCGATGAGCGCATGCGCCGTCTCCGTGGCCTCACACGGCTCGAAGAAGTCGCCCGCCGCGTTGTCCGCGGCTGGGAGGAGGCCTATGAAGGCGCCAAGCTGGAGCCTGTGAGCGGCGCCGTGTTGCAACACCATACGCGGAAGATCGACCTGCCCTGGCGCAAGGTGACCGAGAAGGAATTCGCCGATGCCCAAAAGGCTGTCGATCAATACAAGGACGACCCCAGGGAGCAGTGGAAGCATCTTTGGAACAAAGGCGTGGTGGATCGCTACGAAGCCGAAAAAGCCGGAACCTCCGGCGTCTTCCAAATGGAACTCCACGCTCTCCGACTCGGCGATGTCGCCATCGCCACGAATGAGTTTGAACTCTTCACCGACTACGGTGTGCAGATGAAGGCCCGCAGTCCGGCCGTGCAGACCTTTCTCATCCAGCTCACCGGCTCGGGCGGCTATCTCCCCACGCCCCGAGCCGTGGCCGGAGGAAGCTACAGCGCCATCATCCAAAGCAGCCGCATCGGCCCCGAGGGAGGCCAGGTGCTTGTGGATCAGACCGTGAAGAGTCTGAACAAGCTGTGGGAGAAAGGCGAGTAGAGCTGATGGCCCTGACGCTCAGCAGCAGAGCCGAACGAAGTGAGACAGACGACCGTAGGGAGCCCGAAGGGAAGCGCAGCGCATCAATGGAGGCCAACAGAACAGCTGCAAAGCTGCCCTCATTCCCGGATTCATTCCACCGCCTATCACCGTGATCTTATGCAAAGAGCGCAGCGATGGGACTCCCTTGATCAGTGATCGGCACGGGGCGGTCGCCGTCGTAGAGGTTCTTGCGGCAGTCCACGCCCAGGGCGGCACAGGCGGTGGCGAAGAAGTCGGGTACGCTGACGGGATTGGCGATGATCTTTTTGCCGAGTTCATCGGTTACGCCCCAGGCACCGCAGTGCTTCAAGCCGCCTCCGGCAAGCACGCAGGTGAAGGCGCTGCCCTGATGGCCGCGCCCGCCGCCGCTGTCGAACTCCGGCGGCCTGCCGAATTCAGTGGTGACGATGATGAGTGTTTTATCGAGCAGCTTCCTGGCTTCCAAATCGCGGATCAAGGCAGCCATGGCGGTGTCGAGTTCGCGAATCAGCTCGTGCTGCTGAAGAATGGCCTCCTTGTGAGCATCCCAGCCGGCTCCATTGATGAAGTTCAGGTTGTGCGAGACTTCGATGAAGCGCACACCGCGCTCGACCAGCCGGCGGCTGAGCAGGCAGCGCTGCCCAAACTCACCACCATATTCATTGCGCAAGCTCGCGGGTTCTGAGTCGAGCTGGAAAGCGCGATTGAAGGCCGGCCCGCTGAGTTTCAAACTCTGCGCGATGGCGGCGTCGTAGCTCTGCAACTGGCGGTCGTTGATCTCTCCCGCGCTGGCCTGGAGAGCGGTGAGATAGCGTTCACGCCGAGCCTGACGCTTCATCTCGATGCCAGGCGGCAGGGAAAGTCCCGCTGGTCCGCGAGCGGTGTCGGTCAGGTAAAGATAGCTGGATTGAGCGCCGAGGAATCCCGGACCGCGCGTGACATTCGGATAGCCGATCAGCACATAAGGTGGCGCGTCCTCGGCGGCGGCTCCGCGCTCGTGAGCGATGATCGAGCCGATGGAAGGATAGCCGATCGTGCCGCTGATGGGCCGCCCCGTGTGCATGCGGTTGGTGGCGGCAGCGTGCTCGTCGATGACGTCATGATTCACGGTGCGCACCGCCGTGACACGATCCATGAGCGGGGCCAGCTTGGACAAATGCTCGCACACCCGCACGCCGGGCACTGCCGTTTCGATAGATGGGTAGTAGGAACCGGGTTTGCTGGTCTTCGGGTCACCCAGGCGTTTGGGGTCAAAGGTGTCCCCCTGCGCCATGCCGCCGCCAAGCCAGATGGAGATGACATGCTCTGCCCTTCCGCGAATCTGGTCCGCGAAGAGAGAGTGCGGCAAGGCCAGGCTCCCGGCCAAGGAGGTGCCGGTGTTGAGAAAGTGTCTGCGATTCATAAGGGGATTATTAGGCAGTAGAACGGGGACGGTAGAATTTTCTGATTCTGAATTCTGGATTTCAATCCTGCTGCTCGCTCTTTCAAGGCACCCAGACGAAGTCGCGATGGGTGATGAGACTCCAGACGATGTCCTCGTAAACTTCGCGCCATTCGGGCCGCAGTCGCGGATCGGGCGCAGGGCCTTTTTGCACCCGGTTTTCGATCTCCTGCTGGATGGTGTTGGCGTCGGGAATCACATGGTTCAGCCAGGTGACGAGGCGGAGCGGCTCCGGCGCAGCGGGCTCTACGATTTGGTCTTTTGGGGTGAGTCGTTTTTCAAAGCCTGAGCGCAGGTCCGCCAGGAACGAGTCCCGCTCGGAAGGTTGCGGTTTGCGGCTGAGAAAGCGCAGGAAGAGCTGCTCCAACAATGCCTCGGGTGATTTGGCCTCCACAGCCAGATCGGCCAATTTAGACTTCCAGGAGGCACGGGACAGCGCTTGGGTCAGCGTGCCGTTTTGCATAATGCCGGGCTGAAGGACGTTGGATTCGCTTTCACGGACAAAGACCGGCTTTTGGCGGGCACCATTCCAGCCGAAGGCCTCCAGCACGTTCACTACGGCCTGCGCGCGCGGCAGGGCGAGGCTGGGGCGGTCACGTTCGTTGTTGAGGCTTGCGAACATCCACGCTCGACGCGGAAGACCGAGGTCCTGGCGGTTTTGCAGCGTCTTCGAGCCGTCGTGAACAAATGTCATGGGCTCGGAATCGATGGCGGCTCCGGCGGCAGCGTGCAAGGAGTCCACGATCTGCTCAGCGGTAAGGCGTCGCCGCGCCGGCGCGTGGAAAAAGCGCTGTTCAGGACCAGCGGCAGCCAGGTTTTCAATGCCTGCCTCGCGTTGGTAAGCCTGTGAGGTTACGATGAGCCGGATGACCTGCCGGACATCATAGTCAGCGGACAGCAGTTCGTTGGCGAGCCAGTCGAGCAGCCCCGGATGGCTCGCATCGTGGCCTTCCCAATCCTGAATCGGCTCCACGAAACCCGCGCCCATGAGCCGCTTCCAGATGCGGTTCACGATGACACGGGGGAAGCGACGATTCTCCGGCGATGTGACCAGGGCAGCGATGCGCTCACGAGTATCCTCCGGATCTTCGAGCAGCGCATCGAGACCTGCGTTTTCCTCCACGCCAGTCACAGCGGCAAAGGGCCAGACCGGCGTCACGGGCTCGTCGGGCTTCAGCGTCACGCGGATCAAGGACTCGCGTGCCTTCTTCTCAAAGAACGCGGCAGGCACCCGGCTGGTTTTCGGCACCGTGACGGTCTTTCGCTCCAGCATCGCTGCCAGGGAATAGAGATCGCGCTGCGTAGTGGAGTGATAGGGCGAGTCATGACAGCGAGCGCACTGCAGCTCCACGCCGAGAAACGCGGAGGCGATGATGTGGCCCTTCGTCGCGAATGGCGCATCGTTTTCCCCGGCCTGGGCAAACCCGGCGCTGCCTCCGTGAGCGGCGTCGCCACGCATCATGAGCAGTTCCGTGACCATGCGGTCGAGCGGCTTGTGGTCGCGCAGGGAGTCGAGCAGGAACCAGCGAAACGGGCCGGTGCTGTTCAGCGAGGCGTTGATCAATGTGGGGTTCTCCGCCAGCGCATCCAGCCATTCGCTCATCGCATGATCCGCGCAGCGTTCATCGGCCAGCAAACGATCAATCAGCTTCGTGCGTTTGTCAGGAGACGAGTCAGCGAGAAAGTCGCCGACTTCATCTGCGGAAGGAGGCAGACCGATGATGTCGAGATAAAGGCGACGGAGAAAGGCCGCATCGGCGGCGAGGGGCGTCTTGGCGAGTTTTGACGCATCCACGGGCGGTGAAGGCCATGGAGCGCCGTCTCGAACCCACGCTTCAAGCCGCGCGATCTGCGCCTGGGTCAAACGATCGCCCGTGGGCGGCATGACATGGTCTTCGTCATCGGAGCGAATGCGCTTCAGCAGCTCACTCGCGGCCGGATCATGGGGAATGATGGCGGGAAGCTCCGAATCACCCGCCCGCAACGCAGCCTCGCGGGTGTTCAATTTCAGCCCGCCCTTGTCCTTCTCGCCGTGGCAGCGGAAGCACTGCTCGCGCAGGATCGGCAGCACCTCTCCGTGGAAGGTTTTCGCCGCCGTCGAAGTGGTCGCGCTCGTCGCCAGTGCCTTCTCGATCTTCGCATCAATGAAGGCATCCACCGGATGTCCCTGACGCGGTGGCGGAGGCGCTGGATGCTGCTTCACCCAGGCCCTGGCAATGGCGTGCCGCTTCTTCCAGAACGAGTCGCGGGACTTCGCGGCTTCACGCCGGTTGAAGTCATCCAGGCGAGCCAGGGAGGCTTCGATTTCAGCAAGGACGGGCTCGACCTGCGCATCTATCAAACGCAGCTCTGGCCTGCCTGCGGCACGCAGGATGGAGAACGCACCACGCCCTGCTGATTCGACGGCGGCACAAACTTCGCCCGTGTCCGTGCGCATGTTTTTGCCTCCGACGATCAACTCCAGCACCACTCGCGAAGAGGCCTTTTGCGGAGGTGTCGTCACCGTTCCGAAGACTTCCTGCTGCTTGTAACCCTTCACCCGCACACCGGGATGCGGTGGCTCGGCCAGCGGCGTGAGCGGGTCGAAACCATTCTCGCCATTGCCCACGGCGGGTTGGGTCTCAGCGATCAATTTGCCATCCACCCACAAGCGTGCGAGACCGCGAGTCCGCAGCAGCAGGCGGTGAGATCCTGACGGCATTTTCACATCACCCGCCATGCGCAGCAGCACAGGGGCCGCCCACGCCGAGCGGATGCCCCAGTCATCGTATCGAAGCGGCATGCGCGGCAGCAAAAAGGCATCCCCTGACCAGCGCAGCGTCTCCTTCGGCATCTCCAGCGAGTTCGGCCAGCGGTGGGAGGCGCTGTGGCCCTCGTTGAACTGCACCAGCACCTTGCCCTCTTCGATTACCCCCATCTCCGGCATCTTCGCGACCTCGGGCAGGACCACCTGCGGACCGTCCCTGCGACGACAATGTTTCGCGATCTCCGCATCGCTCAGCGCACGCCGATGAATCGCCACGCCGTCCAGAAGTCCTGTCAGGCTGTTGCCAGCGCTGCCGCCCAGCGACGAGCCGATCCAGACATCGTCATCATCCACCACGGGAGCCTTCGTGGTGGCTCCGTCCACGCTCCAGTCACCGTCGGTGGCCACCCCATCGATCCATCCGCGCATCGTCTCCGGCCTGCCAAACTTGTAGGCCACGGCCACATGATGCCAGCCTGTCTTGATCTGAAGAGACGCCGTCGAGTTCCAGAGATGCCAGGTGTTTCCCCCACCGGGCGCTGGAGCACTGGCAAAGAGAAAGCTCAGATGCGCCAGCCCCTCGCTGCCGCCGATGACCCGCAGCGACCAGTTCTGATTGTTGCGGGCGAAATGCGGCGAGTTCGTACGGCCCTTGCCGATCAGATACACCGGCTGCCCCGGGCCGATCTTGTCCACCTTCACCCACGCCTCCAGCGTGATGGCATCACCATTCGTGAAATCGAACGGACTCTGCGCACCTGAGTCCCTGATCTCATATCGCGAGCCTTTGCCCTGCAACTGAATCGCGGTGTTGTTCGACTCAAAGTCCGGAAACTCCGGCGGCCTCGGCCCCGCCTGATCGCGCACCACGTTGCCAACCGCAATCAAGGGGGCCGACTCTTCCTGACCAAAATCCAGTTGCAGCACCGGCCTGGCATCATCGGCATAAAGTCCAGGGCCCAGGCCATGGAAGAAGGCAGACAGCGCGAATGCGGCTCTCAAAGTCATACGGATTGGGTGCGGAGAGGTTGGATGACATGGCGATAGCTCTCACGCAGGAGCGTGATGTCCGTCTCGATGGCGAGATGAGTGAAACCGAGCGCCTGCAACTCGGCGAAGTCATCGGTTTGGCGACAAAACATCCCGCAAGCCTTGCCCGCTGCCTTGGCCGCAGCCGCGACCTCCTTGATGCAAGCCGCAAAGTCGAGCTGCGTGCGTTCGGGGTAGGATTGAAGCTGGAGTTTCAGATCCATCTGCCCGACGAAAAGCACATCCACCCCATCAACGGCGGCGATGGCGCGTGCGTTTTCCACGCCTTCGATGGTTTCAATCTGCGCGTAGAAGACAGGAGTCGGCATGTCCTTGTGCAGCCCGTATTGAAAACCCCGCACCATCCCCGCCAGCCCCCGATCACCACGCGGCGGATAGCGCATGGCACGCACGCAGGCATCGGCTTTCTCGGCGGTGGAAACCATCGGCACCATGATGCCTGCCGCGCCCCAATCCAGCGAACGTGCGATCTGCTCCGGATGCGGCGCACCGACCCGAACGATGGCCGACGCACGGCGAATGACCTGAATCTGTGGGAGCACATTTGCCTCGGTGCCGCAGCCGTGTTCGAGGTCGATGAGCAGCCAGTCAAAGCCACTGGCATCGGCAAGTTCGGCGATGATGGGAGAGCCTGTTTGCAGCCAGGAGCCGAGTTGAAGAGGGGATTCGGAGGTCATGAATTAGGCAGTAGAATGAAGAAGCAGACGGAATTTATAATCAGATGACCCTACTGCCCATTTAAACCAGCCTGGTGTAAGGCCGGCCTTCGTTTTGGTCGATGCGCTCTGGCCGGCCCATGTGGGTGTAGATGAGGCGGGTGTGATCAATGCCCAGCAGATGCAGGATCGTGGCGTGGAGATCGTGGACGTGGAGGCGGTCTTCGACGGCGTGGAGGCCGAGTTCGTCGGTGGTGCCGTGGGTGCGGCCGCCTTGCACGCCGCCGCCGGCCATCCACATGGTGAAGCCGGTGGGGTTGTGATCGCGACCATCGCCTTTTTCACTCATGGGCGTGCGGCCAAACTCGCCGCCCCAGATGACGAGCGTCTCCTCCAGCAGGCCGCGAGCCTTCAAATCCGTCAGCAATCCGGCAATGGGTTTGTCCACCGAATGGCAGAGCTGCGAGTGCCTGGCCTCGATGCCGGCGTGGCTGTCCCACTTGCTGCCAGCACCGCTGTAGAGTTGAACGAAGCGCACGCCATTTTCGACAAGACGGCGGGCGAGCAGGCAGTTGCGGCCAAAGGTGGCGGTGGCTGCGTCGTCCATGCCATAGAGTTTTTTCGTGGTGGCCGTTTCCTTGCTCAAATCCACCGTGCCTGGCGCCTCGGCCTGCATCTGGTAGGCGAGTTCGAAGCCCCGGATGCGAGCCTCCAGCTCGGTGTTGCTGGTGCGGCTGGCATTGAAGTCGTGATCCAGCTTGCCGAGCAAATCGAGCTTCTCGCGTTGTTCGCGGCGATCCACGCCTTTGGGGTTGTCCAGGTATTTGATCGGCGTGCCGTCGGAGTGAAACTCGACTCCCTGATACACGGCGGGCATGAAGCCAGCGCCCCAGTTGCGCACACCGTTCACGACCGAGGACTCGCTGTCTTTGATGACGACAAAGGCGGGCAGGTTCTTGTTCTCCGTGCCGAGCCCGAAAGAGGCCCAGGCGCCGAGTGATGGGCGGCCACCAAAGAGCGAGCCGGTATTCATGGAGCACACACCGCCCGCGTGATTGATGCCGCTGGAGGCGCAGGAATGAATCACCGCGAGGTCATCGGCATGACGCGCGACATGAGTGAACCAATCGGAGATCCACAAGCCGCCCTGGCCGTGCTGCTTCCAGGTGCGTTTGCATTCGAGCAACGGCGACTTTCCCTCACCCGCCGCCGTGAGCGGAGTCTTGAAACTCGCGGGCAGGGATTGCCCGGCCAGCTCGTTCAGCAGCGGCTTGCGGTCAAAGGTGTCCAGGTGACTGGGGCCGCCTTCCATGAAGAGGAAGATGACGCTCTTCGCCCTTGCCATGCGTTGCGGGAGCTGCTGCGCTGCGGCACGGGCTTGGCCGCCCATCATCGCCTCAAGCGCGACCGCGCCGAAGCCGCATCCGGCCGTTTGCAGGAAGTCTCGGCGGGAGGTTGGGAGATCGTAGCGATGGCAGTGCATGATCAGTGGAGATAGAAGAACTGGTTCGTGGTCAGCAGCACCTGGCAGAGACTGGTCATCGCCCGAAGAAGAGGATCGTCATCCGGGGTTGCCTGGGAATCCGCACCACTCCAGGTGAACTGCGGGCGCAGCGGATCAGCGGCACGCCAGATGAAGAGGCCAGCGTTCCACTTTTCGGGATCGGTGCTGAGCATGTGGTCCGCAGGTGTGCCCGACACGATGCGCAGGGCCTCGATCTGGCCGTCCCATTGCCGCGTTGGATTGCGTTTGCCCAGACCGCCGAGGCAGATCGGTGAAGCGCCCTGGCTGAGCTTCGAGAGACGATCCATCGGCACCACGGCGGATTGCGCGGCGGCACCGGGCGTATCGAGATCGCGCACGGTGAAGGTGATGCTGTGCCGGGCGCTGGAAACCTGCACGACGAGGTGATGGCGACGGCCCACCTCGATGTGAATGTCGGAGGCCACCACCTGATAGCCGATGTTCGCGTTCTCATCCTCGCCCACGAGTTGCATGAGGATGTTGCGCGGCTTGTAACGCGACTTTTGACCCGTGACATCAATGCTCCAGCCAAAGGACTCCAGGCTGGCTTTTCCGCCATCCCAGTGAGAGATCAGGGTGCGCAACTCGGCGTTCTTATCCACGCTATCGAGCTTCACGATGGACTCGACGGTGAACTCGTCGCCCTCCTTGTCATTCACACTCACGAGCAGGCGTTCATGCGGGCTGTTGAGTTTGAATCCTTGGTCATTGGCGGCGATTTCGTCCTTGGGCTGGGCTTGTTTGACCCGAGCCATTTGGGTCTTGAGAAAGGCATCCGCCGTGGCCCGCTCCTGCTCCGTGGCCTGACGGCCCAACACCGCCAGCCAGGCGTCTTCGATGCCTTTGCTGCGTGAAGCGAGATGACGCGCACGGGCACGCAACCAGTCGCCATTGAGCAATTGCAGCGCCTGGGTGGGCGTCGTTGTGCTTTGCCGCTCGGCGATGCTGGTGAAACCAGCGGGCATGTCGAGAGCGAGGAGCAGGTCGTTCGGGCTGTTGCGCTTCTTCCGGGTGTAGATCGAGCGGCGCGTGCCATAGCCATCGCTGGCCGGTCCTCCGGCGGTGAGATCGAGTTCGCCGCTGACTGCCAGCATGGCATCGCGCACCTGCTCCGCATCCAGCCGACGCGGATGGAAGCGCCACAGATAGCGGTTTGCCGGATCAATCTTCGCCACCGCCTCATCAGGCTCGCGGCGTGCTGTCTGTCGATAAGTCGCGGAAAGCATGATCTCGCGATGCAGCGCTTTGAAACGCCAGCCTCCCCCGACAAACTTCGCTGTGAGATGATCGAGCAGCTCGGGATGCGTCGGCAGCTCGCCCAGCGCGCCAAACTCACTGGCAGAGCTGACGATGCCGCGCCCGAAGTGATACTGCCAGACACGATTCACGATGACGCGTGTGGAGAGCGGGTTGTCCGCCCGCGTGATCCATTCAGCGAGCGCTGTGCGGCGTCCGGTGGAGGTTTGAGTCGGCGTTATCTTTGGCGGGGCCGGGTTCACGATGGCAGGGAAGCCCGGCTCGACCTCCAGATCACCCCTGCGTGTTTGCAGCTTGTTGGCAGGCGCTTCCGGCCCTGCATCCGTGACCACGAAGGCCTCTGGCAGCGGCTTCGGCTTCAAGTGATCGAACTTGTTCAGCTCATCACGGAGCGCCTTGTATTCCGCCCTGGCATTTTCATTATTGATGTCCTTCATCGGGTCAAACGACCCGCGTGCGAATTCCAACTGGCGTTCGCAGAGTCCAGCAAGCTGCTTCTCCAGTGAGTCACGCTGACTGGCAGGCTTGAGCGTCATCGCCTGCAAGTCCTCGGGGAAACTCACAAGCCATGTTTTCACCCGCGAATCGATGGCCGGCTTCGTGAGCATCTCCATCTTGGCGCGGACTTCAGCCGTGGCGGCCAGCCACTTCGCCTCCTGCTCATCAAAAGCCTTCTTCTGCTCCGGAGTCACCAGCTTCAAATCATCGCGCCAATGCACGGGTGTGAAGAAGGCGCGCAGGCGGTAGTAGTCCCTTTGGAGGATGGGATCGAACTTGTGGTTGTGACAGCGAGCGCAGCCCATGCTCAGGCCGAGGAAAAGCTCCCCCGCCGTGTCGGTCATGTCCGTGACAATCAGGTCCCATTGACCGCGAACATCGCGCAGATTGTATTCATACACCGGATGGCGCATGAAGGCGGTGGCGATGAGCACATTGGGATCATCCGGCGCGGTTTCGTCGCCCGCGAGCTGTTCGCGCACGAACCGGTCGTAGGGCTTGTCGTCGTTGAACGACTTGATGACATAGTCGCGGTAAGGCCAGGCATGGGGGCGATAGGCGTCCTGGTTGTAGCCGTCGCTCTCCGAGTAGCGCACGAGATCCAGCCAGTGCTGCGCCCAGCGTTCGCCGTAGCGCGGGCTCGCCAGCAGCTCATCGATCAGCCTTTCATAGGCGCGCGGGTCCTTGTTGTTCACAAAGGCATCGATTTGAGCCTTCGACGGTGGCAGGCCGTGCAGATCAAAATACACCCGGCGCACCAGCTCATGTCGACCCGCTTCCGGCGCGGGAGTGAGTTTCATCTCTGCCTGCTTCTGCGCGATGAAGCGATCCACGTCGTTGCGCACCCATGAGCCTCCCGCATCAGGCGGCGACACTTTCTTCACCGGCTGGAAAGCCCAAAACTTCCGCTGCTGCTCGGTGAAGCCGCCCTCCGTCACCACGACCTTCATCGCCGCATCCTCCGGCCACGGAGCGCCCAATTTGACCCACTTCTCCAGGATCGCGATCTCCGCCTCCGGCAGCTTCTTCTTCGGCGGCATCTGGAGGTCCGCGTTCCCATACCGCACCGCCTCGATGAGCGCCGACTCATCCGGCTTCCCCGGCACCAGCGCCGGACCGGTGTCTCCACCCGATTTCAGGTAGCCTATGTGATCCACACGCAGCCCGCCCTTCTGTTTCGTGTTGCCGTGGCAATCATAGCACCGCTTCACCAGCACGGGCCGCACCTCTTTCTCGAAGAAACTCAGCGCCGCACGCCGGGCGTCAGCGTCCGCCGCCACGATGGTTGTTGCGCCCATCCAGAGAAGCAGAAGAGTCAAACGTGCCCGGGTCACTGCGAAAATGGGTTGAGAACGTTCACCGGCACAGCGTGCCCACGCGTTTTGCAGGGAAGCGCAATCCTGGCTCGCGATTGCCGAGATGGCCCCCGACGTTTGCCAGGATACCATTCAATGGAGTCTTTGATGTGCCTGGACATCACTTTGGCGGCCATCTCAGGCTGGCGCTCAACCAGGGCCTTCAGCACCTTTCTGTGCCCTGTCACGCTGAAGCAACGGAGGTCTGGGGCCTGTGTTTCCTGAAGGCTGTGAATGTGTGTCAGCGCCATCTCAAACTGCCAGCGGACGAACTGCCATAGGGTGAACAGGCGATCATTGCCACCGCGATTCATGATGTATTCATGCATGGCGATGTCCAAGGCGCTGAACTTCACACCCGAAGCCGCCTTCTGCTGGGCGGTGATGCTTCTTTCGATCCATCGCGTGTCTTCATCGGTCCAACGGACGGCCGCCAGCCGCGCCCCCATCGACTCCAGCGCGATTCGCGCCTCGACGATTTCAACAACGTCTTTTTCCTCCAGCATCCTGACGCGAGTTCTGCCGGTGATCTCAAATTGAACCAGCCCGGCTCTTTCCAACTCGATCATCGCCTCACGCACAGGCGCTCGGCTAACCCCGAAGCGCCCGGCCAGCGCCGGCTCCGCAAGCGCCTCACCCGGCTTGAACGTGCCTGAAATGATGCCGCGACGCATTTTGGAGGCGATCTCATGAGCGAGATTACGCCGGGGTTCAGAAGGGCATCGGGCCATGGATCAGCAATGTTAAAGTGTCGACACTTTACAATTACGGACAATACTGTCGACACTTTTCCAAAACATTGGCTTCGCCAGCAAATCGCCTTCAACGGGAGGCTTGGCGGAGCCAGACGTGGAAGCCGAACAATGAAAGGGGCTGATCAGGGTGCTCTTCTGCTCGCTTTCCGTGAGCTTTGTGACCTTTCCCCGCGGGGCTGCTCATTGCGCAACAAGGATGGGGCACGCCAGGCAAGGCAGGCGCAGGTCATTAGCGTGCTTCGGTCCAGGCCGGTGAGGCGAAGCACTTCCGGGTTGTCGATCCGGCGGCTTCCTCGTTCTCTCCTGATCATGAGGAAAGTCTTGAGCCTGCGGCCCTGCCCTCATGCTAACCCTTGCCGCGTCAGGCTGCGGCTCCTATGTTTCCGATGTTTTGCATCCCGTCTTCTCCCAACTGACCACCCGGCTGCGGCCGTTGCTCCAAAAGGCGCTGGGGTCGCGCATGGTGTCGGGGTTTGTCCTGGTGGCGGTGCTGACCGTGGCTTCCAAGGCGGTTTCCTTCCTCAAGGACGCGGCGGTGGCAAGGCAGTTCGGCATCAGCGATGAGCTGGACGCCTTCATGTTCTCCTTCGGGCTGCTGACCTTTGTCGCAGCGCTGATCGGTGGCGGGCTGCCGGAGGCCTTCCTGCCGCAGTTTGCCGAGGTCACCCATCAGAAGGATGCCCTGCGGGCAAGGCGTCTGGCGGTGCAAAGCAGCCTGGTGCATGGACTCAGCCTGCTGGCGGTGGGCCTGGTCATCTACCTGCTGGCCCCCTCCATCGTGGCCTGGACCACACGCGGTTTCTCACCGGAAAAGCAGGAGCTGTCGAGCAGGCTGCTGCGCGACCTGCTGCCCTTCATGCTGTCGTTCGGCCTGAGCTACCAGCTGGGCACCTGGCTGCGGGCCGACAAACAGTTCCTGGCGGCCACGGCGGCCCCGATGCTGGTGCCTCTGGCGATCCTGGGCTGGCTGGTGGCGGGCCGGACCCAGCCCGATGTGCAGCTTCTCGTCTCCGGCACGGTCGCGGGCGCCCTGCTGCATCTGCTGGTCCTGATCCTGGTCCTGTGGAGAAAGGAAGCCCTGTCGGCAGGCTTCGTGGTGGGGTGCCTGAGCCGGGCTGAGCCAGAGCTGAAGAAAGTGGTGCAGAATTCCCTGCCCTTCCTGTTTGCCGGCGGCATCTTCAGCAGCGCGGTGGTGGTGGATCAGACGATGGCATCCTGGCTGGAAGCCGGGAGCGTGACGGTGCTCAGCTACACGGACAAGGTCTGCGGCATCATCCTGGCGGTCACGGCGGGGCCGAGCTGCGATGTGCTGTTTCCTTACTTCGCCGACAAGGTGGCGCGACGTGACTGGCTGGGCGTTCGGCAGCAGCTTTTCACCAGTGCGGTGATGATCCTAAGCGTTGCGTTGCCGGCAGCGCTGCTGCTCTGTGCGCTGGCTCCCTGGGTGATCTGGCTGCTCTTCGAGCGCGGCTCCTTCACCCCGGAGGACACGGCGCGTGTGGCTGCCGTACTGCGTTTTGCCGCCCTGCAGATTCCCTTTTACATCATCGGCAGCCTGGCTTCGCGCGTGGTGGTGGCCATGCAGGCGACCCGTTTCATCATGCTGCTTTCCACGGTCGGCCTGGTGGGCAACGCCCTGCTGAACTGGGTGCTAATGCGTCCGCTGGGCACCGCGGGCATCGCGCTCTCAACGGTCATCGTCCAGATGATCTCAGCCCTCATGGCCTGCCTCTATGTGCTGAAGCAGATCCGCGACAGGCTTGCGACCTCCAAGGCCAAGGTCAGCCCCAGGACACAAAAAACCGCCGCGAAGAAAACTTCGCGGCGGCAGAAACAACGCAGACGCTGACCGGCGGGTTACTTGCCGGGAACGCCGAACACCTGCACTTCGCAGTAATGGTTCATCTCGTTGGAGGTGTTGCCATTGCTGGTCAGGCGGACGTAGCGGGCCTTGGTGCCCTTGGCGTCGATCACGCGGCCGTGGTTGGTCTCAATGTAGGCGGGGTCGGAACCGGCGCCGAGCTTGAGGGTGTCGTCGTGGTCGGAGTTCCAGATGGTGGTGACACCGTTCTTGAACTCAGGATCGTCGGAAAGCTGGACGACGACGTCGACATAAGCCTGGGCCTGCTTGTGATAGTGCCACATGGCGACCTTGCTGAGGGTGGTGGCGGCGCCAAGGTCGATCTGCACCCACTGAGGCCCGGGGGCGAGTTCGACGAAGCAGCCGTCGGAACCGTCAGCGTCGCCGTCGGTGACGAGGGGAAGGTCGCCGATGATCGGGGCGGGGTCGCTGGAGGTCACGGTCTTGCCCTTGGCCAGGTTCACGGTGCCCTTGGGAGCCATGAAGGTCTTGATGATCTTGCTGGGATCAGGCTTTTCCAGGTTGGGCAGCTGGGCGGGGACGGGCGTGCCGATGAACATGGGCTTCGGGAAGTCGATTTTGACTTCTTCCTGGTCGCCAGCAGGCGCAGCGGCCGGTGCAGCGGCAGCGGCGGGAGCCTTGGCGGCGTCGGCCGCAGGGGCGGCGGCGTCTTTCTTTTCTCCGCAGGACACGAGGGCCAGCGAGAGGAGGAGGGCGGGTGTGGTGTATTTCATGGGGGAGATCAAGCGAGGGGCGGATGATGGAAAGCGGGCAGAAAACTGCAAACTGAGAACTGAAAAATGCCGGGGCAGGTTTTTCAGGTTCTCAGTCTGCGCTTTGAATCCGTGATAGAAGGGGGTCAGACCTCGAAGTCAGCCGGGGTGAAGATGTGCTTCTGGCCGGTCTTCAGGCACTCGTAGGCGGTGAGCACCGTGACGCAGGACTTGAAGGCCTCGACGACGTTGCAGGTGAGGTGGTCATGGCTCTTTTTCTGAACTGCCTCGATGAAGTTCGCCACATGCGGGGTGTGGGGATAGACATCGAGGATGACCGGAATTTCCCAGGGGTCGAGCGCCTTGGATTCACGCGCGTCGGCCACGGCCTTGGCGGTGCCGGACACGTTGTAGGACTTGGGCGGCGGCTTGGCCCAGGAGCGGGTGTGCTCCCAGAACTTGTTCTTCACGGCATCCGGGGCCTTCACCAGGACCGGGTTGTCTCCGGCGGCATACTGGCTCCAGTCGTTGGAGGGCTCGGCATAGACCTGATTGTAGGTCGGGCTTTCCGAAATGATGGCGGAGCCGGACACGCCCATGTGCTTCTCGTAGTAGCCCTGGGAGCCGGTGGTGGTGAGCACCTGGTAATAGGCACGCATCACGCCGTCCTTGGTCTTGTACTCATAGAGGCACATCACGTTGTCAGGCAGTTCAAACTTGGCCTTGGGCGCGCCGTCGGGGCCGGCCGTGCCGTCATAGTAATCAACGCCGCCGGTGGCGAAGAGGGACACCGGGGTGGTTTCATACATCCAGTTGAACATGTCGATCTGGTGAGCGCCGAGGTCGGAGATCGGACCGCCGCCGTACTTGGCGAACCAGCGCCAGTTGCGGAACTGCTCCATGCTGTCGAAGCCGTACTTCGCGAGCATTTCAGAGGGGATTTCCTGGTTCTTCGGCACGCCGAGGGGCTGGGAGGCGGCGACACCGCGGTTCCACTGGCCGTAGCAGTGCGTCACCCGGCCGAGCAGGCCCTTCTTGATGATCTTCTCGCGAAGGTGGATGTAACGGGGGTTGGAGTGGCGCTGGTGACCGATCTGGAAGATGCCGCCAGTCTGTTTCCAGGCGCGGACCATGTCCTTGGCACCGTCGATGGTGTTGGACATCATCTTCTCGCAATACACGGCCTTGCCCTTTTCCAGGCAGAGGCGGGAGAACGGAGCGTGCAGATGGTCGGGGGTGGCGATGAAGACGGCCTCGATGTCAGGCTGTTTCTCGAGCATCTCCTCGATGGTTTCGTATTCAGCGACCGGGCCGTTGACCTGGTGCTTGTTTTCGAAGGCCATGCGGCGTGCCACCGGAGTGCGGTTGTACTTCCAGATGTCACAGACGGCCACCCACTGGATGCCGCTGGGGATCTTGGAGGCGGCGACACGGAGCCGGTCACCCTGGGCGCCGCAGCCGACGAGGGCGCACTTGATGGTGCGACCGGCGGCCTCGCCCTGGGCGACGGCGGCCTTGGCTGTGGCAAGGTAGAGGCTGCCGCCTGCCACCGCGCTGCTGCGCAGGAATCCACGGCGGTCCATGAACTTGGCGAGCCCGCTGACGGGCTTTGAGGAAGGAAGGTCTTGGCTCATAGCTTCAAGGGAGCTGTACGATCTGTCTAACTTCAGGCTTCAGCGCTTTTTTCAGCGGAGGCACCGCACTTTTTGCGGCGAAGCAGGCCGTCGAGGGAGAGGTAGCCATGCTTCACGGTGCTGAGGGCCAGGAAGACGATCATGACGCCGATGCCGATGTTGACGCCGAGCTCGGTGTCGTCAGGCAGGGCGGCGAGGCCGAAACCGAGTGAGAGGAAGGTCAGGCCGGCGGCCAGAAGGGAGAGTTCGCTGAAAAGGCCCACGGCGACCCAGATGCCGACGATGAGAAGCACGAAGCCGATGCTGTGGGCGTAGGCGTCGATGGCGGAGGCGGGCAGCACCGAGGGAAGGAAGCTGTTTTCGGACATCAGCTTGGCGATGAGGCCGGTCTTGGTGTCGTAATTGGCCATGTTGAAGGTGGCGGCGGCACCATCACCCGCACGGAACTTGTCCAGACCAGCCATGAAAAGACGCAGGCCGACCCAGAGACGGGTGACAAGGTTGGCGGCGGCAAGGTCGAAGCGCGGGCAGCAGTGGGAGGAGCAGGCTTTGTCAGACATGGAGGTGTTGCTGGTTGGGGCGGAGTTATTTCGAATAAACGGGGGCAGCGAGTGTGAACGGAGGCAGGGGGAAATCCAGCGGAATTTCCAGACTGGCAAGAACGCCAGGCTCAGGGCTGAGAACGACGGGTTGTCCTGAAGCCCAGCCAGAAAACCCGTTCAATCAGCCAGTGTACCTCTGTTTTTACCGGGTAGTGGAAACCGCCACATGTGGCGTCATTTGCCACATGAAATGAGGCGTTCAGAATGCCCCATGAGCCGCAGCCTGCACCACCTGTTTCCGCCCTATCCCCTCGCGGATCAGCGGAGCTGTGGCGGCGAGCTTTTTGAGGCGGCCCAACGGGTGCTGGAAAGCGGTCATTACATCCTTGGAAATGAGACGAAGGCCTTCGAACAAGAGTTCGCCCGCTACCTCGGCATCGGGCATGTGACCGGCACCGCCAACGGCACGGACGGCATCGAGCTCATGCTGCGCGCCCTGGACATACGGGCAGGCAGCGCCGTCCTGCTGCCTGCGCATGCCCCGTCGGCCGTGGCCGCCGGGGTTCGTCGGGCCGGTGCCGAGCCTGTTTTCGCCGACATCGATCAAAACACCTTCACGCTTTGTCCCGAGTCCGTCGCCGAGGTGCTGAAACAGCAACGGCCAGGCCGGGTCAGGGCCGTGCTGGCCGTTCATCTCTATGGTCATCCGGCCGAACTGGGAGCCTTGCTGGAACTGGCCCGAAACCATGGGGCCATGCTGCTCGAAGATGCCTCCCAATCCCATGCCGCCCTCTGGCAGGGCAGGATGACCGGCACGCTGGGCCGGGCCTCGGTGTTCAGCTTTTACCCCACCAAGAACCTGGCCGCGCTGGGTGATGCCGGTGCGGTGGCCACGGATGACGCCGGGCTCGCCGAGCGCTTTTCCAGACTCCGGCAGTATGGCTGGAAGGAACGGCACATCAGTGGGGAGGATGGGATCAACAGCCGCCTGGATGAGCTGCAGGCCGCCATGCTCAGGGTCAAGCTCGCCAGGCTGGATGCAGCGACCCTTCGGCGCAGGCAGCTGGCGGCGGTTTACGATGCCAGACTGGGCGGCCTCCTCGGCATCGCCACCCCGGTGGTGAGGCCCGGTTGTGAGCATGTCTACCATCAATATGTGGTGCGCTGCACCAACCGGGACCGGCTGCTGACGCCGCTGAAGGCCGCCGGAGTGCCGGTGGCGGTTCATTATCCCGTGCCCCTTCACCGCCAGCCTGCCTTTGCCCAGGACAGGCATTTCCCATGTTCGGAAGAAGCCGTGCGCGAAGTCCTTTCCCTGCCCCTGCACCCTCATCTTTCCGATGAGGCGGTTCATGGCGTCTGCGATGTCATTGAATTCACCCTGTCATGAATGCCGCTGAATATGACCTGCTCAGAAGCGTCGAGGACCACCACTGGTGGTACCGCCTTCTGCGTGGACAGGTCATGCGGGTGGTCGAAGAAAAGCTGAGGGGATGCGGCCGCCTGCTGGACGCCGGCTGCGGCACGGGAGGCATGCTCAGGCATCTGCAAAAGCACGCCTCGGGCCTGGCTCTCAGCGGCCTGGACCATTCGCAGGCCGCCGTCAGGCATTGCCATGAACGGGGAGTTCCCGCGGTCGAGGGCTCGCTGCACGACATGCCCTTCGAGGCCGGGTTCTTCGACATGGTCCTGAGCCTGGACGTCCTTTACCATCAAGCCGTCGAGGAATCCAGGGCCCTGGCGGAAATGAACCGTGTCCTGAAGAACGGAGGCTGGCTGGTGGTCAACCTGCCTGCCTTCAACTGCCTGCGGGGATCACACGACGACGCCGTCCAGGGCGCGCGGCGCTACCAGGCCGGCGAGATCGGGGCGAAGCTCGCACATCACGGATTTGAAGGGGTGTGCTCGCATTACTGGAACGCCTGGCCCTTCCTGCCGATGCTGCTCTGGCGTCAGGTCAGCCGGAACCAGCGGCATCCGCAGCAGGAATTGAAGTCAGACCTCACCTTGCAGCCCGCCTGGCTGGCAAACCTGCTCTACGGCATTGGCGTGATGGACGTGCAGGCCTGCCGCAGCCTGCACATTCCCTTCGGCTCCTCCGTCTTTGCCGTCGCCAGAAAAGCCGGGACGCCAGGGAAAGGAGGACGCCTGTGAACCATCACGCGCCAGCCACCATTGAACTGTCCTTCGTTGTCGCCCTCTACAACACCGGTCCGACGCTTTCACTCCTGCTTGATGCGTTCCGTGCGCTGAACTGCGCCCATGCGTGGGAGCTGGTGCTGGTCGACGACGGCAGCACGGATGACACATCCGTCCGCCTGAACCATCTGCCATCGGACTTTCCCGCCCCCATCACCTGCGTGCGGCTGGCCAGGAACTATGGCGAACACGCCGCCGTCCTGGAAGGCTGCCGGCGAAGCTCCGGAAAGCACGTCGTCTGCCTCGACGACGACCTGCAGAACCCTCCCGCCGAGGCCCTTCGGCTGGCGGAACACCTCATGTCCAGCGGTGCCGACGTGGCCTACTCGTACTATGAGGAGAAGAAGCATCACTGGTTCCGCAACCTGGGCAGCCGTGTTGTCAACGCCTGCGCCTCGTACCTGCTGAACAAGCCGCAGGACCTCTACCTGTCGAGCTTCCGCGCCATGCGGCGTGAGCTGCTGGAGCGCATCACCGGCTACCGGGGACCCTATCCTTACATCGACGGGATGATCCTGGGCGCCACCAACCGGATCACCCGGCTCAAGGTCGCCCACGCCGGAAGGGCTTCCGGCAAAAGTGGTTATACTCCGCGCAAGCTCGTCCGGCTGGCCCTGACCGTGCTCTGTGACTTCAGCGTCATGCCCCTGCGCATCGCCAGCGTGCTTGGCGTGCTGCTCTGCCTGCTGGGGCTGGCGATCATGGCCGAGGTCGTGCTGGAAATGGCGCTGCTGGGCAGGCAGCAGGCCGGGTGGGCGTCCCTGATGGGGGCGCTGACGGTCTTCAGCGGCGCCCAGCTCCTCATGCTCGGCATCATCGGCGAATATGTCGGCCGCGCCTTCCTCACCATCTCGGGCAAGCCGCAGTCGTTTGTGAGAAGCGTTGAACATCATCCCGTGCAAGGAGGGGCTGCGGCATGATCCGGGATCTCCAGCCCGTCGCCGGCCAGAGCCTCGTCAGGGGGGTGCGCAGGTTTGAAATGCGTCATGTGGCGGATCCGGTCCGCGGCAACCTGACCATGGCGGAGTTCAGCGACGACCTGCCCTTCATCCCCTGCCGTTACTTCATCACCTACGCCATTCCGGCCAGCCAGGTGCGGGGGGATCATGCGCATCTCTGCTGCTCCCAGTTCGTCGTCTGCGTCAGCGGCTGCTGTGATGTCAGCCTGGACGACGGCCTGCATCAGGACGTGTTTCACCTCGACCGCCCGACGCTCGGGCTGCTGATTCCTCCGCTGACCTGGACGCGGGTGCATCACCGGACTGCGGATTCAGCGTTGCTCGTGCTTGCCTCCCATCCGTATGAAGCCAGGGATTACATTCATGACTACCGGCGCTTTCTGACCCTGGCGTCCACGGAAGAACTTCAGACCTCCCAAGCATGACTCCCCCCGCCCCAAGCCCCCCAGGCGCCGAACGCTCCGTCTGGCACACCTGGTCCGAACTGACAACATTCATGCGCAGGCAGCCCCGCTGGCTTTCCATCCTGCCGCCCCTGTTCATCACGCTCATCATGGGGTGGATGGATGATGTCACCGGCTGGGAGGTGAGCCTCTTCATCTTCTACGCCGTCCCCATCGTGATCGCCGTCTGGTGGGACGGGATCGCCGCCGGCCTCATCGTCACCGGCCTGGCCGGGGCCGTCTGGTGGTTCGCCAACCGTGACACCCACCCCTATGAAACCCAGCTTGGCTACACCTGGGCGCTGTTCAACCGCGAGTTCTACTTCGGCGTGGTGGTCTTTGCCATCATGGCCGCCCGCAAGAAGCAGGATGCGGATGCGGCGAGGATTCAGATGCTCGAGGAACGCCGCCAGCTGGAGGCCGACATCGTCAGCGTCAGCGAACATGAGCAGCAGCGCATCGGGCGCGACCTGCACGACGGCCTCTGCCAGCATCTCGCGGCCATCGGCTGCGCCGCCAGGGTGCTGGCGGAGGAGCTGCAGGCCCGCTCCATTCCCGAGGCGCACGACGCCATCATGATCGAGGAGTCCATCCAGCAGGCCGTGCTGGAGGCCCGCAACCTCGCCCACGGCATCTTTCCCGTGCATGTGGACCGCAACGGACTTTCAGCCGCCCTCTCCGACCTCGCCCGAAGCACCAGCCGCCTGACCGGCGTGCGCATCCGGATGGAGGAGACCGCCGAAGTGCATCTGGAGGATCCCGAAGCCGCCATGCACCTCTACCGCATCGCCCAGGAGGCGGTGGCAAACGCCGTCAGGCACGGGGCGGCCCGCGAGATCATCATCGGCCTTCACCTGGGTGAAACCGTGCTGGAGATGCGGATCGAGGACAACGGCTCCGGCATGCCCTCCAACGCCTCCCCGGCAGGCATGGGACTGCGCACCATGCGCTACCGCGCCCAGATGCTCGGAGCCGACATGAGCATCCAGAACAGGCCCGGCGGGGGCACTTCGGTCTGCTGCCGTCTTCCCCTCGCCAGAAACACCGACGAACACCATGAACAACACTGAAAAAAAACCGGCCGGCCACTGCAAGGTGCTTCTGGTCGAGGATCATCCCATGTTCCGGGAACATCTCGGACTGCTCATCAACCGCGAGCTTGGCATGTCGGTCTGCGGCGAGGCGGACAACATCCGCGACGCCA
Source organism: Prosthecobacter sp. (assembly GCA_019186985.1). GTDB lineage: Bacteria > Verrucomicrobiota > Verrucomicrobiia > Verrucomicrobiales > Verrucomicrobiaceae > Prosthecobacter. The sequence continues at coordinate 98,319 of JABARQ010000011.1, read as the reverse complement.
TGCGGCTGATCCACGAGACGAACCCTGACATCGCCATCGTGGACATCACCCTGCGCGGATCCAGCGGGCTTGAACTCATCAAGGACATCAAGGCCATGGGCCTCAGCGTCAACGTGCTGGTGCTCTCCATGCATGACGAGGAGCTGTACGCCGAGCGTGCCCTCAGGGCCGGCGCCAAGGGCTACATCACCAAGAACGAGGCCTCCGCCGAGGTGGTCAGGGCCGTTCGCGGCGTGATGAACGGCGAGGTCTATGCCAGCCGGAAGATGACCACGAAGCTCCTGGAACGCTTCTCGAAGAAGCGCGCCGCCACCGAGATCGCGGGCATGGAAACCCTGGCCGACCGCGAGCTGGAGGTCTTCCAGATGCTCGGACGCGGCAAGAGCACCCGCGAGATCGCGCATTCGCTCGGCCTTGGCGAATCCACGGTCGAAACCTACCGCGCCCGGATCAAGGAAAAGCTCAACCTGCGCAGCGCCGCCGAGCTTTACCTGCGCGCCGGCCAGTGGGTGCGCGACCACGGCTCGTGAGGCCCCGTGTTGTGGCGGTGCCCGTGACGAGGCCTGTCATTTCACAAAAGTCCGGGAGGATGGCAGGATAGGAATAACCAAAAACACCGAAACGCCATGTCCAAGCACCGCCGCAAGCCCGCCCGGCGTCACGCTCAGCCCGCTGACGCAGCCCATGACCGCCCTTCCTGCGCCGACGCCGCCCCGGCCGCCGCCGTCAGCGAGGTCCCCGTCGAAGCGCCGGCACCCGCCCGCAGCCGGCCCTGGAAGTGGGTCCCCGGCCTGTCCGCCGCCTCCGCCCTCCTTGCCAGCCTTGCGCTCTATGCGTGGACGCTCGACTTCCCGATGGTCTTCGACGACTACACCTACCTGGTCGACAACCCTGTCTTCAGGGATCCAGGCAAGTTCTCCTACCTGCTGCAGTTCAAGGAGTTCGTGCTCCGCCCCGCCAGCATCGGGGTCGACCCGGATTATGCGGTCAACTTCGTCCTCCGTCCCGTCGCCTATGCGACCTTCGCCATCAACGAGGCGCTCGACGGATTCACGCCGCGCTGGTTCCGCGCCGTGAACATCGTGATCCACGGCTTCAACAGCGCCCTGGTCTGCGCCCTGTTCGGCACGCTGCTGCGCGGCTCATCGCTGAGGATCGGCGAAGGATCCCGCCTCTTCATCCCGGCGGTCGCGGCCCTCATCTTCGCCGTGCATCCGCTCGCCATCGAGTCGGTGACCTACATCATCCAGCGCTTCACCTCCCTGGCCACCCTGTTTGTCCTGCTTTCCCTCTGGCTGCACTTTTCCTCCCTGAAGCCCGGCCGGCGCGGCTGGGCCGCCTTCCTCCTGGAGGCTGCGGCCGTGATCTCGATGCTGCTGGCCATGCAGACCAAGGAATGCAGCTTTGCCGCCCCCTTCATGGCCGTGCTTCTTGACTGGCTGCTGCTCGGCACCGCCTTCTTCAAGGCCCTGCGCAGGTCTGTCTTCCTTCTCGCGCTTTCACCGATCATCCCCATGCTGGTGCTGCTGACATCCAGCATCATGAACAACGGCCAGTTCGACCTGCGTGAGTCGTTCAACATCGTCAACTCCCGGGACGCCCCGCTCGACCACCTGCATTACATCGCCACCCAGCTCACCGTGGTGATGCATTACATCCGCCTGATGTTCTGGCCGTTCGGACTCAACCTCGACCCGGAATGGCCGCGCTACCAGTCGCTGCTCCAGGCGCCAGTCATGGCCGCGCAGGCAGGCATCCTGGCTCTCCTAGCCTCCACCGGCTGGTGGATGCGCCGCCACCGTGATGAAGCAAGGCCCGCCCTGGTCTTCGTCTGCGTCGTCTGGTATTTTGCCACCATCTCGATCTCCTCGGGCCTCGTGCCCCTGCCCGACATGGTGGCGGAGCATCGCAGCTACCTGCCCTCCATCGGCATCTTCGTCATCTTTGCCTGCCTGCTGGACCTCGCCCGCTGCCACCTGCCCGCGCTCCGCCCCTGGACAAGGGCCGTCGCACCCGCCGCAGTCGCCCTGGTCCTCGGCCTGCTTTCCTGGAGGACCTGCCAGCGCAACCTGGTCTGGAGCACGGATGAAAGCCTCTGGAAGGACACGGCGGCCAAGAGCCCGGGCAAGTTCCGAACCTGGGGGAACCTGGGCGTGGCCTACTCCTCCGCAGGCAAGGAGGAGAAGGCGGTCGAATGCTTTCGCACCGCCCTGAAAATCGAGCCAAACTTTCAAAACGGCATCTTCAACCTGTCCAACTCCCTGCTGCGCCTCAACAGGCCCCAGGAGTCCCTGGAAGTCACCCTGAAGCTCATTGACCTCGATCAGAACAACGCCCGCAAGCTGCCCGTGGCCTACACCCTGGGGCTCGGCCTCACCGGCGTCGGACGCCACGATGAGGCGCTGGAAATCTTCAAGAACATGCTGGCCGTCAATCCCAAGGATGCCCAGGTGCTCAAGGCCGCCGGGCTGGTCTATTACCGGAAAGGGCTTGCCCACCTGGCCCTCGACCACCTGAGGCAGTCCGCCGCCATCCAGCCCGATGACAAGCAGACCCTCGCCCTGATCGAGCACGCCAAGGCCCTCATTCCCGGCGGCCAGACGCTGAGGCTGCGCTGACGCCTGCCTCAAAGCAGTGTCAGCGGATTCACCCGCGTCTTGAGAGGAAACTCCACCCGCTGTCCGCCAAGACGGTGCGACTCAAAAACCGCGCTGATCATCTCCACCGTCTGACGTCCCTGCACCGCATCGCAGAGCGGTGGGCGGTTCTGCTCGATGGACGCCATGAGGTCTCGGCCGGCGAGTTCGTGGCTCGACAGAAGCCGGGCCAGGTCGGCGACGGGCTCGGGTTTGCCGACTCCACCGCTGCTGATGGGAACCCATTGGCGCGGCTGTGCAGCGGGCTGGAACGGACTGCCTGGCAGCAGGTGCACCAGAGGCTCCTTGTCCGCCCGAAAGTCAATGACACCCTTGGTGCCGATGATCTGAAGTCCGAAGCCCGCCTCGCGCACACCGGCATCCTTGATCGAATCAAAGTAGAACATGAGCCCGTCGGCGAATTCAAAACGGGCATGCACCTCGTTGCCGGCCAGGGGGCCGATGCCCTCGTCCCCCTCCTTCACATCCGCCCTGGCCACCAGCCTGCCGTCCTGCTTCACCACAGCGTCGCAGGCCACAGGATCGCCGCCGAAATAGGCGGCCATGTTGAGCACGTGGGATCCCAGAACCCAGAGGTCCAGCGCACCGCCCCGGGCGTCCTCCTTGCCACGTCCGCGCATCTCCAGCACGCGTCCAACCAGGCCTTCCCGGACCAATTTTGCCACCACCTGCATCACCGGATGCTGACGGTTGCGATGCGCCAGGGCTAGCTTCACGCCCGCCCTGTCACAGGCGGCCACCATCTCGTCCGCCTCCTGGAGCGTGCGGCAGAACGGCTTCTCCATGTAGATGCCCCTCACCCCCGCGTTCACGCAGGCCAGCGTCATCTCATGGTGCTGGTCGATGTGACGCGGGCCGATGGCCACGATCTCCGGCCTGGCCTCCTCCAGCATCCGGCGGTAGTCATCATAACCGGCCCCGGCACCGAGCTTCTTACGGGCCGCCTCAAGGCCGCCGGCGTCGGCATCCGCCACGGCGGCGATCTCAGCCTCCGGAATCCGCAGCCACATGGTGTCCAGTCCGTGACCGTAATTGCCGCGTCCGGTGTGTCCGATCACACCCACCCGCCACTTTTTCCCGGAGGCAAGGGCGGGCATGGAGGCAAGGGCGGCTGGCAGCGTGGCGAGAAGGTGTCGACGGTTCATGATGATGAGGAGGAGGAAACGCCTGAAGCGGCTCAAAACAAGCACCTGACCAAGAATGGCGACTCAAGATCAACACAGGCAAAAGCAATCTTCGGCAGGCTTTCGCTGGACAACTCAGGGATGCTTGGAGTGAAATCCAGCTTCTCATGAAAACAGCCCTGCTCCTCCTCCTGACGACGCTTGCCCTTACGTCCACTGAACCTGCCAGGGCGGCCGAGCCCCGCGTCGATTTCGTCCCCCATGTCAAACCGCTCCTCACCAGCCGCTGCATCAACTGCCACCACTCGGGGTCGATGTTCGGCCAGCTGAGCCTTGAGAACAGGGCGATGGCCTTCAAGAAGAGGGTGAACGGGCCCGTGATCGTGCCTGGCAGGCCTGACAGCAGCGCCCTCTACCTGGTGCTGAAGATGCCACCCAAGAACCCCAAGGCCATGCCGCCGGCTGGACACCGGGTCACCGACCGCGAGGTCAACCTCATCTATGACTGGATCAAGCAGGGCGCCGACTGGCCCGAGGGCAAGGCAGGCGTGATCGTGCCCATGAAAAAGGACCGGCGCGTCGGCTCCTGAGCCGCCAGGCGTCAAACCACGCCTTGCATCCGGGCCGGCATTCTCCATACCTCCCGGCCCATCATGCCTGCCCAGCCTCATTACGACCTGCTTTCCCTCGGTGAAGTCCTGCTGCGCCTCGATCCCGGCGAAGGACGCGTGAGAACCTCCCGCCAGTTCACCGCCTGGGAGGGCGGCGGCGAATACAACGTGGCCCGGGGCGCCCGCCGCTGCTTCGGCCTGCGTTCAGGCATCCTCACCGCCTTTGCCGACAATGAAATCGGCCGCCTGGTGGAGGACCTAATCCTGCAGGGCGGAGTCGACGCCTCCCTGATCCGCTGGGTGCCCTACGACGGCATGGGCAAAAGGGTCCGCAACCCGATCAACTTCACCGAACGCGGCTTCGGTGTCCGCGGAGCCAAGGGCAGCGTGGACCGAGGCTGGAGCGCAGCCTCCCAGCTCAAGCCGGGTGATTTTGACTTCGACCATCTTTTCGGCACGCTCGGGTGCCGCTGGCTTCACACAGGCGGCATCTTTGCCGGCCTTTCCGAATCCACTGCCGAACTGACGGTTCAGGCCTGTGAAGCCGCCAAGCGTCATGGCGTGACGGTAAGCTACGACCTGAACTACCGCCCCTCCCTCTGGCAGGAACGTGGTGGATTCCCCGCCGCCCAGGCGCTCAACCGCCGCCTTGCCCCTTATGTGGACGTCATGATCGGCGTGCTTTGCGACGACCCGCCGGCCGCCAGCGCCGTCGCTGAAAATCCGGACGACATCTTCTCTGCTGAAGATGCCAGGCTGCGCCCGATGATTGAAAAACTGGTGGCCGAATTCCCCAATCTGAAAACCGTGGCCGCAACTCTCAGGCGGGTCCACACCGCCTCGGTCAACGACTGGGGCGCGCTCTGCTGGCACGAAGGCCGCTTCTACCGCAGCCGCAATTACCCACGCTTTGACATCCTCGACCGGATCGGCGCTGGCGACAGCTTTGTGGCCGGCCTCGTCCATGGACTTCTGGTGGAAAGGAATCCCCAGAGGGCAGTCGACCTCGGGGCCGCCCACGGCGCCCTCGCGATGACCACGCCCGGCGACACCAGCATGGCCACGCTTCCTGAGGTGCAGAAGCTTGCCGAAGGTGGAGACGCCAAGGTTCAGCGCTGATCACAGCACCGGCGTTCAGCGTACGAACCGGAATTCCGGCGTCGCCCACAGGGTCTGGATGAACCTGGCCCAGGCATCGCGAATCTCCGAAGCATCGGCATTTCCGGAAATCGTGGCCTCCAGGTAGTCGGCGGCAATGCCTGCCTCCTGCGCGCTTGGTTTCCGGCCCAGCGAATGCTGGTAGGCGTTCTGGATGCGCTCAGACATGGCGCCAGTCTCCCGCAGCACACGGCCGGCGGCCGCCCGCGCCTGCTCGATCACCTTCGGATGATTCATCAGGAACAGGGCCTGGGTGGCAACGGTGCTGGTGGTGCGCTGGCTGATCGGCTGGTTGATGTCCGCGAAGTCGAAGACTTCAAAAAGCGGATGCCGCACGTTGCGGAAGGCCGCCGTGTAGACGCTGCGCCTCGTGTCATCAAAGGTGAAGGCGTATTCAAGGTTCTGCACCTTCTGGTCGTTCGAGTCCACCTTCGTGGCGCCGCCAACGTTCGGCCCGCCGAAGCTGGCGTCCATCGTGCCTGCGGCGGCAAGCATGGCATCACGGATGCATTCGGCGTCCAGCCTCTTGCGGTTCATGCGTGACAGCAGCCGGTTGTCGGGGTCCTTGTCATGCCTGCCGGCTCCCTGGCTGTCCTGGCGGTAGGCGCGGCTCAGCACCAGCTCCCTGACCAGACGCTTGAGGTTCCAGCCGTCCTCCATGAACCTGACCGCAAGTTCATCAAGCAGCTCAGGATGCGAAGGCATCTCGCCCGTGCTTCCAAAGTTGTCCGTGGTGCGCACCAGCCCGGCTCCGAAAAGCCAGTGCCAGACGCGGTTCACAAGCACGCGCGCCGTCAGCGGATTGTCGCGCGAGGTGATCCACTGCGCGAGCTGCAGCCGGCCGCTCTGCCCGCTTGAAATCTCCGGCATCCTCCCCCGCGAAGCCACCTGGATGAATCCGCGCGGAACCACGGCACCCAGGTTCCTGATGCTGCCGCGGATGTGAATGCGGGCGTCCTCGGGCTTCTCGTCCTCCGCGACGCTCATGACTTCGGGGCGTGACGGCCCACCCGCCCCGCGGATCTCCTTCAGCTTCTTTTCCAGCTCGGCCAGGCGGCTGCGCAGGCCCCTCTCCTCCTCGCTGACCTTCTGCGCCGGCATGTCGGGCATGCCTGCCTCGGCAGGCAGGAACTGCACGGCGTCCACGGTCACATAACCCTCCGCCCCGGCGTTGGAAATCATGACAAAGTTCTGTCCGCCAGACTCGAACCGCCAGGTGCCGATCGTGGCAAACTGCAGCCCGTCCAGCGCCTCCGTCGCCTGCTTGAAATAGACAAGGTCCTCGCCGTCGGCATGCAGCACGGTCGCAGGCACCCGCTCGGCACGCCCGGGCCCTCCGCTGAAGGCCACGCGCACCTCATAACGCCCCGCCACGGGCAGCTTCGGTGAAAAGGTGAGGGTCTTCTCCCCCCTGCCCTGATTGTCATCATGCAGGTAGCCGCCGCCAATGAACGGAGGGTAGCGGCTGGAGGACTTCCAGTCCCCGACCTTCTGCGCATCCACATCATCCACCACGACGCCCGGCAGGTCGCCGGCGGCCAGCTGCTTCTTCCTCCGCAGCGCCACGCTGCCCGCGTCCCGAAGCTGGTCCTTCAGCAGCGCGACCTCCTTTTCCACGGCGGCGGTCGCCTTCTCCAGCTCCACCAGCCGGGCCTCCTCGGCCCCGTCAAACGGCAGAGGCGTGTCAATCCAGTGCGCGACGTTGTCAGTGTAGTTCTTCAGCGTCTTCGTGCTCCTCAGGATCCCGGCCAGGGCGTAGTAGTCTCGCGTCGGGATGGGGTCAAACTTGTGGTCGTGGCAGCGGGCGCAGCCGAGGGTCATGCCCAGGAAGGACCGGCCGATGGTCTCAAGCTGCTCGTCCACGATGTCCATGCGCAGCATGCCCTTGTCCTGCTCCTCATAATTCGTTGGGCCAAGCGCCAGGAAGCCCGTGGCCGTGACCTGCCGCCGTCGCTGGGCGGCGTCGGCATGGGGCAGCACGTCGCCCGCGATCATCTCGGTGATCATGCGGTCGAGCGGGATGTTGTCACGGATGGACTCGATCAGATAGTCGCGGAAGCGCCAGGCGTCCTTGAACGGCAGGGACCTGCCGCCGCCCGAGGATTCGGCAAAGCGCGTCATGTCCATGAAGTGGGAGGCCCAGCGCTCGGCGAACGCGGGCGAGGCAAGCAGCCCGTCCACATAGGCGGCGATGTCGCCGTCCTTCAGGGCATCCGGGGCCGGAGGCATGCCCGTGAGGTCAAAGGCGAGCCGCCTCCGCAGCACTGTGGGTTCGGCATCAGGCGCCGGCTTCATGCCCTCGGCCTCCAGCCGGGCCAGGATGTGACGGTCAACCGGGTTCACCACCCAGGAGGCGTTTTTGACAGAAGGGTGCGGCTTGATGACGGGTGGCTGGAAGGACCAGAAGCTGCCGTCCACCTTCGGCTGGGACCCCTTGCCCGCACCTCCGCCTGCCTCAAGCCGCGGATCATGCGCCCCTGACGCAATCCATTCCCGCAGATCGGCCAGCTCGGCATCCGAAAGGCGCTTCCTGGGCGGCATCTTCAAGTCACGGTCTTCGTAGCTCACCGCACGCCAGAGCAGGCTTTCCTCCAGACTGCCGGGAAGGATGGCCGGGCCGGAGTCCCCGCCCGCCTTCCAGCCGGCCTGATGATCCAGGCGCAGGCTGCCTTTCTGCTTGTCAGGCCCGTGACATTCCATGCAGTGCTCCACCAGCAGCGGGCGGATGCGCTTTTCAAAAAACGCCTCCTTCTCGGCGCTGGCCGTGAAGGCCGGCTCCAGCATCGGAACGAGCAGGAGACCGGTGATCAGAAGGGCTTTTCTCATGGGGCGAAACGCAAACGGCAGGGCTGCACGCGCTCTTTCAGCGGGCGGCTTCCAGCAGATGCTTCGAGAGAAACTCCACCACGCCGGGCCTCGGCTCAGGCTGGTCCTGAAACACGATGCACTCGACGCCGTCGGCCTTGCATTCGCGGCCGACTTCACGCGCATGATGGATGCAATGCAGCCACTCGCCGCGGTTGGAGGGTGAATCGACCACCTGGGGGTTGCTGACATACAGCGGCGGATCATCCCTGGTGATCCACGAGAGCATGTCACACTCCTTCAGGATGGCCCTGCCCGCATCGGTCGCAAAGGCCTCGATGGAGGGCAGATGATAGAAGAGCGCCGCCTCAGCCTCGCTGGTGCGCACCTCGGGGCCCGGCCTGCCCAGGAAGGACTCCCAGCGTGACACGTCATAGGTGGCCTGAGTGGAATTGCAGACGGCGCAGCTCAGCCGGGTGGATTCACGAAGCACGGGATCGGCGGCAGCCGGGTCGCGGAGATCGTCACGGGTCGCCAGCCAGAGCGATGTGCCGGCACCGGCCGAACCACCCATCGCGGCAAAGCGTGCCTTGTCGAGATTCCATTCGCCTGCCCGGTGACGCAGAAACTGCACGGCCCTGGCGCACTGCCTCAGGATGTCCTGGACGGGCATGTGGTCGAGGAAGGGATAGTTCACCGCCGCGCAGGAGACGCCCCTGGCAACCAGCTCCCGGGTGGTCTTGTCGGCGGCCCACCTGCCCTTGTCACCATTGCGGAATCCGCCGCCGTGAATCATCACCACCAGCGGAGTCGGCCGGGCGGCCTCCTTGGCGAGGTAAAGGTCCAGCCTGCAGCGTTCATGCGCCCCATAGGCCACGTCCCTGACGTCCGGCTGCAGGCCTCCGGCCACGGCTGTATCCGGTGTGCTTTTCTTTTTGCGCTTCGCCAGGTGGGCCATGGCCTCGGGAAGCGTCAGGACGCCGTCCTTGTCGGCATCCGCCTCGGGAAACTTTTTCAGCCCCGCCTTCAGCCGTTCGTCGGTTTGCGAGGTGATCTGGGCCTGGACGGACGGCGGCAGGAGAAGGAGGAGGCAGAACAAACTTTGCTTCATGGCGTCAGAATGCCTTGAACGCCGCCGCAAGGACAAGGTTTCAATGCTTCGGGCGGCATCTTTCCAGCAGGCGGGTGAAGCCGGGCGAAAGACCTTGTCACAAGGTTCGTTGTGCCAGTCCCCCCATGAGCTTCATCAGCCTTCAGAAACACCTCTCCCGCCGCGCCATGCTCCGGGGCGCGGGCGTCACCCTCGCCCTGCCGATGCTGGAGGCGATGGTACCGGCCTTTGCCGCCGCCCCCGACGCCCGCCAGGCAAGGCGCTTTGTCGGCGTGAGCCTGGCCCTAGGCCTGCACAATCCCAACCTGGTGCCCGAGGGCGAGGGCCGGGATTACAAGCCCTCGCGCTACCTCGCGGGCATCCAGGACATCCGTGAGGATTTCACCGTGGTTTCGGGCTCCTCGCATCCCGGGGTCACCGGCGGCCACACGGCCGAGGGCAGCATCTTTTCAGCCTGCCCGAACGCCCGCGGCTCCACGACCCGCAACACGATCTCGCTCGACCAGCTGATGGCGAAGCATCTCGGCCACGAAACCCGCTTCCCCTCCCTGGTCCTCAACACGAACTCCCAGTCGAGCCCGAGCTACACGGAAAACGGCTCGATGATTCCTGCGGAGAACAGCGCGATGCGCCTCTTCACCCGGCTGTTTGTCGATGACAGCCCGGCTGAGCAGGAGCGCCAGGCCGAGCTGATCCGCCAGGGACGCAGCGTCATGGATGTGGTCGGGGCCGAGGCGAAGGCCCTGCAGCGCGAGCTGGGCGCGGGCGATCGCGACAAGCTTGACGCCTGGCTCACCAGCGTGCGCGAGCTTGAGCAGCGCCTGGCCGCCAACGAGGCCTGGACGCACCGGCCGAAGCCCCGGGTGAAGATGGCTCCGCCTGCACGGATTCCAAGGGACAACGAGGTCGCCGTCGAGCGCATCTTCCTGGACATCATCCACATGGCGCTGGCCACGGACAGCACCCGTTTCATCACGCTGCATGTCACCGGCAACAACGTGCAGGGCATCGAAGGCGTGGACGAAAGCTACCACAACCTCAGCCACCACGGCATGGATGAGGAAAAGCTCGCCCAGCTTGCCATCGTCGAGGAGGGCATGGTCCGGGAGTGGGGCGGCTTTGTCCGCAGGCTGAAGGCCGACAAGCTTCTGAATGAAACCATGGTGCTGCTCACCTCCAACCTCGGAAACGCCAGCAGCCACGACAACAAGAACATGCCCGTCCTTTTCGCCGGCGGCGGCTTCCGTCATGGAAGTCACCTGGCCTTCGACCAGAAGGACAACCATCCGCTGCCCAACCTTTATCTGAGCGCCCTTCACCGCCTGGGGCTTCAGGACGAAAGCTTTGCCACCAGCACCGGTGAAATGGCCGGGCTTGAGGTGGCATGACATCATCTCGCAGGCTCAGAGCCCAAGCTCCATCTGCGCCACGGGAGCAAAGCTGCGCCGATGCTCCGGACAGGGGCCGAGACGTTTCAGCGCCGCCTGATGAGCGGGGGTGGGATAGCCCTTGTGAACTTCAAAGCCGTAGCCTGGATACCTGTCCGCCAGCTTCACCATCAGCCGGTCACGCCTGACCTTGGCGATGATGCTGGCCGCCGCGATGCTGTGGCTGAGGCTGTCACCCTTGACCAGCGCCACCTGATGAATGGGAAAGTTCCTCACCGGCCTGCCGTCGATCAAGGCGGCGTCCGGCCTCGGTTTCAAGGCCTGGGCGCAGCGGCGCATGCCCAGCCAGGTGGCCTGGAGGATGTTGATCCGGTCGATCTCCTCAACTCCCACCATCTCGGCGTGCCAGAGGATGTCCTCGCGCATGGTGATCTCCTCATAAAGCCGTTCACGCCTCTTTTCCGTGAGCTGCTTGGAATCGTTGAGCAGGTCATGATCAAAGTCCGGCGGCAGGATCACGGCGGCCACGCTCACCGGCCCGGCCAGCGGCCCGCGCCCGGCTTCATCAATGCCCACGACAATCCGGTAGCCGGCGGCGCGCAGGGCGTTTTCATGATCAAGCGAGGGCATCGACGGCTTCTAGCCGCCGTCGATGCAGCCCGCAAGCGCAAGCCTCGTCAGGCAAGGCGGACAAGGGGTCAGGCCTGGCTGTCTGCCGCCACTTCCGAAGGCTCCTTCGGAGGCGTTTCAGCAGCGAACTTCAGACGCTTTTGCTCCTCGTCGTAGCTCACCTTCACCGAGTCGCCTTCACGCACGTCGCCGCGCAGCAGGTGTTCGGAAAGCGGATCCTCGATGTGCTTCTCCACGGCACGGCGCATCGGACGCGCGCCATATTGCGGGTCGTAGCCTTCCTTCATCAGGAATTCCGTGGCCGTGCTGTCGAGTGCGATGTGGATGTTCCGTTTCCTGAGGCGCGCGACCACCTTGCCGACCTCGAGGTCGACGATCTGGCTGAGCTGCTCCTTCTCCAGCATCTTGAAGACGATGAGGTCATCGAGGCGGTTCAGGAACTCGGGCTTGAAGAACTTCTTCGCCACCTCCTGGATCTTGCCCTTGATCGCGTCGTTGTCCGCATGGTCCTGCTGCATCGCCGCAAAGCCCAGGGTGGTCTGACGCTTGATCTGCTCGGCACCGACGTTCGAGGTGAGGATCACAATGGTGTTCCGGAAGTCGATCTTGCGACCGAAGTTGTCCGTCACCTGGCCTTCTTCAAGGATCTGCAGCAGCAGGTGCATGACATCCGGGTGCGCCTTCTCGATCTCATCAAAGAGCACGACGCTGTAGGGCCGGCGGCGGACGGCTTCCGAAAGCTGGCCGCCCTCCTCGTAACCCACGTATCCAGGAGGTGCGCCGATGAGGCGGGAGGCCGTGTGCTTCTCCATGTACTCGGACATGTCGAGCTGGATCAGGGCTTCGGCGCTGCCAAACATGAATTCGGCGAGGTTCTTGGCAAGGAAGGTCTTGCCGACGCCGGTCGGGCCGAGGAAGAGGAAGCTGCCGATGGGCCGGCGCGGATCCTTGAGGTCGGCGCGGCTGCGGCGCAGGGCCTTGGAGATGGCGATGACCGCCTCGTCCTGGCCGATGACCTTGCCCTTGAGCTCGGCCTCCATCTTGAGCAGCTTGGCGGCCTCGGCCTGCTCCATGCGCTGAAGCGGAACCCCCGTCCACTTCGAAACGACGGTCATGATGTCGTCCTCGGTCACCGTGACGATGTTTTCCTGGTTGTGCTGACGCCAGTGGGCCAGCACGTCGTCGTAACGCTTCTTGGCGTTCTTTTCACGGTCGCGCAGACGGGCGGCCTTCTCAAAGTCCTGGTCCTTGATCGATCCTTCCTTCTCGACGCGGATCGCCTCGATCTCGGCGTCGATCTCCTTCAGCTCCGGCGGACGCGTCATGGCGGCGATGCGGCAGCGTGAGCCGGCCTCGTCCATGATGTCGATGGCCTTGTCCGGCAGGAAGCGGGCGGTGAGGTAGCGGGCGCTGAGCTGCACGGCCTGGCGGATCGCCTCGTCGGTGTAGCTGGCCTTGTGGTGAACCTCGTACTTGCCCTTCAGCCCCATGAGAATCTTGATGGCGTCCTCGACGGAGGGCTCCTCGATCTTCACCTGCTGGAAGCGGCGCTCCAGGGCGCTGTCCTTCTCGATGTACTTGCGGTATTCGTTGAGGGTCGTGGCGCCGATGACCTGCATCTCGCCGCGGCTGAGGGCGGGCTTGATGATGTTGCTGGCGTCCATCGTGCCCTCGGCGGAACCGGCGCCCACCATGGTGTGCAGCTCGTCAATGAACAGGATGACGTTCTTGGTGCGGCGGATCTCGTCCATGACCGCCTTGATGCGCTCCTCAAACTGGCCGCGGTACTTCGTGCCGGCGACCATCAGGGCAAGGTCCAGGGTGATGACGCGCTTGTCGCGCAGGATTTCCGGCACGTTGCCGTTGATGATCTCCTGGGCCAGGCCTTCGACGATCGCTGTCTTGCCGACGCCGGCCTCGCCGATGAGCACGGGGTTGTTCTTGGTCCGGCGGCAGAGGATCTGGATGACACGGGCGATCTCCTCGGCGCGGCCGATGACGGGATCCATCTCACCCTTCTGGGCAAGCTCCGTCAGGTCACGACCGAAGGCCTTGAGCGCCGGGGTCTTCTCGTTCTTTTTCTTCTTCTTGGAATCCTCCTCGCCCTTGCCCTCGGGGGTCACCTGCTCGGCCTCCTCCTCGGACTCGTCCTCCGGCTCCTCACCGGAATTGAAGTTGGGGTCCAGCTCCTTGAGGATCTCGTTGCGGGCCTTGTCGAGGTTCACGTCAAGGTCACGCAGCACCTGCGCGGCCACGCCTTCACCTTCACGCAGCAGGCCGAGCAGGATGTGCTCGGTGCCGACGTAGCTGTGGGTCAGGGCCTTGGCCTCCTTGCTCGCCAGGGCCAGCACCTTCTTCACCCGGGGCGTGTAGGGAATGTTGCCCACCATCTTGGTCTCGGGACCGGAGCCGACCTTCTGCTCGACGTGAAGACGGACGGTCTCCAGGTCGAGGCCCATCTTGCCAAGCACGTTCACGGCGACGCCCTGCCCCAGCTTGATGAGGCCGAGCAGGATGTGCTCGGTGCCGACATAATTATGGTTAAACCGGTCCGCCTCCTTGCGGGCGAGGGCCAGGACCTGTTGTGCGCGGGGGGTGAAATTATTCATGGATATGAAGGTTCGCGGACGGGCCGCGAAGGGGTTTGAATGATGAAAACCTAGAAGCTGTGCGGGAGTAATGCAACCTCACTCCTTGCCAAAAGGATTACGACTGTTGTTCGACCCAGATGCCTGGAACCGTGTTCAGCAAACCTCGGCAAGCGCCCGGTCGATGCGACGCAGGGTGCTCTCCCGGCCAACCAAATGGGCGATCGTGCTGACCCCGGGGCCCCTGGACTGGCCGCTCAACGCGGCACGCAGCAGCGGCATCAGGGCGCCCGGCTTCACCGACGCCCCCTTGGCTGCCTCCTCGATGGCGGCATGGACCGAGGCTTCAGTCCATTCCTTAAGACCGGCGAAGACGCCGGCCACGGCACGCAGAAGGCCGGAATTTTCAGGCTTGGCCTTGAGCTTGTCACTGACATCGGCCTCAAAGGGATAATCCTCCCGGAAGAAGTAGTGAACCCAGGCCGGGATCTCGGTGAGCAGGCTGACCTTTTCCTTCACGCTGAAGACGGCGGCGGCGGCCATGGCGTCATCCGCAATGACAAGTCCCTGGGATTCCATGAACGGCCGGGCGGCGTCCAGCAGGGCCTCGGGTGTCATGGCCCGCAGGAACTGGGCGTTGAACCACTGGCACTTGTGCATGTCGAACCGGGCGTTGGCACTGTGGATTTCCGAAGGATCAAAAAGCTGCACCAGCTCCTGACGCGTCAGCACTTCCTTGTCCGCACGCGGTGTCCAGCCCAGCATCGCCAGGTAGTTGAAAACCGCGTCGGGCAGGAAGCCTTCGTTGATGTAACTGTGCTCGATGGCGCTGCCGGCGTCGCGCTTGCTCATCTTGGACCCGTCCGGGTTCAGGATCAGCGGGATGTGGGCGTAGGTCGGCGGCGTGGCGCCGAAGGCGTTGAAGAGGTCGATGTGCTTCCAGGTGTTCGACAGATGGTCCTCGCCGCGGAAGACATGGGTCATCTTCATCTCGATGTCGTCCACGACATTGACGAAGTGGAAGATGTAGCTGCCGTCGGGACGCCGGATCGTCATGTCAGGCTCCTCGGTCGGGGCAAAGGTGACATCGCCGCAGACCAGGTCATGCACGGTGATGGCCGTGCGGCTGAACTTGAAGCGCACCGCTCCGTTTTCCTCGGTGTAGACGCGTCCATCGGCCTCCAGCCTCGCCAGGTAGGCGTCATAAATGGCCTTGCGCTGGCTTTGAAAATACGGGCCGTGCGGACCGCCGGCCTCAGGTCCTTCATCCCAGTCCAGGCCCAGCCAGCGCAGCCCCTTGACGATGCCGCGCTGGGCCTCCTCGGTGTTCCGCGCACCGTCGGTGTCCTCGATCCTCAGGATGAAGGTGCCGCCGTTTTTGCGGGCGAACAGCCAGTTGAACAGGGCCGTACGGCCGCCGCCAACGTGCAGGTCACCTGTGGGGGAGGGAGCGAATCGAACTCGGATCATGGATGAGGAATGGAAAAGGTCGGATAACAGACCCGGCCGCCAAGTCCGGACCGCCGGGGGCGCGGAGAGTAGAGGGCGTTTCCAGAAATGCCAGCGGGCAGTCATGTCTTGATTTGGAAAACGAACTCAGGGGATGCCCGGTCGCAGCGACGGTGCGGCTTGAACAATACATCCTTCCTGCGGCGTATGATCGGACCTCATCATGAAACTTCCCCGACTGCTCCTGCCCGCTCTGGCCCTGCTGGCCACCACCTCCGCCTTTGCCGCCCCGGCGGAGCATGTGATCCTGGTCAGCATCGACGGCTGGGCCCATCATTACTTTGAGGACCCGCGCTGCCACATGCCGACGATCAAGAAACTGGCGGCCGAGGGCGTACGGGCGAAACGCATGGAGTGCAGCTTCCCCACCGTCACCTGGACCAACCACACGACCCTGGTGACCGGGGTGAACCCCGGGAAGCATGGCGTGCTTTCCAACGACTACTGGAGCCGCAGCGAGTGGAAGAAGATCCCGCTGATTCCGGACCCGATCTTCAACAAGGAGGAGATCGTGAAGTCGCCCACCCTTTATGACGTGGTGAAGCAGGCGGGCATGACCACCGCAGGCGTCATCTGGCCGGCTTCGCGTGGCGCCAAGACCCTCGACTGGACGGTGCCGGACGTTTTTGAGCAGGAGCTGTTTGAAAAATACGGCACGCCGGAGCTCATCGCCGAGGCGAAGGCCCTGGGCATCCCCGTCGAGAAACAGATGGAGTGGTGCAAGCTGGGCAATCCCGGCAAGGCGCAGCGCGACTACATGTACTCCCAGCTTGCCCAGCACATCATCCGCACGAAGAAGCCGAACTTCCTGGCCCTGCATCTGGTCAGCCTGGACAGCTTTGAGCACGCCCACGGCCGCCAGGTTCCGGAAGCCTACTGGGCCGCGAATGATTCGGACAACCGCATTGCCGACCTCGTCCGCGCCACGGAGGAGGCGGGCATCCGTGACAGGACCACGTTCGTGATCACCACCGACCACGGCTTCATCACCTATGACAAGATGATCAACCCCAATGTCGTGCTGAAGCAGGAGGGGCTGACGAAGACTGTCCTCGGCAAGTCGCTGGACAAGTCCTCCAAGGTGTTCGCCATGTCCGAAGGCGGCGCCTGCTTTGTCTATGTTTTTGACCAGGCCAACCGTGACAGCATCCTGGCGCAGATCACGCCGAAGCTGGCGGCGATTGAAGGCGTTGAAAGCGTCATTGAACGCAAGGACTTCGCCCGCGTGGTCGGGCATCAGCTCGCCGAGCAGGATGAACGCGAGCCTGATCTCTTCCTCTCGGCCAAGGACGGCTACACCTTCACCGACTCCCTGGCGGACACGCAGGTGATCAACAGGACGGAGGTCCCCAAGGGCGCCCACGGTTATCTCCAGACCCACCCCGACATGCATGGCTGCTTTGTGATCAGCGGAGCCGGTGTCAGGAAGGGCGGCACCATCGACAAGATCGACAACCGTGACGTGGCCCCGACCATGGCCGAGCTTCTGGGCGTGACCATTCCCGGCGTCGAAGGCCGTGTACTGAAGGAGGCGCTCAAATGAGCGCCTCCTGCCTGTTAGGTTGAAATGACTGAACCTGAATCGAATGAATCAACGGTCGAAGAAGCTTTCCTCGTCACGGTCGGCCACCTTCAGGTAGCGGTAATACACCTCAAGCATGAGTGTGCAGAGAGTCTGACGATAAACGGGGTCGGGGGTGTCGCCTGCGGGCCAGTTGGCGCGCCCCTTCTTGAAGCTGCCGTCAGGCTGCTGGGCGGAAAGGATCTGCGGCAGGAACTGCTGGTTGTAGAACTTCCACTCCTCGCCTCCCGCCTGGAAGAAGGTCTGGGTGTAATAATACCAGCAGTAGGGGTTGCAGTTCTTGTTCCAGTCGAGCGGCTCGGCCTCCAGGAAGCGGTGCAGGAAATCGATCGCCTTCTTGGTGGCGGCCGACTTGCCCTTGGCGGCCGTCTGCAGGGCGAGCGAACCCGCACCGGTGAGGCTCCACTGGTTGTAATGCTGGTCGCGGTTGGCATTGCCGAAGCCGCCGTCCTTGGTCTGCTTGGCGATCACATACTCGACCATCTTGTCGAGGGCGCTGTGCAGCCCCTCAATTTTCAGGCTGCTGTTCTTGGCGGCCTTGAGGGCCTGGAACTGCCAGCCTGCCACCGAAAGGTCCTCGCCATTGCTGTCCTTGTTGTAGGCGTAGGGCTTGCCCGCCTCAACGCCGCCATAAGTCCAGGAACCGCGCTTGTTCTGGTTTTCAATGATCAGCTTCACCCCCTTGACGAAGGCGTCCTTCATTCCCGGCAGCTCCTTGCTGCCAAGCCTGGCAAGAGTGTACATCTCCCCCAGAGCATAGGTGGCGATGCCGTGCGCATAGGTGGAGCCGCCGCTCTTGATCTCCTCGCCGATGTAACCGTACTCGTTCTTCTTGGAGAGTTCGATCAGGTACATGATGCCCTTCATCACCGTGTCACCATAAAACGGGGAGTCCGGCGTCTCGCAGCGCCCCAGATAACACAGAAGGGCGAGGCCGGTCATGGCCGCCTTGTTAGGCCCAGGCCAGGAACCGTCCGGGTTCTGCTTCGTCTTCAGCCATTCCAACGAGTTCGAAACCGCGCGCTCGCACTCCGGCGACCCACCGCTGTCCGCGAGTTTCTTCAGACGTTCCTGCGGCGAGCAGCGGCTGCGCATGGAGGGCGGCAGGCTGACAAATCCCTGCATGGAGCCCATGCCCATCCCCGTGCCAAAGCCACCACCCGCTCCCGCCTTGCCAAAGCCTCCGCTGCCCATTGAGCCTCCGCCGATCATCGAACTCACGTCCGGCACGTCCAGCAGGTCCGGCGGTGCGTCCGGAAGCGTGATCGCCGAGTTGCTGCTCGTGCTCACGATCTTCTTCATCGGCATCGTCTTGTTCAACGACTTCCGCTTGTTCTGATTCACCTTGTGCTTCATCTCGGCGCTGGCCTGCGCCCCCTGCTGCGTGCCGCCGCCCGGCAGGAAGTCCACCTGCTTCTGGATCAGCTGCGAACTCACCACGATGGCCCCGCCCACGATCAGGATCCCGGCATGAATCGCCAGGCTCAGCGTCAGCGATCCGCCACCCACCTTGCGCCACATCCTCACCAGCGGATTCACCGGCTTGGACTCGAAATGATGCACCGCAGCAGGGTGGTAAACGTGGCCCTCCTCATGAATTTCCTCCGCCACGGCCACTGCCTCCGCCTCGTCGCTGTCCGCAGGAACAACCGCAACCGCCACGGCAGGGGTGGCCTCGGCGGCAGAAGGAACGGGAATGGCGGCCACGGCAGGCACCGGGGCGGGCGTTGGAGCCGGGGCGGCAGCCGGAGCAGGAACGGGGACAACGGCGGGAGCCTCCGTGGGAGCACCCGGAGCGGGCACCCCTGTGGGGGGCATGGGCATCGGATACCCCGGGGGATAACCCATCGGCTGCGGGTAACCCTGGGGATACCCCGGCGGCACCATGCCCGGCTGCATCGGATACCCAGGGGGGTAGCCCATCGGCTGCGGGTAACCCTGAGGATACCCTGGCGGCATCATGCCCGGCTGCATCGGATACCCCGGGGGATAGCCCATCGGCTGCGGATAGCCCTGAGGATACCCCGGCGGCACCATGCCCGGCTGCATCGGATACCCAGGGGGGTAGCCCATCGGCTGGGTCATGCCTCCTGGTGTTGGCGGAACTTGATCCGGAGCTGGAGGAGGCGTTGACGGGTCAGAAGGTGTCTGCTGGGGGTCCATGAGCGGCTAAAAAGAGTCCTTTTGACAAGAATACCCAAACCATACGCTGCGAGGCAAGGGCCGTTTTAGCTGAAGCCGCCTTTTTTTCAAAGCCACCGCAGGTGCTTGCAACCGCTGTTGACGACAGCGCCTGTCTCCCTGACTTATTGCAAACAATGCGCGGTTTCCCTCCCCTCCAGATCTTTGTTCTCGGGCTGATTTTTGGCCTGCTGGCGGTCCCGCTGGCCCACCTGACAGGACAAGCCCCCCGCTCTGCTGAGGAGCGTAACGGGGCTTCCACATCTTCCGCCCACGCTGGCGAATCCCAGGTCGTCAAAGGTACGTCCGAGCACCCCGAAGGCGAGCACAAGCATGTCGAAGTACCCGCCCTGATCCGGGTGCGCTATGCCCATCGTCCCTTGTCTGTAAGCCTAAAAGCCGAAGGAACGGAGCTTCTGCCCAAGCTGGACCTGAACACCAGTCCGGTGGAGGTCAGTGCGGAAATCGAGGTTTCCCATGACGGCAACGAATTCAATCTGGAGGCCGCCTGGCCGCCGGGCACCCCAGACACCGCCCTCACTGTGGAAATCGAGCCGGAAGGCCTGGATGCCCAGGCCGAAACCCGCTGGTCCACCGAGGCCGCCCTTCACGAAATCCTCACCTTCTCCTGGTAATGTCCTCCCCTCATCCCAAAGAACACGTCTGCTGGGGAGGTGGCTGCGAACACAGTCATCATCACCGCCTGGAGGTCCGCGACCTGAAGGTGAGCTACCGCGAGGTGCTTGCCCTGGACGGCATCCACTTTGCCACCGAATGCGGCCGCAGCATCGCCCTGATCGGACCAAACGGGGCCGGCAAAAGCACCCTGCTCAAGTCCCTGGCCAACCTGCTGTCCGCCGACCAGGGCAGCGTGATCTGGCGCGGCCAGCCCCTGACCCGCAGCAGCCATGAAATCGCCTACCTGCCACAGCGTGGCGACGTGGACTGGCAGTTCCCCATCACGGTCCGCGGCCTGGTCGAAATGGGCCGTTACCCCAACCTAGGTTGGTGGCGGTCCTACTCCCGGCACGACTCCGAGATTGTCGAGCGGGCCCTCGCCGCCATGGATCTTCTCGACCTCCAGGACCGGCAGATCAGCGCCCTCTCCGGTGGCCAGCAGCAGCGGACCTTCATCGCCCGGGCCCTCGCCCAGGAAGCCCATGTGCTGCTGCTGGACGAACCCTTCACCGGCCTCGACAAACCCGCCCAGGAAAACCTCAGCCGCCTGTTTAAAGAACTCACCGCCGAAGGACGGCTCCTCATCGCCAGCCACCATGATCTCCAAACCGTGAAAGGCTTTTACGATGACGTCCTGCTGATCAAGAAAGTCCAGATCGCCTTCGGTCCCGTGGAAACCCAATTCACCCCGGAGAACCTCAACGCCGCCTACGGAAACTGACGCACGCCATGCCCCAGGACATCCCCTCCCTATCCGATTTCCTGGCCGAACCCATCGCCAGGCGCGCCCTGCTGGCCTGCCTCATGATCGGTTTCGCCAACGGCTTCGTCAGCGCCTTCGTCGTGCTGCGCAAATCGGCCTTGAAGATCGGCACCCTCTCCCATGCCCTCCTGCCCGGCATCGCCCTGGCCGTCCTGATGGTCGGCCTGACCCAATGGAGCGCCCTGGCCGGCGCCATCTTTGCCGCCATGATCGTCGGCCTCGGTTCCATCTTCCTCTCCCGCACCTCCCGCCTGGACCAGGACACGTCGATGGGCATCCTCTACACGACCGCCTTTGCCGGCGGCTATCTGATCCTGACCCAGCTCAATGTGCGCCAGAAGCTCGATGAGTGGCTCTTTGGCAGCATCGTCGGCATGGCCGACAGCGACCTGTGGATCGCCTTTGGCATCAGCGTGGTGGCCGTGCTGGCACTGACCGCACTGCAGCGGCCGCTTCTGATCTACCTTTTCGAACCCAACATCGCCGCCAGCCTGGGGGTGCCGGTGCGCTTCCTCAACTATGCCACCTTCGGCATCACCATCCTGGTGCTCATCTCCTCGCTTCAAGCCGTGGGCTGCATCCTCAGCGTCGGCCTCATGGTCGCCCCAGCCGCCACGGTCTATCTCCTGACCAACAACGCACGCACCCTGTTCTGGGGTGGCGGCATCATCGGCGGCCTGGGCTCAGTCGCGGCCTTCTTCATCAGCTACCCGCTCGGCTGGTCGGTCAGCTCGACCATCATCCTGGTCCTCGGCAGCCTGTTTCTGCTGGCCTACATCTTCAGCCCCCGCTACGGCCTCTTCAGCCGCCGCGCCAAGGCCTGACCCCCCGAAGCTCCAGGAAAGGCAGCCTGCGCCCTTGCCAGAGCGTATTCTTCCCCTAATCTCCGCCTCCCTTTCACCCCCAATGAGCCACGTCAAACTCTACATCCCCGGTCCCGTCGAGGTCAGCCCCGACACCTATCAAGCCATGACCCAGCCGATGATCGGCCATCGTGGCAAGGGCTTCCAGGACCTCTACGCGGAGATCCAGCCGATGCTGCAGACCTTGTTCGGCACGAAGCAGCAGGTCTTCCTCAGCACCTCCTCCGCCTGGGGTGTCATGGAGGGCTCCATCCGCAACCTCGTGAAGAAAAAGGTGCTCAACTGCTGCAACGGCGCCTTCTCGGACAAGTGGCTCGATGTCTCCAGGCGCTGCGGCAAGGAAGCCGAGGCCTATCAGGTCGAATGGGGCCAGCCCATCCTCGCCGAGGAAATCGACAAGCGCCTCGCCACCGGCGAGTTCGACGCCGTCACCTTCATCCACAACGAGACCTCCACGGGCGTGCTCAGCCCCATCGCGGAAATCGCGGCCCTCAAGAAGAAGTATCCCGATGTCATGTTCATCACGGACAGCGTCTCCGGCTTCACCACCGTGCCGGTGAATTTTGACGAACTCGGCCTCGACGTGCTCCTGACCGGCTCCCAGAAGGCCTTCGCCCTGCCTCCCGGCCTCGCCCTGTTCACTGCCTCCGAGGCCGCCATGGCCCGCGCCGCCACCATCAACGACCGCGGCTACTACTTCGACTTCCTCGAGTTCAAGGCCAACGGCGAGAAGAGCATGACGCCCTCCACGCCCTGCATCAGCCTGATCTACGGCCTGCGTCATCAGCTGAAGAAGATGTTCGCCGAGGGCCTGGAAAACCGCTACGCCCGCCATGCCCGCCTCAACGACATGGTTCACGCCTGGGTGCGCCGCAACGGCTTCGAGTTCTTCGCCCCCGAGGGCTACCGCTCCAGGTCGCTCACCTGCGTGGCGAACAACAAAAACATCGACGTCGCCGCCTTCATCGCCAACCTGAAGAAGGATCACAGCCTCATCATCGACGGCGGCTACGGCAAGCTCAAGGGCAAGACCTTCCGCGTCAGCAACATGGGCGACGAGTCCGACGCCAGCATCACCGCCCTCATCGCGGCGCTGGACGACGCCCTGGCAAAGCTGTAAGCCGCAGGCCGGGCAGCCTTCCAGGAATGATTTGGGGCCAGGAGCGTGCCAGCCGCACTCCTGGCCCTTTTTCATTGTCAAAGCCGCCGCCCGCACCGCCCCATACCTTCCACTTTCCATGCCCCGCGAATACAAGCTGCATCCTGCCCACGCCCCGGCCCCGCGCATCGACTACAAGGCGGAGCTGAACGAGCAGCAGCATGCCGCCGTCACCGCCCCGCCGGGGCAGACGCTCGTCATCGCCGGGGCAGGCTCCGGCAAGACCCGCACGCTCACCTACCGGGTGGCCTGGCTGCTCGACAACGGCGTCCTGCCCGAACAAATTCTGCTGCTGACCTTCACCAACAAGGCCGCACGGGAGATGCTGGAGCGCGTCGGACTGCTCGTCGAATCCGACACCGCACGCCTGTGGGGCGGCACCTTCCACAGCATCGGCAACAAGTTCCTGCGCTGGAACGCCGAGCGCCTCGGCTACCGCAGGGGCTTCTCCATCATGGACCGCGAGGACCAGAAGGACCTCCTCGAAACTGTTGTCTCCGGCAGCGGCATCGACACCACCGGCTTCCGCTTTCCCAAGGCCGAGGTGCTGGGCGACATCTTCTCGATGGCCGACAACACCTGCACGTCCATCGAGGAGGTCATCAACACCCGCCATCCCTATTTCGACAAGATCATCGAACCCGTCCGCCGCATCCGCGAGCTCTACCAGGAGAAGAAGGTGGAGACCAACTGCATGGATTTCGACGACCTGCTGACGCAGTCCGTCCGCCTGCTGAAGGAACAGCCCGACCTGCTCGAACGCTACCAGCGCCAGTTCGAGTTCGTGCTCGTCGACGAATACCAGGACACCAACCGCCTCCAGTGTGAATTCATCGAGATGCTCACCGGTCCGGACGGCAACCTCATGGTCGTCGGTGACGACGCCCAGAGCATCTACTCCTGGCGCGGAGCGGACGTCTCCAACATCCTGAACTTCCACGAGCACTGGCCGAAGGCCCGGGTCTTCAAGATCGAGGTCAACTACCGCAGCGTGCCCGAGGTCCTGAACCTCGCCAACGCCAGCATCGGCCACAACCGCGCCCAGATCCGCAAAAACCTCCAGGCCTCCCGCACCGGCAAGGGCATGCTGCCCGCCTATGTGCCTCTCGACAGCGGCAGCGCCCAGGCCGCCTTTGTTGCGCAGCGCATCCTAGAGCTTCAGGATGAGGACGGCGTGTCCCTGAACGACGTCGCCATCCTCTACCGGGCGCACTTCCACAGCATGGAGCTGCAGATGGAGCTCACCAGCCGCGGCATCCCCTTCCAGATCACCAGCGGCCTGCGCTTCTTTGAGCAGACCCATGTGAAGGACGTCGCCGCCTTCATGAAGTTCGCCGTCAACCGGCGGGACGAGGTCAGCTTCATGCGCATGGTCAAGCTCATCCCCGGCATCGGCGGCGCCAGCGCGAACAAGCTATGGAATGCCTGGATGAAGACCGAGGCGGCCTCGGCCGAGGTGATGCCCGGAAAGTTCAGCGACCTGCTCATCCCCATGAGCGTACCCAAGAAGGCCCGCGAAACCTGGGACCAGCTGGCCTACACGCTCGACGAACTCATCGTCGATGGCAAAACCGCCACGCCTCCGGAGATGATCCGCAGCATCTACGAGGGCGTTTACCAGGACTACATGCGCGCCAAGTTCAAGAACGCCGACCAGCGCGAGCAGGACCTGGAGCAGCTCAGCAACTACTCCAGCCGCTTCACCGACCCGCTCGAGTTTCTCAGCCAGCTCAGCCTGCTCAGCGGCGTGGACACCGGCGACAATCCCGACCCGCAGCAGGACAAGGAGGCCGTGACCCTCACCACCGCCCACCAGGCCAAGGGTCTCGAATGGCACACTGTCTTCGCCGTCTGGCTGGCCGACGGCATGTTCCCGCACGCCCGCGCCGTGGACGAAAGCGACCTCGGCATCGAGGAGGAGCGCCGCCTCTTCTACGTCACCGTCACCCGCGCCAAGGACGAGCTCTATCTTTGCCATCCCCTTATCAACCATCAGGCCCGCGACGGCGACATCCTCATGAAGCCCAGCCGCTTCATCACCGAACTGTCCCCCGACCTCATGGAAAAATGGAACGTCCGCGGCGGCTGGTAGGCCAGGATCTCATCCACGCAGCACACGGCTTTCCGTCTTGTGTCATCTGCGACATCTGTGGATCCTGGCTTGTGCCTATGCTGAGCACATCCCTCACCCCCAGACAATCTCGACCTTCTGACCATGCTGGTCATGGGCGGGGTTCAGGGCGCGGAGTTCCAGGATGAGCTTTTCCCGGGTGGCGCGGGCGGAGACCCAGCCGTTGGGACGCTCCTTGGAGAACACATAGGCCACCGGCGGCAGGTTGATCAGATGGATGCCCGTGGCCTCGTGCACCTTGTGCTCCCAGCTGTGGGTGTGGCCGTAGACGAAGGCCTTGACCTTCTTGTGCCTGCCCAGCACCTCAAACATGGCGTCGCTGTCCATCATGCCCGTGGGCTTGCCGCCAGCCGGCAGGGCGGCCTGTGGATTGTGATGAGCCATGACCACCGTCGGCCGCTCCGGACAGGAGGCCAGCGTGCGGTCCAGCCAGCCGCGCTGCAGATCGCCCAGTTCACCCGGGGTCTTGTTGACCTCTTGAAGCGTGTCCAGCAGGACCCAGTTCATCGTGGCGGAACTGAGCAGTTCCACATGCCTGCCCTCGACCGGACGCGGATCCTGCGGGCTGGTCATGGCGCCAATGAAATGCTTCCGGTCATCGTGGTTGCCCAGGGTGCAGTGAACCTGGATCGCCGACTCACGCAGGGGCTCGATCAGCTTCACAAAGGCGTCGTAGTCCGTCTGCTGGCCGTCGAGATAGGCGCAGTCGCCGTTCACCAGCACGCCAAAGGGCTTCTGGCCGATGCCAAGCACCTGATTGACGCAGCGGCTGAGGTTCTCCGCCATGACCGCCCCGCGTGCCTCCAGCTTCATGTCTGCGGCGATGTGGGTGTCGGAAAACAGCACCCAAAGCTCACCGTCCGTGTCGCCACGGGCGGAAGCCAGACGGGGGGCGAAGGCGGCGGCAAGGCCGCCTTTGAGCCATTGGCGACGGGAGATGGGAGGAAAGGTGATGGGCATGGTTGTACGGCTGAAAGAACGCAGGCAGATGGCCTCTGCTGTCACGGGGAGATTGTGCCAATGCTGGCATGAAGACATCGCCCAATGCGCCAACAGGGCTATTTTTTACTGAAGCTCAGACTTTGCAAACTGCCGAGTTGGCATT
Organism: Prosthecobacter sp.; assembly: GCA_019186985.1. GTDB lineage: Bacteria > Verrucomicrobiota > Verrucomicrobiia > Verrucomicrobiales > Verrucomicrobiaceae > Prosthecobacter. The sequence goes on along the minus strand of JABARQ010000011.1, from coordinate 72,276 downwards.
TTGTTCGCAACCTTGGGACCTATGACCGAACCAGCCACCGTTCTGATCGTCGATGACGAAAAGCACACCCGCGACGGCCTGCGCCTGTCGCTGGAGGACGAGTTCGACTGCTATGTCGCCTCCAACGCCGCCGAAGCCCTGGAATACCTGCGCAACGATCCGGTTGATGTCATGCTGACCGACCTGCGCCTGGGCGAGGATGACGGCATGAAGCTGCTCGAACAGGCCCTGGCGATGCCGCGCCCGCCCGTCTGCATCATGATGACCGCCTACGGCAGCGTGGACACCGCCGTCGAGGCCATGAGGCGCGGCGCCTACCACTTTGTCACCAAGCCGCTGAACCTGGACGAGGTCGAGCTTCTGGTGAAACGCGCCCTGCGCAGCCGCAGCCTGGAGCAGGAAAACAAGGTGCTGAAGCAGCAGGTCGAACAGAAGTTCAGCATCGAGGGCATCCTCGGCCAGGCTGACGCCCTGAAGCCGATCCTGGAGACCATCCAGCAGGTGGCGCCGACCCGGGCGACCGTCCTCATTGAAGGCGAAAGCGGCACCGGCAAGGAACTGGTCGCCCGTGCCATCCACAACCTGAGCGGCCGGCCCAAGGCCAGGCTGGTGACCGTGCACTGCGCCGCGCTGTCTCCGCAGATCCTGGAAAGCGAGCTGTTCGGCCATGAGAAGGGAGCCTTCACCGGCGCCCAGGAGCGCCGCATCGGACGCTTCGAACTTGCCGACGGCGGCACGCTTTTCCTGGATGAGATCGGCGAGATCGACGCCAACACCCAGGTGAAGCTGCTGCGCGCCCTCGGCGAACAAACGATTGAACGGGTCGGGGGCGCCAAGCCGATCAAGGTGGACGTACGCGTCATCGCGGCCACCAACAAGGACCTGGCGAAAATGGTCGAGGAAGGCAAGTTCCGCGAGGATCTCTACTGGCGCCTTCGCGTGGTCACCATCCACATGCCGCCGCTGCGGACCCGCAAGGGCGACATCCCCGTGCTCGCCGACCACTTCCTCAAGGAGCTCTCCTCGGCCAACGGCAAGACCTACAAGCCGCTGGGCGAGGACGCCCTGCCCGTGCTCATGAATTACGACTGGCCTGGCAACGTCCGTGAACTGCGTGCCGCCATCGAGCACGGCGTGGTCATGTCCAACACCAGCCGCGTGACGGCAAAGCACCTGCCCGGCTACCTGACACGCCCCGGCGGGCTTGGCTGGCGGGTGACCACCGCTGCGACCGACAAGCCCGCCTCACCGGGTGCCGCCCAGCCGGAAAAGGCCCCGCTCGACATCCACGAGGTGGAGAAGCAGCTCATCATCGAGGCCCTCGAACGCGCCGGAAACAACCGCAGCGAGGCCGCGGAAATGCTCAACATGAGCCGCCGCAGCCTGCAGCGGAAGCTGAAGCAGATGGGCATGGTCAGGAAGCACCGGAAGCGCACCCCGCCCGTGTCGTGACACCCAGGCCGGACGGACTCACTTCCGCTCAATCCATTGGTAGGCGTCGCGGGAGTTCTTCCAGAAGTACTTTTCGGAGGCGTCGCCCCCCTTTCCGTTGAAGTAGTCGCGCACCAGGTTGAAGACGACATCATAAGACGCGCCGCGGTCGCTGACCGGCCAGTTGCTGCCATAGATGAGGCGGTCGGGGCCGAAGCTTTCCCAGAGATGATCCAGAATGGGCAGGTAGTAGCCCACATCCCGGGGTGCCTTGCCCTCCTCGCACTTCACCTGCTCAACCAGCGCGGAAACCTTCATCCAGACATTCTTCCTGCGTGCAATTTCCGTGACGCCTTCGCGCCAGCCGGGGCGCAGTGCCTGAGGATCGCCGCTGCCGCCCAGGTGATTGATGACAATGCGCAGGTCCGGCACGTCCTGCGCAAGCTTCGAGGCATGAGGCAGCAGTTCCGGACCACCGTTCAGGTCAAGCTCAAGCCCCTGCTCAGCCAGCACCCTGGCACCCGCCACCGCCGCCTCCTTGTGGGCATCAATGCGAACCAGGTCGGCACGCCAGCGCACCCCTCGGAACACGGGATTAGCGGCGAACCGCTTCACGTTCCTGGCAAAGTCCGGGGAGGTCGGGTCCAGGTTGCCGACAAAGCCGACGATGCATTTTTCCCGCGCCGCCAGGTCAAGGATCCACTGGTTGTCCTCGACCCACTGGCTGGCCTCGACGATGACCGTCTCCCGCACTCCATGCGGTTCGGCCAGCGCTCGCCAGTCGGCGGGCATGACCTTCCGGTAAAGCTTCGTCCCCTTGCCCGGCCAGGGCACGCCTTCCGGCCGTGTGGGATCATAAAAATGCGTGTGCGTGTCGATGACCCTCGTCGCCGCCGGGGCGGCCTGGGCGGAAAATGTGACGGGAATCAGGGAGGCGGAGGCCTGGAGAAAGCGGCGGCGGTTCATGAGCGGAAAAGCTGGATACGCGCCGATCGGCGGCTCTCCTGCGGGAAGTCGGCAAGGAAACCTCACCCGCCCCGCCCCCGGCATTGTCACGAATGCGAATCAGAACAGCGGGCAAAATGCTCCGGGGTGACGAATGCGGCTTGAGCGCATCGCCGGAAAAGCTTGTATCACTTCTTGTTCAACCCGCCGTGACATGAATGCCCGTCTCCTCCTTGGCCTAACCATCATCCTGTTCATCGCGTCCGCCCGCGCGGACGTCAGGCTGCCAGCCCTGTTCAGCGACGGGCTCGTCTTCCAGCAGGGCAAGCCCCTGCCCATCTGGGGCTGGGCGGCGCCGGACGAGGATGTCAGCGTCCAGTTTGCCGGTCAGACCCGCGCGGCCCGTGCGGACCTGGACGGCAGATGGCGGGTGATCCTGGATCCGCTTCCCGCCAATGCCAGCCCCCAGGAGATGAAGGTGAGCGGCAAAAACAGCCTCACCCTGAAGAACCTGCTTGTCGGCGAGGTGTGGATCTGCTCCGGCCAGTCGAACATGCAGTGGACGGTCAGCCAGGCGGCCAACCCTCAGCAGGAGATCGAGGCGGCGAACTTTCCCCAGATCCGCATGTTCAACGTCGAACGCGCCACGGCGATGTCCCCTGCCGATGATGTCAAGGGCTCCTGGAAGGAGGCAAATCCCGGCAATGTCGGCCAGTTTTCCGCCGTGGGCTACTTCTTCGGCAGGCATCTGCACCAGGTGCTGAAGGTGCCTGTCGGCCTCATCAACACCTCCTGGGGCGGAACCCGGGTCGAGGCCTGGACCAGCCGCGAATCCCTGGAGGAACGCCCCTGCGCCGCCCAGATGCTGAGCGACTGGGACGGCATCCGTCAGAGCTGGGATGCCACGGCCGAGAACGCCAGGCATGAGGTCGCCAAGGCCGAATGGCAGGCCCAGGTCCAGAAGATCCGGAAGGACAACGCCACCCTTCCCGCTGACAAGCAGGTGAAGCCGCCGCCCGCACCGCGCCCGCCGGATGATCCCAGCAAGACCCCGCATCACCCCGCCGTGCTGTTCAACGCCATGGTCGCACCGCTGATCCCCTATTCCATCCAGGGCGCCGTCTGGTATCAGGGCGAGTCGAACCAAAAGCGCGCCTTCCAGTACCAGGAGCTGCTGCCCAACATGATCAACGACTGGCGCACGCGCTGGAACTCGGAGTTCAGCTTCTACATCGTCCAGCTCGCCGGCTTTGGAAACGGACAGCCTGTGGCGAAGGAGCCCGGCCTGCCAGACACCTGGGCAGAGCTTCAGGAGGCGCAGTACCTGACCGCCATCACCCTGCCACGCTGCGGGCTCGTCGTCACCAACGACATCGGCGAGGAGAGGGACATCCATCCGAAGAACAAGCAGGAGGTCGGCCGCCGCCTGGCCCTCTGGGCCCTCGCCCACGACTACGGCCGAACCAACACCGTGTTCAGCGGGCCCATGTTCAAGAACGCCGTCGTTGAAGGCGCCCGGGTTCGCGTCCAGTTCGATCATGTCGGCGGCGGCCTGAAGACCCGCGACGGCGGCGATCTGAAGCATTTCCAGATCGCCGGCCAGGATCAGAAGTGGACCTGGGCGGAGGCGAAGATCGAAGGCTCCGAGGTCGTCGTTTCCAGCAGCGCCGTCCCGAATCCCGTCGGCGTCCGCTATGCCTGGGCCGCCTGGCCGGAAGGCGCCAACCTGATCAACGCCGAAGGCCTGCCGGCAACCTGCTTCCGCACGGACGAGTTCATCCCAAGCACCCTCGGCGTGGTCTCCCCCTTCCAGGAGGTTCAGAAGGCGCAGGCGCGCTGAACCGGGGCCAGCCCCTGGTTTTCTTCCTGCATGGAACCTGGGGTTCCCTGCGTTCTCTCCCGCCATGTCCAACCGCCGCCACTTCCTCGCCACCGCCCTGGGTTCCGCCTTCACCGCCCCGCTCATCGCCCAGGAGGCCAAGCTCAGCTACAAGGGGGAAAACATCCATTACGGCCTCGTGACCTACATGTGGGGAGCCGACTGGGACCTGCCGACGCTCATCAAGAACTGCGAAACCGCCGACGTGCTCGGCGTCGAGCTTCGCATCGAACACGCCCACAAGGTGGAGACCGGACTGTCCGATGCCGGACGCGCCGAGGTGAGGAAACGCTTTGAAGACTCCCCGGTCGAAGTGCTGGGCATGGGCACCAACTGCGAGTTTCACAGCGCCGATGCCGCCGAGGTGAAGAAGCAGCTCGATCTCGCCAGGGACTACATCAAGCTCAGCCACGACATCGGCGGCAGCGGCGTCAAGGTGAAGCCTAACAACCTGCCCAAGGAAGTGCCGGTCGAGAAGACGCTGGAGCAGATCGGCAGATCCCTCGCGGCCCTCGGCGACCACGCCCTGGGCTTCGGCCAGGAGATCCGTCTGGAGGTTCACGGAGGCGTCTGCGACCTCGGCCACATCCGCACCATCATGGAGGTGGCGGCACGGGACAACGTCCGTGTCTGCTGGAACTCCAACGACCAGGATCTTGAGGGCGTGGGCATCGCCGGAAACTTCGCCAGGGTGCAGCCTTATCTCGGAGCCACCACACACATCCGCGAGGTGAACGAGGGCAAGTATCCCTATCCTGAACTCGCGCGCCTTCTGGTCGAGGCGGATTATGCCGGATGGGTGCTGCTGGAGGCCCGAACGAAGCCGGGTGACCGTGTGGCGGCCCTGGCCGAACAGAAGAAGCTGTTCATGGAAATGGTCACCAAGGCCCGTGCTTCCGCGGCCTGACCGACCACGTCACAGCCTGATCTCCATCGCCTGGGCCGCACGATGGGCCCTGGCACGCGCCGTGTTGATGTTTTCCGCCCGCGCCAGCGTCACCGCCATGCGCCGCTGGCCGCTGACCGTCGGCTTGCCGAAGAGGCGCACCTGCGTGTCCGGCTCGGCAAGCACCTGGTCCAGCGAGCCAAACTGAACGCTGCTGGACTCACCCTCGACCAGCACCGCGCAGCTCGCGCTCGGACCGTGCTGGTGGATGTTCGGAATCGGCAGGCCGAGAATGGCGCGCACATGCAGGGCGAATTCGCTGAGGTCCTGCGAGATCAGGGTGACCAGGCCCGTGTCATGCGGACGTGGCGACACCTCGCTGAAGATCACGTCGTCGCCCTTGATGAATAACTCCACGCCAAACAGGCCGCGCCCGCCCAGCGCCTCGGTGATCGCACCCGCCATGTGCTGCGCGGCTTCCAAGGCCTTGTGCGACATCGGATGCGGCTGCCAGGACTCACGGTAGTCGCCCTTGATCTGGGTGTGGCCGACCGGCGCGCAGAAGCTGGTGCCGCCAATGTGCCGGACCGTCAGCATGGTGATCTCATAATCAAACTCGACGAACCCCTCGACGATCACCTTGCCCTTGCCCGCACGTCCCCCCTCCTGGGCGTACTGCCAGGAATACGCGATGTCGGCCTCCGTCTTCACCACGCTCTGCCCCTTGCCGCTGGAGGACATGATCGGCTTCACGACGCAGGGCATGCCAATTTTGGCGACGGCCGCCCGAAACTCCTCCTCGGTGCTGGCAAAGACGTAGGGCGAGGTCTTCAGCCCCAGCTCCTCGGCCGCCAGACGACGGATGCCTTCGCGGTTCATGGTCAGCTTGGCGGCCCGCGCCGTCGGCACCACGGTGTAGCCTTCCTGCTCCAGCTCGATCAGGGTGTCGGTCGCGATCGCCTCGATCTCAGGCACAATGTAGTTCGGCTTCTCCGCCTCGATGATGCGGCGCAGCGCGTCGCCGTCGAGCATGGTGATGACATGGCTGCGGTGCGCCACCTGCATGGCGGGCGCGTTCGCGTAACGGTCCACGGCGATGACCTCGCAGCCGAGGCGCTGGAGTTCGATCACCACCTCCTTCCCAAGCTCGCCGGAGCCGAGCAGCATGACTTTGGTGGCGGAGGAGGAAAGCGGGGTGCCGATGAGGGACATGCCCATGCATCTAGCGTGCGGAGGGGACGCGTCAACGCCGCTTCAACGGGTCAAAACCGCCCTTGAACCCGGTCCGGTCATCCGCATAGCATCCGTCATGCCCTCCCCCCGCAGACTGTCCGGCCTGCTGACCCCGCTTTTTCTTGTTCTGCTCGCCTCCTGCTCCTCGCCGGGGCGCTGGGAATACGAGTATCATCGCGGCAGGACGGCGGTCATCGTCAATGGCAGGGCGGTTCCTCCGGCGGGCCTTCCCAGGCAGGTCATGGAGGTCATCAGCGCCGGCAACCGAATCGCTGGCAAGCCCTACAAATATGGCGGCGGACACCGCAGCTTTCATGACAGCGGCTACGACTGCTCGGGAACGGTCTCCTACGCCCTGCACGGCGCCGGGCTCATCAAGTCGCCCGCCACCTCCGGCGGCCTGCGCAGCTATGGAAGCCGTGGAGCCGGCAGGTACATCACTGTTTATGCAAAAAGCGGCCACGCCTTCATCGTCGTGGCCGGACTGCGCCTCGACACCGGCTACAACGGTGAAAACGAAGGACCGAAGTGGTCCACACGCTCCAGGCCCATCAAGGGCTATGTGGCCAGGCATCCGCCCGGACTTTGAGGCGGCGCTCGATTCTGGTCTTTTTGTTAAACCAGCATCATCACCAGGGATGCCGGCGTTGACTGGGACATGCCTTCCTGCATGAACCGGATCTTCGCCTGCCTCCTCATCCTGGCCCCGCTTATGGCAGCCGCCCAGGAAATGCATCCTCCTTTGCACCGTCTGACCTGGGAGGAGTATTCGGGAACCCTGGTTCACTGGCGCAAGGCCCATCCCGGGCTGGTGACGCTGGAGTCACGCGGCATGAGCGGCCGGAACATGCCTGTCTACCTGCTGAAGATCACCGACGCATCCGTGAGCAGTGATGACAAGCAGGTCTGCCTGGTGACGACCCTTCACAGCGGTCCTGAACGCACAGGAACCTCCGGCGCCATGGCCTTTGCAGAATGGTGCCTGGGCGATGACCCACTGGCGGTCGAAACCCGGCGCAGGCAGATCCTGCTCATCATGCCCTGCGTGAATCCGCTCGCCATGTTCTACACCGACCGCTTCCGCAACGAACACGGCGTCGACCCCTACACAGGCTCCGCCCGCATCGGCAAGCTGTGGGATGTGAAGACGCTCAGGCTGACCAAGCCCGAGGAGGCGCCGGAGCTGGCCGCCGTGCTGTCCGTGATCGATGAACACCAGCCGGAGGTGCATGTGGACCTGCATGGCACCGGCCTGCAGGAGTATGCGCCGGACCAGCTCGGCTCGCGCCGCATGTACCAGGGCCAGATCATGACGGAGGTGACAGGCGGCGCTTATTCGAACTACGCCCTGCGGCCCTGGGACTGGCGTGTGACCGAGGCCATGATCGACGCGGGCAGGGAGGCGGGATTTCCATCAGACCGGTTCGAGGCGGACGCGCAGCGCACCTTCTGGGGGCCGGAGCTGGCCCCGCTGGGCCGGAAGCTCTGGCATGGCATGCCGCTGTTCTATTCCGCCCATTATGGTTACGCCAGGTTTCACAGCATGATCATCACCCAGGAGGTGGCCTGGGAGCAGAGCCTGGTGGCACGCATGAAGGGCCTGATGAAGATCGGCAACGGCGTCTGGCAGGATGAATGCACAGTTGGCTATCCCGTGAACCGCATGCGTCACTTCGTCGGTCATTTCGTCACGGCCTGCGGGCGCAACGCCAGGGAGCGGCGCGCCAGTCGTGTCGAACTCTGGAACCAGCAGGCTGACTTCGCCCTCGGCTTCCTCTACCCCCAGACGGCCGGACGTGAGAGCTTCGTCGTGGCGGCCACGGCAGCGGCGAAAAAGGCGGTGGCCGGGAGGAGGTTCCCCGGGGCCGTCCAGTCCTTCATCAAGGCCGGCCCCGAGATCAAGGTCGCCATGGACCAGACCGATGAACAGCTTCTTGCCCCGACGACGGATGCCAGGATCACGCATGGCATCGGCTTCCGGATGCGGCTTCCCTACCGGGCTCCGGCAAAGCTGGACGTGCGCCTCAACGGCGCCCCGCTGCGGCAGGACGGAGCAGATGGTTATCAAAGTTGGTTCGCCGACGGGTTCACCCAGCTTCAGGTGAACGTGCCGCCTTCAAAGCTTGAGCCTGAAGGATTGTACTTCATCACCTGCGCCTACGAGCCCGGCGAACAGCGCCGGAACGGCTGGATGCCCCCGGCGGAGGTGCGCAAGGCCAGCGCCAGCGACAGGGCCGACGCCACGCCCGCCACTCATGTGGACGTGCCCTATGGATCGCACTTCCGCCAGACGCTTGACGTGTGGCTGGCAGACCCGGACAAGCCCGCGCCCGTTGTGTTCTACATACACGGCGGCGGCTGGGGAGCGCAGGACAAGACCGACATCCACCAGCATCTGGACGTGCGCGCATTTCTCGATGCGGGCGTCTCCGTGGCCTCCATCAACTACCGCTTCCTGGCCGATGCTAATGCCGCCGGCGTCTCACCACCCCTGCAATGGCCTCTGCAGGATGCCGCCCGCGCTTTGCAGTTCCTGCGCTCCAGGGCCGTCGAATGGAACCTCGACAAGACACGCATCGCCGCCTGTGGCGTCAGCGCCGGCGGCTGCTCCAGTCTCTGGCTGGCCATGCACGATGACATGGCCGACCCGAAGTCGGGGGATCCGGTGGCCCGTGAGTCCACCCGCGTCCGCCACACCGTCACCAAGGCGCCCCAGCCTTCGCTGGATCCACGACAGCTCGTCGAATGGATCCCGAACAGCGAATACGGCGGACATGCCTTTGGTTATGCAGGCCGGACACGCAGGGAGGCCTTCGCCCCCTTCCTTGCCAGCCGTGACCGCCACCTCGCCGACCTGCGCGAGTGGTCCCCCATCTCCCATGCCAGCGCCGACGATCCTCCCGCCTTCATTCTCACCACCAAGGAGGACAGGCCGCCGGTGAAGGGCGAGCCTCAGCCGGATCCTACGCACAGCGCCCTGCTCGGCCTGATGCTCCAGGAGACCCTGAGGCCCCTCGGCGTGAAGTGTGAGGTGCGGCACCCCCACGACGGCCGGCCGGCAACGACCCTTCAGGAACAGCTCTTCCAAGCAGTCATGAGCTTCGGTCCGTGATCGCCCACCCTGAGCCAAAGCACCCTCAAAGACCGCAGCATTCCCGACCAACTCCTGACATGAACCGCCGCATCTGGGCCCTCATCATTGCCATCCCGCTCCTCGCCTCAGAGCCGGCTTCCACCGTCTCCGGCATCTGGATGATGGGGCAGTCTTTGTGTGATGGCTCCGAGTCCCTGCCTTTGGTGACGCCCACAGACACAGGCTGGGGCAATCTCATGTTTCGGCGCGGTGTCCGAACCTGGCTGCCCCAGGATCATCCGGCATCACCTGAGAAACGCGCCGATGAATCCTTTCGAAGGGTGCCGCTTCACGCCCAGGTGAACGGCGGTCTTGGCGAGACGGCGGCCAATGGCATGGCGGATCACTGGAGGGCAGCCAGGATGAACTTCAGCCGAACTCCGGCTGCTGACGCATCCCAGCGCTTCCTCGTGGCCTGCGCGGGCCAGGGCGGCAGGCAGATTCAGGAGCTCTCCAGCGCTGACCTTTCCACGGATGAACGCACCCCGGTTTCAAGAAGGCACGGCGGCGGCCACTACCGGACCAGCCTGGATGACGCACGACGGGCGGTTCAGCAGGCAGGGGCCGCCGGAGAGGTATTCCGCATCGAGGCGCTCTACTGGATGCAGGGCGAGGGCAATGGCGGTCCGGCGGGAGGCATCATGCCCACACGATGGGACAGGGAGCTGCCGCGCGAGGCAGGCCTGGCCTGGTACCGTGACCAGCTCATCGCCTATCGAAAAGGATGGTCAACCGACCTTGGGGCGGTCACCGGACAGCAGGCCGACCTGCCGATGTTCACCTACCAGACCCTGGGGCCGGCCGGAGAGGCGCAGCTCATGGCGGCGGACAAGGATCCCCGCATCCATCTCGTGGGACCACATTATGCGGTGACAAGCGCCATCCACAGCCGCTATCCGCCCGGACGTCATGGTGACCCGATTCATCTCTCCGCCGACGGCGAACGCTGGTGGGGTGAGCAGGTTGGCAAGGTCATGCATCGTGTCCTTGATAAAGGTGAGGCATGGCAGCCGCTGCGGCCGCGCAAGGCAAGGCTCCTGCCGGGACGCACCGCCATGGAGGTTGAGTTCACCGTGCCGCGGCCTCCGCTGGTGATCGACACGGATTTCCTGGCACGCCAGGAAACCGCCACATCCGGCGGCTTCACCTCGCTGGCCGGCTTCAGGGCCCATGACGGCAATGGACGGACGCTGTCGCTAAGCTCAGTCACAGTCAGCGGCCCCGCCAGCATTCGCATCCAGCTCACGAAACCGCTTCCTGAAGATGAAACATGCAGGCTCAGCTACGGACACCCCTTTGCAACGGCGCTCGGCAGCATCGTTGAACTGCAAAAGGCCGAAGGCGGCCAGGAGGACGTGTTGCTGGAAGGCCTCCTGACGGACCGCCTGCGCCCACTGATCAACGAAGGCGCGTTTCTCATCACCAGCCTGGCCGGAAAACCCGCGCGGGTGGTGATCCGGTCCGTTCGTGAAGACGGCGGCCGGACGCTTCTGCGCTACGATCCCAAGGAGCTGCGCAATGCCGTCCGTTTCGAAAAGGGCCAGGCCGTCACAGCCCAGCGTTCGTTCAGCTACGGCAACCTGCGTGACTCCGATCCGGAGCGCTCCGTGCATTCGTTCGCTGACGCGGCCTATGGCGCCAGGGCGGGACTGCCCTACCCGCTCTGGAACTGGTGCGTGCTGTTCTCCGACCTCAATGTCGCGGCAGATTAGTCAGCTCCGGCTGGAACCCTGGTCTGCTCAAAGGACCAGCGGTGCAAAGTTGGTTTGCCAGCCCGTCCTGCGTTTCAAGTCAGCACGCCATGAAAGCCGCCGCCTTCCTCTCCGCCTTCGCCCTAACCCTTGGCACCCAGGCCGCCGAACCGCTGGACATCGGTTCACGCTGGGAGCCTTTCGTGGATGAATTCCTGGTCGCCGCCAAACAAGGGCTGGAGCTGAAGCTCCATGAACCGGTCAGGCGCGAGGTCGTGCTGACCACGGACAAGCCCTGGGAGGGCCCGACCTGCGGCTACTTTTCGGTCATCCAGGACGGCCGAAAGGTGCGGCTTTATTACCGTGGTTCCGCCGGTGGCAGCGACCACAGCGACGCCCAGGTGACCTGCTTTGTGGAAAGCGAAGACGGCATCCACTTCACACGGCCGAAGCTCGGCCTGATCGAGGCCGGAGGCACCAAGGACAACAACGTCGTCTGGCGCGGCGTCGAGTCGCATAACTTCGCCCCGTTTCTGGACAGCAATCCAAACGCCAGGCCCGGGGAGCGCTACAAGGCCCTGGGAGGCGTCAAGCTGCCCGGCAAGAACTGGCACCAGGGGGAGACTCCCGGTGGTCTGTACGCCTTCGTGTCACCGGACGGCGTTCATTGGAAGAAGATGAAGACGGAACCGGTGATCACCAAGGGGGCCTTTGATTCGCAGAACCTCGCCTTCTGGGACGTCACACGGAGTCGCTATGCAAGCTACAGCCGGATTTTTTCCAACAAGGTCCGCGCCATCCAGAGCATGGCCTCGGCGGACTTCCTGACCTGGAGCGACGGCGTCCCGCACACCTATGCGAAGGACGTTCCAGCCGAGCATTTCTACACCAGCGCCACCGTCCCCTGCCCCACCGCCCCGCATCTATTCCTTTCCTTCCCCAAACGCTTCGCCACCAGCCGCGTCAAGGTTCCCGGCCATTCGGGCGGCCCGGGCGTGAGTGACGCCGTCTTCATGTCCAGCCGTGACGGCACCCACTGGGACCGTCCCTTCCTCGAAGCCTGGGTGCGGCCCGGCCCCGACCTCAGGAACTGGACCGAGCGCAGCAACATGACCGCCTGCGGCATCTATGAATCCAGCGACACCGAATGGTCGCTTTACATCAGCGAGCACTACCGTCATCCGGATCATCGCATCCGCCGCCTGACCGTTCGCAGGCAGGGGTTTGCCTCCATGCATGCGGACGCCAGGGGCGGTGAGTTCACCACGCATCCCCTCAAGTGTCCGGGAGGCAGGCTGCGGCTCAACTTCGCCACCTCTGCAACGGGCTTCATCAAGATCGAGGCGATCGACGACCAGGACAAGGTCCTCGTAAAGTCAGCCGAGATCTTCGGCGATGAGTTCGAGACCGACGTGCTGGACACCACCAGGCTCGCCGGCAGCACCTTCCGCCTGCGCTTCCTGATGAAGGATGCGGACCTCTATGCCCTGCGGTTTGCCGATTGAACAGCCCGCACTCCTGAAACAGCCATCCAGCCTTCATGCCATGAAACGACTGTCGCTTGTTCTCATCGCCGCCGTCCACGCGATCCTCCCGGCCGAGGAAACCACGCGCCTTGTCGCCATCGACAACGTCTGTGCCTGGCCCGCCCTCACCTTGATGCCAGACGGCAGCATCAATGCCACGCTTTTTGGCAGGCCAAGCCATGGCCAGATGGAGGGAGCCGTTGAATGCTGGAACAGCGCCACCGGAGAGTTCTGGGAGAAACGCGGCATCCCCGCGCCCAACGAACCGCATACAAACCGGATGAACCATGCCGCAGGACTGGCGAAAAACGGCGACCTGCTGGTGCTCTGCTCCGGCTGGACGGACGTGAAGCAGCCGCAGCGCCCGAAGCAGGCCGCCTTCCGGGACGACATCCTCCCGCTGTGGATCTGCCGCAGCAGGGACGGAGGCAGGACCTGGACGCAGCTGAAGGAGTTTCCCGCACCCGACGCCGGGTGGACGAACTACATTCCCTTCGGCGACATCAAGCAGGGCGCGGACGGCGCGCTCCATGTTTCTTGTTATGGCGGTGAATTCACCGACCCGGCCAAAAGCACCAAAACCAGAGGCTACCGCTCCTGGCATTTCCGCAGTGATGACGACGGCACGACATGGAGGCGCACGGGCACCATTCATCCGACCGGCAATGAGACCACCCTTCTTCATCTGGATGGAAAACGCTGGATGGCGGCTGCCAGGGAAACCGGCATGGACGTCTTCATTTCCGAGGACGACGGCGTCACCTGGGGCGAGCCGCGGCGTGTGACCGCCAGGAACGAGATCAACGGCCACCTGGTCCGGCTCAAGGACGGGCGAATCCTCCTGTCCCACGGCAGCCGGATCAAGGACCAGTTCGGCGTGCTTGCCAGGCTGACCGCCGATGAAGGAGTGACATGGGGCGAACCCGTCCGCATCGCGCACACGCTCAATTCGGACTGTGGTTACCCGAGCACGGTCCAGCGTGCCGACGGCCGTCTTGTGACGGCATGGTACTCGAAGGCCAGTGAAAACCACCAGCGCTACCACATGGGAGTCGCCATCTGGGACGCTCCCTCCCCGTGATCTGGCGGGCCGCAGCCCTGCTCATTCCCGGGAACCGGGCGTCAGCTTCAAGGTCAGCTCCCTGCCTTCCCTGAGCACGGTGATGGTGGTCTCCTGGCCGATCTTCAGCTCTCCCATCAGGCTGGTGTAATCGTAGATGTTCAGCACGTCCTTGCCGCTGAGCTTGATGATGACATCGCCGCCCTTCACTCCGGCCTTCGCAGCCGGCCCGATGGGTGAAACGCCGCTGAGCTTCACCCCCTTGGTGTCGCCCTGGGCATAATCAGGAATCGTCCCCAGGTAGGCGCGCAGGCCGCCGCGGCTGCCCTGGCTCTTGGGCGCCTCCATCGCGACATAGTCCGGATTGCTGTCCGCCGTGGCGATGCTGCGGGCGATGAGCCCCATGAGCCTGGCGATCTTCGCGGCGTTTTCGTAGTCGATCTTTTCCGCCGTGTCGCTGGGCAGATGATAGTCCGCATGGCTGCCGGTGAAGGCGTTCAACGTCGGGATGCCTCGCAGGTAGAAGGTCGTGCTGTCGGTGGGAAGATGAGCATCATTCTGCGTCGTCACAGGGAGCCCGATCGGCGCGTTGCGCTTTTCAATTTCCTTCGCCCACCAGGAGCTTGATCCAACCCCCTGAAGCACCAGCGTCTTCTGGAACCGGCCGATCATGTCCATGTTCAGGCAGGCGGCAAACATGCCGGTCAGCCTGCCATTGGGATCTCCGCGAAACATCTTCGCCAGGGATTCCACAAAATGGTTGCTGCCAAGCAGTCCGAGCTCCTCGCCGCTCCAGGCGGCAAAGATCACATCCCGGGTCAGCTTGATCTTCCCCTGCCTCTTCTGGTCGGCCAGATACTGGGCGATTTCAATGACACCGGCGACGCCGCTGGCATTGTCGTCCGCCCCGTGATGGATCTTGTTGAGGTCATCCCCCTTGGCACGGGAGTTCCCCCCGCCCTTGTTGCCGAGGTGGTCGATGTGTGCGCAGACGATGAGCGGAGCGACATGCGGGTCAGGCTTGTCACGGGCGGGCAGCACACCGAGCACGTTGCGGCCGGTCTTCTTCTCCTGCCGGATGTCGATCTTCGCGGAAACCACCAGCCTCCCACATTCAATGCCACCCATGAGGTCGCCGGTGTCGAGCTTGTCCTGAAGCTCCTTGATCGTCTTCCCGGCGGGCTTCAGCAGCTTGTCGGCCAGGGTGTCGGTGACGCTGACCGCAGCAATGCCCGAGGTGGCAAGCGAGGCGTCAAAGCTCATCGGCACCAGCTGGTCCACCACCTTGCTGTTAGGCCCGCTGGCGACGATCAGCCCCCTGGCGCCCTTCTGACGTGCGACAAGGGCCTTGTGACGCAGGCTGGCATAACGGCTGAGGTCATCACGGCGCTCCTTGCTGACGCCTTCGGGCAGGTAGCGCAGCACGAGCACCCACTTGTCCTTCACATCCAGGTGGGCGTAGCTGCTGTAGGTCTCCAGCTTTTTGCCGTCGCCGCCCGTGGCCTCCTCCGGAGTCTCGATGCCGTAGCCTGCAAACACGACAGGAGAAGCCTTCACCTCGCCCAGCTGGCTGAAGGACAGCGGCCTCCAGTCACGGTCCGCCGTCTGCGGTTCGGCATCCAGCGACAGGGCGTTGCCATCACCGAGCGCGACTCCGGCGGTGAAGTCAAAAGGCTCAAACCAGCCTTCATCGCCGTATTCCTGAAGGCCGACGGCCTTGAACACATCGGCAACATATTGTGTGGCAAGCTTCTCACCACGCGTGCCGGTGAGGCGGCCTTCAAGCTCGTCGCCGGCCAGGAAGGTCACGTGCTGGCGCATGTCCGCCGGATTGATGTCCGCCCTGGTCGCCGCCACATCCGGCGTCTTGATGGTGGCGGCCGCGGCGGGTGCAGCCTTCTTGTCGAGCCCAAGCGCCACCCGGGCATGGTCATGATCCCAGTCCGCCATGAAGATCTGGCTCTGACCGCCGGCGGTGCGGCCGCTGGTCCAGGACAGCCGCCTGCCATCCGGGGAGAATACCGGCAGGCCGTCAAAGCCGTCCGTGGTGGTGACACGCACAGGCTCGTGCCTGCCGGCGGCATCCACCAGGTAGAGCTCAAAATTGGCGAAGCCGTTGAGGTTGGTCGTGAAGATCAGGTATTCACCGCTCGGATGAAAATACGGCGCCCAGCTCATGGCGCCCAGCCGGGTGAGCTGCCGGGCGTCGCTGCCGTCGGTGTTCATGCTCCAGACCTCGGCGACATCCCCCTTTGGCGTGAACCTGCGCCAGCAGATGCGCGAGCCGTCGGCGCTGAAGAAGGGGCCGCCGTCGTAACCGGGCTCGTTGGTCAGCCGCCTGACGTTCGAACCGTCGGCATCCGCGATGTAGATTTCCATGAAGAACTGCTTGTCGATCTTCAGCCGTTCCCGGTCCTCCTTGGAAAGCTCGGAGTCATAAGCGGCGCGGTTGCTTGCAAAGACCAGCTTTCTGCCGTCGGGCGACCAGCCACCCTCGGCGTCGTAACCCTTTTGATTCGTCAGGTTTTTCAGGGACTTGTCCGCCAGGCTGTATTCCCAGATGTCGTAGTTTTCGTCATAGTCCCAGGAGTACTTCCGCACCCGGCTGGTCTCGCGGTCCTTGTATTCGGCGTCCTGCAGTTCCTTGGAGCGTGGGTCGGAGTGCGTGCTGGCGAACAGGATGCGCTGTCCGTCGGGATGAATCCAGGCGCAGGTTGTCTTGCCCATGCCGGGGGAGATGCGTTCCTGGTCGCCGGTCTCCAGGTCCATCAGGTAGATCTGATAGAAGGGGTTGCCCGGCTCACGCTCCGACTGGAAGACCATCTTGCCGCCATCGGCGCTGAAATATCCTTCACCAGCACGACGGCCCTCGAAGGTGATCTGCCGGATGTTCGTGAGAAAGTCGGACTCCGTCTGGGCGGAGGCGCTGAACGTGAAAAAAACCAGGGAGGCGGTAATGAGGCGCATGGTCGGGATGTTCATACGCCCGCAGAAGCGGCTTCAGTCAAGAGGATCCATCCTCGGCCGGGGAAACCGTCCTTTCTGCAAGCGGAGCCAGACTGGCAAGCAGGGCGTTGATGTCAGCATGCCTCTCCCCGGGATTCTGGGCGGTGGCCTGTCGGATGACATCCCACAGGACTGCGGGCAGATCCTGACAATCCCGGGAAGGCTGCGGCCCTGAACCGGAGCCGGGGAACTTCGTTCCAGTCAGCAGCTCGTGAAGAATGCCTCCCAGGGCGAACACATCGCTGCGCTGGTCAGGCGAGGAGCCATCGACGAGCTGTTCCGGTGAAGTGAAGCGCGAGGTGAGCCTGGGCCTTGGACCATGAGCCGGAACCAGGTCACCCCACCACTGCCTGGGCAGGGTTCTGGCAACGCCGAAATTGATGACTTTGGGAAGCAGCCTCCCCTCGCTCTGCGTCACCTTGATGTTCGCAGGCTGGAGATCCAGGTGGACGATTCCCCGTCCATGGGCATGAGCGACCGCCAAAGAGGCCTGGATGAAGAGTTCCAGCTTCTCCTGCCAGGTGATCGTCGTTTCGCCGGCCAGCTCCGCAAAGCTGCGCCCGGCGGCGTGTTCCATGACAAAGTAGGGCCGGCCATCCAGGGTCACACCGATGTCCAGCAGGGCCACGATGCTGGGATGATCCATGGCGGCCAGTGCCTGACGTTCAAGGCTGAAAAGCGCGAGATCCTGGCGGCTGTCCATGCCAGGCTTCATGAGCTTCAGCACCACCTCACGCAGGAAGGGCTGCTCCTGCCTGGCGCGCCAGGCCACACCGACCCTGCCTTCGCCCAGGCGTTCAAGCAGGACATAGGGCCCGATCCTGGAATCCACGCCGGGAGTTGCTTCCACAGCGTCGGGGGCATCCGACTCCAGCAAAAGGGAGAGGATAAGGCGCTCCCGGCCGTGGATGATCTTGGTGGAAAATTCAGACATGGCGTCAGTCGAAGGATTTGCACAGCTCCTGCATCTCATTCCGAATGACCTCCTGGTCTGTAGTTCCCAGGATCAGCGCCAGTTCGGCCTCAATCTTTTCGCGATACCTTCTGCGCAGGCGGTAAAGGGCCTGGCGGAAGGCCACCTGGCTCATGCCAAGCTTTTCAGCAAGCCTTGCCGGCTCCCCTTCCAGGCTGGAGCCAAGCATCACGGAGGCGAGGGCTTCAAACCGCTCCGCCAGCCCATCCGCCTCATGCTCCTTGCGAAGATCGTCCAGGCAGCGTTCAAGCAGGTTTCTGGCCCACTCCCTGTTGAAGAGGGTGAAGGCGTCCTCACCGTCCGTGGTGTTCTGCAAATAACGCTGCTCGGCCTCCTCGGCGGACACCCGCAGGGGCCACTCCACGACCACACCATTGCTGCCAGCATGGCTTCTGCGCCATTCATTGATCCTGAACCTTTCATAGGCGGAAAGCAGAAACCACCGCAGCCTGCCCCTGCCCTTCTCGGCCCTGGCAAAAAGCTCCCTGCGCAGAACATGGGCAAAGAAGCTCTGCACGGAGTCCTCCGCATCAAACTCCTTCAATCCCCGGCTTCGTGCGTAGACATAAAGCGGAAACCAGTAGGCCGAGCACAGGGTTTCAAGGGCGGACTGCGCCTCCTCGGCCGAGCCATCACGCAACACCTTGAGAAGCGTCCAGCGTGTTTGAGGAAATGCAGGGTCTTCGGCCATCGAAAGCTTGGTACAATCTTCTCATCCAAGCATAGGACATGCTGGAATGACAACTTAATCCTCCGGCCTTGCAGGGCTTCCATGAAGGATTTGATGGAGGAAACACAAATCAGGCGTGATTCACGGGATTGGCCCCCCTGCTTGCCTGAAAATCACACGACTCCTGTCGCTGAGGTCAAAATCTCATTCAGTTTCGCATCTCATGCACAAGCTCAGCCGGAACTGGCACCCGGAGCTGAACCTATTATCCCCTCAAGGTCATGAGATAGGCCAGCAGATCGGCCACCTGCGCATCCGCCAGTCCGTCCAGCAGGCCTTCAGGCATCAGGCTGCGCCGGATGAACCGGGTGCTGCGGATGTCGGCCTTGCCCAGACGTCTGTCGGGCAGGCCCGCCTGGCGGATGATGACGGCATCCTTGTCCTCACTGACAAAGAAGGCGTCGATAAGGTCGCCGTTCTTCATTTCGACGCGGTAGATGCGGTAGCCGGGCTCCATGGCGGCGTTCGGCGTGAGGATGTTGCGCAAAACGGCCTCCAGACCCATCGCGCCCGCGCCGGAGAGGTTCGGGCCGATCTGGCCGCCGGCGCTGCCGATTTGATGGCACGCCAGGCAAAGCGCGCTGAGGGCTTTGCCCGCCTGGGGATTGCCTTTCCTGGCCAGGTCCGTGAATTTGGCAAACTTGGCGTCGAGGACCTTCGCGGCGTCTTCGCTGAGCAGCGGCGGGCTGTCGATGGTCTTGGCGATCCTGGCGCCCATGCCGAGCTTTTCACCTGCTTTGAGATAGGTCCTATGGGACTCATTCGACGCATAGGACCTGTCGAAGCCGCCACGAATCTCAGCGGCACTCCGAGCCACTTTCCACACTCGGAACTCGGTGATGGCGCCCTCGGTGCCCTTCGCGGGGCCGCTCCACCCGATCCGGCAGTCTTCCCACTTCATCGGAGCGGGCTTGGCGCCTTCCGCATCAAGTTCTCCGTTTTGATAAATGCGGCAGATGCCCTGCGCATCGCGCGTCACGGCCAGATGCGTCCACAATTCCGGCGTCACCGGCTTCGAGGCCACGCAGACATCATGCAGCTCATTGCCTGCATACACGCGGAACTTGGACTGGAAGAAGTTGAGCTGGATTCCATTGGGCGTTCCCAGCAGGCAGTCTTCATTGCCAACGCCAGGCGCCAGCCGAACCCAGGCCTCGACGGTGAAGGGACCTTCGAGCGTGATCTTCGAATCAACCCACGCCGTGTCCCGGCCGTCGAGCAGCAGGACCTCCCGGAAAACGCCGCCGAGCTGCTGCTGCAGCTTTTCGAGCAAGGGATCGTCGCCGAGCACGGTGGCGAGTCGCTCGACGATGATGCCGTCGAGGTCGTTCACGGGCACGACCTTGTCCAGCACGGCCGCCATCAGAAACTTCGCACCGCCCTCTGCCTGACCCGAGAGGGGAAGCAAGACGCGCTTGCGCTGATCCGAGCTGAGCGAGGGATACAGCTTGAAGAGCCTCTCACAGGCGCTCTGGGCCACGTTGGTGCTGGTGGAGATGAGTGCGTCCAGCGCGGCCTCACGGACACGTTCATCCGGATCGGAGCCGGCCAGGACATAAAACAGCTGAGCCTCCTGGGTTCGCATGGCGGCGAGGGCCTTGAGCCGGTGCACAAGCTCGCCACTGGCGTCCATGGGCACGGATTCCCTTTGAAGGACGCGGTTCTGACGTTCCATCAATGGCGGGATGATGGCCTGCTCAGATCCTCGCTGGAAGCCGATCACCATGTCCAGGGCCTGCCCACGCACCTTTTCATCGGAGCTTTGCATCATCTGTTCCGAGACATCGATGATCAGCCGGCCAATCTGGGAATTGTCGATCTTCGTGCGGTTCACCAGCAGCTTTGCCACCACGGATGACCGTGACCTTTCATTCGTGAGGAGTGCTTTCAATGCCTCTCCCACGCCAGGCTCCTCGGGGAACTGGGCGAGGCGGAGGAGTTCCTCGTCATTCGGGGCGCGGTCGAGCTGCGGGAGCAGTTTCGCGACGCGGGAGGCGCTGGCCTTCGGTTCCAACGCGAGAGAGGCGAGCACGCGGGCCTCGACGGGCAGTTTCGCGGCTGCTTCTGAGTCGAGAAACCTCGCGACGATGTCGGGCTGCCGCTCCAGGAACATGCGGACGAGGAAGCGCTCGAACTCGCGGTCGTAGGCTTCACGCACGGGGATACGCTTCGGACCTCGGGAGGATGGGAGGGTGGGGCCGGGGAGGCTGGGCTTGGCGAAGGCGAGGAGAGCGGGGATGGTTTGCTCTGACAGATTCCGACCGATCTGACTGATCTGACCGAACTGACTGCTGGCGAGATACTCTTGAGCGGCAAAATGGGTCGCCGGGAGCTGTTTGCGGTCGAGCAGCTCCTGCCAGGCGAGGTGAACTTTACCGACAGGCTCTTTGCCAAGCAACTCGACAAGCTCCTCGGTGCTCAGCTTCGTAAAGTCGTGTATTTCGGTCTTCGCAGCCTTGGGTTTCACCCTCCAGATGCGCCCCCGCGTCTTGTCACGATCTGGATGCGCACGCGGCACCTCGTTGTGGGAGATGATCTTGTTGTACCAATCGACGATGTAGATGCAGCCGTCTGGGCCGTTGGTGAGGGCGACGGGGCGGAAGAAGGGATCGTCGCAGGTGATGAGGTCGGGGAGTTGGGCGAGTCGCCAATACGCGCCGTCGCGATGCATGGCGATGGTTTGGATCTTCGAGATGATGGGATTGGCGACGGCCATGGTGTGCGCAGCCTCTTTGTCCTTCAACGATCCGCTTTCGATGAGTGCGAGGCCGCTCAACCCCGTGCCGCCCATGCGGAACTCGGCCTGCGGCGGGAAATCGGGCTGGTAGCTTTTTTTGAGGGCCTCCATACCGCCGGGGTAGTAGGCGTATTCGTGGAAGGGCATGACGGGGTAGCCGTAGTCGTTGGCCTCCTGGATGAAGGTCTCGCCTTCGCCGGTGATGACGAGGCCCCAGATGTTGTTCGGGCCGGTGCTGATGACCTCGAACTCGCTGCCATCGGGTCGCATGCGGGCCATGCTGCACTTCGGCCAGTCGACGACCTTTTCGCTGCCGGGTTTGCGGACCTGGCTGTTGTTGAAGAGGCCCTGCGCCATCCAGATCCAGCCGCCTGGCGCCCGCGTGAACTGATGAGGAAAGAGGTGCGAGTCCTGCACGCCGAAGCCGGTGAGCACGACCCCAAAGGTGTCAGCCCTGCCGTCGCCATTGGTGTCTTTGTAGAGCTTCAAATCGTGGCCGTGCTGCACGTAGCAGCCGTCACCCGCCCCCCATGGCAGGATGCCGAGCGGGATGGCGAGACCGTCGGCGAAAACGGTCGGGTTTGTGAGTCCACCCGCGGGAATCTTTGCATTCAAAGACTCCCGCGGATAGACGAGCACCTTATCCTTGCCCTTGCCCGCATACACCGCCTCGGCGGCGGCGGGGTTTTCATTCGCATCGACGGGATACTCGAGCGCGGTCTGCGTCCACATCCTGCCGCGCTGGTCGAAATAGACGCTGACAAATTTTCCAAGGCCTTCACTCTCCTGCACGACGAGCTCGATTTCGTAGCCTTCGGGCAGTTTGAACTTCTTCAATTGGTCCTGGGCGGTCAAAGCGGTGCCTTGCACGTTGTTGTAGCTGATGTCGCGTTTCACGTTTCCAGTTTCAGGTTTCGAGTTTCCTGGAACTTGAGACTTGGAACTTGAAACCTTCTTCAAAGCCGCCTCGCGCCCGCCCAGAGACTCCCAAGTCGGCGCACCGGGTGTGGCGGGCAGTTCCTCGATGGTCACGTCTTTGACCTGCACGAGGCAGACGCCGCCGCTGTGCACCTGCGGGGCGATGTGGCCGTCGAGCGCGATGTTGGGGTCGGCCTCGGTGTAGTCCATGCAGTGGACGCCATTGATCCAGGTCTGGATGCGCGGCCCTTCGGCGCGAATCCGGTATTCGTTCCAGCCGAAGACGTCGACGGCCTTGTCGAGCGCGGCCTGCTGCTCGGGCGCAGGTGACCAGATGACCTTGTTTCGGCGGTGCTCGTCGTAGATCTTGCCAAACCAGCCCGCGCCGCAGTCCACCTGATAACCGCTCATCGCACCGTGCTCCGCCCGCACGCTGCGGATCTGGATGCCGCTGTTGAGCATGCCGGTCTTCGGATCGCCGCTGACCTTGATCCTGAGCTTCAGCTCAAAGTTTTGATACGACTTCTTCGTGCTGATGAAGTCGTTCTTCTTGATTCTATCCGTCGTGGAGCCGCCGGTGATGACACCATCCTCGACGCGCCACATGGCAGGGTCAAAGTCCCAGCCGTCGAGCGTCTTGCCGTCGAAGAGCGACACGGGTTGCGCGTGGCAGTGAGCGTAGAGCAGAGAGCAGAAGGCCAGCAGGGCGAATGGTCGGCGCATGGTCGGGAGAATACGGGATGCGGGAGTCAGGCTAGCAGGCCGCCATGCACGGTGTCATGCCTGAAATGCACCAGGGCGTGACAGAGGACCGGAAAGAGGTTCAAATGCGAACCCGACATGAGCACGCAGGAAGAACTCACTGAAACCACGATTGATGGCCCGAAGACACGCCGCTGGCTGGTCGAGTCCTCCGAGTGCGCCGAACTGCGGTCGCACCGAATCGCCCGGCTGGGGATGGACGAGGCGCTGCCGCCCTATCGCCGGGTGCGGATGAAGCCCGAGGGCAGCTTTGTTCTGGCCTGTGTGAGCGGTGCCGGAAAGATCCTGCTGGATGGCAAATGGCAGCGTGTGAAGCCCGGCATGATCTGCCTGGCGCCGCCCCGGGTGCTGAACGCCTTTGAAGCCACCGGACGCGAGCGCTGGTGCTTTGCCTGGATCCGTTATGACGAACCGGCCTTTGTGATCCCCGTGGTCGGCGCATCATCCCCGGTGGTGCCGACCTCCGAAGCCGGCGGCGTGGCACGCCTGATCTCGGGCATCCGTTCCGAATGGGAGGGCGAGCGCGAACCAAGAATGCTTCATCACTGGCTGGAGCTGCTGCACGCCAGCATCCGGCGCATCGCCCAGCCCTGGCGCAGCCGGGAGCCGCGCGTGGCGAAGCTCTGGGCGGACGCCATGCAGGACCTGGCTCGGGACTGGACGCTGGCGGAGCTTGCCCACCGCTGTCACTGCAGTCCCGAGCATCTGCGCCGGCTCTGCCTCAGGGAGCTGGGACGCAGCCCGATGCAGCATCTGACCTGCCTGCGCATGGAAAAGGC
Source organism: Prosthecobacter sp. (assembly GCA_019186985.1). GTDB lineage: Bacteria > Verrucomicrobiota > Verrucomicrobiia > Verrucomicrobiales > Verrucomicrobiaceae > Prosthecobacter. The sequence goes on along the minus strand of JABARQ010000011.1, from coordinate 48,587 downwards.
GCGCCTGCTTCTGGAGGCCGGTGATGACAAGCTGGAGGTTGTCGCAGCCCAGGTCGGCTATGCCAACGGCGCGATCTTCTCCCGCGTCTTCAGACGCTGGGTGGGCGTGGCGCCGGGAGAATACCGGGGACGCGGCTCCTGAGACCGGGCTTGTCATGCCGAATGAAGCCGTTAGGCTCGAAAACACTTCGCCTCCTATGCCGACTGAACTCGCAGAAAAAATCCGCAGCAACCTGCTGACCCAGGCGCTCGTGGTCGTGCTGTGCGTCTCCTTTTCCAGCAGCCGGAGGTCGCAGACAGCAGACATGACCGAACTGGAGAAGCTCTACGTCGCCCACCTTCTGCTGACCGCCACCGCAGGCCAGATGCGGGCTCATGACAACCCCGGGACGGTCAGCCTGTCCCAGGAGGAGGCGGATGAGCTTGAGCGACATGTAAGCCCGGCGTCCAGCATGCCAGCCGCCGATGCCATCGCCCGCTTCTTTGACTCGGAACGGTCCCCGCAAGCCGGGGGTTCCCCGCTTCACCGGCTGCCACTTCCCAGCGGCGGCTGGCTCAGGTTCAAGGCCGAACGGAATTCCTACAAACGCCTGGCAGCGGCGGCTGACGGGAACGCGGCGCCCCTCTATGAGTTCACCTTCTTGACCATGCCGGATTCCGACCTGCATCTCCGCACGCCGCTTTCAGTGACAATCACCAACGCCGAGAAGGGCCTGCACCCGACGACTGGAAAGGAGCACTGGCAGATCATGCCGCCCAGGGCCGCCACGCACCTTCATGAGGAGCCCATGCGGGCCGATGACATTGAAAGCGCCATCCGCCGCAAGGCCCAGGCATGGACGGACTCGACCGGTGACATGGACGACCTTTACGCCTCGGTCCGGCATGCTTATGAAAACGAGGAGATCTCCATCCCAATGGTGAACACCAGCGTCTCCGCAAGCCTGGCCCTGGCGGCCCTGGCGCTGGTTTCCACCGCCCTGAGCGCACACGCCTCCTTCCTCTTCAGGCATTCCGCCGGACAGGAGGAGACCGGCGAACATCACGGCCTGCTGATCCTGCGGCCTGACGCCGGCACCGTGCCACCGGGACTGTGGCATCAGCTCCTGGCCCAGGCTGAAGTGCTTTTTGTTCAGCCGCCCTACTGGGCCGGACTGTCCGCACCCGTCATCTGCTGCCTGCTCCTCGGCGTCATTCATCGTGACATGGACGGCTGGTGGCTTGGCTGGGCCCTCCTGCCCTTAGCCCTCGCCTACGCCTGGAGACTTGGACGGCGGGTGATCGGCACCTCCGCCACCCGCGGGCAGGCCCGGTCCTGACCCCGGCCTTTCCTTGTCCAAAATGTCCCCGCCCCAGCCTTGAAGCTTTCCCATTCCATGCAACGCCGATCATTTCTATTCTCCGCCCTTGCCTCAGCACTCGCACCTGCCGCCTCCGCCGCCGGACGTCCGGCCCGGCTCATTCTGCGCTCCTCATGGCAGACGGTGAACATCGGCGACATTGCCCACACCCCCGGCGTGCTTGCACTGCTCGAGAAGCATCTTCCAGAGGTCGAAGTGCGGCTGTGGCCGAGCAAGGTGGACAACGGTGTCTCCGAGATGCTGATGAAGCGCTTTCCCAAACTGCGCATCCTGCAAGGCGCCGACGAAATCGAGACCGCCTTTGCCGAATGCGACTTCCTCCTCCATGGCTCGGGCCCCTCTTTGGTGGCCCAGAAGGATGTGGAAAAGTGGCATCAGCAAACCGGCAAGCCCTATGGAGTGTACGGCATCACGCTTCCCCTCCAAGCGTCGACCTCGACCAAGCCCTCCAGCGAGGCCGCCGTGGCGAAAACGATTGAGACACTCAGCGCCGCCCGCTTTGTCTATTTCCGGGACTCGGTCTCCCTGGAGGTGGCCGGGAAGCGTGGCTGCACATGCCCGGTCATGGAGTTCGGTCCTGACGGCGCCTTTGCCACCGATCTGCGCGACGACGAGAAGGCGGAGGCCTTCCTGAAGGCCTCCGGGCTGGAGGACGGCAAGTTCCTCTGCTGCATCGCCAGGCTTCGTTACACGCCCTACTGGAAGATCAAAAAGGGCATGAAATTCGATCCGGTGAAGCATGAAAAAAATGAGAGGATGAAGGAGCATGACCTGGCTCCGCTGCGCCGGGCGATCGTGGATGTCGTGCGCGGCACCGGCATGAAGGTGCTGCTGTGCCCGGAGGATGCGAGCCAGATGGAGGTGAACCGCGAGATGCTCTTTGACCCGCTTCCCGAGGATGTGAAGGCGCATGTCGTCTGGCGGAAGGACTACTGGCTGACGGCGGAGGCCCTGAGCACCTATGTCCGCAGCGCCGGCCTCTTCGGCGCAGAGATGCACAGTCCGATCATGTGCATCGGAAACGGCATCCCCGCCATCGTGTGCCGCTGGGCGGAGCAGACCAGCAAGGGCCTGATGTGGCGGGACATCGGATTGCAGGACTGGCTCTTCGACCTCGACAAGGAGGAGGAGCTTGAACGCGTTCCAGCAGCGGTCCTGGCGATGGCCAAGGATCCTGCCGCGGCGAAGGCCAGGGCGGCGGCCGCCCGGGAGGTCGTGCTCAAGCGTCAGCGTGAAACCATGGCGATGGTCGGAGCCTCGCTTGGCTGAACTCCCCCCTCATGAAACGCATTGAAGTCAGCATCAGCACGCAGAGGCTGCGGCTTTTTGAAAATGAGCGCCTGCTGCGGGAGTGGCCCTGCAGCACCTCCAAATTTGGCATCGGCTTCACCGAGGGCAGCAACAAGACTCCGCCGGGCAGGTTCATCGTCAGGGAGAAGCATGGCGAAGGCGCCGAGCCCGGGACCATCTTCAAGTCCAGGAAGCCAGCCGGACACTGGAAGCCCGGCATGGACACGGACTCGGACCTGGTCCTGACGCGCATTCTCTGGCTAGACGGACTGGAATCCAGAAACGGCAACACCTGGCGGCGCTACATCTACATCCACGGCACCAATGACGAAAAAGCCGTCGGCAGGGCGGCAAGCCACGGCTGCGTGAGGATGCGAAACCGCGATGTCATCGAGCTTTTCGACGCCATCCCGGAGGGCACTCCCGTCTGGATTGACCTGTAGCAGGCCCCTCCAGGAAAGTGCCTGGACAGACTTTGTGCCGGAGCCCCTTCAGGCCAGCACCTCGGGAATGACCTGGCCCTTGTCGCCTACGGTGAAGGGACGGTTGCTGGGTGACATGACCACCTGGTTCACATCCATGCCCATCGCATGACCGATGGTGCTGTGGAAGTCCTGGATGCTGGTCTGCTTGTCGGCCACCGATTCACCCGCCTTGTCACTGGCCCCGTAGATCGTGCCGCCCCGGACGGGACCACCTGCCAGCAGGGTGGAAAAGACCTTGGGATGATGGTCGCGACCGCTGCGGCTGTTGATGGTGGGCCCGCGTCCGAATTCGGAGCACAGCACAATCAGGGTGCTGGCAAGCAGGCCGCGCTCCTTGAGGTCCGAGAGCAGCGCGGAGATTGCCGTGTCGATGATCGTGCCGTTCTCCTCCATGCCGTCATCGATGTCGTTGTGCATGTCCCAGCCCCCCTGGGTCACCTCGATGAAGCGAACGCCATGCTCAACCAGGCGGCGGGCCAGCATGCAGCCCTGGCCGAACTTGTTAAGGCCGTACTTTTCACGTTCAGCATCCTTCTCCTCGGTCAGCTTGAAGGCGTTGAGATCGTCACTGCTGAGCAGCTTGAGCGTGTCGTCGTAGAAGTCGGTGTAGGCCTTGAGGTTGGTGTCCTGGAACTTGGAGCGGAACGGCGAGTCGATCTTGTTCAGCAGGGCAAGCCGCCGGCTCATGACGTCGGCGGAGGCGGCGAAGGTGGAGTATTGCAGGCCGGCGTCAGGATCATGGATGGGCAGCGGGCTGTAGGCGGCGCTGAAGAAGCCGTTGCCATGCTCGGGCCCCCTGTTGATGCAGACGGAGGAAGGCAGGGTCTTGCTGCTCTTTCCAAGCAGCTCCTGCGCCCAGGCTCCGAGGACCGGATGCTTGATCGTGCCACGCTGCTCATAGCCGGTGCGCATCAGGTACTGCCCGGAGGCATGGACGCCGGTCTTCGAGCTCATGCTGCGGATGATGGCCAGCTTGTCGGCGTGATCCCGGGCCAGGGTGGGCAGGTAGCCGCCGAGTTGATAGTCGGCCTTGGTCTGGATGGGATCGCGAGCACCTTTGCTGTCCCCCGTCTTGGGATCGAGCGTGTCAATGTGCGACATGCCTCCGATCATCTGCAGCCAGATGACGTTCTTTGCCTTGCCGAAGCCCGGCAGGCTGCCTGGTTTCGGCGTTGTTGGTTCGGCTGCGGAAGAAAGGTACGGCAGCAGAGTCACCCCGAGGGCGGCCCGGGCGACCTGTTCCACAAAATGTCGCCGGGTCACGGGGTCGGCTGAGTTTGGCATGGCGTTCATGAAGGCGTTCTTTGGGGATCAGGGACTTGGCGGCGGCTTACTGGACGAACACAAACTCACGGGAGTTGAACAGCACCCAGGCGAGGTCGCCAGGCTTCAACCCCGCCTCAATGTCGGCATAGATGCTCTTGAGCTCCTCCGGGCTCGGCCTGCGGCTGAAGAAGCTGAGGTAGAGGCTTTCCACCTGGGCCTGGGCGCTTTCCTGCTTTTCTGCCGTGGCCACGGCAAGCGCCTGACGGCTGCTGAGCACACCCTGCGCCTCGCCGTTCATCAGCATCAGCACCTGGGGCACGCTGCCCTCCTCCGAATTGCTGTCGGCGATCTGCCGGTCGCTCTGGCCGAACATGCGCAGGAAGTGATCATCGCGCTCCGGCTGGCGAAGCTCGCTGGCACGGGCGAGCACGAGGCCTCCCATTGTTTCAGGCTGGTTGTGGTCCTCACCCTCCGAGGCATCGGTCCGGGCCCTGGCCATGGCGCGTTTCTTCTTCGCACCCGCCTTGCCCTTGCCATCAAAGCCAAAGGCGCCCGCGGCACTTTTCCTCATGTCCTGCATGGCGGTCAGCTTCTCCTTGATGACCTCGGCCGACATGTCGGTTCCCGTCATGTTCATGACCTGGGCGTAGGTGTCGGCGCGCTTGAGTTTGAACTGGTCCACCTTGTCACCAATCGCCAGCGTGACGCAGCTGTCCCAGGCCTGCTCGGCCGTCATGCGGCGCAGTGTCGGGCCGGGGAAGTAAAAGGGCTCGCCCATCGCCAGTTCGGCGGTCACGGCCTCGCGCTGGTAGGTCTGCGTGTTGCAGAGCAGGCGCATGAAGGCCCGGATGTCGAACTTCAGGCGGACCATTTCATTCGCCAGATGCTGGAGCAGGGCCGGATTGCTGGAGTCATCCGGTGAATCGAGGTCCGTGACCGGCTCCTTGACACCCACGCCAAAAACCAGCCTCCAAAGACGGTTGGCGATGGTCATGGCAAAGCGGGGGTTGTCCGGTGCGGTCATCCAGCCGGCAAAGATCTCACGCAGCCTGCTTTCACTGCCGGACTTCTTGAGTTCATTCTCGACGGCCTGATAACAGCGCAGGCGATGGTCATCCTTGCTCCAGGCAACGAGGCCTGGCTTCACGGGATCCCCAGGCTTGCCATCCTTGTACTTGTAGTCCGGAGGCAGGGTGAGGTCATTTTCCTGCACATCCTTGATGCTGAGTGAATTCACATCAAACAGGCGCCTGGCTTGCTGGAAGGCCTGCTGGCCCAGCTCCTCGCGCAGGCCACGCAGAGCCATGCCCGGGCGCAGCCTCTCCCCGGCCTCCGAGGCGCCGAAGAAGGCGGCCATTTCATAGAACTGTTTCTGCGTCCAGTCGGCGAAGGGATGATCATGGCACTGCGCGCAGGCGACGTTGGCACCGAGGAAGGTGCTGAGGGTCAGGCTCAGGTTGTCGAGCCTCATGCCGCGATCCCTGAGCAGGTAGCCTGCCGCGCCGTTTTCAAGCATCTTGCCGTCGGCGACCAGCATGTCATGAACAACCTCGTTCCAGGGGCGGTTCCTGGCGATCTGGTCCTTCAGCCATTCCTGATAGGAGTAAAACTTCGCCTTCTGGGCATCATCGGCGATGCGCAGCATGTCGCTGAAGTAGTTGTACATCCGGGAGGTGAATCCGTCGCTGTTCACCAGCCTGTCGATGACGTTCCCACGCTTGGAGGAGCTGCTGTCATTGAGAAACTCCAGCGTTTCCTCGCGTGTCGGGATGCGTCCCACCAGGTCCAGATAGACGCGACGGATGAACTGCTCGTCGCTTGCCAGGGGATTTGGCTTCTGCCCGGCCTTGGTCAGGCCCATCAGAACGCCCTTGTCGATGATGGCCGCCGCCTGGGCGACGCCGGGGTCCCTGGGGATGCCCAGGCCTTCCGGTTTCATGGTCATCGCCAGCCGGCGGTCTGCATCGGCGAGGGCTTCCAGCGGGATGCGGTGGACGAAGCCGTTGCGGGCCTGCAGGAAAACGCTGCCGTTTTCCACGCCTCGAAAGGTCGCCTCCAGGGTCTTGCCCGCCGTGTTGGTCCAGAGCCGGAAGTTGGAATTGCCGTCCGGAGCGATGACCGCCTGCCGGGGCGGCCCTGGAACAGGGGCGGAAACCTGGCCGGAGACAAGGGACGCCAGGAAGGCCGCGAGAAGGCCGGACAAAGTTGTCTTCATAGAGGGAGGAGAACCTGCGCTGAAACGCCGCCGCCCAACCGAAGTTGCGTTCAAATTTGAAATCGCGCCGGACGCCCCCCGCTTCAAGAAAACGCCCGCACCCCTTGGTGACGGGTGCGGGCGGAATCAGCAGGCCGGCTCAGTTGTTGCCGACCATGAAGAGCATGGTGTCACCCTTGCGCCAGATTTTCAGCAGGACGGTCTTGGAGCTTTCCTTCGCAAGGGTGTTCGCCTCGCCAGCTGTCTTGACCGGCTTGCGGTTCACCTGGGTGATGACATCCCCCTCCTCAACGCCCATGGCGGCGGCGCGGCTCTGGGGGTCAAGCTTCGTGATGATCACCCCCGTGATGTCTTCGGTCACTTCATACCTCTCCCGGAGTCCTGGGGTGAGGTTCTGAATGGTGACACCGGGCAGGATCTCACCCGGAGCCCCCTTGTCGTTTTCGTCCTGAGCCTCGGCCCCCGCCAGGATCTCGGGCGTCAGCCTTTCAAGCCTGGCAGAGACGGTCATCGGCCTGCCTTCACGGATGATCTCAAGGGTGATTTCCTGCCCTGGGCGATAGCTGCTGACAATGACGGGCAGGTTGGAGGCGTTTTCAATCTTTTTGCCGGACACTGAAAGAATGACGTCACCGACCTGCAGGCCAGCCTTGGCGGCGGGGGAGTTTTTCTTGACCGTCCTGATGATGGCACCGCTTTCGTCGTTCAGCTTCCAGAGCTTGGCCGTCTCGGCGTCAATGTCGGCCGGAAGGATGCCGAGGTAGCCGCGGGAGACCTCGCCGTCATCGGTGAGATCCTCGGCAATGCGCAGGGCCAGGTTGATCGGGATGGCAAAGCCGATGCCGGCGTTCATGCCGGAGCGTGAGTAGATCGCCGTGTTGATGCCGATGACGCGCCCGAGCGAGTCGACCAGGGGCCCGCCGGAGTTGCCGGGGTTGATCGCGGCGTCCGTCTGGATGAAATCTTCATAGGCCGGCATGTCACGACCGCGGATGATGCCCATGCCGCTGCGGCCGAGGGCGCTGATGATGCCCTGGCTCACGGAACGGCTGAGCTCCATCGGGGCGCCCAGGGCCAGCACGATGTCTCCAACCCTCAGCTTGGAGCTGTCGGACAGCGTGGCGGCCGGAAGGCCGGTGCCGTCAATCTTGATCAGGGCGACGTCCGTCTGCGGGTCGGCCCCGATCACCCGGGCCACATAACGCTTCGTGCTGCCGTTGACCTGCACGATGGCCTCGATCTTGTCCGCCTCGGCGACGACATGGTTGTTGGTGAGGATGTAGCCGTCGTTGGAGATGATCACGCCGGATCCGACGCCGTTGGGATCGAATTTTTTCTCTGCATCATTCTCCTGAGGCTGCTCCTGGCGCTGGCCGCGCCTTCCACGCGGCCCCGGACGCTCCTCCCCTTCCTCGCCCTGCTGCTGACGGAACCACTCCCAGAGGTATTCGCGGAACATCGGGGGCAGGCCGTCGAGGTCGGGCATCTCCTGCCCCTCCCTCATTGCCCTGCCCGCCCTTTCACCATAGGAGAAGACGGTGACGACGCTGGGCAGGATCTTGTCCACGACGCCGGCATAGCTCATCTGAAGCTGGCCGCCGGCAGGCAGGGCGCTGTCATCCTTCCGGAGGCGTGAGTGGAACTCCTCGGAGGAGATCTTGGCGGCAGGCTGCTTTTCCTCGGCGTGCAGCAGAGGGGCGCCGAACATTCCCACCGCCGCGCAGGCGATGGCTGTCTGAAGGGTCTTGTTCATGTTGGTTAGGGGGGACATGGTAGGTTATGCGGTTTAAACGCAGGCGGATATGACGAAGATGCAGCAAGGCTGTTGAAAACTATTCCACGCACAAAAACGCGCCCCGGCAACGTTTCCGACGCCTCCGCGGCCCTGCCGGCGGACGGCTGCCGCCATCCGGAGGGCCGACTGCACCGGTCGCCGAACCAAAAGTGCTGAATTTTTTGATCGACTCGCGGCACGCCTGCATGGTAGCAGTCCGGGAATGCAGGCGCGCTTGACACCTGTGGCGGAGGATCACTCCCCGTCGAATCCGCGAACCCGCCCTCCTTCCATCATGAAAAGCATCCTGCTGCCAGCCGTGTTTCAAGCGGCGCTCCTCGCGTCCGCATGCGCAGAAATCAAAAACGGTGACTTCGCCAGCGGCAAGGAGGGATGGCGGGGGGCCGGCAAGGTTGACAAGGTCGACGGCGACACGGTGGCAACCGTCAACCTGTCCAAGTTCAACTTCAGCGAACTCAGCCAGGCATTCAAGATGCCCGCCTCGACCAAACGGATGAAAATCACACTGGCGGTCAAGGTCTCCACTGACTACGCCTTCAATGACAAGTCGCGCAATGTCGCCGACCTGGACTGGAAGCCCGGCGGCAGCTACCGCTGGACGGCGCTGGCCTATCCCAGGTCCGACCTTCACCTGAGGGTCGCCAGCGGCAAGGTGCGCTATCAATACCGGGTTTTTGAACTCAAGAAAGGCGAGTGGAACTTTCTCAGCACCGAAATGGACGTGAGCGACCCGGAGCTCATCGAGATGGCCATCTGCTTTCCCGCAGGAAGCGGCACCATGTCCGTCACAAAGGTGAAGGCCGAGGCGGTTGAGGAGGCTAAACGCTAGTAGCTGCACCCGCAGATGGCAAGGCCTGGCCCACTTTCCTTTCCGCAGGGGCGGCGGAAGAAGGCATGGTCTGCTGGAGGATGAGTTTCCCCGCTTGGATTTTCCTGCTCGACAGATGTTGTCGAATCCTGGTATGTCATATTCGGTCATGAGCACCTTGTTTCAGGAGACGGTTTTTCTCCAGAACTTATATGCCACCCCGGCGGACTGGCAGCGCGACTTGTTTTATTCTGTCGTTCGTGGCGGGCACCTCAGGGCAGGTTATGAACATCGGATCCAGCGCGAAACCTACCCCGGGCACGAGTTCATCCTGTGTCTTGCCGGACATGGCTGGGTGCAGGTCGCCGGCAAGCGGCACCAGGTGGGGCCGGATGAGCTGCTGTGGGTCAACTGCCATCATCCACACGCCTACGGTGCCTCCTCCAAGCAGCCCTGGGAGCTGTATTGGATCAGGGTCGAAGGACGGCCTCTGGACCGTGTTGCCGGCCTGCTGGAAATCCGCTCCCAGCCGGTGATCCGGAACTTCAACACACGCGCGGCAAGCCTGGAGTTCGAGCGCATCTTTCATCACATGATCGGCACCCGGCCAAGCGAGGCCGCCCTGGTCAACGCCGCCGTCACGGCCATCATCGCCCTGGCCTTTGAGGCTCGCCTTTCCGACACCGATGAAATCCGCCCTGAACTGCCGCCGCCGGTCCAGAAGGCCCTGGAGAAGATGCGTTTGTATTTCCATACCGCGATCCGCGTGGCCGACCTCGCGACTCTTTCGGGCATGAGCGAGAGCCATTTCAGCCGGCTTTTCAAATCCTGCATCGGCACCAGCCCGATCGACTGGCTGAGGCGGGAGCGGATCAACCAGGCCAAGCACCGTCTGATCGAGAGCGAGGATCCCATCAAGGAGATCGCCCGCCAGGTGGGCTACAGCGACCAGTTCTTCTTCAGCAAGGACTTCAAGAAGATGACCCTGCTGACTCCGACGCAGTTTCGAATCCAGGAAAAGCAGCCCTGAGGGTGGCGCGACTCGCCCCTTGCCATGACAGCCCTTCCCGCCATGATGGCGCATGGGTAAACTTCAAGACAAAGTCGCCGTTGTGACCGGTGCCGGACGTGGCATCGGCAAAGCCATTGCAGAAAAACTCGCCTCCGAAGGAGCACGGGTGGCCGTTGTGAGCCGCACGGAAGCCAATTCGCAGGCTGCAGCCGACGCCATCAACGCCCTGCACCCCGGGGCCGCCAGGGGTTATGCCGTGGATGTCGGCAACGGCGCCGCCGTGGCTGAAATGGGCAGGCAGGTCCTGGCTGACTTCGACCATGTGGACATCCTGGTGAACAACGCTGGCGTCACCAAGGACGGCCTTCTCCTGCGCATGAGCGAAGAGGACTGGGACTTTGTGGTGGACACCAACCTGAAGGGCGCCTTCCACATGGTGAAGGCCTTTCAGCGCAGCCTGCTCAAGCAGAAGGGCGCGCGCATCATCAACATCGCCTCGGTGATCGGCCTCATGGGCAACGCAGGACAGGCCAACTATGCCGCCAGCAAGGCCGGCCTGATCGGCTTCACCAAGTCGCTGGCAAAGGAGTATGCAGGACGCGGCGTGACCGCGAATGTGATCGCCCCGGGCTTCATCGCCACGGACATGACCGGCGTCCTGGACGAGAAGGTCAGGGCGGCCATCCTGGAAAAGATCCCGCTGGGTGACTTTGGCCAGGCGGAGGACATTGCGGCCACGGCCCTGTTCCTGGCCAGCCCGGATGCCCGTTACATCACCGGCCAGGTGCTGGCGGTGGACGGCGGCATGGTGATGTGATTCATCCGGCCATGGCCTCGCTTTCCGACTGGCTCCAGGCGGCCCGCCCGAAAACCCTCGGAGCGGCGGTGGCGCCCGTGTTTGCCGGTTTCTTCATCGGCGCCAACCTGGGCGGCCAGCCCCTGGCCTGGCCGCTCCTGCTTTGCACGCTGGGCAGCACCCTCGCTCTCCAGGTCGCCACAAACTGGTTCAATGACGCGCTCGACTTCAAGCAGGGCAAGGACACCCAGGCAAGGATCGGACCGCGTCGAATCACGGCGGCGGGCGTGGTGAAGCCGGGAGCCGTCATGCTGGCCGGCCTGCTCATGCTCGGGCTGGCCACTCTGCTTTCCCTGCCGCTGATCAGCGCACGCGGCCTGCCCATCGTGATCATCGGCCTTCCCTCGCTCTGGTTCTGCTACGGTTACACCGGCGGCCCGGCCCCCCTGGCCTACCGCGGGCTGGGAGAGCTTTTTGTGATCCTGTTCTTCGGCCTGGTGGCGGTCACCGGGTCCGCCTTTGTGCAGACGGGTGAATGGCTGGTCGGCGGCATCGTCGGGGGACTGCAGGTCGGCTGCCTGAGCACGGTGCTCATCGCCATCAACAACCTGCGCGACATCGACGAGGACCGGGTCACAGGCAAACGCACCCTGGCGGTGCGGTTCGGCCAGGGCTTTGCCCGCCTTGAGATCACGTTGCTGACCCTGCTGGCCTATGCCGTCGGATATTACTGGTGGGAACAGGACCTGAACCGGGCCGCCACGCTGCCGATGGCCGTGCTGCCGCTGGGGGTGTTCATCCTGCTGCGCCTGTGGCTGACGCCTCCAGGACCGGCCTACAACAAGCTGCTGGCGCTGAGCGGCGCCCAGCTGCTCCTCTTTGCCGCCCTCTTCTGCATCGCCCTTGGCTGAGAGGGGGCAGGGCGCAGCCTTTCCAACGCCTTGATTTTCCTCTCGCATCCCCGCTCATCCCGCACATAGCTCGACGGGTGGAAGACAAGGATTACAAGGTCAAACTGGAGATTTTCGAGGGCCCCCTCGACCTGCTTTTGTATCTCATCAAGAAGGATGAGATCGACATCTATGACGTGTCCATCGGACGCATCACGAAGCAGTACCTGGAGTACATCAACACCTTCAAGATGCTCAATGTCGAGCTGGCCAGTGAGTTCATCGTCATGGCGGCCAACCTGATGTACCTGAAGAGCCGTGAACTGCTGCCGCAAAGCCAGCAGCCGCCCGAGGAAGATGCCGAGGAGGAGGACCCGCGCTGGGAGCTGATCCGACAGCTTGTCGAGTACAAGAAGTTCAAGGACGCCGCCCAGTTCCTGGGACATCAGGAGGTGAAGGCGGACGAGTTTTTCGCCACCAGCCCCGAGCCTCTGGATCTGGAGGCCCCGGTTCCCACTGTGGCAGGAGTGGGCATCTTCGACCTCATCCGCGCCTTCCAGCGCGTGCTGAAGCGCTTCGAGAACACCACCGACATCCGTGAGATCGTCAGCGACCGCTACACGGTGGCCGACAAGATCGAACATCTGCTTGAAACCATCCCCGTCGGCGGCCGGGTGCGGTTTGAGACCCTGTTCAGCGACGCCGCCAGCCGCGTGGAGGTCATCGTCACCTTCCTGGCCATGCTGGAACTGATGAAACTCAATCATCTCCAGGTGGAGCAGGAGAGCATACTCGGCGAGATCGTGGTGGTGAGGCCGACCGTCAGTGAGGCGGCCAGGCCGCTTGACTTCGGAGGCTGATCCCCTGCCCCGCTGTCACCTGCCCGTTCCCTGGATCTTCCGGCTGGCCCGCTCCAGCACGCGGCGTTCGTCATCCGTCAGGCTGTGGAATCCGTGGTCGTTGATCTTGTCGAGGATGGGATCCACCTCATCCCGCATCAGATCGGTCGCAGGACTGCTGCGGGAGGCCTGCTGACGCATGGCATCCTCATCGAGCTCCACGGCCGGACGGCGGCGGACGGTGGCGGCGACGGCCTTTCGACGTGCCGCCTTAAAAGGCAGGCTCTTCCCCTGCGGCATCTCGCCATAGCCAAGGGTCCGCGCATAATGCCAGCCGGCGATGGCCCCGGCGAAATGCGCCAGATAGGCCACGGGCGCCCCTCCACCGGCCAGCCAGGACGGCAGGGCGTTCAGCAGGTCGAGCAGCCCAAGCGCCAGGTTGAACACCAGCAGCACGCGGGCGAGCGTCCACAACCGGAAGCGCACGGGCACGATGAACATGACCAACAGATAGATCTCCTCCTCCGGCATCGCGACCGCATAGGCGAGCAGCAGGCCCATGATCGAGGCCGAGGCACCGAGGAGGTAGGCATCCCCCTGGCTGGTCAGGCTGGCGGTCGTGAGCTGCAGGGCGGCGCCGGCCAGGCCTGAGAGGATGTAGATCAGGGTGAAATGACGAGGGCCGTAAAGATCCTGCACCCGGCGGCCCGCAAACCAGAGCATGATCATGTTCAGCAGGATGTGGCCGACACTGCCATGCACAAACATGTAGGTGAACGGCGTCCAGACCTTGCCTTCCGTCAGAGCCTTGATGCTGACTCCCCCCTCCGGCAGAAACTCCCTGCCAGGCCTGTTTTCCGCCAGGAGCACCCACTGGACGAAAAAGACGCCGATGTTCGCCCAGAAAAACCACTGAAAGGCCTGAACGCGCCTCAGCCGGTCCATCAGGGAGGGCTGTTCTTCACGCATGTAATCGCGTTCGTAGAGAGACATGACGGCCTGGATTTTAAAAGCAGCCCACTCCGCATGCGAGGGCTTTTTTATCCTCAATGCGCAGGTTTGTGGCAAGATTGAGCAAAGAACGCAGGGTCGGCGAACGTCTTTGACTGCGCCCATGAAGAAGCTCCTCCTCGCCTCCCTCCTCCTTGCCTCGGGTCTTGCCCAGGCCGAAACCACCGTCACCCTGAACGGCGTGCACAACTGCTGCAAAAGCTGCACCAACGGCATCGTCAAGGCCGCCGCCAGCATCAAGGATGTGACGGTCACGGCTGAAGGCAAGACGGTCACCATCACCGCCAAGTCCAAGAACAACGCCAAAAAGGCCGTCGAAGCCATCATGGCCGCCGGTTACTACGGCACCAGCGATGACACCGAAAAGTCCTCCGTCGGGGCATCCGCCGCCGCCTCCAAAAAACTGACGGAGGCGACCGTCAACGGCGCCCACCTCTGCTGCCAGAAATGCGCCAATGCCATGGCTGACGCGGTCAAATCCGTCCCCGGAGTGACCGAACACACGGTGGCCTCCAAGGCCAGCAGCTTCACGGTCAAGGGTGAATTCACCGAGGCAGACCTGATCGCCGCCATGAACAAGGCCGGATTCCACGGCACGGTGAAGTGATTCACCCAGTCTGGAACCATCACCATCCGGATGATTTCGAGGGCGGCTGATCTCCAGCCGCCCTTTCGTTTTCATCAGACAAGCCGTCCGGTCACATACTGCTCCGTGAGCTTCTGCCCCGGGTTGCCGAAGATGGTCATGGTGTCATCACACTCCACCACCCGGCCCTTGTAAAAGAACGCCGTCTTGTCGGCGATGCGCTTGGCCTGCTCCATGTTGTGGGTGACGATGACAAAGGTGAACTGACCGCGAAGCTGGGCGATGAGGTCCTCGATGCGGGCGGTGGCGATCGGGTCCAGCGCGGCGCAGGGTTCGTCCATGAGCAGGACACGGGGCTCCAGGGCCACGGCCCGGGCGATGCACAGGCGCTGCTGCTGGCCGCCGCTGAGACCTGTGGCAGGCTCATGCAGGCGGTCCTTCACCTCGTCCCAGAGGGCGGAGAGCTTCAGGCTGCGCTCGGCCGCCTCTTCGAGCTTTTCCTTGTCGTTCACCCCGGCGACCCGCAGCCCGTAGACAGCGTTTTCAAAGATGCTGCGGGGAAACGGATTGTACTTCTGGAACACCATGCCGATGTTCCGGCGCAGGCTGATCACATCGACCTCCGGTGCGTAGATGTCCACGCCATCGACCAGGATCCTGCCGCTGACGACACGGGCGATGTCCACGAGGTCGTTGATGCGGTTGATGGAGCGCAGCAGCGTGCTTTTTCCGCAGCCGGACGGGCCGATCAAAGCCGTGATGTCCTGACGGTGCAGGTCCAGGTCGACATCGAAGAGCACCTGGTGGTCACCGTAGGCATAGTTGAACTTCTCCACCTGGATGAAGCGGGCGTCGGGGATGGCGGCGGTTGGGTCGGACATGGGCGGGACGCAGGAAAAAGCACAGGCCGGGCACCTTGACCAAGGCAGATTTCAGGCAATCTCATTTCATGAGCGCCGCCGGGTCGCGGGCCGTTCGGATCAGAAGGTGCCGCGCAGGTAGCTCTCGGTCAGCTTTTCCTTCGGCTGCTCGAACATCTGCTCCGTCGGGCTGAACTCGACGAGCCTGCCCAGGTGAAGGAAGGCGGTGAAGTCACTGACCCGCACGGCCTGCTGCATGTTGTGAGTGACGATGATCACCGTGTAGTCGCGGGCGAGCTGATGGATCAGCTCCTCGATTTTCAAGGTGGCGATGGGGTCGAGCGCCGAACAGGGTTCGTCCATGAGCAGGACGTCCGGCTGGGTGGCGATGGCCCGGGCGATGCAGAGGCGCTGCTGCTGGCCGCCACTGAGGCCGAGGGCGTGGGCCTGCAGCCTGTCCTTCAGCTCATCCCAGAGGGCGGCCTGCTTCAAGGCCCGTTCAACGGCCTCGTTGAGAACCTCCATGTCGTCCTCACCATGGACACGCAGCCCGTAGGCCACGTTTTCAAAGATGCTTTTCGGGAAGGGATTGCTCTTCTGGAAGACCATGCCCACCTGCCTGCGGAGCTGGGTGAGGTCGACATCCGGATCATGGATGTTCTTGCCCTTCACCAGCACGGCGCCCTTGACGATCCTGGCGCCGGCCACACGGTCGTTCATGCGGTTGATGCACCTCAGGAGGGTGCTTTTGCCGCAGCCTGACGGACCGATCAGGGCGGTGACACGACGCTTTTCGACGGCGAGATGGATGTCATGAAGCGCCACCTTGCCGCCGTAGGCGAAGTCCATGTCCTTGACTTCAACAACAGGAGGCCCGGCTTGTGTGGCGGTTGCGGTGGACATTGGAAAGCAGGTCTGAATCCTCGGGGGCGATGCCTTACAACCGGCGCTCACGCACTTCAGCGGTGATTTCCTCGACAAACTGGGCCACGGGCCTCACACCAAGGTCACCCTTCTTGCTGTGACGGACGGCCACGCTCTGCGCCGCAGCCTCCTTTTCACCGAGAACCAGCATGTAGGGCACCTTGTCGAGCTGGGCGTTCCGGATCTTGGCGCCGATCTTGTCGGCATCGTTGTTCAGGGTCACGCGCAGGCCTGCGGCCTTGAGCTGGGCGAAGATCTCCTGGGCGAAGGCGTCCACCTTTTCGCTGATGGTCAGCACACGCACCTGCTCAGGGGCGAGCCAGGTCGGGAAATGCCCTGCAAAGTGCTCGATCAGCACGCCGGTGAAGCGCTCCATGCTGCCGAAGGGAGCGCGGTGGATCATCACCGGGCGGTGCGGCTTGTTATCGGCGCCGGTGTAGCTGAGGTCAAAGCGGATCGGCAGCTGATAGTCCACCTGCACGGTGCCGAGCTGCCATTCACGGCCGATGACGTCCTTGATGACGAAGTCGATCTTCGGCCCGTAGAAGGCGGCCTCGCCCGGTTCTTCGCTGAAGGGCACGCCCAGGGTCCTGGCGGCCTCGCGGCAGGCGGCCTCGGCACGGTCCCACTGATCCGGGCTGCCGGTGTACTTGTTGCTGTCGGGATCACGCAGGCCGACACGGACCCGGTAGTCGGACATGCCCAGGGTGCTGAGCACGACCTTGACCAGGGAAAGGCAGCCGAGCACCTCTTCGGCCACCTGGTCCTCGGTGCAGAACAGGTGGGCGTCATCCTGGGTGAAGCCGCGGACACGGGTCATGCCGTTCAGCTCGCCGGACTGCTCCCAGCGATAGACGGTGCCGAACTCCGCAAGGCGCACCGGCAGGTCACGATAGCTTCGGGGCTGGCTGGCGAAGATCTTGATGTGATGCGGACAGTTCATCGGCTTGAGCAGGAAGCCGTCGAGCAGCTTCTCGGCGTCCATGACGCGCTCGGGACCGATCATCTGGCGGCCGGTGCGCTCGTTCATCTGGGCGGCAAACTGGGCCGAGCAGGCATCGATGCGGGAGGTCATTTCGGCGCAGGAGCAGCCTTCGTGGGCGATCTGCTCAAGCTGGTCAGGCTCCATGATGGCCGGGAACTGCGCGTCCTTGTAGTAGGGGAAATGGCCGCTGGTCTTGTAGAGGGCCAGCTTGCCAATGTGCGGGGTGAAGACCTGGCTGTAACCCTGCTTGCGCAGCTCCTCGCTGATGAAGGTCTGCAGCTCCTGACGCAGGGTGGCGCCGTTCGGCGTCCAGAGGATCAGGCCCTGGCCGACGTCCTCGTCGATGTGGAAGAGCTTCAGTTCCTTGCCGAGGCGGCGGTGGTCGCGCTTCTTGGCCTCCTCCAGGCGGACGAAGTAGGCATCCAGCTCCTCCCGGCTTTCAAAGGCGGTTCCATAGAGGCGCTGAAGCTGGCCCTTGCTCTCATCGCCCATGTAAAAGGAACTGGAGACCGAGGTCAGCTTGACGTTCTTGCACTTGCTGGTGTAGCCGACGTGCGGGCCGGCGCAGAGGTCGATGAAGTCGCCGTTCTGGAAGCAGGAGATCTCCTCGCCTTCGGGAATCTTGTCGATGAGGTCCAGCTTGAAGCGGCTTTCATTGCCGGGGCGCTCGCTGAGTCCGCCGAGCCGGCCGCTTTTCGCGAGGGCGACGGCCTCCTCGCGACTGATCACCTTCTTTTCAAAGCGCTGGTTTTCCTTGGCGATCTTCTTCATCTCGGCCTCGATCTTCTCGAAGTCATCCGGCGTGATGCGGTGCTTCATGTCGAAGTCGTAGTAGAAGCCGTTTTCCACGGGCGGACCGTAGGCAAACTGGGCGTCGGGCCAGAGACGCAGGATCGCCGTGGCCATGACGTGGGCACAGGAGTGGCGCAGGCGCTCGATGTCGGACATCTGGGCGCGTTCTTCGAGGGTCTTGCGTTCGGTGGACATGGGAAAGGGGCGCGGAGTTTGGCGCGGGATGGCCGGAGCGCAAGGATGGGTGATGAAACCGGAAGTGGCTTGAACCAGGTTCAGCCCTCCGGGGCAGTTTCCTTCCTGGCAAACTTGCCCTTGGGTTTCGCCGGGGCCTTGGGACGAGGCTCACGCGGCGGGAACTCCCAGCCCAGCAGGCGCTTCTCCCCTGGCTTGCAGAGCAGGTAGGTGCTGAACGGCCTGCCCTTTTTCGAGATCATGCCTTCGATCAGGTCGGTCTTGCCTTCCGTGAAGAACTTGATGGCGTTGGCGACGCTGATCTCCTTCTGGCAGAGCTGCCGCGGCAGCTTGGCGTTGCAGGCCTTCGAATCCTTGGCGGCGACATCACAGATGTAGTTCGTCGGGGTTTCAAAAATCCTGCCCTCACGCTTTTTCTTGCCGCACACGGGGCAGGCACAAAGTGGGACGGCATTGTCGAAATCAACAGGCGGAGGCGCGTCAGGATCGTTGCTGCCGCTGGGGAAGACAAAGGAGACCTTGCCGGTGTCCTTGATTTCCAGACCGGCGCTGAATTCCTTGCCCAGGCGGCTGCGGAAGCCCTCCATGGGGGGCAGGAACTTCTTCTCCAAAAGCTCGCGCACCTGGCCTTCTCCAAGCTCCATGCCGGCGATGACCTTGAAGACACGGACGTTGCAGTCGTCGTTTTTGCAGGCGTAGTAATCCTCGGTCTGCTTGAAGCCGCGATGACCGCAGGCGCCGCAGACGGCGTCAAGATCAGGATACACGCGCTCCTTCGCCGCCTTCTGGTAGGCGCGGGTCTTTTCCACGACGTCCGTGGTCAGGGACCGGATGTCGCGCATGAAGCTGCCGCGGTCGAGCTGGTGGTGCTCCATCTGGCGGAGCTTGTGCTCCCACTGGCCGGTGAGCTCGGGCGAACTCAGCGCCTCGATGCCGATCTCGCTGATCTGGTCGATCAAGGCGAGGCCCTTGGTGGTGACGGCGATGTCACGGCCGACGCGTTCGATGTACTTGTCGCTGATGAGCCCTTCGATGATCGCCGCGCGAGTGGCCGGAGTGCCAAGCCCGCGGTCGCTCATCGCCTCGGCCAGCTCTTCATCCTCGACCAGCTTGCCGGCGGTCTCCATGGTGCGGAGCAGCGTGGCTTCGTTATAACGCGCCGGCGGCTTGGTCTGAAGCTCCTCCACCTTGGCGTCAATCGTGGAGGCGGTGTCGCCGTCCCTGGCCTGCACCAGCAGCTTGGCCTGCTCCTGCCCTTCACCAGCGGCCTCCTCGGCGGCCTTCTTGCCATAAACCGCCAGCCAGCCGGGCTCCATCAGCACCTTGCCGACGCTGCGGAAGGCGTCATCGGCCACACGGGTGATGCGGGTTGTTTCCTCGAACTCCGCCGGAGGGAAGAACACCGCCACAAAGCGGCGGGCGACCATGTCGAAAAGCTTCTGCTCGGCCTCCGGCAGCTCCTTGGGCGGAATCTGTCCGGTCGGGATGATGGCAAAGTGGTCGCTGACCTTCGAGGTGTCGAACACACGCCTGGTCGGACGCACCCACTTGTTGTCAAGCGCCGTGGCGGCATGCCGGCCCAGGTCCGAGGGCAGCGCATCGTGCTTGCGGTCGTCGTGGGAGGCGAAGGTCTTCAGCGTGGATGAAACCGTGCCCAGGTAATCCTCGGGCAGGTAGCGCGAATCGGTTCGCGGATAGGTCAGAACCTTGTACTTCTCGTAGAGGGCCTGGGCGATCTGGAGAGTGCGGCGGGCGGAGAATCCAAAGCGGTTGCTGGCCTCGCGCTGGAGGCTGGTGAGGTCGTAAAGCAGGGGCACAACCTGCTTCACCGGCTTGGTGACCTGCTCGATCCTCCCCGGGCGGCCGATGCAGCGGGCGACGATGGCCTCGGCCCGCGCCCGGTCCCAGAGGCGCTCGGCCTTCCTGTGCTCGTCCTGCTCGTCCTTGACGAACTTTTCGTTGAGCCAGCGGCCCTCGTAACGGCCTGAGGTGACCTCGAAAAGCGCATGCACCTCATAATAGGTGCGGCTGACGAAGGACTGTATCTCACGCTCACGCTTGGCCAGGATGGTGAGGGTCGGCGTCTGCACGCGCCCGGCGGGGGTCAGGCGGAAGCCGCCATGACGGGAGTTCAGGGCGGTCAGCGCGCGCGTGGCGTTGATGCCGACCAGCCAGTCGGACTCGCTCCGGCACTTCGCGGCATCTGCGAGCGGCTGCATCTCGTTGTCCGTGCGCAGCTTCTTGAAGGCCTCAAGGATCGCCCCCTGCGTCATCGACTGCATCCAGAGGCGCCGGACCGGCTTCCTGACGCCGGCGGCCTCGACGATGTAACGAAAGATCAGCTCCCCCTCGCGTCCGGCGTCGCAGGCGTTCACAAGCTGGGTCACGTCCTTGCGGTTCATCAGGCGCTTCAGCAGCTTGAAACGGTCCTCGCTGTCCTGGATCGGGCGCAGCTCAAACTCCCCGGGCATGATCGGCAGGTGCGTCCAGCCCCAGCCTATCTTCTTGCCGTTCACCTCCGGCATGGCGAGCTCGATCAGGTGGCCGACGGCGCTGGAAATGACATGGGTTTCGTTTTCATACCAGTCCTTTTCCTTCTTGAAGGCGGTCATGCCGGGGGCCTTCGCCAGAGCTCGGGCAAGGTCGGCGGCGACACTGGGCTTCTCGGCAATGATAAGGGTCTTGGACATGAGCAAAGGAACGAGCGGAGGAGGGAAAAGGGGCCATCTAGGGCATCCAATCACCCCTGATGTCAAACTTTTCAGAAAAGGCGGACCCGAGCCGGTGATGGCGGCAGCCTTGGAAGGCACGGCCAGCGAAGCGTTCAAATCAAGCCATGCTTGCATCAGCGCCGGACCTTGATGATGTCCGCCCATGATGCCCGATGGATTCTGGGAAAGCGACGCTGCGCATGTCGCGATCAATCCTCATCAACCCGCCGATTCAGCGGGCCTGGCGGCGTTTGCCAGTTCGACGGGCCTGCAGCGGACCTGCTTCTTCCAGACCTCCGGCAGCGAAGGGGTTCCCAAATGGGTGGCCCTTGCCAAGGAAGCCCTCCTCATCTCCGCAGGAGCGGTGAACGAACACTTTCGGGTGACAAGCACCGACCGCTGGATGATCGCCCTGCCCTTGCATCACGTCGGCGGCTTTTCGATCCTGGCCCGCGCGCATCTTTCAGGAGCAGCAGTGACCTGCTCAGACCCGCCCTGGTCTGCTGAAGACTTTGTCCGCCGCATCCTGCATGAGAGTGTCACCCTGGTCTCCGTGGTTCCCACCCAGGTGCATGACCTCGTTCAGAAAAAGCTCGCCTGTCCTGCCTGCTTGCGCGCGGCCATCGTTGGAGGAGGAGGCATGTCCCACGAGCTTGCCGAAGCGGCACGCCGCCTCGGCTGGCCGGTTTACCAGAGCTATGGCATGACCGAGGCCGCCTCACAGGTCGCCACCCAGCCCCTGGCGGATGACCTTCCCCCGGGGTGCCTGGAAATCCTGCCCCACTGGCAGACAAGCCTGGATGCGTCAGGGCGCCTGGTCATCCGCGGTCCGGCCCTCGCGAAAGGCTATGTCCTGCGCAGCAAGCCCGGAGAGTGGACCTGGCAGCCCCTGGGGAGTGAGCTTGTCACCCGGGACCTGGTGCATCTGGGAGAACATCATGGCCGGCGCTGGCTGGAGTTCGCCGGACGTGAGTCAGGATTCGTCAAAATCCTGGGTGAACTGGTTCATCTGGCCCCCCTGCAGGCCAGGCTTGACGCCCTGGCCCTGAAGCACGGGGTCAGCCCGCCGCCGGTTGTGGCCTGCCTGCCGGACGCGCGTCGCGAAAGCCGGCTGGTGCTGGTGGCGGAAGACTCCGCAGGAGCCGCTTTGCTGGCCCCGTTCAATGCCGGTTGCCCGTCGCTTCACCAGCTTGCCGAGTGTGTCCGCCTGCCAGCCATCCCGCGTTCAGCGCTGGGAAAGGTGAATTCCGGGAGGCTAAGGGAGATGCTGATTTCGGGCCAAGTGTGACCGAAAAATCACCCATCTATTTGCTTGCCGTGGGAGGGTGGGACGGAGTAAACATCCGTCCGCGACCACCTGTGACAGGGTTAGGATAAGCAGCATCTCAGGTGCGTTCCCGGTATTCCGAAGGATGAACCTGCGCTGCAAGTCCAGGCCTGAAGCAGAGTCCCGAACTTCAAGCGAACTATGAATACCAAGATGTACGTGGGGAACCTCCCCTTCAAAGCAAGCGCCCAGGAAATCACCGACCTGTTCAGCCAGTATGGCGGCGTCACCGATGTTTTCCTTCCGATCGACCGTGAGAGCGGTCGTCCGCGTGGGTTTGCATTTGTCAGCATGGACACCCCCGAAGCGATGCAGGCGGCGATTGCCGGCCTGAATGGCAAGGATTTCGGCGGACGTCTGCTCGCAATCAATGAAGCGCGTCCGCGCGAAGAGCGCCCTGGTGGCTTTGGGGGTGGTGGTGGCCGTGGTGGTTACGGCGGTGGTGGCGGCGGCGGCCGTGGTGGTTACGGCGGCGGCGGCGGCGGCGGCGGCGGCGGCGGCCGTGGTGGCTACGGCGGTGGTGGCGGCGGCGGCGGCGGCAAGAAGTGGGAACGCGATGACCGTCGTGGCAAGAGCGGCTTCGGAGAAGGCGAAGAGCGCTGGTAATCAACCTCAACAACCTAACAAACTTCAAAGGCGGAACCTCAGCGGGTTCCGCCTTTTCTTGGGGCCGCCCCCATGCAGTTTCATCTCAGCCGCACCGGCCTTAATGAGCCAGGAACTCATCAAGGGCCGCCTTGGTGATGCGGTACTGGGTGCCGATCTTCTTGCCCTTGAGGTCACCGGCTTCAATGCTGGCGATGACGTCGGCCTCGGCAACCCCAAGGGTCTGCGCCACCTGGACGGGCGTCAGAATGTCAGCCGCAGGAGCCGCTGCTGCCGGGGCGGCGGACTGACCTCCAGCCA
Source organism: Prosthecobacter sp. (assembly GCA_019186985.1). Classification (GTDB taxonomy): domain Bacteria; phylum Verrucomicrobiota; class Verrucomicrobiia; order Verrucomicrobiales; family Verrucomicrobiaceae; genus Prosthecobacter. Next base: position 25,533 of record JABARQ010000011.1, on the reverse strand, counting down.
TGTTGAACGCCCCCTGGGCCATCATCTGCTGGGCCATTCCAAAGCCCATGGCAATCTCGGCGGCCGATCCGGCGGCGCTCGGACCACCCTTCGCCAGGCCTTCGGCCATCTGAAACTTCACATAGTCGTTCAAGTTGCCGATCGCGCTCATGCTGCTGCGCTTGTCGATGGCCTGCTCGACCTCCGGCGGCACGCTGGCGTTTTCAAGGATGAAGCTGGTGATCTCGATGCCATACCTGCCCTGCGTCTGCGGGTTGATGAGCGGCAGCAGCGCCTCACCAAGCTCGCCATAGCGCGTCGCCAGGTCCAGCACGGGAACCTTGGCGCTGGCCAGTGCGTCGCTGAAAACGCTGACAATGCGGCTGCGCATGGTGTCGGCGAATTCATCCAGGCGGAAGTGATGATCGGAGCCGCTCACCTCCTTGAGGAACAGCTTAGGATCCGTGATGCGGAAGTCGAAGGTGCCGAATGCACGGACGCGGACGATGCCAAAGTCCTGGTCACGCATCATGATGGGGTTGCTGGTGCCCCATTTGTTGCCGGTGAAAAGGCGGGTGTTGATGAAGTAGACGTCGGCCTTGAAGGGAGATTCGAAGCCGTACTTCCAGCCCTTCAGGGTCGAGAGGACCGGGATGTTGTCAGTGACCAGGTCATGCTTGCCCGGGCCAAAGGTGTCGCCAAACTGGCCTAGGTAGATGAACTGGGCGACCTGTGATTCGCGCACGATGAGCTGGGCGCCGCGCTTGATCTCCTTGTCCTCGTCCGGGAACCTCCAGACAAGCGTGTCGCGTGAGTCGTCCTGAAACTGGATGATTTCGAGAAACTGTCCTTTGAGGTAGTCCATCAGGCCCATGATCGTGGTGTTCGGTAGGAGTTTTGGTGAGAGGTGAGCTCAGGAGCCTCAGACTAGGCGACCTGCCAGTGGAAGAAAAGTTCTATATTCCATCCGATCATGGCCCTGGCATGTCGCCACACCCTGTGGCAGAGACGTATTTCATCATCCCTGATGCTTCGTCTCGCCCTGAAAATGCTCTTCGGTGACACCGCCAAGTTTCTCATGCTTGTCGCGGGGCTGGTCTTTGCCACCTTCCTCATGGCGCAGCAGAGCGCCGTTTTCTGCGGGCTGATGAGCTGGACGACGGCCACACTCAAGAACGTGCCCGCCCCCATCTGGGTGGTCGAGGCCAGGGTCGAGCAGGTGAATGAAACCAACCCCCTTCTCGACACCGACGTCGCGCGGGTCCGCAGCGTCGACAGCGTGGCCTGGGCGGCGCCGATCTACTCCGGCATCCTGCGCGTGCGGCTGGAGAACGGCAACTTCAAGATCATCCAGCTCATTGGCATCGACGCCACCAGCTTTGCCGGCGCACCCGTCCGGCTGAAGGAGGGCCGCATCGAGGACCTGCGCCTGCCCCATGCGGTGATCATCGACGATCTCGCGGTGAAACGCCTGGCATCCCAGCGCGGCGGCCGGGTGAAGGTCGGCGATGTCTTCGAGATCAACGACCAGGAGGCGCGCATCGTCGGCATCGCCGACACGGTGCAGTCCTTCACCGGCGGCCCTTACGTCTGGACGACCTATGAGCGCGCCCTTCAATACGCACCGGCCCAACGTAAAATGCTGTCAGCCGTCATCGCCGCGCCCAGGCCCGGGGTCAGCGTCGCCGGGTGCGCGGAGGACATCCGCCGAGAGACAAAACTGGCCGCCTTCCTCAACCAGGGCTTCCAGTTCGGGGCGGACCAGGACTTCAACACCTCCACTGTCTGGTGGTACGTCCGCAACACGGGCATCCCGTTCTCCTTTGGCATCACGGTCGCCATCGGCTTCATCGTCGGCATCGCCATCTCCTGCCAGACCTTCTACAGCTTCGTCCTGGAGCACATGAAGCATCTGGGCGCCCTCAAGGCCATGGGCGCCTCCACCTGGACGCTCTGCCTGATGCTGCTCACCCAGGCCTTCACGGTCGGCCTGATTGGTTACGGCATCGGACTGTTCTTCACCGCCCGCTTCGCCTTCCCCGCCCTGGAGAACGAGCAGCCGCCCTTCTACATGCCCGAGATCGTCCCGCCCGCCGTGCTCGGCGTCATCCTGTTCATCTGCGGAATCTCCGCCCTGCTCGGCATCTGGCGTGTCGCCCGGCTGGAACCTGCCATGGTGTTCCGCGGCTAGCCAGCCCCCTGTTCCCGAATGCCAGAAACCGCCCCCATTCTCGCCGCGAGGCTGCGCAACGTGAACAAGTCGTTTGGTGACGGCGGTTCGCGCCTGCAGGTGCTGAAGGGCGTCGACCTGGATGTCCGCTGCGGTGACATCACCATGCTGGTCGGGCCTTCAGGCTGCGGAAAGACCACCCTGCTGAGCATCATCGCCGGCACCCTGGGCTGTGACGAAGGGTCAGGCGAGGTCACTGTCTTTGGCCAGGATCTGCTCGGCATGAGCCGGGGCCGCACCACGAAGTTCCGGGCGCAGCACATCGGCTTCATCTTCCAGTCCTTCAACCTCATCCCCACCCTGAGCTGCGTGGAGAACGTCAGCGTGCCGCTGCTGATTCAAGGAAGACCCACCCGTCATGCGGAAAGGCGCGCCAGGGAGGTTCTCGAGCAGGTCGGCCTTGGCGACCGCATGAAGCACCGCCCGGGCCAGCTTTCCGGCGGCCAGCAGCAGCGGGTGGCGATCGCCCGGGCCCTGGTTCACGAGCCGCGCCTGATCATCTGTGACGAGCCGACGGCGGCGCTGGATGCTAAAAACGGCACCCTGGTGATGGACCTTTTCGAAACGGTGGCACGCAGTCCGGATCGCGCCGTGCTGATCGTCACCCATGACAACCGCATCTTCCCCCACGCCAACCGGATTGCCTCCATGGACGACGGACAGATCGTCGAGATGCATGACATCGATGCCGGCCACCCTCTTCCAGAACACCTGAGGCACGGCTTTCATGCCTGAACCAGGGGCGCCTTGAATCAGGGGAAGGCGGCCGCACCGGACTCACGCTGACGAAGGTCCAGCAGCGCGGTGATTTCCGCACGCACCTCCTCCGGCGCCGGAATGCGTGAAGCACGGCGTTCCTGAACCAGGAAAACATGCCAGCCAAGGCGGCTGCGGACGGGCCCGCCAGGTTTCCCCAAAGTTTGTTGGGCTACAGCAGCCATGACGTCCGCAGGCATCCGTGCCGCGCCGACCCAGCCAAGGTCGCCTCCATGCAGCCTGCTTCGGGCGTCCTCGGAATGCCTCGCGGCCAGTTCAGCGAAGCTCCCACCCGCCGACAACCGTTCGGAGATCGCCTGGATCTCGGAGCGGCGGTCCGGCTTCCTGGGATCATGGGCCGTGAGGAAGATGTGGGACACACGATGCAGCCCGGGGACTCGCAGATGCTCGCGATGGGATTCATGCCAGGCCAGGACTGATGAATCACCGACGGGCCGGCTGCGCTGCTCCAGAAAGGCCTGGTCAAGCAGGGCCTCCCGGATGCGCTCACGCATTCCAGCTTCATCCAGCCCCTGCATCGCCAGCCGCTCGGCCCGGTCCTGGCCGCCCAGGTGAAACTGCTTCCGCCACAGCTCCATCTCAGCCGCCAGCGCTTCGGAGACATCGGCCTGGCAGCCTGCCTTCAGGCGCTCGGCGCGAAGCCGGACATCCTCCGAAAGCCGGAGCCTGGCCGTCTCCAGCGAGGCTTCTTGATCACGAAAACGCAACGCCGTCCAGGCCTGCTGAAGGGACTTGTGACGCCGATGCTCCCGAAGCGCCGCAACCAGGGCGGCCCCAACCAAAAGCAGGATCAACAGGGTGAAAAGCTTCTTCATAACCCTGTGGGAACGGCCTTCATGATGCGCCGGCGCCGCTCATCGTGATCCAGGCCTCTCATGGCGTCGATTTCCGCGAAGAAGGCGTCGATGTCTCCTCCGCACCCTTTCAGAATCGCCTCGAAGCCAGGCAGCATCTCGTAGTAGGAGGAAACGGTTGCCAGGCGGGCGTTGTTCACCGGCTTCTTGAACCATCGCTCGATGCTGAGGCTGCCACCATGGCGCCGGTCCAGGGCCAGGGCTCGCTCCTTCAGCCTGGCAAGCACCCGTTCCTTCTGCAAACGCTCGGCTTCGAAACTGCGGTGGGTTCGTGAATACACCTCCTTCAGCTGCTCTCGAACATGCAGGATGAGCTGCACGAATTCCCGCTCGACCCGCAGCTCCTTTTCATACCGGGCCAGGTCCTTCCACCTCCGCTCGGAGCGCAGCCAGCGGCGCGCGCCCTCCTGCCCCACCGCCGTGGCGAAGGCTTCGTTGAAGTCGGTGTCGCCACGCAGGTAGAGCCGCTGGTGGGTGAGCTCATGGAAGACCAGCTCCGCGAGGTCGGCGTCATCACGTCCGATGAAGGTGTTGAGCAGCGGGTCGCGGAAAAAGCCGAGGGTGGAGTAGGCGGCGACCCCGCTGACATGCACGTCATATCCCTTCGACCGCAGCCTCGCGGCCTCGGCCTCGGCCAGGTTTTCTTCAAAGAAGCCGCGGTAGGCAAGCCTGCCCAGCAGCGGATAGCACCAGGTCATGGGCTCAATGCTGAACTCCGGTGCGGCAAAGACGACCCAGACCGCATGTTTGCGGCCCAGGTTGGCATAACGACGGTACTGCCCCTCGGCCGGCAGGTGCAGCCCCTGTCCGGCATAATCAAGAATGTGACCCACGGTGGTCAGCTTTTCCTTCAGCAGCGGCCTGGAGGAGGGATCGGCCATGACTTCGGCGACGGGCCTCGCCTTGCGCAGCATCTCCCACTGGCCACCTGCCGCCTGGCTGTAAAAGCGCAGGGTCGAGCAGGAACAGAGGAGAAAGGCCAGGCCGCACCACTTGGCGGCAGATGTCAGGTTCTTCATGGGGCAGGTCGTAGTCAGCGACCCGTACGCCTGATCGCCTGCCTGAGCCAGGAACATTCCTGCTTCCACGGTGCCTGGCTGCGCATCTGGGCCACGGTCATGGGCAGCCGGGCGCTCCAGTTGTCGCCGCTGGCGATGCCGGGCACGTTGAAACGGTCCTCCAGCGCGAACAGGTCCGACAGCATGAAGGCGGCAAAACGGGCGTTGCTGGCCAGGAGGGCTTCGAGCAGGGCGCGACGGATGCCGTCATCATAGGGTGGGAAATCTCCGTTCTCCGGCACCGGCAGGCCGGCGAACTCGCTGAGAAAGCGCAGTTCCTTCATGCCCAGGGCACGGTCGGCGGGATCCTCGCTCCTCAGGTCGCGCCGCCGGTGCTCCCAGTGCGTCTTCATGGGCTCGTGGTCGTGGGTGGCATAGGTGGTGAAGGCGCAGTTGTCGTAATCCGCGCCCCGCTGCACATGACCGTGCCCGTCATCCTCCCAGTGGCTGACCTTGAAGCCGGGCACGTCAAGGCTAAGCAGGTGCGGCCGGACGTATTCGGGCACGGTGCCCAGGTCCTCGCCAACCACTTCGTTAGGCCTGGCGGCCGCCACGATCATCCTCAGGAACCTGTCACCCGCCGCCAGGTTGGCCGCCCTGTGCTCCGGGGTGTCGTCATCGTGCTCCTTGAAATGCGGCAGACGCCCGCCCGCCCTTGCCGCAGCCTCCGCATCGTTGAGATGAAGGAACTCCGGGTTGCGCTGGGGCCGCCAGGGGAAGCTGTAGATGCGGTAAAAGCCCAGGACATGGTCGATGCGGAAGATGTCGAAGACCTCCGTGAGCTTGCGGACCCGGCGCTGCCACCAGGAGAAGCCGTCGGCCTCCATGCGGTCCCAGCGGTAGAGCGGGATGCCCCAGTTCTGCCCCCATCGCTGAACAAAAAGGTCGTCCTTGAAATAGGTCTCCGGCGGCGCGCCACCGCACCATTCGAGGTTGAACTGCTCCAGCTGGAAGAAGACGTCAGCACTGCACCAGGAAATGCCGAAGGGCACGTCGCCCATGAGCTTCACCTTCTTCGAGGCCGCATGGGCGCGAACCTCCCGCCACTGGCTGAAGCAAAGCCACTGGACATAAGCGTGGAAGCCGAGGCGGGATTCAATTTCCCCCGCGTCCTCCCCGCGACGTACGGCAAGCCAGGCGCGTGCCTTTTCACCGGAGTTCACCTCCTCCCGCCAGTTGGGCCAGTCTTCATGACCATGCTCGTCCATGAGCACCCGGAAGAGGCAGAACTCCTCAAGCCATGGTCCCTCCTCCCTGCGGAAGGCTTCAAAGGCCGCCCGCCTTTCCGGGAACTGACAAAGCCTGGAATAACCATGCCGCAGCAGCCTTGTCTTGAGCTGCCTGACCTTGACGTAGGAGACAGGCCCCCGCCCCAGATCCGGCCCGCCAATGAAACGCACCATGACCCGGTGGTAACGCTCCTCAAGTTCAGGCAGGGTTTCCGGCGTCAGCTGAAGCGTCAGGTAATCCAGCGCCACCGAGCTGATGGCGTTGTAGGGGCTGCTGTCGGTTCCGGTCGCGTTGACGGGCAGGAACTGCAGGAAGCCGACGCCCACCGAAGCCGCCCAGTCCACCAGCTCCCGGACGCAGCCGGTGTCGCCAATGCCAAGGTCATCGGCGGAGCGGAGGGCGAATACAGGAACCAGGATGCCAGTGCGGCGGGGTTGGACGGAGGGCATGAAAGAGGCGGGGAAAAGGGGCAGGCAGCCGCAGGTTGCAACGGGTGATTTGACTTGAGGCGCAATCCGCGTGCCAACCCACCCTTACCATCCCTTCAGCCGGCTGCCTTCCACGACAATGCCCTTGGTCTCCGGCCCCTGGTTCACGGGAATCCGGGCCTTGCCACCGCGGGTTTCGGTGAACTGGTTGTCCTGAATCGTGATGGATTCCGTGCCGCCCTTGATCTCGATCACCGCCCCGCCCTCGGCCGAATTGTCGATGAAGCTGTTGCCGACAATGCGGTTGCGATGACCGGCGAAGTCCGGGCCGCGCTCCTCACGAAACAACACCGCATGGGCCGTGCTGCCGCTCACCATGTTGCCCGTGATGAGGTTGTCCGTGTCCCGGTGCCCGATCGAGATGCCGACGCGGTTGTTCTCGATCCGGTTGTTCTCAGCCAGGCCGTACTTGACGCCCCAGCAGAAAAAGACGCCGATGTCATTGCCTCGCAGCTGGTTGTTCCGGATCACGGGGCGCTGGGAGCCCGAGCCGGGGTGCAGGCCGAGGTTTTTGTTGTTTTCACTGACGCAGTCCTCGACCACGACATCGTGGCAGATCTGCCAGCTGATGCCGTCGCCCTGGTAGTTGCGCGCGACCACCCCCTTGATGTGGATGCGGTTGCAGTCCTGGAGGAAGATGCAGCCTGCGTAGTTGCCGTCGAGCTCCTCATTGTGCGCACGGTTGCCGTCGAGCACGAGGTTTTCAATGCGGATGTCATCGGCAAACTCACCGCTCAGGAGAGGGAACAAGGTGGAGCAGGTGGCGCCGTTCATCTGCCAGAGGTTCTCGCGCAACGGCTTGTCGAGCTTGAACCGGTTCCCGCTCCTGGCGGTGAGCGTCCGCTTGATGACCGTCTGACGGCCGGTCCTCACATCCCTGGCACGCAGGCAGACGCCATCCCCCACCCGGAAGCCTGCGGCGTCGTGCAGGGTGATCTCCTGATCATACCAGTCGCTGTCCAGCTTCAGCGCCGTGGTGCTCGAAGGCTCCTTGATGATCTGCGTTCCGGCCCCCTCACCGCGCAGATGAACCCCTCCCTGAAGATAAACGGCGTTGCGCAGCCGGTAGGTTCCAGCCTTGATCAGCACCGTGCCGCCGCCGAGCCGCGCCAGGTGGTCCACAGCCGCCTGGATCACGCGCTGGTCATCGCCGGCAAGGTCCGCGTCACGGTTGCCGACACTCAGGATCAGCCCCTCCTCCCAGGCCGGCTGCACGGCCTGGTCGCCACTCGTCTGGCGGGGATGCGTCACGGGCGGACGTTCGGCGGCCTGGAGCTGAACGAGCGCAAGGAGGCACAGCAAGGAATGCTTCATGGCAAACCAACGCGGCAGCCGGCCCCGGCTTTCCCGGGAAGCCCGCCCTTCGCAAAACCTCGCCCCGCCTTTGCAGACGCTTGCCAGGCGGCGAAAACGGGCTCATGAAAGCCCCAACCATGTCCATCTGGAACTACGCCAACCCCCAGCTCAAAGACCTCGTCGCCTACGAACCCGGCAAGCCCATCGAGGATGTCGCCCGTGAACGCGGACTGCGTCCTGAAGACATCATCAAGATGGCCTCCAATGAAAACCCCCTGGGGCCGAGCCCGAAGGCGGTCGAGGCCATGAAGAAGGCTGTCGAGGAGGTGCACATCTACCCCGACGGCGCCTCATGGAAGCTTCGCAACGCCCTGGCGGAGAAGTTTGGCCTGGAGATGGGCAATTTCATCATGGGCTGCGGCTCCAACGAGGTCATCGAATTCATCGGCCACGCCTTCCTCAGGCCCGGCGACAACATCATCACGGCCGAGCACGCCTTCCTCGTCTACAAGCTCATGGCCAAGGTCTTCGGGGCCGACACCATCGAGGTGCCGGATCCCGGCTATGTGCATGACCTCGACGCCATGGCCGCCGCCATCACGCCGAAGACCAAGGAAGTCTTCATCGCCAACCCCAACAATCCCACCGGCACCCTCGTCACCCAGGAGCAGATCGACCGCTTCATGGCCAAGGTTCCGGAGCATGTCGTCGTCGTCTTTGACGAGGCCTACTACGAGTTCCTCGACAACCCGCCGGACACGCTCAAATACGTCCGTGAAGGCCGCAATGTGGTCGTCCTGCGCACCTTCTCGAAGATTCAGGGCCTCGCCGGAACCCGTGTCGGCTACGGTGTGGCGAACAAGGAGCTGATCGACGTCCTTCAGCGCACGCGCCAGCCCTTCAACCTCAACTCCATCGCCCAGGCGGGCGCGCTTGCAGGCCTGCTCGACGAGGAGCACCAGGCCCGGACCAAGAGCATCACCGACGAGGGGCGCGCCTATCTCCAGAAGCAGTTCGGAGAGCTTGGCCTCGAATACATCCCCAGTTATGCCAACTTCGTGCTGGTCAAGGTCGGCGATGGCAACGCGGTGTTCAAAGGCATGATGGACAAGGGCGTCATCGTCCGCGCCATGGCCGCCTACAAGCTGCCTGAGTGGGTGCGGATCAGCATCGGCACCATGCCGCAGAACGAACGCTGCATCGAGGTGCTCAAGCAGGTCCTGGGGAGGTAAAAGCCTGCAAGGCCGGGTTCATGAGGACGTTTCGAAGCACCGCATGAACCGCCTGGGCATCCTCCTCTCCCTCGTCCTGACCACCGCTTTCCCGGCCCTGTCCGCCGACCGGCCGAACATGCTCCTCATCGTGGCCGATGACCTGGGCTATCACGACCTCGGCTTTCAGGGAGCCAGGGACATTCCCACGCCCAGCCTGGACAGGCTGGCCGCCTCGGGCATCCGCTGCACCCATGGTTATGTCTCGCATTCCTTCTGCAGCCCTACGCGTGCTGGGCTGCTCACGGGCCGCTATCAGCATCGGTTCGGTCATGAAAACAACCCCGCCTGGCTGCCCGAAAGCACCCATGACGGCCTGCCCCTGGACCAGGTCACCCTGCCTGAGCTTTTGAAGAAGGCCGGCTATCGGACCGGGGCCGTCGGCAAATGGCACCTGGGCGCCCATCCGCAGTTTCATCCCATGAAGCGCGGCTTTGATGAGTACTTCGGGGCGCTCGGAGGGGGGCATGAATATTTTCCAGGAAAAAAAGGCAGTTCAGAATACACCATCCCCCTGAATCGCAACGGCGTTGACGAACCGCAAACCGGATACCTGACCGGGCAGTTCGGCGATGAGGCCGCCGCCTTCGTGAAACGCCACGCGGGCCGGGGAACGCCCTGGATGCTCTACCTGGCCTTCAATGCACCGCACACGCCGCTTCAAGCCCCGGAAAGATGGCTGCAAAAGCTTGCGCACATTCCGGACATCAACCGCCGCACCTACGCAGCCATGGTCTGTGCCATGGACGAGGCCGTTGGTCATGTCCTTGATCAGCTTCAGGCCACCAGCCAGCGCGACAACACGATCGTCCTGTTCGTCAGCGACAACGGCGGCCCGAACCTTTCCTTCAGGGGCATCGGCAACTTCACCGACAACTCACCGCTGCGCGGCGCCAAGGGCGACCTTTACGAAGGCGGCATGCGCGTTCCGTTTCTTGTCAGCTGGCCTGCGAGGCTGAAACCCGGCACTTATGAGCAGCCGGTCATTGCGCTGGACTTCCTGCCCACCCTCGTGTCCCTGGCGGGAGGAAGCCCGCCCCAGGACCGCGTCATCGACGGCGTTGACCTCATGCCCTTCCTGACTGGTGAAAAACAGGGCGCGCCTCATGAACGCCTCTTCTGGCGCACCCAGGGGCCGCAGGGCAACCACGCCGTCCGTCAGGGGCAGTGGAAGCTGGTTCGCAAAGCCGGGTCGGCGCCCGAGTTGTACGACCTGGCCTCCGATGTCGGCGAATCCAGCGACCTGGCGTCTGAACAACCGGCCAGGGTGCAGGAGCTGCAGGCTGCCATTGCCGAGTGGGAGAAAGGTACCATCCCGCCCATTTTCCAGAGCCCAAGGACGAACAAAAAGGCTGTCAAACAGAAGAAGAACTAGGCCGGCCTCACGGCTTCTTCTTGGCACGGGCGAAGCGGCTTCGCCTGTCCGCATCAGCCCCGGGCTCAGCCTGTTCATCCTTCAGGCCGGATTCAACGAACGGGCCGGTCATGCGCGCTCCAGGGCTTTCCCGCAGCCTTTCCCGATGCTTCCGGGACATCTCGCCGGCAGCCCTGGCCTGCGGCTCCCAAAACCGCCAGCCCTCCCATGCACGCAGCGGCGTCGTCCAGCCCGTTCGGGTGACGAGGGCATCGACAAGGAACAGCAGCAGCGCCGTCAGCAGCAGCAGCGGCCGCAGGCTGGCTAAACGCGGCGTCTTCGGATTTCTCCACGCCTGGCTGAGGTCGAGCAATTCACGACCTCCACTGGCGGCCGATGTCCTGCGCAGGTCCTCGACGCGGGATTCCTCAAAGGCCCATTCCGCACTGCCGCCCAGGATCGTGGGGCCGAAGCTCAGGGCGGTGCCGCCAAGCTGGACGGCGCCACGCACCATCTCACCTTCATTCAGGGTGACGCTGGCCTGATAATGCCCCGGAGACAGGCGCTCCCAGGCGACCTCATGCGCAGCGGCGGCGTCATCCCCATGAGCCATCAGGATCCTCGGAGGCTTCGCCTGCAGCCTTGGCTCCCATTCATCGTCATGGAGAAGGTCGAGAAACATCTGCCGGCCTTCGATCCGGTGCTTCAGGCCCACCCCGGGAGGCAGCGGCGCGCCCATCAGCCAGCGTACCAAAGTTTGCAAAAAATCGCCGTAATGCGGCCAGGCGCGGAGCCTGGACGAATGTTCTCCGCCCAGAGGCATGCACACGGCCGCCGTCCTGCCGACGCCCCGCTGCCCCAGGGCAACCAGCGGCGCCTTGTATTCATCGAGGGCGACCAGGGCCTGCGAGGCCCAGTCCTTGAGGTAGCTGAGGTTGTACCCATCCACCTCGGCCGGCCATTCCATGGGCTGGCTGCTGACTTCCAGCCAGCCCGGCGCCTGCCGGCTCTTCACGGGCTCGGCGATGAAGGCGCTGCGTGCCACCGCCACCGTCTCCTGGCTGAAGATGCTGGGCAGGTCCTCGGCGTTGTCGGTGAAGAAAAGCCTGCCCTTGCCGCGCTTCGCGATGTCCTCCAGCAGGCCGGCGTCCGCATCGCTGCGGGTGCCCAGGGCGATCACGCTGACCGTGCCGCCACCGGCCAGGATTTCGTCGATCAGCTTCGTGTAATCCCCGGGCTCCTCCGAGTCGGCGGCGTCCGAGAACAGGATGATGTGTCTCTGCCCCGCAGGCGATAGCTTCAAGGAATCCCAGGCCGCCTTCAGGCCCTCGTAAACATAAATGCCCCCGCCGCTGCTTTCGATCCGACGCACCGCGCTCTCCATCTTGCCGCGGTTTGGCCCCACCTGCTGCAGCGGCACCATGACGTGGGCGCTGCTGTCCACGGCAAAGACCGTCAGCAGGTCCTGCGGTCCCAGGAAGCGGATCGCATTGCCCGCCCCCTCGTCGGCGAGCTGCATCTTGGTGAAGCCGTTCGCCGCCGTCATGCCCATGGAGCCGCTGCGGTCCATCACGATGGCCAGGGCGGTCATCAGCCTGCGGTGCTCCTGCTTCATTTCCATGGAGACGGGAATCAGCGGGTCGATGGATGACTCAAAGTAACCTCCTGCGGCGAAGCTTTTCCTGCCGCCGGCCATCAGCAGGCTGCCGCCCTGGTCCCGCACAAAGAAGTTCAGCGCGCGAAGAAACTCCGCCGGCAGCTCAAAGGCGGGCACGTTGTTCAGGATGACGCACTTCACCCCGGCGAGCCGCCCCGGACTCAGGCCGCGCAGCGCCGTTTCGACATCCAGGCTGAAGCCCTGGCGCTCCAGCACCGAAGCCACGGGATCGTCCAGGTAGGAAGTCAGCAGCAGCACACGCGGCCCGCCTGAGACCTCGATCATCGCCTCATGCCTGTTGTTGCCCGGATGCGCATCCTCCTGCGGCAGGATCACCGCCTCGTAGCGGGCGACTCCCGCCTTGCTGAGCCGGTCGGCCAAGCGCAGCCTGCCGACGCCCTGGCGCAGCTCGACCTCGCTCCGCTTCATCTCACGTCCGTCGCGCAGGATGCTCAGCGGCACCCGGCCGTCGCGCCCCCCCCTCACCTCCACTTCAATCATGAACGGCTCAGCGGGCTGGGTGCGGGACGGCAGGTTCAGCGCGGCCAGGTTGAAGTCCACCGTGCCCGGTTCACGCACCAGCCTGTAGTCGAGTTCCACGGAGCTCCCGGCAAGCTTTTCAGCGATTCCCGTGAGGGGTTCCGTGGAATAACCATCTGTGAAAACCAGGATGCGCGCCGGTTTGCCCACGCCTTCCCTGCGGGCCAGCGTCAGGGCCTGGGTGACGGCCTGCCCGGTCTGGGTTGAGTGACGGTTGCGGTCATAAAGCTCAGCCCCCTGCGCACCGCGGCGCATCACCTCCGAAGCGTAATTCAAGTAGAACAGCCGGTCGTTGCCTCCGCGATGCTTTTCCAGCAGGGCCTCCCATTCGGACAAACCCCGGGCCATGGGCTGCTCGGCGGATACGGAGGAGTCCAGCAGCACCCACAGGTCGATGCCGTCCTGAAGCCGCCGCCACAGAGGGTCAGCCAGGGCCAGGGTCAGCAGCGCGATCAGCAGCAGCCGCAGCGGCCTGAAAAGGCCCGTCCTGGGCAGCAACCATCCCCCCAGCAGCAGGACCGGCAGCAGCGCTAGCCATTCAGGGTGGCGCAGAATCATCTGCGGGTTCTATGCGGGCTCCTCCTCCTGGACAACTGCAATTCAAGGTTTGCAGCAAGAACGAACCCGCCCGGCATTGACACCGTGCCGCATCTCTCAACCATGCGCGCCCCATGCGTCTCCGCTCCTTCCAAGGCCTCGTACCCGCCCCCCAGCACGCCGCAGCCGTCGCCGCCGTGCCCTATGATGTCGTCAACCGTGAGGAATCCTTCGCCCTCGCCCACGACAAGCCGCTGAACCTCCTGCATGTGGACCGTGCCGAGATCGACCTGCCCCTGTCCGTCGATCCCTACGCCCCGGAAGTTTATGCCAAGGCGCGGGAGAACTTTCTGAAGCTTCAGGCCGACGGCGTGCTCATCCGTGAATCTGAAAGGGCCCTCTACCTCTATCGCCAGACCATTGGCGATCACAGCCAGACGGGCCTGGTCGGTGTCTGCCACACGCAGGATTATGAGCAGGACATCATCAAGAAGCATGAAAAGACCCGCCAGGACAAGGAGGACGACCGCACGCGCCTGGTCGACACGCTGGGCGCCAACACCGGCCCGATCTTCCTGACCTATCGTGGCACAGCCAGCATCGACGCCATCATCCAGGGGCACATGAATGCCCATGCCCCGCAGCATGACTTCACCGCCGCAGATGGTGTCCAGCATCAGGTCTGGAAGCTGCCGGCGGACGCCTGCGCCCAGCTTGAAGGCCTCTTTGCCGCTGAAGTCCCGGCGAGCTACATCGCCGACGGCCATCACCGTGCCGCAAGCGCCTTCCGGGTCAGCAGGCTGCGCCGCGAACGCAACCCTCAGCATGACGGCAGCGAGGAGTACAACTGGTTCCTCTGCGTGCTCTTTCCCGGCAATGAGCTGAAAATCCTCCCCTACAACCGCGCGGTGAAGGACCTCAACGGCCGCACTGCTGAAGCCTTCCTGTCCGAAGTCAGCAGCATTTTCACGGTCACGCCAACCTCCATCAAATCCCCCGCCCAGCCTGGTCATGCCAGCATGTACCTCGGAGGAAAATGGTACGACCTGGCCTGGCAGCCCGCCGCCAACGCCAGCCCGATCGACCTGCTGGATGTCAGCATTCTTCAGGACCGCCTGCTCAAGCCTGTCCTTGGCATTGACGACCCGCGCACCAGCAAGCGCATCGATTTCATCGGCGGCATCCGTGGCACCGCGGAGCTGGAAAAGCTGGTTGACGGCGGTGATCATGCCGTGGCCTTTTCCATGCACCCGGTCACGGTGGATCAGCTCATGGCCATTTCAGATGCCAGCCAGATCATGCCGCCCAAGAGCACCTGGTTTGAGCCGAAGCTGCGTTCCGGCCTCTTCATCCACACGTTCTGATCCCTTGAACACAGCCAAAACGTGCGGGTGAATCCAGGGTTGAACACGAAGGGCTCCTGAGGCATCTCATCCTGCCTCGTTTCCTCCCCTGCTCCCGTCCGTGACCGAGAACACCAACCGACGCCTCACAGGCACTGCCTTGTGCCTGCTGCTGGCTGGCGTTCATCTGCCGGCACAGACCGCTCAAACCTCCAAAAGCGGCCAGGATTCCATTGCTGCCAGCGCAGGTGAGTTTGTCGCCCCCCCTGTCTTCTGGACCGAGGATCAGACTCCGGCTGACTTTCTGGAAATGGCCGGACGCCACACCAAGGCCCGCTGGAGGGCGCTGTTTCGACCGAAGCCGACCACGCCTAGCAGTGACCGCACCAAGACCGGCTTCACCCTGGGCAGCTTGATCGGCGAAAGCTTCCTCATCTGGGAGGCCGGTGACGCCCAGCAGTTCCGCAACAACAACCAGGACATCGTCTCCTACTGCCGCAGCCTGGGGATGGGTGAAAAAATCATGCCCAGGCTCATGGCCCAGGCCAGGATGGCGGAGATGGACGAGTGGAAGGACCTGAGGCAGGAAATCGTCGACGGTCACCAGGAGATCATGCGTCTCCTCCGTGAGCAGCAGGACGAGGACCTGGCCGTCCTTGTAAGCATCGGCGCCTGGATGCGGTCGCTTGAAATCGTCTCGAAGCTCGTGATGGAAACCCCCGAGGTGGACAAGCGTCCGCTGTGCATCGGTTCGCCCGCCCTGCTTGCGGAACTCCGGCAGGATTTCGCCTCGTTAGGCGGCACCACCCGCCGTTCCGCGCTGCTGCAGCCTCTGATCACCGTGCTTTCCGAGCTGGAAAAGACCTGGGGCAATGCCAAGGCCGGAGCCCCGACCCAGAGCATGGTCGCGGGCACCCATGAAAGGCTGCGCACGATGATGGAGGAGCTGACCCTGAAATGACGGCTGGTTCAGCAGCTGGTCGGCACTCGCTGCGCCAGCTTGACGGCGTGGGGAATGGCGCCAAGCACAAAGCCCAGGCACTCCACAGCCCCCTGGGGCTTGCCCGGCAGGGCCACCACCAAGGACCTGCCCACCACGGCGGCCAGGCAACGTGAAAGGATGGCGTTGGGCGTGATCTCCAGGGACCTCATGCGCATCACCTCGCCAAATCCGGGCAGTTCAACCTTCATGATGCCGCGGATGGCCTCCGGGGTCACGTCACGTTCGGCGATGCCGGTGCCGCCCGTGGTCAGGATCAATCCACAGCCCTGGCTTTCCAGGGACTGCACGGCCGTCTGGATGGCCTTGAGGTCATCCGGCACGATCACCTCGGCATGCACCTGCCAGCCATGGCCCTGCGCAGCGGCTCGCAAGGCCGGGCCGCCAAAATCCTCATAGACGCCCTGGCTGGCTCGGTCGGAGATGGTGATGATGCCTGTTTGAATCATGTCGGGTGAATCAGAGTTCGGTCTTGGTCTTGGCGAGCAGGCTTACCTCCGTGATGCGCATGGCCTTGTCCACCGCCTTGCACATGTCGTAAATCGTCAGCGCGGCCACGCTCGCCGCCGTCAGCGCCTCCATCTCAACCCCGGTCTGGGCGATGGTCCGGGCGGTGGTGGTGATGAGAATGCCGTCCGGCTTCGCTTCAAAATCCACCGCCACCTTGCTCAGGGCGATCTGGTGGCAGAGGGGGATGAGCATCTGCGTCTGCTTGGCCGCCTGGATGCCGGCGATCCTTGCCACGGCGAGCACATCACCCTTTTTCAAACCATTTTCCCGGATGAGCCTCAAGGTCTCCGCCTGAAGCTCGACAAAGGCCCTGGCCACGGCTTCACGAGCCATGGCAGGCTTGGCGGAAACATCCACCATGCTGGCCCGGCCCTGGTCGTCTGTGTGCGTGAGGTTCATGACCTAAAAAAGCAAGGCCGCAGAGTCCGCGCAAGGCGGGTCTCCGCGGCCGGCTGAAAAAGGAGCCTTACTTGATTTCCGTGGCCCAGAAGGTCTGCCAGTCGTCCAGGTTGTTCAGGTCAACCGCTCCAGGGTTGACGCTGCCATCATCCGGAAGGCCGACGGCCTCCAGGATGCCCTTGCGGACGTCATCACCATGGATGTAGCCCATGATGGACTGGTTGTGCCTGTAGATGTCGGCCTTGGTCAGCTTGACGCCAGGATAAGCCTTCACCCAGGCTTCGAGCTGGGCGTAGGTCGGCTTGGTCTGGATGAAGGCGAGGAAGTCATCCTCCTTGATGCCAAGGGCGGCGAGGGTCATGCCGTCGTAGCCCTTGCCACAGCCGGGATAATCAGGGTGCAGCTTGCCGGCGGCTGCCAGGGAAGCCTTCTGCCAGAGGCGGGGCAGGTGCAGGACGCCGAGGGGGCCGGCGACACCGGAGGAGATGGTGGGAACGATTTGGCTCATGAGGTGGGTGTGGTTGGGTTGGGAATTCGATGTCCGCAGGAGACGGGTTTAAACGTCGGCAGTGACAGGCTTCGGTCAAGAAAGGCATCACGCCTTTCAGGCGGCCGCACGCTTTGCCGCACGCTCCTGCAGCCAGAACCAGCCGCAGGCGAGCATGAAGGCAAACTTGATGCTGTAGCCGATGTTCAGGGCCAGCGAGATGCCGGCGGTGAAGCCGTAGCTGTGCAGGCCGATGCTGAGCTGGTTCACGCCAAACCAGCTGAACAGGGTGATGGCGCCAAGCAGCAGGGACAGCGCATGCATGCCGATCTCCCGGATGTAGCCGCCCAGACGGGCGTGCAGGATGATGAGGCCCATCAGGACGATCATGAGCGCGCCGTTCTCCTTGGGGTCCCAGCCCCAGAAGCGGCCCCAGCTGTCGTTGGCCCAGATGCCGCCCAGGACGGTGCCGACCAGCGCGAAGAGCACGCCGAAGCACATGATGCCATAGGTGATGCGGGTCAGCAGCCGGCGGAAATCGGCGGCCTGCTCGCCACGCGTGAACAGGCGGTAGATCACATAGACCATCGAGGTGATGGAGCCCAGCAACGCCCCGGCATAACCAATGTTGATGCAGGTCACATGCGTGGCGAGCCAGAAGTTGGTGATCAGCACCGCCTCCAGGGTCGGCATCGTGTCCTGGCCGTCGAGCGCCATGAACCGGTTGGAAAGGAACATGCCGAGGGCGCCCACAAAGCCGACGACGGCAAGCACGACCCCCTTCCGGGTCACCTTCTCGATGAACAGCCCGACCACGGCGCAGGAAGCGGCGATGAAGATGATGGTCTCATAGAGCGTCGCAATCGGCGGCCTGCCCATGATGAGGCAGCGCAGTACGATTCCATGGATGTTGTAATACACGGCCAGAAGAACGGAACCCCAGGCCAGCCGGGCGGCCCACTTTGCCCAGCGCGTCTGCGGCGCCGCCAGGCCGAGGATGGCGACCAGGAAGCCGAGGAGGTACCAGACAAGGGCATGGGTGAAGTCATCACGCTTGTAATAGTTCACCTCGCGGTCCACCTGGCCCAGCTCTCCACGCTTTTCGGCGGCTGCGCGAATGTCTCCGACAAAGGCTTGAACGGCCGGCTTGAAGGCCTCCGCCTTCAGGCTGGCGGCGTAAAGGGCGTCACGAGCCTTGGAAATTTTCAGCTCCCCCTCGGGCAGTTTGCCCTCGCGCATGAGGTTGGTCACGGTCTGCTCAACCTGCAGCCAGGCCTCCTCCTTGGCATCATCCGGCGGGATGAAGGCGAGGGTCTTGCCCGGACGCAGGGTGGTGTCGATGAAAAGGTTCAGGATCTTCTGGCTCTCCTCGGAGCCGCCCTGGATCTTGTTTTCGCGGATCAGGGTTCCCAGCTTCGAAGCAAGATCCCAGACATTGAGGGCCTTGCCGCCGGTGACCTCCTTCGCCAGCTCCGGCGACAGGATGGCGTCCACCTCCTTCTTCCAGTCGGTGCGTGCGGCGGTCAGGAAGTCGCTGACCGCATCGAAGTCGAAGAAGTTGCGCGCAAGGTTGATGACGTTGCGCTGCACGCCGGTTTGTTCGGCAGAGTCAATCTGGCCGTAGGACTGGGCGCGCTTGATGAGCTCCTCCCTGCCCTTGATGATCTCGTTCCAGGAATAGCGGTCGCGCAGCCCCTTGGGATCGACCCCGATCTCACCGACGGCCTGGGAGTTGTCGACCACAAAGAGCGGCAGGTCGCGGGCAATGTCAGGCCTGAACCAGGACAGCAGCAGCCACTCGATCGCCTTCAGCTTCCTGATGCCAGGCAGCTTTTCATGCTCGACGGCGATGCTCTGCTTGCCGTGGATGCGGAGCAGCAGGAAGCGGGCGTAGGTGTCCAGGGGCTTGATTCGCCCGCCCTCCTGGACGGGAAGCGACTGGAAGCTGCCGACGACCTCCTTGTCGAGGATCACGGCGGGTTCAGGGAGCTGCTGGGCGGCCGCGAGGGCGGTGACGGACAGCAGGCAGGCGAGGAGAAGGCGTCTCATGGCTGGGGCAAAAATAGGTTAGGCGACCTTCGGCTTCAGGGCATGGCGGAGGAAGCGGATGAGGTGCATCATGAAGTGGATCACGAGGCCGACGGCCACGGCCACGCAGCTCCAGAGCGGCCACTGGTCGGAGGGGTTGCTGGCCACGGTGAAGACCGACTGCTCGCCGCTCGTGCCCTGGCTGAAGCTGGCCTGATAGACAACGTAGCCCTGGTCTCGCACAGGGACGTTCATGGTCACCACCTTGGGCTCCTCCTTGCCATCCGTGATCTTGGTGACGTGACTGGTGTACTTCTTCGCCTTCATGGTGCCGGGGTGAAGCTCACGCTGAAAGTCATTGAGGCGGATGGCGAAGGGCAGCTTCCACTTCATGCGGCTGAGCGCGAGCGTGTAGCTGGCGTCCCCCGCCTTGACCGTGAAGGGCTCAAACTCACGCTCCCAGAGGATGCCGCGCTGCTCGGAGCCGTCCTTCAGCTTCACGCGCAGTTCCAGGGCAGCAGTGTTTGCCTCGTCCTCCTTGGCGTTGGGCGCAGGCTGGACACGATAGCCGTCGATGGCATTTTTGTCCTCGGCATCGGCCTGGACCACATTGGCGTTGCGATGGTAGCCGGTGGCCTGGATTTCAAACGGCAGGTCCTTTCCGTAAAAGGTGCGGGCACGGCCGGGCTCAAGGTCGGCGAAGTGCTTCATGGGGATCACCAGGGCCGTGCTGTCACCCTTGCCGTCGGCGGCCCAGCGGCGGACCTCGATGACACGCTCATGATAGCTTTGAAACTGGTCGCTGGTCTGCCCCTCAAACAGCGGCATGGCGCCCTCGGTCTTGTAGAGGAAGCTGACGAAGCCGGCGGCCAGCATGAACATGATGGCAACGTGGGAGATCAGCACGCCGATGGTGCGCCAGCCCTTGCGGATGCGGATGACGGCCCCGCAGAGCATGTTGATGAACAGCAGCACCATGAGCAGGGCGCCGCCCGGAAGCGGAATGGGCAGCAGCATGCCGCCCAGGTTCACATCATGGATGAGGAACCAGGATTCGAAATACTTCGCCTGGCTGTCGAGCAGGCCGATGTCCTTCTGGGACAGGGTGCCGAGGTAGGTGTCGATGAGCAGGAAGCTCAGGACGATGATCGCCAGTCCGTACGAGGACAGGAGATCGAAGATTTTACCGGGAAGGCTTGGGGAGGGGGCTGACATCGGGCTGGGGTGGCAAGAGGTTACTGCCCCTGGGGCATGCGGAGGCGGAGGGAGGTCACAAACTGTTCAAAGGCCTGGGTGTTCGCCTCGACAAGCGCCTTGGGACCGACCATTTTGACAAACAATCCGGCCTCGCCCATGGAGGCCACGATGCCAAGCATTCGATGATCCGGACGGGCCTCGGTCGCACCGACGCTGGTGTAGGCGCCGTCGATGCTGACATAGGTGCCGTCGATGCCCATGAGCTTTTTCTTGGGAAGCCCGGCAAGATCCGTCTCGGTGATCTCCGGCTGCCCCATCTGCTTGCGCCAGCGGTTGACGTTCGCCAGGGAGCCTCCTCCACCGCCGGGCAGCAGGGATAGGTAGCATTCGCCTTCCTTGTTCGGGCCGAAGGTGAGATTGACGGGACGCATCTGGCTGCGCTCGGCCTGAGCCCAGCCGGCAGGGGTTTCCCAGATCAGGCGTTCATCCCCAAAGCGCTCCTGCGGATAGGCACCGACCTTCGGCCTGGCCTCGTATTCCGAGATCTCCCGGGTGCGGGTGATCTCCATGCGTTCTGACACGGGTTCACAGGAGGTCAGCATGGGCAGCGCCAGGCAGGCGATGCAGGCAGGGGGAAGTTTCATTGAAAGAAAACGCATGGGGGACGGGAGGATTAGCAGCATCCGTGACGTCTGCCACGAAGATACGCACGGACACGGCAGGGTGTGCCCGGGAAGTAGGCGATGGACAAGGCTTGTCCGGCACGGGCGGTGCTCCGCCAGGTTTCAAACGGACCCACGGAAACAGCACGAACCCGGACCTTGGATCACGAGCCCTTGTGGTCCGTATGACAGGCCTTGCAGTTGACCGCCTTCTTGAAGGCTTCGATGCCTGCAGGATCCTTGGCCTGGATCTTCTTCACGGAGGCGATCAGGGCCTGGCACTTGCCCACCCAGGCCGCCTTGTCGCCCTTCGGAGGCGTGGCGGCGCAGATGGTCTGGCAGATCTTAAGCATCTGGGCCAGGTCGGCATCGCTTGCCGTGCCACCGGAGACCTTTTTGCACAGGGCATCGTCGGGCTTGAAGGACTGCTTCATGGCCGTCTTGATCACATCACTGCCAGCGGCTGGCTTGGCGGCAGGGGCCGGAGCGGCCTTGGGATCCGCCTTCTTGGGCTCCTCCTTTTTCGCGGGGGCGGGCGGAGCCGGAGGGGCGGGAGGAGGAGCCGTCAGGGCGGCGATCTCCGCCTCGCTGAGACCGACGTTCACCTTCAGGCCAGGAACCTTGCCTTCCAGGGCGGCAGCGCCTGCCTTGGTGATGCCTGTCTGCCAGGCGAAAAGCTTCTTCAAACCCTTGGCACCGGCCAGCTTGGCAGCCCCGGCATCCGTGGTCTTGGTGCCGTAAAGGTTCAGGTACTCAAGCTTCTGCAGACCGGCCAGCTTCTCGACACCAGCATCGCCGACCTTGGTGTTTTCCAGATGCAGTCGCTCCAGGTTCACCAGCTTGGCAAGGGTCGCCGCCCCGGCATCCGTCACCTGGCTGCGTGCAAGGTCCACCCAGACAACCTGCGCGGCAATCGGCTCAAGCAGGGCCAGTTCCTTGTCGCCAA
Source organism: Prosthecobacter sp. (assembly GCA_019186985.1). GTDB lineage: Bacteria > Verrucomicrobiota > Verrucomicrobiia > Verrucomicrobiales > Verrucomicrobiaceae > Prosthecobacter. The sequence continues at coordinate 3,690 of JABARQ010000011.1, read as the reverse complement.
ACTTGTCGGCGGCGTTGATGACGCTCAGACGAAGCTGTTCCGTGTCCTGGGCCAGAGGCATCAGGCTGGCGTTCAGGGCGGTCATCTTCGTGGTGACTTCGGCCACCAGCTTCTTTTCAGCATCGGTCAGCGGCTTGGGCTTCTCTTTTTCCACCTTGGCCACCGTTGCAGTCTTGGGCAGGCCCTTGGCCAGCAGCACCGCCAGGGCACCCTCCACCTCCGGCGTGGGTTTGGCGGCGGTGACGGTGTCCTTTTCCGAAGCACCGCTGTCAACCCACCACTTCAGCACGGCAATCTCCTCCTTGGTCAGCTGTGGCTCGTCACTCGGCGGCATGTGCTCGTCGTCATCCGCAGGAAGGTTGGCACGCACGAGCAGCAGGCTGTCCTTGCTGTTCTTGGGAATGACGGTGGTGGCACCGTCGCCACCTCCCTTGAGAATGGCGGCGAAGTCGTGCAGCTGCAACTTGCCCTTCTTCTTCTCCTCGCCGTGACAGCTCACGCACTTGGCCTGCATGATCGGTGCGACGACATCGCGATACACCACGGCCTTGGCGGCGATGGCGGGATCCAGCTTGCCAGCAGGGGCAGGAGCAGCGGCGGCTGGTTTGGCAGATGCCGCTCCGGGCTTGGCCGCAGGAGTCGCTGGCGCAGCAGGAGCAGCGGCGGCGGCCACGGCCACCGGCTTGGCATCGTCCTCGGCCGTCCAGCCGTTGTTGATGTGCGTTTTGGGCAGCTTGGCCTTCAGGGCGGCGACACCCGCCTTGGTCACGCCGCTCTGCCAGAGGTAAAGCGACTTCAATTTGGCCAGCCCGGCCAGCTTGGGCAGACCGGCGTCGGTGACCTTGGTGTTGTAGAGATTGAGATACTCAAGCGAGGCCAGGCCTTTCAGATGATCCAGCCCGGCGTCGGTGATGGCCGTGTTTTCCAGATGCAGTTCGGTGAGGTTCTTCATCGCGGCCAGCTTGGCCAGCCCTGCATCCGTGACCTTCGAGCGCGCGATGTCCAGGGAGCTGATCTTGTCAGCGACCGGTGCCAGGGCGTCGAGGCCTGCGTCTGTGAACTCCTTGGCAACGTTCAGCGCGGTGAACCGGTAGGTCTTGCCATCGGCGGCGATGGGCATGAGCGAGGCGCCAGAGGCATTGATCTTGTCGATGGCAGCCTTGACGGCCGGGTCAACGGCCACCGGATCGGCGGCGTGCAGGCTCAGGGCAAAAAGGACCGGAAGCAGCAGGATTTTCTTCATGGAGGAGTGGGTGACTTGGGGGGTGAAAAGTAACGGCAATGAGGGAAAACGCGTTTCGGGGAGCCGCCCTTCCAAAGGCGGCTGAAGATCAAAGTTTGACAGCTTCCTTGGCTTCCGGAGGGAACTGGGCCTCGGACACCTTCAGGGTGGCGCTGGCCCCTGCCTGAATCCAGTAGCGGATGGCGGCCAGTTCGGCAGGGGTCACCTGCTCCTTGCCCTCGGGCGGCATGTGCTCGTCGTCGTCCAGGGGAAGAAGGATGCGCTGGATCGTCAGGCTGTCATCCGGCTTGCCGGCAACGATGTTGTTGGCGTTTTCCCCGCCCTTCATCGTGACTTCGTAATTGTCGAGACGCAGGTCGCCCTTGGACTTGTCCTCATTGTGACACTTGTTGCACTTGGCTTCAAAAATCGGCAGGATGACATGCTGGAAGACCAGCTTTTCATTGCCAGCCGGAGCCGGAGCCGGAGCGGCAGGGGCTGGGACGGGTGTCGGCGCGGGAGCAGGTGCAGGGGTGGTTCCGGCCACTGGGGCTGGAGCGGGTGCGGGAGCCGGGCTAGGGACGGACGGAGCCGGAGCCGCTTCAGGAGTCTTGGCCTTGGGTTTTTCGACAAAACCGAGCATCCACTTTTCCATGCTGACCATCGGCCCCTTCAAGGACTCGGGGGCATATTCAGTCAGAAATTTGGAGCCATGGCTCATGTTTCCTCCGAAGTGAGCCCCGAGCCCCATGAGGCCAAAGCTTCCAAAAAACACCGCCCGGTAGGCATGCATGAGCTCCCGGTTTTCGCTGCTCATCGAGAAGATACGAATGACCAGGGCCAGGAGCACCCCGGCCGTACCGACCAGGGCCAGGGTCTGGTGCAGGGTAAAATTGCCGCCTTCATACCCCCCTTCCCTGGACAGAAGGATGCCCGCCAGCACGGCCACGACCGCTCCGGCAGAGCCCACCCAAAGGGTCAGCAGGGCCGCGCTGCCCATGCTTGCCTCACCCCGACGGGTCAGGCAGACCAGTTCCATCAGGCAAAGCAATCCCAGCGCCCCGACGGGAAGATGCAGGAGAATCGGATGAAACCTCCCCACGAACAGCAGATTGTTCGAAACCTCGGTTTTCGACTCTTCATAAAGGGGGGGGAACATCAGAAGCCCTACGACAAAGCCCAGGATGAGAAGAAGGGTGGCTACCCATGTCAGGGTGAAGGACCTGGGAGAGTTTTCGTCGTATGAAGCAGAAGACATGAACAGGAGGGGAAATTGCGAACTGCCAGAGTTACCAACGGTGCCTGGAAAGGGATTCCATCAGGAGAAAGGATGTCTGATCGTGCGATTGAAATGTCGATTCTTGGCCTGGAAGGGGGCTGAGAGCGAGCTCCTTAGCGCTGATGCGGGTGCTGGCGAGTGGTAAAAGCTCACAGGGTTATTCTACATTTGAACATATAGGATTGTTAAAATGTTAAGAGATGTTAAATAACCTGGGAATTTCAGATGCCCGCCAACACCTATCGACTCAGCAGCCGCGAGCGCACCGCCCAGCAGTTGGAGAAATCCAAGCCTGCCAACGTGAGTCGGCATCCGACTTTCAGGAAGCGGAAGCAGATCCGCACCTGGAAACAGGTCATCGGGGGGGCGCTCCTGCTGCCCCTGGGCTGCATCACTGCCTTTACTCTGGTGGAGATGTTCTTCCGATCCCTCACCCGGGCGGATTTCTGGCGTTCCGAGCAGTTCATCTTCTTCACCACCGGTGGCCTGGCCTGGGCCGTCGCCTACCTGGCCGGCTGGCGTCCCGTCCACGCCTATGTCCTCGGCCACGAACTCAGCCACTTGATCGTGGCCAGGGCCTTCGGGGGCAAGATTTTTGACTGGAGCGCCTCGCCGACAGGAGGTTACGTCGAAACCAACAAGTCCAACACCTGGATCACCCTCGCCCCCTACCTGATCCCCTTCTATTCGCTGGCAGTGATGCTGCTTTTTGGCCTGCTGGGCATTTTTTGGAGCCTGCATGACCCGGTCCGTCTTCCCATCGGCAGCCACGGAGTGACCCTGGCCCCGGTCTGGTTTTTCTATGCCGCCCTCGGCCTGACCTGGTGGTTTCACGCCACCTACACGATCAAGACCGTGCTCACTCACCAGAGCGACCTGGAGCGCAACGGCGAGTTCTTTTCGATGAGCCTGATCTTCCTCTTCAACATCCTGCTCATCACCGCCCTCTACCTCGCCGCCTCCCCCTCCCCAGGCCATGAGTTCATCGAGCTCGGCCGTTGCTGGATCGGCACCGTCAGCTGGCTCTGGGGACTGATCTCGATGGTTGTGGCGTCGTGAAGGTGAGGTGGACCCCGAAAATCGGGCCAGGTGTTAAGGTATGTGAATATGGTGGTTGTAGCTTTGGGCGAAACACCCCGAACCCAAACCGACAGCATGAAAAGCAAACGCAAACGACATGACTCACAGT
>JABARQ010000017.1 GCA_019186985.1 Prosthecobacter sp. | reverse complement strand
AACTGCAAAAGCAGATCATCAGCCAGATGCGCTCATGCCAGAAGCGTCCTGAACAGGTTCTCGCCTTCTTCAATTCCAACTCCACCCGCTACGCCGCCTGACGTGCTTTCTTATTGCCGGATTAATAACCTGATTCCCGGCCTGCTCGCCTTGTCCGTTTGCGCCACACTGACGGCCCGCCGAACCAACGCTGCGGAAATCACCGCTGAAAAAACCGGTGCCGTGGTTCATTTCTCCGTCGGGGGTGAGACCATCTGCGACTATCAGATGGAGCCGGGGGAGCTTCCTGCAGGCGTGGCGGAGTCCTTTGCTCATGGGGCGCATCTGCACCCGCTCTACTCGCCGGGCGGAAAACTGGTCACAGGCAACCACCAGCCCGACCACCCCTGGCAGCGCGGCGTCTGGATCGGCTGGACCAAGACAGAGTTTGGCGATTCACACCCCGACTTCTGGAACATGGGCAAGGATGGAAAGATCAGCGCCGAGGTGCGCTTTGAGAAGCTGGAGAAGCTCTGGAGCGGCTCGGAAAACGCAGGCTTTGTGAGCCGCCACGTCTTCCTGGATCACAGTCATGCGCCTGACACCAGGGTGCTGAATGAAACCTGGGACGTCCAGGTTGCGCAAAAGCAGCTCGACGGCGTGCTTTCCAACATCCTCGACCTCACCAGCACGCAGACCTGCGCCACGGACAGGCCGCTCAAGCTGCCCAAATACCACTACGGCGGCCTCGGCCTGCGTGGCAATCCGCTCTGGAACCCCGTCGATGCCGTCACCATGCTCACCAGCGAAGGCCATGACCGCAAAACCGGCGACTCCACCAAGGCCCGCTGGGTTTACCTCGGCGGTGAAGTCGATGGAACACTCACCGGCATCGCCGTGCTCATCCATCCCTCCAACTTCCGCTTTCCACAGCCCCTGCGCCTGAACCCCAAAAATCCTCAGCTCTGCGTCGCCCCCTCCCAGGACGGCGACTGGTCCATCGAGCCCGGCAAGCCGTACATCTCCCGGTACCGCCTGCTTGTATTCGATGGCAAACCCGACGCGAAATGGATCGAGACGCAGTGGCAGGACTATGCGAAGCAACCGTGACCCAGCCCCCATGTCACGCATCCATCCGGTCGCAAAACTTGCGAAACGCCTGCACCTCCACCTCTGTCGCCACACCAGCCACACTGTCGCTCCGCAATCCCTGAATTCGCCCGCCATGCCCCGCCGACTCCTCGCCCTTCTGCTTTCCGTCTTTTCCGTGGTCAATGCCGCGGACATCTTCGACCCGCAGAACCTCGCCGCCTGGTGCATCGTGCCCTTCGATGCCAAAAAACGTTCTCCAGAGGAACGGGCCGCCATGGTGGCGCAGATGGGCCTCCACAAGGTCGCCTACGACTGGCGCCAGGAACATGTGCCGGAGTTCGAGCGCGAGATCCTCGCCTACCAAAAGCATGGCATCGAAATGTTCGCCTTCTGGGGCGCGCATGACGAGGCGTTCCGGCTGTTTGAGAAATACAGGCTGCACCCCCAGCTCTGGATCATGCTGAAGCCGGCGGGCGAAACGCAGGAGGCGAAGGTGAAGTCCTCCGCCGAGGCGTTGCTGCCCCTGCTGGAACGAGCAAGGAAGACCGGCAGCCAGGTGGGCATCTACAACCACGGCGGCTGGGGCGGGGAGCCCGAGAACATGACCGCCGTGTGCGAGTTCCTCAAAAGGAACCATGGCACGGACAATGCCGGCATCGTGTACAACCTGCACCACGGTCACAGCCATCTCGACCGCCTGCCCAAGGCCCTTGAACTCATGAAACCCTGGCTGCTCTGCCTCAACCTTAACGGCATGGACATCGACGGCGAGGCAAAGGGCCGCAAGATCCTGCCCCTCGGCGTGGGCACGCAGGACGTGACCGTGCTGCGCCAGATCCGAGCCAGCGGCTACAATGGCCCCATCGGCATCCTCAACCACACCAACGAGGACGCCGAAGGCAGGCTGCTCGACAACCTCGACGGCCTGAAATGGCTCGTGCCCCAGCTTGATGATGACAAGCCGGGCACAAAGCCGAAGTACCGCACGTGGAGCGAGAAGCCCGAAACACGAAATCCGAAATCCGAAGTCGGCAGGGCGGAGACCGTTCCATCCTTGAGCGAGGAGTTCGGCAAGGCGCTCAAGGGCGGCTGGGTGATTGATGGCGGCGAGGAGTTTTCCAAGCTTCCCTTCACGGTGGAATGCCGCGCCAAGCTTGATGGCAGGAAGGGCTTCAACATCCTTGTGGCCTCCGAGATGAAGTCCTCCGCCACACACTGGGAGCTCTACACGCATGCGGGCCGCGGCACGCTGGCGCTCTACCTCCCGGGAAGGGGTGGTGATTATGATTCGAAGGTCGATGTCTGCGACGGGAAGTGGCACGACTTTCTCGCCAGCGTTGATGGTCAGAACGTCGTGCTCTGGGTGGATGGAAAACAGGTCTTTGAAAAGGCCGTCCAGCCGCTTCAGGGAACGGCGAAGCCCGGCGGCCTCGCGTTCGGCCGCCTCGTCGAAGGCGGCATCGGCTGTGATGGCGTTCTCGATGACGCACGCATCGCACGCGGGGCCATGAAGCCGCGCAAGGGCGGCGCTCCACGCCAGCGCATGGACAACACCCTCGGCCTGTGGAGCTTCGACAACCTCGACGACCTTCTGCCACCACCCGCGCCAAAGCCCGTCGAGTTCTCACCCGGCAGGGAACCGCTCAACAAGGCGGACAACATTCACTGGCAGGAGTTCGTGAACCGCGAACGGGTCTTCGACTTCTACGGCAGGCAGGCCCTTGAGTTCGTGAAGCACAAGCCCCTGCCCGCGCTCATCCCGCAGTTCCCCGGCCTGGATGGGGGGCAGCAGGGACACTGGGGCAATCAGAACGACCAGGTCACCTGGAAGGATGGACGCTTTGCCGCAAGCGACCTCGGCAGCGTGTTCAGCTGCGTGTTCAAAGGCGCCGGCCTGACGATCCCGAAGGCGGTCTGCGTGCGGCTTGAAGGCAAGGCCGCCGTCTTTGACCCGGAGACCCTTTCCTGGCGCCTCGAATGGTCCGGAGGATTCGTGAAGCTGAATGACAACCGGCACGGCTTCATGGGAGGCGCGGCCATGGATGGCAGGGTTACCTCCAAGGAGGAACGGAAGCTGGCCGGAACGTATCGCGGCTTCTTCCGCCGAGGACGCGAGGTCATCATGATCACGGACAACCGCCCCCTGCCCTCGCCTGGAGCCGCCCAATGGCCGCAGTGGATCGAAACCCAGGGTGAGCTCGGCACGCAAACACCCTTCGCCACGGACCGCCTCACAATCCCGTTCGAGAATCCCCACGGCACGCTGTTCTTCATCTCCGCGCATGACTTCTTCAGCGACGGCACCGCGGCCGTTGCGACGATGACCGGCGAGGTCTGGCTCGTGAAGGGCATCGACGAGAAGCTGGAAAAGCTGCGCTGGAAGCGCTTCGCCACCGGACTGCATCAGCCGCTCGGCATGAAGATCATCAACGACAGGCTCCATGTGCTCGGCCGCGACCAGATCACCCGCCTGCATGACCTCGACGGCGATGACGAGGCCGACTTTTATGAATGCGTGACGAACGCCATGCAGACCTCACCAGGCGGTCATGACTTCATCGTCGGCCTTGAAACCGACAAGGATGGGCACTGGTATTTCGCCTCGGGAAATCAGGGCCTGTGCCGCATCACGGGACGGGACAGGCTGGAGGTTCTGGCCACCGGCTTCCGCAACCCCAACGGCCTGGGCATTTCCTCAGACGGCCGATTCATCACCACCAGCGTTCAGGAGGGTGACTGGACGCCCGCAACCTCCATCTGCCAGGTCGAGCTGGATCAAAACCTGGGCGCACACTTCGGCGCCGGCGGCCCGAAGGATGGCAGGCCGCCGGAGCCCGTGCTGCTCTACCTGCCGCGCGGCGAGGACAACAGCGCCAGCAGCCAGGCCTTCATCACCAGCGACAGATGGGCCTCGTTGAAGGGCGACAACAACTTCATCCACCTTTCCTCAGGCGGCGGCAGCGCCTGGCTGGTCATGCGCCAGAACGTCCAGGGCCGCTGGCAGGGTGCGGCGGTGAAGATCAGCGGCAATTTTGATTCGGGCCCCCAGTGCGCCCGCTTCAACCCGAACGACGGCCATCTTTATGTGAACGGCATGCAGGGCTGGGGCAGCTACACGCCGAAGGACGGCTGCTTCCAGCGCGTGCGCTTCACCGGCGGCGGCAAACCGGTGCCCGTGGGCTTCGAGGCGCGTGACAATGGATTGCTGGTCCGCTTCAACCAGCCCCTGAAGGACGCGGATGCCGCAGGCTGCTTCGCCCAGTGCTGGAACTACAGATACGGCCCGCAGTACGGCTCGCCCGAGTATTCGCTGAAGTACGCCGACACCCCCGGCCATGACCCGCTGGAAGTGCGCAGCGTGCAGAAGCTCGACGGCGGGAAATCACTCTTCATCGAGATCCCCCAGCTTCCTGCCGCGAACCAAATCCATGTCCGTCTCAGCACCGGACAGGATGTCTTCATCACCGCCCACGCCCTGGCGGAACCATTCACAAGCTTTCCCGGCTACACCCGGATCGCCAAGACCCTGCATGCCGCGCAGACCGGCATTGAGGTGCCGAAGCCGGCCAGGCCCAATCCCTGGGCAGGCGGCGAACCAGGGCGCGAAATCGTGGTCGAGGCCGCCCTGGGCCTGCAGTTCGTTCAGAAGCAGCTCACCGCCAGGGCTGGCGAGCGCCTCACGATCCGGTTTAAAAATCCGGACGTCGTTCCGCACAACTGGCTGCTGGCAGAACCAGGCTCGCTCCAGCGTCTGGGCGGCAAGGTCAACCTGATGATCACCGATCCCCAGGGCCTGGCGAAGCACTATGTGCCTGACAGCGGGGATGTCATCGCCTACACCGACATGACCCAGCCCAAGGCCGAGTTTGTCATTCACATCAGCGCGCCGAAGGAGAAGGGTGAGTATCCTTATCTCTGCACCTTTCCCGGCCACTGGATGGTCATGAACGGCGTGCTCAAGGTTCAGTAGGGCTCTGCCCGCCCCAGCCGTCGCACACCACCACAGCCTCAAATTCTTCATCCGTCGCTTCGGAAGCGGCGCGGGAAACGGGCTGATCCGGCGTTCAGTCACAAAGCCGGACGAATAACCCGGAGCCTGGCGGCGCTTGAGGATCGTTTTGCGAGATGCCGCACTCCTCCAGCGTATCCTGGACTCCCCATGTTCAGCGCCCCCCTCTGTTCACGCCGCCACTTCGTCCATGCCAACGGTTACAGCCTCGGCACGCTGGCGCTCGCCTCCCTGCTTCAGAAGCAAGGCCTGCTCGCCGCGCCGGTGAAGCCCGAAAGCTTCGGCGAGATTCGCTACGACCTGACCCCCAAGAAGCCGCACTTTGAACCCCGGGCCAAGGCGATGATCTCGCTCTTCATGATGGGCGGCCCTTCGCAGATGGACCTCTTCGACCCCAAGCCCATGCTGACCAAGCATCATGGGCAGAAGTTCCCCGGTGAGATCAAATACGACAACCTTGCCCAGGCTTCCTCGAAATGCTTCGGCTCGCCCTGGACCTTCAAGAAGCACGGCCAGTGCGGCATGGAGCTCAGCGAGCTGCTGCCCAACCTCGGCAAAGTGGCTGACGAGATCACCCTGGTGCGCTCCATGTCCTCCGGGGTCAGCAATCACGCCCAGGGGCTGTATGCCATGAACGCCGGCCGCATCACCGCCGGCCGCCCTGCCCTCGGCTCCTGGCTCACCTACGGCCTGGGCAGCGAAACCGACGAGCTGCCCGCCTACATGGTGCTCGCCCATCCCGGCGGCCTGCCCACCTTCCAGGGCGAACACTTCACCAACGGCTGGCTGCCCGCGCTTTACCAGGGCACCCTGGTGCGCCCGACCGAGCCCCGGATCCTCAACCTCGACCCGCCCGCCTCCCTGGCCGGCGGCCCGCAGGCCCGCCAGCTGGCGCTGCTGAAAGCCTTCAACGAGGAGCACCTAGGCCTACATCCGGGCGAACTCGACCTGCAGGCCCGCATCTCCAGCTATGAACTCGCCGCCAAGATGCAGACCGCCGCCAAGGAGGCCCTCGACATCTCCGGCGAACCCGAGCATGTGAAGAAGCTCTACGGCGTCGACAATCCGGCCACGAAGGACTACGCCACCCGCTGCATCATCGCCCGCCGCCTTGTTGAACGCGGCGTTCGTTATGTCCAGGTGCTCAACGCCGGCCAGTCCTGGGACCAGCACGGCTCGCTGATCACCGCCCTGCCGAAGAACTGCGAGGCCACCGACCAGCCCAGCGCAGCCCTGGTCCTCGACCTGAAGCAGCGCGGCCTGCTCGACACCACCGTCGTCCACTGGGGCGGCGAGATGGGCCGTCTGCCGGTCCTGCAGAACGACGCCGGGCGCGAGAAGTGGGGCCGCGACCACAACACCTACGGCTTCAGCATGTGGCTCGCAGGCGGTGGTTTCAAAAAAGGTTATGTCCACGGCGAGACCGACGAGTTCGGCCACAAGGCCGTCATCGACGAGGTGAAGCACTACGACTACCACGCCACGCTGCTGAAGCTCTTCGGCCTCGACCACTCGAAGCTGACCTACAAGCGCAACGGCCTGGCCGCCAGCCTCACGGACAACCAGGGCGCCAAGGTCGTGGACAAGCTCCTGGCCTGATCAAAAGGCCGGTCCGCCCTAACCACGATCCCGGGCCGGCCGGACAATACCCGGCCAGCTTTCGCGCTTGAAGCGGACGCCCGGTCACGTTTAACACCTCCTGCCCATGTTTTTTGCCGCCCTGCCAGAACCCAGCCGCCTCGGGGACGTCCTGATGGCCTTCCTCAGCATCGTCTTTGAAGGAGCCCCCTACATCCTTGTCGGAACCGTCCTCTCGGGCCTGATCGCCGCCTTTCTGGACTCCCGCCTGCTCGACAGGGTGCTGCCCAAGAACGGCGTGCTCTCCACCCTCGTCGCCGGTGTCCTGGGCCTGGTCTTTCCGGTCTGTGAATGCGCCGTCGTGCCGGTGATCAAGCGGCTGGTGCAGAAGGGCCTGCCGGTTTCCTGCGCCGTCACCTACATGCTGGCGGCGCCGATCATGAACCCGATCGTCGCTGTGAGCACCCTGACCGCCTTCAAGGAGTTCCAGCTCGTCACCGGCCTCGGCAGCATCGGCAACGCCACCATGACCATCTCACGCCTGTCCCTCGGCTATGCCGTGGCGGTGATCGTCGGCCTCATCGTCCTGCGCCTCCGGCCCGAGCAGATCCTCAAGCCGCGCATCGTCGAAAGCATGGGCCGCGGCCGTACCCCTGAAGGCCAGGCACACTCACAGGCGGCGGGCTTCAACGCCAGGCTCGTCCACGCCATGCGCGCCGCCATGGGCGACTTCCTGGACACCTCCATGTACTTCGTCATCGGCGTGATCATCACCTCCGTCTTCAACACCCAGGTCGACCAGTCCATCCTCAACTCCGTCGCCGGCAATGAATGGCTGGCCCTACCCTCCATCATGGGCCTCGCCGTCGTGCTTTCCCTCTGCAGCACCTCCGACGCCTTCATCGCCGCCCCCATGGCCGTGTTCTCCATGGCCGCCAAGCTCGCCTTCCTGGTCTTCGGCCCCATGATGGACATCAAGCTCCTCTTCATGTACTCCGGAGTCTTCAGGCGCCGCGTCGTCCTCGCCCTGCTCATCGGCCTGTTCATCCTTGTCGGCGCCCTGTCCGAGCCCTGGATGATGATGATCCAGAAGCTCGCCACGAAATAATCCCGCCCGTCTTTCCACGCCTCACCGCCCACCGCCATGTCCGGAACCCGAACCACCATTCACTTCATCAGCGTCCTGATCATGCTGGTCTGGAGCGCCGTGCTTCTCTACTTCCACGTCTCCGGCCGCGTCGCCGCCTACCTGCCGCCCGACGGCATCTTCCGCGACATGGTGCTCATCGCCGGCATCGGCATGGGCATCGTGGCGCTCTTCAACCTGTTCACCACCCAGGCCGACGACGGCGGCTGCTCCTCCCACGGCTGCGATCATGACCACGGACACGGCCACGACAACAGGCACGACCATGACCCCAAGGAAGGCTGCTGCGACCACGGCCACGAGCATCATCACGGCACCTGCGATCACGATCATGGTCACGGCCATCATCACCCTCACGAAGGCGGCTGCGGGCATGACCATGGGCATGAACACAAGCACGAAGGCGGCTGCGGCCACGACCATTCCCACGACCATGGCCACGCTCATTCTCACGACCACGACCACGATCACGGCCATGGCATCCTGGAGGAAAGCGCATGGCCGGGCCGCATCGCCGCCATCCTGATGCTTATCGCCCCGCTGACCTGGGCCGCCTTCAGCACCCCGGACCGCTACAGCGCCAACGCCGTCGTCAACAAGGGCCTCTACAACCCCAACTACAACGACCAGACCAACGCCGACAAGTTCGCCCTGCGTCCCGCCGACAAGACGAGGCAGCCAGCCACCGCCAAGAACGCCGAACCCAAGGCCCCGGCGACCACGGATCGCAGCGCGCCTTCCCCGACTCCCATGCCGGCCGGCCCGCTGCCCCCGCCCGCCCAGTTTGCCGACCCGGCCAAGGTGGCCCAGGCAGCCCCGCCTCCCCCGGACAAGGCTCAGAGCTACGGCAGCTTCACCCTCGAAGACCTGAAGAAGCAGGTGCCGCAGAGCAAGGAGGGCAACTTCATCCTCGAGGTGCCGGAAATCTACTACACGGCCGGAGATCTCGAAGTGCAGAAGGTCATCACCGGCCAGCCCGTGGAAACCGTGGCCCAGGTGCTGCCTGAAAAGGTGAACAACGAAAACGGCCACCGCCTGCGCGTCTTCCGCCTGATGGTCCAGTGCTGCGCCGCCGACGCACGCCCCTACTCGGTGCCGGTCGACTTCGGCAAAAAAGCCCCTGACTTCAAGGAAATGACCTGGGTGAAGGTCGTCGGCAAGATGGGCTACAAAAAGGAGGGCGACCAGACCGTGCCCATCATCGAGGCCAGCAAGATCGAGGAAACCCCGGCGCCTGCGGACGCCATGATCTACTGATTCCGGCGGCTTTGCCCAACCGGGGTCCGGTCATTTTCAGCCTAACCTGGCCCTGTCAGTGCTCCATGCTGACCAGGAGCGGCATCCCCTCCGTTCACGAAAGACACACAGGCCTTGCACCCGGCCCCTTTCTTGCTCCCATCGGGCTCCCCGAACCCCTAACTCCCTAAAAACCAGATGCCCGTCGCCACCCCCGCCCAGTATCGTGCCATGCTTGATGCCGCCCAGAAAGGCGGTTACGCCTACCCGGCCATCAACGTCACCTCCCTGCCCACGATCAACGGCGCCCTGAAGGCCTTCGCCGAGAGCAAGTCCGACGGAATCATCCAGATCTCCACCGGCGGCGGCGAATTCGCCTCCGGCACCTCCGTCAAGGACATGGCCCTCGGCGCCATCGTGCTCGCCGAAGCCGTCCACACCCTCGCCGCCAGGTATGACATCCTCGTCGCCCTGCACACCGACCACTGCCATCCCAAAAACGTCGAGAAGTTCCTCAAGCCCCTGCTTGCCGCCACCAAGGCGCGCCGTGAAGCCGGCAAGGGCAACCTGTTCAACTCCCACATGTTCGACGGCTCCGAGCTGAGCCTGGAGGAAAACATCAGGGTCTCCAGCGAACTGCTCAAGGAATGCGCCGCCCTGGACATCATCCTCGAAGTCGAAGCCGGCGTCGTCGGCGGTGAGGAGGACGGCCACGACACCTCCGGCGTGGCGAACGAAAAGCTCTACACGACCCCCGAGGACATGCTCGCCGTCTATGAAGCCCTGAACGGCATCGGCCGCTTCATGTTCGCCGCCACCTTCGGCAACGTCCACGGCGCCTACAAGCCCGGTGCCGTGAAGCTCAAGCCCACCATCCTGCGCGACGGCCAGGCGGCGGTGACCGGCAAGTACGGCCCCCAGGCCGAGATGGACCTCGTCTTCCACGGCGGCTCCGGCACCCCCCTTGAGGAAATCCGCGAAACCCTCGGTTACGGCGTCATCAAGATGAACATCGACACCGACACCCAGTACGCCTTCACCCGCCCCATCGTCGGCCACATGATGAAGAACTACGACGGCGTCCTCAAGATCGACGGCGAAGTCGGCGACAAGAAGGCCTATGACCCCCGTGCCTACCTCAAGAAGGGCGAGCAGGGCCTCTGCGACCGCATGAAGGAGGCCTGTGACGACCTCCTCAGCACCGGCAAAACCATCTTCGGCACCGTCTGAGGCTTGATCAGTGCACCTTGCCTCGAAAGGGTCATGCCTCCGCATGGCCCTTTTTCGTGCCCGGCCTCCGTGATCACCTCCTCCCTCAACGGAGACGCCCCCAACAAGAAACGTGACTTGCCCGCAGGCTCCGGCCAGCGCAAGAGGCAGCCAGCCTGATGCCCGATCCCGCCCCCGCCTTCCTGCCCGCCATCACCTCGCGCATCCGGGAGGTCTTCCGCCAGAACCGCCTGCCCTGCCTGCTGCTCAACCTCCTGGTCCTCCTGCTCGTGGGCAGCTACTACCAGGTTCCTGCGATGGCCAAACTCTGGCAGGCCGTGGGCGACTTCAAAACCCGCTGGTCCTACGGTTTCTCCCTCACCTCCACCCTCTTCGCCGCCGTGCTCCTGCCAAGCCTGGTGCAGGGCCTGATGGGAACCCTGCCCGCAGAGGGCCGCCTGCGCCGCATCCTCATGCTCGTCCTGTTCTGGGGCTACCGCGGCATGGAGATCGACCTCTTTTATCATTTCCAAGGCTGGTTGTTCGGCACCGGCAATGACGCAGGAACACTGCTGACCAAGGTGCTCTTCGATCAGTTCGTCATGAGCCCCCTGTGGTTTGTCCCCACCTACCTCATCGCCCTGCGCTGGGTGGACATGGGCGGCTCCTGGCGGAAGACCCGCGCCAGCCTTGACCGCGAATTCTGGACCCTCACCCTGCCCACCGTGATGCTCACCAACTGGCTGGTGTGGATCCCCGCCCTGGCGCTCATCTACAGCCTGCCTCCCGCCCTTCAGTTCCCTCTCTTCTCCCTGATCATGTGCTTCTTCATCCTGATCGTGACGCTGCTGGCCAGGCCCGCACAGGAAGTTCCAAGGCTCCAACCTAAGGTTGAAGAATAGCACCTCAATTTTAGGGGGGCGTCAGAGCAGTTGGTTATAAATGACCAAGGTCCAAGGGGTAATGACCAAGGAAGTCCCAAGGCCCAAGCCTCAAGGCTGAACGACATGATTACCCCCACGCGATCACGCGCTGAAGCCTCCTTGTACTTTCGAGCATTGGGCCATTCCTTGGTCATTGGGATTCGGTCATGGGTCATTCCCCTCGTTCCGCTCCAACTCCCCTCGCTTCACCTCCTGCCTGCATCCCACGCGATTCCAGCTCGACCCACCAAATCCGGTTTCATGCCCAAGCAGCGGATTCATGGCAGGCAAGGCCCGCTGAACCTCGACCTGGCACATTTTCTTTGTCCGATTTTCAGGTCTGGCGCGGTATATGGGTTCCTGTCCATGAAACGCATCCTCCTCGCCCTGATCACCCTAGGCTCCATCTGCCAGGCCGCCCCCCTCGTCTTTGAAGGTTCGGAAGGCCCCGGCAGGGGAAAACACATCGTCTTCATGGCGGACGATCATGAATACCGCTCCGAGGAATCCCTGCCGGCCCTGGCCCGTCTGCTTGCCAAACATCAGGGCTTCAAATGCACGGTCCTTTTCGGCATCGACCCGGCCTCCGGCGAAATCGTCGGTGGCGATGCCTCCAACATGCCCGGCATCGAAGCCCTGGACTCGGCCGATCTCGCGGTGGTGTTCCTCCGCTTCCAGAACTTCCCGCCGGAACAGATGAAGCATTTCGACGCCTACCTGAAGCGCGGCGGCCCGGTCGTCGGCCTGCGCACCGCCACCCATGCCTTCAAGATGCCGAAGGACGCCCCCTTTGCGAAGTACTCCTTCGACTACAAGGGCGCCGACTATGAACTCGGCTTCGGCCATCAGGTGCTCGGCCAGACCTGGGTCGGCCACTACGGCACCAATCACAAGCAGAGCACACGCATCGCCATCGTGCCGGAGAAGGCATCGCATCCCATCCTGCGCGGCGTCAAGGATGCCTGGGTGCAGGCCGGTGGCTACGTCGGCAAACCCGTCTCCGGTGAAGTCCTGACCCTGGCCCAGCCCCTCAATGGCATGACGCCTGACTCGCCCGCCGACACCACCAAGCCGCCGATGCCCAGCGAATGGACCCGCACTTACAAGGGCGAAAACGGCCGCGAGGGCCGCGTTTTCACCACCCTCTACGGCACCTCCGAGGACATCTCCAACGAAGGCTACCGCCGCCTCGTGGTGAACGGCATCTTCTGGACCCTCGGCCTCGAGGACAAGATCACCCCGGATCTGAACATCGCCTTTGTCGGCCCCTTCAAGCCCAACACCTTCGCCGGCGGCGGTTATGCCCGCGGCATCAAGCCGGAGATGTACGCCGGCTGGGACTCGCCCATCCCCGCGAACCACAACATCCTGAAACCTGAAAAGAAAAAGGACTCCAGGCAGGCCGCCTCCACCGCCGCGCCCGCGACCGTTGACGCGAAGCCCACCCTAGCCACCGGCAACCCCGCGCGCTTTGTCCGCATCGAGATCCCGGGTGAGCGTCAATGCCTGCAAATCGCGGAGATCGAAATCCTGAGCGGTGGCAAAAACATCGCGAAGGGCGGCAAGGCCACGCAGTCGACCACAGGACACGGCGGCGATGCAAATCGCGCGATGGATGGCGACAAAAGCCCGAACTACGGCAAGGGCATGACTCACACCATCGAGAACAAGCCGAATCCTTGGTGGGAGGTCGATCTGGGCTCCAGCCTAACCATCGACTCGATCAGCCTTTGGAGCCGCCAGGGCTTCCCGGAGCGCCTCGGCGGCTTCACGCTCACCCTGCTCGACGACGCCCGCAAACCGGTGTTCGAAATCAAGAACGTCGCCCCCGGCGAGTCGCTGTCGATCGACATCAAGGGCGGCGGCAAACTGACCTACCTGACCTTTGATGGCAAACCCGGCAAACCCGCCGTCAAAGGCCCAGCAGTTGCGCCCGCCAAGCCGGAGCCAGCCCTCGTCGAGGTGCCGGCCGGCTACAAGGACACCCTGCCCTTTGCCTTCAGCAAGGGCGACACCGTCGCCATCCTCGGCAACGGCCTTCCCGACCGCATGCAGCACGACGGCTGGATGGAAACCGTGCTGCAGAGCGCGCTGCCGGAGCAGAACGTGAGCTTCCGCAACATGAGCGCCAGCGGCGACCGCCCCAACTCCTTCCCGCGCAGCAGCGGTCACATGCACATGACCGACTACCTGCGCCATGTGAAGCCGGACGTCGTCTTCGCCTTCTTCGGTTACAACGAGTCCTTTGAAGACAAGCCGGACGACTTCAAAAAGCAGCTCGTCGACTTCGTCAAATATGTGCGCGGCACCAGGCCGAACGGAAAGTCCTTCCCCCGCATCGTCCTCTTCAGCCCCATCGCCCACGAGGACACGAAAAATCCGAACGTTCCGAACGGGGCCGAGCACAACCCGCAGCTCGAAGCCTACACCAAGGCCACCGAGGCCGCCGCCCAGGAGGCGGGCGTGGCCTTTGTCGATCTCTTCCATCCTTCCCTCGACCTCTTCAAGGCCGCCAAGGAGCCGCTCACGATCAACGGCGTGCATCTCAGCGCCGAGGGCAACCGCCAGCTTGCCGAGGTCATCGCCAAGGCCCTGATGGGCCGCGAAGTCACCGCCTCCGCCTCGCTCGAGGAGCTGCGCGAGGCCGTGGTGGACAAGGACATCTACTGGAACGCCCGCTACCGCGCCCGTGATGGCAACGACGTCTGGGGTGGTCGCTCCACCCTCGCCTTCACCGATGACCAGACCAACGCCGTCGTCCTCCAGCATGAGCTGACCATGTTCGACGTGATGACTGCAAACCGGGACAAGAAGGTCTGGGCCCGCGCCAAGGGCGGCGACCTGAAGGTCGATGACAGCAACGTTCCGAAGCCTGTGCCGGTGATCTCCAACGTCGGCGGCGGCAGCAAGAGCAGCAGTTCCATGAAGGAGGGCAGGCTCACCTACATCAGCGGCCAGGAGGCGATCAACCACATGGCCTGTGACCCGCGTTTTGAAGTCAGCCTGTTCGCCGACGAGGCGAAGTTCCCGCAGCTCGTCAATCCCGTGCAGCTTCAGGTGGACACCAAGGGCCGCCTCTGGGCCGCCGCCTGGCACACCTACCCGATGTGGGAGCCGCTCAAGGAGATGAAGGACGCCCTGCTCATCTGCCACGACGACAACAAGGACGGCAGCTGCGACCGCATCACCGAGTTTGCCCGCGTGCAGAACCCGCTTGGCTTCGAGTTCTGGAACGGTGGTGTCATCGTCACCTGCGCCCCCGACATCCTTTTCCTGAAGGACACCGACGGCGACGACGTGGCCGACGTCCGCCAGATCATCCTTCAGGGCGTGGACTTTGCCGACACGCACCACGGCGCCAACAACCTCGTCATGGGCCCCGACGGCGGCATCTACTGGCAGAGCGGTGTCTTCATGCAGCACAACCATGAACACCCCTGGGGCCCTTCACTGCAGACCGGTGTCAGCGCCATGTACCGCTTTGACCCGCGCCGCTTCACCATCGCCAAGCACGCCGACAACTCCCCGAACCCGCACGGCATCAGCTTCGACCGCTGGGGCTACCTCTACGCCACCGACGGCACCGGCGGCCGCGCCTACCAGGTCCGGCCCGAAGGCAACGGCTTCAAGATGTACGAACTGCTCAAGAAGGAGGTCCGCCCGGTCACGGCCAGCGAGATCGTCAGCAGCACGCACTTCCCCGACGACATGCAGGGCGACTTCCTCATCTGCAACGTCATCGGCTTCCTCGGCATCAAGCACTACGACCTCGCCCGCAACGCTGAAAACGGCACCGTCTGGGGCGAACCTGCCGGTGCTGAACTCACCGTCAGGGTCACCCAGGCCGACGGCAGCGTCACCGAGGACAAGTCACGCGGCCTGCTCATGAGCGGCGACAAAAACTTCCGTCCCAGCGACGCCGTCTTCGGCGAGGACGGAGCCCTCTACATCGCCGACTGGCACAATGTCATCATCGGCCACATGCAGCACAATGTACGAGACCCGAACCGCGACCACAAGCACGGCCGCATCTACCGCATGACCGCGAAGGGGCGTGACCTGCAGAAGCACGTCGCCATTGACGGCCAGCCCATCCCCGCCCTGCTGGAAAACCTGAAGCACCCCGCCGACGGCGTCCGCCACCGCACCCGCGTGGAGCTCAGCGAACGCCCCACCGCCGAGGTCATCGCCGCCACGAAGGAATGGATGAAGCAGTTCGACCCTTCCAAGAAGGAGGACGCCCACCCCCTGCTTGAAGCCCTCTGGCTGCACCAGCAGCACAACGTCCGTGACACCGCCCTGCTCGCCACCCTGCAGAAGTCCCCCGAGCTTCACGCCCGCAACGCCGCCAATGTCGTCCAGCAGCTCTGGTTCAACGTCGAGGCCAGCATGAAGGGCGGAGTCATCGCCGGTGAAGCCGAGGAGAAGGCGCAGAAATCCGGCATCCTCAGCGATACCGCCGACCTGACCACCATCCGCATCGCCACCATTCGCGAGCGTCTCATGTATGACGTCAAGGAGCTGAACGTGAAGGCGGGCAAAAAGCTCCGACTCACCTTTGCCAACACCGATGTCATGCCGCACAACCTGCTCGTGGTGAAGCCCGGCAAGGCCGACGCCGTCATGAACGCCGCCATCGTCATGGGCGCCGCAGGCTTTGAAAAGGGCTTCATCCCGGCGGGAGAGGATGTGATGCATCACACGAAGCTGCTGGATGGCGGCAAGGAAGAGGTCCTCGAGTTCACCCTGGCCTCCCCCGGCGACTACCCCTTCATCTGCTCCTTCCCCGGCCATGGCATCATCATGCGCGGGGTGCTGAAGGCCAAATGAACCTTGCCAGCCCCTCACGAAAGTGGGGGGCCTGCCTTGCTGAAAACAGCCAGGTTCTGCCGTTGTTAGGGCATGACCCGTCTGTCATTCGTCCCTCTTTTCCTCCTCGCCGCCTCCGTCCACGCCCAGAACGACTCCGGTGGCAATGATGTCGCGGACAGGCCCGTGGCCACGCCGGTGATGCAGTGGCGCTTTGACGGCGAAAAGGCCCCCGGCCCCCGCGCCCCCACCTTCCCCGGCTTCTCCCAGGCCAACACCGCCCGCCTCTTCACCGGCGAGGGCAAAAAGTCCGCCATCACCATCCCCGACAGCCCGGAGCTGCGCTTCGGCCTGAATGAAACCATCACCCTTGAGGCCTGGATCAAGCCCCAGGAGGCCTCCGGAGTTCCATACATCCTCGGCAAGGGCCGGCTCGGAACGAAGGAGTTCGGCCAGGATAACCAAAATTACGCCCTCCGCCTCCAGCACGGCAAGGAGGGCGCCCAGATCGGCTTCCTCTTCCGCAGCGCCGATGTCCCCGGCAAGAAGGGCGACTGGCATCGCTGGTGGTCGAAGGAAACCGTGCCCACCAGCGGCTGGCATCACGTCGCCGTCACCTACACCTTCGGCCAGCCCCGGAGCATCAAGGGCTTCATCGACGGCCGTGAAACCGACGGCACCTGGGACATGGGCGGCGCCACCGACCGCGCCCCGGTGACCGACGGCGACGCCCTGGTCATCGGCAGCGGCTCCACCCTGGCCTCCTCCCACAGCTTCAACGGCTGGCTCGATGACGTGGCCATCTATCGCGGCCCGATCGACACCGAGGCTCTCAAGGCCAAGTACCAGTTCATTCCTCCGCCCCCCCCGGTGACCCAGAAGCAGGTGCCCCCAGGCAAGGTGCTGGTGCAGATCGCCGAAGAAGGCATGCCCGATGCCAACGCCTGGCCCAGCGAACCGCCCAAGGTCGGCGAAACCTTCACCGAAGACGTCTTCGGCTTCTTCGACTTCCCCCAGAAGTATGTCGAAACCGGCGTGCGTGGCGACCGCCACATCCCCTTCCTCTACCGCGCCGCCGCCTCCGTGACCTTCCCCAAGGGCAAGCACCGACTGCTTCTCCGGGCACGCGGCGCCACCAATCTCTACCTGGATGGCAAGTCCGTCCTCACCACCCCCTTCCCGCCCAAGGACAGCGATGGCCATCACCTGGTCGCCGACCAGAAGGACTACCTTGACCTCGGTCCGGACTTCCGCTTTGCCCCTCCCGGCAACCGCGAGTCCTGGTGCGAATTTGAAGGCACGGGCAAGCCGCAGTTCCTCGTGCTGGAAACGCTCGTCGGCAGCTACGTCGGCAAGGCCGTCCGCCGCCCGGAACTCGGCGAAACCGTGGTCGCCTGGTCGAAGCAGGGCACGGAGAGCTGGCAGCTCGTCAGCCCCGGCAAACGCACCGTCCGCTACAATGACCAGGGCTGGGCCGACTACGAAAAGGAGCGCAACGCCCACTACGAAAACGTCAACGCCGCCCGCCGTGCCGAGCTGCGCGCCAAGTCCGACGCCTACTGGACGAAGCGCCGCGAAGCCGCGAAAGCCTGGCTCGCCAAGGTCGAACCCGTGAAGGTTCCGGAACTGCCCAAGGGCTTCCCCGCCAGCAACGAGGTCGATCATTTCATCGCCGCCCGCATCGCCGCCGTCAGCGCCCAGAGCGCGAAGAAGGGCAGCATCGACTACTTCAAGCAGGTGCAGCCGCTGCTGGAGGCCAGGTGCACCGAATGCCACCGCGGCACCAAGGCCAAGGGCGGCCTGCGCCTCGACACGCTCGCCGACGCACTCAAGGGTGGCGAATCCGACGGCGCCGCCATCGCTCCCGGCAAGCCAGATCACAGCGCCCTTATCGCACGCATCACCACCGACGATGAAGACGCCATCATGCCGCCCAAGGGCAAGCCGCTGAGCAAGGATGAGGTCGCCCTTCTGACCACCTGGATCCAGGAAGGCGCCACATGGCCTGACATCCAGGCCGATCACCTCACCCTCACGCCGCTGACCGACGACCTCGCCTTCCTGCGCCGGGTTTACATCGACACCCTCGGCGTCCCCCCCACGCTCGCCGAAATCGCCGCCTTCCAGAAGAACCCGGACCGTGCAAAGCTGATCGACAAGCTCCTCCAGGATCCACGCTGGGCGGATAATTGGATGGGCTACTGGCAGGATGTCCTGGCCGAAAACCCCAACATCCTGAATCCGACCCTCAACAACACCGGCCCCTTCCGCTGGTGGCTGCACGAGTCGCTCAAGGACAACAAGCCGATGGATTTCTTCGTCACCGAGCTGCTGCGCATGAAGGGCAGCGAACGCCTCGGCGGCCCGGCCGGCTTTGCCACCGCCTCCCAGAACGACGTCCCCCTCGCCGCCAAGGGCACCATCGTCAGCACCGCCTTCCTCGGCGTCGAGATGAAATGCGCCCGCTGCCACGACAGCCCCACCCACAAGTCCATCCAGCAGGACCTTTTCGAACTCGCCGCCATGATGGGCTCCACACCCATTGAAGTCCCCAAAACCAGCAGCGTGCCCATGGACAAAATGCACGCCGGTGGTCGCAAGCCGCTCATCGCCGTCACCCTCCAGCCAGGCACCAAGGTGCAGCCCAGGTGGCCCTTCCCTGAGTTCTGCGACGAATCCGCCGGCGACCTCGCCGAGCTCCCCGAGGACAGCCGCGATGTCCTCGCCGCGATGATCACGGCCCCGCAGAACGAACGCTTCGCCCAGGTCACCGCCAACCGCATCTGGGCCCGCCTCATGGGCCGCGGCATCGTCGAGCCTGTCGAGGACTGGGAAAAGGGCAGGCCCACCCACCCCGAGCTCATCCAATGGCTCGGCCGTGAACTGGTCCGCAATGGCTACGATCTGAAAAAGCTCGCCCGCATCATCCTGAACAGCCACGCCTACCAGCGCGCCACCGACAGCGAGCTGAAGAACACCAGCCCGCTCTTCACCAGCCCGGCCCCCCGCCGCCTGCAGGCCGAACAAATCGTCGACAGCCTCTTCGCCACCACGGAGAAGCCCTTCCGGACCGAGGAGGTCTGCCTCGACATCGACAACACCCGCGACCTGAAGAACGCGATCCATCTCGGCAAGCCCCACCGGTCCTGGATGCTCACCAGCACCAGCAATGAACGCGACCGCCCCAGCCTCGCCCTGCCCCGCATCCAGGCCGTCGCCGACGTCCTCAGCGCCTTCGGCTGGCGCGGCTCACGCCAGGATCCCATCAGCAAGCGCGACACCGACCCCAACGTCCTCCAGCCCGCCATCCTCAGCAACGGCACCGTCGGCATCTGGCTCACCCGCCTCAGCGACGACCACGGCGTCACCGCACTGGCCCTGAAGGATCAGAAGCTTGATGCATTCATCGACCAGCTCTTCCTCAAGCTGCTGACCCGCCATCCCTCCGCCCAGGAACGTGAGCTTTACACCCGCCACCTCTCTGAAGGATTCGAAAAGCGCGTCCTGGCCGACTCCGCGCGGCGCGCCCCCCAGCCCACCACCCGCAGCCGTGAAAAGTATGTGAGCTGGTCCAACCACCTGGATGGCGAGGCCACCACCGTCCGCATGGAGCAGGAAAAGGCCGCCCGCCGTGGCGAGCCCCCCACCGACAAGCTCGACGCAAGCTGGCGCGGCCGTCTTGAAGACGTCCTCTGGGCCCTGCTCAACGCTCCCGAATGGGCCTTCAGCCCCTGATCCAGCACCCCCTCGTTCCTCACGCGGCGGCATCGGTCCACGGCCATGCCGCCGCGTGCTTTCTTGAAGCAAGGATGGTTAGAAAACCCCTCCCCATCCCGTAGGTTTCAGCCCCGTGATGAAGCTGACGCCCGTTGTAGTTCTCCTCCTCGCCCACCCCCTTGCCGTCCCCGGCGCGGAGGCCCTGCTCACGTTCGAAAAGGACGTGCGCCCCATCGTCAAGGCGCACTGCACCCACTGCCATGGTGAAGAGGAGAAGCCTGAAGGTGGCGTGGACCTGCGCCTGCGCCGGTTCATGGACGAAATCCTCGTCCCCGGACAGCCTGCAAAGAGCAAGCTGGTCGAGGTCATCCGCTCCGGGGAAATGCCCGAAAAAGGCAAGCCTCTCAACGAAGCCCAGCTGGCGGTGATTGAAAAATGGATCAGCCAGGGCGCGAAAACAGCACGCCCCGAACCGCTCGCGCTCGCGCCAGGCCCGCTCATCTCCGAAGAGGACCGCGCCTACTGGGTCTTCCAGCCGGTGAAACGTCCTTCCGTGCCTCTGCAGGACCCTGCAAAGGTCCGCACGCCCGTCGATGCCTTCATCCTCGACAAACTCGCCGGCAAGGGCCTTTCCATGGCACCGGAGGCCGACCGCCGCACCCTCATCCGCCGCGTGGCGCTCGACCTCACCGGACTGCCGCCGTCCCCCGAGGAGGTGGAGGCATTCGTCAACGACCGCTCCCCCCTCGCCTACGAACAGCTTGTCGAACGGCTGCTGGCCTCGAAAAACTACGGCGAACGCTGGGCGCGCCACTGGCTCGACGTTGTTGGTTATGCCGACTCCAACGGCTACACCGAGGCCGACAGCCTGCGGCCCCATGCCTGGCGCTACCGCGACTACATCGTCCGCTCGATGAACGAGGACAGGCCCTGGGACCAGTTCATCCAGGAACAGCTCGCCGGTGACGAACTTGCCGGAGCCACCCACTCCGACTACCAGCAGGCCGTGCTGGATCCGCGTCGCACCGAGCAGCTCATCGCCACAGCCTTCCTGCGCATGGCCCCGGACGGCACCGGCGACACCGTGGACGACGCCAAGCTCGCCAGGAACCAGGTCATCGCCGAGCAGATCAAGATCCTGGGCTCCTCCCTCATGGGCATGACCCTCTCCTGCGCCCAGTGCCACGATCATCGCTACGATCCCGTCACCCAGGCCGACTACTACCGCCTGCGCGCCATCTTCGACCCCGCCTACCACTGGGAGTCCTGGCGCGCCCCGAACAGCCGCCTTTACTCGCTTTATTCCCCGCAGGAACGCGCCAGGGCCGCCGAGATCGAAACCCAGGCCAGGGCCATCGAGGCCGAGGCGCGGGCCATGAGCAAAAAGTTCCTCGACGAGATATTCGAGGTCGAGATCAAGAAGGTTCCGGAGGCCGAGCAGGCCGCCTTCCGCGTCGCCCGTGACACCCCGGTGGCCAAACAAACTCCCGAACAAAAGGCGCTCATCAAGAAGTACCCCTCCGCCCTCGCCACCTACTCCCTGGACCTTTACGACAAGAAAAAGCAGGACCTCGTGGATGCCAGAATGGCCGAGGCCGCCAAGCTGCGCGCCACCAAGCCCGCCGAGGGATTCGTCATGGCCCTGACCGAGGTGAAGGGCCAGGTGCCCGTGTCCAAGCTGTTCAACCGCGGCGATCATGACCAGGCGCGCCAGGAGGTGAAGCCGGGCGAGCTCAGCATCCTAGCCAGCCCGCAGATCGAGCCCTTCAAGCCCGTGCCAGTCAGCAGCGGCTCCTCCGGCCGCCGCCTTGCCTACGCGCAGTGGCTCACCAGCGGCAAGCACCCGCTGGTGGCGCGTGTCCTGGTCAACCGCTTCTGGCTCAACCACATGGGCCGCGGCATCGTCAACACGCCCGGCGACTTCGGCCGCCAGGGCGAGCTGCCAACGCACCCCGAACTCCTGGACTACCTCGCTGATGCGTTTGTGAGGGGCGGCTGGAGGCTGAAGCCGCTGCACCGCCTCATCGTGCTGAGCAACGCCTACCGCCAGTCCTCCACAAACGCGGCCTCGCTGCAGAACGACCCGGAGAACAGGTTCTACGCACGCTTCAAGCTGCGCCGCCTCGACGCCGAAACGCTGCGTGACAGCCTGCTCGCCATCACCGGCTCCCTGGAGAACTCCAGCTACGGACCGCCCAGCGGCATCGGCCGCGACCCGCAGGGACGTGTCATCACCGGCATCGACAAGGGCACCATCACCACCCACAAGGTCGACCCGGCAGGCGCCGCCGACTTCCGCCGCAGCCTCTACATCCAGGTGCGCCGCAGCAAGCCGGTGACCGTTCTCGACACCTTCGACGCGCCGACCATGCAGCCCAACTGCGAAATGCGCGCCCAGACCACCGTGGCCCCGCAGTCCCTGCTGCTCATGAACGACACCTTCATCCTCGACAGCTCACGACGCCTTGCGGACCGCGTCGCCAGGGAGCGTCCCGGCGACCTCCGGGCTCAGATCAACCGCGTCTGGCAGCTTCTTTACGGCAGGCCTGCCACGGAGGCCGGCATCACCCGTTCCCTGGCTTACCTGGACGAACAGACCCAGGCGCTCACGAAATATCATCACGACATCCAGCACCCCAAGGGCGTGGTTCCCAATCCGCCCCAGGAGGCCCTGGCCAGCCTCTGCCAGGTGCTGTGCAGCTCCAACCAGTTCCTCTACATCGAATGATGGCGGCAAAAAAGCCCGGTCCTCGCGGACCGGGCTTTTTTGTCAGACGCCGTTCCTCAGAATCGGCCTTGATTCACTTTCACTTCGGCTGGGTCATGGCGATGCAGTGCAGCGCGCCGCCTTCCGTGACGAGGTCCTTGCAGGTCACCGGGATGATCTCACGGCCGGGGAAGCACTCGGCGATCTTGTCCTCCGCCATCTGGTCCTTCTTCTTCTGGCCGAAGATCGGCACCATGACGGCGTTGTTCAGGATCAGGAAGTTCGCGTAGCTGGCGGGCAGGCGGCTGAGGCGCCAGTCCTTCATCTCGATGGCGTTCGGCATCTCCACCTCGATGACTTCAAGCTTGCCGCCGCCCGGCAGCCGGACGTCGTCCAGCTGTTCGCGGATCTGCTTGAGCACCTTGAAGTTGGGGTCGTTCTCCTTGGACTCGACCATGCAGATGACCGCATCTTCACGGATGAAACGCACCAGGTCGTCGATGTGGCCGTCGGTGTCGTCGCCCTCGATGCCCTGCTTGAACCAGACGATGTCGGTCACGCCGAGCATGGCCTTGAGCTCCTTCTCGACCTCGCCCTTGCTGCGCGCCTTGCCTCCATTGCGGTTGGGGTTGAGCAGGACGGCCTCGGTGGTGAGCAGAAGCCCCTTGCCATTGCTCTCGATGGCGCCGCCTTCGAGCACCATGTCCGACTGAAAGCACTCCATCTTCAGGGCTGCCGCAGCCTTGGAGGGGATCTGGTCGTCGAGGTCATGGGGGAACTTGCCGCCCCAGGCGTTGAACTTCCAGTCCGTGACCGCCACCTTGCCGGTCTCGTTGTGCTTGATGAAGATCGGGCCGTGGTCACGGCACCAGACGTCGTTCGTCAGGTTCTCGTAGATGTCCACCTGGCTGAGGTCGCCCTCGTTGTCGGCAATGCTGAGGCGGATGTTCATGTGCGCGAGCATCGGCGCATTGATGCGCACGCGCTCGTAGCGGGAGATGGAGCTGGCGATCTCGCCGAACTTGTCCTGGATTCGGTGGAAAGTCTTGGGGCAGCTTTCCTTGTTATGCGGCCACGACAGCCACACGGCCTCCTGCGGTTCAAATTCGGCGGGAAGGCGATAGTTCTTCGGGTAGGCTTTACTCATCGAGGTAGCGTTTGGTCAGAGGGGAATAGGTGTCAATGCGCCGATCACGGAAAAACGGCCAGATGCGGCGGAAATCCTCAACCGCCTGGAGGTTCACAGGCACGATGAGCACCTCCTCCTTCTCTACGGACGCACGGGCGACGATCTCGCCGTAGGGGTTGGCGACAAAGGACTGGCCCCAGAACTCCGTGTCGTCCTGGCGGCCGGTGCGGTTGACGGCGGCGACGAAGCAGCCGTTGGCCACGGCGTGCCCGCGCTGCACGGTCTCCCAGCCGCAATGCTGGGCCTGGCCAAGCTCGGCCTTCTCGCTGCTCAGCCAGCCGATGGCGGTGGGATAAAAAAGGATCTCCGCCCCTGCGAGCGCCGTCAGCCTGGCGGCCTCCGGATACCATTGATCCCAGCAGATCAGCACGCCGATGCGCCCGAAGCGCGTCTCCCACACCCGATAGCCGAGGTCGCCCGGAGTGAAGTAAAACTTTTCCTCAAAGCCCGGATCCTGGGGGATGTGCATCTTCCGGTAGATGCCGAGCACCGTGCCATCCGCGTCGATGACGGAGGCAGTGTTATGATAAAGGCCCGGACCGCGCTTTTCAAAGAGCGGCACGATCAGCACCACCCCCAGTTCACGGGCCAGCCCGGCCAGGTGCTTCGTCGTCGGGCCGTCCGGCACCGGCTCGGCCAGGTCAAACAGAGTGGTGTCCTGGCGGGTGCAGAAATAGGGGATGTTAAACAGCTCCTGCAGGCAGATGATCTGAGCACCCTTCGCCGCCGCCTCACGAATGAGCACGTCATGCCGGGCAAGGCTTTCAGCCTGGCTGGCAAACGTGGTTCCTTGAATGAGTCCGAGTGTGACGGTGGACATGGGCGGGATGGGGGGCGCGATAGTTAAGAGAGCGTCGCCGCGTGCAAGCGGAGATATGCTACGATGACACATGAGTTGCTCCCGGTGACGCCAATCCTGCGCCTTTCTTCAGGCCCACGGCTTTCCGGCAGGCGTCATTTCGTCTCCGTCGGCGGTTCCGCGAGGTCGGCCAGCGTGCAACGGCGGACCTCCCCGGCCTGGTTGGCCTGAACAAAGGTCTCCGCCGCCACATCCATGCAGGTCAGCCAGCCGCTGCCATACACCCAGGTGTCCAGACAGATGGCGAAAGGCTTGACGTTAGGCCAGCCGCTCTTCTGGGCGGTGTGGCCGCAGATCATCCTCTTGCCCGAGGAATGTGGATAGGCGTCGTCAAAACGCGTCCAGAACAGCCAGTCATCGCTCTGGTCCGCCAGCTTGTAATAGGCGTTCGCGTTGGCGTGGACGTAGAGGTTCCTCTCATCCTCGTAATAGCGCAGGCAGCGGCGGGAGAGGAAGGCGAGGTGCTCAGGACTGACGTTCTCCCAGGACAGGGTCTGATGGTCCGTCGAATAGGAAAGCATCGTCTCCCGGCCTCCAACCCGCAGCCAGCCCTCCAGGTCCATCTCCCCCTTGTCCTTCGAGAGCTGGTCAAGAACGTCCAGGAACAGGATCTCGTGATTGCCGATGACCGGCTTGAGCTGCGTGGTCTTCTCAAGCTCCAGAAGGATGTCCAGCACCCCCTTCGAATCCGGACCGCGGTCCACATAGTCGCCCAGGGTCACCAGGATGTCCTCAGGCCCCGGCTTCACGGCGTCAAGCAGCGTCCGCAGGGCCGTGGAGCAGCCATGGATGTCGCCGATCACCAGTGTTCGCATCCGGCATTCTGGACGTGACCGCGCGATGCGCAAGTTTGGATGCATCCTCAAGTGCGAGATGACATCCTCTCGATCCGTCTATGATGCCCCGCTCATGAACCTCCTCCAGTCGCTCGACTACTCCGTGCTCCAGCAGTGCATGCACTGCGGCATGTGCCTGCCCACCTGCCCGACCTACATGGAGACCAAGCGTGAGCGCAACAGCCCGCGGGGCCGCATCTCCCTGATGAGGTCCGTGGCCGACGGCGACCTGGACATCACTCCGGAGTTCGCCAGTGAAATGTATTACTGCCTAGGCTGCCTCGCCTGCCAGACCGCCTGCCCCGCCGGAGTGAACTACGCCGAACTGTTTGAAACCGCACGCGCCGAGATCGAACGCAGCGGCGTCGCCCGCACGCCGGAGCGTGACTTCTGGCGCTGGCTGACCCTGAACGTGCTCTTCATGCACCCCCGGCTCCTCCGGCTTGCAGGCTGGGGGCTGCGCCTCTGGCAAAAATGCGGCATGGACCGCCTGATGCGCCGCGTGAAGTTCCTCGGCCTGCTGCCAAAAAAGCTGCGTGACCTGGAACCGCAGACGCCGCGCATCGCCGACGCCTTTTCAGACAGCCTCATCGCCCCTGTGGAGCTGCCAGGTGATGCTTCTCCGCGACACCGGGTCGGCCTGCTCACCGGCTGCGTTCAGGATCTTGCCTTCTCCAGCATCAACCGCGACACCGCCGACGTGCTGCTTGCCAATGGCTGCGAAGTCGTCACCCCACGGGCCCAGTCCTGCTGCGGCTCCCTGCACGCCCACAACGGCGAGCTGGAGCTCGCCCGCGAACTGGCCAGGAGGCAGATCGACAGCTTTGACCTCGAAAGCCTTGATGCCATCATCACCAACGCCGGCGGCTGCGGCTCTCATCTCAAGCAGTACGCCCACCTGCTGCATGACGACCCGCTTTATGCCTCCAGGGCCCGTCAATGGGACGCAAAGGTCAGGGACATCCATGAATGGCTGGTTCAGACAGGCATCCGTCCCCCCGGCAAGAACCCCGGCGTCACCGAGGTCACCTACCACGAAAGCTGCCACCTCAGCCATGGGCAGAAGGTCGTCAGCCAGCCGCGCCAGGTCCTCCAGTCCATCCCCGGCCTGACCGTCAAGGAACTGCCGGAGAGCAACTGGTGCTGCGGCAGCGCCGGCATCTACAACATCACCCAGCCCGAGCAGTCCGCCAAGCTGCTCGCCCGCAAGGTTGGGCATGTCTGCAGCACCGGCGCCGCCTGCGTCGCCACCTCCAACCCTGGCTGCCACCTCCAGCTCGCCGGAGGTCTGCGGGACAAGGGCGTCGCCGTCACCCAGCCTGTCACCCTTCTGGCCCGCGCCTACCGGGGGAACCCGCAGGCGGACACCTGATCATCCGTCTGCCAGCCGTTGCATTCGCTGGAATTCTGCGCGATGCCCTCGTAGTACCTCCCGTCATGCACTCTCCCGGCATCCTCCGCGCACGCACCGCCCTGGCGGTCCTCGTCGGCTTGTTTGTTCATCTGGCCGCCCTGGCGCAGACGCCCGCTCCCGTCGCCCCTCCCCCGCCCGTGCCGCCCAAGCCCGGCGTCGAACCCGGCAAGGCCCAGATTCCCGAAGATCTTCTGGGTGATGAGCATGTCCGCGAGGAGTTCGGCGTCAATGAGTTCACCACCCCCAGCATCCGCAAGCTCTTCGAAATGCTGGACGGACTCGGCAAGCTTTCCTACGACGCCCTCAAGCGTCCCATCACCCGCAAGACACCCTCCGACCGCATCCTCGTCTCGCTCGGCCTTGGCAGCCTGATCGCCGACGGCTTCCTGATTGTTCAATGCGAGAAGGTGGAGGCCATGGAGGATGTCGGCCGCGCCCTCATCAAGTACGCCAAGGTGCTCGGCACCGGCCAGCGCATGAACCGTCACACCCAGAGCCTCTTCGAGCACAGCATCGAGGGCAAATGGGACCAGCTCCGCAACGAACTCGCCCTCACCCAGGCCGATGTGGAGGCCGAGATGGTCCAGCTTCGCGACGTGGACATCGCCCACCTCGTCAGCCTCGGAGGCTGGCTGCGCGCCTTTGAAATCGCCACCCGCAGCGTCGCCGACCACTATGCCCCTGAGAAAACCAGGCGCCTCATCCGCCCCGACATCGCCGAGTATTACAGCGCCAGCCTCGGCAGCCTGAACCCCGCCCTTCAGGCCAGCGCATCCCTCCGGCAGATCCAGGCCGGACTGACCGAGCTCATCCCGCTCATGGGCGGCACGGAGGCCCGCGACCTGACCGAGGAGCAGGTCATCAAGCTTGCCGACAGGGCCGCCGGGCTGTCCCGCATCGTCACCGAGCCCATGAAGGAGTAACCTCCAGCCCAACCAGATTTGCTTCCAACCTCAATGTCCAGCCTCACCCCAGAACAGCTCTCCCAGGTCGAACAGTGGGCCGCCGCCGGCGCCACGCTCAATGACGTCCAGACCCGCCTCAAAAACGAGCTCGGCATCTCCCTCACCTACCTGGAGGCAAGGCTCCTCATGCTCGATGTCGGCGTGCGCCTGAAGGACAAGCCGCGTGAGCAGCCCAAGCCGGAGGAACCCGCCCCCGCAGCCCCCCAGGATGAACTCGCTGAACCCGAAATCCCGGACGAGGACGAAAGCCCCGTCGACGTGGATGACCCGCAAGCCACCCCGGGCGGCAGCGTCACCCTCACCGCCGACCAGATCACCACGCCCGGTGCCCTGATCTCCGGCAAGGTCACCTTCAGCGACGGCCAGACCGCCAACTGGTACCTCGATCAGTTCGGCCGCCTCGGCCTCGGCGGAGCTCCCCAGGGCTACCAGCCGCCCAAGGGCGACATCCCGCAGTTTCAGAAGCAGCTCGACCAGCTCATGCAGCGCGCCGGATTCTGATCCCGGCCGCTTCATCCGCCCCATGGCCTGCGGACCGCTAGAGGTCGCCGGCAGGGACCGTTTCATCCATTCCGATGAAACCCTTCCTCCTCCTGCTGCTGGCCGCCACACAGGCATCTGCCGTGCAGATCGCCGTCTTTCGAGCCGATGTGACGCCGCCCGTCGGCGCACCTTTGTGCGGAGGGCTCGTCAAGCCTGCGGCAGGTGTCAGCGAACCCCTGCTCGCACTCGGGGCCGTGCTTCTGGACACTGCGGAAAAACCGGTCGTGCTCTGTGCCGTCGACTACTGCGAAATCCGCGCGGCAGACCACCTGCACTGGCGCGAAGTCCTGGCCGGGGCCGCCGGGACCTCCGCTGAACGCGTCGCCCTCCACTCCCTGCACCAGCACAACGCCCCGCTGGTGGACAATGCCGTCCAGAAGCTGCTGCCTGACCTTGCCATCCTGGATGCCTCCGCCGCAGACAAGGCGCTGCAAAACATCGCCTCGGCCATCAGAGCCTCCCTTGCCTCGCCACAGCCGGTCACCCATCTGACCACGGGCCAGGCAGCCGTTGCAGAAATCGCCTCCAACCGCCGGGTCATGGTCGTCAACGGCAAGGTCGGGAGGATGCGCGGCAGTTCTTCCAAGGATCCGGAGCTGCGCGCCCTGCCGGAGGGCCTGGTCGATCCAATGCTGAAATCCGTCGGCTTCTGGAATGCCGGACGCAAGCTTGCCGTGCTGCATTACTACGCCACGCATCCGATGAGCTACTACAACGACGGCATGGTCAGCCATGACTTCGTCGGCATCGCGCGGGAAAGGCGCAGCCGCGAGGATGGCGTCCCGCACCTCTACTTCACCGGCTGCGGCGGCAACATCGGCGCCGGCAAATACAACGACGGCTCGCCGGAAAACCGCCCGCTGCTCGCGGAACGTCTCCACAAGGCCATGATCGACTCCGAAAAGTCCGCCTCACGCAGGCCCCTGGCCGGCTTCTCCTGGAAGCATGTGCCCGTGATCCTCAAGCCCGATCCGGAGTTCCCCGAGGAGCGCATGATCAAGGTCCTGCAAAACAGCGCCACCTCGCCCTCACAGCGCATCACCGCCGCCCTGCGCCTCGGGTTCATCCGCCATCGCAAGCCCATCCCCTTCACCAGCCTGCATCTCGGCGATGATGTGCGCCTGCTGCACCTGCCCGGTGAAAGCTTCGTGGAGTATCAATGGTTCGCCCAGCAGCAGCTGCCCGGAGGCTTTGTCTGCACCGCCAGCTATGGCGACGGGGTGACCGGCTACATTCCTCTCGAGAAATCCTTCACCGAGGGCGGCTATGAGCCTTCCCAGGCCTACGCAGCACCGGATTCGGAAAAGGCGATCAAGGAGGCCGTCACCCAGCTTTTGAAACCATGAGGCTCCCTCGTCTCCTCATCATCACCCTCCTGCCAGCCTCCGCCCTGCTGCATGCGGAAGGCCGGGTTGAATTCAACCGTGACGTGCGCCCGGTCCTCGCAGCCAAATGCTTTGCCTGCCACGGCCCCGATGAGGACAAGCGCGAAGCCGGGCTCCGCCTCGACGTGCGCGCCGAGGCCGTCAAGGAGGCCATCAAGCCCGGCAGGCCCGGCGAAAGCGAAGTCTGGCACCGCATCACGACCTCGGATCCCGACGACATCATGCCGCCGCCCTCCTCGCCCAAGCCACTCACGAAGGCGGAGCGTGAAATCCTGGGACGATGGATCACCGAAGGCGCGGAATACCAGGAGCACTGGTCCTTCCTTCCCGTCAGAAGAACCGCCCCCCCCAGGGACGGCTTCAACCCCGTCTCCAGCAACCCCGTCGACCTTTTCATCCAGCACAGGCTGGCGCGGCACGGCCTCCGTCCCGCCCCCGAGGCCGAATCAGCAACATTGGTTCGGCGACTCTTCCTCGATCTCACCGGCCTGCCCCCCTCGCCGTCAGAAGTCGCGGGCCTGAAGAACCTTTCAGACAGCGCCTACCGCGCCCTTGTGGAGCGCCTCCTGGCCTCGCCGAACTTTGGCGAACGCTGGGCGAGGCACTGGCTCGACATGGCACGCTACGCCGACTCCAACGGCTTCCTCGGCGACGGCCTGCGCCCGAACGCCTGGCTTTATCGTGACTGGGTGATCTCCGCCATCAACCAGGACCTGCCCTACGACCAGTTCACCCTCCAGCAGATCGCCGGCGACCTTCTGCCCGGCCCCTCGGCCGGCCAGCTCACCGCCACCGGATTCCATCGCAACGCCGCGCTCAACACCGAGGCGGGCGTCGACAAGGAGGAGGCCCGCTACCAGAACCTCGTCGACCGCGTCAACACCACCGGACGCGTCTGGCTTGGCCTGACCGTCGGCTGCGCCCAGTGCCACACCCACAAGTACGACCCGGTCACCATCCGTGACTACTACGGCCTCTACGCCTACTTCGACAACACGGAGGACCGCGAAGAGGCACGGACAAAGGCGCAGGTCCTGGCCGAGGTTTCCAAGGACCGCCGCCAGACCTATGTCCACCTCGCAGGCGACTACACCCGCCGGGGACCGGATGTCCAGCCCGCCACCTTGTCCGCCCTGCCCGGCAGGACCGGCGGCACCCGGCTTGACCTCGCACGCTGGATCGTCTCGCCGCAAAACCCGCTGACCGCCCGCGTGGCCGTCAACCAAGTATGGTACAAGCTCTTCGGCGCAGGACTGGTCGGCACGCCTGACGACTTCGGTTCCACGGGCGAGCCGCCCTCCCACCCCGAGCTTCTCGACTGGCTGGCCTCCGAGTTCATCCGCCGGGGCTGGAGCCGCAAGGAGCTCATCCGCATCATCGTCACCAGCCACACCTACCGCCAGTCCTCCGCTCACCGCGGGGACATCATCGACATCGACCCGCTCAACAGGCTGCTTGCCAGGCAGAACCGCATCCGCCTGGACGCCGAGATCCTGCGTGACTCCGTGCTTGCCGTCAGCGGCATGCTCACCCCGCGCGTCGGCGGCCCCAGCTTCCGCCCCCCGCTGCCGGAGGATGTCTTTGAAGTCGGCCGCTCCTCCAACTGGCAGGCCAGCCCGGGCGCCGAGCTCTACCGCCGCAGCCTTTACATCATCACCCTGCGCAGCGTGCTCTACCCCCTGCTCACCACCTTTGACGGCCCTGATGCCGCCGACGCCTGCGTGCGCCGTGAACGCAGCAACACGCCGCTCCAGGCGCTCGCCATGATGAACGACGGCGTCTTCGTCGAGGCCGCCCAGTCCCTTGCCCTGCGGGCCCTGGAGAAAGGCCCCGACGACAGGCTGGCATCACTTTTCCAGCTCGTGCTGAACCGCCTGCCAAGACCCGACGAACTTGCACGCCTCAAGGCTTTCCATGAGGGGCAGGCGGCAAGGGTTCGAAACGGAGGCGCCGAAGCGCTCAAGATCCTCGGTGCCGCACAGCATCGTTTCCCCGCCGCTGAGGCCATCGAGGCCGCCCCCCTCGTCGCCACCGCCAGGGTGCTCATGAACCTCGACGAGTTCATCAACCGCGAATAACCAACAACATGGTCGTCACCTCCCTCGACTTCGACAGGCCCGGCAGGCAGCAGGGCTTCCTCCAGGTCCCCTACTCCCACGACCTTGGAGGCTGGGCGAACGTGATGATCCCATGCACCGTCATCGCACGCGGCCGGGGGCCGACCGTGCTGGTGCTCGGCGGCAACCACGGTGACGAATACCAGGGCCAGGTCGCGATCATGAAGCTCGCGCGCGAGCTCGATCCCTCACGCATCAACGGCAGGCTCATCCTGATCCCCTCCCTCAACCTTCCCGCCGCACGGGCCGCCACCCGCCTCTCCCCGCTGGACGGCATGAACATGAACCGCGCCTTTCCCGGCGAGGCCGAAGGCACGGTCACCAGCCAGATCGCCCACTACCTGCGCACCGTGCTCTTCCCCATCAGCGACGCCGTGATCGACATCCACAGCGGCGGCCGCAGCATGGAGTTCATTCCCTGCGCCCACATGCACCTCGTCCCCGACCTCGATCAGCGTCGTCGCATGTACGAGGCCATGCTGGCCTGGGGCACGGACTTCTGCTTCATCTACGCCGACATCGCCGGCAGCGGCCTGCTGCCCGTCGAGGCGGAGAACCAGGGCAAGACCGTCGTCACCACCGAGCTGGGCGGAGGTGAATGCATCCCCGCCTCAGTTCATCGCATCGCCCAGTCCGGACTGCGCAACGTCCTCATCCACCTGGGAGTGCTGAAGGGACGCGTCATCCCGCGGCCCAAACCGCCCGTCCTCATCCAGGCGCTCAGCCGGGAAGACTACCTCCTGGCCCCGGAGTCCGGCATCTTCGAAGTTGCCGTCGAGCTTGGAGCCAGGGTCAGGAAAGGCCAGACTGTGGGGTGGATCCATCACCTGGAGCGCCCCGACCGCGCCCCGGAGCAAATCGTGGCGGCCGGCTCGGGCCGCCTCATCACCATGCGCGCGCCATGCCTCACCCGGCAGGGCGACTGCGTGGCTGTCATCGCAAAACAAGTTAGGCCAGGCGACATCCTGCGTGCATGAGCCTCATGCGTTCAGCCGGCGCCCTGGTCGCCTTCATGTGGTTCGCCTACTTCCTGAACTACTGCGACCGTCAGGCCGTCTTCTCCATGTTTCCGGCCCTGCGCGCCGACCTCCGGATGACCGACGGCCAGCTCGGCCTCGTTGGCTCCGTGTTCCTCTGGGTCTACGCCTTCGGCTGCCCGGCCTCCGGCATCCTGGGCGACCGCTTTTCCAAACGCCTCCTGGTCGTCCTCAGCCTCGTGGTCTGGAGCATCGTCACGCTCGGCACGGGGCTGGTCGCCTCGGGCTCCATGCTGCTGGTCATGCGTGCCGCCATGGGCGTTTCTGAATCCCTCTACATGTCCAGCGCCGTGGCTCTCACCGCCGGGGCCTACCCCGCCGGGCAGCGTTCACGCGCGGTCTCCTTGCTCATGACAGGACAGATCGCCGGCACCGTGGCAGGCAGCTGGTTCGGAGGCTGGATGGCGGACCTTGGGCGGTGGCGTGATGCCTTCTTCATCCTCGGCGGAGTGGGGATCGCCTTTGCCATACCCTATTTCAAGTTCCTCCGCGGCGTCGGAGAACCCGCGCCCGAAACAGGTTCGGAATTCTCATTCTCCGGGCTCGGCAGATCACGCACCTTCCTTCTGCTCTGCGCCGTGTTTCCGGTCTTCGTCTTCGGCCTCTGGCTCCTTTACGGATGGCTGCCGGCCTTTCTGCACGACAAGTTTCACCTCAGCCAGGCGGACGCCGCCTTCAACGCCACCGTCTACCTCCAGTCCGCCACCCTCGTCGGCGTCCTTGGCGGAGGAATGTTCGCCGACCACCTAAGCCGGCGCGTCAGGGCGGCCCGCTTCTGGTTGCTGGCGGCCGGCCTCGGCCTCAGCGCACCCTGCATGCATGCCCTCGGCAGCTGTGACACGCTGGCGGTCACCCGCCTTGCCGCCACCGGCTTCGGCCTGTTCAGCGGCCTCTTCATCGCCAACATCTTTCCCGCCGCCTTCGACGTGGTCGCCCCGGGGACACGGGCCACCGCCGTCGGCCTGCTGAACTTCTGCGGCGCTGTCATGTCCGGCTTTGCCACCCTTTTTGGCGGGCTGTGGAAGCAGTCTCTGGGCATCGACCGCCTGCTCTCCCTCACCGCCCTGGCCGGCCTGGCCGCAGCAGCAGCGCTTGTCCTCGGCATCCGGATGCTCCTCCCTGCCGATCACCCTCAAACCCCAGTCTCCTCATGAAGCTCCTCGCCCTCCTCATTCTCAGCCTCTGGACCAGCGGCGCCATCCAGGCCGCCAATCCCGCCGAACGCATCGCACTCTGGCCCGGAAAGGCTCCGAACGGTGACGGCACCTTTGAGGACTGGAGCAAGCAGATGGAGGTTTTCCTGCCCCCGGCGGACAAGGCCGTCGGCGCGGCCGTCGTGATCTGCCCCGGAGGCGGCTACATCCGCCACGTCACCGAACGTGAAGGCTATCCCATCGCCCAATGGCTGAACGAAAACGGCATCGCGGCCATCATCCTGGAATACCGGCTGCCGAAGCTCCGGCATCTGGTGCCCCTGCTCGACGCCCAGCGCGCCATCCGGCTCACCCGCGCCAATGCGGCAAGGTGGATGATTGATCCACAGCGTGTCGGCATCCTTGGCTTTTCCGCAGGCGGTCACGTCGCATCCACCGCAACGACGCACTTCGATGATGGAAACGCCTCATCCCAGGATCCGGTCGAACGCATGAGCAGCCGCCCCGGCTTCGCCTGGCTTGTTTATCCCGTTGTCACGATGGGGAGGTTCACCCACACAGGCTCCAGGATGGAGCTGCTCGGCGCCAGCCCGGCGCCTGAACTCGAACGCCTCTATTCAAACGAAACCCAGGTCACCTCCCGCACACCGCCGGTGTTTCTCGCCCACGCCGTCGATGACAAGCCCGTCCCGGTTGAGAACAGCCGTCAGTTTGCCGAAGCGATGCAGAAGCACCAGGTGCCCGTCGAACTGCTGGAGCTTCCCGAGGGCGGCCACGGTCTCAACGGCTGCAAGGGGCCCTTGTGGGAGCAGTGGAAGGCCGCCGCGCTCAATTGGCTTGCCAAACAAAAAATAATTCCCTGAGTTCAGGCACCTCATGCTGTCCGCACGTCTGCCCGCCGCCGTTCTGGCCACGCTCCAGCTGTCCCTCTCATGGACCTTCGCACAGACTCTGGCACCGGGTGCTGAAACCGTGCCAGCCATGAAGCTGAACGATGTGGTCTTCCGCTCCGGCCTCGACAACACGGAGCAGCGCTACGTCGAGCTCGTCCCCGTTGTCAGGCCTGAAGGCAGGCCGGGCGACCTCATCATCGCCCTTCACGGCCATGGCTCCGACCGCTGGCAGTTCATCCGTGATGCGCGTGGGGAATGCCGGGGGGTGCGGGACGTGGCCGCCAGGCACCGCGCCATCCTGGTTTCCCCCGACTACCGGGCCAGGACATCCTGGATGGGCCCGAAGGCCGAGGCTGACCTGGTTCAGGTCATCACCGAGGCCAGGCGGCGGCATCAGCCTGGAAAGACCTTCATCACGGGCGGCTCCATGGGCGGAACCTCGGCCCTCATCTTCACCGCCCTTCACCCGGATCTGATCGACGGTGTGTGCAGCCTCAACGGCACGGCGAACATGCTGGAGTTCGATGGATTCAAGGAGGCCGTTGCCGCCTCCTATGGAGGCACAAGGGAGGCGAGGCCGGAGGAATACCGGAAACGCAGCGTCGAACTCCACCCGGAAAAGCTCACCATGCCGGTCGCCATCACCACGGGCGGAAAGGATGACATCGTGCCGCCGCAAAGCGCGCTCCGGCTGGCCGAGTCACTTCGGCTGGCGGGACGACAGGCGCTGCTCATCCACCGCGCGGACGGAGGTCATTCCACCACCTACGAGGACACGGTCACGGCCATGGAGTTCATCCTCCAGGCGGCAGGCCGTTAAATGCAAAATTTGTTCAGCCGAGCCCGCCTACTCCTTCAGCCACTGGACGCTGAGGATCTGCTCGACCTGCATCTTTCCTCCGGCCTCAGGGATGTCCTCCATGCCCTTCTTCCAGGTGACACGGCACCTGCGTCCGACATACGCGGCCGGATCCTCCAGCACCTTGTCGACCGAGGCATCGGGGTGAAGGATGAAATAGGACACCTCCTCGCCGCCGGCCGCCTGCATGTTCCAGTGAAAGTAGTCACCTTCCTCGATGCCGGCAAAGACACCGACGGTGACCTTCGCCCCCGCCCTGCCTGAGCTGCGCGCCTTGTTCAGCGCGGCGACAAAGGCCGCGCAGTTCGTGGCATGCTTCTCCGTGGTGGCCTGATAATCCTCTCCGTGAAACACGGGCGCGGGCTTTTCGGTGGTCAGCCACTTGAAGATGGCGCCCTCCTTGAAATAGAGCCTTTCCTCGACCTTGGGTCCGCGCGAACCGTCCTCCTTGAGCTGCCGAAAGGTGTTGAACACAAACAGCGGCTCGCCGCCTTCAAGGTAATACTCGGTGACCGCCGCGTCCTCACCGCTGGTGACCGCGATGATCTTCCTCGCTTCATTCCCCTCAAACCAGCCGGTCAGGTCGGCTTTGGACGCCTCCGTCCTGAATGCGGCGGTGACCTTCTTGAAGGATGCCTCGTTCGCATTGACCTCCTGGTAAACCTGCCGGTGATGAGCCGTGTCCTCCTGGGCCGCCGCAGAGACTGCCAGTCCAAGGCCGATGATGCAGGAAAGAAGCAGGGTCGTCTTCATGTGCTTCAGAATCGTCCCGCGCGAATGAAACGCAAGGACGCGCTGAAGTGGCGGACCCAGCTCACTGGGCCGAAAGGTTCGCCCGGCCTCCGCGCAGCACAAATTTCTGGATCTTCCCGGTCGCCGTCTTCGGCAGCTCGGAAATGAATTCAAAGCCATGGGGCACCTTGAAGTGCGCCAGATGATCACGGCAGAACTGTCGCAGCCCGGCGGCATCAGCCTCTTCACCAGGCCTCAGCACGACAAAGGCCTGCGGTGTCTCGCCCCACTTTTCATGCGGCAGCCCGACCACGGCCGCCTCAAGGACGGCAGGATGCCGGAGCAGCACTCCTTCGATCTCAACGGAGGATATGTTTTCGCCCCCGCTGATGATGACGTCCTTCCAGCGGTCCCGGATCTCGATGTAGCCGTCCTCATGCACCACGGCGGCGTCACCGCTGTAGAACCACCCGTCCCGGATGGCCCTGTCCGTGGCCGCAGGATCATTGTAATAGCCGGCCATCACGGCGTTCCCGCGGATGATGATCTCCCCCAGTGTCACACCGTCCCGGGCCACCTCACGCCCTTCGTCATCCACCACGCGCACCTCGGCGTTGCCAAGATACTCAACTCCCTGCCGGGCCTTGATGCGCGCCCGCCCGGCCGCGTCCAGCAGGGCATGCTCTGGACGCCATTCGCTGATCGTCACGATGGGCGAGACCTCGGTGAGCCCGTACACATGCGTGATTTCCCAGCCAAGCTCACCTTCAATCCTCTCGATGGTCGCCGCCGCCGGTGGAGCGCCTGCCGTGAAGACACGCACGCCTCGCGGCGCCGCCCGGCGCAGCTCCTCGGGGGCGTTTGCCAGGCCTATCAAAACGGTTGGCGCTGCGCACAGCAGGGTGATGCCCTCCCTGGCGATGGCTTCAAAGATCAGCCGGGGATCCGCCTTGCGCAGGCAGACGTGACGGCCGCCCACCGCAGTGATCGTCCAGGTGAAGCACCAGCCGTTGGCGTGAAACATCGGCAGCACCCACAGGTAACGGTCCGCGCTGGTCAGACGCGTGTGCATGAGATGCCCCATGATGTTCATCGCCGTGCTGCGATGCGTCACCATCACCCCCTTCGGATTCGCCGTGGTGCCGCTGGTATAGTTGATCGAAATGACATCCGTTTCCTGGATGCTGACCGGCTCGAAGGCCGCCGTCGCTTCCGCAATCATCTCCTCATAATCCAGCCATCCCTCCCTTGACCCCTCCAGCGCCACAAAATGCGCCGCTTCCGGAAGCTGCGAACGAATGCTGTCAACCGCCTCAAAATAATCCGGATGCACGCACACCACCTTCGCACCGCTGTGACTCAGGATGTAGGCGAAGTCGTCGGCGGTCAGACGAAAGTTGACCGGCACCGTCACCGCCCCGGCCTGAGGAACGGCGTAGTAGGCCTCCAGATGGGAATGCGTGTTCGGCGAGATCACGGCCACCCGGTCACCCTTCTCCACGCCCAGCCCCTGGAGGCATGACGACCAGCGGTCGCAGCGCTCGAACAACCGGCCGTAGGTCAGACGCAGGTCCCCGTCGACGACGGCCTCCCTGTCTGCATAAAGGCGGCGGGCACGACGGG
This sequence comes from Prosthecobacter sp., assembly GCA_019186985.1. Classification (GTDB taxonomy): domain Bacteria; phylum Verrucomicrobiota; class Verrucomicrobiia; order Verrucomicrobiales; family Verrucomicrobiaceae; genus Prosthecobacter. The sequence goes on along the minus strand of JABARQ010000017.1, from coordinate 212,547 downwards.
CGAAGTCCAGGGGCGAAAGCGGTGTTTCCATGGAAAAGCCAATTTTAGAAACAACCCCGGGCGGCTGGCGATGAAAAAGCCGCCAAGCCGTGATCATCTGCCCGCCGGATTCTGCAGCCCCTCCCACAGCCGGATGCTGTCGATCTGAAAAACACCGCCATCCACGCCCTTGAAGTCGATCTGCGCGTGCCCTGTGGTGTCGATGTTCGAGCTTTCAAAGACATGCTTCTCACCATCCACCTTCAGCAGGAGCATTCCCTTCCTGGCCTCGATCACCACCTCATGCCACTGGTTCAAGGCGAACAACGGCTTCTCGACAGGGCTGGACTCGACGTTCTTCTTGATCGTCAGCGTGGTCGCCTTTTCACTGAACACCAGCGTGTGGATGTGATGCCCGATGTCCAGGAGCGGAAAGCCGCGCTGATAGGCCCTGGCATCATGACGGACCCGCATCGAGCAGACGAAGTTCTCCGGCACCTTTCGAAGCCAGATGACCGGTTTTAAACCGGCATGGGAGGGGTCGTTGCTCGCCAGCTTCTTCGCCTGAAATTCCTTCGGGGACTCGCTCCCATGAAGCACGCCATCCTTCACGGCCCAGGTGCTGCTCTGCCGGACCTCCCAGAACTCCGTGTTCAAGGCTCCGTTGAAGTCGTCCTCATAGACAAGCTTCAGGCCTTTGAAGAGCTCGGGCCTCACGGTGGCGGCATCGCCGGCACGGACTGCCGCAGGCAGGGCAAGCATCAGAAGGGCGGGAAACGCAGGAAGGAGGAGAAGGGCTTTATTCATAAAGTCCTGCAAACGAAGACCTGCCGCGGACCTATCACCAAGGCCGAGGCTCATGCCAGGCAGGGCGCTTGCGCCTCTTCCGAACCGGGATTCGTCAATCCAGGGTTTGTCGTTTCCATGGATTGACAGGCAACGCCGCCTGCCAATGGCTGGAGGCTCATCCCATGCATCCCGGCCCGCCTTCACCACGCGCCCTTTCCGACCTCTCCTGCGAGGAGCTCGGATCCTGGCTGGAAGGCTGTGGATTCAAGGCTTCTCACGCCGAAGGGGTGATCCGCCGTCTGCTCAAGCCGTCCACCCCTGGAACAGCCTCCGGAACACGGATGCCCGCGATGCTTGAGACGCGGTTGCAAAGTTCGTTCGCCCCGGAAGCCGCGCATCCCGCGATGCGCCAGGTTTCCGAGGACGGCACCGTCAAGCTGCTGCTCAGGCTGCATGACGGACGCACGGTCGAATCCGTGCTGATGCCGGATTATCACGAGGACCGCGCCGCTGGCTGCATCTCCAGCCAGGTGGGCTGCGCCATGGCCTGCGATTTCTGCGCCACCACCCAGACCGGCTTTGAACGCAACCTGACCTCCGGCGAGATCATCGAACAGTTCCTGCATCTGCAAAGGGAGGCCCGGTCGGCCGGCCGCATGCTGAGAACCATCGTCTTCATGGGCATGGGCGAGCCGATGCTGAACCTGAAAAATGTTCTCGCCGCCGTGAGGCGCATCGCCGACCCGAGGCTGGGAGCCTTCGGCTGGCGTCAGATCACCATCTCCACCGTGGGCGTCGTCCCGGGCATTGACGAACTGCGTGAATCCGGCCTCGGCGTGCATCTCGCCGTCTCCCTTCATGCTCCCGATGACATCACGCGTGCCGACATTCTGCCGATGGGCAGGCGGTTCCCCGTCCGGGAGGTCCTGGCCGCCGCCGACCGCTATCAGGAGTCCAGCGGCAGGATCACCACCATTCAGTACTGTTTGTTGGAAGGGGTCAATGACTCCCTGGAGCAGGCACGTGAGCTTGCCCGTCTGCTGGATGGGCGCCGCATGCATGTGAACCTGCTGCGCTACAACCCAACCGGACTGAGCCTTCGCGGCCGGACCTATGCCCCCAGCTCCATGGTGCAGACCGAGGCGTTTCTGGAGGAACTCAGGGCACAAGGTGCCGTCGCCCACCTGCGACGCGCACGAGGACCGGACATCGACGCAGCCTGCGGTCAGCTGCGGAAAAGGGAGAACCCTGCCGGCGAAAGGCCGGCAGCGGCCGGCGGCCCCTGAAAATGCAGCAGGTTGCACCGGCGTACATGCCGGACATGCTGGACGCCTCCTCATGAAGCCCGTTCAAGGATTCCACCTCATCACACCTGACGACCTGCAATGGCGTCCATCAAGCCTGATGCAGATTCCGAACGCAGACTACCTGGAGCGCACGGGAAGCAAAAACCTGGGCGCAAGGCTCTGGCGCCTGCCACCAGCAAGCGCCAACACGCTGCACAGGCATCTATGTGCCGAGGAGTTTTATTTCGTGCTCGAAGGCACGGGGCGGATGCGCGTCGGCACACAAACCCTCACCGTGCCCAGGTACGGCGGAGTGCTGGTGGGGCCAGATCAGCTGCGACAGGTCTTCAACGACACCAGGGAGGATGTGCTTTGGCTCATCATCGGCGCCCCGGAGGAACTGGAACTTCTGCCCACGGCGGCGACCAGGCCCGATCTGTCGAAAATCTATCCCGTGGACCCAACTCAGCTTCCCGACGAACTCGAAGGCGTCCAATGGCCTCCTTCCACAAGCTCCCACAGCTCATGAACGGCATCAACCATCACGATCTGGCCCGCGAATGGATCCACGCCTGGAACACCCACAACCTGGATCTGATCCTGAAACACTACCATGAGGACGTCGAGTTCACCTCCCCCTTCATATCCCGCCTGACCAACCGCACGGACGGCACCGTCCGGGGACGGAAGGATCTGGGTGATTACTTCGCCAGAGGGCTGGCGGCCTATCCAAATCTACATTTCAAGCTCATCCGGGTCCTGTCCGGTGTCCGCAGCTGCGTGCTGGAGTATCAGAGCGTCAACGGCCTGCAGGCTGCCGAGTTCATGGAGCTGGACGATGACGGCCTTGTGCGCCGCGTGTCAGCACATTACTCGGAAGCCTCCTGACAGGCCTGGATCAGGCATGAGCGGTCCGGTCAGATGCGCTCCCAGGCACGCTCCGCCACCGGATCACGGCCTTCATCATATTCAATGTGGTCGATCAGGGTCTCGATGGGCAGGCCGACAAGACCGCTTTCGGCCACCCTTCCCGGCAGCACGTTAGAACGTTCATCCCGCCACCCAAGCTTGGCGATGAAGCGGTTCCAGACATGACACTCCTCGTCCGTGCGAGGGGTTCCGGAAGCGTGGGCCCAGGCAAGCACTTCTTCATCCGCCCCGCCCTGCAGCACACGAATGCGGACATCTTCATAGGACACTCCCAGAAAACGGCAGCAACGTCCGTCCAGAGTGTAAAACTGCGCATCGCCAAGCTGCGGCACATACTCAGCCGGCAGCAGGCCGGCCTCATGAAGGCGGATCTTGTCGAGCATGCGCCCGAAGTAGATGAGGCGCCCCACTTTGCAGTAGCAGCTACGGAGTCCTGGAACACTGGCCATGGCAGTTGTGATTCGGTTAAACTGACGTCGCCATGATGAGGCAGCCGGAGAAGGCCGCACGGAAAAAAGAAAAGGCCGCCGGGGAGACCGGCGGCCTTGACTCTGTGAACGGCTGAATCCGAACCTGATCAGTCGGCGGGAGCTTCGGCGGCGGCCTTCGCGGCCTCGTCCTTCTCCTTCATGGCGGCCTTGCGGCTCATCTTCACCTTGCCCTTGTCGTCAATGCCGATGCACTTGGCGGTGACGATGTCGCCCACCTTGACGACATCCTCGGTCTTGTTGACGCGGAAGTCGGCGAGCTCGCTGATGTGGATGAGGCCGTCCTTGTTGCCAAACAGGCGCATGAAGGCTCCAAAGTTGGTCGTGCTGACCACCTTGCCCGTGTAGATCTTGCCCACCTCCACCTCGGCGGAGACGGAGCTGACCATTTCGACCGCACGCTCCATGCCTTCCTTGCGGGTGGCATAAATGTAAACGGTGCCGTCGTCCTCGATGCTGATCTCGGCTCCGGACTCGGCCTGGATGCCCTTGATGTTCTTGCCTCCAGGTCCGATGAGCTCGCCAATCTTGTCGGGATTGATCTTGAGCACTTCGATGCGCGGAGCATGCGGGCTGAGAGGCTGCACTTCCGCGATGGCCTGGGCCATGGCCGAGAGGATCTCACCGCGGGCGCTCTTGGCCTTGACGATGGCCTCTTCCAGGATGCTCAGGGGGATGCCGGGAAGCTTCAGATCCAGCTGATAGCCGGTGACGCCTTCCGTGGTGCCGCAAAGCTTGAAGTCCATGTCGCCGAAGTGGTCCTCGGAACCCAGGATGTCCACCATCGTGAGATAGCGCTTCATCTGGTCGGCCGAATCGAACTCGGTGACAAGACCGACGGAGATGCCGGCCACCGGACGCTTCAGGGGAACGCCAGCGTCCATGAGCGCCATGACGCCCGAACACACGGAGGCCATGGAGGTGGAGCCGTTGGAGCTCATGACCTCGCTGCTGACGCGAATGGCATACGGGAACTTTTCCTTGGCGGGGATCACCGGCTCAATGGAGCGTTCAGCCAGGGCCCCATGACCGATTTCACGACGGTTCTGGCCGCCAAAACGACCGGTTTCACCGACGGAGAACGGCGGGAAGTTGTAATGAAGGATGAAGCGCTTCGAATCAGGACCGCCTGCATAGGTGTCCATCTCCTGGGCTTCGTCAGCCGGAGCCAGCGTGGCGATGGCCAGGGCCTGGGTTTCGCCGCGGGCGAAGATGGCGGAGCCATGGGTGCGGGGCAGCACGCCAGCCTCGCCGGAAAGCGGACGGATCTGGTCGATGCCACGGCCGTCACAACGATTCAGCTTGTCCAGGATGGAGATGCGGAAGGCCTTCTTCTGAAGATAATCAAATGCCTGGCTGATCTCAAAGCCGGTGGCTTCAGGATACTTGGCCTTGATGGCGGCCTCAACCTCGTCCTTGAGAGCGCCGACGGCCTTGCCACGGGCAACCTTGCTGGGCTGGTAAAGGGCGCCTTCGATGCGGTCCCCGGCGATCTGGTAGGCGATCTCGAGCAGCTCGTCCTTTACCAGCATGAGGGGAACAACGCGCTTCGGCTTGCCACAGAGGGAGGCGAGCTCCTCCTGGGCCTTGACGATGCCGACGATGTTCTCCTGGGCGAAACGCAGGGCGGCGACGAAGTCAGCTTCGGGAAGTTCGTTGGCGGCGCCTTCGATCATGATGACGTCTGTCTTGTTGCCAACATACACGAGGTCGAGGTCGCTCACTTCACGGTCGCTGTGAGTCGGATTGATGACAAACCGGCCGTTCACGCGGCCCACGCGCACGGCGCCGATCGGCCCGGCGAACGGGATGTCGGAAATGCAAAGGGCGGCGGAGGCACCGTTGATGGAGAGGATGTCAGAGTCATTCTGGCCGTCCGCGCTGAGCAGGATGGAAATGACCTGGGTGTCGTAGAAGTAGCCCTTCGGGAACAGCGGCCGCAGAGGACGGTCAGTCATGCGGGCGGTGAGGATTTCCTTCTCGGTCGGACGGCCTTCGCGCTTGAAGTAACCGCCGGGGAAGCGGCCGGCGGCGGAGGCCTTCTCCTTGTACTCGACGGTGAGGGGGAAGAAGTCCTGCCCGTCCTTCACCTTCGTGGCGGAGACGGCGGTGACGATGACAATGGTGTCGCCGAGGCGAACAGTGACGGCACCGTCCGCCAGATGGGCGAGCTTGCCGGTTTCGATTTCGATGTTCCCTGAACCGCAGGGAACGCTGACTTTATGGATGGCCATGGTGGCTTGTGTTTGGGTTTGTGTTGTTTTAGGGGGAAGTGTGCCGGGGGGCGGCAAGGAGCGAGGGAAGGCGGAGGAAGGCACCTTCGGGTCCGCCCAGGAGCTCTGATGGATTCAGGCGCAGGCAGGACGGCTCGGAAACTCAGGGCCAGGCACCTGTAGTTTCATGCTGCCATGCGAAAAGGGGCGATGCCCGACGGCATCACCCCTTTTCAACGGGAAAACTGGATTAACGGCGGAGGCCGAGGGTCTTGATCGCCTTCTGGTAGCGATCAACTGCTGTCAGCTTGAGATAATCGAGCAGCTTGCGGCGGCGGGCGACAAGCTTCAGGAGACCACGGCGGGAGCTGTGATCCTTGGCATTATTCTCAAGGTGGCCGGTGATGTGATTGATACGCTCCGTCAGGATGGCGACCTGGACATCGGCGCTGCCGGTGTCTTTGTCGTGCAGTTTGAAACTGGCGGGGGCGGTTGCGACTTCGCTCATGGTGGGTTGATCTGGGAGAATGCCGGACTACTTGTCAGGCGTGTGGTTTCAAGTGGGAATTTGAAGGGCCGCGATGATTCCACGAAAGCCCGCTTTGGCAAGGGGTTTTTCACAATGGAATCGAGACTTTTTCCGCTTGATTGCAACCACAACAGCGGGAATGCCCCCAAAGAAGAAAGGCGCCGCCGGAAACCGGCGACGCCTGACCTTTGAATCATTCGTCCATCCAACAATCATTTGCCTGGGGCGGCTGCCGGAGCACCGGGAAGGGACGGCAGTCCACCAGGGGCGGCAGGCAGTCCACCAGGTGCGCCGGGCAGTCCACCAGGGGCGCCGGGCAGGCCTGGAACTCCCCCAGGAGCGCCCGGAAGGCCAGGAACACCGCCAGGGAGTCCGCCTGGGGCCGTCATGCTGGGGTCTCCCATGAGTCCAGACTGCATGCCCGTGCTCAGGATCTGCAGCACCTGCTGCGGCATGTTCTGGCTGGCCATGGTGAAGATGTCATAGCCACCAGCCATCGCCTTGGGACCCACGGCAGGACCTTTTTTCGTGGCAAGCTGCTCCACCTGCACCGAGTTGTCGTTGCGGCCGATGATGATCTTGCCGCCACGCCAGGCGCGGCCTTCCTTGGGCTGTCCGGCTGCGTCGCAGTTCCACTGCGGAGGCCAGCTCGGGGCGAGCGGGTTTTCATAAACCAGGGGCATGATGCCGTTGCTGGAGGTGGTCTGCCCCTGGGTCAGCGCCCAGTGGTTTTCACCCGCCTGCAGGGCCTGGTCGAAGGACGGCGATGTTCCAATGTTGCCATCGGGAACAAACTTGGAGGCCTTGGCCCCGAAGATGCGCTCATCCTGGATGATGTCCTCCTGGATCAGCACGCGGAAGGCGTCGTTTGCCGTGATGGCAGGGCCGCCCGTCTGCGGATTGTTGTAGGTGTCCGGGTAGATCGAGTTGTTGTCATTGGCGAAGATTTTCATCGCCATGATGATCTGACGGCAGTTGTTGGTCGTGGACGTCTGGTTTGCCATGTCCTGGATGACGTTGAAAGTGGGGACCGCCAGGCTCGCGAGAATCGCGATGATGGTGATCACCACCAGGAGTTCAATGAGGGTGAAACCTCGTTGGAGTGCTCGTTTCATAGTAGTGCGTTTTAGGGTTGGGTTTATGATGTTATTTCATGCCGCCGGGAACAATTATTCCCGGAGCAATTTGATTAGACTCGCCAGCCTGAAAAATGGCGAGAAAAATTTCAACCGCCGCGAAAGGAAACCCTCACAATAATTCATTTCTGAAATGGATTCGTTGGTGACAAAAAAAGCCCGCCTGCTAGGCTCGTCGCTCATTTCAACAAAAAAGCCGTGCGCTTTTCATCCCCAAAGACCTTTCAATCGATCAAAAGATGTTCACCACCTCTGGCGATGTGGGCGTTTTTTTCATAACCCCTTCCCGGGAACGGTTGCGTTTCACCCCCTCATGTTTGTCATGCGATATTCCTTCTGTGCTGCATTGATTCTGGCTTCCGGGACTTCCCTGGTGCTGGGCCAGGCCCCTCCCGCCGCCCCGGGCGCACCCGCTGCTCCAGGCGCACCCGCCGCCCCAGGCGCTCCTGCGGCTCCCGCCGCAGGCGGTGCCCTCAACATCCAGCAGGAAACCGAAGCCCTGATGAACGCGGCCCTGGGCTTGTTCCAGGAAGGCAAGTATCAGGAAGCCTTGTCCAAAATCACCGAAGTGGAGAAGAACCTCAGCGGCAAGCCCTTCCCCCAGGTGCTGTTCGTCAAGGGGGCCTCCTACTTCAACCTGAATGACTACCCAAACGCCATCACGGCGCTGGAAGCCTACCAGACCAATTTCGCCGACGGCGAGTACATCAACCCGGTGAAGATGGCCCTCGGCCGCAGCTACATCAACAAGGGTGAGCCGGACAAGGGCATCGAGATTCTCAAGGCCCTCGTCTCCAGCGCCCCCGCCATGAAGGCCGAAGCGGGGCTCTTTGTCGCCGAAGCCCTCAAGAAACAGGGTAAAAACGACGATGCCATCGCCATTCTGAACTCCGTGCTGACCGACGGCACTCGCAGTGCAGAAGGCATCCAGGCCGCCATGATGTGCGCCGACCTGTATGTCGCCAAGGGCGAACTCGACAAGGCCGGGGAGCTCATGGACAAGGTCAAGGGCTTCGCCTCCGGCGGCGACAACATTGCACAGATGAACAACATCTACCTCAAGCTTGGGGATCAGATGCTGGAAAAGAAGAGCTTCCGCGAAGCCCTGGGGGCCTACCAGCTGGTCCGCAAGAAGAGCGAGATCACGCGCGTCCAGAAGGAGCTGATCGCAAAGATCGAACAAAGCCTCAAGACTCCGGGCAAAGGCCCCATTCGTGGCACCAAGGAGGAGCTGGAGGAAAAGCTGAAGACCAACAACAGCCTCCTGGAGGAGATTGAGAAGCGTGCCGACTATGACGCCTCCCTCTACTACCGCCTGGGACGCTGCTACTTTGAAATGGCCCGCCTCTGGGAGTCCCTGCTGGCCTTCGATGTCATCGTCAAGGACTACAAGGAATTCCCCCAGCGAGACCGCTGCATGTTTGGCATGATCATCGCCAACGCCCAGCTCAAGCGAGTCAACGCGGCCCGCAAGCTCTGCGAGAAATACATCGAGGAGTTTCCGGACGGCGCCGACCTTGGCACCGTGTCCGAAATGTTTGGCATGCTTGCCTATGAAAACGGCCAGATGCAGGAGGCCGTTGACGCCTTCAACAAGGCGGAGGGCTTCCCCAAGGCCGAAAAGGAGCGCCTCCGCTTCCTGCGCGGCAACGTGCTTTTCGAAATGCAGCGCTTCGACGACGCCAGAACCACCTTCGAACTCCTGGTGAACGAGTTCCCCCAGTCGGCCTACAAGGACGACGCCATGTACCGGGTGGTCCTCAGCTACTTCTATCAGAACGACTCCATCAATGTCACCAAGTCCATCAAGGCCTACCTCAAGGAAAACCCGAAGGGACAGTATGTGATCGACGCCCGCTACCGCCTCGCCTTCATCAAGTTCCAGGCCAGGGACACCGAAGGCGCCATGGCCGACCTTGAATCCATCGTCAAGGACGCGCCCAATGACACCAACATCGGGCAGGTTTACGCCCTGCTGGGAGATGGCTACAACCAGAAGCAGGACTATGAAAAGGCCCTGGAAAACTTCGCCCTGGCCGTGGACAAGGCCAAATCAGACGATGTTTTGAGCTATGCCATGGACCAGACGACGGACCTGTACGCATCCATGAACAAGTGGAAGGAGCTGGGAGACATGTGGGAAAAGTACCTCAAGACCCACAAGGACAATGAGGAGCAGGAACTCAAGGCCGTCCTCTGGATCTCCCGCGCCAGGGTCAAGGAGGACAAGAAGGATGAGGCCACCAAGCTTCTGTCAACGGCCATCAAGCCCAAGATCCCCAATCCAGCCAACGAACAGGTCGAAGGCCTCATTCAGCAGCTGGTCAGCCTGGTGGCCCCCAAGAGACGTGCGCGAGCCGCAGCCCCCGCTCAGGCCCCCGCCCCCTCTGCCGAAGGTGCCGCCAAGCCCGCTGAAGCCGCCCCCGCCCCGCCACCTCCGCCGCCCACGGCCACTTTCGAGGAGGTGGAGAAACAGCTGGAAACACTGCTGACACCCCCGGAGGCAGCCATGAACGGCACGGCCCAGATGCGCATTCTTTTCGCCAAAGCCTGGCTGGCCAAGACCATGAGGGAACCCGAAAAGGCGGAAAAGCTGTTCACCATCATCATCGAGGTCGCCAAGCCTGATGACCTCAGCCCCATGTTGCTTGCCACGGTCGGCGACAACGCCCGTAAGAAGGGGGACCTCGACAAGGCCACAGCCTGCTACAACCGCCTGAACGAATTCTTCAAGGACACCGAGTATGCAGACGGGGCCGCTGTTGGACTGGCGGAGATCGCCTTCGAAAAGAATGAATTCGACAAGTCGCTGGAACTTTTCCGCAAGGCCCAGGTGGACTATGCCGGAAGCTCACGCCTGCTTGACGCAACACGCGGGGAGGCCAGGGCCCTCTACAAGCTCAAGAAGTTCGACGACGCCAAAAAGATCTACGAAAACATCCTCAACACCAAGGAGTGGCGTGGAGAGGCTCATGCGGAGGCCTTGTTCATGCAGGGTGAGATGCTGACCGACCAGAACAAGCCCGGTGAGGCCATCTCCTTCTACCAGCGCGTCGTCATCGCCCACCAGAAATGGAAGCCCATCCTCGCCAAGGCCTACATCCAGGGCGCCAGGGCCTTCATCAAGCTCAACCGGCCCCAGGAGCTGCCCGACCGGCCCAACTCCGACAAGGAGGCCGCCAAGCTCATGCTGATCGAAATGACCAAGCGCCAGGACATGCAGAACCTTCCCGAGCTCAAGCAGGCCCAGCAGCTTCTTGGCACCCTGTAAAATCCCACCCGCCCCACTGACTTCCCATGTTTCGCCTCCTTCCCCTGCTGCTCGTGCTTGTCGGCCTCATGACAAGCCAGGCCAGTGCCCAGTTCCTGATCCTCAAGGATGGCAGCCGCATTCCGTCCTCCGAGTTCCATCTCGAAAACGGCAAGATCATACGCACCATCCTCCTTGGCGACAACAAGACAGCCACCACTGAACTGCCAAAGCAGAACGTGGCCTCGCTGGACTGGCCGGAAGTCCCTGAAATCAGCGAGGCACGCAGCCTCATGTCCCAGGGCAAGCCCGAGGATGCGGTCGCGCTGCTCGCCAAGGCCAAGGGCTTCTTCGAAATGTTCGAAACCATGCCAGGCTCACCCTACACGGATGTCTTCTTCGCCTATGTCGAGATCCTCAGCCAGGCGGGCAAGTTTGAGGAAACCGTCAAGTTCATCCCTCAGCTGAAGATCCTGCACCTCACCGACGCCCAGAAGATGCAGCTCCGCATCATCCAGCTCGACATTGACCGCCAGACCTCCTCGGAATTCACCTCCATCATCGCCGAAGCCGAAAGCATTCTCAGTGAAACCGATGACTCCAGCGTCGGTGCATCCATCTGGGCGATGATCGCCGACATTCATGCCCGTCAGAAACAATGGGAAAAGGCGCTCATGGCCTATCTCCGCATTCCGGTCTTCTACGGAACCCAGGTCCAGCGCGTGCCAGACGCCGAGCTCAAGGCCGGGCAGATGCTCGTCAAGATGAAGCGCTACGAAGACGCCCAGGCCGTCTTCAAACGCCTCACGGAAACCTATCCGGGCTCGGCCGTGGCCGACCTCGCCTCCAAGGAACAGGCCAAGATCAACGGCATGAAGAACGAACCCGAAGGCTCCGAAGAAGGTTCCGGACAGAAGGACGGTGCCAAGACCGCTGACACGGCCGCCCCTGCCAAGTGAATAAAAAAGCCTGACATTCCCTTCCCAACAGACAACATCTCCCTCATCCTCACACCCCTAGTCCCATGCAACTCCGCCAACCCGCCAAACTGACCCAAACCATCGTTCGCGCCGCCGCCTGTGTCCTGCTCCTCGCCGGCAACCTCGCCATTGTCGCGCCCATTCACGCCCAGGAAGGCGCCGCACCGGCCGCCGGAGCAGAGGCGCCCACCAAGGTCGAGCACACCCTCATGGACCGCTTCCACGAAGGCGGCTGGGTGATGTACCCCATCACCGCCTGCTCCGTGGCGTTGATCTGGCTCACCGTTGATCTCTGGATGCGCACCGGCCTCAAAAAAATGGCGCCGCCCGCGCAGGTCGCCCAGCTTCAGGATCTCTTCCGCGCAGGCGACTATGTCGGCGCCTACCAGTTCGCCAAGGCCAACAACTCCTCCTTCTGTGACGTCTCCCGCGTCGCCCTCAGCTTTGTCGGCGACGGCGAGGAGGCGGTTGACAACGCCCTGTTCACCGAACTCAACAAGGTCAACTCCACCATCACCACCCGAATCAACTACCTCTCAGTGATCGGTGTCTGCACCCCGATGATCGGTCTCACCGGCACGGTGACGGGCATGATGAGCGCCTTCGCCACCCTGGGCACCAGCGGCGTGGGCGACCCTTCCAAGCTCTCCGGCGCCATCGGCGAGGTGCTTATCGCCACGGCATCAGGCCTCTTCATCGCCGTTCCCGCCTTCATGTTCTTTTACTTCCTCCGCAACCGCCTGCAGTCCTCCATGACCGGCCTTCAGGATGTGGTCGGCGCCTTGTTCCGCAAGATGCCCTACAGCCATCTCAAGGACGCCCATGTCGGTGAAGAAGAATTCTACGCCGCCATCCCGAACTGGGTCAACGGAGGCGAGGCCGCCGCTGCAGCCGCCTGATCCTCCTCCCTTCACACATCAACAACAACCCTTAACCTGACACCACTATGGGCGGAGGAGGCGGAGGCGGCGACGGCGAACCAGAGTTCCAGATCGCTCCCATGATTGACGTGCTGCTCGTGTTGCTCATCTTCTTCATGAGCATCACGTCGGCCCAGGTGCTGCGCATCGACAAGGACATCAAGCTCCCTGTCGCTGCGGACGCCAAGAAAAAGGAGGACAAGAACACCATGTTCGAGGCCGCCATCAACGTGCGCTGGCTCTCGGGCAAGCAGGAGTCCAAGATCAAGCTCGATGACCGTGAGATGTCCAACGAGGAGATCGTCGACACCCTCACCCAGCGCAAGAACAGCAACCCCACCTATCGTGTCGTGATCCGCGGGGACCGCGACACGCCGGCCGTGGAAATCCAGAAGGTCATGGCCCTCATCGCCCAGTCCGGCATTGACGACATCTCCTTCTCCGCGCTCAACCAGGAATAGCACTCATGGCCCACGGACATCACAACAAACGCACGATCGAGACCGACCAGCTCAACATGGGCTTCCAGATCGCGCCCATGATCGACGTCGTCTTCGTCATCATGCTTTTCTTCATGGTCATGGCCGGCGCGGTCAAGGTGGAGCGCGAACTCAAGACCCAGCTTCCCGGCATCGGCACCCCCGCCCTCAACAACGATGACGCTCCTCCGGACGAAATCATCGTCACCGTGGAGGAGACCGGCGTCGTCACCCTCAATGAGGAGGAGTTTGACTCCCCTGAAAACAAGTCACTGCCCAACTTCACCGGAACCCTGATGAAGCTGAAGCAGGAGGCTGACAGCCGCAATGCCAAGGTCATGGTCACCATCCAGGCCGAGGAGCAGGCCCGTTACGAACGAGTCATTGATGTCCTCAATGCCATGGCGAAGGCACGCATCGGCAACGTGACCTTTACCGTCGGCGGCGAGGAATTCTGAAGCAAAGGCCAGCTTCCGCCCCAGTCACAGCCGGGAACATCCGTTCCCGGCTGTTTTTTGCCCCTGACGGGCCCCCGCCCTCGCCGATGAGCATCGCCCCTTCTGCCGCCTTGACGCCTGTTTCACACTCCTTTAGTATCCACCGATGAGATTCTCCTCCCATAGCCTACGGCCCTTGGCACTCCTGGCAGTCGCAGTTTCCTGCGCGTTCGCCCCCCAGGCATCGGCATTCCTTGGCCTGTTCGAGAAAAAGGAGAAGGCTGTTCCCGGCAGCGCCGAACGCAGCGCCCAGGAATCCCAGGCCTCCGCCATGCTCGTGCAGGCGCGTGAGGCCCAGTCCAAAGGACGCACAGGCAAGGCCCAGTCCCTCTACCAGCAGATCATCAAGCAGTTTCCCTTCACTGAGGCGGCGGCGGAGGCCTCCTACGCAAACGCCGTCATCATCAGGCAGAGCAGCGGGCTCCAGCAGTCTTTTGACGCCTTCCAGACCTTCATCGACCAGCATCGTACCAGCCCACGTTTTGATGATGCCATCCAGCAGCAATACGAAATCGCCGAAATCGCCAAGGGTGGAAAGAAGGAGCGCAGCCTGATCCTGATCCCCGTCAAAATGGGCGGTGATGACGTGGTGGCCATGTATAAGAAAATCATCGCCAACGCACCTTTCGGCAAGCTCGCCCCCCTGGCCCAGTTCAGCATTGGCGAAGTCTACCAGGACATGGGTGAGAAAAACCAGGCCGTGGCAGCCTATCAGACCGTCGTTGACAACTATCCGAACACCAAGCAGGCAGGCGAGGCCCAGTTCCGGATCGGCTCCATCAGCAGTGTGGCTGCCAGCCGCAGTGAGGACAAGTCCAACCTCCTCGCCGCGCGAGATGCCCTGACCACCTACATGACGGTCAACCCCAAGGGTGAACGGGCGGGTGAAGCCGAGCTTGGCCTGCGCCAGATCAACGCCGTCGAAGCAGGGCAGTCCCTGAATGTTGGCAAGTTTTACATGCGCATGGGCAAGACCAAGGCCGCCGCCATTTATTTCAACGAAGCCCTTAAGTATGGCTCCCCGGAAGCATCCGCCGAAGCTCGCACCCTGCTCGCGGAGCTGGCGGCCGCCGACCCCGAGGCTGTATCTGCCGCCCAGAAAGGTCAGCCTGACCAGGATTACACCGTTGCTGCGGCCAAAAATCTGAAAAACAGGGAAGATTACGTCGGTCCGCTCGCCCCCGAACTTGCCCGCCTGGGCCAGAAACCTCAGATGCGCGCCGGCAACGACAACTTCCTGCCCATCCCGCTCTCGGAACCCACCCTGCCGAGCACCCCTGGCGCCACACCAGCGCCCGGCACCCTTCTGCCCCCCGTGGTGCAGCCCCAGGAAAAGCCAGCACTTCTGCCCGTCCCTTCCGCCCCCTCCACTCCCGCCGTTCCCCCGCAGCCAGCCCCCGGAGGCCTGCCTGTCCCGCCCAAACCACCGGCCCCCTGATTTTCTTTGCAGCCATCCCGCGCCACGCAGCCCTTACCGACCTGGATGAAAACATACCTCTCCCTGTTCGCCACCAGCATCGCACTCTTCCTGACCAGCTGCGCAGGCTACCAGCTCGGAGGACAGAAGCCTGTCCATCTTCAGGGCATCACCAAGCTCGCCATCGGCACCTTTGAAAACCAGACGCTAGAACCACGAATCTCCTCCGTGGTCACCAACGCGCTGATCAAGCAAATCCAGACCGACGGCTCCTATCAGATCGTTTCCAGGGAGGATGCTGAAGCCATTCTTGAAGGCACCATCGCAAGGGTGGACCGCTCCCAGTTCCGCTCCGTCCGCCAGAACGTCCTCCGCACCTCCCAACTCCAGATGCGTCTCAGCGTCGGCTACAACATCAAGGACGCCGCCTCCGGACGCACCATCCACGTCGGCCGCGGCAGCGCCAACTCCTACGTCATTCTCGACAGCAACGTGCAGAACTCGGAGGCCCAGGCCCTCGACGACGCCGCCCAGCGCCTCGCTACAAACATCGCCAACGAAATCTCCGAAGGCTGGTGAGCACTGAGGACCGCGACGAACTCGAACAGGAGCCTCCCACCGGGGCTGATGATGAGTCCTGCGACCCCTTCGAAACCTCCGGCATCCAGGGATCAGGCCTCCCGGCCGCCCTCTACCTGACCGCCACGCCCATCGGCAACCTTGGCGACATCACGCTCCGTGCCCTGGAGGTCTTGAAGCAGGTCCAGGTCATTGCCTGTGAAGACACCCGGCATTCCGGACGTCTGCTCAGCCACCACGGCATCCATGCCCGGCTCATCAGCCTCAACGAGCACAACGAGGCGCGCCGCATTCCGGAACTGATCGCCCACATCCGGGCCGGAGGCAGCGTCGCCCTGGTCTCGGATGCCGGCATGCCCACGGTCTCCGACCCGGGGCAACGGCTCGTGCAAAGCGTGGTCGCCGCAGGCTTGAAGGTCGAAAGCCTCCCCGGCCCAAGTGCCGTGCTCACAGCCCTCGCCGCCAGCGGCCTCCCCACCGTCCCCTTCCATTTTGGCGGCTTCCTCCCCCACAAAAAGGGCCAGCGAGAAAAAGAGCTTCTCATCGCCCTGCAAAGGGATGCGACAAGCCTCTATTTTGAAAGTCCCTACCGCCTCGTGGACACGCTTTCCATGATCGCCGCCGCCAGGCCGGACCACCGTGTCGTGGTTGCCAGGGAGTTGACGAAGAAGTTTGAGGAATTCCAGCGCGGCCCGGCACAGCAAGTGCTTTGCCATTATCAAAACCGACCGCCCAAAGGTGAAATCACCCTCGTCATCGCCCCAGCAGAGCTGCCCAAGTGGATCACCTGGTGAATGGACCGGTCCACCTACGGAGCCTTCAGCCGCCAGGCTGGCTCAAAGACCGGCCTTCAACAGGCCCTTCCCGGCACCCTCTTTTCAATCCCGTTGCCCCTTCTCGACTTGACCTCACTCCCCAACATCCCCTTTCCACCTCCCATGACCCCAGCTCACTGCGATCTCGGCAACACTCCCGAAGCCATCAAGGCCTCCATCGTCAATCATGTCCGTTTCACCCTCGGCGCCTATGTGGACAGCGCCAGCCCGAACGACTGGTGGGTCGCCACCTGCCTGGCCGTGCGCGATCGTGTCATGGACAGCGCCACCAAGTCCCGAACCCTGCACCGCAAGTCAGGCGTCCGCCGCATCCACTACCTTTCCCTCGAATACCTCATGGGCCGTCTGCTGGAGAACAACCTCCGCAACTCCGGCCTCTATGATCCAGTCAAAAAAGCCCTGAGCGACATGGGCAAGGACCTTGACGCCCTGCTGCAAAATGAGCCGGACATGGGTCTCGGAAACGGCGGTCTCGGCCGTCTCGCCGCCTGTTTCATGGATTCTCTCAGCACGCTGAACCTGCCCGCCATCGGCTACGGCATCCATTACGAGTTCGGGCTCTTCCGCCAGGAGTTCATCAATGGTCGCCAGGTCGAGCACCCCGACGCATGGATGCGTGACGGCTCCCCCTGGAAAATCGCCCGTCCCTCCTACCGCCAGAAGATCAACCTCTATGGCCGTGTCATTCAAAAGTTCGACGACCACGGCAACCCCCACTCGGAATGGATCGACACCAAGTGCCTGCTCGGCCTGCCCTGGGACATCCCCATCGTCGGCTATGACAGCCACACCGTGAACGTCCTCCGCCTCTGGCAGGCCCAGGCTGACGAGGACTTCAACTTCCAGGTCTTCAACGAGGGCTCCTACATCGAGTCCCTGCGCGAAAAGGCCGTCGCCGAGACCGTCTCCAAGGTGCTCTATCCCAACGACGCCACCGAGTCCGGCAAGGAGCTCCGCCTCGTCCAGCAGTACTTCTTCGTCGCCTGCTCCCTGGCCGACATCGTCCGCCGTTTTAAAAATGGCTATTCCCTGCCCTGGAGCGAGTTCCCCTCCAAGGCCGCCATCCAGCTCAACGACACCCATCCCGCCGTCGCCATCCCCGAGCTCATGCGCATCCTCCTGGACGAGGAGGGCATCCCCTGGGCCCAGGCCTGGAAGATCTGCCAGGAGACCTTCTCCTACACCAACCACACCCTCCTGCCAGAGGCCCTAGAAATGTGGTCCGTCAGCCTCTTCGAACGCGTGCTGCCCCGCCACCTCCAGATCATCTACCAGATCAACGCCCAGTTCCTCGACGGTGATGTCGAGGCGAAATGGCCCGGCGACAGCGCCAAGAAGCGCGCCCTCTCCCTCATTGATGAACGCGGCGGCAAGTATGTCCGCATGGCCCACATGTCCGTGCTCGGCGGCCATGCCACCAACGGCGTCGCCGCCCTCCACACCCGCCTGCTCTGCGAACGACTCTTCCCCGAGTTTCACGAGCTCTATCCAGAACGCTTCGTCAACATCACCAACGGCGTCACCTTCCGCCGCTGGCTCGACGTCTGCAACCCGCAGCTCTCCGCCCTCATCACCGACAGCATCGGCGAAAGCTGGAAAAAAGACGCCTCCAGGCTCCGGCAGCTCGACTCCTTCGCCGATGACGCCTCCTTCAGGGAGCGCTACCGCTTCATCAAGCGTCAGCACAAGGTCGCCCTCGCAAAGATCATCCAGGACAGCTGCGGCGTGCATGTCAGCCCCGACGCCCTCTTCGACGTGCAGATCAAGCGCCTGCACGAATACAAGCGCCAGCACCTCAACCTGCTGAACATCGTCACCCTCTACCGCACCATCCTGAACAACCCCGGCGCCGACTTCCATCCGCGCGTCTTCGTCTTCGGTGCCAAGGCCGCCCCCGGCTACTTCCTCGCCAAAAACATCATCCACGCCATCAACGCCCTCGCCGCCAAGGTGAACCACGACCCGCGTGTCGGCGACAAGCTGAAGGTGGTCTTCCTGCCGAACTACGGCGTCTCCCTGGCGGAGAAGATCATCCCCGCCGCTGACCTCAGCGAACAGATCTCCACCGCCGGCAAGGAGGCCTCCGGCACCGGCAACATGAAGCTCGCCCTCAACGGTGCTCTCACCATCGGCACCCTCGACGGCGCCAACGTCGAAATCGCCGAGGAGGTCGGTGACGACAACATCTTCATCTTCGGCCTCACCGTCGAGCAGGTCACCGACCTCAAGGCGCGCGGCTACAACCCCTGGGAATACTACTGGGGCAATGAGAACCTGCGCGCCGTCATCGACTGGATCGGCAGCGACTATTTCACCGGCAATGCAGGCGATTTCAAACCCCTGCGCGACAGCCTTCTCGAGCATGGCGACCCCTACCTCTGCCTGGCCGACTACCAGCTCTATGTCGATGCCCAGGCCCGTGTCGACGCCGCCTACAAGCAGCCCGACCTCTGGACCAAGATGACCGTGCTCAACACCTCCCGCGTCGGCTTCTTCAGTTCCGACCGCACCATCCTGGAATACGCCAGCAAGGTTTGGAAGCTGCCGCAGGTAGCGGTCCCCTGATCCAGGCTCTTCTCCAACGCCCAGGCCTTCCTTGGATCCCCAGGGAAGGCTTTTTGGCTTCATGGCTCATGCCACGCCTAACAAAAACGGCGTTCACAGCGCCCCAAGTTCCAAATTCCAGGTTTGGTCATTGGGTTTCGGGTTTCAGCCTGCCTCGTCGACAAACATGTTTTGCATCCCACGCCTCCCCTGCCTTAGATCAGCCTCGCATGCGCATCCTCCACACCGCAGACTGGCATCTTGGCGCCCGGCTCGTCGAACGTGACCGGCTGCCCGAGCACGCCGCCTTTCTCGACTGGCTGATCGACACGCTCCGCGCCGAGAAGATCGACGCGCTGCTCGTCAGCGGCGATGTCTTCGACGCCGCCAATCCACCGCAGGATGCCGTCGCGCTCTACTTCGACTTCCTCAAACGGCTCGCCGACCTGAAAACCGTGCAGGCCGTCATCACCGGCGGCAACCACGACTCAGCCTCCCACCTCAACGCCCCGCGTGAGCTGTTGAAGCGCTTCGATGTGCATGTCTTCGGCCACGCGGGTGAAAACAACATTGTCGATCTTGGCGGCTGCGTCGTCGCCGCCGTGCCTTTTCTGCGCGAACGCGACCTCCGTCAGGCCACCGCCGGTGAAACGATCACCGCCGTGCATGAGCAGGTCCGCGCCGCCATCCGCGCCCACTACGCCGTTCAGCTCGCCGCGTGCCGCCAGCTCGCGCAAGGCCGTCCCGTCATCGCCATGGGCCACCTCACCGTCCTCGGCGCCACCACCAGCGACAGCGAGCGCGACATCCACATCGGCAACCTCGGTGGCGTCGGCGCGGACCTCTTTGAAGGCTTCGACTACACCGCCCTCGGCCATCTGCATCGTCCGCAAAAAGTCGCCGGCCTCGAAACCCTCCGCTACAGCGGCTCCCCCATCGCCCTCAGCTTCTCCGAGGCCGCCGATGCCAAGTCCGTCGTCATCCTTGACCTTCAAACTCATTCTCCTGCCCCCATTCTCCTGCCAATGAATCCGTCCGATGGGCAGAAGAATGAAGGCAGAAGAATAGACATTCAGCTTCTTCCGATCCCCGCCGCCCGCCAGATCATCCGCGCTAGCGCAAACCGCGCCACGCTGGCCGCCGATCTTCAAACCGTGCCCGCCGGGAGCTGGGCGGAGATCACCGTGAAGCTCGACGCCCCCGAGCCCGATCTCGACCGCCAGGTCCGCGAAGCCACCGCGGGTCGTTTCGACGTCCTCAAAGTCCTCGCCGACCTCCCCGCCACCGCCGCTACTCCCTGGCAGCCCACCGGCCCTGCTCTCCACGACCTCCAGCCCCGCGACGTCTTCCGCGAGCTCCTCCAGGAAAAGCAGCTCCCCAGCGACGAACTCAGCACCGTGTTTGATGAGCTGCTGACGTTGAGGGAGGAGAAGGCGACGAGTTAACAGCGACCCAATAAAAAACTTGGCAATCAGTGCCCGGACAGGAACATACTTTCACTCCACAGCTTCTTCATGCCGTCACGCAAGCCCACATCTGCCACCGACAAGGAACCACCCAGGCTCAAGATCCTGGTTTCCTCGGCTGTGCATGGCTATGTGGACTTGCTGGAGAGCATCTACGCTCTGTTGGAGACATTTGGCTACGAGGTGATGATGTCCCACAAAGGCACGCTGCCAGTCGATCCGACCGTTTCAGCCATGTCGAGCTGCATCGAGGCCGTGGAGGAGTGTGATCTCTTTCTTGGCCTCATCTTGCCGCGTTACGGCTCCGGCAAAGAAGGGCCTGAAGAGCTGTCCATCACGCATCGAGAGGCGCTGAAAGCCATCGAACTCAACAAACCACGCTGGTTTCTCGTGCATGAGCATGTGGACATCGCCCGTCAATTGCTCGCCCCATGGCGTGACGAGACTCAGAAGCCGCTCTTCCGGCTCAAGTCAGGCATTCCCTTCGCAGCCACACCGATTCTTTCCGACCTGCGGGTGCTGGAACTCTATGAGGCAGCGATGCGGCACGACATCACGGATGTGAAGGATCGCACAGGAAACTGGGTGCAGCCCTACGGCCCGGAGGATGACGCACGACTCTTTGCGACCGCTCAGTTCCGCCGCCATCGCGAGCTGGCCGACAAATATCTGCCCAAGCTCAAAGACACCGCCGCGATCCGCTCACGGGTGAAGAAAGGGGGCAAGGCATGAGCCGCGAGATCGCCGCCCTGCTTGCATCGAAAGAGTCCGAGCAGCTCGCCTTTGCCTCCTCTCGCAGCACACTGGAGCAGGTGTGCAGCACCCTCTGTGGCATGTTGAACCAGCAGGGAGGCGTGTTGCTCTGGGGGGTGGACTCCAAACGACAGCCCACAGGCCTTCCGAAGGCCAGGCAGCGTGCCAGCGATCTGAACGAATACCTCA
Source organism: Prosthecobacter sp. (assembly GCA_019186985.1). Lineage (GTDB taxonomy): Bacteria > Verrucomicrobiota > Verrucomicrobiia > Verrucomicrobiales > Verrucomicrobiaceae > Prosthecobacter. The sequence continues at coordinate 191,287 of JABARQ010000017.1, read as the reverse complement.
TGCGGCAGGTGGTCCCGCGTCCGCTGCTGTCCGTTTCCGTTCACACGATCCGTGGCAAAGAAATCATTGCCGTGGATGTGCCTGCCGCCACGGACAAGCCCTACTCGCTCAGCCGCGAAATCTGGGTCCGCCTCGGCACAGCCACGCTGCGAGCCAGCCAGGAGCAAAGCAGTCGCCTCGTCGAGCGTAGCGCCGCCACTCTCGAACGCTGGGAGCGGGAACCGATGCCCGGCTTCAGCCTGACGGATTGCGACACGAACGAACTCCACCAAGCCCGGCTCGAAATCGCCCAGACAGGCAAGTTTGGCCTCGAAATCCCCGCTGCTGATGAAGACCTGCTCAGCAGGCTCTATCTCTACCGCAGCGGACAATTTTCCAATGCCGCCGTCGTGCTCTTTGCGCGTCAGCCGCGTGCTTGGTCGCCCAATCTGGCTCTTCGTCTCACCACACATTCGGCCAAGGGTGAGGTGCTGCATGATCTCATGCTGGAAGGCCCGGCCATCCGCATGTTGCGGGAGGCCGTGGACGCCATCCAGCATCGCACCGGCTCGGAAGTGGCCTTTCCCAAAGGTCGGCTGGAGCGTGTCGAACGCTCTGCCTATCCGCTCTACGCACTGCGTGAGGGACTCGTGAACGCCATCGTGCATCGCGACTACACCTCCCCCGCCGTCGGCGTGCAGGTCAGGCTTTACCCAGACCGCCTCATCATCGTGAACACCGGAACCCTGCCGCAGGGCTGGAAAGGCAGCGACCTCGGCCGTCGGCACGAATCCCACCCCGCCAACCCGGACATCGCCCGCATCTTCTACCTGCGTGGTTTCATGGAGCAGCTCGGCCTCGGCACCCAGCGCATCATCGCCGAATGCAAAGCCGCAGGAGCCAAAGCTCCCGTCTGGAAGGCGGAGAACCAAACCGTCTCGCTCACCCTCTTTGCCGCTCCCGCCACCCCATCCGCGCCGAACCTGCTCGACCGCCAAACACGCTTTCTCCGTTCATTGAAGTCCAAAGCGCCGTTCAAGATCAGCGACTACATCACCAGCACGGGCGTCAGCGAACGCCAGGCGCGTCGTGATCTGGCCGCTCTCGAAAAGCAGGGCGTGGTCCAGCGACAAGGCTCCGGCCCCGCCACCCACTACCTCTTCCTGGGCCTACCCTCATGATCCGGCCAAAATCCGGCCACATCCGGCCAAACTGCTTTTTGCAGCCAGTTTCACGTTGGGAAATGAGCAGGTCCATGATGGCTCAAAGCCTGCATTTACCTTGGCTAGTAGAAATACTAGCGCATCAAAAGGTCACGATCCGGCCAAAATCCGGCCACATCCGGCCGAACTGCTTTCGCTGGCAAGTTTCCCCGCATTCCACCCTCCACGACCTCCAGCCCCGCGACGTCTTCCGCGAACTCCTCCAGGAAAAGCAGCTCCCCAGCGACGAACTCAGCGCCGTGTTTGATGAGCTGCTGGCGTTGAGGGAGACCTTGACTACAAAGTGACTGTAACTTCAAAACTAAGACACCATGATCCAAATCATTCACGGCAGCATCTTTGACTCAAAGTGTGACTTGCTTATCGTGCCTTGCGCAAGTGACGGGGGCGTAACTCAATCTGTGTTCAACAACCTTCGCGAAAACGGGCTGCCTACCAACATTGGCGGTATTCCATACGGCAAGGTTCATTTCCGAGAGTCAAAATACGCTTTTGCCAATACGATCGGTTACGCTGCGTCGGTTAACTCGAATACCCATAGCTCTGATCCGAAGGCGATTGAAAAGATCGGTCATGAGATCGTTCGATACGCGGTGGAAAGCCAAATTCGCAGGGTGAATATCCCGCTGCTTGGAACTGGTGCCGGCGGCATGAATCCCGTCGAATCATTTGAATCGCTTCACAAAGCCTTCACCGCAAGAGAGGATATCACTTTCAATGTCTTCTGCTTCACGCGTGAGGCATATCTTAATGTTTCATCCGCCGAAACAAATGAGCCGGAAACATTTGTGCAGCATCCAAGAGTTTTTGTTAGCTATACGGGCGCTGATGAACAAAACGCCGGGTGGGTTAAGAGGCTGGCCACAGTCTTGCGAGAAAATGGTGTCGACGCGCGGCTTGATATGTTTCACCTCAAGCCGGGACTGGATATGCCTCAATGGATGACAAACGAAGTGATCATGGCTGACAAAGTTCTTCTCGTTTGCGACAGGTTTTATATGGAAAAAGCGGATTTCCGTAAAGGTGGCGTGGGCTGGAAACCATGATCATCCAGGGCGATATGCTGGCTCAGGGCGACAACAAACAAAAATACATTGCTATCGTTCGTGAAGATAGCCCTGACAAAGCCCTGCCGATTTACATGAAATCAAAATTCGCATTTAGTTGGGGCAAATCTTCGGAGATTGATCCCGAGCGGCTTAAAGAACTAATTTTGTGCATCTTTGATTGCGATACTGAGCCAGATCTCGGGACTGTTCCCTCCTATGTGAAAACCAAGGTCACAACGAGGCGGAAGCATGAGAAGGAAGCGGTTAAGAAAGTTCGTCGGCGCTAGAGCTGCCCCACACTCCCCCCATGCGCCTCCTCGCCATCCGACTTCAGAACCTCAACTCGCTCAGCGGGGCGCATGAGGTGCGGTTTGATGAGGGGGCGTTGAGTTCGGCGGGCGTGTTTTTGATCACGGGGCCGACAGGCGCGGGGAAATCGACGCTGCTGGATGCGATGACGCTGGCGCTGTATGGCCGCGCGGCGCGTTACGGCAATGACAAGGCGGATGAGATGATGAGCCGCCACACGGCGGAGTGCCTGGCGGAGGTGGACTTTGAGACGAAGGGCGAAAAACTCCGCGCGACGTGGCGGCTGCGTCGCGCCCGCGGCAAAACGGATGGCAAGCTGCAGCCGGTGGAGCGTCGCCTGGCGAATGCGGTGACGGGCGAGATCCTCGCGGAGAAGTCCGCAGAGATGGATCGCCTCATCGAGGAGCGGACGGGGCTGGATGCGCAGCGCTTCCTGCGCTCCGTGCTGCTGGCGCAGGGACAGTTCGTGGCGTTTTTGAAGGCGAAGCCGAATGAGCGAGCCGAGCTGCTGGAGAAGATCACCGGCACGGAGATCTACACGGAGCTGTCGAAGCTTGCCTTCGAGATCTACAAGGCCAAAGACGAGCAGGTGCAGCGGCTCAAGGCCGCGCTCGGCGCGGTCACGGTGCTGGATGATGAGGCGCGGCAGCGGCTGGAGACCTCATTCACCGAGGCGCAGACCGGCGCCGCACGTTTGCAAAGTGAAAGCCAGTCCGCGACGCAGCAACTCCACGCCCAACGCGAGCACGCCACCATCGTGGCGGAGATCACGAAGCTAGGCGAAGACGTGAAGCAATTCCAAAGCGCGCAATCAACCGCCGAGGCGGACGTTTCGAAGGTGAAAGCCATCGCCGAAGACGCCAAAGCCAGGCGCACGAGGCGTGAGCCCGTTTGGGAACAGGCGGCGGGTCTCGCGGCGCAGGGCGAGCAGTTCGAAAAGCAGCTCGCGGAGAGTCGCGCCACTTATCAATCCTGGGCAAAGGAGCAGAAGGAGGCCGCCACCAAGCGCGATGCCGCCGAAAAAGCCCTCGCCGCACATCAGCAGGCCGCGCAGGCGCTCGAAGCGTGGCTGAAGCAGCACGCGGCCGATGCCGAACTGGGCGAGCATTTGCCGAAACTCCGTCCCGCTGTGCGTGACTGGCGTGAAGCGCATGTCAAGCTGGTCGAAGGCCGCAAACGCCATGCGGAGGCTGAAGCACTGAAAAAGCGACTCAACGACTCGGAGACCCAAACTGCGGTTTGGACGAAAAAAGCCGCCGAAGGCCTCGCGAAGGCCGAGAAGGATCGCGACGAGCAAAAGCGGCTTGCAGAGAAGATCGAAGTGCAGCGCGAGATCGTGCGGAAGTCGGAACTGGTGGCTGGCTTCGACGAGCACCGGCATGATTTGAAGCCTGGAGAGCCCTGCCCTCTCTGCGGTGCGACGGAGCATCCCTTTGCGAGCGGAGAGACGAGCTTTGAATCGCAACTGCAAGCCGCGCGGAAGCTGCTCGCGGGCTTGGAGAAGCAGCATGAGCAGGCTCATCGGGCGCTGACACTTTTGGAGCGTGAACTGGTGAGGATGGAGACGGAACTGGGCGCCGAGAAGAAGCGGGCGGAGGAGGTGCGGAAGGGGCTGGCTGAAACTGCGGTGCCGGATGTGCGTTCCTTGGAAGCCGAGGAACTGCGGGCGCGGCGCAGCATCACTTTTCTAGCCTGCGTGAACGCAGACAGTGAAGAAGCACAGGCCGGAAAGCCGACGCTTCAAGACGTCGAGCGTGAACTCGATGCCTTGGAGACGCGCTCGACCACCTTCACGAAGAAGCAGCAGGAAGCGGCGCAGCAACGCAGCGAGCGGCAGAAGCTCGAAAGCGATGTGCAGCTCGCGAAAGCGGATGAGGTGGCGAAAACGAAGCGGCTGGATGAGCTGAAGGCCGAGGGTGTTTCGCTGCGAACGAGGGCCGATGCGTTGAAGGCGCAGTTGAGCGAGCTGCTCGGCGGCAAGACACTGGCGGAGGATCGTCAGGAGCATGAAGGCCGCGTGACATCGGCGGAGAAGGCGTTGCGCGAGGCGGAGACGAAGCTGCGTGCGCTGCAAACCCAGCTTACGGCCACGCAGGCAAAGCTGGAACAGCTTGAAACACGCCGGAAGCCTTTCGAAGGCCAGAGCGTGCTGAGTGCGGCAGCGTTCAACGAGCTAGAAGCGACCACCAGGCAGCTCGGCGAGGCGTTTGCCGCCAAGCACAAGGACGTCGGCTCCCTGGAGCAACGGATCAAAAACGACGATGACGCGCGGAAACGTCGCGAGGCCGGAGGAGCGGAACTGCAGTCAGCGGAAGCCGAGGCGCTGAGGTGGGGAAGGCTTAAGGAGCTGATCGGCTCCGCCGATGGCGCGAAGTTTTCGCGCTTTGCCCAGTCGCTCACCCTGCGGCAGCTCATCGGGCTGGCGAATGAACATCTGAAGGTGCTGGCGGAACGCTACCGACTGATGGCCGCGCCGGGTGATGAGCTCGACCTGCGCATCGTCGATCTCTACCAGGCGAACGTGGACCGGCCGATGGAAAGCCTGTCAGGCGGCGAGAGCTTCCTGGCCAGCCTGGCCCTGGCCCTGGGACTGAGCGAACTGGCAAGCCGGCATCATCCCATCGACTCGCTCTTCATCGACGAAGGCTTCGGCACGCTGGATTCCGAGACGCTGGAGATCGCCCTGAGCGCCCTGGAAAACCTGCGTTCGCGGGGCAAGACCATCGGGCTCATTTCCCATGTGGACCTGCTCAAGGAGCGCCTGACGACCCAGGTGCGGGTGGTTCGCGGTGCAGGTGGAACGAGCCGGATCGAAGTGGCGGCTTGAAGAAGGCGCAGGCCCGCCCCTCGAAGCCGGGGGAGAGCAGAACGGGGCAAAAGCCCCCTGCCCTCTTGCCTGAGGCGCAAAGCACCGCTAAGCACCTGTCTCATGCCAGCCCTGTCCATCCAGCCCCGTGCCCGCCTGTTCCATGGCCATGTGTGGGTTTATGCCACTGAAATCAAAGCTCGTTATGGCAATCCCGAGCCCGGGGATGTCGTCCAGCTTCAGGACATGCGCGGCAAGCCCCTGGGCAGCGCCATCTACAACCCGAAGTCCCAGATCAGTGCGCGGCTGTTTTCCTACCGACGCCAGGACCTGGACCTCGACTTCTTCATCCGCCGGGTCGAACGAGCTTTGCGTTCACGCGAGGCGGCAGGCGTCGACACAAGCCTCTGCCGGCTCATCTGGAGCGAGTCCGACGGCCTGCCTGGCGTCATCGTGGACCGCTATGGCGACCACCTGGTTCTGCAAACCCTCACCCTGGCCATGGCCCAGCGCCAGGACCTCCTCATCCAGGCCCTGGTGCAGGTGCTTTCCCCACGCAGCATCGTGCAGCGCAATGAAGGCAACGTCCGCAAGGCCGAGGGGCTCGACCAGGTGAAGGGCGTCGTCTGGGGCGAGCAGCCCGATCCCTTCGTCGTCCGTCATCAGGGCAGCGCCTTTCACGCCGACCTGCTCGAAGGCCAGAAAACCGGCCTCTACCTGGACCAGCTCGACAACTACCAGCATGTCGCCCGGCTCGCCAAAGGCCGCCGGGTTCTCGACTGCTTCACCAACCAGGGCGGCTTTGCCCAGGCCAGCGCCCTGGCCGGGGCCGCCGATGTTGTCGCCGTGGACATCAGCGATTCCGCCGTCGCCCTGGCGGAGAAAAACGCCGCCATCGCCGGAGCGCAGGTGAAGTTCATCTCCGCCAACTGCTTCGATTTCCTCAAGCAGCAGGAGTCCTCGGGCGCGACCTACGACCTCATCATCCTGGACCCGCCCTCCTTCACCAAGACCAAGGCCTCCGTGAAGGACGCCATGCGCGGCTACAAGGAGATCCACCTGCGTGCCCTGAAGATGCTTCAGCCTGGCGGCATCATGGCCACCTTCAGCTGCAGCCACCACGTCAGCCGCGGTGAATTCCATGCCTCCATCGAGGACGCCGCCGTCGATGCCCGCAAGACCCTGCGCCGTGTCACCACCTACACCCAGCGTCCCGATCATCCGATCCTGGCCACCATTCCGGAAACCGAATATCTGACCGGCTACGCCTACGAAGTCATCGCATCCTGGTAAAGCCGGGCATCACAGCGGTTTCACGTCACATCGAGGAGACATCAAACCTGACCTTTCTCTTGATGAGCCAGGACACGCCCACCAGGTCATAGAGTCCGCGAAGGGCGCGCTCCCAGTTGGTGTATTTGCTCACGCCGGCCAGCCGCTGGCGATGATTCACCGGAATCTCCGTGAAGGCGTATCCCGCCTGCAGCAGCAGCGTCGGGATGTAGCGGTGCATGCCGTTGAAGGGCACCAGATGATCCACGCACTCCTTCTTCATCATCTTCAGCGAGCAGCCGGTGTCCCTGACGCCGTCATGCAAAAAGGCGCGCCGGATCCGGTTGGCCCATTTGGAGGCGATCTTCTTGGAGGCCGTGTCCTGCCGATGGGCGCGGTAGCCGCAGACGAAATCCCTGCCGCTGCCCTGCAGTTCCGCCCAGAGCCTGGGCAGCTCCGCAGGATCATTCTGCCCGTCCCCGTCCATGAGGCCGACATGGGCGCAGGTGGCGTTCCTCATGCCCGCATACATTGCGGCGGACTGACCTCGGTTGCTGCTCGCCTTCAAGGCAACGACACGAGGACGAAAGCTGCACAGGATCTGCCAGGTGGCGTCGCTTGAACCATCGTCCACGGCGATGATCTCCGCCTCGGGATTCGTGGTGATCACCTCTTCCAGCACGGCCTTGGCGGTCGCCTGCTCATTAAAGAAAGGTATAACGATGGAGTATTTCAAAATCCGCGTGGCCTGAAGGTTGAAGCACGTTCATTGCATCTGCCGCCAGGGCTTGCCAACGATTCTTTTGTAACAGCTCCACCCGGCGAATTCACGGGGCGATGAGAACAATTCGCAGCCTCAACAAGACCCGGCTCAATCCTTGAAGAGGCAGCCGCGCACGCATTCGTTCCGTCCTCGCATCCAAGGCCTCCACGACTTCCATCCCCGGCATCTCATGCCATTGGAAAAGGTCGGTGGACCACTCTGGAATCAGGGCCACTCCGCGCGCCTGGCGATGCCGGCGGAACTCAAACAGGCATTGATCCTTCGCCAGGAAGCCCCTGGGCATCAGGTCATGTCCGGCCAGCAAAGGATCAAGGTTCATGGCAAATTCCGCCAGGTTTGCCAGGCCATCACCATCAGGGTCATCCTGCACGGCGGCGTCCGGATTTCCTTTCCAGTCCCGTGCCAGCCTCCATGCATCGTAGTCCATTTCAGGCACGCTGAGGGTGACACCCGCCAGGACCGGATCGTGATCACTGCTGCGGAATGGACTGCCAACATTCAGCAGCTTCTGCGCAGGGCTCTTGCTTGACAGACGATAGTCATAAAACTCAGGCTCGTCCGCATTGATGTGCCAGTGCTCCTGACCGGTGATCTGGGCCGCCATGCTGCCGGTGGCGAACAAATGATCCAACCGCCCCCTCCGGCCGTTGATGAGGTAGCTGTAATCATTAACGCCATGAAAACGCTGACCCTGATCCTGCCAGCCGCCGGCACGCAGGACATCCAGGGGATCCTCCTCCCCGTAGGAATTCAGGTCACCAAGGATCATCTGGTCAGGCTCGCCGCCTTCAGCCGCCAGCTCCCGAAGCCAGGCGCTCAGCCTCGCCGCCTGCCGGCGACGCAGGTCGTTGTAGGCTGACTGGCCGTCGTTCTGATCCTGATCCATCCCGGTGGCGCCCGAGGACGACTTCGACTTCCAATGATTCACGCAAAGGGTGAACTTCTCGCCGCTCTCACGCTCCACAAAGGTCTGCGCCAGCGGAAAACGCAGGGGCAATGGTGTTGCCCCCGGTGAATACCAGGCGGCATCCGTGTCCATCCGGCATTCTCCCGCAAGGCTGAGCCGCGAAGGCCGGTAGAGCAGCAGGCAGCGGATGTGATCGGCGGCGGCCCCTGCCGCAGGATAGCCGCCCGGCGGATCAGGAACCACAGCATAGTGCTCGTCGACGGCAGCGTTTAGCGCCGTCAGCAGGTCATGGACCGTCTCCGCACGGTTCTGCACCTCCATCAAGCCCAGCACATGCGCATCCAAACCTGCCAAGGCGGCCACCACCTTGTCCTTCTGCCGCTGAAACTCCTCCGGACCCGCCGCCCCCCGGTCCGAGGCTCCGCCAAAGGTGGTGAAGTAGTTGTGCATGTTCATTCCCGCGACCCTCAGCCGGCCGGGCACGGCGGGCGGGACATCCGGACGCGGGTTCGCATCGACAAATGTCACCGGCCCTGCGGGCAGCACCTTGTAGCCGCCGTTGCCAAAGGTCATCACGCCCGTCAGGCCGGTCACCCTGTCGCCGCAGCGACGGGTTCCACGGCTGTTTAGAAAGGGCGTCGGATCGGGGAACTGGTCCGTGGAGGCGTCATCGAGGGTGATCACACACCTAACCATCTGTCGTTCATAATCATGTACTGCGGCGGCGTTGCCCCTGCCCGCAGCCGTGGTCCCCGAGGCCGGCACGTCATTCGGATCCATGAACTCCGTCGGCACAACCAGCGGGGCACCGGCCGCCAGCGTCAGCTCGCCATAGCGTGCATAATTGTCCAACCCGCCCGAGATGCTGCTGGTGCTGGTGACCGACAGCTCCTGGGAAAAGCGCACGAGCATCCCCTCATGGGCTTCAAAGGAGACGCCTGATGCCATGGGCAGGCCCAGGGCTTCGGGCTCCGGCAGCTCGGCACCTCCCTCCACGGACATGCCTGACACGCTGACCAGCTGGGTCAGGCCTCCCGACTCCGACACCATGCCCGTGACACTCACCGCATCCCCCGCCGAAACCGGCACGGAAGCCACACTGCCCCGGTCAGCAATCCACAAGCCTTCGGAAGTCCCCGGATCCTCATCCTCGTCACCGGGAAAAGACTGGATGTAAAAGCCTCCCAGCGCCGGAGAGCCCCCCTGAAAGTCCGCCGTCACCACGCCCCTCACCTTCACGACCGCGCCCGCCAGAGGGCTGCAACCATCCTGGCCCTGGACGAACGAAATGCGTGTCACCGACTCAGGGCCATGCAGGGTTTCAAAGGCGCTCACATGATCCGCCGCCATCGGCTGCGCGAGGTCGTTCATCACCTGGCTGCCGAAAATGCGCACCGTCACCGTCTCGCCCGCCGGCCAGGGCTTCAAGGGCGTGAGCGTGTAACGCATCGGCCCGGCATGGCTCACCGACGCCTCAATCACACCACTGACGCTCCCTCTCAGCTCAAACCACGCCGCCCCAGGTGTCACAGGCTGGTTGAAGGTCACCACCACAGGCCGAAGCCCCCAGGCGGCGGCTCCATCCGAGGCAGGATCCACCGCAGCGACCTCCGGTGGCAGCGGAGTTGACGGGGCAAAGAACACCACGTCATCCAGCGCGAGCCCGTTGTCAGCCCCAGTTTCATCCAGGTCCCGCCAGCGCAGGACCAGCGTCTGCCCGGCCGCCCAGGACAAACCGGTCACGGTCGCGCTGCATTCGGTCCGGCAGGCCGGAGAGTTGCCGTTCATGCTGAAAGCCGCCCCCGGCACCGCGCTTAGCACCGGCACATCCATGGCAGCCACCGCCTTGAAGGTGCCTGAATCCATGCCGCCACCAGTCGCAACCCGGCATTCACCCTTCAGGCCCGTCAGTGATGCGGTACCGCCATTGCGCCACTGCTCGGCGAAAAAGCTGATGGTAAACTGGCTCAAAGTCCGGCCCGTTTGATTCACCAGGCTCAATCCCAGGCTCGCAGAATGTGCGCCGCCGGCCAGCGATCCCAGCGCCCTGTCCCGGGATGCCGGATGACCGAAGGAATACACGGCAGCAGCACCGGTGGAGCCGTTTCCAACCTGGAAGAGCAGCTGTGTCCCGGCCCTGGCATGAATCCCCCAGCCCGCCGTCCCGGCGGCCATGACCGGCGCCTGCGTCAACAGGGCCGGGCCCTTGGCCACCCCATGATCGGTATAATCAAAAGTTTCGGAAACCGGCAGCGAATCAAAGCTCTGCATCACCAGCCCCCCGGCGTAGTTCAATTGACCGCAAAGCCTCAGAGGCAGGAGCAGCAGCACGGGCAGGATGTTTAAGAAGGTCATTCAACAGCGCTACCAGCGTCCCACTTGCTGCCGCAAGCTCTCTCAGATATGCTGCGAAACCGAATAAATCAGCCGGTCGTGAGCAGGCCGGTGGAGTGAGTCCAAGCCCTGGCATGGGCCATGCTTTGAAGCCTATCCGCCCAACCTCCCCCGCATGGCCATCCACGTCGCCCTCCGTCACGTCACCCGGTACAAATACGACCGCCCCGTCACCCTTTCACCGCAGGTGGTCCGGCTGCGTCCGGCCCCCCACTGCCGCACGCCGGTGCTGAGCTATTCGCTCAAGGTCACGCCTAACCAGCATTTCATCAACTGGCAGCAGGACCCGCAGAGCAACTACCTCGCCCGCCTCGTCTTCCCGGAAAAGACCACGGAGTTCTGCATCGAGGTGGACCTGGTGGCCGAGATGTCGGTCTACAACCCCTTCGACTTCTTCCTGGAGCCCCAGGCGGAGCACTTCCCCTTCCGTTACGACCCCGCGCTCAATCACGAGCTGGAGCCATTCCAGCGCAGGCTCCCCCTCACCCCGCTGGTCACGGCCTACCTCCGTGAAATCCGCCACCAGCTGATGAACGGCCATGCACCGCTCACCCATGCTCCGGTGCCCCATTCGGAAACCACCGACCCTCATGCCCACGGCATCCTGCCCGAGTCGGACGTCGCGCTCCAGGAATCAGACAACGACACACGGGTCCGCACCATCGACTTCCTCGTCGGAATCAACCAGATGCTCTGGAAGGATCTGCGCTACACCATCCGCCTGGAGCCCGGCGTCCAGACACCCGAGGAAACCCTCGAGCTTTGCAGCGGCTCATGCCGTGACTCCGCCTGGCTGCTTGTCACCCTCTTCCGGCACCTTGGCATGGCTGCACGCTTTGTCAGCGGCTACCTCATCCAGCTCAAGCCGGACGTCAAAAGCCTCGACGGCCCCAGCGGCGCGGAAACGGACTTCACCGACCTTCACGCCTGGTGTGAAGTTTATCTGCCCGGTGCAGGGTGGATCGGCCTCGACCCCACCTCCGGCCTGCTGGCGGGTGAAGGCCACCTGCCCCTCGCCGCAACCCCCGACCCACAGGGCGCCGCGCCCATCACCGGGGCCGTGGACAAGAGCGAGGTGGAGTTTGACCACGCCATGTCGGTCACGCGAATCTTTGAATCGCCCCGAGTGACCAAGCCCTACTCAGCGGAACAATGGGCGGAGATTGAAAAGCTCGGCCACCGCATCGACGAAGACCTCATCGCCGGAGATGTTCGGCTCACCATGGGGGGAGAACCCACCTTCGTCAGCATTGACGACATGGATGGCGCCGAATGGAACACCGCCGCCGTCGGCCCGAAGAAGCGCCTGCTTTCTGGCGAACTCATCAAACGCCTGCGTCACCGCTTCGGTCCCGGAGGCCTGCTTCACTACGGCCAGGGCAAATGGTATCCGGGCGAATCACTGCCCCGCTGGGCGCTTGGCTGCTACTGGCGCAAGGACGGCGTGCCCGTCTGGAACGACGACAGCCTCATTGCCGATGAATCCCGGGACTATGGGCATGGCGAAGCCGAGGCACGCAGGTTCGGACTGGCATTGTCCGCCGCGCTCGGTGTCAATCCACGCTGGCTCAAGGAGGCCTACGAGGACGTCTATTACTATCTGTGGCGGGAAAAACGCCTGCCGGTGAACGTCGACCCCTTCAAGTCGAACCTGAAGGACAAGGAGGAACGCGCCCGCCTGGCCCGCATCTTCGAACAAGGACTCGACAAGATCGTGGGTTATGCCCTGCCGCTTGAGCGGGCCTGGCAAGGCAGCGAGCTGCGCTGGCAGAGCGGCCCATGGTTTGTGAGGGACGACACCCTGCACCTTATCCCCGGTGACTCACCGATGGGCCTGCGCCTGCCGCTCGACTGCCTGCCCTGGGTCAGCAGCAGCGACTATCCCTGGATCTATCCCACGGATCCTTCCAGCGACTGGCCGGACCTGCCTCCGCGTCCGGAAAGCCGCCAGCATTTCCTCAGCGAAGTCGCCGGGTGGCTTCAGGAAACACCGGGTTTGCCTGGCACCCCGTCCAGCTATGCGGCTGCCAAGTATGCAGGCCAGGGCCGTCCTGAACGTCGTCGGCTTGATCCCCTGCCCGCGCCTGCGGAAGACCCGCACGGCAGCGCCAGGGAACGATACCCGCTGCCGCAGGAGTCCGCCTCCTGGATCATCCGCACCGCCGTCTGCTTCGAACCGAGAAACGGCCGCCTGCACATCTTCCTGCCGCCCGTCGAGGACACCGAGGACTACCTCGACCTCGTTGCCGCGATTGAGGACGTGGCCTCCGCCCTGAAAACACCGGTCATCATCGAAGGCACGCCACCGCCCTTCGATCCCCGTCTCAACGTCATCAAGGTCACGCCCGACCCCGGCGTCATCGAAGTGAACATGCACCCCGTGACGAACTGGCAGGACCTCGTCCACAACACAACCGTGCTCTACGAGGAGGCGCGCCAGACCAGGCTGGGCAATGAGAAGTTCATGATCGACGGCCGCCATACCGGCACCGGTGGGGGCAACCACATCGTCTTCGGCGGCGAACGTCCCAAGGACAGTCCGCTTCTGCGCCGGCCCGACCTGCTGAAAAGCCTGCTCGGCTACTGGCACAACCACCCCAGCCTCAGCTATCTTTTCTCCGGCCTCTTCATCGGCCCCACCAGCCAGCACCCACGCGTTGATGAGGCGCGCAACGACGCCCTCTTCGAGCTCGAGCTGGCCTTCAAGGAGCTGGACCGCCAGACCCAGTCCTCCGGCACGCCCCCGCCCTGGCTCGTCGACCGTCTCTTCCGCAACCTGCTGGTCGACGCCACCGGCAACACGCACCGCAGCGAGTTCTGCATCGACAAGCTCTTTGACCCGTCCAGCAGCAGCGGCCGCCTGGGCCTGGTCGAGCTGCGCTCCTTCGAAATGCCGCCCCATGCGGAGATGAGCCTCGCCCAGCACCTGCTGCTGCGCGCCGCCATCGCCCGCTTCTGGAAGCAGCCCTACGAGGAGAAGCTCGTGCGCTGGGGCACCGAGCTTCACGACCGCTTCCTGCTGCCGCACTTCGTCTGGGAGGACCTGTGCGACATCATCGCCGACATGCAGGGCTTCGGCTATGACCTGAAGGCCGAATGGTTTGCGCCGCATTTCGAGTTCAAGTTTCCCTCCATCGGAGCCATCACCCATCGGGGAGTGCATCTGGACCTGCGCACCGGACTCGAGCCCTGGCATGTGCTGGGCGAAGAAGGGGCGGCAGGCGGAACTGTCCGCTACGTCGACAGCAGCCTGGAGCGAATCCAGGTGAAGACCGCCGGCCTGGTCGGCGGACGTTATGTCATCACCTGCAACGGCCGGCAGATCCCCCTTCACCCGACCGGCATCAACGGCGAATATGTCGCCGGAGTCCGTTACCGTGCCTGGCAGCCCGGGGAATGCCTGCATCCCACCATCAAGGTGCACAGCCCGCTGACCTTCGACATCGTCGACACCTGGAACAAGCGCAGCCTCGGCGGCTGCACCTACCATGTCGCCCATCCCGGCGGCCGGAACTATGAAACCTTCCCCGTGAACAGCTACGAGGCCGAAAGCCGACGCCTGGCGCGCTTCTTCGCCAGCGGCCACACCCAGGACAGGTTCACCCCGGTGCAAATCGAGCAGGTGCCCGAATTCCCCTTCACCCTCGACCTGCGGCTCGGCTGACCGGCGGCGGCCTGACCGAAAAAACACCCCCTGCCGCCAGGAGCCTGCAAGCTGGCTGCGGTGGCAGGCGTTACCGCGCCAATGTCGCCCAGAATCGAACGCCGCACCCTCCTCCGTGGAATGGGAGCCAGCCTGGCCCTGCCCTGGCTGGAAATCATGACCCCCAGGGCCCGTGCTGCCGCAAAGCCGCCTCCGCGCCGCTTCGTGACCTTCTTCCAGCCCAACGGAGTCTATCCAAAAGCGTGGAACGTCTCCGGCCTCGGGCAGGACTTCAGCCTGTCACCCATCCTGGAACCGCTGGCTGAGTTCAAAAAGGACCTGGTCGTGCTCAGCGGCATCGACAGCATCGGCAAGGGCCATGTGAAGCTTACCGGCGCCTTCCTCACCGGCACCGCCATCGAAAACGGCGTGAACGGTGTTTCAGTCGATCAGGTCATCGCCCGGCAGATCGGCCGGGGAACCCGCTTTGCCAGCATTGAGCTCGGCACCGAGCCTCCCCGCCAGGGCATGGCCGGCGACGATCCCATCGCGCTCGCCAACACGGTCTCCTGGAGCAGCCCCACCCAGCGCATCTCCCCCGAAATCAGCCCCCGGGCCGCCTTTGACCGCCTTTTCCGTGATCCCTCCTCACCTGAGGCAAAACGAGCCGCCGAAAACCGCCGGAGCGTGGTCGACCTCGTCCTGGAGGATGCCAGACGGCTGCAAAAGGCCGCCAGCGGACGCGACCGGCAGAAGATCGACGAATACCTCGAAGGCCTCCGCAGCGTGGAGCAGCAGATTGAACGCACCCTTAATCCTCCCGCGCCGGAATGGACACCCCTGAAATCGCCTGACCTGACACGCCCACCGGCCGGGATCCCCATGGGCAAGGATCAGCACATGAAGCTCATGCTCGACCTCCTCGTGCTCGCCCTGCAGACAGACACCACCCGTGTCGCCACCTTCATGAGCGCCCACGGCTTCAGCCGCCAGAACTTCACCTTCCTGGACGGCGTGAAGAACGACCACCACGGCATGAGCCACCACAAGAACCAGGACGCCCTCGTGCTGGAATACACCACCGTCAGCCG
Source organism: Prosthecobacter sp. (assembly GCA_019186985.1). Classification (GTDB taxonomy): domain Bacteria; phylum Verrucomicrobiota; class Verrucomicrobiia; order Verrucomicrobiales; family Verrucomicrobiaceae; genus Prosthecobacter. The sequence continues at coordinate 175,830 of JABARQ010000017.1, read as the reverse complement.
CTGGTATGCCGGACAGGTGCGCTACCTCGTCGAGAAGATGAAGGCAGTCGATGAGGGCAACGGCACGCTGCTCGACAACAGCCTGGTCCTCTACGGCAGCGAGATGAAGGACGGCAACGGCCACATCAAGGAGGACCTGCCCCTGGTGCTTCTCGGTGGAGCCCAGAGCCGGCTGCGGACCGGCCGCCACATCGCCTTCGCTCCGGGCACCCCGCTGGCCGACCTGCACCTGACCCTGGCGCGTCAGTTCGGCTTGGAGATGGAAAGCTTCAACGAAACGGGCCGCAGCACGCTGAACGGCCTGTTTGCCTGAAACAACTCCCAGCGTCCCGGCCACACCTGGCCCGCCCCAACCCATTTTTGATTCATGAGACATCTCCTGCCCCTCATCCTCCTCATCGCTGCCAGCCCTGCCTTCGCAGCGCTGAGCCTGCCCCGTTTTTTCTCCGACCACATGGTGCTTCAGCGTGAACGCGCAGCCGCTATCTGGGGCAAGACGAACCCGGGAACCGAGGTGACCGTGGCCTTCAAAGGCAGGACGGCATCCACCAGGGCGGGCGTGGATGGCAAATGGCGGGCGCAGATTGAAACCGGCCCCGCAGATGCGGGCGGAAGCGTGCTGAGCATCAGCTCCGGCTCCGACAAGGTTGAAATCAAGGACGTGCTCGTCGGCGAGGTCTGGTTTGCCTCGGGCCAGTCGAACATGTACTTCACCATGAACCGTTCGCCGGAATACGCCGGACTGATTGCGCAGTCGAACCACCCCGGCCTGCGCATGTTCAACGCCCCGCTGGTGACCGCCATTGAGGACCAGGACGACATTGAAGGTGCATGGCAGGCCGCCACGCCGGAAACCGTGCCCGGCTTTTCAGCAGTGGCCTTTTTCTTCGCTCGCAAGCTTCACCTCGAGCTCGGCATCCCGGTCGGCGTGATCAAGTCGGCCTGGGGCGGCAAGCCGGTCGAGACCTTCACCAGCCGGGAGGCGCTCAACACGCTTCCGGGCACCCGTGCCATGGTCAGCGCCCTGATGGAGGCCGACGCCCAGTTTGACCCGGTCAAGGCCCAGGCCGCCCATGAAAAGGCCCTTGAACAATGGAAGGCCGCCATGGCCTCCTCGAAGGGCCGCCCGGCGGGCGAACGCAAGCGCCTCGGCAAGAAGCCTGAGGCACCCAAGCGTCCCCTCGCCACCGAAGGCAAGCCAGGTGTCCTTTACGCCTCCATGATCCATCCCTTCGCCGGCTACACGATGCGCGGGGCCATCTGGTATCAGGGTGAAGCCAATGCCAAGCCGGGAGCGGTGCCCTACGACCAGACGCTGCCCCTGATGATCAACGACTGGCGGAAGCGCTGGAATGACGAGTTCTCCTTCTACTTTGTCCAGCTTGCCAGCTACCATGCCCCCTCCACCAAGCCCGGCACCCCTGATGCCTGGGCCCTGCTTCAGGACCGCATGCGCCGGATTCTCGACACCACGCCGAAGACCGGCATGGCGATCACCAACGACGTCGGCGATGCCAACGACATCCACCCCAGGAACAAGAAGGATCCCGGGGAACGCCTGGCACGCTGGGCGCTCGCCAAGGATTACGGCAGGGACCTGGTCTGGTCCGGCCCCTTGTTCAAGGCCGGCAGCCCGCAAAACGGCGGCATCCGCGTGACTTTTGCCCAGGCCGGAGGCGGCTTGAAATCACGCGACGGCGGCCCCCTGAAGCGCTTTGAGATCGCCGGTGCGGACAAGGTCTGGCACTGGGCCGACGCGAGCGTGGACGGCCTGGACAGCGTGCGGGTGAGCAGCCCGAAAGTGCCCGAACCCGTCGCCGTCCGCTACGCCTGGGCCGCCAATCCGGAAGGGGCCAACCTCGTGAACAGCGAAGGCCTGCCCGCCTCGGTCTTCCGCACCGACGACTGGGACGATGTCGAAATCAAGGTGGACGCCCAGGCCGCCAGGGCTGGCGAGCAGCGGCGCGCCCTCGCCGGTGAAATCAAGGCCCTTGCCGCCGAGCGTAACAAAATGGATCGCAAGAGCCCGGAGTACCAGGCCGCGAACCAGCGGTTTCAGGAACTGATGAAGAAGTTCAAGGCAGGGGCGCCGAAAAAGTGACCGGGCGGCCCCGCCCTGAAACGACGGGGGTCACATCCGGCAGATGAGCAGTTCACGCTCATAAACGAGCTCCTTGGGCAGGTGCGTCTTGAGGTCCAGGAACAGCTCCTCATGGGAAAGGATCTCCTGACGCCAGGCATCCCGGTCAAAGGCCTGCAGCTCCTCAAACTTCTCCCTGGGGAAGTCCATGCCGGTCCAGTCGATGTCCTCATGATGGGGCACCCAGCCGATCGGCGTCTCCTTGGACATGCCGTGTCCGGTCGCCCGGTCCGTGATCCATTTCAGGATGCGCATGTTCTCGCTGAAGCCGGGCCAGAGGAACTTGCCATCCTTGTCCTTGCGGAACCAGTTCACATGGAAGATGCGGGGAGTCTCGGTCAGACGGCGCTGCATGGAGATCCAGTGGCGGAAGTAGTCGCCCATGTTGTAGCCGCAGAACGGCAGCATGGCCATCGGGTCACGCCGGACCTTGCCGATGGTGCCGGCAGCGGCGGCGGTCATCTCGCTGCCCATGGTGGCCCCGGCGTAGACGCCGCTGACCCAGTTGAAGGCCTGGAAGATGAGCGGCATCGTCGTGGCACGGCGGCCGCCGAAGATGATGGCGGCGATGGGCACCCCCTCCGGCTTCTCCCAGTCCGGATCAATCGTCGGGCACTGCGAGGCAGGCGCCGTGAAACGGGAGTTCGGGTGGGCGGCCTTGACGCCCTTCTCCCTGGCGATTTCAGGGGTCCACTGGTTGCCCTGCCAGTCCGTCAGCTTTTCAGGCGGAGTGTCCGTCATGCCCTCCCACCAGACACCGCCGTCCTGGGTCAGGGCCACGTTGGTGAAAATGGTGTTCTTCCGCAGCGAGGCCATGGCGTTGGGGTTGGTCTTCTCACTGGTGCCCGGGGCCACCCCGAAGAAGCCCGCCTCCGGATTGATGGCATAAAGACGACCGTCAGGGCCCGGCTTGAGCCAGGCGATGTCATCCCCCACCGTCCACACCTTCCAGCCCTTGTCCGCAAAATGCTTCGGCGGAATGAGCATGGCGAAGTTGGTCTTGCCACAGGCGCTCGGGAAGGCGGCGGCGACGTAGGTCTTCCGCCCCTTCGGATTCTCGACGCCGAGGATCAGCATGTGTTCGGCCAGCCAGCCCTCGTCCCTGGCCATGGCGGAGGCGATGCGCAGGGCGAAGCACTTCTTGCCCAGCAGGGCGTTGCCACCGTAGCCGGAACCATAGCTCCAGATCTCGCGCGTCTCGGGGAAATGAACGATGTACTTCTCCTTGTTGCAGGGCCATGGCACGTCCTTCTGCCCCTTCTTCAGCGGGGCTCCGACCGTGTGCATGCAGGGCACGACGCGCTTCCGCCCCTTGTCGATGATCTGAAAGACCTTTCTGCCAATGCGGGCCATGATGCGCATGCTGACGACGACGTAGGGCGAGTCGGTGAGCTGCACGCCGATCTGGGAGATGGGCGAATCCAGGGGGCCCATGCTGTAGGGCAGCACGTACATCGTCCGCCCCCTCATGCAGCCGTTGAACAGGCCGCGCAGCTTCTTCTTCATCTCAAACGGATCCACCCAGTTGTTGGTTGGGCCGGCCCCCTCCTTCGAATGGGAGCAGATGTAGGTGCGCTCCTCCACACGGGCCACGTCGCTTGGATCCGACTTCGCATAGAAGCAGCCCGGCCACTGCTTCTGGTTCAGACGGATGAAAGTCCCCCCGGCGACCATCTCCTCGCAGAGCCTATCATATTCGGCCTTGGAGCCATCCACCCAGTGAATGCGGTCCGGCTTGCAGAGGGCGGCCATTTTTTTCACCCACTTGATCAGGTGCGGGTTCTTGCTCAGCGGTTTCGAGGAGTCGGTCTTGGTGCTCATGGGGATGAAGGTTGACGCGGGAAGTGTGCCATGCGCCCAACAACGTCACATCGCCTATTTTGGCGAACATGGCCCCCGGATGATCCTTGCGGCCCAGGCATGAATTTCGTCAGCCCCATGCATCACGGACCAGGCCTTCAAAAAACGTGCCAAACCATCGTTACGCACAGCTCTTCACATCCTTTTCACAAGCCTTTCACCTTCTCTGCACAGAGTTGTTGGCAATGCTTCGCATGTCCAAAGGTTAAAAACTTCGTGGAACACGGGCCATGTTTCCCAACTCTTTTAAAAGAGCCGCAAGTTTTGCTTTGAATCGTGTCGGTTCCGCCATAAACAAACGTCGTTAATTTTAAAAAACGACACGGCGCTGCTTCTCCCGAATCAGCGCCGAATTTGTCACCTCCCGAAACGCATCAACCGAGCAGCCCAGCACCAACCTCTGCACTATGGAGACCGCCCATGAACACCTTCAGCCCTCACCCACTCCAGAAGCCAGCGTCCTCGAAAGTTCGACACCGTCTCTTGCCGTGCTGCCCTCTCCCTGGGAGCAGGTCTGCGCCATCCTTCTGAGGAAGCTTGGACGCGACAACTACACCCGCTGCTTCTCAGGAACCACGGCAAGCATCACGGATGACCTGAGGGTCGTCGTGCATGTGCCGAATCCGATCCACCAGGTCTGGATCGAAAGCAACTTTTCCGGAACCTTCGCGGACGCCGTGGCCGAAGTCCTGGGAGCCGCCGCCACCATTGAGTACGAAATCGCCAGCGAACCCCTGCGCCCGCTGCCGGCAAACGCCTCCCTGGAAAAGCGGGCCGCCCGTGCCCTCCTGACGCGCAACACTCCGGAAGAACGCGCCAGCCCTCATGTCAGCGACGACAGCCTGAGCATCCGCTCCTTCGCCGACGCCGGCCTGAACGCCAAGTTCAATTTCGACAGCTTCGTCGTGGGCAACAACTGCAGCTACTCCGCCGCCGTCGCCAAGGCCGTCGCCGAAAAGCCGGGACGGATTTACAACCCGCTGTTCTTCCACGGCCCCACCGGCCTCGGCAAGACCCACCTCATGCAGGCCATCGGGCAGGAGGTGCTGATGCGGAAAAAACGCGCCGTCGTCCGCTATGTGACCTCGGAGCAGTTCACCAACGAGTATGTGGAGGCGATCAAAAAGCAGACCTTCAGCCAGTTCCGCCAGAAATACCGCAAAGTGGACGTCCTGCTGATTGACGACGTGCAGTTCTTCGCCGGCAAGGACAGCACGCAGGAGGAATTCTTCCACACCTTCAACGAACTTTTCAACAGCCAGAAGCAGATCGTGCTCGCCAGCGACCGCCCGCCCGGTGAGATCAAGGACCTGGAAAGCCGTCTGGTCTCCCGTTTTGAGTGGGGCCTGACCACCCAGATCCAGGTTCCGGACTTCGAAACCCGCGTGGCCATCCTGCGCCGCAAGATGCACGACTTCAACGTCACCCTGGAGCCCTGGATCCTGGAGTTCATCGCCCAGCGCATCCGCACCAACATCCGCCGCCTCGAAGGCGCCCTGATGCGCGTCGCCGCCCATGTCTCCCTCGAAGGCGGCATCGCCAGTGAAACCGCCCTCTCCCAGCTCCTCCATGACGTCATCGACGAGGAGCCGGCCAAGTCCATCACCGTCGACCGGGTTCAAAGGGCCGTGGCCACGGAATACGACCTCCGTGTCAGCGACCTCACCGGCCCCCGACGCCCGAAAAACATCGCCGAAGCCCGGCAGGTCGCCATGTACCTCACCCGTCACATGGTGAAGCTGCCATTGATTCAAATCGGCGAGGAGTTTGGCGGACGCGACCATGGCACCGTCATCCATGCCTGCAAGGTCATCAGCCAGCGCATGAACCAAACCGCTGAGTTTCGCACCATGGTGGACCGGCTTCAGTCGAAGCTGCTCGAAGCCTGAACTTTCCAACAGCCCTTCCACTCCCAAGGCGCGCCCCGCATCAGGGCGCGCCTTTTTCCTTGCCTGAGCATGATCACGCCAATCTGGAGTCAGGATTCCTCATGCCCGTGTGATTGACTCGGCATGGCGCCATCGTTTGAAATCACCCACCCATGCAGCTCAAACATCTCCTTCTCCTTTCCGGCCTCATGCTCGCCGGATATTCCGCAGCCGAACCGGCCTACGAACTGGCACCCGGTTTCATCAAGCCACCGCCCGGCAGGGAAACGATCGGCAACGGCCATGGAGAAATCGCCGTGGACTCCGCCGGCAACATCTATGTCAGCGTCCAGGAGGCCGACGCCGGCATCCAGGTCTATGGACCGGACGGCAGGTACATCAAAACCCTGAAGCTGCCGGACTCCCTGCACGGCTTCGTCGTGCGCAAGGATGGCGATGGCGAATACCTGTTCGGCGCCGTCCTCAAGGAGGCCCGTGTCATCAAGGCGAAGCTCGACGGACAGGTTGTCATGGAGATCCCCACCTCCGCCTTTCCCGCCGCCCAGCGTGACTATGTCACCGTTTCCAAGGCCACGGGTGACAAGGATGGCAAAGGCCGCCCTAAAACCACACCGATCGCCGCCGGCGTGAAAAAGTCCGACAATGGCAAGGAAATCGTCCTCACCCTGGCCGACGGCACGGAAAAGGTCATCCCCAAGGAAAAGGGCGTCAATGCCGCCGGCGGCCTCAAGCTCACCAACTGCGACGTCGCCCCCAACGGTGACATTTACGTCGTCGACGGCTACGGGCGCAGCCACGTCTTCATCTTCAGCCGCGAAGGCCGCTTTAAAAAGGTCTTTGGAGGCCCCGACGAGCCCTACAAGTTCGCCAACACCCACAAGGTCTTCATCGACCGCCGCTTTGAGCCCGCCCGGGTCTTCTGCTGCGACCGCGGCAACAAGCGCATCCTGCACACCGACCTCGAAGGCAACCTGCTCGGCGTGATCGCCACCGACCTCCGAAACCCCTCCTCCGCCTCCTTCCATGGCGACCTCGTCTGCATCGCTGAAATCGCCGGACGCGTCTCGGTCTGGGACAAGGAGGGAAAGATGGTCGCCGAATGCGGCACCAATCCCAGCACCACCAATACTCCGGGCATCCCCCCGAAGGACTGGCAGCAGGGCATCGTCACCAGCCCTCACGGCATCAGCTTTGACAATGACGGCAACATTCTTGAAACCGAATGGAACCAGTGGGGTCGTGTGCTGAAGTGGAACAGGAAGTGAACCTTCATCCGAACAGACAGGACTCATCAACCGCAGGGGGAACAATCATGTTCCCCCTGCTGCTTTGCTGCCTTGGCCTTCTGGCTCACCCCTCCAGCAGCCAGGGCCATGGCTCGGAGTTCATTGTTGCCAGGCTTGCCGTTCAGGCCCCGGACCGCGCAGTCTCCCTGAGGCTGGCGGTCGACTATCTCTCCAATCCCCTGGTGCCTGATGAAGCTGCGGCTGAAAAGGCCCTGCGAAACGCCCTCCTGGTCCTCCATGACGGCAAAGCCACGCCTTTCGCCCAGCTCGCGCCCCTGAAGCTGGAAGCTGTGGACGGCTGGGACGACACCATCCCCGCCTCGCTGATTCCCCCGCCTGACGGTGAGCAGCATCGAATGCTTGTCGCCTCCTGGCAATGGCGGCCCGACAGCCCTGAAATCGCCTTTGGCGTCGCCAGAGGAAACCGCAATGACGTGCTTCTCTGGCGCCTGACGGACCGTGGCGAGGCCAAGTCCGTGTTTCTTCTTGGAGGGGACACCTCCCCTCCGTTGAGCATCCCACGCCCTGCAAGCCTCTGGACGCCTCCAGCCTGGGTGGTTCTGCCAACCACCGCCGCACTGTCCGTTCTCGGCATGCTGGCGATTCGAAAGCGCAGATGCTGCCAAGGAGGCCTCGGATGAGATCCCTGTTCAATGAAAAAGGCTCCGGGGCGGAAACACCCCGGAGCCTGAATCAGGAAAAAGTCGAAATCAGGAGCGCTGATAATACTGCTGATAGACGCTGTCGTTGAGCTTCAGCTTCGCACGGGCGGCGTTCAGGGCGTCATTGTCGGCATTGAGATGGTACTTCACAAAGTAGCCGCTGGTGACATGGCGGGGGCTGTAAGGGAAGTCACGTTTGCCGAGCTGGTCGATCTGCTCCAGCTTCGCGCCCGCCTTTTCAAAATCTTTGCCGATGTTGGAGACGAGGGTTTCGACGTTTTCTTCCTTGCCTTTAAGGTCGAGGACGATCAGGGCTTCGTAGTTGCGTTTCATTGAGGTGCGGGTGTTGGGGGCTTTAAACGGAGAGGGTGGTTCGGTTGAATCGGTTCATCGCAGCATCAAGGCCGGATTGCAAGGCGCTGATGATGGCATCGGCGGCCGCCTGGATGACCAGGTCAAGGGTGGGCCGTTCTTCATCGCGGAACCTGCCAAGCACATGACCGACAAGCCGGTCGCCGGCAGGCCGTCCTGAATCCGTGGCAATGCCCAGCTTCAAACGGGGAAATGCCGCAGTGCCCAGGTCGCTGATCATGGACTTCATGCCGTTATGCCCGCCGGCGGAGCCGGAAAGTCTGAGCCGCAGCTTTCCCAGGGGCAGGTCCACATCGTCGTAGACGGCAAGCACTTCGCCGGGGGACACCTTGTAAAACTGGGAGACCTGACGCACGCTGCGCCCTGAGTCATTCATGAAGGTCTGAGGCTTCAGCAGCCAGCCGCCGGCGAACTTAGCCACCAGGCCATGCCAGCGCTTCTCCTCATTGAAGGAGGTGCCAAGGCGGCGGGCGAGTTCGTCGAGGACCATGAATCCGATGTTATGGCGGGTGTCGCGATAATCGATTCCAGGGTTGCCCAGGCCGACGATCAGCTTCGGAATCACGCCGCCTCCTGCATCTGGCTTGGATGGAGCATCAGCAGACACCGCAGGCGGCACGATTGAAGGACATTACTTCTTGGCGGCAGGCGCGGCGGCAGCCTTGGCTGCGGGGGCGGCGGCCTTGGCGGCAGGAGCAGCGGCTGCGGCCGCCGGCTCAGGCTCAGCCTCCACCTTGGGCTCTTCGCACATGACGACCACGACTTCTGCGGCAAGCTTGGGACGGACGCCTTCGGGGAAGCTGATTTCACCCACATGGATGGCCTTGCCAAGCTCGAGGGCGGAGACGTCAACGGTGATGTGCTCAGGAAGATCCTTCGGAAGGCAGCGCACCTCCAGGGTGTGATGAATGGCTTCCACCAGGCCGCCAAACTTCAGGCCGGGAGCCTCGCCGACGATTTCAACGGGCACCTCGGCGTGAATTTCCTCATCCATGGCGATGGCGTGGAAGTCCACATGGGTGATGCCGCCCTTGAGGTGGTCATGCTGCACTTCCTGCACGAGGGCCAGCTGTTCACCGCTGTCCAGCTTCAGGCTGACCAGGATGTTGTCGGAGGCGCTGCCCTGAAGGATTTTGGTGAAGGTCTTGGTGTCGACCTGCACGTTCACCGGAGCCACCTTGCGGCCATAGACAACGGCGGGGGTGCTGCCCGAATTACGCAGGCGCTTGACAGCACCGGTGCCGGAAACAGTGCGGGGTTGGGCGACGAGGTCGAGGATCTTGGCCATGGTGCTTGAGTTCTGGTGAACAGTTAGGATTGGGGGAAAAGGGGCGCGAGACTACACGCCGGCCCCCGGATGTCAAAGGGTTGTTGACAACGGGGTCAAATCTCGAAGAGCGAGGTCACGGACTCGTCGTTGTGGATGCGCTGGATTGCCTGGGCCAGAAGTCCGGAAATATCCAGGGCGGTGACCTTTTCACCATGGGCCTGGGGAACGGAATTCGTGGCAAAAAGCTCAATGATGGGCGATTTCGCGATGCGGGCCCTGCCTTTGTCGCCCAGGACACCGTGGGAGACCCCGGCGTAGATGTTCCTGGCACCGTGCTTGAGAAGCAGTTCCGAGGCTGCGGTCAGCGTGCCGGCGGTCTCGGTGAGGTCATCAACCAGCAGGACATTTTTCCCCGCCACGTCGCCGATGACATTGAGCGCCTCCACCTCGTCCGCACTGACCCGGTTCTTGGCCACGATCGCCATGGGAGCCTTGAGGGCCTTGGCGTAGGCATGGGTCATCTTGATGCCGCCAACATCCGGCGAGACCACGACCAGGTCGGGGATGTTGCGCTCCTTGATGGCCTTGATCAGCACGGGACCGGCGTAGAGGTGATCCACCGGAATGTCGAAGAAGCCCTGAATCTGACCGGCATGAAGGTCCATGGTCAGCACGCGATTGACGCCTGAGGCGACCAGCAGGTTGGCCACCAGCTTTGCGGTGATCGGCACCCGCGGACGGTCCTTGCGGTCCTGGCGGGCATAACCAAAGAAGGGCAGCACGGCGGTGATGCGGGCGGCGCTGGCGCGGCGGACGGCGTCCACCATGATCAGCAGTTCCATGAGGTTCTGGTTGGTCGGAGGGCAGGTCGGCTGGACGATGAAGATGTCCCGCCCGCGGATGTTCTCCTGAATCTGGACAAAGGTTTCCCCGTCCGGGAAGGTCGTGAGTTCGGCGGCGCACAGGTTGATGCCGAGGTTCTGGCAGATGAGTTTGGCCAGCTCGGGATGCGCGCTGCCGCTGAGTACCTTGTAGGAGTCGATCATGGGGAAGGGCCGCGAGATTGGCGAGACTGTCACAGAAATCAACCCATGCTCTGCAAGTTGCGTGTTCCCGTCCGCTGCGGCATGTCTGGCAGCCTTCCCGATCATGCGCCTCCGCCCGCCCTCCGACGCCGCCCATGTGCCCCCAGGGGTGCCCATGGCTGCCGAGGGCAAGTTTTTCCGCCAGCAGGGCCGTAAAATCAGCCTCCGGGGCGTCTGCTACGGGCCGTTCCGCCGCAATTCACATGGCGAGCCCTTCCCCGAGGACGCCCGGCTCAGGGCTGACTTCGACCAGATCCGGCAGATGGGCTTTGACTCGGTGCGCCTCTACGAACCGCCTTCGGATTTCCTGCTTTCCGAAGCCGTCCGCACCGGCCTGAACCTGATCGTCGGCATCGCCTGGACGGATCATGTCGATTTCCTCGGCCAACGCAGCCTGGTCAGGCAGGCTCATCGGGCGGTGCGGGACGCCGCTTGTCGGCTGGGCGGGCATCCGGCGGTCGCGGCCTTTCTGGTCGGCAATGAAATCGACAAAAACCTGGCCCGCTGGATGGGCCCGGAACGTGTCCGCAGGTTTTTGGAGAAACTGATCGAAACCGGCAGGGCTGCGGCGCCTGACCGGCTGTTCAGTTACGCCACCTATCCCAGCACGGAGTACCTTGTCCCCCGCAACGCCGACTTTCTGGCCATCAATGTTTTCCTCGAAAAACGGGCGGAGTTTGCAGCCTACCTTGCCCGTCTTCAGGTCCTCGCAGGCAACAAGCCGCTGGTCATCTCCGAATTCGGGCTCGACGCCCCCCGGCCATCTGCCGGTCAACTGGAGGAAACCTTCGCGTGGTTTGAAGCCGAGTGCCGCCACGCCTCCGTCGCGGGCACGCTGTGGTTCGCCTACACGGATGAATGGCACCGGGGCGGCAGGGATGTCACGGAATGGAGCTTCGGCCTCGTGGACAGGAATCGCAGGCCGAAGATGCCCGTTCCGCCCCGGGCTTCAGGACAGGGCAACCGGTCGCCAGCCTTCATCTCCGTCATCGTCTGCACCTACAATGGCTCGGCCACCCTGGCCGCCTGCCTGGAGTCCCTGGAAAAGCTGAACCATTCAGCCTACGAAGTGCTGCTGGTTGACGATGGCTCGACAGAGGACATCGGCCGGATCGCCCTGGCTTTTCCTCAAGTTCGTTATCTCCGTCAAGATCATGCCGGACTAAGCGCCGCCCGCAACCTGGGCATGGAGGAGGCACGGGGCGAACTGCTGGCCTACACCGATGACGACTGCATCGCCGAGGAGGACTGGCTGTGTCATGTCGCAGCGGGTTTTGATGACGAAGCCTGGGCGGCCTGCGGCGGGCCGAACATTCCACCCAGGCCGCGAAACGCGACCGAGGCCGTGGTCGCCGCCGCCCCGGGTTCCCCGACTCATGTCATGCTGAACGATGTCGAAGCCGAGCACCTGCCCGGCTGCAACCTCGTCATCCGCAAGGCCAGCCTGAAGGCCATCGGCGGCTTCCGCACTCACTATCACACGGCAGGGGATGACGTGGATGTCTGCTGGCGGCTGCGGGAGGCCGGCGGGCGGCTGCGCTTTATACCTGGCGCCATGGTCTGGCACCATCGGCGACGCACCCTCCGGGCCTATCTCAGGCAGCAGCGCGGCTACGGTCATGCCGAAGCCCTGCTGATGAAGGATCATCCCGAGCGCTTCACCTGCCGGGGAGGCGCCCGCTGGCAGGGAGCCATCTATGAGGACCCTCCTTCATCCCTGCCGCTGGATGGCCGCATTTTTCACGGCCCCCAGGGAACGGGCCTTTTTCAGGGCATCTATGGTCAGCAGGGTCGTCAGCTTCCAGCATGGGCAAACGGCCTGCCCTGGATCGCGCTGTTTCTGATCGCGCTCCCGGCCCTGGGCTGGCGGTCCACGATGCCCTTCCTGGCCTTGTTCCTCCTGGCGTCATGGGTGTCCTGGCACCATCTGCCAGCCGCCCCGCATGCACTGTCCGTGTTTCAACAGCTTCAGCTCCTTCTGCTGAACTGGCTGCAACCCATCGTCCGGGGCTGGGCTCGCTGGTCGGGCATCCTACGATTCGGCCTCAGGCCGGAATGTCAGCCTGCAGCCCCCCCGTCCGCCAGACATGCCCGTCCACCGCGTTTCTGGACGCTCTGCCGTTCCTGGCAGGTTTACTGGAACGAGGACCATCTTGGCCGTGAGCCCCTTCTCTCCGCTCTCAAGGACAGACTTTGCCGCGAATCCGGGCTCAATCTCTGGACCGACGACGGCTGGCAGCCCTTTGACCTGGCCTGGGGCCGGTTCCCGGCCTTTCGCACCACCGTCCTGACCCTGACCGAACATCACGGCGACGGCAGGTCCCTCACCCGGGTGAAGCTGTCCCTTCAATGCCGCCCATGGCTGGCCGTGGCCGCCGGAGGACTGGCCGTGCTTTCCGGTTTTCTCTGGAAGCCAGGCCCGGGCATCCTCGCCGCCCTCCTGCTGCTCGGCCGGTCATGGCAGACCTCAAAATGCCACCACGCCGCCCTCGCGGCCGGGCTGGCTCCATGCCCTAATAAAGCTCCACGGGCGAACGCTTCCCGTCCTCGACGCTGAGGATGCGGGCCTTTTCCTCACCCAGGGTTGCCACGCGCAGATCCCAGATTTCACGGTTGATGGCGGCGAACCGGTCCAGGTCAAACTTGTCCGGCCTGACCAGCCGCTTCTTGGTCTTCTCAATGCGCAGCAGCGCGTCATGCAGCACGGGGTGCTCGACACCTTCGAGATGCCGGCGGGCAAGCTCCACCATCTCCAGGCGGTGGCAGATCATCACCAGGTCGTTGCCGGCGCGCACGGCCTCCTGGATGGCCTGTTCAAAGGTGACCTCGTTGAGGATGGCCCCCATGTCCAGGTCATCGGTCATCGCCAGGCCTTCAAAGCCGAGCTGGTCGCGCAGCAACTTCGTGCAGATGTTGTGGCTGAGGCTCGCCGGCCAGCGGCCCCGGCCGGGATCGTAGGCCGTGTAGTTGCTGTGGCAGGTCATCACGCTGTCGAGCTCCGGCAGCAGGGCCGTGTAGGGCATCAGCTCGCTCATCTCCATGTCCTGGCGGCTCTTGGAAATCACCGGCAGGAACTCGTGCGGATCGCACTCCGCCGGGCCATAGCCAGGAAAATGCTTGGCACAGGAGAGCACGCCCTCCTTGCGCATGGCACGGTTGAAGATGCCCGCGTTGGTGATGACCTGCTGGGGTTCCCTCCCCCAGCAGCGGCCCTTCAGGGAATTGTCCGCCTGGTCGTCGTAGCTGATGTCCAGAACGGGGCAGAGGTCGAGATTGAAGCCGAACAGGCGGAGAATCCGGCCGGTCAGCCTGCCATGCGTCTTGATCAGCTCAGGGTCCCCCTTGTCACGAAGCGCCTGCGCGTTCGGCGGTTCCTCGCCAATGAGGCGCAGCCGGGAGACACGCCCGCCCTCCTGGTCGATGGTGATGAAGGGCTCGATGTCCGAGAGGTCGCGCAGGTCGTCGATGAGCTTCCGGAGCTGCTCCGGGGACTTGATGTTGCGGCCGAACAAAATGAAGCCGCCGGGCTGGAGCTTCTTGAAGCGGGCGGCGGTTTCGGGGTCAAGTTCAGGACCGGGGACGCCGGTGAGGAGCAGTTGGCCGAGGGACATGCGGAATGGAGGGTGGACGCAGCCCATTCATTTCACAGTTCCCACAGATCAGGCAACTGCTGTTTGCCACCTCCGGTGCCCATGCCAAAAATATCGGAAGCCGTCCGGGGCCGGGCTGGAAGCAGGCAGCCGCTTGGCGTTGGTAGGGAACTGATCATGAAAGTGCTGATTCTCCTGCCCATCGTCCTTCTGTTGATCTCCCCTGCCCCCATGTCCGGACAGGCCCCCAAGGATGGCATCCAGACCAAGACCACCTACGCCAAGGCCTATGGAGAAACCCAGAACGCCGTGAACGTCGACCCGGCCAGGGACCTGCCGCGCTACCCGGCCGTGGAACCGAAGGACGCCCCGGCCACCTGGCAGGTGAAAAAGGGCTTCAAGCTGGAGGCCGCCGCGCATGAACCCCAGGTGCGTGACCCCATCGCCATCTGCTTTGACGAACGGGGCCGCATGTTTGCCTGCGAAATGATCGACTATTCGGAGATGCGCGACGTCACGCCCCATCTCGGCCGCATCTCCGTGCTCGAGGACCAGGACGGCGACGGCTTCTACGAAACCTCACGCGTCTTTGCCGACGACCTGCCCTGGCCCACCGGGCTGATCTGGGCCAACGGCGGCCTCTATGTCGGCGCCACGCCCGACATCTGGCGCTTTGAGGACAAGGACGGCGACGGCAGGGCGGAGGTGCGCGAAAAAGTCTACACCGGCTTTGGCACCGGCCTGAAGATCCTCAACGTCCAGGGCCTGATGAACAGCTTCCAGTGGGGCCAGGACAACCGCATCCATGTCCTCGCCGGAGGCGGCAACCGCGGCGTCATCAAATGCCTCAGGCGTCCGGAACTTCCGGAACAGGAGCTCGGCGGGCGTGACTTCTGGTTCGACCCGCTCACCCACGAGTTCGGCCTCGAGTCCGGCGGCGCACAATATGGCATGAGCTTCGACAACTACGGCCGCAAGTTCGGCTGCTCGAACTCCGACCACCTGCAGTACTGGCTCTATGACGACCGACTGGCCCCGCGCAGCCCCTACTTTGACATGCCGCCAAGCCGTCGCAGCATCGCCGTGGACGGCGGAGCCGCCGAGGTCTTCCGCATCAGCCCGGACGAGCCCTGGCGCATCATCCGCACCCGGTGGCGCATCGCCGGAGTCGTCAAGGGCGCCGTCGAGGGCGGAGGCCGTGTCAGCGGCTACTTCACCGGCGCCACCGGCACCACGATCTACCGGGGCGACGCCTACGGGCCGGAGTTTGTGAACAACAGCTTCAGCGGCGACGCCGGCGGCCAGCTCATCCATCGCAAAATCATTCGTTATGCCAGGGACGGCATCAACCTGGAGGGCGAGCGGCCGGCCGATGAACGCGGCTTCGAATTCGCCGCCAGCAAGGACACCTGGGTCCGTGTCGTCAACTTCGCCAACGCCCCCGACGGCTGCCTCCATGTCTGCGACATGTACCGCGAGGTCATCGAGCATCCCTGGAGCATCCCGGACGAGATCAAGAAGCACATTGACCTGAACAGCGGCAACGATCGGGGCCGCATCTGGCGCATCCTGCCCGACGGCGGAGCGCCGCGCAAAGGTCGCAAGGTCACGCTCGCCTCCGCTGGCGTCGAGGAGCTCGTCAAGGCCCTCGGTCACCCGAACGGCTGGCACCGTGACACCGCCCAGCGCCTGCTTTATGAGAAGCAGGACAAATCGGCCGTCCCCCTGCTGAAGGAGAGCCTGTCCCGCCCCGCCTCCAGCCTGGAGACCCTTCATGTCCTCAACACCCTCGCCTCCCTCAAGGACCTGGACGTCGGCGACGTCGAGCTCGCGCTGAAAAACCCGGACGCCCAGGTCAGGGAAAAGGCCGTCCAGCTCGGCCTGCTGCTGCCCCGGGAACCCCGGATCACCACCGCCGTCAACGCCCTCGGCTCGGACGCCTCCCCGCGCGTCCGCTTCACCTATGCCATGCTCCTCCGCAGGTTCTTTGACGGGCTCCCCGGCATCGCCGGCACAACGCCTGAAGCGCGTCAGGCCAGCCTCCTGGCAGCCTCGGCCGAGAGCCCCCTCATCGTCGCGGCCCTGCTCAACAGCGGGGGCACCGACCCGCTTCCGCTTCTGGAATCGCTTAACCAAAAGCACGACAAGCCCCTGACGCCCGCGCTCGCCGAATCCCTGCTGTCCATGATCGGCCGCCAGAAAAGGCCGGCAGCCGTGGAAAGCGCCATCCAGTGGCTCGCCGATCCCGGCACCGCCGCAGCCATGCGCCGGGACGGCCTCAAGGCCCTGGCCGACGGCCTCCGCCAGAGCGGCGGCTCGATTACCAAAATGGACAAAGGGGGCAGGCTTGCCGCCGTCTTCACCCAGGCCGCCGCCACGGCACGGAACAATGCGGAGCCTGAATCTGCACGACTTCAGTCCATCGAACTGCTCGCCCTTGCAGGCAAGGACCAGGCTGAGGCAGCACTCCTGGAAGGGCTGGAGAAAGAACAGGCTGAAAAGCTCCAGACCGCCTCAGTGAAGGCCCTGAACCAGCTGCTTGGCAAGTCCGCCGCCATGCCGGTGCTGGCTGCCTGGACGGCACTGAAGCCCAAGGCCCGCGAGACGGCTCTGACGGTGCTGCTTTCCCGCGATGACGGCGCGACGGCCCTTCTGGAGGCCATCAGCGCAGGGACGGGCCCCGAACCGAAGGAGCTTGCCGCCTCCCAGGTCCAGGCCCTGGCCAACCATAAGAACGCCAGCATCGCCAAACGTGCCGTCACCGTCCTCAAGTCCGTCATTCCTCCGTCCCGCGAAGAGGTGGTGAAAACCTTTTCCCCAGCCGTCGGCATGAAGGGTGACGCCAAGGCCGGCCAGAATCATTACATCTCCCGCTGCATGGCCTGCCACCAGGCGAACGGGCTGGGCATTGAAGTCGGGCCCGGCCTGACCACCGTAAAAACCAAGGGACGTGAAGCCCTGCTCACCGCCATCCTGCAGCCGCACAAGGAGGTCGCCTCCCAATACATCGCCTATCAGGTGAACACCCGGGAGGGCCAGACCATCCTGGGCATCATCACGGCGGATGACGCCAGCAGCATGACCCTGAAGATGATGGGAGGCGCCCAGGTCACCCTCCAGCGCGCCCAGATCCTGGGCAGCAGTTCCAGCGGCCAGAGCCTCATGCCCGAGGGTTTGGAAGGCGGCCTCAGCGTTCAGGACATGGCAGACCTCCTCAGCTTCATCGAAGCCGCCAATTGACGCAGAAAATCCGACCGCAGCTTGACGCAGCCATGCCTCCGGCCCAAAACCTGGGCGTCATGGAACTCGTCAACAACACCCCCAACGTCCCGGCTGCCGTCGGCCCCTACTCCCAGGCCGTACGCTGCGGCGGCCTACTCTTCTGTTCAGGCCAGATCCCCATCAATCCCTCCACTGGCAAAATCGAGGCTGCCGACGTCGAAGGGCAGGCTCGGCAGGTGCTGGGCAACATCAGGGCGCTCCTGACGGCTCAAAACCTCGACATGAACCATGTCGTGAAAGCCACTGTGTTCCTCACCAGCATGGCTGACTTCCCCAAGGTGAACCCGATCTATGAAGAAGCCTTCCAGGGCCACAAGCCCGCCCGTTCCACCGTCGCCGTGGCAGGGCTGCCCCTGGGCGCCCTGATCGAGGTTGAAGTGATCGCCGAACTTCAGGCTTAAGGTTCCGTCGGCTTCAGCCTGAACGCCTGAACGCGGCCATCGCCACGGTACAGATAAACCTTCTCCACATCCTCCTGCTTCATGATGAGCCAGGGGGAAAGAAGGTTGCGGCCGTTCTTGGTGAAGACCAAGCCGTCAGCCAGATAGACGCAGGAGTGGTAGGCGTCCCCCGTGTCCTTGCTCAGAAAAAACAAGACGTCTCCATACTTGTAGGGCGGGCTCACCGGCTCAAAACGCTCCAGTACGGCGCTTGTCGCCAGCCTGGAGTCGAGCAGGTATTCATGGGGATCGTAATTGAAGAAATTCAGGCTCGTCCAGTGACAGTCGGGCAGCAGGCCGTTTTTCGCCAGGTCAATGCCCGGGTAGGTGTAGACAAGCTTGCGAACCAGGGCTGGCAGCATGTGGGAAAGAGGCAGGGCCTCGATGCCATCCGTGTCGATGATGGACTGAAGAAGAGGCTCGACGTCCTTGCGCCGCAGGCCGATCCCCAGGGTCCAGTAGTTCACCACCTCCTCCACATTGGTGTTATGATCGGCCTCGATCTTGACCATGATGCCGCGGGTGCGCGTCATCGCCTTGAAGATCGACCTCGCCTCCGCCTCACCCTGGGCGTAGCCGAGGAGCACGGGAATGTCGCTGAAGGCGATGGTCTCACCACGCTTGTAGGACATCTTTTCAATGAGGGCCACGATGTCGGGCCGGAGCTTGCTCGTCCGATACCACTCCTTCACGTCCTTGCCGATGATCAGCACGGGATCCATGTGAAATTCATTGGGTGGATACTTGGCAAGCTCCGTGTAGATGACAGCCCGGGTCGGGGGGGGGATGGCCTCCAGGTCGGGCGGCCGGGGGTAGAGATAGACCATGCCATCGGATTTCACGATGGTCTTGGGGTCGAGCAGCGCATCCACCATCGCCTGCGACAGCCCGGCATCCTTCAGAAACTCCCCAAGCTGGGGAAGCGACGACTCGGGGAAAACCCATCTTGGCTGAGTGTTAGGAAGCGGAAAGCTGTCCACCAGCGTCTTGGGGGCCTCCAGATAGATGTAGGCGCAGCGAAGCTTGCCCCAGGGACCGGGCGCAGCATAGAAGACGTTCGGGTTTGCGCTTACCCTGGCCTGCTGGACCTGCGGGTCGACGGCCGCAGGCTTGGTGGTCTGGCTGAGCAGCAGCTGGAGGTTTTCAACACTCGAAATCTGGGCCGTCAGGCTCCCTGCACAGGCAAGCCAAAACAAGAGGCTGCCGCGCAGGCGACAGCCACCAAGGAAAGCGGCCAGGGCCGCAAAAAACGGGTTGGATAACATTGGGGGGTTAAACTCCAAAGAAGCTCTTTTGTTAGAAACTGCATTAAATATTTTTTCCTTGCTCAAACCTGGGCTCAGGTCGCCAAAAAAGCGGCGAAATGAAGGTTTTTGATGACGTTCTAATCCCGTCATGAATCCTGTGAAACACCTGCTGGCAGCCTGTGCCTCGGCCTCCCTTTTCCTGTCTCAAGCCGCCGAATCCGGTGAGTCAGGCTTTTCGGCCCTCTTTGACGGAAGCAGCCTGACTGGCTGGGAGCAGCACAGCGGGACTGCCGAATACAGAGTCGATAACGGGGCGATCATCGGGAAAACGGTGCCCGACACCGGCAACTCCTTCCTCTGCACCTCGCGCAAGTACGGGAATTTCATCCTGGAATTGGAGTTCAAGGTCGACCCTTCCATGAACTCGGGCATCCAGTTCCGCAGCAACTACTACACCCAGGAGACTGAAGTGGAGATCAACGGTAAAAAGAAGAAGTTTCCGGCTGACCGAGTGCACGGCTATCAATACGAGATCGACCCCAGCCCCCGTGCCTACACCGGCGGGGTCTACGATGAAGGCAGGCGCGGCTGGCTGTTTGACCTGAAAAACAACGAGGCTGCACGCAAGGCCTTCAAACAGGGGGAATGGAACCAGGCGCGCATTGAATGCAGCGGCAGCAGCATCAGGACCTTCATCAACGGAGTGCCGGCCGCAGACTTCAGTGACGAGCTGACCCGGGAGGGCGTGATCGCCCTGCAGGTCCATGGGATTGGCAAAAGGAAGGAGGCTGTCGGCAAGGAAGTGATGTGGCGGAACATCCGCATCAAGGAGCTCCCTTGAATCGCCCAGGTGGTCCGGTCAGGCAGCCGTCTTCTTGCCGCCGGACTTCTTCGCGGGTGAGGCGGCGGCAGGCGGGGCATGCTGGTCGGCACGGGAGCGGACCTGCTCGCTGCTGATGCCCAGAAACTTGGCAGCCTTGTCCGCATCCTCTTCAAAATGACGCAAGGCCAGCCGGCAGAGTTCCTTTTCCACCCAGGGAAGCAGGTCGATGTCAGGCTGGGTCTGGGCGACACTGATCAGGCTGCTCAGGGCGTCCCGCATCCGGGTCACCGTGTTGGTGGGATGGGTAAACCGGCTGTTGGCAATGCTGCCCAGGGGGATGTCCGAAGGCAGCAGCACGTCGGAGTTGGCCAGGGCGCAGGCTCGCTGGATGGTGTTTTCAAGCTCCCGTACGTTGCCCGGCCAGTCATAGGCCTCAAGCAGGGCGAGGGCGTCCTCCGTAAACCTCATGACCGGTCCCCGACGCCGGGCGGACTGGCGCTGAAGAAAGAACTCGGCCAGCAGACGGACATCCTCCCTCCGTTCACGCAGCGGCGGAATGTGAATGCGTACGACGTTGAGCCTGTAGAAGAGGTCCTCACGAAAGGTGCCCTTGGCCACTTCGGCCTCGAGATCCTTGTTGGTGGCGGCCAGGATGCGGACATCACATTTCAAGGTCTGGTTGCTGCCCACCCGGCAGAACTCCCCTTCCTGCAGCACCCGCAGCAACTTGCTCTGAACGGCCAGCGGCATGTCGCCGATCTCATCCAGGAACAGCGTGCCGCCATCACACTGCTCAAACCGGCCGACACGCTGGTTCACGGCACCGGTGAAGCTGCCCTTTTCGTGCCCGAAGAGTTCGCTCTCCATCAGATTGTCGGGAATGGAGGTGATGTTGATGCCGACAAACTCCTTCTGAGTCCTGGGGCTGAACTTGTGGACCGCCCGGGCGACCAGCTCCTTGCCGCAGCCGCTTTCCCCGGTGATCATCACCGGCGCATCACTGCGGGACACCCTTCCGATCATCTTGAAGACCTCCTGCATGGGCGCCGACCGGCCGATGATGGTCTCCTGGATGGTCTCCGTCGGCACCTCGGCGGCCTGAGCCCGGGTGACACGGCGGGATTCGTTCGCACGCAGCGCGCTCTCAACCACGGTCCTTAGCTCGTAGGGCAGCTTCTCCTTGCCGAGCACATCGTAAGCACCAAGACGCATCGCCTCGATCACGTTGCTGTTGCTGGCCAGGCCGCTGAACAGGATGACCATCGCATTCGGATCGCTCATCCTCAGCCGCTTGAGCAGCTCGATGCCGCTGGTTCCCGGCATCCTGACCTCGGCAAGCACCAGGTCCGCCCGGCTCTTTTGATAGGATGCCAGGGCCTCTTCCGCCCTTTCAGCCGTGACCAGCGTCACTCCAGGAGCCTTCAGGTGATTGCAGGCCCAGCTCAGAAAGTCTGAGTCTGAGTCCACAATGAGGATTCGGGAGTCCTGGGGAGATGACATTTGGCGAAAAAGTGGTCGTTTTCGTAGCTGGTGCCCCCTCCGGCGTCAACACCCGTTCTTGCCGCCCGCCCGGGCCTCGGCAAGCCCGCGCGCCAGGATGACATCCGCCTCGACCTGCTTTTTCAGCGCCTCGACACCCGGAAACTTCTGTTCCGGCCGGATGAAATCCCCCAGCCTAACCTCAAGGCTTCGTCCATACAAGTCGCCGCTCCAGTCGAACAAATGCACCTCCAGGGAAGGCGCGGCCTCACCCGTCTCGACTGTCGGACGAACCCCAAGGTTGGCGACCCCCGCCCAGGCCTGCCCATCCACCTCGACCTGCACTCCATACACGCCATAGGGTGGCAGCAGTTCCGCCTCAGGACGCACGTTTGCCGTTGGAAATCCAAGCTGACGGGCGAGCCGACGCCCGGGAAGCACTTCTCCATACAAGGCATAATCACGCCCCAGCAGGCGGTTCGCACGGCCCAGTTCGCCAGCGGAAACGGCATCACGGATCAGGGTGCTGCTGACCACCTGGCCGTCCACACGGACCGGCGGCACTCCATAGACGGCGAACCCATCCCGCTCTCCATGCGCCATGAGCATGTGGATGTCCCCTCCCCGGTTTCTGCCGAAAGTCCAGCCATAGCCCACGGAAATGCATCCGAGCGGACGACAGTCACGCGTCAAGGTTTCGAGAAACATCTCCGCAGGGGTGGTCGCCGTGTTTTCATCAAACGGGCAAAGCAGCATGCAGCCAACGCCCAGGCGTTCCAGCAGCAGCCGGCGGTAGGCCGGACCACAGAGCCTTGGCGGCACGGCTCCCGGCCGCAGGATGGTCAGCGGATGCGGTTCAAAGCTCATGACCACCGCCGTGCCCTGATGCTGATGCGCATGCTCCAGCGCCGCCCGGATCACCTCCTGATGCCCGAGATGCAGTCCGTCAAAGACCCCGATGGCAAGCGCCACGGGCCCAGGCAGTTTGGAGAGCTCCTCCAGGGAATGCAGAACGGTCATCCTCCCTGCTTTACCGTGGCGCACCATCCGTGCAACCCGTCCTTGCCTTCCCTGGCAAGCCCAAGGGCGCACAGGCCGTAATCTGGACATGCCCCGCGCCCTGCTTATCCTCCTGAGCCTTCCCGTCCTCCTGCCCGCCCAGCCGCTCCAGCCACCCTCTTCCACTCTCCAGGCAGGCTTTGCGGAACGCGACATCACCCCGGACATTGGCATGGAGCAGCCGGGTGGTTATGGCAAAAGCTACCACCTGCGCTTCCACGACGCCTGCAAGGTCCGGGTGGCGCTCTTCGATGATGGCAGGCGCAGCGTTGTCCTGGTCGGCCTGGACACGCTGGTGGTGCCACGAAAAATTGTCCTCGACGCCCGTGCAGCCATTCAGAAGGAATTCCAAATCCCAGGAGAAGCCGTGATGATCGGCGCCTCACACTCACACTCCTCGGGCCCTGTGGGCATGGTCATGCCGGGTGAGTTCGACAGCGCCTCCGACCTGGTGAAAAAGCTCGCCTATGAGGAAAGCTCCTGCGCTGACCCAGGCTTCCTGACCCGTGTGACCCAGGAAATCGTCGCCGGGCTGCGCGCCGCCCGCATGGCACGCAGACCAGCCCAGCTCGGCTTTGGCTTCGGCCACGAGGACAAGGTGGCCTTCAATCGTCGGCTGCGCATGAAAAACGGCCGGAGCTGGAGCCACCCACGTCCCGGCAACCCCGACATCCTGGAGTACGCCGGCCCCATCGACCCCCAGGTCGGTGTCATCGGTGCCTGGGACCTGGAAGGCAGGCTCCTGGGCACCATCGTCAACTACGCCTGCCATGCCACCACCAACCCCGGCGGCATCTCCGCCAACTGGATTCATTACCTGGAAAAAACCATCCAGGGCGCGCTCGACACCCGTGCCCCGGTCATCTTCATGCAGGGGGCCTGCGGTGACGTCACCCAGGTCGACAACCTCAGCCCCTGGCGCAGCCCGGCTCCTGAAGACTGGGCCAGGCAGGTCGGAGGCCGTGTCGGTGCCGAAGCCGTGCGCGTCCTGCTCTCCATGCCACGCACCGGTGAAGCCATCCTCGACTCAAGGCAGAAAGTCCTCTCCATCCCGCGCCGCAAACCTTCTGCAACACGCGTCCAGCGCAGCCACGAGGTCGTGAAGAGGGGCAAACCCGCTGGCGACACCACCGAATACCTGTTCGCCAAGGAAATCCTCATGCTCGACCACCTCTGCAAGGTCACCCCTGAAGTGGAGGCCGAGGTCCAGGTCATCCAGGTCGGCCCCGCCGCCTTCGTCAGCAATCCGGCGGAGTATTTCTGCCAGTTCGGCCTCGACATCAAAAAGGGCAGCCCCTTCCCCTTCACCTTCCCCGTCGAACTCGCCAACGGCATTGTGGGTTATGTCCCCACGGAGGAGGCCTTCGGCCCGGGGGGAGGCGGTTACGAAACACGCCTGACCGCCTATTCCAACCTGGTCATCACGGCGGGCCGCACCTTTGCCGACACCGGCATCACCCTGGCGCGTGAACTGAAGCCCGGACCGGTCCCCGAGCCCCCTCGATCACCACCCTTCAGCGGCCCCTGGACCTACGGCAATGTGCCGCCGGAACTGGAATGAAATCCTGCGGGGCCTGGCCGCGGTCCGTTCACCGGCGCCACTGGTACATCCAGCGCTCGGAGAACGCCTTCTCGCCATCCTTGAGGTCGCAGGTCATCTCGACCAGGTTCGTCTTCTCAGGCACGTCCAGCTTGAAAAAGGCGCGCCAGCCGCCGGTTTCACCGTTCCTCATGACCCGCTTGTCGAGCACCTTCGCCTCCCCGCTGCTGATGATCACATCCATGTCCGGCGCCCAGCCCTCCGGTCTGCCGGACGGAATCATGCCCTGGCTGAAGTCGATCACATAGAGATGGTCGTCGCTGTCCATCACAAAGCCGCGACGGGTCGCGGTGACCTTGGCGAGCGTGCCCGGAAGATGCTCCTCCAGCCACACCAGCCGGTATTCAAACTTCATGGCCTCCTGAGGTGACGCCGCCAGCACCGCCGGCTTCCACATCGCCACGATGTTGTCCCAGGTCTCCTCCCCCGTCGACAGCTCCACCAGCACCACGCTGCCTTTTCCAAAGCCGGCCCGGGGCTCGACCCACACCGCCGGCCGCCGATGATACACGGCCTCCAGGTCCTGGAAGTTCTTGAAGTCACGATCCCGCTCGGCAAGGCCGAAGCCCTTCAGGCGGTCCGTTTCCAGGATGCTCAGGCGCAGGTCACGGCTCACATCAAGCGGACGCCAGATCGAGGGCCCGCCTTCAATCTCGATCTGCAGGCCGTCGCTGTCATGCACCTCGGGCCGGAAGTCATAGGGCTTGGGATGGCTGTTCTCCCCGAACCAGAACATGCTGGAAAACGGCGCGATGCCCAGCATCTCCACCTTCTGCCGCAGATGCAGCGTCGCCTTCACCAGCGTCTCGGTGGACCTGCCGGGCATGACATCAAACTGGTAGGCCCCCGTGATGCTGGGGCCGTCAAGCAGCGCCAGGATCCTGAAAAACTTGTCCCCGGGCTTCGGCGGCACCAGCCAGAAGTGGGTGAAGTCAGGAAACTCCTCAGGCCTGCCGCCGATCGTGTTCACCGCCACGCCGCGCGCGCTGATGCCGTAGCCAAGCTCCGTGGTGACGGCCCGGTAGTAGCTAGCCCCCATGAACACCATGAACTCAAACGGCTTCTTCAGCATGGCGTCAGGCGCCAGGATGCGGAACCCGGCATAACCGGAAGGAGGGGCAAACTTCTCCGGCAGCTTCAGTTCGCCATAATCAAAAAGCTTCGGATCAAACCCGACAGCCTGCGAGCCGCCCCCCTGGACGGAGAAGAACTGGACGGGCTTCTTGAACATCCAGCCCGGATGGAAGAACTCAACCCGGTAGACATCACCCAGGTCCGCAAAGAGCGCCTTGTCCCGTCGGAAGCGGATCTGCCTGTGCCCGTCATACTTCAGCTCCTCAAAAAACGGATCCAGCTTCTGCGACGGCGCCTTGTAGGGCTTCAGGGCAAGCTGGGCCGCCAGTTTTTCGAGGGAGGCGAAGTCCGTCACCTGGCCGGGCTCCTGGCCGGGAAGGAGGCTGGAGGCAATGGCACCAAGGCCAAGGATGACGGACGCCGTGAAACGCAGGGAGATCATGCAGGGGAAGATTTCGGAAGGGTTGCAGAATGCCGCCGGGAAGGGATGAGTCAACCGGCACCGGGCTCCATCGCAGCGTCGGCCTGTCAGAGCGGCTTGCGTGCCAGCACGACATACTGCCCGCCCAGCGGCCAGGGAGAAAGCAGCGGCTCCAGGGGACGCAGGGCCGCAAGGAAGCCCGGGAAGACGAACCAAAACCGTGTCATAACCAGCTCGAAGCCGGCCCCCGTGAGCAGGCCCTCGGTCTCGCCCGGCCAGAGCATGATGGCGTCCTTGTCAAAGGGCACCCGGCTCATCACGTACCAGACCATCGGATTCCAGGGATTGTTCTCCCAGAGCGCAAACCAGCCCCCGGGCCTCAGCGCCTCGAAGACCGACTTCACGGCGCCGGGCCTTTCCGCCGGCGGGATGTGATGAAAAACACCGTTGCAATAGGCCAGGTCAACCGCCCCTGCCCGCGGCAGGTCCCGCGGCACGATGAACTCGGCGGCAAGCCCGGCATGATCCCGGCGTGCAACCTCAAGGCTGGCCTCCGACGGATCGGTGCCGACGACCCGGCAACCTGGAAACGCCCCGAGCAGGAAGCGCGTGGCGGTCCCCGTGCCGCAGCCGAAGTCGAGCACACGCTCCACCTTCATTGCTTCGGCGCAGACCCTGGCCGCCGTCCAGCCGCAGCGCCCCGAGGCGTAGTAGGCCGAGTCCTCCCCGGTCAGGCGCAGGCCCTTCTGCAGGGCGGCCTGGTAGTCGGAGGCAAACTCGTCAAATTCCGGTTCCGTGGGGTTCTGGGGCATGCACGCCGACAAAGCGCAGGCGCGGCGTCCATGCAACCGCCGGGACGCCGACGGCCTACCTTATTATGTGGAATGTGGAGGATTTGCCGCTTGCATCGCGGCCCTCCGCCGCCCATCATCGTTCAGTTTTTACTAAACGATGCCGTCAGCTCCCGCCAGAAGCAAGACACAGCCCTCCACCTGGGAGAAGGAGCTGCACCGCTTCATCGAGGCCAGCGGCAACACCACCCATGCCTTCGGCCTGGGCAGGTTGATCGGCAGGATGTACGCCCTTCTCTACCTCCACCCCGGGCCGCTCAGCCTTGAACGGATCGCCACCGACCTGGAGATCAGCAAGGCCAGCGCCAGCCTGACCATCCGCCAGCTTGAGCAGTGGCATGCCGTGCGCCACGTCCCTGTGTCCGGCGACCGCCGCCATTTCTATGAGGCCGAGACCGCCTTCCGGGTGATCGTCCGGGACGGCCTCCTGCCCGGCATCCGCAAGAAGCTTTCCTCGGCAGGAGACCAGATCGGCCGGACGCTTCATGCCGGAACACCATCCGCATCCGACGACCGCAGGGCCTCCACGCCGGACGTCCAGCTGATCCGCAAGCGCCTCAAGGCAGCCGCCTCCCTTCACAGGAAGCTGGATGCCGTCCTTTCCAGCCGGCTGCTGGAAAACCTCCTCTGACAAGCCCCGGCCGCATCCCCCATGCGCGGCATTCCAAACAAAAATCCTTCAGCACAAGGCCGCGTCTCAGACGCGACCAATGGCGGCAGCATGCCCCCGCCTGCTTCTGCAATACCCTGAATCATGAACACCTCCCCTGTGTCAGGCAACCTGTCCTGGACGATGACGCGCGTGTCGGACCAGATGCGCTCCCACCTCCTCGGCCAGCGCGGACTGGTTGTCTGGCTCACCGGACTGTCCGGCTCCGGCAAATCCACCATGGCCGTCGGACTTGATGCACGGCTTCACGAATCCGGCCGCCCCTCCTACATCCTGGATGGCGACAACCTCCGCCACGGCCTCTGCAAGGATCTTGGATTCAGCGCCGAGGACAGGTCGGAAAACATCCGCCGCACCGGCGAGGTCGCCAAGCTGATGGCCCAGGCGGGCGTCATCGTGATCTGCTCTCTCATCTCCCCTTTTTCCGCCGACCGGCAGCGCGTCAGGGAATCCTGCGCTGCGGATGGCGTGACCTTCATGGAGGTTCATGTCAGCGCACCGCTGGACATCTGCGAGCAACGCGACCCCAAGGGGCTCTACCGCAAGGCACGGACCGGGGAAATCCGCGGATTCACCGGCATCGACTCACCTTATGAAGAGCCTCAGGCTCCCGAAATCATCCTCCGCACCGGCGAATCCAGCATTCAGGACTGCGTGGAGCATCTGACGCGGCAGATCCTGGCTTCAGCCACCCTTCACCCGGCACGCTCATGACCGACCCGACCAAGCCCGTGCGAATCACCCGCTATCAAAGCGGACCAGGCTCAAGCAGCCCCCTGGGCTCGCTGCTGCTGGCCTTTCAGGACCTCTGGACTCACCGCGAGATGACCTGGATCCTCTTCTGCCGTGACCTCAAGGCCACCTTCCGGGGCAGCCTGCTGGGCTATGTATGGCTGTTCCTGCCCCCCCTGGCCACCACCGTGGTCTGGATCATCCTGAACCGCTCCCGCGTCGTCGCCTTTTCCGATCCGGACATCCCCTACCCCCTCTTCGTGCTGGTGGGCACCATCCTCTGGAGCAGCTTCAACCGGGCCGCCGTGCTGCCCCTCCAGATCTTCCAGCTCTCCAAGCCCGTCTTTTCCAAGCTGAAGATCCCGCTCGGCGCATTCCTGGCCGTCGCCCCGCTCCGCGCCCTTTTTGACAGCGTGCTCTACATCCTGGTCGCCAGCGCAGTTTTCATCTACTACGGCGCCTCCCTTCAGACCACCCTGGCGCTCGTCCCCCTCGCCGTCGCGACCAGCGTGCTCCTGGGCTTTGCCGTCGCCCTGCTTCTTCTGCCGCTCAGCGCCTTGTATGCCGACGTCCAGCAGGGGCTTGTGCTGTTCTTTTCCGTGGCCATCTACCTGGCCCCCGTCGTTTATCCGCCCCCTAAAACGGGGGCCTTCGCCGAATTCATGGCCTGGAACCCCGTCACCCCGGTCATCCTTTCCACGCGTGACTGGGTGTTCCATGGCCAGCCCTCAGGAATCCCTGACGTTCTCTTGGTCGCCGGAGGCGCCGTCCTGGTCATCGGCCTGATGCTCTCAGGAATGCGCACCGCCATGCCCCATCTGACCGCCCGGATGGGCATGTAACCCGAACCCTCCCCACGTCACCCCCCATGCCCGTGTCCACTGATGATGATGTCCTGGTTGACTGCCGGCATCTCGGCAAGCGCTTCTGCCGCGACCTGAAGAGGTCTCTCTTCTATGGCGTCCAGGACATCATCCATGACTTCATGGGTTGGCAGCCCGTGGGCACCCCGAAGGACGCACAGCAAGGCTCCAGGCCCTCGCTGCGGCCTCATGAATTCTGGGCCGTCGAGGACATCTCCTTCCAGGTCAGGCGCGGACAATGCCTCGGCCTCATCGGAAAAAACGGCGCCGGCAAAACAACCATTCTCAAGATGCTCAGCGGCCTCATCAAGCCGGACCACGGACAGGTGGAGCTGCGGGGAAGGGTGGGCGGCCTCATCGCACTCGGCGCCGGCTTCAACCCCCTCCTCACCGGACGTGAGAACGTCTATGTGAACGGCTCCATCCTCGGCATGAGCCGGAAGCAGATCGAGGCCAAGTTCGACGCCATCGAGGCCTTCGCCGACATCGGCGAATTCATCGACGCTCCCGTTCAAAGCTACAGCTCCGGAATGCAGGTGCGTCTCGGCTTCGCCGTCGCAGCCGTGGTCACCAAGCCTGACGTCCTGCTCCTGGACGAGGTCCTTGCCGTCGGGGACATGGGGTTCACCATGAAGTGCCTGAACGCCGTGCGTGAAATGGCGGCGGACTCCGCAGTCATCTTCGTCTCCCATAACATGCAGTGGATCTCGACCTTCTGCACTGACGTGATGGTCATGCGCAACGGACGTGTGCACACCCACACCGCGAACATCGGTGAAGGCATCGGAGCCTACATGGAGTGCTTTGACACCCCCGTCAGCGTCACCGGTTCCGGCCAGGCGGTGGTGGAGGTAGCGGTCATCAGGCCCAGGGGCTCAACTGCCGCCTCATCCGCCCCTGGTGTGGAAATCCAGCAGGGTGACCACGCCGAACTCCATCTGAACGCCATGATCGACTCCTCCTGCCTGCCGGTCACCCTGACCCTCTATGTGCTGGACCAGGGGCTGAACCCGGTGATGTGCTTTCCCAACGTCCCCCATGAGTGGCGGCAGGCTGCAGATTCCGGGCGCCATCAGTCACAAACCTGCATCCAGCTCGGCAGGCTGGAATTGAATGGAGGACGTTATTCCATCGTCGCTCAGTTCCAGGAAGTCAGGACCTCCAAATACCCTGCTCGCGTCCAGGGACTGGCGCCTTTCACCATCAAGGCGGATAAATTGTACTGGGGGCCGATGATCCGGCACCTGGACGGTGACCCCACCCACCCGCTGCCACCGGCCTGACGCACCTCAACTGAAATAAAAACCGCCCATGATCACCTCCCTGCTGCGCCGCGCCATCCGCATCATCCCCCACACCATCGTCCGGCGTGACGTCCATCAGCGCATGCACCGCCGCTGCCACCGGCAGGGCACCCGCGGCGCGCTCGACTTTGCCATCTCACGCGGACTTCAGGCCGCCTCCATCATCGATGTTGGCACCGAACTGGGAACCCCCGCCATCTGGAGCCGCTTTCCAAAGGCTGCCCAGCTCCTCATCGAGCCCCGGAAGGAATGCCTCCCCACGCTCGAAAAACATGCCCGCGACTCCAAGGCCCGCGGCATTGACGTGAGGATCGCCTGCGTCGCCGCCGGTGATGTCGAAGGCACCGCCGAATTCCAGGTGGCTGCCAAGGGGGAATCCTCCTCCCTCCTCGGCCCGGCCGATCAGACCACCGCGACCGAAAGGGTCCAGGTGCCCATCCGCACCATCGACAACCTCCTCAGGGAGCACCCGCTGCCGGCCCCCATCTTCTTCAAGATCGACGCCGAGGGCTACGACCTCAAGGTCCTTCAGGGAGCCGTCGAAACCCTGCCCAAATGCTCCCTGGTCATGATCGAAGGCACCCCCCAGGGAAAGGCAGGCGGGAGCCTGCCGGATGTCAGAGCTGCTGAACTTCATGGAATCACGCGGGTGGGTGCTCTTCGACCTCATCGCCCCGCATCATGACGATGCCAACATGCTGGATCACTTTGACCTGCTCTTCGTGCCTCAAGACAGCCCCGTGCTGAACGCCTCCGCCTGAACCGAAACCCTCCCCACACATGCCACTTCAAGCACGCCGCCGACTTTTCGCCGTCCACCGCTGGCTCTACCACCTGTCGTTGAAAGGCATGGGCTTCAACAACTGGCGCACCATGGAGGGCTCCGGGGAGCTCTGGGCCGTCCAGCAGCTCCTGCCCTCCCTGATCAAGGTCCCGCAGCCCGTCATGCTGGATGTCGGCGCGCATCATGGCGACTACAGCAACCTCCTCCTGAAGGCATTTCCTGACGCTGTCGTCCACGCTTTTGAGCCTCACCCACGCACCTTTGCCGGGCTGAAGCAGGGCGCCGCCACATCCGTCAGGCTGCACGCCTGCGCTCTGGGCGCCAGCCCGGGACGTGCCGAACTCTTTGACCGCAAGGGCGTGGATGGATCCGTCTATGCATCGCTTTCCAAGGATTCCATCCGCACCCTGTATCAGGATGACATCGTCGTGCATGATGTTGAGGTGACGACACTGGACCAGTTCATGCAAAAGGAAGGCCTGGCACGCATCGACTTCCTCAAGATCGACACGGAGGGCTTTGAGATGGACGTCCTCAACGGCGCGGCCAGGGCCCTGGAAAACAACGGCATCGGCATCATCCAGTTTGAGTTCAACTCTTTGCACGTCGCGCGCAGGCTCTTCCTGGATCAGTTCGTCCAGCGCCTTCCCGGCCACCGTCTCTACAGGCTGCTCAGCGACGGCATGGTGGCGCTTGACAGGCTGAAGGTGGTGGAGCGTGAGATCTTCACCTTCCAGAACATCGTCGCCATCCCGAGGGAGATCGCACCGGAAAAGGCCTGATTTGAACCATGGCGGCCGAAGCGAAAGAAACTCACGACACCGGCACCCCGGTCGCAGCGCCTTCCATTCATCGAAGGTTCCTGAAGACATTGCTTCTCGCCCTTGCCGCATTCCTTGGTCTGGCTGCGGCCTTTTGCGCCTGGCAGAACCCCTTCGACATCCTCCCGTCCAAAGACGCCAGGCTGGTTCAGCCA
The DNA here is from genome assembly GCA_019186985.1 of Prosthecobacter sp. Lineage (GTDB taxonomy): Bacteria > Verrucomicrobiota > Verrucomicrobiia > Verrucomicrobiales > Verrucomicrobiaceae > Prosthecobacter. Next base: position 144,071 of record JABARQ010000017.1, on the reverse strand, counting down.
AGGATATCCAAGGCGCACCTGGCCGGCAGGATCAGGCCGGGAACAGTCATCATCGGCACCTCAAGACCGGAGCTTGGCATTCCCACGGAGCATGTTGCCTGGAATCATCCGCCTGTGCTGAACATGGCCTTTTCAGGCACCACGATCTCGGAGATGAGCGCCTGGTTTGAACACTGCTGCTCCGTCGCCCCGCTCCAGGAGGCTCTCATCATGCTCGACTATGCCTCCTGCGACAGGCTTGCCGAAAATCAGCACACTTTTGATCCTGGCCGGCTCTCAAGGCTGGACCGTGGCCCGCTCTGGACAAGCCGGGCCGCTGACCTGCGCATGGCCTTCGCCTCCTGGAACGGCCTGTCGGCGGCTTTCCATTGCCTGAGCACACCTCCATCCGGACGAGACTTCCTCCCCGAGGGCGGAAGAAATGAGAAGGTCCACTATGACAAGATCCTCTCCAAAGGCGGGCTGAGACGCTCCTTCAACCTCACTGACTCCCGCTTCCCCAGGCAGAAGACCGACCTGGCCAAGGACTGGGAGCCCCTGCGCAGGATGGTGCGCGTCGCCGCGGCAAAAAAGGTCCGGCCAGTCTGGGTCATCACCCCTTTTCACGACCACCTTTGGCGGCTCTTCATCGAGCGTGACGGCATCGGGGAGGTGCTCGGCTGGCGCCGCTCCTTGGTCCAGATCATCCAGAAGGAGGCGGACGCCTGCGGCCTTGGCAGGCAGACGTTCTGGGATTTTGACGGCACAGCCCTGACCAGGATGACCATCGACGACATCATCAGCGACGCAGCCGCCGGCAATCTGCCGCTTTTTTATGAATACTCGCACTTCTCCACCCGCGTCGGCGCCATGATGCTGGACCGAGTGCTTGGAAACAAGCCTGACGGCGCCCGGGACTTCGGCGTGCCCGTGACCCTCGACAGCCTGGAGGACAGGCTTCAGACGCTCCACAAGGCATGGGCACCCCTAACCAAATCATGAATCAAGGATCCACAACGGTCAGCGTCGTCATCCCCGCCTACAACAGGGAGATCCTCATCCTGCCGACCCTGGACAGCATCCGCAGCCAGACGCTAGCCCCCGCAGAAGTGCTGGTGATCGACGACCGCTCCACCGACTCCACCGTGAGGGTGGTCGAAGAATATGCGGCGCTGCACCCCGGCTTCCCCGTGCGCTGCCTTGTTCAGGAAAAGAACCAGGGAGTCAGCGCGGCACGCAACCGGGGCATCAGGGAGGCCTCCGGAGAATGGATCGCCTTTCTCGACTCCGACGACATGTGGGAGCCGCACCACCTCAAGACCCTCGCCGACGCCCGTGATGCCAGCGGCGCAGAAGTCGTCTTTGCCTGCGCGCGCGGCTACTCTGACACCGACCCGTCCGTGTCCGAACGCACCTGGGGCTGGCGGTTTCAATCCACCGACGAAGTCCTGCGCTACCTCGTCAAGGGCTGCCACATCCTGCCCTCGGCCCTGATGATGAAGCGTGACCTTCTGCTGAAGGCCGGGCTGTTCGATGAAGAGCCCGCCATCCAGCACGCGGAAGACCTCGACCTCTGGCTCAGGCTTGGCGCCGAGGGCGTGAAATTCCAGCACGTCCGGGAGATCACATGCCTCTATCGTCAGCATGCCGCCTCCGCCTGCCAGAACAAGACACGGCTTTACAAGGCCGGCGTCTACTGCCTTGGCAAGCACCGGACCAATCCCCTCAACACTCCGGCTGAGTTCAACGAGGCCTTCGCCTATTACCAGGGCAAGCTTGGCAAGGCCCTGTGGCCGGCGGACAAGGTGAACTCCGAACGCGCCCTCTGGCAGGCAGCCAGGCACCAGCCCTTCGCCTGGCAGTATCCCGCAGCCTGGGCCCTTGCCGCCCTCTCACGCCGCCTCGGCATTGCCGGAGGCTTCGTCAAACGCTTCCACAACCGCTTCCTGTGAGCCTGGTGTCCATCATCATGCCCGCCTACAACGCGGAAAAGACCCTCGCTGAGGCCGTCGACTCCGTCCTGGCACAGACCTGGCCGGATTGGGAATTGCTGCTGGTCGTCGACAAAAACTCCTCCGACCGCACGCACGACATCGCCACGTCCTACGCCACCAAAGATCGGCGTGTTAAGCCCATCTCCGGCCTGTCCCAGGGCGGCTGCGTCTTCAACCGCAACCAGGCCATCCAGCGTGCCAGCGGCGGCTTCCTTGCCTTCCTCGACAGCGATGACCTCTGGCTTCCCGAAAAGCTCGAACGGCAGGTGGAGTTCATGGAACGCACGGGCTGTGATCTCAGCTACACCGGTTACGCACAGATGAACTGGACCGGCCAGCGCCTGCCGCACGTGGTCACGCCGCCGGCACGCCTGACCTACGACGATCTGCTGAATGACAACCTGCTCGGCTGCCTCACCGCCATGGTCCGTCGTTCCCGGTTTCCTGACATCCGCTTCGAGGAGCACCTGCATGAGGACTTCATTCTCTGGCTGAGGCTGCTGCGCCAGACCGTGGCCCAGGGCCTGACTGACACGCTGGCCGTCTACAGGCACGCCGCGCACAGCCGCTCCGGCAACAAGGTCAAGGCCGCCCTGGCACGCTGGCGCATCCTCCGGCATTATGAAAACCTGCCCCTGACCAGGGCGCTGCCCTGCTTCCTCAGATACGCCTTTGGCGCCCTGAGGAAACGCAAGCCATCCCCCTTCCAGGAATCCCCATGAAGATCCTCTTCATCAGCTCTCATCATGGAACCGGGGCCAGCGAAACCTTGTGGATCGAGGCTGCCGTGAAGCTTGCAGCCGCAGGCCATCAGGTCTCGGCCGCCGTCAACTGGCGCAAAAGCTCCCCGGAGCGCCTTTCCCCCCTCAGCCAGGCCGGCATCCAGGTCCGGCACCTCAACCTCGCGGCAAAGGCAGGCAGGCTGATGAAGCTGCTGCGACGCTTCCTGCCACATGAAAGATGGGAGCTGGCCGCAGCACGGCAGGCCATCAAGGCGTCAGCACCGGACACCATTGTCTTTTCCGAAGGCAATGACATCTCGGCCTTGTCCTTCATGGAACTGGCGATGGTTCTTGGAATCCCCAGCCAGATTGTCACTCATGGGGTCAATCCCGCCGTCTGGCCCTCCGACGACATTGCCGACCGCCTGCGCCCTGCCTTCACCTCCGCCGCGCGCACCTACTGGGTGGCGGCGCGCAACATCGAGGAGTTTGAACACCACATCGGCTCCAGGCTGGGCAATGCCGAAGTCGTCCGCAATCCCGTGAAGGTGGACAGGGACATCCCGTTCACCTGGCCCGCCGGGGACGAAACCTGGCGCATGGCCTGCGTGGCCCGGCTTCAGACCCGGGCCAAGGGTCATGACCTGCTGCTGCAGGCCTTTGCGGCTCCGCAGTGGCGTGACCGTCCGCTGCATCTGACCTTCTTCGGCGACGGCGAAAACCGGCGTGGCCTTGAAAAACTGGCCCGCCTGCTCGGCCTCGGCTCCCAGGTCAGCTTCGGCGGCCATGTCTCTGCGGTCCAGAACATCTGGAACGACCATCACCTCATCGCCCAGCCTTCACGCAACGAGGGCATGCCACTCTCCCTGGTCGAGGCGCTGATGTGCGGACGCCCGGCCCTGGTCACGGACGTGGCCGGCCATGCCGAACTGATCACCGACGGTGAAAACGGCTTCGTCGCCGAGGCAGCCTCCGTGCTCCACATCGGCCGGGCGCTTGAAAGAGCCTGGAGCGAACGTGGTCGCTGGCAGGCCATGGGCCGTTCCGCCCATGAGCGAATCCGGCTCGACATCCCCTCCGACCCGGCGGCAGACTTTGCAGGACGCATCCTTGCCGCAGCCTCCACCTGACCCAGAAGCGCCATGCTGTTCAACTCCGCGATCTTCCTCTTCGTCTTCCTGCCGCTGACGATGCTTGGCTTCGGGCTGGCCTTCCGACGCCTCGGCCTTGAGGCCGCCTGGACCTGGCTCGCCGCAGCCTCGGTGTTCTTCTACGGCTGGTGGAACCCGGCCCACGTCCCCCTGCTGCTCATTTCTGTCAGCAGCAATTTTTGGTTGGGCCGCAGGCTGGCCCTTCCGGACACCGGCGGCCACCGCTGGCTGCTGACGGCCGGCGTGGTGGTCAATCTCGGCCTGCTTGCCTGGTTCAAGTACTGGCACTTCGCCGCCTCCAATGTCGCCGCCCTCTTCGGTCATTCCTGGGAAGGCCAGCCCCTGGAGCTGCCCCTCGGCATCTCCTTCTACACCTTCCACCAGCTCACCTACCTGCTGCACTGCCGCGCCGGCAGGGCCCAGGGAACCACCTTCAGGCACTACCTGCTCTATGTGACCTTCTTTCCGCAGCTCATCGCGGGGCCGATCGTCCGCCCCATGGAGATGCTGCCCCAGCTCAAGGACCGGCGCACCCGGGCCTTCCGTTGGGAGGATCTTTCCATCGGCTTCACCCTGCTCAGCATCGGCCTGTTTAAGAAGATGGTCCTGGCAGACCATGTCGCGCAATGGGTCAGCCCTGTCTTCGACCATGTTCATGATGTGCAGCATGTTCCCATGCTTGATGCCTGGCTCGCGGTGCTTTCCTACACCCTGCAGCTCTACTTCGACTTCTCCGCCTACTCGGACATGGCCCTCGGCCTGGCACGAATCTTCGGCGTCAGCCTGCCTGGAAATTTCTACTCCCCCTACAAGGCTCTCAGCATCGTCGACTTCTGGCGCCGCTGGCACATCACCCTCTCCCTGTTCCTGCGTGACTACCTCTACATCCCGCTCGGGGGCAACCGGAAGGGCGAGTTCAGGCGCAACGTCAACCTCTTGCTCGTCATGGTGATCGGCGGATTCTGGCACGGTGCCGGATGGACCTTCGGCTTCTGGGGCTTGTGGCACGGGCTGGCTCTCCTCGTCAACCATGCCTGGATGAAAACGGCGCTCAGCAGGAGGATCTCAGGCCTTCCTGCCGTCCTGTTTTCCTGGCCGCTCACCTTCCTCACCGTCGTCATCGGCTGGACCTTCTTTCGAGCCCCGGACCTGCGCACCGCCTCGTCCCTGCTTGGCAGCATGTTTGGTTCGGCTGGGATCGAGGTCCCGGCCTCATGGCTCGCCAGGCTGTCCTGGCTGAAGCCCTTCGGCGTGGCAGGACGGTCCGACTGGATGGTGTTCCAGTCCTACTCACAGCTTCTTGATGTCGCGGTGCTGCTCGCAGCTGTGCTCCTGCTTCCCAACGCCCTGCAGATCGCCGCTGGCAGCCTCACGCCTTCCAACCAGCCATCCCTTCCCTCCAGCCCGTCCAGATGGACCTGGCGCCCGTCACTTGGGTGGGCGGTCCTCTCCGGGCTCATGCTCGCCCTCGCCCTGCTGCACCTGGGCAGGCTGAGCGAGTTCCTCTACTTCCAGTTCTGACATGGAGCCGTCAGTCCAAGGCAGGTATCTGCGTCAGCTTGCCTGCACGGTGCTCGCCACCTGTGCAGTGACCGCACTCGTCAACCGGGCGGTCAACCCCTATGGCCTGTTCGCAACCGACTGGCTGCATGCCGTCGACAAGCCGGAGACCTTCACCCATCTGCGCATGGTGAAGGCCGCGCAGACCCGGCACCTGAAGCCGAAGGCCCTCATCCTTGGCAGCTCACGTGCTGAAACCGGCCTCGACCCGGCGCACCCCGGATGGACGGCTCATCCAGTCTATAACCTCGGCCTCTCCAACGCGAGCATCTATGAGGTCAGGAGGTACCTTGAGCATGCCTGCGCCGTTGGTGAAGTCAGGCAGGTCGTGGTGCTCCTTGATTTCACTTCTTTCCTCGCTGGAGGAACCGTTGCGCCTGACTTTCTGGAAGAACGTCTGGCCATCCGCCCGGATGGCAGCCCTGGTGCTTCGGGTGTCTGGTGTGATCTGCCTGCCGGCCTGCTGACCTGGAGCGCCCTGGAAGGGAGCCTGGCAACACTCCGAGGCCGTGAGGGTGAAAAACGCTACCTCCCGGACGGCTCACGGGATGCGGCCTCCGAGGACAGCCGTGTTCTCTCCAAGGGTGGCGCCATCAGGGCCTTTGCCGCTTATGAGGCGAAGGTGCTCGGCGGCCAGGTCGATCACAACGCCCGGCTTGGCGACACTGAATTCGGGCACCTGGCTGCCATTCTAAGGCTGGCGCGAGCCAGGGACATCGACCTGCGCCTTGCCCTCTCCCCCATGCATGTCCGCTATCTCACCATCCTTGAACTCCAGGGACGCTGGCAGATGTACCAGGACTGGAAACGCGCCCTCCTCAGGCTCGTGACCGAGGAGGCCGGCGGAAAAACACCCTTCCCCCTGCTCGATTTTGGAGTCTGCACGCCCCAGACCACCGATCCCGTTCCTGCTGCCGGACTCGCACGCTACTACTACGAAGCAAGCCACTTCAACAAGGTCCTCGGCAAGCAGCTTCTCGACATCACCCTCGGATGGCAGACGGATGCCGGCAGCGCAAAACCTCCGGGAGATTTCGGACATGCACTGGCCGCCGGCACGCTGGACGCCCATATCAGGGCCGTTGACCAGGCCTTCAGAAACTACCAGAAGACCCATGTCGAAGAAATGGCGCGCCTGAAATCGATGCTGGTTCAGGCCAGTCCGGCAAGCCCGTGATAAAGCCGCGCATACCGGTCAATGGTCAGATCAAAGCCCATCTCCCGGTTCACCCATTCATGCCCCCTCCTGCCCATGACGCCAGACCTGTCCGGTTCCTGGAGGGCGTGAACAAGGCCGTCTGCAAGGCTTTCCTGCGTTCTGGGCACCAGGACAAACTCCGCTCCCGCCTTCCCAAACTCCTTTTCCGGAAGGCCGTGGAACTCGGTGATCACACAGGGGATCGCACTCGCCATCGCCTCCAGCACGACGTTGCCCATGCCTTCCTGCTCCGTGGGAAACACAAACACGTCGGAAGCGCGCATCCACTCCTCCACACAGGAGCTTTCCCCCGCAAATGTGACCGAATTCCGGCACTCTTCTCGCGCAGCAAGCGTCCGCATCTCCTCCTGGAACCGGGAGAGCTCGTTCATCCGCTCCTTCGTCATGAAAGTCGGCCTGTCAAAACCGCCGACCAGCACCAGCCGGGCGTCAGGCACGCGTGCGAGGACCGAAGGCCAGGCCTGCAGAAGCAGGTCGATCCCCTTTCTCGGCACGATGCTGCCGGCGAAGAGAACCACAGGCGCGGCGGCCTCCAGGCCCAGACGGCTGCGCAGGTGCAGCTTTTCAGGCACATCCAACGCCGGCCTGAAGCGCTTCAAGTCAACACCATTGGGGATGACCTGGATTCGTTCAGCCGCCACGCCCTGGCTTTGAAACCAGCGTGCCATGACCGTGGTGCTGACCACCACACGATGGAAGGGCCGGTAGTTCCGCCAGGCCTTCCATCTCTGGACAAGCCTTCGCCAGGCAGGCAGGGAGGTGTCCTCACGCCCCACCATCGTGCCGACATAAAGGCAGCCAGTTCCGTGATTTCGGACGCGCCGGAGCCAGGGCCAGGAAAGGTCATGGGCCAGCGAGGTCTGCAGCACATGCCCCTTTGCCGGCAGGGCCGAGAGATGCCGCCATGCCGCCTCAAACAGCACGGCGTCCCGCTGCCACGGCTTCCCTTCTGCGGAAATTCTCCTGACACGCAGCCTGTCATGCATCTCCTCCTGAGCCGGATGCGACGCATCCTCACGAAGGGTGAACACTTCATAGCCCATTCCATGTGCGGCCAGCGGCACGCTGTATCGGCGGAAACGCTCCGCAGCCCCCGCCAGGATGGGATGAAAATGCCTGAAGACCAGGGAGACCTCGGCATCGGCCTTCTTCATTTCAACGCGGGGTGAAGGATTTGCTTCCATGGACGCCCGCAGTCATAGCCTCGCACGCACTTCACGCCAGCCTCACTTCCCTTAAATTCACACATGTCTGACGAACCCATGCTCGCCGCCCTCCGCTGGCGCATCCTGTCCTCCTACAAGGTCAACAAGCTGCGCACCTGGATTCATCAGGCCCTGAACCCGAGCGACCGGGCGCGCATTGTCTTTGTCTTCGGCTGCCAGCGCTCCGGCACCACGATGCTGCGAAGCTTCATCGGCTTCGACCCCCGGGTTGATGATCAGGGAGAAGGGGACCCTCCCTACTTCTGGCAGGGGTCCGAGGCCGACCCGCGTTACCTTCGCCTGCTGCCCGATGATGAGGTCGAAAGGATCGCTTCCCGGTGCCGGAGCGAAGTCCTTCTCATCAAGCCGCTGCATGACAGCCAGCGCGCAGCGGAGCTTCTTCAGCGCTTTCCAGGATCCAAGGGCGTCTGGATCTTCCGGCATTATCATGAGGTCATCCTCTCCCACCTGACCTATTACCGGGGCCGTTACGAACCCATGCCCTACCTGAAGGACATGCTCGAACTGAACGAGCGCTCCTGGAAGGCTGAAGACCTCGGGGAGGAAGCCCGCGAACTCATCCTCAGGCACAGGCATCTCGTCACCACGCCCACCGCAGGATTCGCCCTGTTCTGGCTGGTCAGAAACCAGCTTCTCTTCAATCAGCTAGCGCAAAACCCAGAGCTGCCCCTGGTCTCGATTCACTATGCCGACCTCGTCAGCCATTCCCGGGAAGCCCTGCGTTTCCTCGGCGGCTATGTCGGCCTTGATCTCGACCCGCGCTACGCCCAGTTTCCAGAGCGACGCGAACGGCGGAAGGAACTGCCCGACGCCATTCCGGTTGAGCTGCTGGCGGCCTGCGACCAGATGCTGTCCCGGCTGAAGGAGTCCGCTGTCAGGCTAGATCCAGAGGCCGCCTGATCCCCGCCTCCCCGTGCCGGACAAACCTCCACATCTTCACTGGCTTGACGCCGGAAGAGCCCTCGCCTCGCTGGCCGTTGTCATGCATCATGTGGGAGCCATCTCCACACAGCAGCATGGCGTGGATTTTGCCGGAGGCATGTTCAGCCTGGGCCAGCTGCGGCCGGACTTCTTCTTTGTGCTGAGCGGCTTCATCATCACCTGGGTTCATGGACGAAGCCTCGGGGCCGGCGTCAAGGCAGGAGCCTTCCTGCGCGGACGCTTCCTCCGCCTCTACCCGCTGCTGTTCATTCTCACGAGCGTCAAGGTCGTCATCATCCTCGCCCTTGGCGGCTGGCGCTGGAAGGAGCAGGCGCTGGACGCATCCACCCTTGTCTCCTCCTACCTGCTGGTTCCGACAGGGCAGTATCCCGTCCTTCTTGCCGCCTGGACGATGCCTTATGAGGCGCTCTTCTACATCATCTTTGCCATCGTCGGCATCCATGGCTCCGCACGCACGCTCACTTGGACGGCGGTGGCCTGGAGCCTGGGGGTCGTGACCTTTCATGCGATCCTTCCGGGACAGGCGGATTCGCCCCCCTGGCGCTTCGTCTTCAGCCCCTACCACCTGCAGATCTTCGCCGGAGTCCTGACCTGCCTTCACTTCCGCCACTGGCAGGGACGAAAGGGAGGCCGCATCCTTCTGCTTGCCAGCGGCTGCCTGATTCTGGCCGGAATGTATGGGCATCAAACCTTGTCCTCCCTGCCCCGCCTGATGACCCGCTGCTGGTGGGCCGCCGCCTTCTGCGGCCTCATCGCCGGAGCCGCCCTGGAGGAATGCCGGGGCAGCCTGGCAGGAAAACGACCTCCATGCTGGATTTCCTTTCTGGCCAGGTCCTCGTATTCAACCTATCTGGTACATGGCCCCGCCCTGGTGATCATGCTGGCCTTTTGCTCACGCTGGCATCTGCTCGAACCGGCGAACAAGGACACCGTGCTCCTGGCCTGCGCGACACTGGCCGTCTCAGCAGGCATCCTCTGTCACCTCGTCATTGAAAAACCCCTGCTAAAGCGGCTGCTGCCGAAGCCTGTCGTCGATGGTGGCAAAACCTGAAGACCATTCCCGTGCCTGCTCCCGCCAAAATCATCCGTGTTCTGGAAGTTGTCGACACCCTGGAAGCCGGAGGCATGGAGCACCAGCTCGTCCACCTGATCAACCGCCTCGACCCGGAACGCCTTCATTTTGAAGTCTGCTGCCTCAGGCATGCGGGCGTCAATGCCGGCAAGTTGAAGCCTGGAGTGCCTGTGCACTTGCTTCAGAAGGCGGAAGGCTTCCAATGGAGCGCCGTGCGCGCCCTTCGCGGCATCCTCCGGCAGGGATTTGACCTGGTTCACACCCACAACCTCAGCCCCCTGATCTATGCCGCCCTCGCCACACGGGGAGGCATCACCCCCATCTTCCACGGCGAGCACGCCCAGCTGACCCCGGCGGAGTTCACCCGCAAACGCCTCTGGCAGAGACGCCTTCTTTACCGATGCTGCAGGGCGGTGCACACCGTCTCCTCCGGACAACGTGAAGAGCTCCTCAAAACCGGTCTGCGCCATCCGCGGCTCACCGCCATTCTCAACGGAGTGAACACCGACCACTTCAAGCCTCCAGCCTCAAACGATGAACGCAGGACGAGCAAGGCCAGGCTCGGCCTCGATGCCTCGGATGACCTCCAGTGGATTGGCATCGTGGCCCGCTTTGGAGCCTACAAAAGGCATGCCGACCTCATCCAGGCCTTCGAATCACTGGCCGCTAACCACCCCAGGACGAGGCTGCTTATGCTGGGGGATGGCGGCCCGGAAAAGGAACGCGTGCTGCAAATGGCGCGGGAAAGCCAGATGGCCCCACGCATTCATTGGGCCGGTTATCAAAGTGATCCCGCCCCCTGGTATCAGGTCATGGACCTCCTCGTTGTCCCTTCGCTGAATGAGGGGCTCTCCAACACCACCCTGGAGGCCATGAGCTGTGCCGTGCCTGTCATGAGCCACGACAACTGCGGGGCCCGTGAGATGATACGGAACCATGAAGGCGGATGGGTGCGTGACCTGGCTGGTGTCGAGGCGCTGAAGCAGTCGCTCTCCGAGATACTTCCCGTGCTGCCTGAGATGGGTCCCGTCGTCGGCAGGGCAGGCAGGGAACGGGTTTCCCGGCACTTCTCATGGACCGGCATGGCGGAGCAGTACTCCGTCTGGCTGGAAGCCTGCGCCGGACGACGATCCTTCCCGGCCTAGCCTCAGGATGCCGCCCGCCTCAGGCAGGCGGTCACTCCAAGGAAAAGGCGCTGGCTGAGCTTCCATCGCGCAGCGGCGGGAAGCACGCCCAGCACCGACTCAGCAATCAGGGTCGCCATCAATGCCAGAGGTGTGTCCCAGCAGCGTCCAAAACGAAAGACGCTCGTCCTGTCAAAACCATGACGCCTCCCCAGCTCGTCAATTTCACGATAAGTCCACTCATGCATGTGGAAGCCCTCGGCAACGTTGGAAAAATAACGCGAGATGTCGTGAGGACCGGAAAAGGAGTGCGGCGTGTCGAGGACATAGACCCCCCCCGGCTTCAAGGCCCGCGCCACAAGCTCAAAATGAGGCGCCACATCATCGGGATGCAGGTGCTCCAGAAACTGATAGCTGAAGGCCACATCCACCGAACCAGGGGCGACATCAAGATTCAGGCCGTCGAAGACGACCATTTCAAAGTTGGCCGGCACCTCCATGCCAGGAGCACGCTGGTCGGATATGTCCGCCGCATAAACCTTCCTCACCCTCTGCGCCACCTTCGCCGCCAGCTGGCAGTCTCCAGGGGCGATCTCCATGAAGACGGTCTCCGGCTTGAGGAAATCCTTCAGGATCGACATCCTGGCGGCCACCGTGCGCGCCCCCTCCTCCTCGCTCACGCGCCGGGTGAGCCTGGGGTGGTCGGGAACGCGCTTGAAAAGCTCGTCGTACAGGACCGGAAACAAGGCCATGCGCTCCTCGCGCGTGCTGGCACGGATTTGATCCGCCAGGGATTTCTCCACCAGGTAATGATTGGCCAGCTGCGCCTCCGTACGGCCTGTGCTGGAAAAATTGCGGATGCAGGTTGGGACGGCGGGCATGATGTCAGAATGAAATGAAATGGGTCATGATCTCCACCCATGTGTAAAGCACGAGTTCAAAAAGGCCATAGATGAGCAGGACGTCAATGACGCCGATTTTTCTCCAGGACAGCCAGGTCCCGGACTGAGAAGGCCCGGGATCGTCAGGCTCACCCAAACCGCGTGCAGTCCCCACGGAAGGGCTGCCGTCTCCCGCAGAGGAGATCATCGCAAGCTTGAGCCCCCCCATTGCTGAAGCTCCACCATGGGCAGCCACTGCTAGGGCGGTCACTGGAACCAGCACCGACGGCTCGTCGGGACCGCGTTCACTTCGCCCCTCCTGCCGGACAGGAACACTCATCAACCGATGAAACGCCGCGACCGCCCCCGCAATGAAGAAAAAGTCCGTGTGATAGGCGCGGTCGATCATCCAGGCTGAGGCGCCGTAGGAGGCAATCAACGAGAGCAACGCCCGCTGAAGCCGCCCCGCTTCGGCATCATCTGGCGGAGGCCTGGCCTGCAGAACCGTACGCACGCCGCAATACAGCACCGCCAGAAACAGGAAGAGCCCGGGATAGCCCAGGTCCGCCCCCACGTTGACATAGGATCCATGAGTCGCCTTCCTGACAACCCCCTGCTTCGGGATGGTGACCCAGGCCTCGAACTTCTTCCAACCCTCCCCGGTGTTCGTGTTCACCATCGCATTATGCGCCATCTGCCAGATGACCAGCCTTCCGGCGATGCCATCCTCAGAGGCGCTCATTGTGTCCATTCTTGGCAGCAGCTTCAGGGCGGCAACGCCGGCGGTCATCGCCAGAATGACCAGGAACACCTGGACAATCAGCCTTTTTCTGAACACCAGGACCACTCCAAAGGCGGCGGCGCCGCAGAGGTAGGCACCCTTGGACTGGGTCAGAAACACACAGTAACCCGCAACATAAATGACTCCGACAGCCAGCAGCTTCATCATCCAGGACCTCCGCCACCACAACCACACATAGGCCAATGGAACAAGGGCCACAACCCCGTGCCCGAGAGAGTTCGGATTGTTGAAAATCCAGGTGTTCAGGGCGAGCCGCCCGTCGAAATATTCAGTCAGGTCGGCGGACCCTGCCGCAAACTCGCCTCCAAAATGCGTGGACAGGGCGAACGCGGTCACGACGCACAATCCAGCCACCCAGCAATTGAGAAACTGCCTCAGCCGCCTGGCAGTGTCCTGCGACAGTGCGGTGGCAAAGTAAAATACGGCAAAAGGAAGAACCTCCTTGGCAGTGTCGACATATTCGCCGGTGGTCAGAACGATCCAGACCAGGTAAATGGTCACGGCATAGTCGGCGGGTGTCTGGAACAGCTTCCAGTTCATCTGACGCGACCTTGACCAAAGCCCCAGGACCGCGACCAGCATGGCATACTTCATGAAGCCGACGCCGGCGAAGCCGTTCAGCCAGTCCTGAGGCCTCACCAGCCAGAGGAGTATCGCAACACAGATCGCGACATGATCCACGCTTCAAATGGGGCCTGGGGTTTGGTGAGGGCGGCTTCTGCTAGGCATCCGCATAGTCGTAGCCTGGATCGTAATACTTGGGATAGTAGGACGAATAATAGTAGTAGTTTTCCACCCGGCTCAGGTCGACACCGTTGAGAAGGAAGCCATACATGCTGGCCCCGGTGGAGGAAATCTGTTCAATGCCGGTCAGAATGTCCCTTTGCGTAGTCTTGTCCGCACGAATGACCAGCAGCACCCCGTCGACACTGGGTGCAATCATCAATGAATCCGCGAGACCGAGAATCGGAGGCGTGTCGATGATGATGCGGTCATATTTGCCCCGCAGCTCCTGGATGAGCCTGGCAAACCTGGGATGTCCCAGCGCCTCGACTGAGGCGGAACTGTAACCGCCACGCACCACCACATCCAGCTTTTCGCCAGGCGCGTGGGTGATGACCTTGTCGAAGGAGTCCACCTCCTCTTCAAGATAGGACCGCAGCCCCTTGCCCATGGTTGAACCAAGCAGCTGCTCAATGCGCCCTCTTCTCAGGTCGGCGTCAATCAGCAGGGTTTTCTGTCCGGCTTCGGCGAAAGACCGGGACAAGATGCTGCTGGCAACCGTCTTGCCTTCGCCCGGCCGGGCACTTGTCACCAGGATGACCTGGCACTTGTTCTCCTTGCCCACATGCAACGGCAGGCTGCATCGCACAATGCGGAAGGATTCACGCATGTCATAGCCCGTGCTGGCGTTGGTGGGCTCGGCTGCGAACACCCTGCGAAAGTCGTCCGTGGACTTTGACAAGGGAAGCACGCCCAGGGCATGAAGCCCCGTGATCGCCTCCGTGTCGGACACCATGGATGTGGTCGAGCGAAATCTCTCCAGGCCAAAACAAGCCCCCCCTGCAAGTCCGATTCCCATGATGAACCCATAGATGAACAGGGTTTTTTTGTTGGGGCTGACCGGCTCCTGGTCCCGCATCATCGTGAACCCCTGAAAATCAAGGTTCGATATCAGTTCCGTGCCGGTGTACTCCATCTCGCTGACCTTCTGCTTCAGCCGGGCATAGGCGCTCTCCCACATGACGCGTCCGCTGGTCATCAGGCTGTAGTCCTGCTTGAACCTGTCAAAGTCATTCAGAACCTTGCGGTAATCTGGCATCTTCGCCTGAAGCTCGGCGAAACGTTCGTTCAAATGCTCCCTTTCGAGGCTGAAGGATGCCAGCGCCGTCGCCAGCTCGGCCTGCAGCGCCAGCTCAAGCTGATTGATCTTGTCAGCAAGAATCCTCATCTGCTCATGACCGGGCAGCAGCGTCTTGGAAAGGTGTTCATGCTCCTGGCGGACCACGCGCAGCTCACGCTCCGTCTTTTCCCAGGGCTCCAGCTCCTCCACCATGGATGGTACTACCACGATCTGGGCTCCGGGCGGCTGGCCCGGCGTTGCTGCGGCCGTCGGCCCGCTTGTGCCGGGCGCATCGGATGTCAGGCTGACAGAGAGGTCGGGCTGGCCTGGGTTGATGGCCTGCACAATGTTGTTCGGCAATGAACGCCTCATGATGGTGCCGACCGGCACGGGCTTCCCGCGGAACTTCTTGATCACGGACAGCTTCTCCACCGGGGACATTTCCTTGTCATCAATCATGCGCAGCACCAGGTCCATCGACTCCATCCTGCTTTTGAGTGACAGCAGCTCACTGGGCACCTGCTCCAGGGAATTGTTGCTGATGTACTGCTCGATGATCTTGTTATCCTCCTCAAACTTGGCGACGTTGTCACGGTCGGAGTAAATCTTGTTTTTCAGCTGCTCCATCTCCTTGCCGTAGGATTCAAGGGCGGCATCGCGGTGCTTGGAACGCTGGCTGACGGTGTATTCCTGATAGGCGGCCAGCATCGCCTCCGGCCATTCACGGACAATCCAGGGCTGATAGCCGTAGATTTCTATCTGCATCAGGTTTCCGGGAAGGGGCGAGACACTGACCTTCGAGACATATTTCTCACGAATGTATTCATACTGTCCAGGCTCCGAAACAAGCCCCAGCCTGCTTGCCGTCTGCTCGACAAGCCACCTTGAGTTCAAGGATGACTGCAGGACCAACCTGAGCTGGGCCCAGCGCCCGCTTCCCGTCACTTCACTCGATTCCGACCGGATTGGAGAATACAGGTCGCTGAATGACACCAGGGACCGGGAATAGTAACCAGGCTTGCCATAGGCGAGGTAAAGCGTGGCGGCGGAAATGCCGAAGGCCACCAGAAGCAGGGCGGTCTTCCAGTATTTGACATAGCGGATGGCAATCTGCAGGGTGTCCTGAAAGGTGAGGGTTTTGCTGGAGCTTGCCATAAGGTTCAGGGCGTGTTCAGTTCATCGCTTTTCGGGGCCTGAAAACTCGGTCAGGCCCATCCGCTCAGAATCCAAACATCTTTTGCGGGACCACCAGCATGTCACCGTCACGCAGGGGGATGTCAGGAAGGGTGCCGGATTCGATCCTGGCGAAATCAACCGGGATGCGCTGGGTCCCGCCAAACTGGTCCTTGCGAAGAATGAACGACTTCTTCTTGTTTGCAAAGTTGGTGAACCCGCCTCCATCCATCACAGCCTGAAAGGCCGTGACCTGGCTGCCTGCTACAAATGGCACAAACTTGCGGCCTGATTTGGCGACGTTGCCAGACAGGTAGACCGTAAGTCCAGCCAGCACCGTCTCCCCCGTCTCAGCCCCGCGCAGAACAGGGTCCGCGATCACCGTGGCCTTCTTCAACTGTGTCGCCTCGAGCTGCCTGGTGATGGCCGTCTCAACCTCGGCCAGCGACATGGAGACCACGCCGATCCTCCCCAGCTTGGGAATGATGATGTCACCACTAGGACGGATGACATACTTTCCGTTGAACGAGCTGTCCTCAAGCACAAACACATCAAGGGTGTCACCCACGCTGGTGCGGTAGGACTGTGGTGATGCCAATGCCCCCTGGCCTCCGGAAGCAGCGGCCTGAAAGGCGTCAATGTCCAGGTCCGGACCCTGGCTCGTGGAACAGCTGGCAAATAATGGGGCGATGATCAGCAGGAGGCCTCTGAGATGCATTGAATGATGTCTGGTGGTTGAAGTAGAACCCATTAGTATCCTCCCAGGGCTTCTTGGCAAGAGCCACACGGACGGAAGTCCGGGCCTCAGCAGCGCCCCACTCCCGACTGGGGTGAATGGGTCAGAACCTTTTGATCATGCCGAAGTACAAAAGATGCTCTGAGAAGGGCTCGCTGCCTGCAGCATTATTGTCCCCATGCTGGTATTGATAATACATCTGCATGTCCATGTCCTCCCGCATCTGATGAATGTATGACAGCCTGTGTGACCACATGTCCCAGCCCGCCTGACCGCCGAGGCGATCATAGGTTTCATGGCTGTTAAGCACGGTGAGCGTATCCGTGGGGGAAAGAATCATTGAAAGCAGGGCACCGTAGACCTCGGACTTGTAGTCGGAAGCCGTGAGTGAATCCAGCCGCTCGGCATCGGTGCGCTGATAGAACAGCCTGAACTGCAACCTGGAGGAGAGATCCAATGCCAGATAATATCGGGCAAAGTCTGCGAGGTACCTGGAGCCAAATTCTGGGTCCGTCACAGCTCTGCCAAACGCGACTCCATGTATGAGATTGGGCCCCAGCCTCTGTTCAAGTCCGGCGCGCCCGATCCAGCTGTCCCTGGAAAATGCATTGTCCCCCCCGTCTCTCCACATGTATCCCCCGTTGGCGAAGGCCATCATGTTCGGCCCAATCCTTGCCTGCATGCCGGCGTAGACCCACTGAAGCAGCGAATCGGTCTGGTCCCTTGATGACACAAAATAGCCCAAGTATTTCTCGATGAGCGGCGTTCCATGCACAAGCAGCGCACCCGCCGTGTTCCAGCCGCTCTGGTGATCAAAATCACTGTTCCACAGGTCGTAACGACCATAGAAGATGTTGGCCTCCAGATTTTCAGCCACCCTGCCCCTCAATCGAGCCAGTGCACTGTTCCGGAAGAGTACCCGGTCCTCATCAAACAGCTGATCATTGAGCCCGATGCGGTCCTGGTACCTGGAGTTGATCATCGGCGGCGCAAATCCCCCAAATGCATAGCGTCCAGCCGTGTCATAAGATGACAGATCCTGCAGGGAGGCGCTGAACATCAGGGGCTCGGACAGGATGGTTCGCTGCGCCATCAGAGCGTGGAAACGCTCCTGAAGTGAAAATTCCCAAGTCGGTCCAATGTTCGTCCGATATGCCGAGTTGAGCATCGCATTCGGAAAAAAGCCTGTCCTCAGCCCGAAAAGCCCTGAAGCCCCCGAAAAGCCAACCTTGTTTTCGAGCGGCAGCCAGTATATGAAAGGACGCACTGAGAGTGCGAATTTATTCGTCACATAGGCGGACAAGCGAAAATTGGTCCAGACAATGGCTGACCAGGGATCGTCAGATGGACGAAACTTTGTCGACCGGAACGGAGTCCCGTCATAGTCTGAATACATTACCCCGGAGCCAACATTCAGACTGTCAACGAAGAACGGTCCAAACTTCATTCCCCGGGGACGACCATAACCAATGGCCTCATGCCGCATCCCTGTGATCCAGCGGGGATTCAAACCGGCGGTCAAACCAATGTGCCCGTTCTGGTCGTCAAATTGATCCCGGAACCCGACCGACGACACCCCATCAATGAAGTTTGCGGCAGAATTGACGATGTGCGCCCCATCATGCGCGCCATCAATCACATCCTCCACCACACCACCGGCAGACGGCGGACCTTTCATGAAATTATACTGTCGTCCAGCATACCGATAATCCCCCCCTTCGGACAAAACCGAACCTGAAATCCCAGAAGACAACTGGGAATAAGCCCCGCCAGGACAAAGGATCAGCAGGCAGCACAGAACCAACAGCCAGTTCAAGCGAGCCCGCAGGCAGCCGCGATTGCGACTACGGTGGGGCTCATGATGACTGCACGAGTTTGAACGCATGGGAGGGGAATGATAAAAGGATTAAAAAAGAAGTCTACTTCTTCCTGCGGGCAGATGTAACTTTTCTCCAAAAGAATGCACCTGACCAATCTGCCGAAAAGAGCATATAAAGCGCAAACAGGACGCCTCCGAAGAGGGGGACAGATGCGACGACCAGCCAGAAAAACTTCCACAAACCCGTCCGCGAGGCCTGGAGAATGTCAATCATGAGAACAAGCCACACGACCAGCCACAGGGCAATCCCGGAGAAGAGGATCAATGAAGAGGTGTTCTGCGGGTGAACTGCAATGATGTTTTCGAGAAGATGGCGCATAACAGGGAGATGAATGTGGGAGAATAGCTGAACACCGTCGTCACGCCTCAACCGTGCTAAAGAAGGGCATCACGCTTATCCAATCAAAGCGTAGCATGTACAGCATCGTCGTCCAGGCCTTGTCAAACTCGCATAATCCAGGGAATTCAAAAGTTTCGTCAGATTCATGATTGTTGAGGAGTGCCCTGCTTTTCAGATGCAACAGGCCCCAAATGACGCACAATCTGTGCCACGATTGAACATGCCCGTGGCATCCTAAACCCGTGAATTAGTGTCGAGGACCAATGCCATTATGATCTCAATGTTTGCCAACATGGCGCGATTCACGCCCGTCATGATGCCAAAAACTCGCCACAGAAGAAACAATCAGCACTGATTTTCATGCCTGGCTTTCATGACCACTTCGCAGGCTGGTCATGCCAGTTAACGGGAGGATGTGCATGTCTCGAAGCGCATCATCACCTGTCATCCTATTCAGAAGCATGCAGCGCCCATTACCTACTTTCGAGGACCGTGGTGCTGCTCATGAAAAAACAAAGAGATAAGGCATCGAACAATTCTCAAATGAACCCAAGCGTCTGCATGGAACAGAACCCAATAATAATACTTAGAAATAAAAACGAAATCATTTAATAATTTGATCAATTTCAATTATTATACACTTTTAGCTTACAAAAACTTGGCTATTTGAAAATATTGCTTGAAATTTTTTAAGCTATCTTCTCAATTATAACTAACAAAGTGTTAATCACAATCTAGACATGACTTTCCACGCAGAATTGAATGACGCTGCCACAATGAGTCTTGGGCTTTCAAAGCGATATCGGCAGACTCTGGCTCCGATCACTCACTCCTCAGTGTTCAAGCAGAGGAGCGCTCACTTCTATGTAAAATATTGTTAATAAACAATTTAAACAAATTCAGGAAGGTCCGCGAAAGTGTGGAAACAGGCTTTTGACAGACTGTTTCTGCCAATGAGCGCCCATTTGTACAACAGCAGTTCTTCCTCATGAGGTTGTGGAAATTCAGAATTTGAATGTTTATCCAGCTGTTTCTCCAATTCAGAGATCTTCATGACAGCCCACAATGCCAGGACTTGCACCCAGGTCGCAAGACCGCCATCCATTCCATGTGACCAACCTGCAACTCCACCAAACTCATGATCCAGGGTTTCTCTTGAGTAGCTGGGAGAGGCTCGCGCGGGCGGCGGGACTTCGTTCGAAGGTGCTGACCCGGCTTGGGGGTGAAAAAATCCTTTTTCTGGAGAGCCCAGGCACAGCTTCCCCCGTCTACCTGTCTTCTGGTATACATGGAGATGAAGTGGCCGCCGCGTGGGGGCTGCTGGCCTGGGCCGAGGAGAATCAAAAGAGGCTGAGTCAGGGAAGGTTTCTGATTTTCCCCTGCATGAACCCTCATGGATTCAGGCAAAACACCCGTACAGATTACCGGGGGCTGGACATCAACCGCAGGTTCCACCTTGCCCGGGATCCGCTCACCGGTCCATGGCGTCGGCTCATCCGGCAGAGTCCTCCTTCCCTGGGCCTGTGCCTGCATGAGGACTACGACTCCCAGGGGTGTTATGTCTACGAGCTTGGTGGGCAGGATGCCCGCCTGGCTTCCCGCTGCCTGGCTGCATCGGCCAGCCACCTTCCCACGGACCCTAGAAAGCAGATCGATGGAAGACGTGCTCGTCATGGCATCATCCACCGCAAAACCATCCCGCAAAACCTGACCGGCATTCCGGAGGCTGTGGCCCTCTGGCAGCTGGGGTGTGCCACGACCCTGACCTTTGAAACTCCATCAGAAGCCGGCTTTCAGGAACGAGTGCAGGCTCATGCTAGGTTCATCGCCGAGGCTCTCTCATGATCCCGCCTGCTCGCTGCGCCATGACCGTTGCCTGCCTCATCCGGCTGCTTTGCCCGCTTCTCATCGTGGGGTTGGCCGCATGCAGCAGCCTCACCCCGCAGAATGCCCGCCCCAGCCTTGGCGAACAGAGTTGGACGAGTTTCGACGGCAAGGCGATGCCCTGCCAGAGGTGGCTGCCGCCCGCCGATGTCAGGCTGCGAGGGGCTGTGATCGCCGTTCATGGCCTCAGCGGCGCTTCATCCGACTTCTGGTTCCTGGGGGCCGGCCTGCCTGCCCGTGGGTATGCCGTCTATGCCTACGATCTTCGCGGCCAGGGCAACGACCCGGTGACTGACGAGCGCGGTGACATCCGCTCGGCCGACCAGTGGCTGGACGACCTGGAGACGTTCCACGGGCTGATACGGCGACGACACCCAGGAACTCCGGTCTTCTGGTATGGCGAAAGCCTGGGCAGCCTGATCTGCCTGCACACGGCGGCGAACCGGCTGCCTGACCGTCGGGATCCCGATGGCATCATCCTGGCCTCCCCCGTCGCTGGACTGCGGATGGCCGTGTCCCACTTCCGCCGCTGGCTTCTGCAGACCACCGCCTCGCTTGCCCCCAAAACACGCTTCACCCTCGGTGACCTCGCCGGAATCGACGAAACGAAGTTCCAGGTGACGAGCACGACCACGCACGGCGGCCAGATGCAGCAGACCCCGCACTATGTCGGCAGTTTCACCGTGCGACTGCTAGCCGAGGTCGGAAGGCTTCTGGATGACAATCCCCAGGCCGCCAGAAGGCTGCGCATGCCGGTGCTGTTTCTCGCCTCCCCCAACGACATCCTCAGCAGTCCTGATCAGATCCAGTCCCTCTTCGCCCAGGTTCGTTCACCACGCAAAAAGCTGCTCTGGTACAGCCGCAGTCATCACCTGCTGCTGCATGACGTGCAGCGTTCCGAGGTCAGCCACGACCTGCTGCGCTGGATTGAATCACTCAGGCCCAAACTCCGCCGACGTAGCTGAGCGCAACCCCAGGCAGCCGCCGAATCACACTGCCGCAGGCTCCGGTGCGTCAAACCAGCGGCCGTGCTCCTTGATGAGGTCCACCAGCCTTTCCACGGCCTCCTCCTCGGGAATGTTGAACTTCACCGCCGTCTTGCCGACGTAAAGGTTGATCTTGCCAGGCGCACCGCCGACGTAGCCAAAATCAGCATCCGCCATCTCCCCAGGACCGTTGACGATGCATCCCATGACCGCGATGCGAACCCCCTTCAGGTGGCCTGTGGAGGCGCGGATTTTCTGGGTCGTCTGCTGAAGGTTGAAAAGTGTCCGCCCACAGCTCGGGCAGGCCACATAGTCCGTCTTGAAAATGCGCACCCCGGCCGCCTGCAGGACGTTGTAGCTGATGCGCAGGCTCTGCCCGGGCGCCGCCTCTCCCTGGACAATGACGGCATCGCCGATGCCGTCACAAAGAAGAGCACCCAGGTTGGTGGCGGCCCGCAGCAGGCTGCGTACGAAGTCGGTCTCGCCGCTGCTCTCAACAATCCCTGTGGCAGGAGCAAAGGTGTCCTTCAGCAGGATCGGATGCCGCGCCTGCAATTTCGCCGCCAGCAGGCGGAAGGCATGGATGGGATGCAGCCGCGTTCCATCGGCCACCGTGACCAGCCTTGCGGCAGCTGATGCATTGATGCCTGCAACGGCGTCATCATCACGGGGATCGACGGCCACGACACCGCTCTCCTCCAGGACGATCTCCGGCTTGTAATCCCCCAGCTTGTCCAGCTTATGGGCGACGGCATCCCACTTGGCCCGGGAAGTGACCACGGGGACCATGGCGCCTCCTCCAAGCTCGACGCCGCCAACCACCAGCCTCTCGGAGGCCCTGCGGGCATAACTAAAAGGATCGTAGCAGACAGGCGGGGCGCCGCCGGTCCGTCCGGAGCCAGCCTCCCTCGCCTGCTCGTTCACCGATGCAATCAAGGCGCGTGCGACCGGGATCTCATGGATGGCATCCTCGGTCAGGGAGACCCTCACCGTGTCACCAATGCCGTCCGCCAGCAGCGATCCGATGCCGACGGCGCTCTTGATGCGGCCGTCCTCACCATCCCCCGCCTCGGTCACCCCAAGGTGCAGCGGATAGTTCCAGTCGCCGCCAAGCTCGTTCAGCTTCGCCACCAGCAGCCGGTAGGCCTCGATCATGACCTTGGGATTGCTGGCCTTCATGGAGAAGATGAAGTTGTGGAAACCGTTCGCCCTGGCGATGCGGGCAAACTCCAGGGCGCTCTCCACCATGCCCAGCGGCGTGTCGCCCCAGCGGTTCATGATGCGGTCGCTGAGCGAGCCATGGTTGGTGCCGATCCTCATCGCACGCTTCAGGCGAATGCACTCCTCCACCAGAGGGACGAACTGCGACTCCATGTAGGCCACCTCCTCGGCGTATTCGGCATCCGTGTATTCCTTGACTGCAAACTTCTTCTTGTCGGCATAGTTGCCCGGATTGACCCGGACCTTCTCCACCCATTTGACGGCCTCCATCGCCGCATCGGGCTTGAAGTGAATGTCCGCCACCAGCGGCACGTCGCAGCCCGCCGCACGGATGCCGTCACGGATATGCTGCAGGTTTTCGGCGATCACCCTCGTCTGAGCGGTCACACGGACGATCTCACAGCCCGCAGAGGCCAGGGCCAGGGCCTCCTTCACGCAGGCGGCGGCATCCCTTGTGTCACTGGTCAGCATGGACTGCACCCGGACCGGGTTGCTCCCGCCGATGCCGACATGACCGACCTGGCAGACGCGGGTTTCTCGGCGCTGGTAGTGATAAAGGTCCGGGCAGTAGCGAAGGGCTTGGGTGGATGTCATCGGCGGGCTCTTATCAAACTCGTACACCCCGGCTGTGCAATCAGGAAGGCGTTCGCGTTCTCGGGGTGTCAGGCCCCTGAAGCCCGGGATGCGGGAAAGGAAAAACCAACTTTGTCAAAAAACCTGCAAACAGCCCCTTCCTCCCGCGTTTAGGGGCACGAAATCCGATCCCCCCGATGAATTCCCCCGACTTCTCCCGCCGTGTCTTTGTCACCAAGGCCGCACAGTCCTTCCTTGGCGTCTCCGCCCTGAGCCAGCTGGGCGGAAAGGCCTTTGGCGTCGCAGGCGAAAACACCAGCCCGCTCAAGCAGGTGCCCACGGCCAGGAACGTCATCTACCTCTACATGACCGGCGGCATGAGCCACCTGGACACCTGGGATCCCAAGCCTGACAACAAGGATGTCATGGGCCTGACCAAGACGATCAACACCAACGTCGACGGCATCCGGCTCAGCGAAAACCTGCCGCTCATGTCCCGCCAGGCGGACAAGATCGCCATTGTCCGCAGCATGATTTCCACCCAGGGCGCCCATGAGCAGGGCCAGTATTACCAGCACACCAGCTACACGCTGCGCAGCAGCATCAAGCATCCCTCCATGGGAGCCTGGCTGGAGAAGTTCCAGGGCCGCGGCAACCCCACCCTGCCTGGCAGCGTCATGATCGGCAACGACAGCCGCCACCCGGGCGCAGGCTTCTTTGAGGCCAAATACGCCCCGCTGATGCTCAACGACCCCGAAAACGGCATCGCCAACGTACGCCCCAGCTCCTGGTTCACCGAAGAACGCATGCTCGACCGACTGCAGGTCGCGAAGAAGCTCGACACCCAGTTCGCCCAGGCCTACAACGTCAAGAACGTACGCGCTTACAGCGACATGTATGACGACGCCATCCGCATGATGAAGAGCGAGGAGCTGAAGGCCTTCGACATCGGTGCGGAAGACGCCAGGCTGCGGGACAGATACGGCCGTGACCGGTTCGGCCAGGGCTGCCTGCTTGCCCGGCGTCTGGTGGAGCACGGCGTTCGCTTCGTCGAGGTCACCTTCGGCAACTGGGACACCCACAACGCCAACTTCACCCGTGTGCCGGAGCTCTGTGACGAGCTGGACGCCGCCCTGAGCACCCTGCTCCAGGACCTCGAATCACGCGGCATGCTCAAGGAGACGTTGGTCGTCCTGGCCACCGAATTCGGCCGCACGCCCGAGATCAACGCCAACGACGGGCGCGATCATCACGCACCCGGCTTCAGCTGCGTGCTGGCGGGCGGAGGCGTCCGCGGCGGCCAGGTCTATGGTGCCACGGATGAAAAGGGCGGCCGCGCCGTCGGCGACAGCGTCACCATCCCAGACTTCAATGCCACCATTGGTTACGCGCTCGGGCTGCCGCTCGACCAGGTGCTCTTTTCTCCTTCCAAGCGCCCCTTCACCGTGGCGGACAAGGGCAAGCCGGTCACCGCGCTTTTCGGCTGAAGCCGTCACTTCACCGCACCTTCAAGGCCCGCAGAACAGGACTGCGGGCCTTTTTTTCATCAGCGCCCCAGCATCCATGGCACCTGCGGCTCCCCTTTGAGCTCCTTCCAGTTGTTCCAGGCCATCAGGCCGAAGAAGACGGCGGGAAACAGTCCGCCGGCCTGCAGGAAATAAAGCGCCAGCAAAGCCGCGCAGGTCAGGCTGACCTTCAGGGCCAGCCCGGCGCGACCGGCGCCAAGAAAGGCCCGGCAGATGTGCCCGCCGTCCAGCGGCAGGACCGGCAGCAGGTTCAGCAGGGCCCAGAAAATGCTGACGTCATAAAACGAGACGAAGAACGACCTTAAAAACAGCGGCCCGAAGGCACCCGGATCCACCAGCCACCCGACTGCGACACCTGCTGCAAGCTGCACCACCGGCCCCGCTGCGCTGACCATCAGGTCCTCCCACCGACCGAGCCAGCGCCCACCGCGGGCGACACCCCCAAATGCATAAAGAAGAATCTCCACCCGCCGATCTCCAAAACGGCGCATCACCAGGGCATGACCCAGTTCATGGATGAGGATGGAGACAAAGGCCGCCAGCACCCAGCCCAGCAGGATTTGCATCGCTCGGGGCGTGCTTGCCCCGACAGCGCCGCCCAGCAGGGCGACATTCACCCAGAAAAACCAGTGAACGGTGATGGGAAACCTAAAAAGGGAAAATCGAATCATGATCGAAGACTCTGTCCAGATTACGTCCTGCCGCCATGGCAGACTCAAGGAACTGCCACTTCGGCGAGCAGTTCAGCAGCTTCTTCCGCACCTCCTGACAGCCGGTGCCCCATGACTGCCGGTCCAACAGCCTGCACATCCTCGGGCAGCACCATCACCCTGCCCTCAAACAAGGCCCAGGCCCTGGCCGCCGCCAGCAGGGCAAGTCCAGCACGGGGAGAAAGCCCATGACCGGTGGCACGACTGGCGGAAAGCAGGTTTTGGAGATAGTCGAGGAGCGGCTCCGAGACATGCACCAGACGTGCCAGCTGCTGCATGTGCGCCAGCTCGCTCCAGGGCATCACAGGACCCATGTCCCTCAGCATTTCACGACGATCCTGCCCCTGAAGCATCACCCGTTCGGCCTGGCGATCCGGAACACCGAGGGCCAGACGCATCAAAAAGCGGTCCATCTGTGACTCCGGCAGCATGAAAGTGCCGATCTGGGTGGAGGGATTCTGCGTCGCAATGACAAAAAACGGCACCGGCAGCGAATGTGAGTGGCCGTCGCAGGTCACCCTGCCCTCCTCCATCGCCTCCAGCAGGGCTGACTGTGTCTTGGGTGTGGCCCGGTTGATCTCGTCCGCCAGCAGCACCTGGGTGAACACGGGACCGGGGTGAAAAGTGAAGGCACCGGTGTCGCGGTTGTAAATGGACGCGCCAAGGATGTCCGCCGGCAGAAGATCGCTCGTAAACTGAACACGCCTGAACTGAAGCCCGAGGGCCTGGGCAAGCGCCTGGGAAAGCAGGGTTTTCCCGACACCGGGCTGATCTTCGAAGAGGAGGTGCCCGCGCGATAAAAGGCAGCTGACCGCCAGCTGGATCACCGGCTTCTTGCCCAGGATGACCTCCGAAAGCGAGGACACCAGGTCCTGAAGCCGCCCGGCGGAATGCAACGCCTCCGCCGAGGTGAGCACAAGATCAATCATGGAAGCTGGACGCGAGGACACGAAGGTAATTTCGGGGCAGACCCGCCGCATCGGCAAGCCAGGATTCACACCCAGGAAGAAAAACTGACGAACATCTCCATGAAAAAAAAGCCCGCCGGGTTTGTTCCCGGCGGGCCATGGAGACTCGTCGTTTAGACGATCAAGTCAGGATTACAGCGTGTAGGGCGTCGCCGAGGCGTTGTAGATGACCTGGTTGTTCGTGGCGTCGAAGCTCAGGTACACAGCGGCCACGGGCTCTTCATCGTCGTCGATTTCACCGACGGTGAACTTCTTGCCGACGAAGGCGCCGTCGGTGGGAGTCGCACCGGTTTCAGCGGTGTCGATGATGTCAGCACCCGTGGTGGCGCCGGTCCAGTTGTAGGTACCACCGGCGAAGTTCACGCCAGCGGCAGCGGCGGCGTTAAGCACGGAGGCCACGGACTGGGCGTTGCGCTGGGCGGTCGCATAGCGGGCGCTGTTGTTGATGGAACCGATGTTCGGGATGGCGATGGCGGCGATGATGCCGATGATCGCGATCACGACGAGCATTTCAACAAGGCTGAAGCCAGCCTTCAGGGAGTTAACTTTGGTCTGTTTCATGGTAGTGTGTGTTTTGGGCTGTTGGTCTTTGTCTTTCGACTTCCAATTTCCAGAATGAAATTTTCAATCGAATTGTGGTATTTATAGCAAATCGTAAAAATTGATCAATTGGAATTTTCATATTTTTCACATTTTTTTGACATACTCCTGGTTTTCAATGCCTTTTGAAAATTGGTTCCTAGCTGTCTTACCTTCAAAAAAAGGGCCTCATCCGTCTCGAAGAATGCGATTGTCAGCGATGATTGAAGGTGAATTTGGCAACACCAGCTGGCACCGGTTCGGGCGGCATGAAGATGAGGCGCTCCCTGGCAGACTGAACATCCCTGAGGGTCACCCAGCCATCCTGCACCCAAGCAACGGCCTGATTCCTGCAGCCAAACCTGATCGTCACATTGACCAGAGTGTACTGCTCCTGTTTAATGAGGTTCCATGCCCACCACCCGCACAGCGCAGCAGCACCGCAAGACTGCCGAGACCGACATTCAGATCGAACTGAATGTGGACGGCACCGGAACATCCCAGATCAACACAGGCGTTCCTTTTTTTGACCACATGCTGACCCTGTTTTCCAAACACGGGCTCTTTGACCTCAAGGTAAAGGTGGTGGGGGACATTGAGGTGGACTATCACCACACGGTGGAGGACACCGGCATTGTGCTCGGCCAGTGCTTCCGTGAAGCCCTGGGCAGCAAGGCCGGCATCACCCGTTATGGCTTCTGGCTCCTGCCCATGGACGAAACCCTGGCGGAAGTGGCCCTGGACCTCAGCGGCCGTGCCTTTCTCAGCTACCATGCCCCCGAACGCGTGGAGGCCATTGGCGGAGTCAACCGCTTCAGCTACCAGCTTGTGGAGGAGTTCCTGCGCGCCTTTTCATCCAGCCTGATGGCGACGCTGCACGTCGAGATCCGCCGTGGCAGGGACGCTCATCACATGGCGGAGGCCATCTTCAAGGGCCTTGCCAGGGCGCTCGACATGGCCACGCGCATCGACCCGCGCGTGACCGGCATCCCCAGCACCAAGGAGGTTCTATAATCAATGAATCTGGGAGTGCTTGACTATGGCGCTGGCAACCTGCGCAGCGTTCTGAACGCCTTTTCCACCATCGGCCACGCGGCGAAGCTGGTCACCCGGCCGGAGGATTTCGAGACCATCGACATCCTGGTCTTCCCCGGCCAGGGCGCATTCGGAGACAGCGTACGCATCCTCAAGTCCACCGGACTCTGGGAGCCTCTGCGTTCCTGGTTAAGGGAGGAAAGACCCTATCTGGGCATCTGCCTTGGCTACCAGCTGCTGTTTGAATCCAGCGAGGAATGCCCCGGGGTTGAAGGCCTGGCCGTCGCTCCCGGCCATGTGCGTAAATTCGACGCCTCCCACGGCCTGAAAATCCCCCACATGGGCTGGAACAAGGTCCACTGGTCAGAGGACAAGCCCGCCTGGTGGAAGGGCCTGGCCAATCCCTCCCATCTTTACTTCGTGCACAGCTACTATCCCGATGTCGCGGATGAGTCGCTGGCCCTCTGCCGCACTGACTACGGCGTGCCCTTCATCGCCGGCATTGCCAGAAAAAAACTCATGGCCGTCCAGTTTCACCCTGAAAAAAGCCAGGAAGTCGGCCTGGCCCTCCTGAAAAACAGCGTCGAACATCTGGAGACGACCCTTTAAGCCACCGGAAATGTCGCGCCGCCGCCTCAGCCCCCCCCTGATTCCAGGCTTCTGGATCCTGGTGGCCTTCTTGCTTCTTGTCGGAGCCGTTGGCGGCTACTTCCATCTGCTGGCCCGAGCGACTACCTTTTGCAGAGTCGAATCAAAAGCGGGATCCTGACCCCGAACAAGAAGTGCAGGCTTCCATGAACAGGTGGCTTTCCTCATGACTTCTGCCATCACCCCAGGCCTGCGGAGACGACTTCATCCATTGGGCCACCTGGCGAGAAGGCACCTGGGCAACCTGAGTCGAGAATTGCTGCTTCCTTCATCCCACAGCCCATGCTAGGAGCGGTCATGGCTGTATCCATCTCCATTGATTACACAGGCGGTCTCCGGTGCCAGGCAACCCACGGCCCTTCGGGAAACCAGTTCATCACCGACGCCCCCGTCGACAACCATGGCAAGGGCGAGTCCTTCTCACCGACTGACCTTGTCGCCACGGCACTTGCCGCCTGCATGGCAACGGTCATCGGCATCAAGGCCAACCAAAAGGGTTACGACCTGCCGGGCCTGAAGGTGCGCGTCGAAAAACACATGAGCGAGGATTCCCCGCGCCGAATCGTGCGCCTGCCGCTGACCATTGAAATCCCCCTGCCGCCGGACCATCCGGACCGAAAGCTCCTCGAGGCCACCGCCCTCGGCTGCCCCGTGCATCACAGCGTCCATCCCGGCATTGAAAAGCCGGTGACTTTTGTCTGGAACGGCTGACCCTGCCCCCGGCGGTGCTTTGGCCAGCCTCAGGCCGAGCCCCTGGCAGGACGCTCTCCTCTTCTCAAGCTGCGACGCATACCCTTCATGCCCATGTCCAAGGAAAAACCGGCATCCCTGAAAAACCTCAAGCTGATCGGCCAGGAAAACCTTCCTTCGGGACAGGGCTTCCTCATCCTTCCCAGTCAGCTCAGCTACGATGACGTGCTCAGGCTTGAAGTCGTGCTGGAAGGCCGTGATCTGACCTACCTGGTAGAAGAAGGAGCCGCCCTGCACCCGTTGCTGAAGTCCCACCTGGAAAAGGAGACCGTCCGGGCGCTCGCCATCGTCCCGGACGCCACCGATGACACCGGGCTGCGCAATGCCGTCGGCGGGGAGGTCAGCGCAGGACGCATCGTCATCTACCTGCCCGCCCAGGCTGCGGTGATCAACTCTCCAATGACAACCGTACCGGGCACCAAGCTGGAATTCCTGCTCAAGGCCGGCGTGCCGGTGCTGCCGCTTTACATGCAGCGCAGCATGGAGGTCGCCCTGGACGTCGAAGCCCCCTATGACCCGAGCGCCGGCGTCATGGTCTTTGGCAGGATCCTCAAGCCCGCCGCAGCCACCCTGGCCGCCTATCAGGAATCCCTGCTCCTGCTTGCCGAACAGGCCTTCTCAGCGCATCCGGCCCTGGGAATGAACCTTGCCTACGCCCTGCTGCTGGGACTGAAGAAGCATGGTTCCCGCAACAAGGTCATCGATGGCAAGGACGGCCATGAGATGCGCTACGACAAGGTCCTGGCCATCGCCGTCGCGCTCGCCGCCCATCTTCGCAAGGAGACCCGGAAGCAACGCGTCGGCATCGTCCTGCCCCCGGGCATCGGCGGCCTCATCGCCAACGTCGCCGTGCTTCTGGCCGGCAAGATACCCGTCAACATCAACTTCACCGCAGGCCGCCCGGCCATCGAATACGCCATCAAGGCTGCGGACATCGACCGCTTCCTCACGGCGGACATCTTCGTCCGCAAAGCCCAGCAGTTCCCCTGGCCGCCCAGCAGGCAGCTCATCCTCATCGAAAGGCTGCTGCCGCGCATGAAGCCGGCCATCGCCACCTGGCTCGTGCTCTCCAAGATCCTCCCTGCCTTGCTCCTCGCCCTTATTCTGGGCGTACCCCGCCGTGGCGGAAGCGGGGAGGCCCTGCTGCTCTTCACCAGCGGCAGTTCGGGCAACCCCAAGGGCGTGGTGCTCAGCCACCGCAACCTCATCGCCAACGTCATCCAGTTCGGCAGCCGCCTGGGCCTGACCCGTAGCGACAGCATCCTCGGCAGCCTGCCCCTTTTCCACAGCTTCGGCTGCACGGTCACGCTCTGGTATCCGGTCATCGCCGGGGTTGACCTCGTGACCTATCCCAGCCCGCTGGAGACCAAGAAGCTCGGTGAGCTGATCGAAAAGCATCGCATTTCACTCATGATCGCCACGCCCACCTTCCTGCGCGGCTATCTGCGGGGGGTGAACCGCGAGGCCCTGGCCTCCATCAAGCTCTGCGTGACGGGGGCGGAAAAACTGCCCGCCACCGTGGCCGAAGCCTTCGAGGTGAAGTTCGGCAAACGTGTTTTCGAAGGCTACGGCCTGACGGAAACCTCCCCGGTCTCCAACGTCAACCTCCCCAACCCCCTGCCACTCGGCGAGGAGTCCGCCGGCTATGTCTGGCTTCCCAGCCACCGCCAGGGCAGCGTCGGCCAGATGGTTCCAGGCCTGGCCATCCGCATCACTCATCCCGAAACCTACAGCCCCCAGTCCATCCACAGCAGCGGCATGATCTGGTTCAAGGGCGCCAACATCTTTGAAGGCTACCTGGGTGACGAACAAAGGACCAAGGAGGTCAAGGACAGCCAGGGCTGGTTCCGCACGGGCGACATCGGCCGCGTCGACATGGACGGCTTCCTTTACATTGAAGGCAGGCTCAGCCGCTTCTCCAAGATCGGCGGAGAAATGGTGCCGCATGAAACCGTCGAGGACGCCCTGGTGAAAACCCTGGGACTTGAAAATGAAACCGCCCGCAGGATCGCCATCGTCGGCGTGCCCGACCCCGACAAGGGCGAGGCCCTGGTGCTGCTGACCGCCATGCCCGGCGGCCCCGAGCACCAGGAGATCCTCGACCTGCGCTACCGGCTTCTGGAACGCGGCATGCCCCCCCTCTGGATTCCCAAGAAGATGATCCGCGTCTCCGAGATCCCCATCCTCTCCTCAGGCAAGCTCGACGTCCAGGCCTGTGAGAAGGTCGCCAGGGCCGCAGCCTGATGAGCCAAGCCGCTTTTCGAAGCCGACGGCTTCCATGGATTCCTTCATCCCGCCTCATCTGAGACATCTGCGGATCTTTTTGATGCACTGGGACAACAGCAGGCTTGTCGCCACCCGGCTTTCATGTCTTGATTTCGAAACACATGCCTTTTCGACGCCTTTTGTTCACCGCCCTGCTGCTGCCCGTCCTGCCCCTCGTCACCGGCTGCAAAAAGCCTGGAGAAACGGCGGACCAGCCCCCCGGCCAGGTCATCCTGCTCACCGCCAACGCCAGCCGCCCCTACGAGATTGCCCAGGTTCAGACCCTTCAGCGTCTCGTCTTTTCGCGCCCGGGACTGAACTTCAAAACCCTGGACGCCGCCGGCGACGCGGCCCGTCAGGCAGGTCAGCTCAACGCCAGCCTGGCCGAAAAGCCGCTCGCCATCTTCATCACACCCGTGGATGCCGCCGCCGTCTCGGCTGGCGTGCTCAGGGCCGTTGAGGCCGGCGTGACGGTGATCGGCCTGGGCGAAACGGGCGCAGAGCTGAAGGCATCATCCTCCGTGACGGTGGACCAGGGCCAGCTTGGCCAGATGGCCGGAGAAATCGCCACCCGCGCCCTCAGTCAAAAATCCAAGGAGGAGGGCAGAACGGAAGTCTCCGGCCGCGTGGTCGAGATTCGTGGGGATGAAAAGGATCCCGGCAGCATCAAACGCCATGAATCTTTTGTGGCGGAACTGCGCAAACATCCAGGCATCATCATCGTCCACGACGCCCCTGGCGGCTGGACACGGGAAGGTGGCAGGGAACGCGCCGCAGAAGCCCTGCGGCTTCAGAAGCAGTTCGATGTGCTCTACGCCCACAACGACTCCATGGCCCTCGGTGCCTCCCTCGCCCTGGCCGACCAGCGCGAAAACATCCTCATCATCGGCACCGACGGCTTCCGGGGTGACGAAGGCGGCTTCTCCCTCGTCAACACAGGCGACATCGACGCCAGCATTCACCATCCGCTGCTGGTCGAGATGGGATGGAAGGTCCTCCTGCGCAAGCTTGAAGACCCCGCCTTCCTGCCCAAGCCCTCCTATCGCCTGGCTCCCACGGTCATCACGCCCAGGAGCCTGAACGACCTGCGCACCAACGGTCTTCCCCCGCTGCCCGAGCCCTGACTCCCGGCATCGGCAGCCGCAAGACAGGTTGGCAGAAAACATCGGCCCAACTTCGAAACCCAGAAGCCGTTTGCCAAAAAAACGCCCCTCCCTGGTTGAGGAAGGGGCATCAGGTTTCTTTTCTGATGACGTCACACATCATCAGCCTCGCTCAAGCGCCGGGGTTACCTGCCCCAGACCTTGAGCAGGGCGGCGGCCATGTCAGCCGGACTGTCAGCCACCGAAATGCCGCACTCGGCAAGGATGCGCTTCTTGGCGGCCGCCGTGTCGTCCGCACCACCGATGATGGCACCTGCATGCCCCATGCGGCGTCCGGGAGGGGCGGTGGCACCGGCGATGAAGGCCGCAATGGGCTTCTTGCAGTTGTCCTTGGCCCAGCGCGCGGCCTCGACCTCGGCGTTGCCGCCGATTTCACCGATCATGATGATCGCCTCGGTCTCGGGGTCTTCGTTGAACATCTTCAGCACGTCGAGATGATTCGTGCCGTTCACCGGGTCGCCACCGATGCCGACGCAGGTGCTCTGGCCGTGACCACGCGTGGTCAGCTGCCAGACAGCCTCATAAGTGAGCGTTCCTGAGCGGCTGACAACGCCGACGTTGCCACGCTTGTGGATGTATCCGGGGGCGATGCCGATGCGGCAGCCACCGTGGGATTTTTCACCGTGGCCCGGAGTGACAAGACCGGGGCAGTTCGGGCCGATCAGGCGGGTCTTGCTGCCTTTCATGGCGGCCTTGACCTTGATCATGTCATTGACGGGGATGCCCTCCGTGATGGCGACCACCAGGTCCAGCCCGGCGTCCACGCCTTCCAGAATCGCGTCTGCGGCGAAGGGAGGCGGAACAAAGATCACGCTGACCGTCGCTCCGGTCTCCCTGGCGGCCTGGCTGACCGTGTCAAAAACAGGCACCTTGTGGCTGCCATGCTCAAAGCTCTGACCGCCCTTGCCCGGGGTCACCCCAGCAACAAGGTTCGTGCCATAGTCCAGGGAGGCCTTGGCGTGGCGGGAGCCGAAATCTCCCGTGATGCCTTGGACGAGGATGCGGGTGTCAGTGTCAACGAGGATGGCCATGGTGAGGAGGGCGGAGGGGGGTGAAAAAGTAGATCGCCCGGGGGGAAGGGCGCGCCATCATAGGTTCGACCTCCCCAGCGTCAAGAAGCTGCGCCAATCATTTCGTGCCGCCGGTCACGGCACCGTTTTCCAGCCTCAGCAGAAGGCTGCCCAGCGCCGCCGCCTCCGAAGCCGAATGGGTGACGTGCAGGACGGTCAGCCGATGCCTCGCCTGCAGGCTTCGCAGCAGCTCCATCGCCTGCCCGCGGGTGGCCTCATCGAGGGCCGAGAGCGGCTCGTCCAGCAGCAGCACCTTCGGCCGTGCCGCCAGCGCCCGCGCCAGGGCCACGCGCTGCTTCTCCCCGCCGGAGAGCGCGTCCGGCAGCCGGCTCATCAGGTGCGAGATCCCCAGCTCCTCCACCAGTTCCTGGATCATGCCCTGGTCATCCTTCAGGCCGCGCATCTGCAGCGGAAACGCAATCTGTGCGGCCACCCGCTGGACTGGAAACAGCGCCAGGTCCTGAGGCACATAACCAATTCCACGTTCACGCGGCTCCAGGTGCGTGACATCACGGTCATCCAGCAGGATCCTTCCCTGGCCGGGCTTCCTCAGCCCGCAGAGGATTTCCAGGAGCGTCGTTTTTCCACAGCCGGTGCCCCCCATCATCACGGCATAGGCGCCGCCGGGAATGGTGAAGCTGACCTCCTCCAGCCCAAAGCCTCCGCCGGGCGCCTTCCAGGTGATGTTTTCGAGTGAGATCATGACAGGGTGAAAATGAGGGGGGTCAGACTCTTTCGCCCATCGACCTAACCAAAACCAGGACCAGGACGGCGATGATGATCATCGCCAGGCTCACCGCCACGGCGGAATCCAGGTTCCCGACGCTGAGCTCCAGCCAGACGGTGGTGGGCAGCACCTCCGTCTTCATCCGCGTCGCACCGGCAAACACCAGGATGGGGCCAAACTCGCCCAGGCTGCGGGCCCAGGAGATGCAGAAGGCCGCCAGCATCCCCCGGCGGGCCGCGGGCAGGGCCACATGCCGGAAGGATTGAAGATCCGTGGCCCCCAGGGTCAGCGCCACCTGCTCGGGACGCGGGGAGAGATGATCAAACGTCCCCCGCATCGTCCGGATGGCAAAGGCCGCCGCCACGACAAACTGGGCCAGAACCACCCCCGCGATGGTGTAGGTGAAGGGCAGCACCGTCTCCACGGCCTTCCCCAGCGAGGTCTGGAAAAAGATCAGCAGGCAGATGCCCACCACCATCGGCGGCAGCACGATGGGGATGTCCAGGGCCGCGTCCACCCAGGTCTTCCCCCGGAATTCCCGCCTCGCCATCAGGTAGCCGACAGGCACCGCAACCAGCAGGGCGAAGCCGGCGGCGGCCGTGCAGGTGAAAAGGCTCAGGCCGACGGCATACCGGATCTCCGGCTTCATCACCGTCAGGGTCCAGGCGTCCCAGGTGCCAAAATCCGCCGTGGCGCCGATCAGCAGGAACCAGAAAAGAAGATAGGCCGCCGTGATCAGGACAAGGGTGATCCAGAATGGGCGGCGCATGTCGGGCGGAAATGGATCGTGCTCAGCTCACGGAAACCTGCTGGAATCCGACGATCGTGTCCCGGCCGATCTGCTTGTCCAGATGCGCCCGCAGCTTGTCCATGCCCAGGCCGTCCTGGGCGGAGACAGGAAGGATCTTGATGCGCTTGAAGCGCTCCTTCAGCCTCTCCAGGTTTTCCTCCGCGCCTTCGACATCCATCTTGTTCGCCACGATGAACCAGGGCCGCTTGGCCAGCTCATCCGAGTAAAGCTTCACCTCCTTGCGCACCGTCTCCAGATCCTGGATCGGGTCCCGGCCCTCCGTGCCGGCCGTGTCCACGACAAACATCAGCGTCCGGCAGCGCATGATGTGGCGCAGGAAGTCATGCCCCAGGCCGATGTTCTGGCTCGCGCCCTCGATCAGTCCGGGAATGTCCGCCAGGGTGCCGCGACGCGTCTCGTTGAAATGGATCACGCCCACCATCGGCTGCAGCGTGGTGAAGGGATAGTTGGCGATCTTCGGCTTCGCCGCGCTCAGCTTCGACAGCAGCGTTGACTTGCCGGCATTCGGGAATCCCACCAGCCCGGCGTCCGCGATGCTGCGCAGTTCGAAGTGAAACCGCCCCTCCTCACCAGGTTCGCCCGGGGTGAACTCACGCGGCGCCTGGTGCGTCGAGGTCTTGAAATGCACGTTGCCCTTGCCTCCCTTGCCTCCCTTGCAAAGGACAAACGTCTGGTTCGGCTCCGTCAGGTCGGCAAAGACCTCAAACGCCTCGCTCACCTCCCCCGTCTCCGGGTCTTCCACCTCGGTGATTTTCGACACCAAGGTGCCCACCGGCACCTTGAAGATCACGTCCTCCGCGCTCCGGCCCGTGCACTGGTTCGCCCCGCCCTTGTCGCCATCCTTCGCCAGCAGCTTGGCGCTGAAGAAGAACGTGCGCAGGCTGTTTGTGCTGGGATCGGCCTGCAGAACAATGCTGCCGCCCTTGCCACCGTCACCGCCATCCGGCCCGCCCTTGGGACGAAACTTGCCCCGGTGGAAATGCATGGAACCGTCGCCACCCTTGCCGGCGCGCGCATAAACTTTGATCTGGTCAACAAACATGAACCCGGTGAGTAGCCTCGAAAGGCACGCCGCACAAGCCAGGGATGCAATGATGTTCAAGAGAACATCCAATGGCTGCCTGAATGCCACCCTAACCCGGGCTCCGAATCAAAAGCCCCCTCTTTTGCCAATCCTGCATCCAAGCCCCCGCCCAATTGAGCAGCATCAGCCCCGATCCCGCAAACCCCCGCATGATTTGGGATTCGACATTTGGCCCGTTCTGGGATTGATGGGGCCGGTTCGTCGCGGATGCGTTTTCTCACCCCCCATCTCCTGCACCTGGCATGGCTGGCGCTGATCCCGCTGGCGCTTTACCTGTTCAGGAAACGGGCACGGCGGGTGCCGGTCTCCACCCTGCTCTTCTTCCGCTCGCTCTCCCGCGAACACCAGGAGTCCGCCTGGCTGCGACGCCTGAAAAAATGGCTCTCCCTGCTCCTGACCCTGCTCGTCATCGCCGCCTCCGTCCTGGCCCTGGCGCGACCCGTCAATGAAGCCGGGTCCGACTCTCCGGGCGCCGTCGTGCTCCTCATCGACCGCTCCGCATCCATGAGCGCCCGCGACGACCAGGACCGCACCCGCCTGGATGCCGCCCGCCAGGCGCTGCGCGACCGTCTTTCACGCCTGCCCGACCAGGTGGTGCTCTCCCTTGTCGCCTTTGACACCAGGCCCCAGGTGCTGCTCTCCCGCAGCCGCAACCGCCGCGAATGCCTGCGCCTGCTCCAGGAAGTCCGTCCCATGCCCATGGAGGCCCGCACCGACGCCGCGCTCACTGTGGTCAAACGTTTGGTTGGGCTGGAGGCCCGCTCCCAGGTCTGGCATGCCGGCGACTCCCCCCTGCCCGGCACCGCAGACCTCGCCTACGCCTTCATCGACGCGGCCCTGAAAAAGCCCGTCAACCTTGGCATCACCGCCTTTCAAATCCGCCGTGCCCTGCTCTCCCGCGATCGTTTCGAGGCCTTCGTCAAGGTCAGCGCCGCACGCTCCAATCCCTCCCGGCTCACCTCCACCCTCGAAGTCAGCCTGGCAGGCAGGCTCGCCCAGCTTCGCGAGATCGACCTGGAACCCGGCGCCTCCACCTCGCTCATCGTGCCGCTTGAAGGAGTGCGCGGCCAGTTGATGGAAGTTCAGCTCAAAACTCCGGGCGACTGTTTTGGCTGGGACGACGCCGTCGCCGCTCCGCTGCCGGAAACCCGCCCGCTCGTCATCACCCTCTTCTCCGACAAGCCCGACCCTTTCACCGAACTGGCGCTGGCCTCCATGACCGAGGCGGGCAGGCTGGAAGTCCTCAAAGGCCGCGCTGAAGACTGGCCTCCCCAAAACCGGCCGGATGTGTTCGTGTTTGAAAACTGGCTGCCCGAAAAGCTGCCGGAAGACCGGCCCGTCATCGCCCTCAACCCCGCCAGGAGCGCGCCTCCGTTCCAGGTACGGCGGCTGCCGGAACCCGGACTGCCCCACGACAGCATCCGCACCGTCACCCCGGATCATCCCCTGCTCTTCCGCATCGCCGCCAGCCGGCTCGCCCTCACTCAGACAGGCGTGCTTGACCTCGGCGGCATCCTGGAACCGCTCTGGATGGCCGGCAATGACCCCATCCTCGCCGCTGGTGAGCTGAACGGCCGGCGGCTGGTCGTCTCAGCCTTTTCACCCACCCGCTCCGAACAACTCGCCCTGCTGCCCGCCTTCCCCCTCCTTCTAGGCAACGCCCTCTACTGGTGCGCTGAAAACAGCGACGCCGTCTCAGGCCTGCAAACCCTTCACCCAGGAGATCTGCTCAACGAATCCGGCATCGTCGAATGGAAGGAATGGACCGGCAGCCAGTTCATCGACAGCACGGACCAGGCCGCCAACGGACTGCTGCCCGTTCATCGGATCGGCTTCTGGAAAACCAGTGACCGCCAGGGCTCAAGCGCGCTTGCCTCCGCCTCCGAAACCGACCTCCCCGCCTCCGGCCAGGCCGAAACCAGCACCGCGGCATTGCCGGCCATCCAGGCAGGCTCGGGCGGCAGCGACTGGCCGCGCCTGCTTCTCTGGACCGTCCTCGCCCTCCTCCTGCTGGAAAGCTTCCTGTTCCACCGCAGGGCGCTGTTTTGATGCCGGCACGTCCACAAGTTCACAGGACTCCAGGCCTTTGAAACCAGCCTGTGGCAGGATTCCAGCGCGTCGTCCGGCGCTCATCCCACGCCTCACCTCCCCTTGTCCGGATTCGCCTTCGCCCAGTCGATGTATTCCTGCACGCTCTCAAAGGTGCCGTGCCTGTAGAGACGACCGCCTTCCTCAACGAGTTCAGCCGAACCAAAAGTCCAGGCATCGCCATGCCTCTTCATCAGGGCCGCAAGCCGGGCGTCCAGACGTTCACGCAGTGCTGACGCCGGCGCATCCTCGGCCAGGTTCTTCATCTGCCTTGGATCCGCCTTGTCATCAAACAGCACCCAGGCCTTGTCCTCATGCCGCGCATAGGTGTGGTCCTGCGTGATGATGCCGCGCCAGGGACGGTCGATGCCGTCAGGGTTGAACGGCACGAAGATCTGCAGCAGCACCGCCTCCGGCCCCTCGGTCGTTTCGCCAAGCGCCACCCGGGAGAGATCCGCCCCCTGCATCTCCTTCGGCACCGCCTGCCCCGCCAGCGCCAGCAGCGTCGGAGCCATGTCCACATGACTGAACAGAGTCTCCACCACACGCCCCTTCGGCACCCGGGCCGGCCAGCGCAGGATGCCGGGCACGCGGGCCGATTCATCATGCGGCTTGCGTTTGCGGCGCATGCCGTGATTGCCCAGCATGTCGCCATGATCCGAGGTGAACAGGATGATCGTGTTCTCATCCGCCCCGGTTTCCTTGAGCGTCTTCAGCAGCCGCCCGACCTGGTCGTCGATCGCCGTGATCGCGGCATAATACGCCGCGATCTCCTCACGTCCGCCCACGGGGACAAACCGGCCGGCCAGGGGGCCGCGACGCAGCCCCGTCTTCGGCGCCGGGCGTCCTTCACTGCCCTCCTGCCAGCTCGCGTCCGGCTTGAGGCTCGCCGCATCATAGAGCTTCATGTATTGGTCCGGAGCCCCATAAGGGTCATGCGGCGGCCCCATCTGCACCGTCAGGAAAAAGGGCTTCTCCTTTGGCTGCGTCCGCAGGAACTCGACCGCAAAGTCACAGGAGGCCTCCGGCTCAAACTTGTTCACCACAAGACGCTCCGGCGTGTCGCGAAAATAGTCCGGCTGAAAATGCTTGTGATGGCATTCATACGCCGCCCAGAACTCAAAGCCCTGCCGACGCGGCCCCGGCGGCACGAAGCCCGGCTCACGCGGCCCGCCGTCCAGGTGCCACTTGCCGATGAAGCCGGTGCGGTAACCGGCATCGCGCAGACGCTCGGCAAGCGTCACCTGCTCCTCCCTCAGCCTCAGGTCGTTGGCCATCATGCCGTTCACATGCGGATACGTTCCGGTCATCAGGATGGCCCGCGCCGGGCAGCAGACCGGCACGTTCGCATAGGTGCGCCTGAAACGCATGCCCTCCGCCGCCAGACGGTCGATGTTCGGCGTCTTCACCTGCGCATTGCCGTCGCAGCCCATGGCGCTGGCACGCATCTGATCAGGAAGGATGAGAAGAATGTTCGGAGGAGCCGCCTGCGAAAGCGCGGCCAGCACGACTGACAGGACGATGAACGGCAGGAGATGGCGCATGATGGTTGGTTAGGCAGAACCGGCTTCGTCTTATTTTCCTTCCTTCGCCCACTGCTTCATCAGGGCGATGTTCTTCTCCACCTCGGCGCTTCTCTTTTTCAGGTACTCCGCCATGTCGCTGTCATACATGGCCTCCGTCTCCGGCCCCTTGTCGCCACTTTCGATGATCCATCGGTCGAGCACGCCCCGATGCTCCTCCAGCACGGCCTTGTAATCCGGGTTCGCCGCCAGGTTCGTGACCTGGAAGGTGTCCGTCCCGTATTCGTAGAGCTCCTCGGCGGGACGGGTCGGGCTGAACAGCAGCGCCTCCGGCACCGAGGGCAGCTTGCCCGCCTCATGCTGGCGGCGCAGCGCCTTGACGATGGCCTTGCCGTCCTTGTAGGCGTTGGGCTGAAGCATGGGGCGCAGGGGATGGAAGTTGCGTATGTAGAGGAACTTGTCGGTGCGCACGCTGCGCAGGCGCTCGACGGTTTCATCGCAGCGGTCACGCGCCGCAAACACGGCGCTGCGCGGCTGGTAGTCCCTGGCAAGAACGTCCCTGCCCTGCATCATGCCGGGGATCGGAATGCCGGCCGCGGCCAGGGAGATCGGCGCCATGTCGATCTGCATGACCAGGTCCTCGCGCACCGCCCCCCTGGCAATGCCCGGACCTCGGACCACAAACGGAATGTGCGTGCCTTCGTTGTAGAGGAACTGCTTGCCCCGCGCATGGCTGATGCCGTGGTCGGTCATGAAGATGATCAGCGTGTTCTCCAGAAGCCCCTCCTTCTCCAGCCTCGCGATGACACGCCCGACATGCAGGTCGGTGAGGCGCACGCTGTCCAGATAGGCCGCCCAGTCCTCCAGCAGCACCGGGTCACGCGGATAATAAGGCGGCAGCGTCACCTTCTGCGGATCCGTGGCGCCGCCCAGCTCCCGCCGCGCACGTTCCGCCAGCGCCCGGTTGGCCTCGGCCGTGTCCGCGCGCAGCTTGCCGCCGTGAAGCTGAACCTGCATGAAGAAGGGCTTGTCACCTCGCCCGGCCCAGTCGTGGCTGTCATACATCCTCGCGTCCCATTCAAAATTGTAGTCGGTCTTGCCCAGCCTGGAGCCGCCTCCCCCGCCCTTCTTTTTACCCTTGCCGCCGCCGAAGGGAAGCCCGCGAAAATCAAGGTCCGGCAGGCCGCTGCCGATGCAGGTGTAGTAGCCCGCCTTCTGAAACAGCTCCGGCACCGGCCGCACGCCCTCGGGCAGGTGGATTTTCATCTCGCCACGGCCGCTGCGATGATGATGCGAGCCGATCGTTGTCTGGTACATGCCTGTGATCAGCGCCGAGCGGCAGGCCGAGCACACCGGCGCCGTGATGCTGGCCCGGGTGAAGCGCGTGCCCTCGGACGCAAGCCTGTCCACCGCCGGCGTGCTGACCAGCGTCTCCCCATAGCAGGAAAAATGCGCCGACATGTCATCGACGACAAACCAAAGGATGTTAGGCCGTTCCGCCGCAGGCGCAGGGCAGGCGGCAAACAGCGAGGCAAGGAAAAGCAGGACGGCGGCGCGTTTCATGGGTTGAAAGTCAGGAACGCCGGGAACAGCAGCTCATTTCACTGGCTTCAGCCCCGTCAAAAACACCCTCCTGCGTTGCATCACGCCGCCGCCACGCCATGATGGCCCGCCCTTCCCATCATGACGACATTCCGAGACAAGCTGGAGCAACGCATCGCCGCCACAGGATCCAACCTCTGCGTCGGCCTGGACATCCGCGCCGAGTCGGCCGACGACACCACCCGTGATCAGATCCTCCGGATCATCGAGGAAACCCTGCCCTGCGCCGCCGCCTTCAAGCC
Organism: Prosthecobacter sp.; assembly: GCA_019186985.1. Taxonomy (GTDB): domain Bacteria; phylum Verrucomicrobiota; class Verrucomicrobiia; order Verrucomicrobiales; family Verrucomicrobiaceae; genus Prosthecobacter. Next base: position 101,973 of record JABARQ010000017.1, on the reverse strand, counting down.
CAACTCCGCCTACTTCGAAGCCCTCGGCTGGCGTGGCATGAAGCTGCTGGAGGAAGTGCTGGCCGCCATCCCCCGCGATGTCCCCATCGTGCTCGACGTGAAGCGTGGCGACATCGGCGAAACCCAGGGCTACTACGCCAGGGCCGCCTTTGACGAACTCAAGGTGGACGCCGTGACCCTCAATCCCTACATGGGCCGCGACACCCTCGAACCCTTCCTGAAATACGCCGACAAAGGTCTCTACCTGCTCGGCGTGACCTCCAACAAGGGCGCCGCAGACATCGAGCTTCAGACACTCGACGGCGGCCGGAAGCAGGTGTTTGAAATCGTCGGCGAGATGACCCAGGCCAGCCCGCAGGTCGGCCTCGTCATCGGCCTCACCAACGCCGCAAGCGAAGTCCTCGCCCGCACCCCGGACGTTCCCCTGCTCATCCCCGGCCTCGGCGCCCAGGGTGGCGACCTCGCCGCGCTGAAGGGCGCCGGCCGCAAGGCCCCCCTGCTCGTCAACGTCTCCCGCGGCATCCTCTACCAGGCCGACCACCAGAGCTACGCCGAACGCGCCCGTCACTGGATGCAGGCCATTCAGTCCGCGCTGGCTTGAGAAGTGGGACATCGAAATGGGACCCTTTATGACTTTGCCGCCCTTCAACACAACGGCGATGAAGGGAGCAACTTCTGCCGCCGTGGCGGCACCAGTTCTTAAGGCGGCAACAGCAGCTCCGCTGACAATGCAATCTTCGCACGACGAACAACCCCATAGTTATGGCTTTTGAAAGCCGTTCTCGAGCGCAAGGATAACAGCCTGCTTCCCGCCCCCTCCCCCGACGCCACCAGCAGCCTTCCCAGTGCGTAGCCACCCGCACGCCACGAGGCGGTCATCGTCAGCGTCTTGCTGCTTTCTCCCGCGCCCTGCTCACTCCGATGCCGCACCTTCAAGTCAGACCTGTAGGTCCACTCACCCGGCCTCACATGCTCCGTCCCAGACTTCACCATCGTCGTGATCTCATTACCATTCATTCGCGAAAAAATGAGGACTAAAACAGATATTTGAGTAATTAGCTGAAATTTATCCACCTTTATCTTATGAATAGTTTTTATTTTATCGAAGCAAAACCCCGGATCGCAGATTAACGAGTTGCCAGACCTATCCCGTCGATTTTCGACGGTCAGCCAAACTCCCTTCAGCGCGCATCCGGCCAGCCAGAATCACGGACGATCTGGATAAGCTGGGGGGACTCCAGGGACAGCGGTTTGATGTGCGTGCCGACGCGCTCCCGAACCCACCAGGCTCCATCGGGATTTCCGGGCGGTGCAAAGCGGTAGCGATAGACGCTCACCCGCACCCATCGGGGGGGATCCTCCGGGAAGGGATTGTGGGCAAGCAAACTCAGCGTACCAGGGTCGTTGTGCAGCAGCTTCCACAGGAAATGCGGCACCCAGTGGTTTCGTCCAGGCACCTTGGACCAGGGGAACCAGGCCGCCCAGTCAAGACGGTAGTGGTAGGGCGTGATGATCACCGGCCTGCGCATCGGATCGGTGGGCTTGGCCTTGAATTCATACTCCCTCCACTCACTGAGCATTTCCGGCACGGAATCCGAAGTCCCCTCGAAGACCAGTTCAAAGCGCTCCCGGTCAATGCTGCCAAAGGCGCCGTAGGTGTTGACCAGGTGCAGCTTGTCAAAGGAGCCGTTCATGGCCTGCTGGTCGGTGAAGAAAAGGTTCTTCACCGGTGCGATGCTGAGCCAGGCGACGACGCCCAGAAAGGCCGCAGCCACCCCCAGGTGCAGCCGTGAGCACGGCAGCTTTTCCACCGCCGAGGCTTCCGCCAGCACCGTGATGCGCCGGGGCAGAACCCTCCTCCAGAAGCTGTCATCCAGGCAGGCGAGCGCCGGGATGAGGGTGAGCCAGTTGAGGAAGGACAGGTTGCCGGTGAGGATCAGGACAACCATGAAGCCCGCCATCAGCAACCCGGCGGCATGTCGGGCCGGACGCCCGTAAAAGGCGAACCAGGGAGCGACCAGTTCAACCCCATGGTTGGTCAGCACGCCGGCCTGATGGAACCACTTCGGGGCAAAGTGCAGCCAGCGGCTGAGCGGATTGGGAACAGGCTGGGTTTCGTAGTGAAAATAGAGCGCCGTCAGGTCACGCCAGCATTCATCACCCCGCAGCTTGATCAGGCCGGCGCCAAGCATGATGCGCCAGATCAGCCAGCGATGCAGCCAGATCACCAGGATGGGTGGCGCCCGGCGCGGGAAGGGCCGGGGGTCCAGCAGAGGGCAGAGCAGCACGCCCAGAAAGCCGGTCTCAAGGATCTGGATGTCCCAGCCATACTGGAGCCACTCCTGGCCGACGGGCAGCAGGCACAGGTAAAGGAACCACAGGGCCAGCATCATCAGCGCGTTGGCCAGCCCCAGCATCACCAGGGCCGAAAGCATCACCCCCGCCCAGGTCACGGCCAGGATCATGCCGTCACCACAGCCAAACCAAAAGATCGACGGCATTTCCCGGAACGCCGCCCAGGGGGAGCCTAAATGCTCCACCACGCGCTGAACAAAAAGATCGGCGGGCAGAAGTCCCTCATGCCCGACGAGGGGAATGAACTGCTGGGCTGCCGACAGAAAGGCGACAAGCCAGACCAGGCCGGTGAAGCGGAGCAGGACAAAGCGCGTGAGCCGGTAATCGTCCCCCGCCCTTTCTAGACGCGCCAGGAACCTGCTCCAGAACCCAGGGACAGGAACGGCCCCGGCCATGGACGGTTCAAGGGGAGGATCGGTGATCATGACCTGCTTTTCGTCCTGGGTTCAGCCTTTGCCCCGCCATCAGCGACACCTGCCCAACCAACGATTGGGTCAGGACTTGAACTCGGGATAGAAGGGGTTGTGCCGCTTCTCCTCGCCCACGGTCGTCAGCGGTCCATGGCCCGGAGCGACAACCGTTTCATCCGGCAGGGTGAAGATTTCCTTGCGGTTGGTGGCCAGGGCGTCCGCAAAGGAAACCATGCCGCCTCCCATCGAGCTGGCGAAGAGGGCGTCGCCCACCACCGCCACGGGACGGGCCAGGCCGCGGATGACATAGGTCGTCCCCCCTTTGGAATGCCCCCAGGTGGAGCGGGCCTCGATCGAGAGGGATCCAAGACGCCAGGATGTGCCGGGCTCGAAGGACCGTGCCTCCGGATGCGGCTCACGGGAGCTGACCCACACTTCGTCCGCAGCCAGCGTGGCGATGTCCGCCACATGATCCGGGTGGGTGTGGGTCAGGAACAGGTATTTCAGCCTCAGCCCCAGTTCATCAAGCTTCCGGCGCATGGGCACCGCCGTGGCACCGGTGTCAAAGGCGGCGGCCTCACCGGTTTCAGCATCCCAGACCAGATAGGCGTTCACCGTCATGTCGTGGTAGGTCGTGTTGAACTGGGCAAGGCCTTCGAGAGCCAACGGCTGCGGCTTCCAGCCCCCCTCCGCCAGGGTCACCAGGGAGGGGCCGTGCAAGCCCAGGGCAGCCGCCAGTTTCAGCAGAACGGCGTGGTTCTTGTCACCGTCCTTCGCCGCCTCCACCTCCGCAGGGCTGACCCCGGCCTTTTCAGCGAGGGATTCCACGGTGAAACCCAGGCCGCGCTGGGATTTGCCGACCACGTCATTGAAGAAATCTTCGAGGGGGATGCTCATGCCCGGCCATCCAAAAACAACCCTTGCCCGGCGGCAAGCGCCAAATGGGGCTCATAAAATCAGTTTTCCGATTCAGGATTCCTCACTTAGATTTCCCTTATGCTCGATATTTTCACCAACCCCTTTTACACCTTCTGCATGGGCCTGGGCCTGGGCGCCATCTTCCTGGTCATGGCCGTCGTCAGCCACTGGAGGACCAAGGGCGAGTTCCGCCGCTACAAGACCCATCTGAGCGACAAGCTCGAGCTGGAGGCCCGCCAGATGCAGGAGACCAACAAGGAGAAGACACGGCTTGCCTCGGAGAACGAAAGCCTGCGGGTGCAGATCGCCCGGCTGAACGAAAAGCCTGACAACAAGCTGGGCCGTGAGCTGGAGGTCCTCGCCCGGGCCGAGAAGCACATGATGATCAACGCCCCCGGCTTTGCTCCGGCCTGGGAGCTGGCCAAGTCCTCCGCACTTTCTCAGATCGAGGCCGAGGAAAAGGGCTCCTCCTTCCCCCAGAAGATCTTCCGCAAGCTGATCGGCTCCAGCACCGGCAGCGCCGGAAACGGCACCCAGCCGCTGCCGGAAAACGCCACGTCCGGCGGCAAGTCGGGCTCGGCCGCCGCCTGATCGCCTGCTTTCCCCCTGCCGCCCCCCATGCGCCCGGAGAAGGTCAAGTTCATGCTCCTGGCCGCCCACATGCCCAGGGCCGTGGGGTTTTACCGGGCTGTGTTCGGCCTCGATGATATCTTTGTGAGCGAATTCTGGAGTGAGCTGGCCTTCGGCACGGCCATCATCGCCTTTCACGGCGGCCATGACGGCTCCCCCAACCCCACCGGGCTGAGCTTCCAGCTTGAGGACGTCTTTGCGGCGGTGGACCTGGTCGAAAAGCACGGGGGGATGATCCTTGAAATGCCCAACCAAAGGGAGGGCGAACCCATCCTGCTGGGCCGGTACCGCGACCCGGAGGGCAACGAGGGCTTCATCACCCAGTATGTGGGCTAAGAAAGGGGCGGTGATTTTCGTTGCACGATTCAACGGCTTCGGACGTATCAGACAGCTATCTGCGCCTCTGCGGGAATAAACCTCCGCATGACGCGTCTGACATGGCCGTCTGAACCGCGGCCCCAAATCAACAAACCAAACATCCAAACCTACCATGAAGAAACTGCTCACCCTTGCGCTCTCCCTCGTCGCCGCCTCCGGCTTCGCCGCTGAGTTCCCCGACATCAGCATCGCCGACCTCAAGACCGCCATCGCCGAGAAGAAGGTCGTCGTCATCGACGTCAACGGCTCCTCCTCCTACAGCGCCGGCCACGTTCCTGGCGCCATCGACTTCGCCTCCAAGGGCGGAGACCTCGCGAGCGCCCTGCCGGCTGACAAGAACACCCTCGTGGTGGCCTACTGTGGCGGCCCCAGCTGCTCCGCCTACAAGAAGGCCGCCAACAAGGCCGCCGAGCTTGGCTACACCAACGTGAAGCACCTCTCCGCCGGCATCTCCGGCTGGAAGAAGGCCGGTGAAACCCTCGAGAAGTAAGCCTCTCCTTGAAGGCCGGGATGCTGGACAATATCCACATCCCGGCTTTTTTGTGTCCAGCACCCCCACCGTCATGAAACACCTCCTCCTCACCCTCGCCCTCAGCCTAACCGCCGCCAGCCTCTCCCTCGCCGCCGACGAAAAGCAGCCCGTCACCTACGAAGGCAAGATCACCGGCGTGGTCTGCGTCTCCTGCAAGGAGCATGTCGCCGGCGCCCTCAAGCAGAGGCTTCCGGACATCATCAGCGTCGATGTGAAGCCCGGCGAGACGCCCGAGGCCGAGGAGAAGAAGCTCATCATCGTGGCCGGAGGCGGCGGCATCACCAAGGAGGCGGCCATAGAGGCCCTCGGCACCTATGCCAAGAACTACACGATCACCAGCCTGAGCCGGAAGGACTGAGCCCCTCCCACAGCCTCAGAACCGCAGAAGGATGACCCCGCACGGAGTCATCCTTTTTGTTTGCCAGTGGGCCGCATCCAGGCAGCGAAAGCCCGGCCGCCCCATGGGTCATTACTCAAAAAATCCCCAATGAAAGGTGAGCATGGGGTCTCCCGCCCCCTGGCCGAAAAGTGAATGACTCCGCTGGTGAGGCTTCCCCGCCATTGGCAATCCGATGAATGTTTGGAGAAGCAGCCTAGACCGCCCCGCCCTGCATCTGGGATTCGTCCTCACGTCCGGCAGCATAAGCCTGGGCCACCAGCACCTGGGAATCCTGCTTCATCGCCCGCTGATCCTTGCGCCCTGAGGCATAAGATTCAAAGACATCGCGGATTTCATCACGCACCCGGCGGAAGACCGCCATCTGCGCCTCCTCGTCCCCGGTCGCATGGGCAGGATCGTCAAAGCCCCAGTGATGACGGTTCACCTGCCCGGGAAACATCGGGCAGGCCTGGTCCGCGTTGCCACAGACCGTGATGACGGTCTCCACCTGCTGGCCGAGGAATTCGTTCAGATGCTTGGAATGATGGCCGCTGATGTCGATGCCGATCTCGGCCATCGCCCTGATGGCCAGTGGATGCACATAGCCCGCAGGCTTTGAGCCCGCGCTGGCGACATGGAAGTCATCGCCCAGGGCTCGGCGCAGGATGCCTTCGGCGAGGTGTGAGCGGCAGGAGTTGCCGGTGCAGAGAATGAGGATGGTGGGTGTCATGGGATGCTGGTTGATGGCTGAGGATGCGGAGGATTCCTGGAGGCGAGGCGCAGCAGTGGCCCGGAGCCTGACGGCTCCTCCGGCTGCCAGGGAAGAAGCACCGTCCGACGTGCCAGACGGCCCGCGACTTCATTGATGTAACGGTGCTCGTTCTGCTCACGCAGGCACAGCAAGGGGTCGCTGGTGCCGCTTTGCAGCAGGCTTTGATTGATGACCCAGGCGTATGGCTCGATGCGGGCGCGTCGCAGGTCTTCCTGAAGGGCGGCCGCCTCATGAACAGGCGTGGCCTCCGGCAGGGTGACCAGCAGAATGCGTGTGTATTCCGGGTCGCGCAGACTCTCCAGAAGGTGCATGACCTCGTCCGGCTGGGTGCTGCGGGCCTGCCTCTCCAGTTCACGTTGATAGGCCTGGCTGGCGTCCAGCAGCAGGAGCGTGTGCCCCGTGGGCGCCGTGTCCAGAACCACAAAACGATCCTTCCCCCTGCCCACCTCCCGGGCGAAGGCACGGAAGACTGCGATCTCCTCGGTGCAGGGCGAACGCAGGTCCTCTTCAAGGAGGGCACGCCCGGCCTCGTCCATCCGTGCACCCTGGGTGCAAAGCACCTCCTGGGTGTAGGCGGCGGTTTCCGCGGCGGGGTCGATCCGGCTGAGCGTGAGGTTTTCAACCCAGCCATCCAAGGTCTGCGCCAGATGTGCGGCGGGGTCCGTGGTGCTTAAGTGCACACGGTGGCCGCGATGGGCGAGATGTACGGCGATGGCGGCGGCCACGGTGGTCTTTCCAACCCCTCCCTTGCCCATGGTCATGATGACCCCATGGCCAGGCTGCTCGAAGTCCTTCAGAACGTCCGCAAGGTCCGTGAATGCAGGCGGCTGCCATGAAGCTGACGCGAGCTGACGGTGCGGCTGCATGACCTCATCCTCCGACTTGAGCAGAAGCCGGAGGCCTTCGATGCCAAGAATGTTCACCGCCCGCAGAGGCACGGCGAAGCCAGGCAGTCCGCCGATGAAGTCCTCTGCATCCTGCATGGCCTTTTCACCCCGCTGCTGCATGGCAAGGGCCACCTTGTCCGCAGGATCGCGTGCCTTGAAGACGCCATTGATAATCAGGCGTTGGTTTTCCATGCCCAGGTGGCGCAGTTCTGCGGAGGTGCGTGCAGCTTCCTTCAGCGAGGTCCGCTGAGGACGGCTCACCAACAACAGCGTGGTGAGCGTTGCATCGGCAAGCGTTCGAACGGTGGCCTCATAGACGGCGCGCTGCTTTTCCAGCCCCGCCAGCGGCCCGAGGCAGGAGGTGCCGCTGGTGTTGGCGTCCAGAAACTGGTCCCAGGCCTTCGCCAGGCTCATCAGGCGCAGCGTATGTCCCGTCGGGGCGGTGTCGAAGATGATGTGGTCATGGCCGGTGTCCGCCCCGGCATCGCCGATGAGTCCGGAAAATTCATCAAACGCGGCGATCTCCACCGTGCAGGAGCCGGAGAGCTGCTCCGCCATGCTGCGCAAGGCGGCCTCGGGCAGCAGTCCGCGCATCGGACCGATCAATCGCTCACGATAGGCGGCGGCGGCCTCCACCGGGTTGATGTTCATGGCATCCAGCCCCGGAACATCGGGCACCGGCGTCGGCCGGCCGGCCAGCCTGGTTTGCAGAACCTCGTCAAGGTTGGACGCCGGATCCGTGCTGACCAGCAGGACACGGCGCCCGGCCTCTGCCAGGCTCAGTGCGGTGGCGCAGGAAAGTGATGTTTTGCCGACGCCGCCTTTGCCGGTGAAAAAAAGGAACCGCGTGGCGTTGGCAGGCTGAAACAGGGGCAGGTTCACGATTCCTCCTCCTTGACTCCCAAGGCCGCCCGAAAAAAGACAGGACGTTCATCATGACTTGGATAGCGCCCCTTGAGATAAACCTCCCCATTCAGAAAGATGAGCGGCAGCACACCCACGCCTTCCTTTTCCAGGGCCGTCCTGACCGCCGCGTTGGTGGCAAAGGCCAGCGGCTGCTGGCCAAGGTTGTACCGCTCCACCCTGACTCCCAGCCCGGCGAGCTGGGAAAGCACTGCTGCAAAGTTCACGAGATCAGGATCGACACTGGGGCCGCAGATGCCCGTCGAACAGCACATGGGCGGATCATAAACTTGAAGCGTTTTCATCGTGGTGAAGCAGGACAAGATCAGCAGCACCTGCAGCAGCCGGGTTCACGGACGCCCATGCACAGGGGAACGGCGAGCAATGCGCCCAGCAAGGGCGCGAGAAGATAGATCCAGAGGTGGTCGAGATGACCCGACACCAGGGCCGGCGCCAGGGAGCGGAAGGGATTCATCGACGCCCCGCTGACAGGGCCTGCAAACAGGGCCTCCAGGGCGATGACGCCTCCGATGGAGATGCCGGCGGTGATGCCCTTCTCCTTCGCCCCGGTTGAGACGCTGAGAATGGTCAGCATGAGAATCCCGGTCAGCACCCCCTCCAGGATGAAGCTCTGCATCGCTTCTCCCGCCGGCAGCGTGGCCCCGAGAAAGGTGCTGTCCTGAGGAAACAAAAAGCACAGCAAGGAACTCGCCCCCAGCGCACCGCAGGCCTGCGAGGCAAGATACCCCGGCGTCTCCCTCCAGGCAAAACGGCCCGCCGCCGCAAAGGCCAGTGTCACCGCCGGGTTCAAATGCGCCCCGCTCACATCCCCGAAGGTGTGGATCATCGCCAGCACGACGAGGCCGAAGACCAGGGCGACGCCTGCATGAGTGATGGCCCCCTGGGAGGCGGCGTTGATCACAATGGCCCCCGTGCCCGCAAAGACGAGCGTGAAGGTGCCGAGCAGTTCTGCGAGAAGCTTTTTCATAGAAGTTGGTCAGCAGCACTTTGTCCCCGGCTTGCAGCAGGGGGCGGCGGACGACTCCTTGGCCGGTGCAGGACCGCATTCCCCCGGCAGGCAGATGCCACGCGCCAGGCAGTCGGTGTGTTTCAGGCCAAGACGAAAGCAGAGCACGCCATCCACCTCCTCGGCTGACTCCACCGGAAACTGGGCGACGACAAAATCCTCGTATTCGACCTCAACCGGCAGCTCATGGCAGGGCAGCACGTCACCAGCCCTGTCAAAGATGGACGCCAGCTTTCCGGCATGAAGGCGGTGGTCGACATCGTCATGCACCCAGGTCTGCAGCAGGCAGGTCTCCTGCACACGCCGAGTGCCGCCGCAGTCGATGAAGCGCTTCGTCACATGCCCCACCTCGGTGATGTGAAAGTGGGCGGGGATCATGCCGCCGTCCGGCAGGATGAAGCCCAGCGGCTTGTCGGAATGAGCTTGAAGGTTGGAGATGAACTCAGCAGTGTTCATGGAAGGTCAGCAGCAGGACTTGGCGGCGCACTTTTTTCCCGGTGCGATCTGGTCGACGCAGCGCAGAAAGTCTCCCAGGCAGTCGCAGGCGAGGCGGTAGTAGATGTTCAGGCCGCGCTTTTCACAGGAGAGCACGCCGGCCTCGCGCATCAAGCTGAGGTGCTTCGAAACCGTGGACATGTCCGCCCCCACAAGGTCACGCAGGTCGCACACGCACATCTCCCCCTCCATCAACGCCTCGGCGATGAGCAGGCGTGAGGAATGCGCCAGGGCCTTGATGACCACGGCGCGCTTTCCGGAGGCTTTTCGGTTCACGGGCATCTATTTGGTCATTTAGCCAAATAGATGCGCATGGCAAGTAAAACCTTCGGCAGATGCCAAACCCTCCCCTGCCGCCACCCGCACGCCACCTGGGAGAATGGCCTTCATCGCTGCTTGCAGCCGCCAAAAGCCGGGGCATGAAGCCCGCATGTCATCCCCCAAGGCACGTTACATCATGATCGGCGGCTTCCTCGGCGCCGGCAAGACCACCACCGTCGGCAAGCTGGCGCAGCACCTGAGCGGGCAAGGGCTCAAGGTGGGCCTGATCACCAATGACCAGGCGGGAAGCCTGGTGGACACGAAGCTGCTGCGCGGCCAGGGGTTCGCCACCGAGGAGATCGCCGGCGGCTGCTTCTGCTGCCGCTTCGGCTCGCTCGTCGATGCCGCAGGCAGGCTGGCGGACAATGCGAAGCCGGACGTCTTCATCGCCGAGCCCGTCGGCAGCTGCACGGACCTTGTCGCCACCGTGACCTATCCCCTGCGCCGGATGTATGGCGACGCCTTCACCATCGCCCCGCTGGCCGTGCTGGTGGATCCCGTGAGGGCACGGCGAGTCTTCGGCCTCGACCAGGGCGGCAGCTTCTCCAGCAAGGTCATCTACATCTTCAAGAAGCAACTCGAGGAGGCTGACATCATCGTCATCAGCAAGAGCGACCTCGTTTCCGAAGACGAACGCGAGGAGTTGAAGGCCGTGCTTGGGCGTGAGTTCCCAGGCACCCGGATTTTCACCACCTCTCCACGATCGGGCGAGGGTCTGGCGGAGCTCTTCAACCAGTTGATGACGGACGAGCAGGCCCGCAAAAGCGCCATGCTCGTGGATTACGAGGTTTATGCCGAGGGCGAGGCCCTGCTCGGCTGGCTCAATGCAACGGTGAACCTGACGGCCGAAGATGAATTCGACGCCAATGACTTCCTGCGCGCCCTGGCCGGTGATGTGCAGCAGCGCCTGAAGGACATGACGGCCGAGATTGCGCACTTCAAGATGACCTACAGCCCGGACGACGGCATCGCCGGCGAACTCGCGAGCATCAACCTGGTTCGCAGCGACCACGAGCCGGAGCTGGGCATGGAGCTGGATGAGCCCAGCGAGGGCGGCCAGCTCATCATCAACCTGCGTGCGGAGGCGGATCCCGCCAGCCTCATGCAGGCCGTGCTTGCCGCAATCGAGGCGACCACTCCGCGCTTTCCCAAGCTCAAGGCCAGCCTGGAGCACCAGGAGCATTTCCGACCCGGCAAGCCGACGCCCACCCATCGGGACGCGTGACTTCAACCCTCAGGCCGCCTCCTGGGCGGGCGTCTTCACCTGGTCGAGCAGCCTGCTGATCAGGTCATCAACCTTCACCTGCTGCGCCTCGCCCTCAAAGTTCAGGATGATGCGATGGCGCAGCGCCACGTGGGCGATGGCGCGGATGTCATCCGTGCTGACCGCCGTGGCGCCGTTGACGGCGGCAAGCACCCGGGCGCCGCGGATCAGGCTCTGGAGTCCGCGCGGACTGCTTCCATAGGCAACGAAGCGCTGCACCTCCGGCAGCACGCCAGGATGCTCAGGATGGGTGGCCAGCACCAGCCGGCTGGCATAACGCGCGACCGGGTCCGCCACAGGCGTCTCCGCGAGCTGCTTTTGAAACGCTTTCAGTTCGGCGCCGCTCACCAGGCTCTCCAGCCTGGGTTCGGCAAAACCGGTTGTACGGCGGCTGATCTCCACCAGCGACTCCAGGTCGGGAAACGGCACCCGGATCTTGAACATGAAGCGGTCCAGCTGGGCTTCCGGAAGCGGGTAGGTGCCCTCCATCTCCATCGGGTTCTGGGTGGCGAGCACAAAGAAGGGATCCGGCAGGGAGTGACGCTCGCCCCCGGTCGTCACTGCATGTTCCTGCATGACCTCGAGCAGGGCGGCCTGGGTCTTGGGTGTGGCACGGTTGATTTCGTCCACCAGCAGCAGGTTTTTAAAGACAGGCCCCTTTTCAAAGAACATCACCCGGCGTCCGTGCTCGTTTTCATTGACGATGTGGGTGCCCAGGATGTCAGCAGGCATCAGGTCCGGCGTGCATTGCACACGCCCGGGCTCAAGGCCGACCACCTGGGACAGCGTCCTCACCAGGAAGGTTTTGCCAAGGCCGGGCACGCCCTCCAGCAGCACATGGCCTCCGGCAAAGACGGCGACGAGCACGTCGGTGAGCAGTTGATCATATCCCACCACGGCCTTTTGGAGTTCCGTTTTGAGCTGGCCGAAAAGAGTGCTGAAGGAGGACATGGGATGCGGGCGCGCGCATGCATAAACGGCTGCCCCTTCCGTGCAAAGGAAAGCACAGGGCACTTGCCAGCCAGGGCATCCCGCCTCCTTTCAGACCATGAACACCCCCGTTTCCCATGTCGGCCTCCTCGGCCTTGGCATCATCGGCAGCCGCGTGGCTGAAAATCTCACCCGAGCTGGATTCCAGGTTTTCGTCTGGAGCCGAACCGGCAGGACGGCTTCCGGAGCCCTCGCCTCCCCGGCCGAGGTGGCGCGGGCTGCGCGGGTGATCCAGATCTTTGTCAGGGATGACGAGGCCCTGCTGGGTGCGCTGAAAGAAATGCTGCCTTCCCTGACCCCCGGACATGTCGTCATGAACCATGCCACGGTCAGCAAGGACGCCACCCTGGAGACCGCACGCCTGTGCGGTGAGGCAGGCGCAGCCTTTCTTGACGCCCCTTTCACAGGCAGCAAGATAGCCGCCCAAAACGGCAAGCTTTGCTACTATGTCGGCGGCCCGGCCGAGGTGCTCGAAAAAGTGCGCCCGGTGCTGGAGGCCAGCGCGGCCAAGATCCTTCACCTGGGCGGTGTCGGCGATGCCATGGTGCTGAAGATCGTCACCAACCTGATCACCGGAGTGACCGTCAAGGCCCTGGTCGAGGCCGCTGCGATCACCAGGGCCGAGGGCATTCCCCTGGAAGCCCTGAAGACCGCCCTGGAGTCGAATGCCAACTACAGCCCCCTGATTGGCATGAAGCTGCCAGCTCTGATTCTTCAGGACTTCGAACCGCACTTCTCCCTGGTCAACATGCTGAAGGATGCTGACTTCGCCCGCCAGCTCGCAGCCCGTTCAGGCAGCAAAACACCCGCGCTGGATTGCACGGCGGAGGCCATGCGCGCGGGTGTTGAGGCAGGTCTGGGTGATCAGGATTTTTCGGTGATCGGACGCCTCAGCGAATAAGTCCGTCAATCGGAAGAAGCTCCACGGAGACTGGCAGGGCATCCCCGGAAACGCCCACAACGCCTTCAGCCGCAGCCACCGGGGCTTCGTGCCCGTCAAAATGACGGCTGAGCAGAATGCCTTCGATCTCGAGCTGCCTGCCCTGCTCCACCTCACGAATCAGCTCGCTCTGAACCGCCAGGGAAGGCTGGCTGGACAGCGTCCCAGGCACAGGCTCGGTGACCGCAAGAACGTTCGGAACCGAGGCATCCTGATGCGAACCGTTGATTTTCAAGGCTCCCCAGGTCGCCACCAAGGCCACACAGGTGGTCGCCGCAGCCATCGTCATGCGGGGGGAAACAAGATCTTCCCAGAAGGTCACCATGCGCTCCCAGAGCAGGCCGCGCGCCGATTGACGCAGGAGTTCCGAGCGTTGGCGCTCACGAAAGCGTGCCACAAAGTCCTCCACAAAGTCCTCTCCAGGGGTTTCAAACCTCTTCAGCCGAATGATTCGCTGCAGATTGTCGAATTCGCTCATGAGTATAAGGGATGGTAGTTATGGATTTTAACGTGCTAAGCGACGGGAACAAAGCATTTATTTGACCAAATCCTCCAGGTAACTTTGCAGCAGACGATGCGCATAGAAAAGCCTGGAACGCACCGTGCCCTCCGAGACACCCAGGATCTTGGCAATTTCGTTATGCTGAAGCCCCTGGACGTCGTACAGAGTGACAACTGTGCGGTGGTCCTCCGACAGCTTCATCAGGGCCTCGTTCAACCTTTTTTGTAATTCGTGAATATTCACCTCCCGGACGGTGTCCCGGTTGGCCGTGGTGATTTTGATGAAGTCGGGGTCGTTCTGAATCCCGCTGTCCACGTCGTCCAGGCTGACCTTGGCGTAGCGACCCCTCTTTTTCAGGAAGTTCAGGGTCATGTTCACCGAGATCGAATAAATCCAGGTGTAAAAGGACGATTTACCCATGAATCGCTTCAGAGACCGGTAGGCCTTGGCGAAAATTTCCTGGAGCAGGTCCGCCGTGTCATCCCGGTTGGAGGTCATGTTGTAGACCAGGCCGTAGAGCTTGGGGGTGTATTTCCGCACCAGTTCGTCAAAAGCCCGGGTGTCCCCCGCCTGCGCCCGCTCGACAAGCAACCGGTCCTCTGCAGCACTGCTGCTGACGGGGTGTTCGGTCTCAGTGGCGGCCTCCATGTAATGTATGGTCAGTGTGAATACAGGCTGAATTTCAAGCAAACCACCTTCCCAGCATAGAGACAAGTTTTTCTTCAAAGGAGTTAAGGACACCCCTCCCACTCGGCACCCGAGGCTGGTTCTTGCTTCCCTGCCCGGCCCGCGCCATCTCAGCCCCGTGAAAGTCCCCCACATCGTCATCGCCCAGATCATCCGCACGCTTCACGACATCTTCGTGGACCGGCGCTACTCCGACAAGGCGGTGGAGTTCGCCTTCAAGCACCACCCGAAATGGGGCAGCCGTGACCGGAGGCTGTTCGCTGAATCCGTCTATGAATGTGTCCGCCACTGGCGCTGGCTCTGGCACCTGGCCGGACTTCCTGATGCGGAGCACGCCCGCAGGGAGTGCATCGGCGATGAACAGCTCTGGAGCGTCTGGGCCGCCCAGTGGATCACCAGCGGCAAGGACCTGCCTCCTTTCGATGAACTGGCCGGCATCCGTGCCCAGGACATCCGCGCCAGGACCAGGGATGACGTCCCGGCCGTTGTCCGGCTTTCCCTGCCCGACTGGCTGGACGCCCGCTGCAGCCGTGAGCTGGGGGAAACCTGGCCCGCCATCCGTGAAACCCTGAACCAGCCTGCAGAGGTGTTTCTGCGCACCAACACCCTGAAAACGGACCGCCGCAGCCTCAAGGAGCGCCTGGGACAGGACGGCTTCATCACCGAGGCCCTCAAGCCCATCCCCACCGCGCTCGTCATGCAGCAGCGCTACAATGTCTTCAGCATGGCCGCTTTCAAAGAGGGCCTCTTCGAGGTGCAGGATGCCTCCTCCCAGCGTGTCGCCCCCTTTGTCCAGGTCGAGCCGGGCATGAAGGTCATCGATGCCTGCGCCGGCGGCGGCGGCAAAACCCTGCACCTCGGAGCCCTCATGCAAAACAAGGGCCGCATCCTCGCCCTCGACGTGCATCAGTGGAAGCTCAACGAGCTGCGCAAACGCTGCGGCAGGGCCGGTGTGGACGTCGCGGAAACCCGTCTCATCGAGGGCAGCAAGACCCTCAAGCGCCTCGCGGCCTACGCTGACCGCCTCCTGCTGGACGTCCCCTGCTCCGGCCTGGGCGTGCTGCGCAGAAACCCGGACGCCAAATGGAAGCTCAGCGAGC
Organism: Prosthecobacter sp.; assembly: GCA_019186985.1. Classification (GTDB taxonomy): domain Bacteria; phylum Verrucomicrobiota; class Verrucomicrobiia; order Verrucomicrobiales; family Verrucomicrobiaceae; genus Prosthecobacter. The sequence goes on along the minus strand of JABARQ010000017.1, from coordinate 86,483 downwards.
TGGAGATCGACCGCCTGATTGTCGAGCAGCAGGACATCCTGACACGCTACAGCGCGATGGTGAAGCCGGGCGGCAAGATGGTCTACGCCACCTGTTCCATCCTGCCCTCTGAGAACGAGCTCCAGGTGCAGAAGTTCCTCGCCGCCCACGGCGACGACTGGACGCTGGAGGAGGAACTGAAGCTGAACCCTGCCGAAACCGGGCACGATGGCTTCTACGCAGCCCGGCTCCTGCGCAAGCCAGCCGCTCCCGCCGCTGACATCCAGCCCGAGCCCGCCACGTCCGAAGCCGAATGAACGCCCTGCTGAAACTGGCCTGCCTGCTGACCGCCTGCACCTGTCTGCAGGCCCAGCTTTCCGTGCCCCAGCCCTATCGTGAACTGCGCGGCTCCTGGATCGCCACCGTCCACAACATCAACTGGCCCTCCCAGCCAGGCCTGCCCGTGGCGACTCAGCAGGCCGAGCTGGAACGCCTGATCCAAAGTGCCCACGACAGCGGCCTGAACTGCCTCATCTTCCAGGTCCGCTCCGCCTGCGAGGCGATGTACGAATCCAAAATCGAACCCTGGTCCTGCTATCTCAGCGGCCTGATGAGCCTGCCGCCCTCACCCAAATGGGACCCGCTCGCCTTCGCCATTGAGGCCGCCCACAAGCGCGGCATGGAGCTTCACGCCTGGTTCAATCCCTACCGCGCCCTGGCTGGCGACCGCTTTGCCCCCAGCGCCGGGCATGTCCGCCGCGAACATCCTGAATGGACCCTCAAATATGGCCGGGACTGGTGGCTGAACCCCGGCCTGCCCCAGGTCCGCCAACGCGTGCTCGACGTGATCCTTGATGTCACCCGCCGTTATGATGTCGATGGCATTCATCTCGACGACTATTTTTACCCCTACCCGGTGAACGGCGGCGACGGCAAGCCCGTACCCTTCCCCGATGACGAAACCTACGCCCGCTATCGGAACGGCGGCGGTGCTTTGGAACTCACCGCCTGGCGACGGGAAAACGTCGATCAAACCGTCCGCGCCATCTATGAAGGCATCAAGTCCGTCCGGCGTACCGTGAAGTTCGGCATCAGCCCCTTCGGCCTCTGGCGGCCCGACTTCCCGCCCGGCACTGGCGGAGGACTGGACCCCTACGAACACATGGGAGCCGACAGCCGCGGCTGGCTTCAGAAAGGCTGGGTCGACTACCTCGCCCCGCAGCTTTACTGGACCATTGACCGCCCCAAGCTCGGCTTTGCCACCTACTTCGAATGGTGGCTGGGCGAAAACACCCTCGGCCGCCACATCTGGCCCGGCATGAACACCAGCAAGATCGGCGACGATCGTCGGGCCGGTGAAATCCTGGCCCAGATCAGCATCACCCGCTCCAGGCAGGCCCGGATGCCACCCGGGCATTTTCACTGGAACTTCGGCGCGCTCGACAAGGATCTCGGCAAGATCAACACCCTGGCCCGGGAACGCGCCTACGGCCTCCACACCCTGCCTCCCGCCAGCCCCTGGCTCAGCAACCTCTCCCTGCCAGCACCGCGGGTCGAGCGTGTCGCGAATGGAGAAAAGCTGCGCTGGTTCTTTGACGACCTGCGCTGGGACGCCTCCTGCCGCTGGTGGGTGGTGCAGGCCCTGGTCGAAGGCAAGTGGCGTACGGAGGAAGTCGCCTTCCACAGCCAGCACGAAACCCTCTGGCCCAAGGGCGCCGCCGCTGTCGCCGTGCGTGCCGCAGGCCCTGCCTGGGAGCTTGGCCCCGCCACCGTCATCTCCGGCAGGTAGGGCACGGCATGCTGGTGTTTTCTGTCCAAAAAACCACCCGTCTGCCCTTGTGGTGGCAGCCATGCCTAACCGCAGACATTTCATCACCTCCCTCCTCGCCGCCCTCGGCGGCTCTGTTTACGCCGCCAGCGGCAGGGCCAAGACCCTCGTCCTCCAGTCCGCCTGGGACACCGTCAACATCGGCGACATCGGCCACACTCCAGGCACGCTGCGGATCATTGAAGAACATCTCCCAGGCCTGAAGGTGGTGCTTTGGGCCATGAAGCTCGACGAGCGTGTCACCGCCATGCTCCAACGCCGTTTTCCCAAGGTGGAGATCCTCCAGGGCAACCTGTTCAAGGACGGTGACAAGGACCGCAGGCTTCAGGAGGCCGTGAAAAACTGCGACCTCTTCATCCGCAACTCCGGCATGGGCCAGGACATCACCTTCATGCAGTTCTGCCGGAAGCATGGCAGGCCCTACGGCCTGTTCGGCCAGTCCTACTTCCCCAGCATGACCGAGGGCGAGGGCGCCGATGAACGCCGGGACCTGCTCAACCACGCCGCCTTCATCTACACCCGCGAGACCAAGACCCTCGACATCCTCCGCAACGGCGGCGTGAAGACATCCATGCTCGAATTCGGCCCGGACGGCTGCTTCGGCATCGACGTGCGCGACGACGAACGCGGGCTCGCCACAATGAAGAAGCTCGGCCTGGAGGAGCGCCGGTTCATCACCCTTCAGCTCCGTACCAACACCGCCAAGCTGCCGGGCGTCGACGACACCCGCACCCCCAAGCTCAACCCCCTTCATCCCACCCCGCAGCAGCAGGCCGACGACGAGCGCCGCGCCGCCAAGTACCGCGAGCTGGTGACCCTCTGGGTTCAGAAGACCGGCCACAAGGTGCTCATCGCCCCCGAGGTGAAGAAGGAGATGGAGCATAACAAAAGGCTCATCCACGACCCGCTGCCGCCGGAGATCCGGAAGCATGTCGTGAACCTGGAGTACTTCTGGAACGCCGACGAGGCCGCCTCAGTCTTCGCCCGCGCCCACACCGTCGTCTGCCATGAGCCGCACTCCCCCATCATCGCGCTCGCCAACGGCACGCCGATCATCCACACCTACTCCGAGTTCCACTCGCCCAAGTGCTGGATGTTCAAGGACATCGGCCTGCCTGAATGGCTGCTCGAGATGGATGAGACGCCGGTCGAAAAGATGGCCGAGACCCTCTTTGCCATCGACGCCGACCACGCCGCCGCCCAGGCGAAGGTGAAGCAGGCCATGGCCTATGTGCACCAGTGCTTCGCCGGCTCGATGAAGCATGTGCAGGGCCTGCTGTAAAATGGCGGTTGGCTCTTCCACCCCGGGCATCTAAGTTCCCCGCCATGAACTCCGACGAACTCCAGGAGCCCTTGAAAAAGCGCGTGGGCGGCAGCCTGTCACGCCTGCCGGCGCTCAGCCGGCTGGCCATGCTGCAGCGCAACGCGCTGCTTCTGCGAGGCAATGTCTGGAAACCGCCCCACGATCATGGCACCCTCGTTCGCAAAACTGTTGGCAGGACGTCGCTGACCACGACGTGCGCTTCATCGTCGTCGGCGGTGTTGCCGTCACCCTGCACGGCTATGTCCGCCTGAAGCTGACCGCCAACCCGCAGGACTTCGACTGATGACCTCCCGCCGCGCTTTCCTCCATCACGGCACCCTCTGGCTAGCCGGACTCGGCGGCGGCAGGCTCCTCGCCGCTGAACCTGATGCCAGTCCGCTGCTGCGCGTCGGCCTCATGACCGACCTGCATTACGCCGACAAGGAACCCGCACGCACCCGCTTCTATCGCGAAGCCCTGGCCAAGCTCGATGAAGCCGTGCAGGTCATGAACCGCAAGAAGCCGGCGCTCGTCGTCGAACTCGGCGACTTCATCGACCAGGCCGATTCCGTGGAAAAGGAGATCGAGTGGCTGAAGACCATGGAATCGCACTTCGCCCGGCTTGCCATGCCAAGGCACTACGTGCTGGGCAACCACTGTGTCGGCACGCTGACCAAGCAGGAGTTCGCCGCCCACACCCAGGCTTCCGGAAGCCATGAGAGCTTCGAGGCCGGCGGCGTGACCTTCCTGATCCTCGACGCCTGCTTCCGCTCCGATGGCACGCCTTATTCACGGAGGAACTTCGACTGGAAGGATGCCAACATTCCCGCAAACCAGCTTTCCTGGCTGGATGACCGGCTCGCCAAGGCCAGCGGGCCCGTCATCGTCCTCGCTCATCAGCGTCTCGATGCCGACAAGGCTCACGCCGTGCAAAACGCCGCCGCCGTGCGCTCGCTGCTGGAAAAGTCCGGCAAGGTGCTTGGCGTCTTCCAGGGACACTCGCATAAGAACGGCTACCAGCAGATCAACGGCATCCATTACACCACACTCGTCGCCATGGTGGAGGGCAGCGGCGCGGAGAACAACGGCTACACACTTCTCGACATCCACGCCGACGGCTCCCTGCGCCTCAACGGCTTCCGCCAGCAGGTCGATCGTGCCTTGAAGCACGCCTGAGGCAGCGTCCTGCACCGGAGAATTCGGAAGATCAAGACGGCCTGCTTCGTCATGCTGTCATGCGCCTTTTTCAGCCTGTCCTCACCGCCCTTCTCCTCGCATCCTCTTTGTCACCGGCCCTGGAACCCGGGTTCGAATCCCTCTTTGACGGCAAAACGCTCGATGGCTGGAGGCAGGACGGCAACTGGGCGGTGGTGAACGGGGAGATTTCCCGGGTGAAGAAGGGCGGCTCCCTCGTGTATCAGAAGTCGAAGGTGCCGGACGACTTCGAGCTGCGCTTCGAATGGAAGGTCTCCAGGGGCTGCAACAGCGGCGTGTATTACCGGCCCGGCCAGCATGAGTACCAGCTTCTCGACAACGCGAACAGCCCCTATGGTGAGAACCCGCGCCAGGCGGCTGCGTCGCTGTTCTTTGGCATGGCTCCGGCCCGGGATGTCGTGAAGCCCTTCGGCGAATGGAACGAAGGACGCATCATCTGCAAGGGAACGGTCATCCAGCACTGGCTGAACGGCGAAAAGGTTGTCGACTTCGACTACGCCGACCCGCGCTGGTTTAACGAACTTGAAGTGCTGCGCATCCGTGGCGGTGATCTGACGAAACGCGGCGCTAACCTTTCGCTTCAGGATCACGGGGCCGATGTGGGGTTCCGGAACCTGCGCTGGCGGACCATCCCCGCCTCGGAAGGGTTGAAGTGTGAGAATCTGACACCGATGCCGATTCCCGAGAGCGCGCTGCGCAAGGAACAGGGCCGACTGAACAAGATGCTTGCCGGGAGCAAGGGCGTCTGGAAACACGAGGAACTGAAGCGCTTCCAGGCTGACGAGGCCCATCAGGGGGTCGCCGTGGATTCGCAGCACTTCTATGCCATCACCAACGCAGGCATTGGCAAATACCGCAAGGACACGGGAGAGCGTGTTGCGGGCTGGAAGGACACCAGCGGCCGCATCAAGCATCTCAACGCTGGAATCGTCATCAATGACAGGCTGTGGTGCGCGCACTCGAACTATCCGGAGATGCCGATGAAAAGCTCCGTGGAGGTCTTCGACATCACCACGATGCAGCCTCTCGAAAGCATCGACCTCACCGGCATCGGAGGATCGCTCACCTGGGTGGATCGTCGCGACGGCTGGTGGTATGCCTGCTTCGCCCAATATGCGAAGACCGGCGACCCTGCGCGCACGCGTGTCGTGCGCTTCGACCTGGACTGGCAGTCCGCCGCCGAAATCCGCTTCCCTGCCGAGATGGTGGCGAAGTTCGGCAAGAACAGCAGTTCCGGCGGCAGCTTTGGCCCTGACCGCCACCTCTTCATCACCGGCCACGACGCCCAGGAGCTCTATGTCCTTGACCTGCCGGTTGATGGCGACACCTGGACCTGGCGGACCGCCATCCCGATCAGCGCGCACGGCCAGGCCTTTGCCTGGGACCGCAGCCAGCCCGGCATTCTTTATTCCATCGACCGCAAGACGAAGGAGGTGATCGTTTCACGCGTCTCATCCGTCCTCTGAGCCGGGCGTGATTTCACGAGAGAAGGCGGCGCCCGGGGCGTTTCAGGCGGCCTGTGATCCTCGTCATGAAACGCCTGCTTCTTCCCCTCATCGCCCTGCTGTCCTGCCAGGCCCCCGCGGCGGACAAGCCTAACCTTGTTTTCATCCTCGCCGACGACCTTGGCTACACGGATGTCGGCTGCTTCGGGTCGAAGTATTACGAAACGCCGAACATCGACCGTCTGGCGTCCCAGGGCATGAAGCTGACCAGCCATCATCATCATCAGAACTGCCAGCCCACGCGCGCCGCCCTGATGTCGGGCCAGTATGCCCCGCGAACCGGCGTCTACACCGTCGGCGGCATCGACCGCTTCGACTGGTCCATGCGTCCTCTCCGGCCTGTCGACAACGTGACCAGCCTGCCCCTGGAAAAGGTCATCATCGCCCGGGCCCTCAAGGACGCCGGCTACGCCACCGGCATGTTCGGCAAATGGCACCTGGGTCAGAACGGCGACTTCCACCCTGGCAAACGCGGCTTTGACGAGGCGATCGAATCCTCCGGGGTTCACTTCAAGTTCAAGACCGATCCGCCGGTCGAGCACCCCAGGGACCAGTATCTGGCCGACTTTCTCACGGACAAGGCCGTGGACTTCATCCAGCGCCACAAGGACGGCCCGTTCTTCCTCTACCTGCCGCACTTCGGCGTTCACTCCCCCCATCAGGCCAAGCCGGAGCTGATCGCACGTTTCAAGGACAAACCCGGAGTCGGCGGACACAACAACCCCACCTATGCCGCGATGATTGCCAGCGTCGATGAAAGCGTCGGCCGCGTGATGGCGGAGCTGGAGAAGCAGGGCATCGCCGACAACACGGTGTTGATCTTTTCCTCCGACAACGGCGGTGTGGGTGGTTATGCCAGGGAGGGAATCAAAAAGGCAGGCGACATCACCGACAATGCCCCGCTGCGCAGCGGCAAGGGCAGTCTCTATGAGGGTGGCACGCGGGTCCCCTTCATCGTCCGCTGGCCCAGTGTCACGAAGGCAGGAAGCTCCGCCAATGTCCCAACCATCCATGTGGACATCTACCCCACCTTCCTTGAAGTCGCCGGAGCGCCCGCCCCGCCGAACCAGCCGCTCGACGGTGAAAGTCTGGTGCCGCTCTTCCGCAACGCCGGCGCAAGCCTGAAGCGCGAGGCCATCTTCCAGCACTTCCCAGGCTATCTTGGAGCCGGAACCGACACCTGGCGCACCACCCCGGTCGGGCTGGTGCAGTCCGGCCCCTGGAAGCTCATGGAATTTTTTGAGGACCACCGCCTGGAACTGTACAACCTCGACGACGACATCGGCGAAACCCAGAATCTGGCCGCCCAGATGCCGGAAAAAGCAGCGGAGTTGAAAGCAAAGATGGTTGCCTGGCGCGAAGCCGTGGGCGCCAGGATGCCGACACCCAACACACCCGGCAAATCAGCCTCTCAGCCGAAGAAAAAAGGCGGAGGAAAGGGCAAAAAGAAGAAGAAGCCGGCGGATGAATGACCTCGCTAAATGCCTCCCGCCAGAGAAGGCGATCGCAAGACAGGCCGCCCGGAGCGCAAAGTTGGCACAATCACCGCTTTTCCGCAAGCAGTGCTGACGCTTTTGCGTAGTTTTATCACCCCCCAATGAATACTTCTCGTCGTCAGTTTCTTCGCGGTACCGGTGTCGCCCTTGGTCTGCCCTGGCTCGAATCCATCTGCGCTTTCGGAGCCACGTCCGTCAAGAACAACACCGCCCCGCGCCGCCTTGCGGTCTGCTTCACCGGCAACGGCGTGAACCCTCACCACTGGGGCGCGGAAACAACTGCGGGTGGCATGGTCTTCAAAAAGTCGCTCACCCCGCTCGAAGGGCTGAAGAAGCACGTCAACGTCTTCACCGGCCTGTGGAACCCGACCACGGTCGAGGGAGAGGGCGGCCACTACCCGAAGATGAACGTGCTCTGCGGCCTGAAGGTGAAAAAGACCACCACCGACGTCGAGGTGGGCACCACGATGGATCAGATCATCGCCGAACACACCGGCAGGTTCACCCCCGTGCCCAGCGTCGTGCTTGGCACCGAACGCCCGAGCTACAGCACGGACAGCGGCTTCACCTCGATCTACTCCGCCTACATCTCCTGGAGCACCCCCACCACACCGGCCCCCAAGGAGATCTTCCCGCAGCAGGCTTTCGACCAGCTCTTTGACGACGGCAGCCGCCGCAAGCGGGACAAGAGCATCCTTGACCTGGTGCTTCAGGACGCCGGCAGCCTCAGGACCAAGCTCAGCAGCCGCGACCGGCAGAAGCTCGACGAATACCTGACTTCCGTGCGTGAAATCGAACAGCGGGTCGAACTGGCTGAAAAAATCAGCCAGGCCGAGACCAACGGCAGCGGCTGGCAGCCGACGGTGAAGACCGTCACCCTCGGACGCCCTGCCTCCGGCATCCCCGCCAGCAGCGAAGATCATCTGCGCCTCATGTTCGACATCATGCTCCTGGCCTTCCAGATGGACCGCACCCGCGTGGCCACCTTCATGATGAACAACGACCTTTCGAACATGCGCTTCCCCAGCCTCGACGGCATCAGCGGCGGCATCCATGAGCTTTCCCACCACGCCAACGACGAACATCGCCTGAGCCTGTATCAGCGCGTCAACGAGCATCAGGTCAAACTCTGGGCCGAGTTCCTCGCCAAGATGCAGGCCACGAACGAAGGCGAGCGCACGCTGCTGGAGAACAGCATGATCCTGCTCACGAGCAGCCTCATGGACGGCAACGCGCACGATTCGCGCCAGCTCCCCGTGGTCCTCGCCGGCAACGGCGGCGGCACCATCCAGGGCGGACGTTTCCACGACCTCAGCAAGGATCCAAACCGCAAGCTCTGCCGCCTCCACATCGCCCTCATGGACCGCATGGGAGTCAAGACCCACCACTTCGGTGACGCAGAGAACGCGCTGGCAATCTAGTCGGCTCAATGACTCATCGAACCTGCTTCGATCCCGCCCGCACGAATCAAACCTGAGGCCGGCTTGATCCAAGTCCCGTGCATGAGTGCATGCGTCCTGCAGCTCTTTGTGACGCTTGAAATATGAGCCGGCCTGAGTACGAATTCATGCTTGAACCCGTCGTCTTAACACCGCCATGGCCACCTACGTCTACGAAACCATCCCCGCGAATCCGGATGAGCAGCCGCGCCGTTTTGAGGTGCAACAGAAGATGAGCGATCCGCCGCTGAAGGCCGACCCTCAGACCGGCGAGCCCGTCCGCCGCATCATCACCGGCGGCAGCGGCCTGGTGACGCATGGCACCAGCATCCTGTCGATGAAAACGCGTGGTCGTTAGGCTGTTCCGAAGCGCAGCCCCTGCCCGAGCGAAGCTTCACACGCGCAGGAAGATGCCACGCCGGCAAAGGAAGCGGGCGAGCAGCACCACCAGCAGCATGCCGGTGACCGAAACCACCAGTCCTCCGAATCCGGGCGAGACTTGGGCGTCGAGGAAGCTCCTCACGTCGCCACCGGCCAGGCGTGTGGCAAGGGACTGGAAGCCGACAATCGGATTGAGGATGTAGAGGGTGAGAGGGTTGCAGCCGATCCAGATGAACGGACGGCACCAGGTGCGCCAGCCAAGGACGTCCACAATCCCGTAAAACAGCGCCATCAGACAGGCCGCCGTTCCGCCCGCCACCAGCACAAACGAGGAGGTCCAGATGCGCTTGATCATCGGGAACTGCACTGACCAGAGCAGGCCAAGAGCCACGCAGGCCAGGCCGCCCGCGATCAGCCACAGCATCTTTTTCGACGGCGTGAGGCTCGTGTTCTTGAACAGCAGCGCCGCCAGGGCCCCGAACAGCGGCAGGGCGACGGCCGGAAGTGTCGAGAGCAGCCCCTCGTTGATGTAATAGTCCTGAGCCTTCCTGCCGGGCAGGAAGCGGAAATCCAGATGATTCGTCAGGTTGCGCCCCTCCTCGTAGGAGCCGGTCACACGGGCCGTCACGCTGGCGCTGATGGCGTCGGGTGAACTGGAGCCGATGCGCTCGGCAATCTCGTCCACCACAGGCTTGGCGAGCTTGAAGTCGGGCACCGGCACAAACGTCAGCAGGGACCAGTAGCCCACAAGCAGCAGCACGCTGGCATAAACCAATCCCCGGGCGCGCCTGACCAGGACATAAGCCAACGAGGCCAGCAGGTAGCAGGCCGCGATGCGGTGCAGCACTCCGCCCAGGGCCACATCCGGCCATGGCTTCGAAAGCCCGCCCGAGGCGAAGACCCCGAGGGCAAACAACAGCAGACTGCGGCGCAAAACACGCCATAGCACCGCTCCAGGTCCGCCCTTGGCCAGAGCTTTGTCGAGCGAGAAGACCATCGACACCCCGACGATGAACAGGAACAGCGGGAAGATCAGGTCATAAAAACGAAAACCCTCCCAGGTGACATGGGTGAGCTGCGTGGCGAGCAGGGTTGTGAACTCATTCGCCTTCATCTTCTCCAGGGCTCCCGCGATGCTTGTCGCCCCCAGGATCCAGAACATGTCGAAGCCCCTCAGCGCATCAAGGGAAGTCAGGCGAGCGGGTTCCGCCACAGGGGATTCGGAAGCGGGATCGGCGGGTGTGTTCATGGGCAGGCGACAAACATCCAATACGAAGCGCCCCGGTGGACTTGATCAAAACCCCTCATGAGGACAGGAGGGTGGAAAAAACCTGATGTCCCGCGTTGCTTGACGCTCGGTGACGCGGCCGGTAGAAGCAGCCGCACCTGACCTTCCCTCCTTATGAAATCTTCCGCCCGCCTGTCCGCCTTTGTCGTCTTGGGGTTTGCTGCCTGCATCGCATCGGCAGCGAAGTCCGGGACCCTGGTTCGTTCCGCCATCGGCGTGACCCGCAGCGGGGTGACAATCCACTGCATGCTTGACGGAGATGACCTCAAGCCGGCCTTGAAGAAGCCGAGGATCCTCGTCGTTGGCGGACTGGACGGACGCAAGGAATCCGTGAATGCGGCGACACGCGCGGTGGAAACCCTCCACAACGGATCCAAGCAGGAGGCAGCAGCGCTCATCTCGCTGGTGCCCGACATCCGGCCCGGCCTTCAGGCGGGAGAAGAGGTGCCGCCCATGTCGTTCCCGCCTGCGGGCAATGCCTACAACCAGCCTGAAAACGATGTGGCGCACTACCTCTGGCGCTGGATTGGCATGCAGGCCCCGGACAGGGTCATCCTGGTGGCCTCCGCAGACGACGTCTCGGCGACATCACTCTCCAGGGCGCTGGGTGAGACGCCTTCCTGTGAAATGGGCGTCATCCCCTGCACCGTGGTTGAACCCGCCCATGCCAACGACGCACTGAAGGCAGCAGCCTCCGGCAAGCCTTCGGCAGCCAGGCAGGAGCTTCAGAGACGCGTGAACCGCAGCGCCGTGGAAGTGGCGGAGGAACTCGCCAAGGTTTACGGACACAAGCTGGACCCCGTGGTTTACATCCCGGCGCTGGCGATCGTGGGACGCATGCGGCTGGGAGAGTTGAAGGGCGATGATTCGGCCCTGCGCGACGCCGAACGCATCTGCTCCGCTTATCGCAGTGGCGAAAAGGAATCCATGCCCGCCAGCGGCAACGGCAGCACGATCTCCGGGCACCTGGTCTTTTCCGAACTGGCACGGCGTACCGGCGACTCCGCCTGGACCGCGCTTGCCAGAAAAGCCGCCGATTACGGATTCGACAATCAGGGTCACCCCAGGGAGTCCATGCCCTTCCACAGTGAGATGAGCGACTCCGTCTTCATGGGCTGCGCCATCCTTGCCGAGACGGGCGCGCTGACCGGGGACAGGAAATACTTCGAGCAATGCCTCCGCCACCTGCGCTTCATGGAGAAGCTCTGCCTGCGAGCCGACGGCATCTACCGCCACTCACCGCTGGATGAATCCGCCTGGGGGCGCGGCAACGGGTTTCCCGCACTGGGCCTGTCGCTTTCACTGAGTCATCTGCCCCGGGGTTCCGCAGAGCATGACGCCTTCCTGAAGGCCTATCGAAACCATCTGCTGGCGCTGAAGAAGCACCAGGACCCCACAGGCGCCTGGCATCAGGTCATCGACCATGAGGAGAGCTATCGCGAGTTCACCAGCACCTGCATGATCACCTTCGCCATCGTGCGCGGCCTGCGCCGGGGATGGCTCGAGCCTGAATCCTGGCAGACTGTCGTGGACAAGGCCTGGACGGCCATCAAAAGCCGCATCGGCCCCGACGGCAGGCTGGTGGATGTCTGCACCGGCACGGGCAAGATGAACTCCCTGCGCGACTACCTCGACCGCACCGCCATCCTCGGCCGAGATGACCGCGGCGGCGCCATGGGCCTGATGGTGGCGACGGAAATCGCCTTCTGGGAGAAGGAGCGCGCCGGGCGCGAATGACTCACGCCTTCGCCAGGGTGAATGCCTGGAAAAATCATCCTGACCGGCCGCCCGGTCAGGATGGCCAGGCTTGCCGCCGTCACCAAAGCCCGGATCACTGCTTCAGGTCGAAGCGGTCCAGGTTCATGACCTTGGTCCACGCGGCGACGAAGTCATTCACGAACTTGTCACCGCCGTCCTCGCTGGCATAGACCTCGGCAATGGCGCGCAGCTGTGAGTTGGATCCGAAGACAAGGTCCACGGACGTTGCCATCCACTTCCTCTCACCCGTCCTGCGGTCGGTGCCTTCGTAGAAGTGCTGACAGCGCGGCGACACCTTCCACTCGGTCTCCATGTCGAGCAGGCTGACAAAGAACTCGTTGGTGAGCGCACCGCGTTTCTTCGTCAGCACGCCCAGGTCCGGATGCCCCGTGTTCGTGCCCAGCACACGCATGCCGCCGACGAGCACCGTCATCTCCGGGGCGGAGAGCGTCAGAAGCTGGGCACGGTCCACCAGGTTTTCAGGAGCCGGGCGGTCAAGTTCATGCCCGAGGTAGTTGCGGAAGCCGTCATGTTTTGGCTCAAGGTGGGCGACAGACTCCACATCCGTCATTTCCTGGGTGGCGTCGGTGCGTCCTGGGGTGAAGGGCACCTTCACCTCGCGGCCCGCCTTTTTCGCCGCCGCTTCGACCGCCGCATTGCCGCCGAGCACGATCAGGTCGGCAATGGAGACCTTTTTGCCGCCGGGCTGAGCCTTGTTGAACCCGTCCTGGATCTTCTCCAGTTCGGCCAGCACCTTCGCCAGCTGCGCAGGATGGTTCACCTCCCAGTCCTTCATCGGCGCGAGCCGGATGCGGGCGCCGTTGGCCCCGCCGCGCTTGTCGCTGCCGCGGAAGGTCGCGGCGGATGCCCAGGCGGTGGAAACCAGCTCGGAGACCGTGAGGCCCGACTCGAGAATCCTGGCCTTCAACCGGGCGGCGTCCTGCTCGTTGATGAGCTCATGATCGACGGCGGGCACGGGGTCCTGCCAGTTGAAGGCCTGCTTCGGAACCTCGGGGCCATGGTAGCGGGAAAGCGGCCCCATGTCGCGGTGCGTCAGCTTGAACCAGGCACGGGCAAAGGCGTCCTCAAACTCCTTCGGGTTCTGCAGGAAGCGGCGGGAGACCTTTTCATAGTCCGGGTCCATGCGCAGGGCGAGGTCGGTGGTGAACATGATGGGCGCATGACTCTTGCTCCTGTCATGGGCGTCCGGCACCGTGCCCTTTCCCGCACCGTCCTTCGGCACCCACTGATGTGCGCCCGCAGGGCTTTTCGTCAGCTCCCATTCGTAGGCGTAGAGGTTTGACAGGTACATGTGCGACCAGCGCGCAGGGGCGCTTGTCCAGGCGCCTTCGAGCCCGCTGGTGATCGTGTCACCGGCGCTGCCCCTGCCATGCTTGTTCCTCCAGCCTAGACCCTGCTCCTCCAGCGGGGCGGCCTCGGGCTCCGGGCCGACGTTCTTCGCGTCGGCTGCGCCATGTGCCTTGCCAAAAGTATGACCACCGGCAATGAGCGCGACCGTCTCCTCGTCGTTCATCGCCATGCGGGCGAAGGTTTCCCGGATGTCCTTCGCGGCGGCCAGCGGGTCGGGCCTGCCGTTGGGGCCTTCCGGATTGACGTAGATCAGCCCCATCTGCACGGCGGCCAGCGGCTTCTCAAGCACGCGCTCGTCCTTGTAGCGACTGTCGCCCAGCCACTGGGTTTCAGGCCCCCAGTAGATGTCCTCCTGCGGCTCCCAGACATCCGCGCGTCCACCGGCGAAGCCCAGGGTTTTGAACCCCATGCTTTCAAGGGCCACGTTGCCCGTGAGGATCATGAGGTCGGCCCAGGAGATCCTGTTCCCATGCTTCTGCTTGACGGGCCAGAGCAGCCGGCGCGCCTTGTCGAGGTTGGCATTGTCAGGCCAGCTGTTCAGCGGTGCGAACCGCTGCGTGCCATAGCCTGCGCCACCACGTCCGTCACTCACCCGGTAGGTGCCCGCGCTGTGCCAGGCCATGCGGATGAAAAGGGGGCCGTAGTTGCCATAGTCGGCGGGCCACCAGTCCTGGGAGGTGGTCATGAGATCCTGAAGGTCCTTCTTCAGCGCGGCATAATCGAGCTTCTTGAACTCCTCCACATAATCGAAGCCCTCCCCCATGGGGTTCCCCCGTGGCGAGTTCTGGTGCAGGATGGCAAGGTTCAGCTGGCTGGGCCACCAGTCCCGGTTGGACATGGCGCGGGCGGCGGTGTGACGGCCTGGGCCGGCGGGGGCGCCCATGACCGGGCATTGGCTTGTGTTTTCCATGGCTTTGTCGTTGTTGGCAGGGGCCGGCTTCTGCCGGGCGGATGCCGAGACCACCGGAGTCAGCATCAGCGTGGCAAGCACAGCCTTGAGTTGGGATGTCTTCATGGGGTCAGGTTGGTTTGGGTTCGGTGCCGCCGGCCATTGGCCCGCGGCTTCACGGGCAAGCTTCTGCCGGAGGATCGCTCATGCATCCAATGCATTATAAACATCCTTGCAATGCACCAAAGGCATGGGTAAATGCATATCATGCGAAGTGACCTCAACCTTCACCTGCTCGAACAGTTTGTGGCCCTTGCCCGGACAAGGAACTTCACCCGGGCGGCGGAGGAACTGCACCTCTCCCAGCCGGCGCTGAGCCGCGCCATCCAGAGGCTCGAGGACCAGCTTGGCCAGCCGCTGTTTGAGCGCAAGCCGCGCGAAGTCGTGCTCACCGACCTCGGCGAGGTGCTGCTCGAACGCGCCCGGGAGATCCTGAAGCTGATGGAGGACACCTTTGCCGAACTCTCTGACGCAGGCCGTCGCGGCCGCATACGGCTGGGCGCCATCCCCACCATCGCCCCCTATTTTCTGCCCGGCCTTCTCAGCAGCTTTGCTCGAAGCCATCCTGACATCTCGGTGATCGTGCAGGAGGACACGACGGAGAACCTGATCCGGCGCTGCAGCCATGGCGAGCTTGACCTGGCCATCCTTGCGCTGCCCATCATCGCCAAGAACCTTGAGGTGGAGACGCTCTTTGACGAGGAGCTGCTCCTGGTCATGCCCGTCGGTCATCAGCTGGCGGCCTCAAAATCGCTGCCCATCGGGGCCGTGGAGGGCTTTCCCTTTGTCATGCTCAGCGAGGCACATTGTCTGTCCGACAACATCGCCAGCTTCTGCCGGCGCAAGTCGGTGCAGCCGATCACCGTCGAGCGCACCAGCCAGCTCGCCACCGTGCAGGAGCTTGTCTCGCTCAATCACGGCGTTTCCATCGTGCCGGAGATGGCGCGGAGGATCGACACCAGCGAGAGCCGTGTCTACCGCTCCTTCACCGGGGAAAGACCGCACCGCACCGTGGCGATGATGCGGGACCCGGCGCGATTCCTGGGCAGCGCGGTGAAGGCGCTGATGGAGCATGTCCGCCGTCAGGCCATGCCCGCGGCTGGCCGCGCCAGGCAGAAAAAGTAGGTTAGGCCAGCTGATGCATCGTTACCTGCCCCGAAGGCGGTTCCAGAGGCCGCGCACGCCGGACTTGCCGTCGCCCGCACCTGCATTTGAATCACGTCCCTGGGAGTCCTGCCTGGCCTTGTCGCGGCCCTGCTGATTCCGGGACTGCCCGCCGCCCTGACCACGATCACGCGGTCCGGCCTCCCTGCCCGGCCTGGCCTCCTGGGTGGAACGGCCATGGCGTGCATCCCGGCGGTCGCCGCCCTGGCCGGACCTGCCGCCCTGGTCATGCTGACGCCTGCCGCCGTCGCGTTGCTGCTGCTGGCGCTGGTTGCGCCGCTCACGTTCAGGACGTTCGTCCGTGACGGCGGGGGCGGAAGCCTTGTAATCGAAGTTCTCGGCACGCCTGCGCACAAGGCCGCGGCCGATGAAGCGCTCCAGCTTGCGCAGGTCATCCATCTCATCGGGAGAGACAAAGCTGATCGCGTCTCCGATGGCCTGGGCTCGCCCGGTTCTGCCGATGCGGTGGACATAATCCTCGACGATGTGGGGAAAGTCGAAGTTCACGACGTGAGAAATGCCGTCCACATCGATGCCGCGCGCGGCGATGTCGGTGGCGACAAGGACGCGCACCTTCCAGGACTTGAAGTCCTCCAGGGCTCGCAGGCGCTGATTTTGTGATCGGTTGGCATGCAGGGTTGCGCAGCTCACGCCCCCCCTGCCGAGCCGGCGGGCGATCTTGTCAGCACCATGCTTGGTGCGGCTGAAGACCAGAACCATCTGCAGCTTCTCGTCCTGAAGCAGGTGCTCCAGCAGGCTCATCTTCAGGTGCTTCGGCACCTCGTAAACCAGCTGGGTGACCGTTTCGGCGGGGTTCGAGCGCCGGCCGACCTGCACGACCTTGGGCGCATGCTGGAACTCATGCGTGATGCCCTCGATCTCCTTGGAGAGCGTGGCCGAGAACAGCAGAGTCTGGCGCTTCTTCGGCAGCTGGCCGATGATCCGCCGGATGTCGGGCAGGAAGCCCATGTCCAGCATGCGGTCCGCCTCGTCGAGCACCAGATGCTCAAGCTGGGAAAAATCCGCGCAGCGCTGGTTCATCAGGTCCAGCAGCCGCCCGGGACAGGCGATGACGATGTCGCATCCGGCGCGCAGGGCGTCCTTCTGTGGCTTTTCGCCGACACCCCCGTAGACCTTGGCGATTTTCAGCGGCAGGTGCCGGGCATAGGCCAGGACGTTTTCCTCGATCTGCGCCACCAGCTCACGCGTGGGGGCGAGCACCAGCACGCGGGTGCGGCGGCGCTGGTCCGGGTGGGGAGGCCGGGCGGCGAGCTTGGTGAGGATGGGCAGCGTGAAGGCCGCCGTCTTGCCCGTGCCCGTCTGGGCGATGCCGATGACGTCACCACCGCCAAGCACGGCGGGAATGCCCGCCGCCTGGATGGGCGTGGGCTCGGAATAACCCGCCTCCTGAATGGCTTGAAGAATCTGTGGGTCAAGGCCGAGCGATGCAAAGGACATTCAAGTTCATAACCACTTCCATGGCAAGATGCGAGCGGTTTGGGCGGAGATGTCCAAAATGAATCCCGGCATGGACGGAGGCCCGGAGTTCCCGTCCGGCCAGGCCAACCTGCCGATTGATCCCGGCCTGCGCTGCGCTAACGGGCATGGATGATTCTCGACCTTCCCAGGTGGTTCGACCTCCACACTCACTTCCGTCAGGGCCCGGCGATGCCCGCTTATGTCAGGGCGCATCTCGACATGGGCTGCGCGGGGGTGCTGGCCATGCCCAACACCCAGCCGCCGGTGGCGCGTGTGAACGGCGCTCTGGAGGAAGGCGCCTGGTCGATTGAAGGCTACATGAAATTGCTCCACGAAGCTGGCGCGGACGCCTTTGAGCATCTCATCGTGCCGCTTTACCTGACCCGCCAGACCACCGCCGCCATGATCCGTGAAGGAGCGGCCTCCGGAATGCTGAAGGCCTGCAAATACTACCCGCCGCATGGAACCACAAACGCCGAGCACGGCCTGCCCATGGACGACCTCATCGAAGGCGAGGTCCTGCGCGCGATGGAGGAGCATGGCGTCATCCTCTGCATCCATGGCGAGCAGCACGCGCTGAGCGGCCCGGACTACATCGACGCAGGGCAGAACGCCGAGACACGCTTCTACCAGGAGCGCATGCCACGCCTGCTCGCCGCCCATCCGAAGCTGCGAATTGTCTGCGAGCACATCACCACCCGGACGGCGGCCGAGTTTGTCGCCGCCGCCCCGGACCACATCGGCGCCACCATCACCCCCCAGCACCTGCTCTACACCCTTGGTCACCTCATCCAGGGCCTGAAGTATCATCTCTACTGCCTGCCTGTCGTGAAGTTTCAGGACGACCGGGCGGCGCTGCGCCAGGCGGTTCTCCAGCCGGCGCAGGCGAAGTTTTTCGCCGGCACCGACAGCGCCCCGCACACCACCAAGGCCACGGACTGCGGCTGCGCGGCCGGCTGCTTCACCGGAGGCTGCGCGCCGCAGCTTTATGCGATGGCTTTTGAGGAGGCTGGCACCGACCTCGGCAGTACAGAAGGCCACGCGCTGCTTGAACGATTTCTCTGCCTGAACGGCCCCGCCTTTCACGGCTTCCCGCCCTCCCGACGGCGCTTCAGGATGGAGAAGGCGCCTTCACGGACCGAGGTGCTCGAAACCCCCGCCGGCCCTGTCACCCCGCTGCCGTCCGGCCTGGGGCTGGAGCTGACCTGGCGGCTGGCGTACTAACCGACGTTGCATCAACGGCTGACCTCAGGGCTTCAGCTTCTCGACGATGAAGCCGAAGAGGTCGGGCCAGCGCATGCGGGCGTAGTCGTTGTTGTAGTTGACCTCGTGCTCGATCTTCTCAGCGCGCAGCCTCTCCGCGATGCCTGCGCCGTAGTTCCCGCTGTGCGGAGGATCCTTGTAGGGCCGGCCCAGGGCCGGGGGGTTGTCATAAAACAGGAGAACCGGCGGATCGTCGGAGCTGGCCAGGGCATAGGGCGAATGGCGGCTGATCCAGGGAAGCAGCTCCTCGCGCCGGGCGACAAAGTCCGCCATGGACGGCAGCCCGAAGGCATGGTTGCCATACTCATTGTTGGGAATCCAGGCCTGCATCTGCCGGGGGTCGAGCGTGGTCTGCGGAACAAAGGCCATGACGCCGCCGAGACGGGTGGACTCACGCTTCACAGGGTCGGCGTCGCCCGGCACGGCCATGTCAGGGTGAAAGGCCAGCCACAGGGCGAGGAAGCCGCCCGCCGAACCGCCGCAGCCGACGATGCGGCCCGGGTCAATCCGCCATGCCACCGCCCTGGACCGGGTGAACTGCAGGGCGCGCGCGGCATCGTCAAAGCAGACCTGCACGGGGGGTGAAACTCCGGCGGCATCCGTGATCAAGCGGTAGTTGATGGACACCACTGCGATGCCTTTTTCGAGGCACTTGTCGAGAAAGTCAGGACCGGCCTTGTCTCCCGTCATCCAGCCTCCCCCGTGGATGAAGAAGAGCACCGGCGCCGGCCTGCCGGTACGGGCCGGCTGATAGACATCCAGCACCTGCCGTGCGTGCACGCCATAGGGCACGTCGGCGAGGGAGGGCTGCACCGCCCGGCCGGCGGACGTGAGCAGCAGAAGGGACAGGACGAGGCGCAGGGGCGGCATTGGACCGGCTCCTTGAAGCATTCCTGGTTCGTCGGCAAGCTTGACCCGGCAAGCTTTCAGAAGAAAAACGGCGGCGGCCGGAAGGAATCCAGGAACCTTGGATCCTCCTTGAAGTTGAACCTGATTCCTGGGAGCTTGTCCAAATCCCCCCCGACCGCCTCATGTTGAACCGCCTCCCCCAGGCCCTGCTGGTGCCAGCCCTCCTTGCCGGAGGCATGGCCCTGCTCTGGTGGGATGCCAGGGTGGAAGTCGGTCAGGTGAAGGAGTCCGCCGGGCAAGGGCTGCGTCTGAAGCGGGGCGCGGAAATGAAGGCGAGGCTTGAGCCGCCCGCCGCCGAGCCTGACCAAAAGCATGTTCTTGAGGACATGCTTGCAGGCAGGCCGTTTGTCCTCGTCGCGGACGGGCGGGCCGGGCGCTTCGTGCTTTCGCTGGAGGAGCTGCATGTCGCGGAAGGGCCCCAGGAGCAGCGCTGGCGGAGCTTTCCCAGGGCCGCCGACGCCTCACGGCTTTTGATGGAGGCGGCGCGCCAGGGAGGCGACAAGGCCGAGCTGGTGCTGTATCCCCTGGGGCGTGAAGGCGAGCCTTCTGCCAGGCAGGTGCTGAAAAACCGCCTGGACCTGCAGTTCACCGATGAGGCCAGGGCAGCCCGGCTCCTGACGGCGCACGGCCTGCGCGTCGTGGCCAGGCCCGAATATGCGCCGGACCATTGGATCGTCGAACCGGTGAAGGGCGGCGCGGAGGCAACCCTGCATGCCTTGTCGGCCCTGACTGGGCAGGACGGTGTCCGGCACATCATGCCCCTGCTGGCACGGCACAGGCAGAAGATGCTGCTGCCCAACGACAGCTTTTTCTCCCAGCAGTGGAACCTGAGAAACACCGGCCAGGGAAACGGGCTTCAGGGAGTGGATGCCAACGTCACCCCGGTCTGGGATAGTCACAAAGGCGCGGGCCAGAGGATCGGCATTGTCGATGACGGCCTGGACATGCTGCACCCCGATCTTTTGCCGAGCATCGACACCTCCCTTGGATTTGACTGGAACGACCTGGCCAAGGATGCCGATCCAAGCGCCCGGCCGAACACGGACAGGGCCGTCGAGGACTCCCATGGCACAGCGGTTGCCGGGATTGCTGCGGCCCGGGGCGGCAACGGCATCGGGGTCAGTGGCGTGGCGCCGGAGGCCCTGCTTGTCGGTCTGCGCCTGATCTCCGACCAGGACAGCGACGGCATCACCGACCAGGATGAGGCGGAGGCGATGTCCCACCGCAAGGACATCATCCAGGTCAAGAACAACAGCTGGGGATCGGGCGCCAAGGCGAACGCGCTCATTGGTCCTGGCCCGCTGATGCGTGCCGCGCTGAAGGATGCGGCGGAGACGGGCCGCTTTGGCAGGGGCACGCTCTTCGTCTGGGCGGCGGGCAACGGCACGCTGGCGGGAGAGCAGGGCCAGAAGGATGGTTATACCAACTCCATCTACAGCACCACGGTTGGAGCCATGGGCAACGGCGGCTACCTGGCCGACTACAGCGAAGGAGGATCGCACCTCGTCGTCGTGGCACCCAGCAGCGGCAGCAGCAGCGGCAGCCGCGGTATCCACACCACCGACCTGAGGGGAAGCAACGGGATCAACAGGCCTGGCAGCACGGGCGAACCGGCCGACCGCAACTACACGAGCAGCTTCGGCGGCACCTCGGGGGCCACCCCCGTGGTTTCGGGGGTGATGGCGCTGATGCTGGACGCCAACCCGCTGCTGAACTGGCGGGATGTGAAGGAGATTCTGCTGCGCTCCTCCAGGCATGTCTTCCCGACCACCGCAGGATGGGTGACCCGCCATGGCGGCGATCCCAGCCTGCCTCCGATCAAGCATCACGAAAGCTTTGGCGGCGGCCTGGTGGATGCTGCGGCCGCAGTGTCCATGGCCTCCACCTGGACACCGCTGGGACCGATGCTGGAAGAGACACGCAGCGTCACCACGGCCCAGGCGATTCCCGACAACGACGGGACTGGCATCAACATCAGCTTTGACCTCGGCGGCATCGCCCCGATGCGGGTGGAGCATGCCACGCTCAAGCTGAAGGCCGCCCACACCTTCCGGGGTGACCTGGACATCCGGCTCATTTCACCCGGCGGCGTGATCAGCAGCCTCGCGGTCAAGACACCGGCCGACGCAAGCCTGGAAGGATACAACGACTGGCTGTTCAGCAGCGTGCGCCACTGGGGCGAGTCTGCGTCGGGCGTCTGGATCCTGAACATCCGGGATCTTGCCAAGAATGACTCCGGCACCTTTCAATCCGCCGAACTCAGGCTTTACGGAACCGATGCAGCACTGCCGGTGCTGACCTCAAGCACCAGCGGGCCGTTTTTCCTCCGGGCCGGCGATCCGCTCTTCCTGGAGGGTTCGGGAACCGGCGGAGGCAAGGTGGCCTTCATCTGGAACCGTGATGATGAACGCCTGCCAGGCAGCAGCCCGACACTGAACCTTGCCGCCGTGCAGGTTTCTGATGGCGGCGAATACCGCCTGGACGTGGTCAATGCCGCCGGAGTTGACTCATCCGGCCCCGTTCAGGTGGGCGTGGTCGGCTCGCTGCCCGCCACCCTGGTGGTGAACCACACGCTGACTCCTGACCTGGTGCTGCAGGTGCCCGCGAAGGGACCGGGGCTCTCCTTTCAATGGAGGCGCAACGGCGAGGGTCTCGGCAATGGCGGACGGATCACCGGAGCCGACGGCCCCACGCTGCGGATCACCGATGCCTCGCCTGCCGACAACGGCGGCTACTCCTGCGTTGTCAGCATGACGGGATTTGCCGAACCCATCGAATGTCCGGCCGTGGCGGTCACCGTGATCGTGCCTCCCGTGATGAACCCGCCCGGCTTTGACAACGGCGTCCAGGGCGGCCCGGTGAACGCCGCCTTCAGCGCGCAGAACTCTGCCACCAGCTACAAGCTGCGCGGCAAGCTGCCCGCAGGTGTGAAACTGGACTCCGCCACCGGCCAGCTCAGCGGACGACCGGCCAAGCCGGGCACCTACAGCTTCTTCATGAGCGCCGCCAACGCCGCCGGAACCAGCCCCGAAATCGAGGTCATCTGGCAGATTGAAGCCTTCCCCAGGGAGGCTGTCGGTGTTTGGTTCGGCCGGGTGGAGCATGGACTTGATCTGAATGATGAACTGGGGGGCAGCTTGAAGATCACGGTCGGCTCCACCGGTTCTTATTCAGGCAGGCTGACGCTGGGTGCCCGAACCTTCACCTGGACCGGGCTGATTGACGCCCTGCCGCGAGGACAGTCGCCGACAACCCCGTTTGCCATCGCCCAGGGCAAGGTTCCTGCGGCAATCACCGGCAGCTTCAGCCTGGATCTCGACAACGGCCTGCTCAGCGGCAGCTGTCAGAAGGCCCTCCCGGGCTCAAGCCGGAGCCTGAGTGGCAGCAAATCCCCATGGAGCAGCACCTTGAAGCCGGTGTCTGTCAGCGCAGCCTTCAACACTGCCCTTTTCATTCCATCAGGAGCCGTGGAGGAGGGCGATCCGGATTACCCGCAGGGCAGCGGCTGGGCGGTGCTCACCCTGTCCCCCAGCGGCGGCGTCTCCTGGACCGGCAAGCTGGCGGAAGGCACCTCGATCACCGGCAGCATTCCGATGGGGCCGGCGGGTCAGGTTTCCATTCATCAGCTCCTTTACGCGGGGACGGGCAGCATCCAGGGGGTGATCACGCTGAATCCAAACACCGGCCTCGCCGACGGCTCGCTGAAGTGGGTCAAGAAGCCCGTGTCCGCCAATGGTGTCCGCTCTTACAAGGATGGCATCCCGCTCCACAGCCTCCATGCCCGGGGGGCGCTTTACACTCGCCCTGCCAAGGATGCGATGCTGCTCGGCCTGCTGCCGCCCGCCTCGCCCCAGGATCAAAACGCCAGGATGCTTTTCACCGGCCCCTCACTCGCCGGGTCAGGCTTCGGTCAAGCCTTCCAGGTCACCGTCTCCGGAACCGGCAAGATCCCGACGGGCACGGTCCTGAACCCACAGGCTCTGACCTTGTCCCTCACCGCCTCCAACGGCCGCCTGGGCGGCTCATTCACCTTCAATGATGTCAACCCGTTCTCCACGGCCGACCCGCCTGCGAAAATCCGGCGGCCGGCCACCTTCAGCGGACTGGTCATCACCCGTTCGGGATTGAACCAGGGAATCGGCTTCTTCACCCAGCCCTTGATGCCTGAAAACGCGGAGGAAAAAAGCAGCACCACCCCGGTGGTCTCCGGCAGGGCCGAGCTGCTGCCGCCCTGATGCAGCTCATGCGCCCTGGATCACCAGGCCGCGGAAGGCGCTGCTGCTCATCATGGGCTGAAGCAGGTTCAGGGCCGCGCGCAGCCTGGCCGGCGGAGTGATCTGAGGATTGTTGACCACCAGCACATCCGTGGCCAGCGGGGCCAGCGGCGCGACATCGGCGAAGTTCTTCAGGATCGGACCGGCGTCGAGAATGATCCAGTCCACATGATGACGGGCACGGTCAATCCAGGCGCGATAGCCGTCGAGCAGCTCATTCGTGGCATAGGCCGGCAGATCGTAGGCCGGCAGCAGAAACAGGTGCGTGTTGCCATATCGCAGCGACTCCAGGTCATGCGCCCAGGAGCTGTGGTGGTTGGCATGGGGGAACCACTGATGCAGCGCGGGCGACACGGCGTTGCACTCCATCATGAAGACGCTGCGGCCCTGATGACAGAAGGCGGCGGCCAGGGCGGACGCTGCGGCGGTCTTGCCTTCCCCGCTCTCACTGCTGGTGATCAGGATGACCCCGCCAAGGCCGCTGCGCTTCAGCGCCTGCATCTCAAGCGTGGTGGTGATCTGCTGCAAAGCCCCCGAAGCACCAAGCGGCTCCGGCTTGAGCAGCTGCCCGAGCACGGCCTCCGGATTCGCCTGGCGGATGAGCGGAAAGCGCGCAAGAACGGGGGTGCTGCCGTGGCCGGGAATCACCAGTGGCGCCGACGGCGCGGGCATGTTTTCGGGAGAAGGCGGCATCATCAGCCGCGTGGACGGCGGACGATGGACATGCGGTGCCACCGGCTGCCCCACGGGAACATGGGGAACGTCACGCACGGAGGGGATGTTGACCGAGGGTGACCCTCCCTGGCGAATGGCCTTCAGCACATGCTCGTCAACCAGCCCCCAGCCCACAGGGAGGCCGATCAGGATGACACCCAGCAGGACGACGCTGGCCATCGCGGCGACCGGCTTGTTAGGCTTCACGGGATTGTCCGGAGGGCTGGCCGTGTCCGCCAGGCTCAGGGCTCCGGATTCCGTGAACTCGCCCGTGACCTCGGCCTTGTTCAGGCTGGAGACGATGGTCTGATACATCTGACGGTCCGCGTTCACCTGGTCCAGCAGCAGGTTGTACTCGACATTCTTGCTGCTCTGGTCCACGGCCATGCCGCGGGCGGAGGCGAGCTGCTTCTCATAGTCCCGGATCTGGCTTTCCAGGTTGCTGACCTCCCTCTCCGCCATGGTGACGACCGCATCCATGGCCCTCGTCAGCGAGGCCTTCAGCGAATCGATCTCACCGGAAAGCGCGATCATCTGCGGATGCCGGCGGCCGCACAACGGCTCCAGGGCCCGGCGCTGGGCCAGCTTGGCGTCAAGCTCCTTGCGATGGAAGGCGACATCGGGGTTTTCACCCACCACACGCACCTCCATCAGGTCACGGCCCGCCTGCTGGGTGAGACGGATCGTCTGCAGGTCGTTGCGCGCCTTGATGAGCCGCTGCTGGGCGTCGGTGATCGCCGTGTTGAACTGCAGCATGCGGGCGCTGTCCACATTCTGCGACTCCCCGGCGCCCACGAAGTTTTGCGCACGCCGGTACTCGGACAGCTTGCGCTCGCTCTCCTCCAGCCTTGTGCGCAGGGACTCGGCCTTCTTCTGAAGATAATCACGCTCGCCCTGGGTCAGGCCCGACTCCTGGACGCCAAAGAAGCGGATGTACTCGCCTGCAAAGCTGTTGGCCAGCAGGGCTGCCATTTCTGGATCGCCATCACGCGCCAGAATCCTCAGGATGTGTGATTCCTTCAACGGCTCCACAGTCACGGCGGCCAGGACCTGGTCGATGAAGAAATCCTTCTCAGGAGGCGGCGGTCCCGGAGGCCCCTGAAGCCCGAGCTTCCTAAGGATCATGGCCTTGCGCCCAGGGTTGGCGAGCAGGCTGGCGACCCAGGCCCTGCGTTTTTCCGGGTCAAAATGCTCAAACAGGAACTCGCCAAAACGGCGGGACTTCAGCTCGGTCAGGTGATTGTTGACGAGCTGGGGCGCACTGAGCTCCGTGACTCCCTGGCGGCCCATCTCCGGCAGCTTGAGCACGTTGCCCTCACCAATGCGCAGACGCAGCTTGGCCTCGGCCTCATAGACCTTCGGACCCATGCCCAGGAAATAAAAGGCCGCCGCCGCCAGGGGCAGCCCGGCCAGAAGGCCCATCCAGCCGAAGCGGCGGAGGTAGCCCAGCAGGTCTCCCAGGCTGATGACCGGCTCTCCAAACTGCGGCGGCGGTGTCGTCAGGTAGGGGCTTGGATCCACCTGGGAGAGCGGCGACGGCAGCGACAGGGAGGCCGTGGGCGCATGCGGCACCAGGGCACGCCCCTGCTGCGCCCCCGGAAGGACCGGGTGCGTGGCGCGGGGATCGAGCGCGAGGTGGTAGGCCATGATCAGGACGATGAAGGCTCAACTATCATGCACCTGCCATGCCGGGGCAAGGTTCAGCGAAGTTTGTTTGGCCGGACGGCGGGGCGGAAAGGTTCATCGCATCCAGGATGATCCGGTTCACGAGACGGACGTCAAAGACCTGCTCGGCAAGCCTGCGGCTGGCCAGCCCCATGGCGACCACCTGCTCAGGGTTTTCGATGAAGAAACGCATTGCCTCCGCCACCGCATCGACATCCCGGGGCGGGCAGAGGAACCCGTTCGAGCCACGCTTCAGCACACCAGCCTCCTCATGAGGAGCCGCCACGCATTCCCGGGCGCCGACCGAGTCCGTGGTGATGACGGCACGGCCGGTGGACAGCGCCTCCAGCGTGGCGTGCGGCACGCCCTCCCGATACCAGGTCGGCAGGCAGAACACATGCATCGTCTTCAGCAGGCCCGCCACGTCGCGCACCATGCCGTGATGAACAAGCGTGCCCTCCTTCACCCATTCATCGACCTCGGCCTCCCCAACCCGGTTGGGGTTCGGGTCAAACGGACCGACGAGATGAAACTCCGCCTGCGGCCAGCGTGCCTTGATTCGTCGCGCGGCCTCGGCAAAAACGCGCACGCCCTTGCTGATGAGCAGCCGGCTGACCAGTGCAAAACGAAGGCGGCCGGTGGCGAGAGCCTCGTCACCCGCCAGCGGCACATGCGGATACTCCTCCAGGTTCACGCCGCTGCCGGCGGTGACATGGACCGGCACGTCCTCAGGCAGCATGCGCATTTCCGTGAACAGCCGCAGGTCATCGCGGTTCTGCATGAAGATCACGTCCGCACGCCGCAGGGCGAAGCGGTGGAGAAGCCTGGAAATCCACTGCACCACGGCCTGTTTCAGCGTCTCCGGCTTTACAAAGGTGAAGCCGAGGCCCGGCAGCAGCGCATACACCCTGGGCACCCCGGCCAGCCTGGCGACCACGCAGCCGTAGACCACTGACTTGATGGTGTAGGCGAAGAGGGCGTCAGGCCTCTCACGACGGAACAGCCGGAACATGTCCATCCAGGTGATCCAGTCCCTGAGAAGGTTCACGCGGCTGCGCACCATCCGCACGGGCACGTGCCGGCCGCCCAATCCGCGAACAAACTTTTGCACATGCTCGTAGTCCTCCGCCGCCGAGGTCACCACCCCGCAGCCATGCGCGGCAAGGGCGCGGATCAGGTCACCACGGTGGTAGATCAGCGTGTTGGCATCGGCGGTGAGCACCAGTACTTTCATTCTTCGTTCTCCTCGGGCTTCAGGGCGGCGGCCGCCGCAGGTTCGGGTTCAGCACGGGCAAGGCGGCGCTTCATGGCGCGCAGGGCCAGGAACAGCAGGGAGCGTGGATGCAGGCGGTGGAAGCACTCCAGGTCGGAGACCTCGCGCACACGCGAGCTCCATTCGCGCTTGTAGCGGTACTCGCCGGGCAGGAAGTCCGCCATTTTCAGGCCGCGCTGGATCGCCTCCTGCACGCAGGCTCGAACGGCGAGGTTGCCCATGCTGATCGAAGCGTAGGCCTTGTCCCAGCCGAGCTGGTAGATGAACATCTCCCCCTGGTGACAGAAGGCGTAGACCGACCCGCTCGCACGGCCCTCAACCAGGATGAAGGGCATGAGCACCCGCCCCTTCGGCATCCAGAGGCGAAGCAGGGCTTCATGAACTTTCATCGCCTGCGGTCGCAGGAAGGAGCTGACGCCGTCGGGCCAGTGCATGGCATGAAGGCGGAAGAACTCCCTGGCAGCCTCCTCCGGCTGCATGTCCATCACCACCCGGGATTCATGCCTTTCAAACAGATGCCCCCAGTAGCGGCGGATGTTGCGCCTGAAGTTGCCCGACTTGCTCTTCTCAAAGGCCTCCCAGCTCTCCGGCAGGTCAAAGCAGCGGCAGGCGGACTGGTTGAGAACCCCGGCGGCCAGGCCGCAGCGACGCATCTCGGCAAGCAGCAGCTCATGATTGGGCGACTCCTCGGGCACCTTGTTCAGCCGCACGACATCCCAGGAGGCGCTGGATTTCGAAACAACGCCGGCCAGCAGCGGCGTGACCTCCGCCTCTCGTCCGGCCTGGACCAGCACGTCCATCCGCTCGCCCTGCACCTCACCCAGGCCGTTCATGAATCCCAGATGCCTCAGACGCTGACGCGACTCCCCGCGGTCCGCGCCGATGACAAAGGGCGCGATGCCCACCACCTGCGAGGCCTTGTCACGGACGACCCCGATGCAAAGCTGGTACTCCGCCCGGAACGTCTCCCACCAGAGCCGCACATAATCCCATAGCTGGAAGGGGCTGTGCGTGGCCGACTCGTTGAGCAGTTTGTCCCACACAGGTTCCAGGGCGATGAAACCGGCCTCGCTGGTGATGATCTCCAGGGTCATTTCGCACCTCCCTTCGCCTGCAGGGCCTGGGTCTGCACGATCAACGCCGCCACGGCCCTGCGTGCGTTCAGCAGCTTGGCCACATCATCCTCCCAGTCGCCAAACCCGCGGGCAAACGACTCCGCCTGCTGCATCGCCGCCTTCTCCAGCCCCAGGTCACGGGCCAGCATGAGGTAGTCATAATCATCGCACATGTCCCGCAGCCACTTCAGCCGGATGCTCGCCACCGGCATGTCGCGGCCATGACGCTTCTTCGTGGCCGGGTAGATGAAGCTGCCGTCGCCGTTATGAACGCTGCCATCCGGATGCTGGAAGCTGCCCGCGTTCTTCCAGACATCCACGCCCTTGCTGGCATAAAGCGTGTCCCAGTAGGTCAGGCCGCTGATGCCATGACGCGGCATCACCCAGGCCGGAACACGATGGTTCATCGCCGGGTAGTCCAGGCACCAGACCGGTGGATTGGAGGCGGCGAGCTGCTCTGGCCCATCATGGGAATCCAGCCACTCCTGCGGCATCTGCACCAGCGCCGCATAGCACCAGACCTCATCCCCCGCCTTGATACGGCGTGCGATGTCGCGACGCCCCTTCGCGCCCTCCATGTCCTGCCAGACACTGCTGAAATGCGGCACCCAGATGTCGACAAACCCATCCAGGCTCCCCCACCACCAGGAATCCGGCGTGGGCTGCTCGGTCACCAGCAGCGGCAGGCGCACGCCATGAGTGGCCTCGGCCTCGTTGAAGAAGTCACCCCAGCGCCTCACCAGTCCGTAGGCGGCATGGCTGTTCGGCTCGTCAAGGTCTCCCATGATGATGTAGCCACGCTGCCCGGCCTTGAGCGAGTGAAGCGTCTTCATCCATGTGGCGCAGTATTTCATCGCCGCAGCCCTGTCCTTGCCCAGGGGGTCCGGAAACGGCCACTCCTGCCAGATCGGCAGGCCCAGGGTGCTGGCGTGACGATGCAGCACCTGCCTCCTCATGCCCGACTCAAGCTGCTTCAGGTCCAGCCTGCCGGTGCCTCCGTCCGGATACGTCGGATACGTCTGGTCGCAGCTCAGCCGATGCTCGGCGAAGAGATCGTAGTATTGGTTCAGCAACGCCGCCAGGGCCGGCGAAGGCGGCTCCTTCTGGCGGTCAAACCCATGCACCTCCGCCACACGACGCCACACCGTCATGATCGAGGTGCGCAGCCTCGGCACCACGGGCAGGTCAAAGTCCGAAACCCGCAGCATGAGCTTCGTGCGCGCCATCTCGGCACCCATCGCATCACGGGCGATGATCTCCGCGGAATACATCCCCGGCCTGACCCCGTAGGGCACATGCACGTCAATCCACCACGGCTGGTTCACCTGCTTCACCGCAGGCAGCGGCTGCCAGGCGAAGTCCTGCGGCACCAGGGCGTCCGGATAATCCCCCGGCGGCAGCGGCGACATCGGCGTGGACCTGCTCACCTTGACGTAATGCTCGCGAAAGACCTGCGGAGCCGGGATGAACTCCCCGTCGGCGCCATGCAGGTCACCCACCTCCAGCCGGATGCCTCGAACCTCCTCCGGCCTCCCGATCAGCACGACCTGCAGCGACTCGCGCTCACCACGCGCCGCCTCCAGCGCGGCCCCGTTGTCCACAACCTCCTGCGCACGCATGACCCGGATCATCGAGCCGACACGGGCGATCTTCACCTCCGCAGGCAGCGGGGCGGCCGTGAACAGCAGCATGGCGGTCAGCAGCCTCATGCCGACAGCACCTCCCGGTAGACATTTTCATAACCACGCGCCGCCGCCCGGATGTCAAAACGCCCGACGGCGTCACGCCGCAGCACCGCCGCATCCGGACGATGGTCAAGCAGTTCCTCCCAGGCCCGGGCAAGCGCCTCCGCATCATGCACCGGCACGACACGCCCGGAATCCCCGAGCAGCCGCGCACAGTCGCCCACGTCGGTCGTCACGCAGGGCACGCCGCAGGCAAGCGCCTCCATCAGGGTCATCGGACAGGCCTCGGTGCGCGAGGAAAGCGAGAACACGTCCAGCGCCGGATACACCGCCTGCGGATCCGCCCGGAAGGGAGCGAAATGCACCTGCTGCCGGAACGGCATCACCGAGAGCGCCGCGCGGGCGCAGTCGCCCAGACCAGGCTCATGCCCACCACACAACAAAAAGTGCGTCTCCGGCCGGCGTGACTGCAAGACCGCCGCCGCGCGCAGCCAGGTCGACAGGTCCTTCATCTCATGGAAGCGCCCGACGAAGCCGACCAGCGGCGCGGATTCAGGAACACGCAGTTCCTGACGCACCCGGACACGGGCGGCGGCGTCCGGCTTGAAAACCGAGGTGTCGATGCCGTTCGGCACCCAGGTCATGCGCCCTTCAGAATAGCCCATGGCGGCATGGTCCCGGATCGCGGCGGCCGAGCAGGAGATGACACGGGAAGGCAGCACCCGGGAACTCGCCCCGAGCAGCCGCCGGAACCAGCGGATCCGGGCTGCGGACTCACCTGGACTGGCATGAATCTCCCGGCAGTGGATGCCCCAGACCACCCGGCGCACGCCGGCCAGGCGCGCACACCATCCACCCACAAAGTCGGCATGATGCATCCAGGTCTGCAACACGTCCGGACGCACTTCACGCAGCAGGCGCACCAGCTTCACCAGGGTGCCGGCACGCAGGAAGGCCGTCGCCTCCAGATCATGCACCTCGGCCCCCATGGCCCGGAGTTCCTCCATCTCACGGGGCCAGGGACGGCCGTCCATGACGATCACCACGTTCCTCCAGCGCCCGGGATCCATGGCCCGCACCAGGTTCCGCATCATGGCCTCCGCACCACCCCCGCCCGGGGCGGCGATGAAATGCACCACGCTGAACCGGCGCGACACACCTGCCAGCGCCGGCTCGGACCGGCTGCCTGACTGAGGAGAATCCACCGCCACAGGGCCGCAGGAGGCCTCCGACTTCGCCGATTGCACAACATGAAAAAGACCCCGCCACAAAAAGGCGGACATCTCCGGCAAAACGTTGCATCGAATGCGCACTAGGCTCATCGGCCACCTCCTCTCCACTGCTTCACCAGCTCGAAGGCTCCCGAGGCCGTGGCCTCCGCCTCAAGCACGGACGTGGGGTTGCCATAACGCGGCAGGGCATGGGACGGCAAACCGGCGCCCAGCCGGGCTGGCATCATCGTGAAAGCCGCCTGAAATCCATGGGCGGCCAGCAGTTCCTGGGTCTCCGAGGTGAAGTCACCCGGGCCTCCATTCGTGTAGGCAAACAAGCATGGAGACGTTCCGAGCTCCTCGGTCATGCGATCAC
Source organism: Prosthecobacter sp. (assembly GCA_019186985.1). Lineage (GTDB taxonomy): Bacteria > Verrucomicrobiota > Verrucomicrobiia > Verrucomicrobiales > Verrucomicrobiaceae > Prosthecobacter. The sequence continues at coordinate 54,843 of JABARQ010000017.1, read as the reverse complement.
GGCAGACGCGGATTTCTTCAGCCTGCTGCGCCGGTGTGCATCGGGACAGGACCGGATGCGTGTGCGTGTGGCCGCCAAACGCAACCAGCCCGCCCGCCTGCATCTCACGCGCCTGTTCCCAGCTCATCGGCCGGGCGACCTCCGACTCCGCCTGCGCACAGCCTTCCACGAGCTTCCTGACCTCGCCCCGCATCAGGGCATCCGGAAGGGTTTTCAGATGCGCAAGGCGCGTGGCCAGCTCCGCTGCGCTGCTGCCCCTGGCCTTCATGGCACGATCCACCTCCTGAAACCAGAGGGGATGCGTGCCATCCAGGAAACCCGTGGCCAGAAAAATGGTCGCAGGCAACCCAAGCTCACGCAGCACCGGAAAGCCCAGGTGGTAGTTGGAAGCCAGGCCGTCGTCAAAGCTGATCGCCACCGCCCGGGATGGCAGGGAGCGCCCGGCCAGGACGGCCTGCGTCATCTCAAGCAGAGGCATCACCTGATAGGAAGCCTTCAGATGTCGACAAACGGCATGGAAAACCGAAACCGGAAGATGCAGGCTGGCATCCAGAACCCCGCTCGCCTGCCCGTCCTGGCAAAGCCCATGAAAGGTCAGCACCGCAGCACCCTTCATCCGACGCCTGGCCAGCCTCGTCAGACCACAAGCCACCAGGACCGCCGATTTGGCGGACTGCCGAAGCTGCTGGAGAGGGCGTGGCAAGGTCTTGCTTTATGGAATTTCGTAAAATTTATCAAATTTTAACTAATCATCAACCCCGACTTAGCATCGAATCGCAGAAATCAGACCACTCGGCCCGTTCCCCTGGGTCCAGTTCAAGGGCTTTCAGCCCGTTCCGAAAGCCTGTCGCCCATCCTCCGCACCGCCCAGATCCCCCTCCCCGATGGCTTCGCGATTTTCACCCTGACCGCCACGAAGCTAAAAAAATGGGTGTCAAAACTGCTCCTCTCGCTATTTCTCCGGCCCCGCACGGCACGCGGCTCTGTCCTGCCCCCGGCTCGACCCCCTGACCGCGCGCTGACGACTTCCTGACTCCCCCAAACTCAATGAACACCCTCCAGACCTTCAAAACCGGCAACGGCTCCGACGGCAAGTTCCACTCCCTCCCTGCCCTTGAGGCCGCAGGCATCGGCAAAGTCTCCCGCCTGCCCGTTTCCATCCGCATCGTGCTGGAGTCCCTGCTGCGCAACCTGGACGGCAAGAAGGTCACCGAGGCTGACGTGAAAAACCTCGCCAACTGGAACGCCAAGTCCCCGGGTGACTACGAGATCCCCTTCACCGTCGCCCGCATCGTCCTTCAGGACTTCACCGGCGTTCCCCTTCTCGTCGACCTCGCCGCCATGCGCTCCAAGGTGAAGCAGCTCGGCAAGAACCCGAAGATGGTCGAGCCCCTCGTGCCCGTGGACCTCGTGGTGGACCACTCCGTGCAGGTCGACTACGCCGGCACCCAGGACGCGCTGAACAAAAACCTCGACCTCGAATTCGAGCGTAACAAGGAGCGCTACCAGTTCCTGAAGTGGGGCGAGCAGGCCTTCGACACCTTCAAGGTCGTGCCTCCCGGCATCGGCATCGTCCACCAGGTCAACCTCGAATACCTCGCCAAGGGCGTGCTGGAGAAGAACGGCGTGTTTTATCCGGACTCCCTCGTCGGCACCGACTCCCACACCACCATGATCAACGGCCTCGGCGTCGTCGGCTGGGGCGTGGGCGGCATTGAAGCCGAGGCCGGCATGCTCGGCCAGCCCGTCACCTTCCTCGTCCCGGAAGTCGTCGGCGTCTACCTCACCGGCGCCTTGAAGGAAGGCGTCACCGCCACCGACCTCGTGCTCGAAGTCACCCAGAAGCTGCGCAAGCTCGGCGTCGTCGGCAAGTTCGTCGAGTTCTACGGCCCCGGCGCCGTCAGCCTGCCCGTCACCGACCGCGCCACCATCGCCAACATGGCCCCCGAATACGGCGCGACCATGGGCTTCTTCGGCGTCGATGAGGAAACCATCGCCTACCTGCGCGGCACCGGCCGCAGCGAGGAGCTCTGCACCACCGTGAAGAACTACTTCCAGGCCCAGGGCCTCTGGGGCATCCCGACCGAGAAGGGCGCGCTCGACTTCACCACCGAGATGGAGATCGACCTCAGCGGCGTGGTGCCCTGCGTCTCCGGACCGAAACGTCCGCAGGACCGCATCGAAGTCCCCGCCCTCAAGGGCAAGTTCCGTGACCTGCTCGGCGCCGACGTCAAGGCCGGCGGCTTTGCCAAGGCCGAGCCCTTCCAGCCCGCCGACGTCGTCGTCAACAGCAAGGCTGACGTGAAGGACAGCATCACCGACGGCTCCGTGCTCATCGCCGCCATCACCAGCTGCACCAACACCTCCAACCCCAGCGTCATGCTCGCCGCCGGCCTGCTCGCCAAAAAGGCCAACGCGAAGGGCCTGAAGGTGAAGCCTGCCGTGAAAACCAGCCTTGGCCCCGGCTCCCGTGTCGTGACCGACTACCTCACCAAGACCGGCCTCCAGGTCGAGCTCGACAAGCTCGGCTTCCAGACCGTCGGCTATGGCTGCACCACCTGCATCGGCAACTCCGGCCCGCTCGACGCCGGCATCGAGGACGTCGTCAAATCCAAGGACGTCGTCGCCGCCTCCGTGCTCTCCGGCAACCGCAACTTCGAGGCCCGCGTGCATCAGAGCATCAAGGCCAACTTCCTCATGAGCCCTCCGCTCGTCGTCGCCTACGCCATCGCCGGCACCGTCGACATCGACCTGAGCAAGGATGAAATCGTCGCCGGCAGCGGCGTCTACCTGAAGGACATCTGGCCCACGCTCGCCGAAGTGCGTGACGCCATGCAGTCCGCCCTATCCCCGGACGTCTTCCGCAGGCTCTATACCGACTTCGCCTCGCAGAATCCGAAGTGGAACGAGATCAAGGGCAGCGTCGGTGAAGTGTTCGAGTGGGACGGCAAGTCCACCTACATCCAGCACCCGCCGTTCTTCAGCGACTTCAGCATGACGCCCGGCGACATCGCCGAGATCAAGGGCGCGCGTCCGCTGGGCATCTTTGGCGACAGCGTCACCACCGATCACATCAGCCCCGCCGGCAACATCAAGAAGGACAGCCCCGCCGGACGTTTCCTCACGGAAAACGGCGTCACGCAGGCCGACTTCAACAGCTACGGCAGCCGCCGCGGCAACGACCTGGTCATGACCCGCGGCACCTTCGCCAACGTGCGCATCAAGAACCTCATGCTCGGCGGCAAGGAAGGCGGCAACACGCTGCTCCAGCCCGCAGGCACCGAGATGAGCATCTACGACGCCGCCGAGGCCTACAAGGCCGCCGGAACGCCCACCATCGTCATCGGCGCCGAAGACTACGGCATGGGTTCCAGCCGCGACTGGGCCGCCAAAGGCACCCGCCTTCTTGGCGTGAAGGCCGTCATCACGAAGTCCTTCGAGCGCATTCACCGCAGCAACCTCGTCGGCATGGGCGTCCTGCCCTGCAACTTCAAGGACAAGGCTGACTACGACAAGGTGAAGGACCTCAGTGACGCCACCTTCGACATCCTGGGCATCAGCAACGACTTCAAGCCCATGGGCGAGGCCACCCTGCGCGTCCACAAGGCCGACGGCGGCAGCTTCGACATCCCGCTGGTCGTCCGCATCGACACCCCCGTGGAGATCGACTACTACCGCGCCGGCGGCATCCTGCCCTATGTCCTCGCCCAGATCCTGCGCGCGAACGGGTAAAAGGTGCTTTTTTGAACAGTCTTTTGACTGCCTGAGCAGTTGCCACCCCTCTAAAAACCCTCTAATTATACTCTAATTAGAGGGTTTTTGCTGCATGCGTGTTCCAGAACCACCGCCATCTTATCAGTCCCTGTTGATCATCGCCTTGGGGAATGCCCAACGATGGAAGGAACTGTTTACCCAGGAAAACCTGTCCGCCACACAGCGTGGTCCCTATCTGCATTGGGATGATGTTCAGGCACACCCAGCCCCCGCAAACATGAGTCGAGAAGAGTGGTGGTTGCTTGCCAAAACCGCGCGTCAGTCGGCCAGGCAGCCCGTGCCGTTGAAAGACAAAAAAGGAACGGAATTCAGCTTCTCGCTGGCTCCCGAAATGTTCGAGGCGCTGCATCACATTGATCAACGATGCGCGGGCAACATTGCCATGCCGGATCATGTCTCGAAATCGGCCGGGAACTCATCCATCCAGACCCGCTACAAGATCACCACGTTGATGGAGGAGGCCGTCACTTCCAGTCTGCTGGAAGGGGCCGCTGTCACCCGGGAGAAGGCCCGCGACCTTCTCCGCAGCGGTCGCAGGCCAAGGGACAAGGGCGAGCGGATGATCGTGAACAATTACATCACGATGCAGCACCTGCAGAAGATCAAGGACAGGCCGCTGACACCGGAGCTGGTGCTGGAGATCCATGCCATGATCTCGCGTGACGCACTCGACAAGCCTGATGCCGCAGGCCGCCTGCGCCGGAGTGACGAGCACATTGAGGTTGGCGATGACGAGGACAATGTCTTCCATGTTCCGCCCGCCGCCACACAGCTTCAGGAGCGGCTTGCGGCGATGTGCGACTTCGCCAACAGCCAGCAGCTCCAGGGTTACCTGCACCCCGTCATCAGGGCCGTCATCCTTCATTTCTGGCTGGCTTACGATCATCCATTTGTCGATGGGAACGGGCGGACGGCACGCGCCTTGTTTTACTGGGCCATGCTTCGAGGCGGCTTTTGGCTGTTCGAGTTCATTTCGATCTCCCAGTCGCTTCTGCGATCTCCTGAGGATTATTACCGTGCATTCCTTCTCACCGAATCCGACGACAACGACCTGAACTACTTCATCATCCATCAAATGCGCTGCATTGAGGAGTCGATTCAGAATCTGCACGACTATCTGGCAAGAAAGTCTTCCGAAGTCCGGATCCAGCAGGAGAACCTGCGTCAGACGGCCTGGCTGAACCACCGTCAGAGGGCGCTGCTCTCACATGCGCTCGAAAACTCCACGAACGGACATTACACCTTCGACAGCCATCAGCGCAGTCACGGCATCTCTGCGATGACAGCCCGCTCGGACCTGCTCGCACTCGAGAAAAGGGGCGTGCTAACCTCCCGGATTGAGGGCAGGCAACGCGTCTTCCACCCCGTCGACAATCTTGAGTCCGTTCTGAGGCAGCTGCCACAAGCCTAGGGATGGATTCACCATCCCGAGATTCCCGGGTTGCCAAGGGCGCGGGCTGTGCGACAGCTTGTTTCCGTCATGGAAAGCGCACCTCCTCCTCAAGACGGCGGCTCACCGCAGGGCGGTCAGGCCGGTCCTTCAAAAGACGAACGCATGATGGCCCTCATCTGCCACCTGCTGCCCTTCGCGGGCTGCCTGATGCCGAACGTGCCCGTCCTCAACATCGTGGCGCCGCTGGTGCTCTGGCTGATCAAGAAGGACGACATGCCCTTCCTCAAGGACCAGGGACGCGAGGTGCTCAACTTCCAGATCACGGTCAGCATCGCCGTCTTCCTCTGCATGCTGACCTTCTGGCTGATCCTACCCATCCTGATCGCCATCGCCATCGGCATCGCCGCCATCGTCCTGATGATCCTGGGCGCCATCAAGGCCAGCGACGGCGTGGCCTACCGTTATCCCTTCAGCCTGCGCCTGATCAAGTAACCCGGCTCATGAGCACCCCGGACCCACTGCCCTCCAAGCCCCCCACTTCCTGGGACGGCCTGCGCGCCATGCTGCGGGCGTTGATGGACCTGCTGCTGGACTTCTCCTTCAAGCGTTTCGTCACCCCGCATCTCATCCGCCTGCTTTACGCCCTGAGCCTCGGTGCCGCCCTGCTCGCCGCCCTGGGCTGGATGTTCAAGGGCTTCACCGAGGGCAGCGTCTTCTACGGCCTGTTCACCTTCGTCACCGGCCCCGTGGCCTTCCTGCTCTACATGATCAGCGCCCGGGTCGCGATGGAGGTCATCCTGGCCATCATCGAGATCGCCGAACGCATGCGTCAGAAATAACGCGCCCCTCCTCAGGGTGAAGGCGCGGTCATCTCACGGATCTTCGCGGCCACCGCCCTGCCCAGGATGCCATGGGCGTCGGCCTCCAGATGAATGCCATCCACCGGACTGGTCATGATGAGGCTCTGGCTGTCGAGGTAGTCACAGCCCAGGGCTGAGGCCAGCGCCTGGTAATAACGCGGAAACTGCCTGCTGCGGGCAATCCCATCGGGGATCTTCGCCTGCAGGTCGGGCAGATGGGAGAGGTCGCCCACCTGGGGCGGACAGACCAGAAGGAGGCGCGGCGCACGGTTGCCCGGGCCGGCGGTGCTGCCCAGGATCATGCGCGCCAGGATGCCCGCACCGTTGGCAATCTCCCCGGGGGGAAGGTTGTAATAGCTCTTCAGGTCATTGGTGCCGAGCATCATCACCACGATGTCGAGAGGCTTGTGGCTCTCCAGGCAGGCGGGCAGGTATTCCCTGCCGTTGCGGGCCACGTTCAACGGATCGTCATGCACGGTCGTCCGTCCGTTCTGGCCTTCCTCGATCACGCGGAAGCCGGCGCCCAGCTCGGCCGCCAGCACGCCCGTCCACCGCACCTGAGCGGGATGACGACGCGGAAAAATCTCGGTGATCGAGGTCGGATCAAAGCCCCAGGTGTTGGAATCGCCAAAGCAAAGCAGGTTCGTCATGATGCAGGAGATTGGAGGTCAGTTAGTTCATTTCACCGGTTCGGCAACCTTGGGCCCGCAGGATCGCAGCGCCCCCCAGGCCATGCGCATCCCTCCGGCAACAAACAGCAGCGGAAACCAGATCGAGTACAAGGCGGCCCGCGTGTCATGCTTCAGCACCGCCATGCCCGGGCTGGCCGGATTGACGAAGCAGGTCGACTCACTTCCGGGCGGCCAGGGCTGGAGCCTTTGGATGACCACGTCCTGGTGCTGGCTGGGGCTGTCCACACGCTTCAGCCGTGTGCCCGTGTGATGGACGCCGTTGAAGACATAGTCGTAGCGGATGTCCGCACGGTAGGCTGGGTTGGAATTCGGCGTCGGCCTTTCCATGGCGACCTTTGAGACGACGATGCGGCAGGAAGTGGGCGCCCAGCGACGGGTTTCCTCGGCACGTTGCCAGGCCGTCCAGAGCACCCAGGTGAACACGGCTCCGGCCAGTGCAAGGAGCATACCGAGGAGCAGCAGCCATAGCCGGCCGGCGGTGTATCGGGAGCAGGGTGCGTAGTTCATTGAGAGCGAGGCTTTGACTAGCCCACCCGCGTGCTGCATACAAGGAGGTTACGTTTTTGCCGATGGCCCTCGCCTCCGAACTTCCTCTGCCCAACACGCGTCCTCCGCGCTGGCTCGTCAAGCCGGCGCCCGAGGGCGTGGATGCGCTGGCGGCGGACACCGGGCTGCCACGGCTGCTCTGCACGCTGCTGGCCCAGCGCGGCCTGCGCACCGCCTCCGCCGTGCGCGACTTCCTGGTGCCCAAGCTCGCCACCCTCGGCGACCCGGGCGAACTGCCCGAGATGAACATCGCCGTGGAGCGCATCCTCCGCGCCGTCGATGAAAAGCAGCGTGTGGCCCTGTATGGCGACTATGACGTCGACGGCGTCACCTCCATGTCGCTCATGTGCCTGACGCTGCGCGCCTACGGTGTCCAGCCGCACCTCTTCCTGCCTTCAAGAATGGACGAGGGCTATGGCCTGAGCCTCGACGGCTTCACCCGTCTGTTCGAAGAATTCGGCAAGCCCGACCTGCTGCTCGCCCTCGACTGCGGCACCACCTCGATCAACGAGCTGAAGTGGCTTCGCGAGCAGGGGGTTGACTGCGTCATCATCGACCACCACGAACTTTCACCCCTGGGACGCCCGGAATGCGTGGCGCTGGTCAATCCAAAGCTGGGGGACAAATACCACTACTTCTGCACCGCCGGCCTTGTCTTCAAGGTCGCCCACGCCCTGCTCAAGGCACGCCGCCTTCCTGACTTCGACCTCAAGAACACCCTCGACCTCGTCGCCCTCGGCACCGTGGCCGACCTGGTGCCCCTGGTCGATGAAAACCGGCTGCTCGTCAGGCGCGGCCTGGAGGCGCTCGCGCAGACCGACCGCATCGGCCTGCAGGCTTTGAAGCAGACGGCGGGCGTGGACGGCTTCCTGCAGACGCACCACGTCAGCTTCCGGCTCGGCCCCCGCCTGAACGCAGCCGGCCGGCTGGACACGGCCTCGACCTCCCTGCAGCTCCTGCTGGCCGAGGATTCGCACACCGCCAACGAGTACGCCGCGCTGCTGGAAAGCCACAACCGCGACCGCCAGGCCGTGGAGCAGAACGTCTATGCCGAGGCCGAACAAATGCTGCTAGAACTCGGCAGCCTGGAGGCGCACCAGGCCATCGTGCTGGGCTCGCGCAACTGGCACCCCGGCGTCGTCGGCATCGTCGCCTCCCGCATCTCCAGGATCGCCAACCGGCCGACCATCCTTTTCTCGTTTGATGAAAACGGCATGGGCAAGGGCAGCGGACGCAGCATCCCCGGCTTCTCCCTCGTCGAAGCCATCGACATCTGCCGGGAGCACATCGTCCGGGGTGGAGGCCACGCCATGGCCGCAGGGGTTTCGATCACGGAGGACAAGCTCGGGGTGTTCCGCACCGCCTTCTGCGAGGCCGCCCGCAGGGCCCTGAGCGACGAGGCCCTGACTCCCATCCTGGAGATGGACGCCGAGGTGCGGCTGTCCGATCTCACCTACGACTTCCTGCAGAACTTCCGGCTGATGGAACCCTTCGGCCAGCAGAACAGCGAGCCGTTGTTCCTCTGCCGCAGCGTCACCCCAAGGCTGCCAGGCCGCACGATGAAGGACAAGCACCTGCGGGTGATCCTCACCCAGGACGGCGTCAACATGGAGGCGCGCTGGTTCAATGCCCCCCTGCAAAACCTGCCCAGGCCGCCCTGGGACATCGCCATGCGCGTGCAGCGGAACTTCTGGCGCGGCGAGGAGCAGTGGCAGCTCACCCTTGATGCCGTGCGTGAAGCCCGGCCTGCGGAGGGTCAGTGAACCGCCTGGATCCGGCGCAAGGACGGCACGGCGACGGCCAGTGCGGCGATCATCAGGATCGAGCTCCAGAAAAACGGCGCCCCGGGCAGCAGCACCGGCGCCTTGTCACTGACGAAGAAGCCGAAGAGCTGCGTGCACACCACGGGGCCCGTCACCCCGGCGACGCTTGAGAGGCTGCTCAGGGCTCCCTGCAGCTCCCCCTGCTCATTCGCAGGCACGCTCTGCGTCATCAGCGACTGAACGGCAGGCGTCACCAGGCCGGTCAGGCTGCCGATGATGATGCAGCCGTAGATCATCCAGGCCTGGGAGGCCATGCCATAGGCCGCATAAAGAAAGACAGCCAGGAACAGCCCGGCCAGCACCGTGCGTCGCTCTCCAAGCCTGCCGACCACGCGCCTGGTCAGCCCGCCCTGCACCATGCCGGCCATGAAGCCCACGGCCGCCAGCGAAAGCCCCGTCTGCAGTTCCGTCCACTGATAGCGGAAGGAGGTGTAGAGCACCCAGATGCTTGGATAAACCTGATGGGCAAGGACCGCGATGAAGTAAGTCAGCACCAGCCCGAGCAACGCGGGAAACCGGTGCAGGGCCAGCAGCGCGCCGACCGGATTGCTGCGCCTCCAGCTGAAGGCACGCCGGTTTTCCGGAGCCAGCGACTCCGGCAGCACAAACCAGCCGTAGGCCCAGTTGATCAGCGTCAGGCCGCCCGCCACGAAGAAGGGCACCTTCACCCCGAACTTGGCGCACAGGCCGCCGAGAACCGGCCCGATGATGAAGCCGATGCCAAAGGCGGCGCCGATCAGGCCGAAGTTCGCCGCGCGTTTTTCCGGCGGGCTGATGTCCGCGATGTAGGCCGAGGCCGCCGCATAGTTGGCCGCCGTGATCCCCGCCACCACACGCCCCACGACAAACCAGGCCAGGCTGGGCGCAAAGGCGATCAGGAAGTAGTCGATCGCGGAGCCCAGAAGCGAGACCAGGATGACCGGACGGCGGCCGAACCGGTCGGAGAGGCTGCCGATCAGCGGGGCCACGAGAAACTGCATCAGCGCATACGTCGCGGCAAGCAGGCCGTAGGTCACCGAACCTGCGGCGAGACTGCCCTCCTGATAATGCTGAACCAGGCCAGGAAGGACCGGCACCACCAGACCGATGCCCAGGATGTCGAGCACGAGCGTGATGAAAATGAAGAGGACGGCGGGCTGGCGGGCGGACATGACCCCTCTTACGGGCGGCAGCAGCAGTGCGCAAATGTCTGTCTTGCCCAAGCGCCATGACGCGCCGAATGTGGATGGTTTCAACCCTGCCATGCTCATGGTCAAAAAGCTCCTCCACACCCGCTACCGCGTGAACGACCTCGACAAGACCGTCGCCTTCTACAAGGAGGTCCTCGGGCTTGAGGAAGTCCGGCGCCACAAGTCCCCGCGCGGCTCCGAACTCGTGTTCTTCAAGACTCCGAACAGCGACGAACTCATCGAGATCTGCTCCTTCCCCGGCAGCGGCCCCGTACAGCTCGGCCCCGACGTCACCCACCTGGCCTTCGAGGTGGAGGACCTGGAAAAGTTCGCCCTCCATGCCGCCGCCTGCGGCTATCCCCTCTCAGACGGACCCACGGAAAGTTCCAGCGGCGTGTTCGCCTTCATTGACGCCCCCGAGGGTTATGAGATAGAAGTGATCCAATATCGGAAATAGCGAGACGCCCCTGGTTTCGTACGTTGAAAGTATCTGCACATCATGGACTTCGACTGGCTCGGCGTATCCTTCGACCTCACCAAACTGCCCCCCAAGGACATTGAGGAGTCGTTCGAGGATCCCTTTTCCCTGAAGTTCCTGCCTGATGAAAACGGCAATGGCTCGGAGGCACGCTACTACAATCTGGGCAAGGCCCTCGGCGGCAGGGCCGTCTTCAGCGTCTTCTGGACGGATGGCAAAAAATACCGCGTCGTCTTCGCCCGGGACATGACCGCCTCCGAACACGACTTCTTTGAACGGAAAAAGGCTGAGGATGCCTGATACAACCTCTTATGGAACCTCTCCGCTACAAAGAAGCCCCCACCCAGGCCAGCCCGCTCGCATCCTCTCCTGGACACGCGCCCCAACCCCCGCTCAAAGACATTGAAGAATCGCTGGAGGATCCCTTTTCTCTGAGATTTTTTCCAGAGGATCAGGGCACTTGGACGGAGCCCCGCTATTACAACCTGGGCAAATCCCTGCACGGCAGGGCGGTTTTCAGCGTCTTCTGGACGGACGGCAAGAAACACCGTGTCGTTTTCGCCCGGGATATGACCACTTCGGAAAATCTCTTCTTTGAACGGAAAAAGGCCGAGCTTGCCTGACACCACCCCTTATGGAACCACCCCGCCGCAAAGGAGACACCACCCTGACGAGCCGCCCCGCCTACCTGGAAGGGGATCTCGCCCTGGTTCGTTCCTGGAAGGACGTGCCGCCGTTCGAGCAGGAAGAGGATGAGGGCCGCTTCTGGAGCGCTCATCAGCTCGACGCCCGCCTGCTTCAGATGTCGATCCACCGGAATGATGTCCGTGAATCCACCACCATCACCCTGCGCTTCGACCCAAGGATGCTCAGCCGCATCAAGCGCATCGCCCGCCGCCGCTACCTGAACTATCAGAGCATGATCAAACAGTGGCTCAGCGAGCGGATGGAACAGGAAATGAAGGAAGGATGAGCCAAGACAGGCGATGGCTGCTGACCGCAGCAAGACTCGTTCACAAGCCTCTCCTCTGGTGGCTGGCAGTCCTGGCATGGGCGGCTCTCCTGTGGATGCTGTCAGCGAACACTCCCCTGCCCAGCGGCCCGTCATTTCCCCTCAAGGACAAGTTCCTCCACGGCACCTATTTCACCGGCGGCGCCTTCTGCTTCCTGACCGCACTTTTTGGCAAAAGCCGTCCGCTGCCGACATCCGCCCGCTTCCTTCTCGCAGGACTGCTCTTCACCGGCATCATCGGCGCCGCCGATGAGTTTCACCAGACCTTCACCCCAGGCAGGTTTGGCAATGACCCCTGGGACTGGCTGGCTGACCTCAGCGGCGGGCTGCTAGCCGCCTGGCTGAGCCGTCGCCTGCTCGTCCAGGTGGTCCAGGCTCAAAGCTGACGCAGCAGCTCCCGCTGATGCCTGTCGGCCTCCGTCAAAGAAGCCTCCTTCATGCCATCCAGGACACGCAGGGCCAGGGTCGGCCGCCTGGCGTTCAGATGGGCCTGGATCAGACGGCGTGAAGCCGGAGCATCCTCAGGAAACCGGCGCAGGTAGGCCTGCCAGAGTCCTGCTGCGGAACCCGGTGCCGCAGCCGCCTCGGCCAGGGTCGCCGAGTAATGCAGGTCACGGTCTCCGGGCGCCTTCTTCATGGCCTGAAGCGCCACGCGCTTTGCCAAAGGCTGCACGCCTGTCAGGGACAGCAATACCGGGCGCAGCACGGCATTCGCCAGGGCCTGCTCCAGGAAAAACACGGCGTCGTCCATCCGCCCTGCAGGTTCAGCAAGGGCGCAGACACGGGCCAGCGCACTGCCTTCGCCGATGGCCGCAAGCCTCTGACAGGCCTCAAAAGAACGAACGGCGGGCAGCACCGCCTCCGCAAAGGTGACATACTCCGCCAGCCAGTGATGATAGTCCGCACTGGCATCCTCCTTGATCAGCAGCTGCGAAGGAGACACCTGATGCTCCTCAAAGCAGGCCAGGTGCTGTTCCAGCAAAGGCAGGATGATCATCGGTGTTCCCGCAGCACGCGCAGCGGTGACCGCACGCTGCAGCACGCTTTCCGGCAGGGCCTGACCTGCGGGAACAGCCTTCAGCGCCTGCACCTGGATGTCCAAAGCCTCGGCGGCCTGGCCTGAACGAAGCATGAAGGCACATTGCATCTCCCGGGCCTCCTCCACCTCCCTGGCGGCGGCGCCTGCCTCATGCCGCTTCAGCCAGGTGTCGAGCACGGACAGCGCAGGCCGGATGAGCTCACGTTCGGACGCCCTTTGCAGGTAGCCTTTCACCACGCTCCAGGTCGCTCCAGGAACGGCCACCGCCCGCTCCATGATGCGAAGCGCCGTCTCATGATCCCCCGCCTTCAGGGCACGGCCTGACAAGGACTGAAGCGCAAAATTCCTCATCTGGTCGTCAAGCCGGTCACCAGCGGCGCAAATCATCAGGTGCGCCTCCAGCGGTGGAGCGGAATGCTCCTGCCCCAGCCAGCCCAGCAGCAGGGAGTCACGCAGGGACCCGGCCTTGTGAAGCATCGGTGAATCCTGGACCGTCAGCTCGCGAAGCTGGTCTGCAGGCGGCCGGCGCAGCCAGGCATCCACCCTGGCCAGCCGCTCATCCGGCATGAGGGCGATGCTCAGCAGGATCGGTTTCACGACCTCGGGCGGCGCCTTCATCAGGTAGCGGGTCAGCCTTTCCAGCCGCGGCTGGCGTTCAACCGCATCCTCCAGAGGCGCCTCGGCCGCGGACTCGAGGCGGCGTTCCCACACAAAGGCCAGCGTTGAGTAGAGGACGATGAGGAGCAGGATACGAAAAACCATGATGAGTCAGGATTGATGTTCGGTCGGGTCAACGCATGGCCGCCGTGTGTGAGGGCAGGATCCGGAGCTGGATCGTCGCCTGGCTGGGCACGCTGAATTCAATGCGCCCCTGCGTGTCCGCCATGAGGTAGTCAGGCTGGCCGTTGGTAAGCATCTGGCAGATGGTCCCGGGCATCATGCCGTCGAAGCAAAATTCGACAGGCCGCGTGTGCAGCACCTGGAAGGAGGCGCGGCTGCCGGCGGCCTCCAGATAGCGGACGTCCGCCGTCGCCGAGGCCAGTCGCAGATAGTCGCGCTGCGGCTCGGCACGCATCACCAGCTCGGTGCGGCGCAGACCGAGCGTGTGGATGTAAATCTGGCCGCCATGATGGATGAATCCGGCCACCCCCCTGCACTGGGCCAGGTCAGGCACACCCGCCGAGGCAGGAAGCCTCACGGTCCGGGCGCTGCCCTGGTTGACGAGAATCCAGCGGCCGGGCCCGGTCTGAAAGATCCGGGTCTCGGCGGCATCACGCACCAGCCGCGCATACTGCCCGGCGCTGACGGCATGGAAGGGCTGGCTTGAGCACCAGTCCAGAATCTTCTCCACCTGCTGCAGATCCTGGCTGCGCACGACGTCCTGGAACCGCAGGCTGACCTGCGCAGGCTCGGTCCAGCGCCCCAGCCCTCCGCGATGCATGGCCGCGATGGCTTCATCCGCCTGCCGCAGCCCCGCATCCTGAAGCATGACTGCTCCCTGCCGGCCGATCTTCCAGCTCCTCGGCTGCAAAGGGGAGTCACCGGCCAGCAGCGATGGAGCGCGGCGGGTGACCAGGCTTTCCACCTTCATCTTCTGCACAAAGGCGGAGGCCTCCGCGCTGGGCACCGTTCCCGCAGGCCAGCTCATCGCACTCATGGAGCGCCCCCTGGGCAGAAGATTCCGGTGCAGGTAGGCCAGCGATCCGGCGATCTCCCGCTCCATGCCAGGTGTCTGGACCCCGGCGCCGGCATTCAGCACACCGCCCTCCGGCTGCGCGCCCGTCCAGGAAACCGGACGACTCAGGCCCGCTGAAGCCGGCTCGACATTCCCCAGGTTGAAGATCTCCCGGGCGGCATGCTCAAGCCGCGACGCCATGCGCGGATTCAGCCCCGGTGTCCAGCCTCGCACATCCGCCTCATTCACGGCCACCGTGACCGGAAGCCCATACCGGGCCAGCACCTTCTCCTGCATCACCTCCGCGGCGAGGGGAAGCCCGGGCTGGTCGCTGGCAGAGGCAAACCCTTCTGAAAGCACCTGTGTCACCAGGAGGCGGTGCCCGTCCAGGCTCGTCGTATCCATGACCGGAGCCACGGCACGCCCGCCCAGCCAGCGCTCCAGAAACGGCAGCGGCTCAATCTGAGGACCAATCTCCAGGGCCAGGGGATCCAGCAGGGCGCCGCCCCAGGAGGCAAGCCAGGCTTGGTCATAGATCGTCTGCTTTGGCTCCTCACTCCGGACGGACAAGACCACCCGCGTCTCCGCCCCAGCCGCCCTGACATCGCGCAGCCCTGTCGTGCGAGCGCCCGCTCCTGCCGCTGCCGCCAGCAGGCTGCTGTCAGCACGGTGATGGACCGCCCTGCCCGGACGAACCACCGGCCGGCCGCTGCCCTGCAGCTTCAGGGCACTGGAAACCAGATTCCAGTCCTCCCCGCTCTCCCAGGGAATGCCCGTCAGCAACAGAGGCACCTTTTGTTTTTCGAGACCGGCCACCATGAGCGCCAGCCGGTGCTGCCGTTCATGATCGATTCCGAGGCTCTGATCCAGGATCACCGCCTGCACCTGCTCATGCGCTCTCGTCCAGTCCTCGGCAGAGTCTTCCCCGGCATTCTGATAGACCACCTGATACCCCATCCATTCCAGGGAGCCGTGAAGCACCCGTGCCGTGTAGCTTTCCTCGGCGCTGCCGGAATGCAGGACCAGCACCCGGCGGGACACCTCATCCAGGGGCCCCAGGTTGATGCCGGTCAGCTCACGAGTCGTGAAAAACGGCACGCCGCCCAGTTCACGAATCGCAGCCGCCCGCTGCGGAATGTCCCGGATGTCTTCCGGAGTGGCGAAACCCACCACATAGGGCTGCACTCCCAGCCTGGCCGATTCGCGAATCCGGTGGGCCATGAGCGCCTCCTCGCCCGCCTTTTCACCGATGAAAAGAATTCCGTCGAGCTGACGCCGGGCCTCGGCCACCAGCCCGAAACCACCTTCAATCATGAGACGCTTGTCCGGGTACGCGGCCTTGATCAGCTCCAGCACCCGCAGCACCGCAGCCCTGACGGCATCCTGGCTGATGTCCTCGGTCTGGCAAAGCACCACGCCGTCAAAGCCACGCTCAGCCGCTGTCTCCACCAGCTCATGCACCACAACATGAGGCCAGCGCGGGTGTGTCGCATCCAGATGCACCACCCCTTTCTCGCTCCCCTCGATCAATGGAACCTGCAGTTCGTCGGCCAGCTTCGCAGCTGGTGAATTCACAGGAACATCAAAAAGCGGCACGCGGGCCAGGCAGAGATTCCCCAAAGCATGCGCGGCCTCCAGGTCAGCCTGCGCATCGACCTTCAGCACACAGAGATCAAAGGCGCTCAGCCCCTGAGGAGCCGGTTCATCGGAGAGGTCCACCAGCAACCGGGTTTGGGGAGCCGCGGTCGCAAGATTGAAACTGATCGCAACAGCGAGAATCAATTTCAGCACCAGAGGCATGAGGCTGGCAAGGGATGGGCTGGAGCTCATTTCAATATTGAGAATTAATGCATAATAGCGTCCAGAAATTATGAAATCAATAATCTTAATGCGGCTCACAAAGTTCTTACCTGCCCTCCCCAGCTCTCTCGAAGGGGCTCTTCAAGACACATGAAGAGGCATGGCCTTCCTGGGAACGCCCAATGCCCGAGCACCAATGTCCAAGGAATGACTCAGGGTGCCAAGGCACGAGCCACCCACCAAACCCCACGATGGCCTGCCAAAGTAGAGATGGGCTTCAGCCCGTCACCCCCTTCGATCCAACCATCACACCACGAAGCACCTCCAACCTGGAATCATCCCGGCCTGGCCGACAGCGCCTCAAAGGCGCAACCAAGCCTTTCACACCATCACCCGCCAAACTATGACGGCTTCACCACTCAGGCGATCAACGGGCCCATCACCGGCAGCTTTAACGCCTCCTGCAACGTGGCCACCAAGGCGTCAGCAGCCACCAACGCCTGCTCACGGCTGACAAGATTTTTCAACTGCACCTGGGGATATTCAGCCCCGAAAACCACGGCAAACCGCGCCTTCTGGCTCTCAGCTGCCTGGAATTGCTTGCCCACTTTCTGGGCGGACATGCTGAAATCGACCTTCACTCCCGCCGAGCGCAGCGCCTGCACGGCGGCGAGGGCCGGACCGCGCTGGGCTTCATCGGCCACCACCACATAAGCCTCCACACCCATCTGGGCGTTCAGGTACTCGGTGATGCCCATCTGCGCCCCGGGCGTCTTCGAAAGCAGGATGCCAAGCACGACATCACCCATGGCAAATCCGGCGGAGGGCATGTCCACGCCCCCGTCGCTGATCAGGGCGCAGAGCTTGTCGTAGCGACCACCGCCCGCAACGGCACGCAGCCCATGCTTCAAGTCAAAGACCTCAAACACCATGCCGGTGTAGTAGGCCAGGCCGCGAACAATCGTTGCGTCGATCCGAACGTACTTCCACAGGTCACGAGCCTCCAGGTCAGCTCGAAGGCTGGCGAAAATCGGATGACCGCCATCCACGGAGGCCATGAAACCCCTTACCTCCTCCAGAGTCAGGCCCGTCTTGGAGAGCTTCTCCGCCGTGTCCTCCGGCCGGGCGCGCTCGATCTTGTCGATGATGGAAAGGAAGGTCGTCCAGTGCTCTTCGGGCACGTTCTTCTCCATCAGGAACTGCGTCCAGATCTGACGGTTGCTCAGACGGATGGTGAAGTCCTCCGCCTTGATGCCAAAGGCCAGCATGACATCCACGGCCAGGGCCACCAGCTCGGCATCGCTGCCCTGGCCGGCATCCCCGAGGATGTCGGCGTTGAACTGGATGAACTCACGGGAGCGCCCTTCCTGCGGCTCCTCGTAGCGGAAGCAGGAGCCGACCTGGAACCACTTCATCGGCTTCTTGTAGTCACGCTGCCGGGCCGTGGCCATGCGGGCCAGCGTCGGCGTCACCTCAGGCCGCAGGGAGATGTCGCGCCCGCCCTTGTCCTCGAAGCAGAACAGCTGGGCGGTGATTTCATCGCCGCTCTTCTTCTTGTAGAGGTCGGTGCTTTCAATCACCGGCCCCTCATATTCCACGAAGCCATAGCGCCGGGCCACCTGACGCCAGGTGTCGAAGATGTAATTGCGAAGCGCGCAGTCCTCGGGGAAGAGGTCGCGGAAGCCTTTGACGGTGCGGAAATTGGCCATGATGGGGCGCGACACATGGCCGCGACGGCGTGAAGGTCAAGCCTGCGTCTAGCGCAGAGAGGGCGCCGGATTCAGCAGCGACTCCGCCGCCCCCCGATGTTCACGGAGAAAGACCTCCGGCGAAAGCCGGTTCAACGGTGCATCCGCATAACCCACCCCTGGATTCACATACGGTCCTTCCCGCACTTCAAAATGCAGGTGCGCAAGGTATTGGCCGCCGGCCGTCCCCACCGTGCCGATCTTCTCCCCCCTCTGCACCACCTGGTCATGATGGACCAGCATCTGGTCGAGATGGGCGTACACGGTCTGGATCACCCGTGCCGCCCCATTTTCAGGCACCCGATGCCCCAGGATGATCATTTTTCCCCAGCCCGGCCCGGGCTCACCGGCATAAATGACGCGCCCCATGCCTGCGGCGAAAACTGCGTCACCCAGGTCCGAGTTCAACCCGCCGATGCCGTTCAGGTCATCCCCCAGGTGACGGCTGACACGAAACGGCTGTGCATTGTAGGTCAGCGCCCCGTGCTCCGAGCCCATCGGCGAATCAAACCGCACCGCCAGAGGCAGACGCCCGATCTCGACCGGACTCAGCCGCAGAAAGGCGGGATCGAAAGGAACCTTCGGAGCCCATGCATTCCAGAACTCAAAAACCGCCCATGCCAGCAGGAGCCCAAGAATCCAAACCACCAGGCGTCGCATGGCGGACAATCTAGAACTTGATCTCCTCCTTGAAGATCATGCGGGCGGCCTGGGCCACGTCCTTGTCCCCGCGTCCGGAGAGGTTGACGATGATGACCTCGTCCCTGCCCATCTTCGGCGCGACCTTGCGCACCTCGGCGATGGCGTGGCTGCTTTCGAGGGCCGGGATGATGCCCTCCACGGCGCTCAGCTCGCTGAAGGCCTCCAGGGCCTCCCCATCCGTGGCGTAATGATATTCCACCCGGTTCATCTCATGCAGCCACGCATGTTCGGGACCGATCGCCGCATAGTCGAGGCCGGCGCTGACGCTGTGGGTCAGCTCGATCTGGCCGTCCTCATTGGCCAGCAGCCAGGTCTTGGTGCCCTGAAGGACCCCGAGACGTCCGCCCTGGAACCTGGCCGCGTGCTTTTCAGGCAGGATGCCCTCACCACCCGCCTCGACGCCGGTCATGCGGACATTGGCGTCATTCAGGAAGGGATGGAAGAGGCCGATGCTGTTGCTGCCGCCGCCCACGCAGGCCACCAGCAGGTCAGGCAGGCGCTGCTCACGCTCCAGGATCTGCTGACGGGCCTCCACACCGATCACACGGTGGAAATCGCGCACCATCATCGGAAAAGGATGCGATCCCAGGGCGCTGCCGAGGATGTAATGGGTTGAGCGGACATTCGTCACCCAGTCCCGCATGGCCTCGTTGACGGCCTCCTTCAGCGTGGCCTGGCCGGCGGTGACGGCGACCACCTTGGCCCCCAGGAACCTCATGCGCGCCACGTTCAGCGCCTGGCGGGCCATGTCCACCGCCCCCATGTAGATCGTGCAGTCGAGGCCAAACCGGGCGCACACCGTGGCGGTCGCCACCCCGTGCTGGCCGGCTCCTGTTTCGGCAATGATGCGCTTCTTGCCCAGACGCAGCGCCAGCAGGGCCTGGCCGAGGGCGTTGTTGATCTTGTGGGCGCCGGTGTGCAGCAGATCCTCACGCTTCAGATAAATGCGCGCACCGCCCAGCTTCTCCGTCCAGCGCTCGGCAAAGTAGAGTGGAGTCGGCCTGCCGACGTACTCATGCAGAAGACGGCTCAGCTCCGTCTGAAACAGCGGATCCGCCTTGGCGCGCTCGTATTCCTCCGACAGCTCATTGAGCGCCGACATCAGCGTCTCCGGCACAAACATGCCTCCGTAGCGGCCGAAATGACCGTGTTTGTCAGGCATCACAGGAAGAGTGGCGGAGGCGGGGGCTGTCATGGGCGGGGCGGAGAGTAGATCAGATACGCTTCTTGGCAAATACCCGGCGGATAAACGGCTTGCACCCGGGGCCACACGCCCTTTTGATAGACGCCGCATGGATTTTCTGGCCCTCAACATGCCTGATCTCGGTGGCACCGTGGAGTCGGTGAAAAACGCGGTTTCCAGCCAGGGCATGAACGCCTGGGGGCTGGCGATTGTGGCGTTCTTCGCAGGCATGGCCGTGGCACGCGGCATCGTCTCGCAGATGCTGTTCATGATCAACCTGGCCGTCGCCGTCATGGCCGGCCTCTATGTCTTCCAGCACCGCACCGAGGTCTTCGGCGCCTACGCCAGCAACATGACCACCAACACGCTGCTGGGTGCCTCGGCAGCCGCCGCCCTGCTGGCCTTTTTCCTGGTCCGCGGCATCATGAACTTCGTCGCCGGCTTCGGACTCGTCGGCCTGCTCGCCAGCTTCACCGGCTGGAAGGCCGGCCTGCTCAGCCTCCTCCCATCCGGCGTCATCGTCTGGCTCAGCGCCATGGTCCTGCGCCTGCTCGGCAGTGTCTACAGCCTGGAAAACGCCAACGTCGAACTCGCCGGCAAGGGGGTGAAAAGCGATCTCGGCCAGTGGATCGCACAGCTCGCCCAGAAGATCGACCACACCACCGTCGGCAGCCTGGTCGAAAAACTCGACCCCTACGACATGCGCGCCCGGGCCAACCTGGCACGCCTGCTCATCCTCTGGCCCGACGGCCGCGTCTGGCAGCAGCTCGCGGCCCGCGGCCAGGACACTGCCAATGCTTTGAACCACCCGGACATCGCCGCCCTCGGCATCGATCCCAAGGTCCGTCAGGCCATCGAACGCCAGGACTTCGCCGGCCTGATGCAGCTCCCCCAGGTCCAGCGCGCCGCCGCCAACCCCCAGCTCGAGCCTTTCCTGAAGACCCTGGCCCTGGAGGAATCCATGGACACCGTGGTTTATAAGGCACGCTAGACTGACATCCTCCGAATGACACGGGACGATTCCCGTCAGAATCCGCCCATGTCATCAAGCCATGCCCATCTCAGAGCCAGCGCCGCCCGCCTGCTGCGCTTTGCCCGCAGCCACTGGCGCATGGCCCTGCTCCAGTTCACCCTGGCGGCCCTGGGCACCAGCCTCATCATCGTCTTCCCCAGCATCGTCCAGTGGTTCATCGATGACCTGATCCCACGCCGCGACCTGGCGGGCGTCTGGCGGGCGGGCGGCCTTGCAGCGGGCGCCTTCCTCCTGCGCGAGCTGCTGTTCAGTCTCCGCACCCGGGTCAGCAGCGCCTTCGAACAGCGCATGACCACCGACCTGCGCGGCCGGCTCCATCACAAGATCCTCCGCCTGCCTCTCGGCTGGTTCGACCGCCAGAGCACCGGCGACATCCTCACCCGCATGGCCGACGACGTCCCCGCCACTCAAAGGGTGATCCTGGAAGGCATCGAACAGGGCATGACCTCCCTCCTGCAAATCCTGATCTGCGCCGCAGTCATGCTTTCCACCCATCTGCAGCTCGCCCTGGTCGTCATGCTGCCCGTGCCCTTCATCGCCGCAGGAGGCTGGCTCTTCACCCGCTGGGTCGCCCCCCGCTCCCGCGAGGCCAAGGAGGCCGCCTCCCGCATGAACTCCCTCCTGCACGACTCCATCACCGGCATCCGCCAGATCAAGGCCTACACCGCCGAGCAGGCCAAGCAGTCCGCTTTTCACCACACCAGCGAAGCCCTGCGCCACTCCCAGCAGCGCCTGATGAACGCCTGGTCCGTCTACAGTCCGCTCATGGGCTTCCTTGGCAGCCTCGGCCTCGTGCTCCTCCTCAGCATCGGCGCCCATGGCGTCATCACCGGCACGGTCAGCACAGGCGAACTCCTCAAGTTCATCTTCCTCCTCGGCTTTTTCCTGGAGCCCATCTCCCGCCTGCATGGCGTCAACCAAACCTTCGTCAACGGCCTGGCCAGCGCCGAACGTGTTTTCCATCTTCTCGATCAGCCCGGCGAGGAGGATCTGGAAAAAGGCGATGCTCTCCCCCATCCGCGTGGCGAGGTCGAATTCCGCCAGGTCCACTTCGGCTATCAGGACGGTAAACCGGTGCTTCAGGGTGTCAGCCTGCACGCCCAGCCCAGGCAGACCGTGGCCATCGTCGGCGCGACAGGATCCGGCAAAAGCACGCTCTTCCAGCTCCTCACCCGCTTTTACGAACCTGGGTCAGGTCAGGTTCTGATCGATGGCAGGCCCGCCTCCGACTACAGCCTCCGCTCCCTGCGCGCCGCCCTGGCTTATGTGACCCAGGACGCCTTCCTGTTCGCAGGCACCATCCGCGACAACCTCCGCCTCGGCTGCGCGGATGCCGGTGACGAACAGCTCTGGCATGCCCTCCGCCAGGCCTCCGCAGACGACTTCGTCCGCGACCGCCCGGACGGCCTCGACACCATCGTCGGCGAACGCGGGGTGATGCTCAGCGGGGGCGAGCGGCAGCGCATCGCCATGGCCCGTGCCTTTCTCAAAAACGCCCCCGTCCTGCTGCTCGACGAAGCCACCAGCGCCGTCGACACCAGATCCGAGGCCGCCATCCAGTCGGCCCTGGAAAAGCTGCGCGCCGACCGCACCTGCCTGGTCATCGCCCACCGCCTCAGCACCGTCGTCAGCGCCGACGTGATCCATGTCATGCGTCACGGAGCCTTCATCGCCCAGGGCACCCACGCGTCTCTCCTGTCATCCTGCCCCTACTACCGCGAACTGGCCAGCATCAGCCTGCTTTGAAGCCCCCCCAAGCCTGATCAACGGAGCTTTACCCTTTTGACGCCGCCAGCCTCCTGGGCTAGCCCATCCCCCTCATGGTTTCCTGCCCCAAGCCACAGCCCCATGCCGCATCGAAACTGCGGCGTCCGGCCGCTGTGAAAACCATGCTGAAAGGCGCACCGCATCCGCCGCCCCATCCCTCCTCCTTCCAGCGGGAAACCCGTGACTGAAACGGAATTCGCCACCGCCCCCATGTCCGACGAACTTCCGCACGCCCCCCACTCCTCCAACCAGCGCAAAAAGCGGATTTCCAAGGAGGAAAAAATGCTCCTGGAACGCATCCGGGAGCATGATCGGCTCGGGAAAAACCCGCCAGCCCAGGTCCCGGAACTCCAGGAGGCCGAAGACGATGAGGAAGGCTCCTTCGAGCCCCACCCGGTCTCCACCCAGATGCGCACGGCGAGGCAGGAACCAAGGCCTTACCCTTCGGAACCGTCTCCATCCCCCCGACGCTCGACCGGCACCTTGTCAGACTTCTTCGCCCACCCGCTGGTCAAAGGCGCCCTCCGCCTGCTGCGCCTCGCCGTCCGACTCACCGTACTGCTCTATCTCATCGCCCTGGCGGCCGTGGCCTTGTCCATCAGTCACTTCGGCCAGGCCAACGTCACCACAGCCACGCTGATGTACCTGCCCTCGCCGATCTGGCTGCTGCCGGGCGTCGCCCTCCTCCTACCCTCCCTGCTCTTCGACCGGAAGTCCTTCCTGCTCCTTATCATCAGCGGCGGCTTCTTCTTCACCAGCCACCTGAACTATCAATGGCGCTCCGAGCGCCCCCTCGAAGACCCCGAGCCTTTTGAAAAACTCCGGCTGCTCAGCTGGAACCGCGGCCAGAGCGGCTCCACCTCCCTCTCCACCCTCAAGGCCGGTCTCAAGCCCGACTTCATCCTGCTCCAGGACGCACGCGGACGCGCCGCACGCTATCGCCTCGACGCCAACTACCGTGAATTCCGCGAGTTCGTCGACACCGGTGAGTTTGCCATGATCAGCCGCTGGCCGGTGCTCGCCTCGGAAAACCTCACCATGAACGGCGACAACGGCTCCGTCGTCACCCTCGGCGCCGCACGCTTCGTCACTGTTTATGCAGGCACAAGGATCATCCTTTACAGCATCCACCTCCCCAGCCCGCGCGATGCCCTGGAAGCCACCGGCCGCGGCGCCTTCCTCCTCGGCATCCTCGGCCTGCCAGGCACCTCCCTCGAAACCAAGAAGCTGCACTACCAGGCCTTCTGGGACGGCCAGATGCTCAAGGCCGCAGAAATCCTGCGCCGCATCCGCCAGGAAACCGACCCCGTGATCATCGCCGGCGACTTCAACACCCCCGCCCTCGGCCCGGTTTACAAGCTCTACGCCGACATCTTCCAGGACGCCCATCTTCAGGCCGGCAGTGGCTTCGGCCACACCTTCCCCGGAGACACCCGCAATCCGATCGCCCTATTCCAGCCCTGGCTCCGCCTCGACCAGATGTTCGCCTCCCAGGACTGGCAGGTGCTCAACTGCCAGCCCCAGCCCGTGAAAGCCCAGCACCTGCCGGTGTTTGGCATCTTCAAGCTGCACAAAAAACAGCCCGCCTCCGGCAGCCCACCTCCCGAAACTCCTCAATGATGCCCGAAAAACCCCGCATCCTCTGGGTCAACGTCCGCCTCCTTCACCCGCTCAACGGCGGCGACCGCCTGCGCACCTACCACATGCTCCGCCAGATGCGCCGCCACGCCCGCATCACCTACCTCTGCCCCCGCACCCCGCAGGACTCGGACGAAGCCGTCAGCAAGGCCTCCGAATACTGCGACGAACTGCTCACCTTCGACCTCAACCCTCCTCGCGGCGGCACGCCACGCTTCTACGCCTCCGTGCTCTGGAACTGCCTGACCGGCAGCCACCCCTTCGCCTCCCAGAAATACGCCTCCGCAGACGCACGCCGCATCATCCGGGACGAACTCGGTGCCGGAAAGCATGACCTGGTCATCGCCGACTACCTCATGTCCTGGATCCATTTCACCGGCCTCAAACCCGCCACGCAGGTGCCGGTGATCGTCTTCCAGCACAACGTCGAATCCCTCATCTGGAAACGCCACACGGAAAACGCCGCCAATCCGCTGCGCCGCTGGATCTGCCGCCGTGAATGGCAGCTCACCCGGCGGTTTGAAGACGACGCCGCCGCCCATGCCACCGGCCAGATCGCCGTCTCCGAGGACGAGGAACGCACCTTCCGCGACGAACGCGGCATGAACAACGTCCTCGGCTGGGTGCCCACCGGCGTCGACCCCGACTACTTCCAGCCCAGCACCGCCACCGAACCCGTGCTCGCCTTCCTCGGCAGCATGGACTGGCACGCCAACGTCGATGCCATCGACTATTTTGTTCGGCAAAGCTACCCGGCCGTCAAGGCCCGCTGCCCCTCCGTCAAGGTCATCCTCATCGGCCGCAACCCCACCCCCGCCATCCGCGCCCTCGCCGCCGAAGACCCCAGCATCGAGGTCACCGGCACCGTCGATGATGTCAGGCCCTACCTCGAACGGGCCAGCATCATGATCCTGCCCCTGCGCGTCGGCGGCGGCACCCGTATCAAGGTCTTCGAAGGCATGGCCGCCGGACTCGCCCTCGTCTCCACCCGCATCGGCACCGAGGGGCTGCCCGTCGAAAACGGCCGCCACGCCCTGCTTGCCGACGACGCCTCCGCCTTTGCCGACGCCGTCATCGACCTCATCGAAAACCCGGCACGCCGCCAGACCATGGCGGCCACCTCCCTCCAGTGGGTGCGCGACAACTTCAGCTGGGCCACCGCCTCCCAGAAATTCCTCGACCTGGCCGCAAAAACACTGCCCGTCAGGCACCGGGAATAAACCAGCCGCCCTCCGCCTCCCATCCACGAAACCGGTTTCATCCAGTTTCATCTGAAAGGACGGCCCGGTTCGTAACGGTTGTGTCGTCATCCATATCCTGCCCCCTCGCGACCATGAAATCCGCCTTTGCCATCCTTGCCCTCATGTCCCTGCTCGCCTCCCCCGCCCTTTCCGCCGACCCCGCCCCCTCTGGTAAAACCGAATCCGCCGTGATCGGCGGCGGCTGCTTCTGGTGCGTCGAAGCCCAGTACAAGATGCTCAAGGGCGTGCAGAAAGTCGTCAGCGGCTACGCCGGCGGCACGGTGGACAACCCCACCTACAAGCAGGTCTGCAACGGTGACACCGGCCATGCCGAGGTCATCCGCATCGACTACGATCCAGACATCATCACCTTCAAGGACATCATCGACCTCTTCTGGCTCGCCCACGACCCCACCACCCTCAACCGCCAGGGCAACGACGAAGGCACCCAGTATCGCTCCACCATCATGTACTCCAGCGAAGAGCAGAAGAAGATCGCCGAGGCCTCCATGGCCGAGGCCCAGAAGGAGATACAGGGCAGGATCGTCACTGAGATCGTCGCTCTGAAAAAATTCTATCCCGCCGAGGACTACCACCAGGACTACTTCGCCAACAACCCCTACCAGGGCTACTGCCGCGTCGTCGTCAGCCCCAAGGTCGCCAAGTTCAAAAAGAAGCTGGAAGAGAAGGCCAAGCTCAAGGCCGAGGCGAAGTAAAACCTGCGCAGACGGCAGCGTCCGCTCAGCCAGGCCGGCAGCCATCCTTTTGGAGCATGCTTACCTGAACGCTTATGCAGCCTTTTCAGCTTCCTGTTCCCTCCATCGGCTTCAACCTGCAGGCACGACTGGTCGCATCGCTGTTCCTCCTGCTGACTTCTTGGACGCAGGCTCAACATGCCAGCCTCAAGACCGGTCCCAACGCCGACCTCGGCGGCATTCCTCTCATGCCCCCGGATGACGAATGGAACCGTGACGTCTCCAAGGATGAGGTCGACCCGCTGAGCGATGCCATCATCGCCTCCATCGGAGCGGACAAGCCCCTGCACGAGGACTTCGGCCTGGTTTGGAAGGGCGCTCCCGGCGGCATTCCCTATCAGGTGGTCGGCAAGGATCAGCCCAGGGTTCCCATCACCTTTGAGTATGCCGATGAAAGCGATCCAGGCCCCTATCCCATCCCGCCGGAGGCTCCCGTTGAAGGCGGCCCCCAGGCCGATGGCGACCGGCATGTGCTCATCCTCGACAAGGACAACTGGATGCTCTTCGAGCTTTTCCGCGCCTTCCCCGTCGACGGCGGACGCGCCTGGAAGGCGTCAAGCGGGGCCGTCTTTGACCTCAAGTCACCACGTCCACGCCCCGCCGGCTGGACCAGCGCCGACGCCGCAGGCCTGCCGATCCTTCCAGGCCTCGCGCGCTATGACGAAATCTGCGGTGCCCAAAGGCTGACGCACGCCCTGCGCTTCACCGTCAGAAAGTCACGCCGCGCCTACGTCGCCCCAGCCACCCACTTCGCCAGCCCGCACAAGGATGAAAACCTTCCCCCCATGGGCATGCGCGTCAGGCTCAAGGCCTCCTTTGACACGTCCGGCTTCAAAGGCCCGGCCAGGGTCATCCTCGAAGGCCTCAAGACCCACGGCCTGATCCTTGCCGACAACGGCGGCGACTGGTACATCAGCGGCGCCCCGGACGACCGGTGGAAGCATGAGGAACTGCTGCCCATCCGCAAGGTGAAGGGCCGCGACCTGGAGGTGGTGAAGATGGGGCCGTTGGTGACGAGGTGAGACGCCTCACCGCCTGGGTCCATAAACCGGCGCTGGCTCATCGCCGGCATACGCCCCCGCCTGACGGAAACCCGTGAGATCGGGCGGCTCATTCATCTGCATCGGATCCTCGGGAAAAGGCCCGTCATAGGGGATCTCGCGTCCATGCGCCTCAAAACGCCCCCCTGGAAGCTTTCTGAACACCTGGCTCAGGAACTTCCCCTCCAGCGGCAGCCCTCGCACGGAGTAGGTGTTGTGATCAATGACACAATGCCCGCCGAAACGCTGAAGGTCCACCGCCCGGCCCCTGCCCAGCGAATGCCCGCCCGGCCCGGGTCCGGTCGGCGGCCGGCCTCCGACAAACCAATTATGTTCAATGCGGACATGGTCGAACTCCTCGCCCGTGTAGACGCCAAGGGCGTCGCCGGCCTTGACCACCGTGTTGTGAAGGATGACGTCACCCCGGCTGAACCGGTGCAGCTTGAAGGCTTCATGGATGATGTTGAAAAGGACGTTGCGCATGAAGTAGTTCGGGCCGCCCAGGCCGGGCTGCGAGCTGATGCCGACAAAGCAGTGGGTCACGCGGTTGCGCATGAAGCGGCAGTTGTGCATCGCAAAGTCGCCCTCGATGCCGTCGTCCAGACCTGCGATGACGTCGTTGTTCAGGACGTCGTTGCACATCTGCGGCGCCGCACCGTCGTCCTCCATGTGGGAGATGCAGTCGCGGAAGCCCTTCACCCGGTTGTGACGGATGACATTGCCGCTGCCCGTGAACTGGATGCCCTCGCCGTCATTGTCCCCCTCGGCCCCCAGGATCTCCGGGCGCCACTCACGGATGCCGGTGATGATGTTGTCCTCGATGCACGCGTTCATCATGCCCGGCTTGTAGGCCTTGACGCCATATTGTGAACGAATCACGCAGCGCCTTACCACACAATGCTCGCTGCCGTTCATGCGCACCGGCCCGTTGACGGTGACTCCTTCCAGATAAACCCACTTGCGCCCGGCTAGCCCGGCCTCCTTGAAGACCGCTCCGCCGGCCTTGCTTCGGTAGACGATCGGGCGTCCAGGCTCTCCATCACGGTTGAAGGTCACCGCGCCATAGTCCCCGTCCTCCAGCAGCAGCACCTCGCCCGGCTTCACCCGGTTGAGGTCGGATTTGCCTCCGCGAATGACGACGGCATCCACCTTCGCCACCGGCTCCGCCCTGGTGGCCGCCTTCACGGTCCGAACTTCGTCTCCTCCATCCGGATCACTCAGGCTCAGCTCCATCTCATACTCCGTCCCAGGCTCCAGGTCGAAGACACTGCCGCTGAGACGGTTCATCCAGGTGAAGGCCGGCTTCGTGCCCCGGCTTGATCCCTCCGGCACGCGGATCAAGGGCATGCCTTCGCGCCAGCGGTCTTCACCCGCCTTGCGAAACCGCAGGCCGCAGCTGGCATCCAGGTCGTCATCGCCCTCAACCCGCCATTCCACCGCCAGGTTCGTCAGGGTCGGAAACGGCGTGGAGATCTCACCCGGCCGGATGGAATCTGCCGCGTGCAGGCTGACGGCAAGAAGGAGGCAGGAAAAACGCATGTCCGGGTTACTTGAGCAGTTCCGTCACGACATCACCCGAAGGCTCCTCGGCCAGCACGGCAAACAACGCCGGCTGCCACGGGTCAAGCCTAACCTCAAATTCAGTCACCTTGCCCAGCTTCTCGCCCGTGCGCAGGTTCACGACATGCCCAGGCTGCTGGATCTTCGCCTTGAAGCTCACCGGCTTCTCCAGCTGCTCGTTGCCTCCCACCTGCGCCAGCTCCTCGCGTATCTTGTATTCGACGTTTCGCTCGAAGGCCAGCAGCCGCGCCTTGTCACCGGCCTTGTAGCGATGCACCCGCACCCTGGCCCCGGCGGGCACCTTCACCGGCGGCCTCACGCCGCGCTCCTCCAGCAGCCTAAGGACTGCCTCCAGCTCCGTGACGTCCATTTCCGCCTTGAGGCGCTTCACGGGATAACCGCTCAAGCTGTCCGACCTCTCCTCAAACACCTTGTCTCCCGGATTCGTGCCAAAGGTCAGCCGCACGCTTTCCGGAGCCTCGCCCGCAGGCCATGAAAATTCAGGACGCAGGGTCCCATGTTCGTCAAAGAGGCCATGCGGGCCGTCGGCGACGACGACCCGGTTCTCCCGGCGCGAAAAGGCACGCGCCGCCTCCCGCTCCGCATCGCTCATCGCCCAGCTCTGCGGCAGCACCAGGAGCCGCGCCGACGTCGGCAGGCCCGCCTCCAGCTGCTCCCCGGAAAGGAACAGCGGGCTGAAGCCAAGGTCCTGGAGGGCCTTCAGCCAGGCGTTGCGCACCACCGCGTGACGGTTGTGGTCGGATTCATAACTGCTGAAGCGCCGCAGCCAGGTCTTGCCGTCCGCCGCCGACTCCAGCAGCCACGCCACCTGGATGCTTGGCTGGGAGTAATGAATGAACAGCGGGTCACGCTCCCGCTCGGCCTGAAGGAACAGCTTCGCGAGCGGCGTGGCCAGCGACTTGAACACCGGCGCCAGCGCCCTGCCCTTGGCGGTGAGCGGCAGCCCCGGCTGCGTGAAGTCGATCACATCCTCGCTCCACCACACAATCGCACCCTTGTCCCCCTCCAGCAGCAGGTGCCAGAGCCGGCGCATGGCGGCGTTTGTCTCCTTTTCAAACACCGTCGCAAGGATGGGCTTCCCCGGCATGAAGGAGCCGAAGATCTCGCGTGAGTTGCAGATGTCGTAAGGCTCCACCCAGTCCAGCACCTGGCTCAGCCTCCACAGGTCGTAGCCGCCGAAGGCATGAGGCATCTGCGTGCCCTCGATGCCCACCGGTGTCGCAGGGTCGGCCTCATGGGAGGCCTGGCGGAAATGATCCAGCGCACGCGCCAGGGCCTGGTCCATGTAGCTGCGATGATCCGCCCAGGGCGCGAAGTTCCACCGCGTGCGCTCGGACTTCGCCTTCGCAAGGTCAAGCTTCACGGCGCGCACCTCCGCCCAGTCAGTCTTCATCGCGGCCTCAGGCTTGCCCGAAGCCATGCGCTGCTTGATCTGGTCGGTCGTGAACGGCGTCACCTCCTCCCATGAGGGGAACCTCGTTTCCCATTGTTGGTTAAGCTTTTCCAGCGAGCCGTAGCGACCCTTCAGCCACTCCCGGAACGCGGCCAGCGACACCGGCGAAAAGTCGTAGTCGAAGGGGTTCGCGGAGATGGTCGTGGAAAGCTCGTCACGCAGGTCATAAAGCAGCGGCGCACCTGCCGCTGCATCCCTGGCCGTCTTGCGCATCCGCTCGCTCATTTTCTGAAGCCACGCAGGATCCTCCAGGGAGTAGTCGCGCACCAGCGACTCCCGGTCACGCGTCTCCGACCAGCCTTTGACGAAGGCGTCCCAGTTCGTGACCTTGGAGCGGAACTTCAGGCACAGCCCCTCGTTGATGATGTTCTCCACGTAGTGCCCGAAGCCGTTGTCCCGGTAGAACGACGCATCCCCGCCAGGCCCGGTCATGCCGCTGTTGACGCCAAGTTCGCGCAGACGCTCCGGCATGGCCGGATCCTTGAGCGCCTTCTGCCCCTTCTCCCCCATCCAGAGGAAGACGCGGTATTCCGTCCAGGGGCGCAGTTCCTGTCCCGGCGTGCTCAGCCAGGGAGTCAATAAAAGGAGGGCCAGGGTCGCCTTCATGGCCTAACTACGTTTGTCGGTTGAAGTCTCATCGGAAAAAACCACGCCCCAGGAGCCGTCCCGGCGGCGCTGCCTCAGGCGGCCCTCCCCGCTTTCAATCGCGAACAGGTGCAGCCAGCCGTTCTCGACAAGCTGGCGCACGCTTTCGTGCCTGGCGAGGACCGCCTCGATGTCATCGCAGGGCGCCTCGATAAAGGCGGACAGGCGCAGCGGTTCATGAACCCAATCCCGCCCGTCATGCACGCTCTGCAGCGGCAGGCCCGTCTTCAGGTCGCCTCCGTTGCCCTGCTGGATGCCGAAGGTGCCGGCCACGTTGTGCGTGACCTTGGTCCCGCTGCCCCAGAAACGGTTGTTCACCGTGCTGGCGTAATATTGCAGGTTGATCCAGCTCGCCACCACCAGCGGGGCGGTCATGATCATCTCCAGCGTGCCGCCCGTGCCGTCGGCGGCATGATCATACTCGTGGAGGAAGACCCTGCCCCCCAGGTTGAGGCTCCGGGTCCGCTCACGCGGCGCGGCGATGAACGCGGCGTTGCCTGCAAGCCCCCACTCCGGCCGGATCTGCGACCAGTCCTGGCTGCGCTCCTGGACCAGCCTTCCGAGCTCGGCCGCTCCCACAGCCGGCAGCCCAAGTCCGACCGCCCGTTCCCGGCGGCAGAGCGTCGCAGCCTCCTCGATCCACGCCCGCAGCTGGAGCAGGTCGGCCGCATGTGAAGCCGGCGCCCTGCCAGCATCCATGAGGGTGATGTCATCCGTCGTCGTGTTGTGCAGTGCGGCGATGAACCAGGTGTCCTGCGGAATGTCAATGCCTCCGGCCTTGAGTCCGGCCCTGACCTGCGGCCGGTTCAGGATCGCTGCGGCCACACGCGCGTTCGAATCACCGGCATGTCCTCCGCAAGCCCCGCAGTCCAGCCCCGCCGCATAAGGATTGTTGGTCGTCTGGCTGCCATGACCGCAGAGCATGACCAGACGTGCAAAGCCGCCCGTCAATCCCATGTTTTTCAGAGCCCCGAGGGCAAGCTGCACCTGATCTTCCGGCGGAATCCCCGAGTCAGGCTGTGCTTCCTCGATCAAGCCGGACGCGCCCCTTTTGTAATCACGAAGGTTGGGCTCCGCACAAGGACAGCCCTTGGTTTTCCCGCCACCCAGACCCGGCAGCAGGCCGTCTTTCACCAGCCGCAGCGCAAAGCCCAGCCCCGCGGCCTCAACAAAGCTGAAGCAGCTCACGGCCGAAGTCTTGAAGGCGTTCCACGAGTGCTCTGCGCGACGTTGGATCTGCATCCGCCTTTTCACCTGCTTCTCCTGGTCCGGAGTCAGATGCGGCAGATGATCCCTCACGCGGTATCTTGGGCTCAGCAGCACCGGCACCTGCGAGCTGCCATGCCTATGCCCGAAGGGCACGTGTTCGATCGGCATGCCAAAGAAGCCTGCGAAGCCAAGCGTCATGATCCGGTCCGACATGGACTCCAGCGACCGCCGCATGACCTCCGACCTCACGTCGATGCAGAACACCGCCTGCAATGCCGGCCGATGTTCCTGCGGGCGTGCTTGCGCCGCATCCTTCCTGAGCAGCCCAGATCCAAGCTTCCTCTGATAGCCGGCCTCAAGGGCGGAATGCCAGAGGACCTGCTTCTGCAGCTGCAGGCCAGGCTTCGAACCCCCGTCCTGCAGGATTTCCATCCACTCACAGAGGATGCCCGAACCCTCAAATTGCCGCGCGAGCTGCAGTTCAAAGACCAGCCGCACCGTCAGCAGTTCCATCAGCGACTCGTCGTGCGTACCACGCGTCGCCCTGTCCCGCACATGATGCTGCACATAGCTGCTCCAGCCTGGAAGCGTCATCAGCAGCCGGTGCATGTAATCCTCCGCCTGCTCCGCTGGAAGGCCGAGCTCGTCAAGCACCATGCCCATGGCTTCGTTGGCGCTTTCCGGCAGACCGGCCGCAAGACGGCGGAAGTTCTTCAAGCCGGCAAGCTCTGGCGTCAGGTCGATCATCGCCGCCTCGCGCCAGGCGGAGTAAAGGGGCAGCTTCCTCCATGGCATGCGCCACGCGGACTGTCCCTCATCAAAGTAGGCCGCGCACCACTTTGAAACCTCCTCCTCGATGATCTTGTCCCAGGCCTGCCCCTGACGCCTCGTTGCCACATCCGCAAGGCTCGGCAGGCCCGGCACGGGTTCAGGTTCGGGATTCCTCAGCCAGTCCAGCAGGTCCTGCACCGCAAGGTCCGCACCAGCCTGGTGGATGGCGTGCTCGAGGTCTGCGACGGTGATGCGTCCCGAGGCATGCTGTCGCCGGAAATGCTCCACGCTCATCAGCATGCCTTCATGCGTCACCCGCTGCATCAGATGGCAGACATCGGTGAACGGCCGGCCGGCCAGCCCGACAAAGGGGTTCACGGCCACAAAACTGTGCAAAGGCCAGAGCGGAGGCACGCGCAGGCAGGCGTTGCGGGCCTGCCTCAGCCAGCCCTGCCGTTCAGGCGGAGCCGGGATGGAGGAACGTTCGTCGCTGTGGGATGCCAGGGTGGATGCGAGGGTGCTCATGAGGTGGGTGACTTGGGATTTCAGGCGATGATCTTCCGGGTGATCTTGTTGAACAGCGTGCCCAGGTAGAAGCCGTTGCTGGCATGCACGTAGAGGCGCGCAAACCCAGGCCGTGAGGACCAGGCGGGCAGCTGGGACTGAAAGACCAGGACGGCCAGGAACAGGAGCGCCACGACCACCATCACCGCGTGCTCCGCCATGCTGCGCGTCGGCGCATAGTCAGGCAGGGATCCTGAGAGCATGTGCTCAAAGGCTGCATGCAGCGTGAAGCAGGCCGCAGATGCCGCCACCGCCATTCCCAGGCCGCGCAGGATCAGCCCCCGCTTCAGGCTGCTGCTCCACAGCGTCCACAGCAGGTGCGCCGTCGCCAGGATGAAGACCGCCACCAGAAGTCCCTGCCCGGCATCCCGACCACCCGCATGCCCGGCGGCCTTCGCCGCTCCCAGCCCCACCACCACAGCCGCAGCAAGCGAGGCAAGCACGGTCAGGGGATGGGCGGCAGGCCTGCCCGAAGGCATCCATGCCGACTTCGCCAGGCTCACCACGCTGCCGCTGCTCAGAAAGGCGTGCGCCTTGTAGAGCGAGTGCGCCACGATGTGCATCATCGCGAGCGCAAAGGCCCCCAGGCCGCATTGCAGCATCATGAAGCCCATCTGCGACACCGTGGACCAGGCGAGCGACTTCTTCACGCTGGTCTGCGTCATCATGATCACGCTTGCAAACAGCGCCGTGAAGGCCCCGAGCAGCGCCAGCACGTTCAGGGCCGCAGGCGACTGGGCCACAAGCGGACTCAGCCTGACGATCAGGAAGCCTCCCGCATTGATGATGCCCGCATGCATCAGAGCGGAGACGGGCGTGGGTGTCTCAAGCGTGTCCGGCAGCCACGAGTGGAAGGGGAACTGGGCCGACTTCAGCATCGCCGCCGCCACCAGCAGCCCGGCCACCAGCACGGAGGAAGCACCCTTCGCACTGGCAAAGAGCTCATGAAACTCCCAGGTGCCGTGCCCCTGCCACACCAGGACCAGCGCCGCCACCATGCACGAGTCCGCCAGCCGGCTGATGATGAACTTTTTCCGCGCCGCCATCACCGCCGCAGGACGCTCGCCATAAAAGGTCAGCAGCTGGTGCAGGCTCAGGCTGGCCGCCACCCAGGCCGCCGTGAACAGCAGCAGGTTGCTCGACAGCACCAGCACCAGCACGCTTGTCAGCGTCGCCAGCAGCCGGCGCGAGAAGGCCGCCTGCCCCGGGTCGCCGTCCAGGTAGTTGATCGAATAGCGCGTCACCACGACGCCCAGGAAACTGACCAGCAGGAACATCAGCACCGACAGCGGGTCGATGAGCAGCGCCAGCTTCGCCGGGCCCCATGCCGCAAGCTCCACCCTCACCGGCCCGGCCAGGATCACGCAGGCTGAAAAAAACAAGGCCATGCCCAGGAACAGCCTCGCGACAAGCGCCGCCGACTCGGCGGCCTGCCTGCCGCCCCGGCTCATCATCAGGCCGATGATCAGAAGCATCAGCATCACGATGGATGTCCATTCAGGGGCGGAGATCAGCTGGGGCAGTGAAGGTGTCGTCATTGTTAGGGCAGGGTTTGCTCACCTCTCCTGGCCGCGGCTCATGTTTTTATCCAATTCATGTTTTGGCATGTATCGTTCTGTTTGATAGAACCATCACATGTCCTTCCTCAACTACCACCACCTGCGCTATTTCCGAGCCATCGCCCATGAGGGCAGCCTGACCCGCGCCGCCAGGCACCTGAAGCTCTCCCAGTCTGCCCTCAGCGTCCAGCTCAGGACGCTGGAGTCCAGCCTCGGCCATCCGCTTTTTGAGCGACGCAGCAAGTCGCTCGTGCTCACCGAGGCCGGGCGCATCGCCCTGGAATACGCGGACTCCATCTTCCGCAGCGGCGAGGAGCTGGTGGACCTGCTGCGCCATCGCACCTCAAGAAGCCGCAGCCTGCTGCGCGTGGGCGCCACGTCCAACCTCTCTCGCAACTTCCAGATGAGCTTCCTCAGGCCTCTCACCACCAGGGAGGATGTCGAGCTGATCGTCCACTCCGGCTCTATCCGTGAGCTGCTGGCCAGGCTGCATGCACACACCCTCGACGTGGTCCTCTCCAACACCGCCATGAAGAGGGATGCCGAGAGCGGCTGGCACTGCCATCTTCTGGACGAGCAGCCTGTCAGCCTGGTCGGCCGACGGAGGCGCGGATTGAAGCCCTTCCGATTCCCGGAGGACCTGCGGACGACTCCCGTGGTTCTGCCAAGCCTCGAAAGCAGCATCCGGACGGCCTTCGACCTGCTCATGGACCTTAGCGGCATCCGTCCCGTCATCGCCGCGGAAGTTGACGACATGGCCATGCTCCGCCTCATGGCCAGGGAGACCGACGGCGTCACGCTCGTGCCACCCGTGGTCGTCCGAGATGAACTCGAGGGTGGACAACTGGTCGAACGCCATCGCTTCCCGGAGATCAAGGAGTCCTTTTATGCCATCACTCAAAGCCGACGGTTTCCGAACCCCTTGTTGCGTGAACTCATGCAGGCCCGGGGCCGGCTGGCTGGATCAAAGCCATGACCTCCCTCTTGCTCATGGCAAACCCGCCAGCGTGGCGGATGAGCCGCCACCAAGGGCCTTGTAGGCCTTCACATAGGCGCTGAGCTGCTGCTGCTTCATTTCGATCAGGTCCACTCGTGACTCCAGGGCGTCACGCTGCGTGAACAGCACTTCGGTGTAGTCCGCCCGCGCTGAGTTGAACAGCTGGCCCGCCAGCGTGATGGAGTCCGCCATCGCCTGCACCTGGCGGCTCTTGTATTCATAGCCCTGCCCCAGGTTGCGGATCAGGGCAAGCTGGTTGACCACCTCGACGTAGGCCTTCAACACGGTCTGCTGATACTTGTAGATGGCGGCCACCTGGCGCGCGCTGGCCCCGTTGTAGGCTGCCTGGATCGCGCTTCGGTTGATCAACGGCGCCGCCATGTTCGCAGCCACCCCGTAGATCATCGATTCCGGAGTGCGGAACATGGAGGACAGCGTGAAGGACTGCAGCCCCAGGGCGGCGGAGATGTTCAACGACGGATAAAAACGCGCGGCCGCTGCCTTCATCTCAAGGCCCGACGCAGCCATCTCCATCTCGGCCTGCCGAACATCCGGCCTGTTCCGCAGAAGCTGCGCAGGCAGCCCCGCCTGAATCGCGGGAAGCATCTGCTTGTCGAAGCCCACCGAATTTCGCCGGACCGGCTGGGGATAACGACCCGCCAGGTAGTTGAGGCGGTTCTCCGTCTCCGTGATCTGCTGCTGGATGGCGAACTGGCGGCTCTGATTTTTGAGCACCTCCGCCTCAAAACGCCTCACCGCCAGCTCAGTCACCTTTGCAGCGGACTTCTGCAGCTTCACGGCCTTCAGCGCGTTCTGCTGAATCTCAATGGTGCGCTTGAGGATGGAAAGCTGGTTGTCCAGCGCCATCAGCTCATAGTAGGAACCGGCGATCTCGGACACGATGTGCGTGACCATGAAGTTCCGGCCCTCCTGCGTGGCAAGATAACGCTTGATGGCCGCGTCACGCTCGTTGCGCAGCTTCCTCCAGATGTCCACCTCCCAGTCAAAGTCGGCGGAAAACCCGAAGTTCGGCGTCGGTGAGGGAATCGCCCTGCCGTCCTTGATCTCATTGGCCCGGTTCTCCTCCACGGCTCCATCACGGGTGAACCGGCCAACCTTGTCGAGTCCGGCGCCTCCACCCAGCGTCAAGAAGGGAAAGATCGCCCCCTTGCGGGCCTTCACCTCGCTTTTGGAGACGGCGATCTCCTGCATCAGGATGCTCAGCTCCTGGTTGTTGTCGAGGGCGGTGCTGATGAGGGAGACAAGGTCGGGATCCTTGTAATACTCACGCCACCCGGCCAGGGCGCCGCCGGACGAAGCGCCGGACGACGGGTAGCCCGCAGGCAGGGGCGGCTCGCTGGAGGGCAGCGGCTCCCGGCGCAGGGAGGCGCATCCCTGCAGCAGCAGAAAAAAGCCGGCGGCGCCCAGGCAGGAAAAGGTCTTCATCAAAGGTTTCATGATCGTGGTCGTGTTTGAGTTTCAGTCATACTCGCCGAGTTCGCTCAACGGCCTGTCATGCTCGTCAGGCAGCAGCTTCCCGCGGTCCGAAAGCTTGGCGAAGATGTAATAAAGCCCGGGCACCACGAGCAGCCCCATCACGGTTCCAAGGAGCATGCCTCCGGCCGCGGACGCGCCGATGGTCTTGTTGGCGATCGCACCGGCCCCGCTGGCCCGAAGCAGCGGCACCATGCCGGCGATGAAGGCGAACGAGGTCATCAGGATCGGCCTGAAGCGAACTCTGGCCCCTTCAATCGCGGCCTCAAGGACGCCCAGCCCCTCATGATGCCGCTGGGTGGCGAACTCGACAATCAGGATGGCGTTCTTGCCAAGCAGGCCCACCAGCATGATCAGGCCGACCTGGGCGTAGATGTCATTGTCAAGGCCCATGCTCTTCAGCAGCAGGAACGAGCCCATCACGCCAATCGGCAACGACAGGATCACGGCCAGCGGCAGCATGAAGCTCTCATACTGGCCGACCAGCACCAGATAGACGAACATCAGCACGATGATGAAGATGTACAGCGCCTCGTTGCCGCGGCCAGCCTCGTCAAAGGAAAGCCCGGCCCAGCCGATGTCATAACCACGCGGCAGGGTCTTCGCGGCCACCTCCTGGATGGCCTTGATGGCGTCGCCGCTGCTGTATCCCTCCGCCGGCGCGCCCTGGATGGACGGGGCCGGGTAGGCGTTGTAGCGCGTGATCTCGTTCAGCCCCTGCTTGGGCCTCAGCGTCATGAAGGCTGAATAAGGCACCATTTCACCCTTTTCGTTCGCCACATACAGGTCCTTGAGGTCCTTCGGCAGCCTTCGGTACTTCGGGTCCGCCTGGACGTAGAGCTTGAAGAACTGGCCGAACTTGATGAACCCCTGCTCATAGGTGCTGCCGATGAGGATGGACAGGTTCTCCATCGCCTTGCCGATCGAGACCCCCTTCTGCATCGCCACCTTGTTGTCGATGACCAGCTCATGCTGCGGGTAGTTCGCGCTGAAGAAGGTGAACAGGCCGCGCAGTTCCTTGCGCTTGTGCAGCGCCTCCATGAACTCGTTGTTCACGACCTGCAGGCGGTCGTAGTCGCCCGTGTTGGTCTTGTCGAGAAGCCGCAGCGAGAAGCCGCCTGCGGCGCCGTAGCCCGGAACCGCCGGCGGCTCATAGAACTCAAGGGTCGCCCCGGCGATCTCCCGGCAGCGCTTTTCAAGCTCCGCGATGATCTGCGGCGCGGTCATCTTGCGCTCGGACCAGGGCTTCAGATTGATCAGGCAGGTGCCCGCGTTGGAACCACGCCCCTCGGTCAGCACCTCGTAGCCGGCCAGGGATGACACGGACTCAACGCCCTCAACACCTCTGGCGACATGCTGAAGCTCCGTGGATTTTGCATACGTGCGCTCAAGTGTCGACCCGGGCGGAGTCTGGATGATGGCATAGATCATTCCCTGGTCCTCCGCCGGGATGAAACCGGCGGGCAGGTCCTTGTTGATGTGGTAGATCGCCGCCCCGGCCAGGGCCAGCGCCGCAAAGGTCAGCCCCCAGCGGTGCACAATCCGGCGCAGCAGCCCTGCATAAACGCCCGTCACCCGGTCGAACACCTTGTTGAAGAGGCCCAGCAGCCAGGCAACCGGCCCGCGTGGCGCATGGTGATGGTCCGTCCTGCGCAGGATCATCGCGCACAGCACCGGCGTCAGTGTCAGGGCCATGACGCCCGAAAGGATGATCGCCACCGCCATGGTGATGGAAAACTGCCGGTAAAACACACCCACCGGCCCGGTCATGAAGGTCACCGGCACGAACACCGCCGTCATCACCAGCGTGATGGCGATCACCGCACCCGAGATCTCGTGCAGGACCTGCTGCGTCGCCTTGTAAGGGGTCAGCGTCGTGCCGTGCATCTTCGCATGCACGGCCTCCACCACGACGATGGGGTCGTCCACCACGATGCCGATCGCCAGCACCAGGGCGAACAGGGTGATCAGGTTGATGGTCACCCCGAACATCTGCATGAGGAAGAAGGCGCCGATCAGCGACACCGGCACCGCCAGGGTCGGGATCAGCGTCGAACGCCAGTCCCCCAGGAAGATGAACACCACGAGCGCGACGAGGACGAAGGCCTCCAGCAGCGTGTGCAGCACCTTTTCGATCGAGGCGTCCAGGAAGCTGGAGACGTCATAGCTGATCTTGTAGTCCATGCCGGCCGGGAACGACTTCTCCTTGAACTCGGCCAGCTTGGCCTTGATCTCCTTGATGACCTCGTGGGCGTTGCTGCCGTAGCTCTGCTTGATCACGATGGCGGCGGAGGGATGGCCGTCGAGGTCGGAATAAAGGTCGTAAAACTCGCTGCCGAGTTCCACGGTGGCCACGTCCTTCAGACGCAGCAGCTCGCCCTTCTCCGTGGCCTTCAGGATGACGTCCTTATACTGGTCCACCTCGTTGTAGCGCCCGACATAGGTGAGCACGTACTCGAGCGACTGCGAGTCCTTGCTGTCCGCGCGGCCGATGCGCCCCGGCGACCCGATCACGCTCTGCTCGGCCAGCGCCTTCATGACCTGCTCCGTCGAGATGTTGTAGGCCCTCATGCGGTCGGGCTTCAGCCACACGCGCATCGCATACTGGCGCGTGCCGAGGATCTTCGCGGAGCCCACGCCGCGGATGCGGCTCAGCTCCGGGATCAGGTTGATGTAGCCGTAGTTGAACAGGAACTGCATGTCCGCGTTTTTGTCCGTGCTGTACAGGTTCACGTACATCAGCATGTTAGGCGTCAGGTTGTTGACGATGACGCCCTCGCGCTGGACGAGCGGAGGCAGGCGGCTCATCACCTGGTTCACCCGGTTCATCACGTTCACCGTCGCCTGGTTCGGATCAGTTCCCATGTGGAAGATCACCTGGATCGTCGCCTCGCCGGCGCTCGTGGCGTCGGAGGTCATGTATTTCATGTTGGGCACGCCGTTGATCGAGCGCTCCAGCGGGATGAGGCAGGACTCCTCGAGCACCTTGGCGCTCGCGCCCGGGTAGTCGAGGGTGACCATCACCACAACCGGCGCGACGTCCGGGAACTGGGAGATGGGCAGGGTGACAATGGATAGCCCCCCGAGAAACAGGATGATCAGGGAGATCACAATGGCCAGCGCGGGCCTGTGCAGAATCTTGGTGAACATGGGTTTGGCCTCCTCCGGGTTATTCCGCGTGCAGCTTCAGTTTCTTGAAGGCCTCCTCGGGCTCCTCAAGCTCATACTCGGCCTTGCTGCCGGCCTTCGCCTGCCTGATTCCTTCAAGCACGATCCTGTCGTTCTCCGTGATCCCGCCGCTGATGACGAACAGGTCCTCCAGCTCCTCGCTGATGTGCACGCGCTGCTGTGTCAGGACGCCGTCCTTGCCCACGACAAAAACGTAGTGGTGGTCGAGAATTTCAAAGGTGGCCTTCTGCGGGATCAGCACGGCGCCCTTGACCGTCTTCTTCATCCGGATGTTGCCGGTCTCGCCATGCCTCAGCAAGCCTTCAGGATTTGGAAAGTCGGCGCGGAACGGGATGGTGCCGGTCTCGTTGTTGAACTCCGCCTCGATGACGTTGATCCGGCCCTCATGGCCGAAGACCCTGCCGTCGGCCATCACCAGGCTGACCTTCTTCTGGTCCTCCGGCCTGGATTCCGAGGCATACTCCAGGTACTCCGCCTCAGGCATGTTGAAGTAAACCCACATCTCGCTGTTGTCGGACAGGGT
Organism: Prosthecobacter sp.; assembly: GCA_019186985.1. Classification (GTDB taxonomy): domain Bacteria; phylum Verrucomicrobiota; class Verrucomicrobiia; order Verrucomicrobiales; family Verrucomicrobiaceae; genus Prosthecobacter. The sequence continues at coordinate 13,490 of JABARQ010000017.1, read as the reverse complement.
GGTGAGCAGGTCGCCCTCCTCGACCAGGCTTCCCTGCCGGAGGAGCAGCCGGTCCATCAATCCCTGGAACGGCGCCTTGATGTCCGTGAAACCCAGATGCGTCTGGGCAAGGTTCACCTCCGCCTGCGCCTTCTCCAGCTTGGCCTTCGACAGCGCGAGCTCGGTGTCGGAGACCACCTTGTTGTCCGCCAGCCGCTTGGTGTTTTCATACTCCACACGGGCGGCCTGCGCCTCGGCCTCCGCACGTTTCAGCTCGGCCTGATACACAAGCGGCAGGATCTTGAACATCGGCTCGCCCGCCTTCACCAGCTGTCCCTCCTTGACGTGAACGGACTCCAGGTAGCCACGCTCCAGAGCCCGCATTTCAATGTTCCGGCAGGAGCGGATCTGACAGACGTAATCACGGGTGACGACGGCGTCCTTCTTCATCGGACGTGTCACGATCAGCCTGCCCTCCTCGTGATGCTCCTCGGCCTCCGCATGGCTCTCCGCCTTGTGGCAGCAGGTGAGAAACGGACCCGCAAGCAGTCCGGCGAGCAGGATCATAGTCAGGTTTGTGTCGGTCTTGTGGATCATGGTTCTTGTCTTGTGACATGCATAGTTCGCACGCCGCCACAGACCCGCGTATAGCCTTGCAAGGGGGTTTTGACACCCGGCCTCCGGGCAATGCCAGCCGCCACATCCGCATGCATGTCTGACCCACGTGAAAAAGGCCTTCACTCACCTAACTAAATGATATTCACCACATGGCGTCCGCAGGCCAGTCAGGCGCACCATCCCCTGCCCGTCCTCTTTTTCCATCCGGCGACGGGGGATTCCGGACAGGCCGTGCCGTGTGCACCGAGAAATTCATCCCGCGCTGGATGAACCTCTGATTCTTGCTTCCATCCCGGCGTGCCCGACTTCCTGCTGTCCACCGATCCCATCCCCGTTGCCGAAACGCCTCCGTTCGCCCCTGGCGAGGGCGCCGAGGTGCGTTTCCTCGGCACCGTCCGCGGCATCGAGGACGGCCGGCCGATCTCCGGCATCGACTACAGCGCCTATGCCCCGATGGCCGAGAAGATGCTCGCCAGCCTGGTCGAGCAGGGACGCCGTGAACACGGGCCGCATGAAGTCTTCATCCAGCACCGCCTGGGATTCGTCGCCGCCGAACAACCCTCCATCATCATCAGGGTGCGCACCAGACACAGCGCGGAGGCCTTCGAACTCTGCCGGTGGTACCTGAAGGAGGTCAAGACCCGCGTGCCCGTCTGGAAGCGCCCGGTCTTCATGGAGGCCCATGGGTTAACATAACCTTGGCTTTATGTCCCGCCGACGTGGAAAAGCACCGATGGCCCGCGTTTGATCACCCTCCTCCTTACCGCCCAGCCGATGCAGCGCTTCTTCACCTGGTTCAACAACCTCTACCCCGTCTGGCTCCTCGGCCTGGCCGTCATCGCCTTCTGCAGGCCGCAGACCATGCTCTGGTTCGACAAGCCCTGGATCTTCTGGTCGCTCGCCGCCTCCATGCTCGGCATGGGCCTGACGCTCAGCCTGGACGACTTCAAGGCCATCGCGCGCATGCCCGGCAGCGTGGTGCTCGGCTTCATCGCGCAGTACACCATCATGCCGCTCTCCGGCTGGCTGGTCGCCCATCTGCTGGGCCTCGATCCCGGCCTCGCCGTCGGCGTGATCCTGGTGGCAAGCTGCCCGGGCGGCATGGCCTCCAACATGATCAGCTACCTCGCCCGCGCCAACGTGGCGCTCTCCGTGGTCCTGACACTCTTCTCCACGCTGCTCGCCTTCATTTTCACACCGACCTGGACCAGCGCCCTGGCGGGAAAATATGTGCCCGTCGACGCCTGGGGCCTCTGCCTCTCCGCCCTTCAGCTCACCGTCGCACCCGTCGTTCTCGGCGTCCTCGTCCGCTGGAAGCTGCCGCGAGCCGCCGACAGGATCGGCGCCTGCGGCCCCACCGTCGCCGTGCTCGCCTTCACCCTGGTCAGCGGCGGCATCGTGGCCGCCAGCGCGGATGCCATCGCCACCCATTTTGGCAGGCTCGCCATCGCCACCTTCCTCCTCCACCTGCTCGGCTTCGGCGTCGGCTACACACTCTCCAAGCTGCTGCGCTATCCTGAGTCCGTCGCCCGCACGGTCAGCATCGAGGTGGGCATGCAGAACGGCGGCATGGCGGCATCACTGGCCCGTGAACACTTCCCCGCCATGCCCCTGGCCGCCGCCGCCTGCGTCTTCAGCGGTGTCCTGCAAAATGTCATCGGCGGCCTGCTCGCCGCCTGGTGGAAGCGCCGCACGCCGGATGCCTGACATGAGCCGCCGCGACATCCATTACTGGAAGTGCGACCGCCCCGCCGCCTTCCACGGCACCCGGTCCCGGAATGAACCCTCCCATGGATTGCAGGAGCAGCTTCACCAGGCCCTCCAGGATCATCTCGGAGCCCGTGCCACCCTTCATCCCGCCCGCGGACAGGGGAATCACCTAACTTACTTTGCCAACACAGCGGAGGCTGCTCTGTTCATCCGCGTCGAAAACGGCCCGGAGCAGGACGCGCACCTCGCCGTCGAGTCCCGGGTTCTCGACCTGGTCCGCGCCACAGGCGTCCCCACGCCGAAGGTCTTCGCCTGCGATGCAGGCCGCTCCCGCGTCCCCTTCGCCTGGCAGGCGCTGGAACGCATCCCCTTCCCCGATCTCAACCACTGGCACAAGCAGGGTCTCCTGAATGCTTCGACGATCGCCTTTGACATCGGTGCCTCGGTGGCCCGCTGGCAGACCATCCGCCCGCCGGGCTTCGGCATCCTGGACGACGGGCTGCGGGGCTTCCACCCGGCCTACGCGGACTACTTTCACCTGCGGCTCGACGAACACCTCGGCTTCCTGGTCGAACACCGGTTTCTCTCGCCTGACCAACGAGGCGAGATCCTCCGCGAAATCGCCGGCCACGAGGCCCTGCTCAACATCTCCCAGGGCTGCCTCGTCCACAAGGATCTCGCCCTCTGGAACATCCTCGGCGACCCGGATCACATCGCCGCCTTCATCGACTTCGATGACGCCATCAGCGGCGACCCCATGGATGACCTGTCTCTGCTCGCCTGCTTCCATGACGCCGCCTTTCTTCACCGTGCCTTCGAGGGCTATGAAAGCCTGCGCCCCCTGCCGGAGGAGCACCTTCGTCGCTTCTGGCTCCACCTGCTGCGCAACATGATCGTCAAATCCGTCATCCGCGTCGGCGCGGGTTACTTCGAACGCGATGACGGCTTCTTCCTGATCGGCAGCGGCTCCTCAGGCTCCCGCCTGCGTGAAACCACCCTGTCACGCCTCAGCCTTGCCCTGCGGGGCTTGCGCGAGGCTTCCACCCCAGGCATCCTCAGCCCATGAAGCCCCACATCGGCACCTTCCTCTCCCTTGGCTCGCCCGCAGTCGCCGAACTCGCCGCCGAATGCGGCTTCGACTGGGTCCTCATCGACCTCGAGCACGGCTGTGAATCCGAGGCAGCCCTGCCTAACCAGCTACGTGCCCTCAGCGACGGCACGCTCGCCATCGTGCGTGTCAGCGCCCCTCATTCCGACCTCATCGGCAGGGTCCTCGACTGGGGCGCCCATGGCATCATGGTGCCGCATGTCAACACGGCCGCCGAGGCGGAGCACTGTGTGCGCTGCGCCCACTACCCGCCACGCGGCCACCGCGGCGTCTCACGCACCGTACGCGCCTATGGCTATGGAATGCGGCTGCCCGGCGACCACACTCCGCCCAGGCCCGTCATCCTGGCCCAGATTGAAACGGTTGAAGGCGTCGCCAACGCCGAGGCCATCGCGGCCGTGGAGGGCATCGACGCCCTCTTCATCGGCCCCGCCGACCTCTCCTTCGACCTCAGGGCGCGCCAGTCGCCGAAAAGCTTCGATGAATGCGTCACCGGCATCGTCAGTGCGGCGCACAGTCATGGCAAGGGCAGCGGCATCCTGGTCCGGCATGCCGATGACAAGGAAAAGCTGAAGTCCCTGGGCTTCACCTGGCTGGCCATGGATTCCGACCTCTCCCTCGTGCGCGAAGGCTTCCGCAAAAACCTGGAGACAGCACGTTCCTGGTAACAGGGAGAGCGGCGGCAGCAGCCGGATTTGACAGGCATTCGCGCTCATATCACAAGCCAGACACCGGCCCCTTCCGACGTTACTAGGGGCGTCCGCATGTCTCGCTGCCTCCTCATCTCCTCCCTCCTGCCACTGGCCTCGCTCGCCGCCGCGCTGCCGTCGAAGATCGAGTTCAACCGCGATGTGCGGCCCATCCTCTCGGAAAACTGCTTCGCCTGCCATGGCTTCGACCCCAAGCACCGTGAGGGCGATCTCCGGCTCGACACCTTTGAAGGCGCGATTGAGGACCGCGACGGCGCGCGTGGCATCGTGCCGGGTGACCCCGCCAAATCCGACGCCTGGCTGCGCATCATCAGCGATGACAAGGACGAGGTCATGCCTCCGCCCAAGTCGCACAAGCCGCCGCTCAACGCAGGACAACGCGCCATCCTCAAGGCCTGGATCGAACAAGGCGCCACCTACCAGCGCCACTGGGCCTTCGAGCCCCCCAGACGCGTGCAGCCGCCCGTCGTCAATGGCGCTGCCCATCCCATCGACCGCTTCATCCAGGCTCGGCTCGCCCGGGAAGGCCTGAAGCCGTCCCCCGAAGCCGCCCCCGCCACGCTGCTAAAGCGAATTTTCCTCGACCTCACCGGCCTGCCTCCGTCTTCTGCCGACTTGCAGGCGCTGTCTTCATGGTCCGATTCCAAGTATCGCGAAACCGTGGAACAGCTGCTGACCAGCCGCCATTATGGCGAACGCTGGGGCCGCTGGTGGCTCGATCAGGCGCGTTATGCGGACTCCAACGGCTACTCCATCGACGCACCGCGTCAGATCTGGAAGTTCCGCGACTGGGTCATCGACGCCCTCAATCAGGACATGCCCTTTGACCAGTTCACCATCGAGCAGCTGGCCGGCGACCTTCTTCCCAAGGCCAGGGAGAGCCAGATCATCGCCACAGGCTTCCATCGCAACACCCAGATCAACCAGGAGGGCGGCATCGACAAGGAGCAGTTCCGCATCGACAGCGTCTTTGACCGTGTCGCCACCACCGGCAGCGTCTGGCTGGGCCTCACCGTGGGCTGCGCGCAGTGCCACGACCACAAGTTCGACCCCATTGCGCAAAAGGAGTACTATCAGCTCTTCGCCTTCCTGAACAACCAGGACGAGCCCACGATGAAGGTGTTCGATCCCAAGGTGGACGTGAAAGCCCTCGCCGCCGAGCACAAGCAGGCCGAGGCAAAGCTCCAGGCCCTGGTGAAGGAACGCTACGCCGAGGTCACGGCCTGGGAGAAGGAGATGGCGCCCGGGTTCCGCCAGAAGCTTTCAGGGGCCGTGAAAAAGGCCGTCGAAAAACCCGCGAACAAACGATCGCTCAATGACAACCTCGCCCTGTTCGGCGTGTTTGCGCCGCCCAGCGACCCTCTGCGCATCCTGAACGACCGCTACAAGGAGCTCGAGGTCCTCCTCAACCAGGGCACGACAACGCTGGTGATGAAGGAGCTGCCCAAGCCGCGCAAGACCCACGTCTTCATCAAGGGCGACTTCACCCGTCCGGCCGAGGAGGTGAAGCCGGGCACGCTGCAGATCCTGCATCCGTTTGAAGGCAACCCCGCCCAGGCAAACCGCCTTGACCTCGCCCGCTGGCTGGTCAGCCCGAAGAATCCGCTCACCGCACGCGTCATCGTCAACCGTGTCTGGCAGCAGTATTTCGGCCGTGGCATCGTCGAAACGGAGAACGACTTCGGCTCGCAGGGCACGCTGCCCAGTCATCCCGAGCTGCTCGACTGGCTTGCCACCGAGTTCATGGCGAAAAACTGGAGCCTCAAGGATCTGCACCGCCTCATTGTCACCTCGCAGACCTACCGGCAGAGCTCCGCGATGCGTGCGGACCTTGCCGAAAAAGATCCCGGCAACCACCTGCTCGCACGCCAGTCACGCCTGCGCCTCGACGCCGAGGTCGTTCGTGACGTATGCCTGACGGTCAGCGGCCTGCTGTCACCGAAGCTCGGCGGACCTCCGGTGTATCCGCCCATCCCCGACGGCGTCATGGGCCAGGGCCAGGTGAAGCGTGTGTGGACGGTCAGCAAGGGCGAGGACCGCTACCGCCGAGGCCTTTACACCTTTGTCTATCGCGCCTCGCCACCGCCCTCCCTGACGGTGTTTGACGCCCCGGAAGGCTTCAGCACCTGCACCCGTCGCATCCGCAGCAACACACCCCTCCAGGCCCTCACGCTCATGAATGACAGCGGCTTCTTCGAGTTCGCCACCGCCCTGGAGAAGATCATCCGCAAGGACGGCCTCGAAGCCGCCTTCATGCGCTGCACCGCACGCAGCGCCAGACCTGACGAACTCGCCGTGCTGAAGAAGCTCGACACGCTGAACGCCGCCCGCGTCCTGCTCAACCTCGACGAAACCATCACCCGGGAATGACCGCCATGACCCCTCCTCTTCTCAAGCACACCCGCCGTCATTTCTTCAACCGCTGCGGCGTCGGCGTCGGCTCGCTCGCCCTGGGATCCCTGATGGCGCGCGACGCCGCGCTGGCCCCCAAGAAGACCCACTTTCCCGCCCGGGCCAAGAACGTCATCTTCCTGTTCATGGCCGGCGGCCCGTCACAGCTTGAGATGTTCGAATACAAGCCGGTGCTGGCAAAGCTGAACGGCAAACCGATCCCGGAGAGTTACACAAAGGGCAAACGCTTTGCCTTCATGGACAGCAGTCATCGCGTGGACCTCCTGGGCCCCCGCACGGGCTTCAGGCAGTACGGCCAGTCCGGCGCCTGGATCAGCGACTACCTGCCGCACACGGCCAGGATCGTCGATGACATCAGCATCATCTCGACCTGCAAGACCGACCTGTTCAACCACGCTCCCGCCAAGCTCTACATGAACACCGGCAGCGGCCTGTTCGGACGCCCGAGCATGGGCGCCTGGGTGACCTACGGCCTCGGCAGCGAATGCGATGACCTGCCCGGCTTTGTGGTGCTTCAGAGCGGCCCCCGCGGCCCGCGCGGTGGCGCGGTGCTCTGGGGCAGCGGCGTGCTTCCCACCACCTATCAGGGCGTGCCCCTGCGCAATCAGGGCGACCCCATCGTCAACCTCTCCACGCCCTCTGAAATCAGCCCGGTTCAGCAGCGGCAGGTGGTGGATGCGGTGCGCGACCTGAACCTGAAGCGCCTGGAGGAAACCGGCGACCAGGAGATCACCACGCGCATCAACGCCTACGAGATGGCCTTTCGCATGCAGACCAGCGCCCCGGAGCTGATGGACACCGCCGGCGAATCCCAGGCCACGCTGGACATGTACGGCATCAAGGATCCGAAGGAGACCAGCTTCGCCCGCAACTGCCTGCTCGCACGCCGCCTCGTCGAGCGCGGCGTGCGCTTCGTCCAGCTTTACGACACCAACTGGGACCACCACGGCGGCCCCACGGAAAACCTGGAGAAGCATCTGCCGGAGAAATGCCGTGACATCGACCAGGCCAGCGCCGCCCTGGTGAAGGACCTCAAGCAGCGCGGGCTTCTCGACGACACCATCGTCATCTGGGGGGGCGAGTTCGGCCGCACGCCGATGGGCGAGGTGCGCGAGTCCACGGGCCGCAACCATCACATCGACGCCTTCACCATGTGGTTCGCGGGCGGCGGCTTCAAGGGCGGAACGACTTACGGGCAGACGGACGATTTCGGCTTCGGCGCGGTGGAGAACCCGGTGCATGTCCATGACATCCACGCCACACTCCTGCACCAGCTCGGCATCGACCACGAAAAGCTCACCTTCCGCTCCCAGGGCCTCGACTTCCGCCTCACCGGCGTCGATCCGGCGCGCGTGGTGAAGCAGGTGCTGGCCTGACCAACGATGCGACAAAACCGCGAGCCTTATTTGCCGCTCTGGCTGCGCAGCGGGTCGAGCGGGATGAAGTCCTTCACCTCCCACACGGGCGGCGAGCCCTTTCGCTGCGCGGCCAGCCAGTTCAGGGCAGCCTGATGAACGATCTCGTGACCGCCTTCAAACACGGTCACCCGCGTGTTGCCGCTGACCGCCCGGAACAGGGGACGATGCTCGCCGAACAAGGGATCCTCTCCCGCCGCAGGCCAGCCTTCAGGCAGCTTCTGTGTGGCATAAAACGACTGGATGCCCGCCGCATCCAGCCTCGCCTCCGGCTTCACCACCTGGTTGTAGCAGCGCAGCGAATGCTCAAACGGCACGCTGCCGCTGCGTCCGTCATGAATGCCATGCGCGATGTCCAGCGGCAGGCCTGCGGCATTCGACAGGCAGCTTTCCGGAGAACGCCTCCAGGCCTCGGCGTCATCCTTCACCGGTGCCCTGCCAAGCGCTCCGATGATGTCGCGGGCATAACGGTCCTCCTTGCCGTCGCGAGAGTGCTCCTGATGCCAGCGGGCCACGTCGCCAATGCCGCACCAGGCGCTGACCGCAGCCCAGATCTCCGGATGCCGCCCGGCCATCAGCATCGCCATGTGCCCGCCGCCGCTGACGCCAACGAGGTAGATGCGCTGCTCGTCCACGGCCGTCTGCTGCTTCGCCCAGGCCACCGCCTCGACAACGTCCTGCACGGCCCGGTCACTGCCCAGGGCCTGAGGCGTGCGGTTGGGCCCGCGGAAGTCCGGATGCACAAAGGCCCAGCCCTGCGCGATGCACCACTCTGCATACACCGCATCCCCGCCGGCGGAAGAATAACTGCTGCTCCAGGTGTGCAGCCCGATCAGCAGGGGTTTCTTATCCGCCTTCGCCGGGGCAAACCACATCGCCTTCTGCATCGCCCCATCACTCACCGGAATCTCCACCTGCATCACCTGTTCCGGCCAGCCAGGCACGCGGGCGGAGGTCGCAACGGCCTGGGCAAGGACGGATGAAGTCAGGGACATGAACAAACCGAAGGTGAGAAGGATTCGAAACATCATCGGACAAAACGTCATGGCGCAGGACATGTTCACGGAGAAAAAAGAAGGAGTCCATAGCCGGAAGCTTGGGCCGGCACGCTTGGCGGCCATACCATGGGTAGGGACGCGCTGCGTCGCGTCTGAAATGTCTGCGGGCGGCGGAGGCGCGGAGCTGCGTTGAAGGAGGGAACGGATTCCGGTTTAAAAAAGCTCGAAAAAGCGTTGTTGGATGCGGAAGATGACTCAGAGGCACGAAGTTCTTAATGCATTTCTCAAGCAAGCGTGACCTCAGCCACCTTCGCCCCGCCCCCGAAGGCTTCGGCCGACACGCAGGTCGGCCCTACCAGCCCCTCGCCGGCCTCGGAGGTCAATCCTGGCAGATTTACCAGCGAATCATGTGAATGCGGGACTGCCATCCCCACGATTCCGGTGCCTGAACGAGTCCGGCTCGAACCGGGTTCTGATGCATGTAGGTGACCTTTTCCAGATAGTCCTGTTCGCTTCGCAATCGATGGTGAAAGAGGCCGCGCTGCCATCGCCACGAAGGATCCGGTGTACGTTTGCTGAAACGGTCCTTCCAAAAGGCAGTCCATCTTTCAACCTCGACCCACGGCCCATTCTTGGGCGTGGCGAAAAAGTGCACATGGTCGGGCATGATCAGGAAGTCACCGACAAGCCAAGCGTTGCATGCATCGGACCAGACTTCACGCAGGATAGCAAAGACAGCCTCCTGTGCACACCAAGAGCAACGCTGATCCGCACAGACGGTGCACCACAGGATCGTGCTCCCATCAAAAGTTGGCCAAACGCCCTGGGCAGGCGTGCAACGGCCAATCGGCGGAAAATCGTATTCATGGGGCATGACAGGACCGTGTTGCAACCAAAGTGGCATCACAAGATCTTGGAATTTCCAGATTCAAAGGAAAGACCAAGATCCTGTGCGCTGGTGGGACGTTTTAGGTTTCGACCCACACGCATGCCGGTCCTGCCGACATTCGTGCGCTTGACGTGACTGCCGACAGCGGCTTGTGCTGAGATCTGGCCCGCTGCCCGCATGACCGCCGATCACATCATCGAAATCCTGAACACACATCACGTCGTGGAAACCGAGGAGGCCCTCCAGGCCGACAGCGACCTCTTCGCGCTCGGACTCGACTCCCTGGCGCTGATGCAGCTGCTGCTGCAGATCGAGCGCAGCCTTGGCCTCAGTGTTCCCGTGGCCGAGATTCGACGGGAGCATTTTCAAACCCCGGCCTCCATCGCCGCCTGGCTGGGTCATTTGGGATGAATCAAAAGCCGGCATGAGCTTCATCTCGTGACCCCCCTGAAAGGCGTTCGCAGCCGCCCGGCCTCAACACCTGGGTCTTCAATGACTGAGCCTGCCTTGGTCATTGCATCCTTGTGTCTGGGCCATTCAAGCCCGGCCTTCACAGCATGCGTCAATCACGTTGACCGAGTGCAGCACGACTCCGCCGGAAGGCCCGGGCCTTCCGTGACGGGTCATGCCTCTTGCCACCGCGCTCAGGCGGCGCGCACTTCGTTCACAAACTCCTCCATGAGGTCCATGGCCTTGACGATCAGCTCGGGCGCCGTGGCATAGCAGCAGCGGACAAAGCCCTCGCCGGCGGCGCCAAAGGCGTTGCCGGGAACAACCGCGACGCTCTTCTTCTCAAGCAGCTTGATGGCGAACTCCTTCGAGCTCAGGCCGGTGCTGCGGATCTCGGGGAAGACGTAGAAGGCCCCGCCGGGATTGAAGCAGTGCAGGCCCATGCCGTTCAGGCGGCCGACGATGATGTTGCGCCTCATTTCGTAGCTCTGACGCATCTCCTCGTAGGCGCTGGCGCCCATCTTCAGGGCCTCGATGCCGGCGATCTGGCTCATGATCGGCGCGCAGAGCATGCAGTACTGGTGCACCTTCATCATGGCCTCACGCAGCGGTGCGGGGGCGCAGGCATAGCCAAGTCGCCAGCCGGTCATGGCAAAAGCCTTGCTGAAGCCATGCAGCAGCACGGTGCGCTCCCTCATGCCGGGATACTCGACGATGCTCTTGTGCTGGCGGTTGTCGTAAAGCAGCTCGCAGTAGATCTCGTCGGTGAAGACGAACAAATCATGCTTCACGGCCAGGGCGGCGATCTTCTCCAGCTCCTCGGGCGGCATGATGCCACCGGTCGGGTTGGTGGGGAAGTTGAGGGCGATGACCTTGGTCTTCGGCGTGATGGCCTTCTCCACGTCCGCTGCCATGAGGGCGAAGTTGTTCTCCTCGCGGGTGTTGACGACCACGGGCACGCCGTAGGCCATCTTGATGCTCGGGCTGTAGCTGACGTAGCAGGGCTCGTGATAAATCACCTCGTCGCCGGGATTGAGCACGGCGCGGAAGGCGAGGTCGAGTGCCTCGGACACGCCCACCGTCACCAGGATCTCGGTCTTCGGATCGTAGGTGACGCGGAACTGCTTCTCGACGTACTCGCTGATGAGCACGCGCAGCGGCTCGAGGCCGAGGTTGGAGGTGTAGGAGGTCTGGCCCTTCTCGAGCGAGCGGATGACCGCCTCGCGAATGGGCCAGGGGGTTGACTTGTCAGGCTCGCCGACGCCGAGTGAGATCACGTCACTTCTGCCGATGACGAGCTCAAAGAAGTCACGGATGCCAGATCGCGGCAGGTCCTGGATCTGGGTACATAGTTTGTTGGAATAGTCCATGAGGCTGGGCTTGATCTGAAGGCTGGGGCTCAGGGACGTGGATCAGGGACTGACGGGGAGGCGCTCCTCGTCACCGGCGGCATTGACCAGGAAGCCGGCCTGCTTGTAGGCCTTCAGCTGGAAGTGCGTGGCGGTGGACAGCACGCCGCCGATGGTGCTGAGCTTTTCGGCGATGAAGTTCGCCACATCAAGGAGGTCCTTGCCCTCCACAAGGATGGCGAGGTCATAGCCGCCGCTCATGAGAAAGCATTCGCGCACCTGGTCGAACTTGGCGATGCGGCGGGCAAGGCGGTCAAAGCCGCCCTCCTTCTCGGGGGTGATCTTCACCTCCACCAGCGCGGTGACGCCGCGGTGACCGGCCTTCTGGCGGTCCACGACGGCGTTGTAACCCAGGATCGTGCCATCGGCCTCGGCGGCGGCGACGCGGGCGCGAACTTCGTCTTCCGTGAGGCTGAGGATTCCAGACAGCTCAGCGGTGGAGCGGTTGGAGTTGATGGCGAGGAGTTGAATCAATGGGTCCATGGTGATGGGACATGGAGTTAAGCACGCTTCGTCCGGGACGCACGTTTTTTGCTGAGACAGACTTTCTGTCACTGCGAAGACACCACAGGGATGACGGCTTCAGCCCTGTTTCCGGCCAAAGGCGGTGGTCCATTTGCCCTTGGTGACAATCCGTTCCCAGTGGATTCCACAAGATTCAGCGACCTTCAGGCAGGGACCCGCCTGGGTCTTCAAAATACCCGAGGCCAGGAGCACACCACCGGGTTTCACGGCCCGGACAATCTGGGGAAAACCCTGTTCCAGGATGTCGGCAAAAATATTCGCCGCCACGATGTCCCACTGTTCCTTCGGTTCCCAGGCCAGCACATCCGTCTTGGTGAACTTGATGCCCGCAGCCTGATTGCGCTCCGCGTTCTCCCTGGAGACCTGCACCGCCTTGGGATCGAAGTCGCAGCCCCAGATTTTGGCGGCACCTAGTTTCCGGGCCGCGATGGCCAGGATGCCGCTGCCGCAGCCGAGGTCGGCCATGGTCCAGCGCCTGCCCTGGAGCTTGTCCACGGCATCCACCAGCATCCTCAGCACAGTGGCTGTGGTCGCATGGTGCCCCGTGCCAAAGGCCATGTCGGCGGGGATGGCGATGACCTCACGACCGGCATGGGCTCGCCTTTCCTTCTTGAACTCCGCCTCGGTCCGGGCGCTGACGATCACCAGTCGGTCACGCACCGCGATGGCAGGCATGGGCTCCTTGGAAAGCGCCGCCCAGTTCTGCTGCTTCACCTCACGCACACTGCCGCCCCACTCCTTGCGGATCGTCTCGACATCCTTCCGCTTCTCCGCATAAGCCTCCACGCGAATGGTGGCCCTGCCAGGGACGGTGGTGATGACGAGATTGAGGGCGGGATTGCCGGAAAATCGCTCTTCCCAGGCATCGGACCACTTTTCAGAGGATAACTTGGACCAGACGAACATGCAGCGACGATGCGGCGGCCTGGACGTCGTTCCAGCTTTTTGTAGATGAATGAGCCCCGCCCCCAAGACCTGCCGGTCAGATTTTCACGGCCAAGCTAAACAAGGACCGCCGCGACGGAGCTGACAATTCCACGAAAAACCACCTCAGCCGACCTTGTCGACCTTGAGGTCGCGCAGGGCATACAGCTTCTCATCCCTCGACAGCCCCGCCATCAGCCGTGCCCCCGTCTTCCGCCTCGCTCCATACCTCCCCCTCTCCGCCTCAAACACCCCGTTCACATACCCCCGGCTCCCCACCACCTCACCATCCGTGAAATACCTCACCCGGCACCTCAGATACGCCTCCGCCGGCAGTCGCCCC
>JABARQ010000016.1:248165-250665 GCA_019186985.1 Prosthecobacter sp. | reverse complement strand
AACTGGGCTCAGTTCAGATTGGAGTCTGCAACTCGACTCCATGAAGTCGGAATCGCTAGTAATGGCGCATCAGCTACGGCGCCGTGAATACGTTCCCGGGTCTTGTACACACCGCCCGTCACATCATGGGAGCTGGTTTCGCCCGAAGTGCATGCGCCAACCGCAAGGAGGCAGTGCCCTAAGGCAAGACTGGTGACTGGGATGAAGTCGTAACAAGGTAGCCGTAGGGGAACCTGCGGCTGGATCACCTCCTTTCTATGGAGTATTGTCCACTGGCCCTCACGCCAATCATGTGGACAAGGTCGACACCTCGTCAGCGCAAGCTGCACAGGTGCGTGAAACAAGAAATTGTTCACAAACAAACCTTTTGCGCGTTCCGCACGCAGCGCACTATTTAGCTTTTGATTTTTCACATTCCCGTGAGCGGGGGTATAGCTCAGTTGGTAGAGCGCTAGCTTTGCAAGCTTGATGTCAGGAGTTCGAGTCTCCTTACCTCCACCAACACTCACTCTCCTCTGAGAAGTGAATCAAATGGGCATGTAGCTCAGTTGGTTAGAGCACCGCCTTGATAAGGCGGGGGTCACTGGTTCGAGTCCAGTCCTGCCCACCACTCTCAAGCTCATCACTGTTCTCCGAAATCCGAGGTTCTTTGACAACTGCATACAGGGTAAATAAAACAATTTTACATAGAGCCAGAAAGCTGCGCCGTCATGGTGGCAGCGACACGCTTGCTTGAAAACAATTTCGTTGCCGGAAACGGCAACACCAGAAATGGATCAAGCAATGCAAGATATATAGGGTATGTAGTGGATGCCTTGGCACTGACAGGCGATGAAGGACGTGGTAAGCTGCGATAAGTCTCGGATAGCCGCAAATAGGCTGTGACCCGGGAATTTCCGAATGGGGTAACCTAATACGGTTCATACCGTATTGTTCCGCTCTGAATACATAGGAGCGGATTCGCAAGACCACCTGAAGTGAAACATCTCAGTAGGGTGAGGAAAAGAAAGAGAATCGATTCCGTCAGTAGTGGCGAACGAAAGCGGAACAGCCCAAACCGGAGGATTTTTCTTCCGGGGTTGTAGGGGCCCGACATGGCAGGTCGATAGCTAGGTGAAGCGTATGGAAAGGCGCTCCACAGAGGGTGAGAGACCCGTAACCGAAAGCTTGAAACCGCCTAGGGACTCCCTGAGTAACACGATACACGTGAAACTTCGTGTGAATCTGTGCCGACCACGGCATAAGGCTAAATACTCGTCAGTGACCGACAGTGAACAAGTACCGCGAGGGAAAGGTGAAAAGATCCGCCGTGAGCGAAGTGAAATAGTACCTGAAACCACATACCTACAAGGTGTCAGAGCCGGCTTGTCCGGTGATGGCGTGCCTTTTGCAAAATGAGTCTGCGAGTCAGTCTGTGTAGCAAGCCTAAGCCCTTCTGGGGCGGAGGCGGAGCGAAAGCAAGTCCGAATAGGGCGCTAAGTTGCACGGGCTGAACCCGAAGCGGTGGTGATCTACCCATGGCCAGGTCGAAGCGTTGGTAATACGACGTGGAGGACCGAACTGGTGGACCTTGAGACGTCCTCGGATGAGCTGTGGGTAGGGGTGAAAGGCTAATCAAACCCCGTAATAGCTGGTTCTCCCCGAAATGTATTTAGGTGCAGCGTCATGCGCTTATCGAGGGGGGTAGAGCACTGAATGAGCTAGGGGGCATACCCGCCTACCAAACTCAATCAAACTCCGAATACCCTCGAACGAAGCATGGCAGTAAGACTGTGGGGGATAAGCTTCATAGTCGAAAGGGAAACAGCCCAGCTCAGCAGCTAAGGTGCCTAAATAACGCTCAGTGGAAAGGAAGTGAGATTTCTTTGACAGTGAGGATGTTGGCTTAGAAGCAGCCACCATTTAAACAGTGCGTAATAGCTGACTCATCGAGAGATCTCGCGCCGAAAATGATTGGCGATAAGCGTTATACCGAAGCTCTGGACTGCATGAGTCAAGGCTCGTGCTTTGGTAGGGGAGCGTTCTGTGAGCGTCGAAGCTTGAAGGCGACTGACAGTGGAGTTCACAGAAGTGAGGATGCAGACATAAGTAACGTTAAGACGGGTGAAATCCCCGTCCGCCGTAAACCCAAGGTTTCCTGGGCAACGATTTTCGTCCCAGGGTTAGTCGGGAGCTAAGTCCAGGCCATCTGGCGTAGGCGATGCACAGCAGGTTAATATTCCTGCACCGGCTTTGGTCAAAGTACAGGTTCCCGGAAATTGAGAGAACATGCCGATTGAAAGTGGCAGAAGGGTGCGGAGCAATCCAATCCCGGTTTCTTGATCCGACCGGCTAGAAAAGCCTGTGCCCCTTTCCAAGGCCGCCCGTACCGCAAACCGACACAGGTGGGTGGGTAGAATATACCAAGGCGTAAGAGTGAAACCTCGTTAAGGAACTCTGCAATCTAGTCCCGTAACTTCGGAAGAAGGGATGCCCTCCTCGGAGGGTCGCAGTGAAAGGG